>NZ_JACOPQ010000003.1 GCF_014287675.1 Lawsonibacter faecis | reverse complement strand
TACCAGATTCCCAAGCGGCGGTTCAGCGGGTTCTACCAGACCGACCTGGACCTGGTGCTGCGGGAGCTGGGGCGCAGGAGCGTGGTGGTGACCGGCGTGGTGACCAATATCTGCGTGCGCTCCACCTGCCACGACGCGTTCTTCCTGGGCTATCAGGTCATCGTGCCCAGGGACTGCGTGCGCGCCACCGGGCCCCGGGAGCAGGAGTCCACCCTCTGGGACATCGAGACCCACTTCGGCACCGTCACCGAGAGCGATCAGATCATTGCCAAGCTGTAAAATTCTGCGCTCTGCCGGCAATGCGCCCGGGAAGCCGCACCCCGCAAAGCGCGAAGGGACGTCCTGCGGTCAGGTGTGAGCGCACGGCCCTGCGTCTTCCCACGCAGGGAAGGCTGAACGACTACATCCTCAAGGAGACCTTGCATGGGAGAGAATACGCGGATGCTGACCGTCAAGGCGGCGGCGGATATGACCGGGCTGACCGTCAAGGGAATCCGGTTTTATGAGAAAATCGGACTGCTGAAGCCCGCGGCCCGGTCACCGGCGGGGTACCGCCTCTACTCGGAGGAGGATATCGCCCGGCTGCACAAAATTCATTTTTACCGGGAACAGCGGTTCTCTCTGGAGGATATCGCCGTACTGCTCAACGACCCGGACGTGGACCTGCGCAGCTACCTGAAGCGGCAGCTCTTCGACATTGAGAGCCAGATCCAGGAGCTGGAGCATATCCGCATCACCCTCAACAAGGCGCTGGAGGAGAACGACTGCGGCGAGGTCCTGGAGGAGGAAAACCGCAGCAGTCTGGAGCGCAGCAGGGTGGCCATCGTGGGGACGGATCTGCAAAACGACTTCCTGGACGGGGGAGCCCTGCCCTGTCGGCGGATTTACAACGTCATCAAGCCGCTGGAGGCCTTTTTCGCCCGGGCCAGGGAGATGAAAATTCCCATCATCTATGTCTGCGACTCCCACCACCGCAACGACCCGGAGCTGGAGATTTGGGAGGACCACGCCATTGAGGGCACCTGGGGCGTCCAGGTCATCCAGGAGCTGAGGCCGGACCCCAGGGACTTTGTACTAAAGAAGAACTACTTCAACGCATTCATCGGCACCAAGCTGCAAAACACCCTGAAAAAGCTGGGCGCCGATACGATTATCCTGGTGGGCTGGCGGACCCACGTGTGTGTGGCTCAGACCGCCATCGAGGCGTTCCACCGGGGCTACCGGGTCCTCATCGCGGAGGACTGCGTGGACTCCACCACACAGGTGGAGCATGAATTCGGCCTGAACCTGCTGCGGGTCAACTATGGGATTGAGGTGCTCCCCGGCAATGACATTCTGGAGTACATGGCTGAGATGAGCGGGGAGACGCAACCGGGATAAGCAATTGATTCCAGAGGTAATCCGCAGGCGTCAGTGACGGTGCGCCGCAGCGTGAGAGGGGGAGGGGGGATGGTAAATCTCACCGCTGCGGCAGCCGTCCCTGCAAGAGCAGGGGGAGAGATACGGCTTGAGAGAATAAGAGGAGGGGAATATTTTGAGCAGTGGAGTATTCAGTTTTTGGGGAAAAGGGAAGTACACGGTAAGAAGTATCATCATTCGCTGCATTGTGATCATGATCGGCGTCGTTATTACGGGCTTCGGCGCCGCGGCCTATGTTATGGCCGCCCTGGGCGCGGATCCTGTCACCGCCTTCGTTCAGGGCATGGGCGTCCAACTCCACCTCGACTTCGGCATGGCGATGAATATTTTTAATATTGTGTTCTTCGTCATCATCCTGATTCTGAATCGCAAAATGATTAACATCGGCACGGTGCTGTATACGTTTACGCTGGGGACGTTCAGCCAGATCTTCATTGATATGCTGGGCGGCATGATGGGACCGGACCCCGGCTTGGTCATCAAGATTGTAGTCCTGGTGCTGGGTACTCTGGCCCTGGGCGTCGGCCTGGGCTTTTACCAGTCTGCCGAGCTGGGCTGCGGACCCTCCGACGCTTTCAACCAGACCATGGCCAAGCTCACCAAAATCCCCCTCAAGTGGGAGCGTATCATCTTCGACGCCGTAATGGTGCTGGGCGGCTTCCTGATGGGCGGCACCGTCTTCTTCGGCACCATCCTGGGCATGGTGGGCGTGGGTCCCGTCATGGCCCCCATCATCACCAAACTGGGCCCCGTGGTGGATAAATGGGCGGGCACGGTCAGAGAGCCAGAGCCCGCCAAGTAATAAAAACGGAAGCGTCAACTGTACTGTCATGAAAAGGAGAAGTGAATTATGAGTGAAAAAATGATGGGCGTCGTTTATCATGGCAAGGGCGACCTCCGTTTTGAAGAGCGCGATATTCCCACCATTCTGGACCCCCGCGACGCCATCGTCAGGGTCGGGATGTCCAGCATCTGCACCAGCGACTTCCACATCCGCAACGGGGCGGTGCCCCGGGCCAAGGAAAACGTGATTCTGGGTCATGAGTTCGCCGGCGAGGTCATCGCTGTGGGGGATGCGGTCAAAAAGATTCAGCCCGGGCAGCGGGTGGCCGCCAACGTGGAGACCTTCTGCGGCGAGTGCTACTTCTGCAAGCACGGCTTCGTCAACAACTGTGTGTCCGGCGGCTGGGAGTTGGGCTGCCGTATCGACGGCTGCCAGACCGAGTACGTCCGCGTGCCCTACGCCGACAACGGCCTGACCCTCATCCCCGACAGCCTGGATTACGAGGACGTAATCATGATCTCCTGCATCCTGCCCAGCGGCTACTTCGGCGCGGAGCTGGCGGAGATTAAGCCCGGCGACGTGGTCGTCGTCCTGGGGGCCGGCCCTGTGGGCTGCACCACTATGATGAGCGCCCGCCTCTTCGGGCCGGCCTTCATCGTGGCGGTGGACGTCATCGATGAGCGGCTGGAGTTCGCCAAGAAGAACGGCTGGTGCGACGTGACCGTGAACCCCAAGACCCAGGACCTGGACGCCATTGTCAAGGGCCTCACCGACGGCCGGGGCGCGGACTCCGTCATAGAGGTGGCCGGCGGACACGGCACCTTCGACACCGCGTGGCAGGTGGCCCGTCCCAACGGCATCGTCTCCCTCATCGCCATGTATGAGGAGGCCCAGTCCCTGCCGCTGCACCAGATGTACGGCAAGAACCTCATCTTTAAGACCGGCGGCGTGGACGCCTCCCACAACGACACCCTCATGAAGCTCATCGAGGGCGGGAAGATCAACTGCCGCCCCCTCATCACCCATACCATGCCCCTCAACGACATCATGCATGGGTACGAGATTTTTGAGAAGCACCTGGACGGCTGCGTCAAGGTAGCCATTACCCCCTACGAGCGCTGAGCTTAATATGCATCAATCAGGAGGGGACCGGCGCAAAAGCGCCGGTCCCCTCCTGCCTTACCAAAATAAGCGATAAACGCAATTACTTGTTGAGAATTTCCGCCTTGCAGGTGGAGACAAAGGTGGGGTCGCTGTTGTTGGGGCCTACCAGAACCAGCACGCCGAACTGACTCTGCAGCACGGTGCCCTGGGCCACCGTCTGTCCGCCGGCGTTGATGTCCACACCCGTGGTGCCCACCGGGAGGAAGGCACGGATGGCGGCCTGGCAGTCCGCGCCGCAGCCCTCGGGCGCGGGGACGGGGGCGGGCAGATAGGTGATGGTATTATTGTAAGTGGCGCTGGAGACCCTGACCGCCGCAATCCGGCAGAGGGAGACGGCCTCCTGCGGGACGCCTTGATTGTTCACCAACTGGAAAAGACCCGCGTTGGGGTTGGTGTTGGGGGCGGGCAGCAGGGCGCCGGGGCGTCCGCTGACATTGTTGCCGCTCTCCATGGAAATAACAAGGTTGTCGTTGGGATATAGTGTAATCAACTGCTGTAGAATATTGCGCATCTGCTGGACACAGAAGCATTCCACGGCATTACCGGCAGCGCCGGTCGCGCCGGTCGCACCGGTCGCACCGGTCGCACCAGTCGCACCAGTCGCGCCGGTCGCGCCGGTCGCGCCAGTCGCACCGGTCGCACCAGTTGCGCCGGTCGCGCCGGTCGCGCCGGTCGCGCCGGTCGCGCCGGTCGCACCGGTCGCACCGGTCGCGCCAGTCGCGCCGGTCGGGCCAGTCGGGCCGGCCGGGCCGCCGGAGGGGCCGGTTGCGCCCGTTGCACCCGTTGCACCCGTTGCGCCGGTTGATCCCACGGGACCCTGGACACCCGTGGCTCCTGTGGGACCCTGGGTGCCGGTGGGGCCGGCAGGACCCTGGGGGCCCTGAGAGCCCATAGGACCCATGGGGCCCATGGGTCCCTGGGGGCCGGTCGCGCCGGTTGGGCCGGGAATGGGGCAGACCTGAACGGTCTGGCAGGGAGGGGCGGGGGGCGTACAGCCGCAGTCGCAGCCACAGCTGCAGCCATAGCTTGGATAAAGCACCTCGGCGGGAATAGAGCCGTTGGAGCCTTGATAATAATTCATAAGATACAACCTCCTTTCCCATGATATGCAGGATGCTGGCAGGCGTGCCGCGACGCCGGAGGGAGGGGGCCGGTTTATCAGATTACTTATCCAGCAGTGCGATAATGAGCGGGGCGAACGGCTCAAGTCCGTCAAAGACAAAGCGGTTGTTGTCCACGCACCTTTCGCCGCAGTCAATCACGGCCGTGCTGGCTTCAATGCGGCTGAGCAGCGGCCCCAGCGCGTCGAGCAGGGCCTCCGGCAGCCGGGCGCCGTGCAGGGCCTTTGCCAGCTTGTCGATGTAGGCGTGAATCAAAATTTCTATGGCCAGAGAATCGGCGGAGATCTCCAGCGGCTTGCCGTAAATGGTCTCATACTCAGATTTCAGGTATACCGCCAGGAGTGAGGCGTCCTTCTTCCCGCGGCGCTCCAGATAGGCGAAGAGCGCCGCGTCCGTTACGATGCGCGCCCAGTGCTCGTCAAAAGTGATGCTGACGCCCTGGAAGGTTCTCTGCTCCGTCATTGCGTTCACCCCGGATACTGATTTTATTCATTATACCACAACACGACGGAAACCGACAGAGGATAGCGCCGCCATAGGGGATGTTTAAGGTATTTTCAATGCCGGGGCGGGGATAATTAAAAAACCGTTAAATAGAGGGGGCGACCCTTGCGCTGAGTGGAAAAAGAGTATAGAATAAGGCCAGATTCCAATTGAACTCATATCCGCATAGGATAAAACATAAGGAGGTCATTGATATGGCATTTTTTGATGATTTGAGAGATAAGGCGATGGATTTGGGCCGGGCCGGTATGGCGAAGTCCAAGCAGATTGCCGAGATTGCAAAGCTGAACCTGGCCAACTCCTCCGAGGAGGACGCCATTAAGAAGGCGTATATTGAAATCGGAAAGCTCTACTACGCGGAGCGGGGCATGGCGCCTGAGGCCGCCTATGTGGCGCTCTGCGAGAAGATTACCGCCTCCCGTACCACCATCGAGGAGAACAGAACCCGCATTGCCGAGCTGAAGACCGAGGACGAGATGGGCGAGGAGACGCCCAACGTGGATGTGAACGTACCTCCCGAGGAGCCTGACTTCTTCAGTGAGTGCGAGGTCCGTGACGACTGCCCCGAGGAGCCGAAGGAGTAAGAGGCCCGCTGCGGCTCCGCCGAAGGGGCAAGCTGTTTAGTGCCGAAAGATGAGATGAAAAAGCTCCGCTGCCCGTAGGCAGCGGAGCTTTTCAACTGGTAATGTTATTTGGCAATCAGATGACGTGGCGGCCATAGACGTACACGCGGTTATAGTGGCCGGTGGTCAGATCGTCGATCTGAACTGCGTAGGAATTGGTGGAGGCGTGGATGAACTGGCCGCTGCCGATGTAGATGCCCACATGGGAAACGGGCTTGGAGGTATTGTACTTGAAGAACACCAGGTCGCCGGGCTGCAGCTGGTCCTTGGTGACGGAGGTGCCGTTGGACAGCTGATCGGTAGCGGTGCGGTTGAGGGTATAGCCAAAGTGGGAGTAGACATACTTGGTGAAGCCGGAGCAGTCAAAGCTATTGGGGCCGTTGGCGCCGTAGACATAGGGGGTACCCAGGAACTGCTTGGCGTAGGCTACGATCTGGGAGCCCAGGTCGGAGGTGGCGGCAACCGCCGTGGCGTCGCCGCGGGAACCGGCAGAGTCCTTCACGGTGATCATGTAGTCGCTGCTCACGTAGCCGGTCTTGTCGTTATATGTAACCTTGTACCAGCCGGTATCAATGCCGACGATGTCCACCACCGCGCCGTTGGAGAGTGTGGCAACCTTGTCAAAGCCGGTGCCCGGGCCGCTGCGCATATTGAGAGCGGCGCCGTCGGTCTGGACCATACCGTAGCCGATCTTTACGTCGGCGGCCTCCTGGACCTCCAGGAACTCGCCGGACATATAACCCTCTACGGACTTGTAGTCCACCTTGTACCAGCCGCTGCCTGCGTCCTCCAGAACCACCACGGCGTCCCCCTTGGGGGCGGTGGCCAGTACGGTGGCCTCGGTGCCGGCCGCATCCCGCAGGCGCAGGGCGTCGGCGGTGACGGTGCCCACACCCAGGCTGGCGGCGGAAGCGCCGACAACCATGATGGAGGTGAGGGCGGCGCCCAGGATGGCGGTGCGCAGGAGCTTGGCGGAATGTATCATTGGTAACAGCCTCCGTTTCAAAGTAAGCGGCGAAGCGCCGCGTCAGTTCACATCTCGTTCAGGTTCATTTGTCTGGGGGGCTTATTTTTTGTTTATTTATTGGACAGCGCACGCTCCAGCCACACGGAGGCTACGTCCATAGCGTTGTAGAGGCTGTCCTTCTCGCTCTTCTTGACCACCCGGTCCCGGCTCTTCAGGTCGGGATCGGTGAGCTGAAGCTGGACGGAGACTTTGGTTGCGACGTCCAGGTCGTCCACCTTTTTGGTGTCCAGCACCTGGAGCATGATGATGTATTTATCGGCCATGCTGCCGTAATAAATCAGGTTGTCTTTTCTGCGCAGGGGGTGACCCTTATAGGTCAGCGGAATCTTTTCTTCGGCCATGTGGTCCTCCTTGTAACAAGTGATTTCAAAACTGTAACCAAATTGTAACACATTGTAGTGCCGCTGTCAAACTTTTTCCAGAAGAAATTCCTGCCAGGGACAAGTTATGTCAATCAAAATGACGAAAGTGGGTTTGTGGAAAATAAGTTTGCATTTTCTCCACTTATCCTGTAAAATGTGGAAGCATTCAATAGAAAACGCAATCGAACGGAGCCGATGGAGAATGAAAAGGAGCGAGATTATTGTCGCCGTGGTGGACGGCCTGGGCGGGGGTATTGGGAAGAGCCTGGTGGAGAAGCTGAAGAAGACCCAGCCCGATCTCCACGTCCGGGCGCTGGGCACCAACTCGGAGGCCACGGGCAGGATGCTTAAGGCGGGGGCCGACGACGGGGCCACCGGGGAGAACGCCGTGGTGGTGAACGCCGGAAAGGCCCGGATCATTCTGGGCGTGGTGACCATTCTGGCCTCCGGCGGGCTTCTGGGAGAGATTACGCCGGACATGGCCCGGGCGGTGGGGGAGAGCGACGCGCTGAAAATCCTCATCCCCATGGAGCGCTGCCGCATCAAGCTGCCGGTGGAGGGCGCGCCGGTGTCCCAGTACCTGGACCGGGCCATGGACCTGGTGGCGGACGAGGTGCGGCGGCTGACGGAGTGAATGGAAGCATAAAAAAGAGCGCTGACGGTATAGTTTGTACCGTCAGCGCTCTTTTTATTGAATGAAAGATGGGAACGGCGGCGTTTTGGGAAGCCGCGGCCCTGGGGCAGGGGACTAGGGGGCCGTCCAGATTTCCGTGCCGCCCAGTGTAACGGAGGCGATCAGCGCAGTGTCCAGGAAGACGCGCTCGCCGTTTTCCGTCTCGGGCAGGAAGCCCACGTTGCATGCGTCGGCCCCGCCGCTGCCGCCCTGCCAGACGGTGGAGACGGTCGTGCCGTCCCTCAGGGTAATGACCGGGGCGGTTTCGGTGGCGCGCAGGGTGGCAGAAATGGGGTCCATGGGGTCGCCGAAGCGGAGGTTGACCCGCAGGGCGGAGAGCCGCAGCTCCTCTACATGGAGCGTCACTCCGGAGACCTCCACGGTCTGCTCCATGGGAAGAATCATGGCCGCGTCGCCGTCGGGGACAAAGGTGAGAGAGAAGGGAGCGGCGGAATAGACCTCGTCGATATCATAATCGACTTCCAGCTGCAGGTAGGGGAGATCCTCGGCGGTGAGTGGGCAGCCGTAGAAGGTATAGAGCTGGAGCTGGGTCTCCCCGCCGTCGGCCAGGGGGAAGCCGACGCCCTGCTCCATATCGTAGCGGGTGCCGTCTCGGGTGTCGATCAGAGCCGAGGGCAGAATCCCGGTGCAGACCCGGCTGCCGCTCTCGCCCCGGTCCTGGGCGATGGCGATGGCCAGACCCTCCTTTAATATGACTGCGCCGCGGACGGCGCACTGGGGGAACTCGTCGCCCAGGGGGAGGGGGATGGAGATGTCCTGGGCCGCGATAGCTGCGCGGACGGGCTCCAGGTCGCCGTCCTCCATGAAGTCCACGTGGCCCAGGGGGGCGAGGCTGGGAATTTCGACCTCCGCCAGGGGGGCGAGGTCGGCGGGCTCCTCCGGGCGGTACCCAAAGGCGCCGGGGGAGTAGAGGGGGGCCGCCACGCCGTCGGCGGTGAAGGTCAGGGTTTTGCCCGAGAGGCCCACGAAGTCGGAGAGCCTGTTGCTCCGGGCCTCAAAGCAGAAGAGGAGGGACTTGCCGTCGTCGGAGAGGACGGGCAGGCGGTCGAACCCGCCGGGAAACTCCCTGCCGTCGGCAAAGAGCTTGACGTGCATGGACTTGGAGCTGAGCCGGATGGCGGGATCGATGGCGCCGCCGTCGGCGCGGCTGAGGGTCAGGAGGAGGATGATGCCGTTGTCGTCCGCCACGGCGTCCTCCAGGGTGAGGGTGTAGCCCCCGGCGGTCTGGCTCTCGTTGACGGTGGTAATGGCACTGGAGGGGACGGGATTGGGGAAGAAGCGCGTCCACAGGCCGCTGATGCTCACGGCGGCGGCCCCGACGGCGAGAACCGCCACCAGTGCGGCGGCCAGCAGGGCGGCCCGTGGAAAGTGGCGGGGACGGGCGGCGGTATCTTGACGCATGGCGTTTCTCACGGTCCTTTCAATCTCATAGGCCGGGGTCTCGATTTCGGAGAGGGCGGCGCGAATCAGGGCCTCTTCGCTATTCAGCTTCATACTGGGTACACTCCTTTCCTGAGCGCGTCAGCGCGGCGGCCAGTTTCTTCCGGGCGCGCTCGTAGCGCTTGCGCAGGGTGGGGGCGCCGATGCCGTGGCGCTCAGCGAGCTCGTCAAAGCTCAGCTCCTCCATCACCCGGCCGAAGACCAGGGCGCGCTCCTCGGCGGAGAGGGAGAGCAGGGCGGCGCGGAGCTCCGCGCCGATATAGTCCGGGTCGGAGGCGGGCGGCTGGGGCGGAGGAGCGAAAAGCTGGCGCTTTCTCCGGCGGAGCAGGTCAATACTGGTGGTATAGGCCATGCGGAACAGCCAGGCCTGGAGGGAGCCGCCGCGGAAGCCCGCCCGGTGGCTCCACGCTTTTATAAAGGTGGCCTGCACCGCATCCTGGGCCTCGTGGTAGTCACAGAGAATGTGGTGGCAGTAACGCAGCAGAGGCTGTCCGTACAGGGCGATGGCGGCGGAGAGACAGGCGTCGTCCCCTGCGGAAAAGGCGGCCTGCAGGGCTTGCTCGTCCATAAAGCCCCTCCTTTCTAATATTCTGTTGCAAGGTGAAAACCGATTTTCACTCTTATAACGCAGGGTATCATTGATTTGTGACATGGGCATAAAAAAAGCCCGCGGTCAGCGGGCGGAGGGGCGGGCGGCGAGTGGGGCCGCCCACAGGGAAGGCGGCTTGGGCAAATAAAAAATCTGGATTTCTCCAGATTTCAACCATAAAAAGGATTGACTTGTGCAAATACACATGGTATACTTAAATGCTTTCATGTGCCAAAGGGGCGCTTCCCGATTCTCTCCCATCTTGGACTTAGTTTACCACGGAGCGGAGAAAAGCGCAATAGGGAATTAAACAAAAACTCAACGCGGCCGGGCGTATCGAATGCGGCCGGGCGAGACCCCTTTGGTTGATTTGACGAAAAAATGGACAGGGAAAGCGGCTCAAACCCCGTAAGCCAGCGGGGGAGCGGGCCGCAGTAAGAGAAAACGAGGTGTTATTTCTACGATGATGGTCAAGGACGTCTACTACGGAAAGACCCTGCGCAAGAGCTACGCCCGTCACGAAGAGATCCTGGAAATGCCCAATCTGCTGGAGGTTCAAAAGAATTCCTACCAGTGGTTCCTGGACAAGGGCCTGCGGGAAGTCTTCAAGGACGTGGCCTCCATTACCGACTACGCGGGCAACCTGGAGCTGAGCTTCATTGACTACTCCATGGATGAGCCCCCCAAGTACAACGTGGAGGAGTGCAAGGCCCGGGACGCGACCTACGCCGCACCCATCAAGGTGCGGGTGCGTCTGCGCAACAAGGAGACCGAGGAGATCAAGGAGCAGGAGATCTTCATGGGCGACTTCCCGCTGATGACCAAGGCCGGCACCTTTGTCATTAACGGCGCCGAGCGCGTCATTGTCTCCCAGATCGTCCGCTCCCCCGGCATCTATTACGCCAAGAACGAGGACAAGACGGGCAGCGTGACCTTCGCCACCACCGTGATCCCCTACCGGGGCGCGTGGCTGGAGTATGAGACCGACCTGAGCGACATCTTCTACGTGCGCATTGACAAGAACAGAAAACTCCCCATCACCAGCTTTATCCGCGCCGTGGGTCCCAAGACCGACGCCGAGATCCTGGAGATGTTCGGCGAGGATCCCCGCATGGTGGCCACCCTGGAGAAGGACGCCTGTAAGACCTACGAGGAGGCCCTGCTGGAGGTCTACCGCAAGCTCCGTCCCGGCGAGCCTCCCACGGTGGACTCCGCCGAGAGCCTTCTGAACGCCCTTTTCTTCGACCCCCGCCGGTACGACCTCTCCGCCGTGGGCCGCTATAAGTTCAACAAGAAGCTGGCCCTGTGGCACCGCCTGGTGGGCCAGAAGCTGGCGATGCCCGTGGCCGACCCCATGACCGGAGAGATCATCGCCGAGCCCGGCGAGGTCCTCACCCGGGAGCGCGCCCGCGAGCTGGACGACAAGGGCGTCAACGAGGCCGTGGTGGAGCAGGAGAACGGCACCCTGGTAAAAGTATTCTCCAATAACATGGTGGATATGTCCAAGTTCGTGGATTTTGATCCCGAGGAGTGCGGGATTGAGGAGCGGGTCCGCTTCTCCGTTCTCCGGGAGCTGCTGGAGCAGTTCTCCGGCGAGGAGCTGAAGGAGGCCGTGAAGGACCGGGTGGACGACCTGGTGCCCAAGCACATCATCGTGGACGACATGATGTCCTCCATCAACTACCTCAACTGCCTCGCCAGCGGCATCGGCACCGCCGACGACATCGACCACCTCGGCAACCGCCGCCTGCGCTGCGTGGGCGAGCTGCTGCAAAACCAGTTCCGGATCGGCTTCAGCCGCATGGAGCGGGTCATCCGCGAGCGGATGACCATCCAGGACCTGGACATCGTCACCCCCCAGAGCCTCATCAATATCCGTCCGGTCACCGCCGCCATCAAGGAGTTCTTCGGCTCTTCCCCCCTGAGCCAGTTCATGGACCAGACCAACCCCTTGGCCGAGCTGACCCACAAGCGCCGTATGTCCGCCCTGGGCCCCGGCGGCCTCAGCCGCGACCGGGCCTCCTTCGACGTCCGCGACGTCCACTACAGCCACTATGGCCGCCTGTGCCCCATCGAGACCCCCGAAGGTCCCAACATCGGCCTCATCTCCTATATGGCGTCCTACGCCCGGATCAACCGCTACGGCTTTATTGAGTCCCCCTACCGGAAGGTGGACAAGGCCACCGGCTGCCTTACCGAGCAGGTGGAGTATATGACCGCCGACATCGAGGATGAGTATATCATCGCCCAGGCCACCGAGCCCCTGGACGGCGACCGCCACCTCGTCAACGACCGTATTACCTGCCGCCACCGCAACGAGATCATCGAGGTGGACCGGGACCAGGTGGACTATATCGACGTGTCCCCCAAGATGATGTTCTCCATCGCCACCGCCATGATCCCCTTCCTGGAGAACGACGATGCCAACCGCGCCCTGATGGGCGCCAACATGCAGCGCCAGGCCGTGCCCCTGCTCACCGCAGAGGCCCCCATCGTGGCCACCGGCCAGGAGCACAAGAACTGCATCGACTCCGAGGTCGCTATCCTGGCCGAGGAGGACGGCGAGGTCGTCCGCGTCAGCGCCGACTATATCTCCGTGCGCTACACCGACGGCCGCGTGGTGGACCACAAGCTTACCAAGTTCATGCGCAGCAACCACGGCACCTGCATCAACCAGCGCCCCATCGTCACCGCCGGGCAGAAGGTGGAGAAGGGCGAGGTTATCGCCGACGGCCCCTCCACCCAGAACGGCGAGGTCGCCCTGGGCAAGAACATCCTCATGGGCTTCATGACCTGGGAGGGCTACAACTACGAGGACGCCATCCTGCTCAACGAGCGGATGGTGAAGGACGACGTGTTTACCTCCATCCACATCGAGGAGTACGAGACCGAGTCCCGCGACACCAAGCTGGGGCCCGAGGAGATCACCCGGGACATCCCCAACGTGGGCGAGGACGCCCTGAAGGACCTGGACGAGCGCGGCATCATCCGCGTGGGCGCCGAGGTCCGCTCCGGCGATATTCTGGTGGGCAAGGTCACCCCCAAGGGCGAGACCGACCTCACCGCCGAGGAGCGCCTCCTGCGCGCCATCTTCGGCGAGAAGGCCCGCGAGGTCCGCGACACCTCCCTTAAGGTGCCCCACGGCGAGAGCGGCATCATTGTGGACGTGAAGGTCTTCACCCGGGAGGCGGGCGACGAGCTGAGCCCCGGCGTGAACATGGTGGTGCGCGTCTATATTGCCCAGAAGCGTAAAATCAGCGTGGGCGACAAGATGGCCGGCCGCCACGGAAACAAGGGCGTCGTCTCCCGCATCATGCCCCAGGAGGATATGCCCTTCCTGCCCGACGGCACACCCCTGGACATCGTGCTCAACCCCCTGGGCGTCCCGTCGCGTATGAACATCGGCCAGGTGCTGGAGGTCCACTTGGGCTACGCCGCCAAGACCCTGGGCTGGAAGGTGGCCACACCCATCTTCAACGGCGCCAACGAGCCCGAGATCGAGGCCACCCTGGAGCTGGCCGGCCTGGAGAAGGACGGCAAGAGCTGGCTGTACGACGGCCGCACCGGCGAGCGGTTTGACAACCGCGTCACCGTGGGCTACGTCTACTTCCTCAAGCTGCACCACCTGGTCGACGATAAGATCCACGCCCGCTCCACCGGCCCCTACTCCCTGGTCACCCAGCAGCCTCTGGGCGGAAAGGCCCAGTTCGGCGGCCAGCGCTTCGGCGAGATGGAGGTCTGGGCCCTGGAGGCCTACGGCGCGGCCTACACCCTGCAGGAGATTCTGACCGTCAAGTCCGACGACGTGACCGGCCGTGTCCGCACCTATGAGGCCATTGTCAAGGGCCACAACGTGCCCAAGCCCGGCGTGCCCGAGTCCTTCAAGGTGCTGGTGAAGGAGCTGCAGTCCCTGTGCCTGGACATCAAGGTCCTGGATGACCAGGGCGCGGAGATTGAGCTCAAGGACGAGGAGGAGGACAGCTTCGCCCCCGACCGCGTCCGGGACGACGACTTCGGCTTCGGCTACGAGGCCGGCGAGTCC
The DNA here is from genome assembly GCF_014287675.1 of Lawsonibacter faecis. Taxonomy (GTDB): domain Bacteria; phylum Bacillota; class Clostridia; order Oscillospirales; family Oscillospiraceae; genus Pseudoflavonifractor; species Pseudoflavonifractor faecis. Next base: position 354,439 of record NZ_JACOPQ010000003.1, on the reverse strand, counting down.
GAGCTCCAGGCGGCGGGCTTCACCCTCAAGGCCGAGAGCGACGACGACGACCTCATTGCCGACGACGCCGACGAGGACGACCTGCTGGACGGCGACGTGGACATCCTCGCGGACGACGGCGAGGACGAGGAATAAGAGAGGGAGGACGACAAACTTATGAGTTACGCTGAATTTGACGCCATCCGCATTGGCATCGCCTCCCCGGAACAGATCCGCGAGTGGTCCTACGGCGAGGTCAAAAAGCCCGAGACCATCAACTACCGCACCCTCAAGCCCGAGCGGGACGGTCTGTTCTGTGAGAAAATTTTTGGGCCCACCAAGGATTGGGAGTGCCACTGCGGCAAATATAAGAAAATCCGCTACAAGGGCAAGATCTGCGACCGCTGCGGCGTCGAGGTCACCCGCGCCAAGGTGCGCCGCGAGCGCATGGGCCACATCGAGCTGGCCGCCCCCGTATCCCATATCTGGTATTTTAAGGGCATCCCCTCCCGGATGGGTCTGCTGCTGGACATCAGCCCACGCATTCTGGAGAAGGTCCTCTATTTCGCCAGCTATATCGTCACCGACCCCGGCTTCTCCCCTCTGGCCAAGAACCAAATCCTCTCCGAGAAGGAGTACCGCGATATGCGGGAGAAGTACGAGGACGACTTCGAGGCCGGCATGGGCGCCGAGGCGGTGAAAAAGCTCCTGGACGACATCGACCTGGAGCAGCTCTCCGAGTCCCTCCGCGCCGAGCTGAAGGACGCCTCCGGCCAGAAGAAGGCCCGCATCGTCAAGCGGCTGGAGGTCGTGGACGCCTTCCGCATCTCCGGCAACAAGCCCTCCTGGATGATCATCGACGTGCTGCCCGTTATCCCCCCCGAGCTGCGCCCCATGGTGCAGCTGGACGGCGGCCGCTTCGCCACCTCCGACCTGAACGACCTCTACCGCCGGGTCATCAACCGCAACAACCGCCTCAAGCGCCTCATCCAGCTCAACGCGCCCGACATCATCGTGCGCAACGAGAAGCGGATGCTTCAGGAGGCGGTGGACGCCCTCATCGACAACGGCCGCCGCGGCCGCGCGGTCACCGGCGCCAACAACCGCGCCCTCAAGTCCCTCTCCGATATGCTCAAGGGCAAGCAGGGCCGCTTCCGCCAGAACCTCCTCGGCAAGCGGGTGGACTACTCCGGCCGAAGCGTTATCGTCGTCGGGCCCGAGCTGAAAATCTACCAGTGCGGCCTCCCGAAGGAGATGGCCATCGAGCTCTTCCGCCCCTTCGTCATGAAGAAGCTGGTGGAGGAGGGCGACACCAACAACATCAAGAGCGCCAAGAAGATGGTGGATAAGGGCCATCCCAAGGTCTGGGACGCCCTGGAGTTCGTCATCAAGGAGCACCCCGTCATGCTCAACCGCGCGCCCACCCTGCACCGGCTGGGCATCCAGGCCTTCGAGCCCGTGCTGGTCGAGGGCCGCGCCATCAAGCTCCACCCCCTGGTCTGCACCGCCTTCAACGCCGACTTCGACGGCGACCAGATGGCCGTCCACGTGCCCCTGTCCGCCGAGGCCCAGACCGAGGCGCGCCTGCTGATGCTCTCCGCCAACAACCTCCTGCGTCCCCAGGACGGCGGCCCCGTCACCGTCCCCACCCAGGACATGGTGCTGGGCTCCTACTACCTGACCTACGAGCGCTACCCCGAGCATACCCCCGGCGAGACCTACGAGGACTGCGACCAGGTGCGCAGGGCACTGGCCGACGGCGAGCTGAGCGGCGACGACTATATCTGGGTCAAGAACCCCGGCAGCCTGGACGATATCCCCGTCTACGCCTCGCTGGCCGCCGAGACCCCCGAGGGCGAGCTGCCCCGGGAGTGCCTGCACATCTTCTCTGATGACACCGAAGCCCGCCTGGCCTACGACGAGGGCGCGCTGGAGCTCCATGAGCCCATCTTCGTGCGCCGCTACCGGGAGGTGGACGGTGAGATGCGCCACAAGCTGGTGCGCACCACCGTGGGCCGCCTGATTTTCAACGAGGGCATCCCCCAGGACATCGGCTTCGTGGACCGCAGCGATCCCGAGACCATGTTCGACCCCGAAATTAACTTCGTCACCGGCAAGAAGCAGCTGGGCAAGATCATCGACAAGTGTATCACCAAGTACGGCTTCAACTTCTCCGCCGGCGTGCTGGATACCATCAAGGCCCGGGGCTACAAGTTCTCCACCCGGGGCGCGCTGACCGTCTCCATCTCCGACATGACCGTGCCGGACGAAAAGCGGGACCTCATCGCCGCCACCGAGAAGGAGATCGTCAAGATCGAGCGGCAGTACAAGCGCGGCTTCCTCACCAACGACGAGCGGTACCGCCTGGTCGTCGAGGCCTGGGAGAAGACCACCAAGGACGTCACCGACGCCCTGATGGCCGGACTGGACCGCTACAACCCCATCTGGATGATGGCCGACTCCGGCGCCCGTGGTTCCACCGCCCAGATTCGTCAGCTGGCCGGCATGCGCGGCCTGATGGCCGACACCTCCGGCCGCACCATCGAGATCCCCATCAAGGCCAACTTCCGTGAGGGCCTCTCCGTTCTGGAGTACTTCATCTCCTCCAGAGGCGCCCGTAAGGGTCTGGCCGATACGGCTCTGCGTACCGCCGACTCCGGCTACCTGACCCGCCGTCTGGTGGACGTGTCCCAGGAGGTCATCATCCGCGAGCACGACTGCGGCACCCACGACGGCATCACCGTCTCCGAAATCTCCGAGAACGGCCAGGTCATCGAGCCCTTTGGTGAGCGTCTCAAGGGCCGCTACCCGGTGGAGGACATCTGCGATCCCAAGACCGGCGAGGTGCTGGTCAGCCGCGATACCATGATGACCGCCGATACCGCCAAGCTGCTGGAGGAACACGGCATCTACGAGGCCCATATCCGCTCCGTCCTCACCTGCGAGGCCCGCAGCGGCGTGTGCTCCAAGTGCTACGGCATGAACCTGGCCATCGGCGAGGCCGTGGGCGCAGGCGAGGCGGTGGGCATCATCGCCGCCCAGTCCATCGGCGAGCCGGGCACCCAGCTCACCATGCGAACCTTCCACACCGGCGGCGTCGCCGGAGGCGATATCACCCAGGGCCTTCCCCGCGTCGAGGAGCTCTTCGAGGCCCGCAAGCCCAAGAAGATGGCCCAGCTGGCCGAGATCTCCGGCCGCGTCTCCATGGAGGAGGCCAAGCGCGCCACCCTGGTCACCGTCAACCTCACCGCAGACGACGGCGAGGTGGTCTCCTACGCCATTCCCCACTCCGCGGGCATCCGCGTGAAGGAGGGCGACATCGTGAAGAAGGGCGACATGCTCACCGACGGCGCCCTCTATCCCCAGGACGTCATCCGCATCCGCGGCGTCCACGCGGTGTACGACTACCTCATCCAGGAGGTCCAGAAGCCCTACCGCCAGCAGGGCGTTGACATCAACGACAAGCACATCGAGGTCATCTGCCGCCAGATGATGCGCAAGGTCCGCGTGGAGGAGGCGGGGGATTCCGAGCTGCTCTCCGGCTCCACCGTGGATATCATCGAGTTCAAGGATGCGGTGAAGGCCGTCCAGGCCCGTATCGCCGCCGGCGAGACCAATGACGGCCTGGAGCTGAAGGTGCCCACCTGTACCCGGCTCCTCATGGGTATCACCAAGGCCTCCCTGGCCACCGAGAGCTTCCTCTCCGCCGCCTCCTTCCAGGAGACCACCAAGGTCCTCACCGAGGCCGCCATCAAGGGCAAGGTGGACCACCTGCTGGGCCTGAAGGAGAACGTCATCATCGGCAAGCTCATACCCGCCGGCTCCGGCCTTGCCATGTACCGCAAGTACGACAAGCAGGAGGAGTTCGGCCCCGAGTCGGCCTCCGCCGAGCACATGACCCAGGAGCTCATGCGCTCGTCCTTCTAAACCGCACGCCTGAATTGGAGACGCCCCCGCCCGGTGTACCGGGCGGGGGCGTTTTGTCAGACCGGCGCGGGTGGCAATACCACTTGGCATATGGTAGAATCAAAACGATTCCCGACACAGGAGGAGCGGCCGAATGGCGATTGAACTGCGGAAAATGGACGTGGATGATTTGCCGGTCTTCCGGAGTGGCTGTACACGCCGCATGTCGCAGACTGGTATGAACATCCGCTGGACTGAATGGAGGAGGTGGAAAAGCAGGACGGCGCGTTTCGCTGGCTTCACCACTCTATTGTGGAGTGCGGGGGAAAGCCCATCGGGTTTTGCCGGTACTATGCCTGCGCGGACAGCGACGAGCTATGGGAGGGCTTTTCGGCGATGGGCGGTTCCTACAGCATTGATTATCTGATTGGGGAGACGGGTTATCTGCGCAGGGGGATCGGAAGGCAGATTGTGACCGCCCTCACGGAGCGGATAAGGGCCCACGGCGGTGCGGAGAGAATCGTGGCTGCGCCGGATCAGAAGAATAGGGCGTACTGCGGTCTGCTTCTGGCCAGCGGTTTTACGTTCAACACGGATAGAAGCATCTATGTCAAGGCGCTTTGAGCGGCCGCAGTGCGGACACCCCGCCTCCTTATATATAATAGGTAAAACTGCATAGACGGTCCCAGTGAACGTCCCGGGCTTTTGTGAGAAGCGGCAGGGGAGTGGGGGAGGGGCGGAAACCTTGTGTTTGCAAGGCTTTTTGTGCTTGACTATCGCCTTTCGATATGATATAATCCCAAATTGCGCAGGTGTGCCTGCCAAACGGAAAAAATTGGGCACTCAAAACCCGCTTTCCGTTGTAGCCCAAGAGAAGGAGGCATGCCGGATGCTGACCGAACTGAAGACCGGACCCAAAGTGGTAGGCGTCAAACAGACCAAACGCGCGCTGAACGACGGAAAAGTCCTCCGGGTCTTCCTGGCCGGGGATGCCGACCCCAGGGTGACCGAGCCCGTGGAGGCCCTCAGCGCCGAACAGGGCGTGGATGTGGTCAAGGTTCCCTCCATGAAGGAACTGGGCTCCGCCTGCGGGATTGCCGTGGGCAGCGCCGTAGCCGCACTGCTGAGGTAATGTGCGCTGTACGCCTCGGCGCTTCTATTTGTTTTTAACAGAATAATATCTGTATTATTTTGTTAAAATATATTTTATTCGTTGAGAAAGGAGGAAAACCATGCCTACGTTTAACCAGCTCGTCCGCAAGGGCCGCGAGAAGGTGACCTACAAGTCCACCTCCCCCGCCATGCAGCATGGCCTGAACACCCTGAAGAACCGCGAGACCGACCTGCCTTCTCCTCAGAAGCGTGGCGTCTGCACCGCCGTTCGTACCTCCACCCCGAAGAAGCCTAACTCGGCGCTGCGTAAGATCGCCCGTGTGAAGCTCACCAACGGCTACGAGGTCACCGCCTATATCCCCGGCGTCGGCCACAATCTGCAGGAGCACTCCGTGGTTATGATCCGCGGCGGCCGTGTCAAGGACCTTCCCGGCGTTCGTTACCACATCATCCGCGGCACTCTGGATACCCAGGGCGTCAACGGCCGGATGCAGTCCCGCTCCAAGTACGGCGCGAAGCGTCCCAAGGCCGGCAAGAAGTAATTTTCGCAGAAAATTACGGTGGACGGCGTGCAGCACTGCTGCGCCCGACACGAAACTGAATTGAATTTTGCGCGGATGCGCAAGGCAGTTGTCCTTGTGACGAAGCGTTTATAGGGCTAAGGAACCCCACGGTCCGCCCCCGGCGGGGGCGTAGCGGTGGGACTCCGAAGCGATATAAAACGTTTTCTCGCGGGGCACTGGGACAAGCAGGCACTTGTCTTTACACGGAGCCTGGCTTGAACAGGTTTCGAGTACCTATGAAATCATTCCTATATGAAGGAGGGAAGCAAAGTGCCCAGAAGAGGAAACGTACCCAAGCGGGAGGTTTTGCCCGACCCGCTGTATAACTCCGTACTGGTTACCAAGCTCGTCAACAGCATCATGCTCGACGGCAAGAAGGGCGTGGCCCAGAAGGTGGTCTACGGCGCGTTTGACATCATCAAGGAGAAGACCGACAAGGATCCCCTGGATGTCTTTACCGCCGCCATCGAGAACATCATGCCTTCTCTGGAGGTCAAGGCCCGCCGTGTGGGCGGCGCCACCTATCAGGTGCCCATTGAGGTGCGTCCTGAGCGCCGTCAGACCCTGGGTCTGCGGTGGCTCACCACCTACTCCCGCAACCGCAGCGAGAAGACCATGAAGGAGCGTCTGGCCGGCGAGATCATGGACGCCGCCAACAGCCTCGGCTCCGCTGTGAAGAAGCGTGAGGACACCCATAAGATGGCCGAGTCCAACAAGGCCTTCGCGCATTACCGCTGGTAATTAAGGAGTTAATGTATGCCTAGGAAAGTTACCTTAGAGAATACCCGCAACATTGGTATCATGGCCCACATCGATGCGGGCAAGACTACCACGACCGAGCGTATCCTCTATTATACCGGCGTCAACTACAAGATTGGCGAGACCCACGACGGTACCGCCACCATGGACTGGATGGCCCAGGAGCAGGAGCGCGGCATCACCATCACCTCCGCCGCCACCACCTGCTACTGGAAGGGCTCCAAGGAGCAGTTCCCCCAGACCCGCATCAACATCATCGACACCCCGGGCCACGTGGACTTCACCGTCGAGGTGGAGCGTTCCCTGCGTGTGCTGGACGGCAGCGTGACCGTGATGTGCGCGAAGGGCGGCGTCGAGCCCCAGTCCGAGACCGTTTGGCGTCAGGCGGACCACTACAAGGTCCCCCGCATGATCTACGTCAACAAGATGGACATCATGGGCGCTGATTTCTACCACGTGCTGGACATGATCCATGACCGCCTCAAGTGCAACGCCGTGCCCATTCAGCTCCCCATCGGCAGCGAGGATACCTTTAAGGGCATCATCGACCTGGTGGAGATGAATGCCGACGTGTACTACGACGACATGGGCAAGGATATGCGCGTGGAGGAGATCCCAGCCGATATGCTGGAGCTCGCCCAGGAGTACCGCACCAAGCTCATCGACGCTGTCGCCGACATCGACGACGAGATCATGGAGCTGGCCCTGGAGGAGCAGGATATCCCCGTGGAGCTCATCCGCAAGGCCATTCGCAAGGGCACCATTGAGAACCTGATGGTCCCCGTGACCTGCGGCACCTCTTACCGCAACAAGGGCGTGCAGAAGCTGCTGGACGCCATCGTGGATTATATGCCCTCCCCCACCGACATCCCCGCCATCAAGGGCACCGATCCCGACACCGAGGAGGAGGATGAGCGTCCTTCCGACGACGACGCCCCCTTCTCCGCCCTGGCCTTCAAGATTATGACCGACCCCTATGTGGGCCGTCTGAGCTTCTTCCGGGTCTATTCCGGCCATCTGGCCACCGGCTCCACCGTGCTCAACTCCACCAAGAAGCAGCGTGAGCGCATCGGCCGTATCCTCCAGATGCACGCCAACCACCGCGAGGATATCGAAGAGGTCTACTCCGGCGATATCGCGGCGGCCGTGGGTCTGAAGAATACCACCACGGGCGACACCCTGTGTGATGAGAAGCATCCCATCATTCTGGAGTCCATGGAGTTCCCCGACCCCGTTATCCGCGTGGCCATCGAGCCCAAGACCAAGGCGGGCCAGGAAAAGATGGGCCTCGCGCTGGTGAAGCTGGCGGAGGAGGACCCCACGTTCCGTACCTGGACCGACGAGGAGACCGGGCAGACCATCATCGCCGGCATGGGCGAGCTCCATCTGGAGATCATCGTCGACCGCCTGCTCCGCGAGTTCAAGGTGGAGGCCAACGTGGGCGCGCCCCAGGTCGCCTACAAGGAGACCATCAAGAAGTCCGTCGAGCAGGACACCAAGTACGCCCGTCAGTCCGGCGGTAAGGGCCAGTACGGCCACGTCCGCATCACTGTCGAGCCCAACGAGTCCGGCAAGGGCTACGAGTTCGTCAACGCCATCACCGGCGGCGTCATCCCCAAGGAGTATATCCCGGCCGTTGACCAGGGTATCCAGGGCGCCATGCTGGCCGGCGTGCTCGCCGGCTATCCCGTGGTGGACGTGAAGGTCACGCTGACCTACGGCTCCTACCACGAGGTCGACTCCTCCGAAATGGCGTTCAAGATCGCCGGCTCCATGGCCTTCAAGGAGGCCTGCCGGAAGGCGAACCCCATCCTGCTGGAGCCCATCATGAAGGTCTCCGCCATTGCGCCCGACGAGTATATGGGCGACGTTATGGGCGACCTGAGCTCCCGCCGCGGCATGATCCAGGGCACCGAGGCCCGCACCGGCGCCACCCAGATCGACGCCCTGGTGCCCCTGAGCGAGATGTTCGGCTACGCCACTGACCTGCGCTCCTCCACTCAGGGCCGCGGCCAGTACTCCATGGAGCCCCACAGCTATGTGGAGATTCCCAAGAGCATCGCCGACAAGATCATCACCGAGCGCGGCCGCAACACCGCGGATTAATATTCGGCGGGTATCCGATACCGACGGGTGCCTGCCCGTACCGGCGGCGCGCCCCGCGGTCATTTCCGGGGAATGAAATTCCACGGAGGACGGCTTTGATTCCACAGGCTGCGACCGATGGAATCAATCGGGTATTGCAATTTCCACCGCAATGCGATAAAATATTTTCGCATTTCCCAATATGACAGATTAAACATTGTTAAAATGTATTTAAGGAGGATATCCAAACATGGCTAAGCAGAAGTTTGAGCGTACGAAGCCCCACGTGAACATCGGCACCATCGGCCACGTCGACCACGGCAAGACCACCCTGACCGCCGCCATCACCAAGTATCTGGCCCTGCAGGGCAAGGCTCAGTACGAGGACTACTCCAGCATCGATAAGGCTCCCGAGGAGCGCGAGCGCGGCATCACCATCAACACCGCCCACGTCGAGTACGAGACCGACGCCCGTCACTATGCCCACGTTGACTGCCCGGGCCACGCCGACTATATCAAGAACATGATCACCGGCGCTGCTCAGATGGACGGCGCTATCCTGGTTATCGCCGCCACCGACGGCCCCATGGCCCAGACCAAGGAGCACATCCTGCTGGCCCGTCAGGTGGGCGTGCCCGCCATCGTGGTCTTCCTGAACAAGTGCGATCAGGTCGACGACGAGGAACTGCTGGAGCTGGTCGAGATGGAGGTCCGCGAGACCCTCAGCAAGTACGAGTTCCCCGGCGACGACATCCCCGTCATCAAGGGCTCCGCGCTGAACGCTCTGACCTGCGAGGGCGGCGTGGACGATCCCGACTACGCCTGCATCAAGGAGCTGATGGACGCTGTCGACAGCTATATCCCCACTCCTGAGCGTAAGGCTGACCTGCCCTTCCTGATGCCCGTCGAGGACGTGTTCACCATCACCGGCCGCGGCACCGTTGCCACCGGCCGTGTGGAGCGTGGCCAGGTCAACATGGGCGACAAGGTCCAGATCGTCGGTCTGATGGACGACCCCCGCGAGACCACCATCACCGGCATTGAGATGTTCCGCAAGCTGCTGGATTACGCTGAGGCCGGCGACAACATCGGCGCTCTGCTCCGCGGCATCGACAAGAAGGACGTGGAGCGCGGCCAGGTTCTCTGCAAGCCCAACTCCATCCATCCCCACACCAAGTTCAAGGGCCAGGTCTACGTCCTGTCCAAGGACGAGGGCGGCCGTCATACCCCCTTCTTCAACAACTATCGTCCTCAGTTCTACTTCCGTACCACCGACGTGACCGGCGTCATCACTCTGCCCGAGGGCACCGAGATGTGCATGCCTGGCGATAACGTCGACATGAACGTTGAGCTGATCACCCCCATCGCCATTGAGAAGGGCCTCCGCTTCGCTATCCGCGAGGGCGGCCGTACTGTTGGCTCCGGCGTCGTTATCGAGGTCGAGGAGAAGTAATTTTGCTTCTGATTAAAAGGACTCCCGCCAATTGGCGGGAGTCCTTTTAGCTTGTCAACGAAGCCCCCAGGGGTTTCGTTGACAGCCTGTTGGCAATCAACGAAAGTACGGATAATCGAAGCTTTGGCTCTGCTTGCGCCGCGGTACAGTTTATGATACAATTCTTTCTGGTAATTCATTTTACAGCCCTGAGAGGTATTATGATGACTGACGTAATCTCTACAGCCGCTCCGGAGTTTATCGACTCACTGGCGTCGGCAGCAAAGGTTCCTATTACATGGCGTAAACTGCTGTACACGATTTTAATTATCATCGCCTGTGCGGTTGTGATTAAGATAATAATGTCCCTGGTGGAGCGGGCAATCAAACGGATTGGCGTAGAGCGGAGTCTGCACACCTTTATCAAGTCGGTTGCACGGATTTTGCTCTGGTTTATCGCTATCGCAACCGTACTGGGTTTTCTCGGCGTAAACGTAACCAGCCTGATAGCCATATTCTCCGTTGCGGGGCTGGCCATCTCGCTGGCCATTCAGGGGACGCTCTCCAATCTGGCGGGCGGAATCATGATTCTGGTCTCCAAGCCCTTCAAGGTGGGCGACTATATCGAGGCGGGCGGCATGGGCGGCACGGTGGCCGATATCGGGCTGGTCTATACCCGCATGAAGACCTTTGACAACAAGCTGACCTTCGTGCCCAACGGCGAAATCGCCAAGGAGAAGATCACCAACTACACCAGCCAGGAGACCCGGCGTGTGGATCTCAAGTTCAACACCTCCTACGACGCGCCTGTGGAGCTGGTAAAAAGGAGTATCCAAGGGGTCGTCGGCGCCCATCCCAAGGCCCTTTTCACCCCGGAGCCCTTCGTCCGGGTCAGCGCCTACAAGGACAGCTCCATCGAGTATACCGTCCGGGTCTGGTGCGCTACGGAGGACTACTGGGACCTCTACAGCGACCTGCTGGAGCAGGTGAAGGAGGCGTTCGACCGAAGCGGCATCGAGATGACGTACAACCACCTGAACGTGCATATGATGGATAAGTGAGGCGGCACCCGGCCGCCTGAGGACGGCCGCCATTGATTTGGGCACAAATAAAATGTGGGAGGAATTTGGTATGAATTACAGCGATTACGAGCTTGCAGGCGGCGGACTGAAGCTGATGTTCTGGGGGGAGATAGTGACCATCGCCGCCGTACCGGCTGCGGTTCTCAGCGCAATTCTCGGCGTAATCTGCGTGCTGGCCGGCGGCATTATGTGTCTGGTGGGCCTTGCCAAGGCGGGCGCCGCGCACCAAAATTTCCGCAGCGCCATGGTGATGACCGTTGCGGGCATGGTCCTGAGCGTGCTGGGGAATATGTTCAGCAGGGGTTTTCTGGGCGGAATCGTAACCATCGCCGCCAGCGTCGTGTCCTTCCTGGTGACCTACTATGTCTGCACTGCCAGCGGCATGCTGCTGGAGTCCAAGGGCGATCTGGCCCAGGCGGACCGCGCCGCCCTGATCTGGAAGCTCTTCGGCGGATGTACGGCGGTGAGCGTCCTGTGCATTCTGGTGGGCTGGATCCCGCTGCTGAATCTTCTGGCGGCTGTTCCCGCAGTTATTGCGGGCGTTGTCTCTCTGGTGGCGTCCGTCCTCTATCTGATCTTCCTGTACCGGGCCTACCAGTCCCTGCTGGCCTGAGCGGGAGAAAGACAGAAGAGGGGAGAACGCGCATGGAACGTCCATCCATTGCCGCGGCACAGGGGCTGCATAAGGTGCTCCTGGGTGAAATCCTGCTGATGGCGGCGCTGCTGCTCTACGGAGTGGCCCAACTCCTGCTGCTCCTCCCCATGATGTACCTGGGGAGCCTGGTGAATCTGGCGGGCTTTGTGATGATTCTAATTGGTCTCGCCGGCGCCGCCCCGGCCCATGTGTGCTACCGCAGCGCCCTCTGGTGCGCGGCGGCCAATGTGATTGTGAGCGGCGCTTACGGCGTGGTTACGGCGGAGCTGTTCCAGACCGTCCTGGCCGTATGCAGCGTGGGTCTTGAGCTGGTGACGGTCTTTTTCATCTGCCGGGCCACCGCCGGGCTTTTCGTGGAGGCCGGCGAACTTGAGACGGCCTACTCCAGCGCCTGGATTTGGCGGGTTTATGCCGGCCTCACAGTGCTGTCGCTGCTGAGCAACCTGGCGATTGTTTTTTTCTATGGCTCGATGACCTCCGCCGTCCTGTACATCTCCTATTTATTTCTGCGGCTGGCGGGGGAGACGGTCTATCTCATCTACCTCGTCCGCAGCCGCCGCATACTGCTCGGCATTTAAAGCAGCGAGCGTACGTGAAGCCCCGGCGGCCCATTTGGGCCGCCGGGGCTTCACGCTGTCAAAAAACCCTCCGCAGAGCAAGCCTGGCAAAGTTCTGTCGTCCGCAGACGACGCAGTCAAATAAATATCCGTCGGGGACATGATTCTCAGTAAGGACGCTTCTCATGGCGCCGGGGCGACTTTTTCCCCAAAAAAATCGAGCCCCAGCCGTCAGGCAGCCTTCTGTCAATGAAGCCCCGGAAGCCCCGCGGGGCTTCCGGGGCCCGATGTGCGCTTCGGCCCGGCGGCACGGCACGAGACGAGCGCGGCGTTTGCCTTTCACGAGGGCAGCTCCAGGCCGTGGATAAAGCCGTCCATCTGGCTGGAGAGGACCTCCCCGCCGATGACGGTATTCTTGTAGACCAGCAGGCCCGCCTGGACGCCGGTCTCGCCGCTGGGGTAGTTGGTGATGGTATAGGCAAAGCGCTTGACCCGCTTGCCGGCGTACTTGGTCAGGTCGAAGCCCTGGGCGGACTGGAGGGCCAGGTACTGGGTATAGGTATCGTCGAATTCCTCGGGAATGACCAGCTCCTCCACAGAGACTGCCTCCGGGTCCACGGTCCAGCCGTAGCTCTCCAGGTAGGCCACCCGGTCGTCGTTGGATTTGACTCCCTTGGGGCTGGCCGACGTGGATACGACGGCACCGCTGGCCCGCAGGCCGGCCACAGCGGCCACCGCCACACCGCAGAGGACCAGCACCGCCGCGGCCCCCATCACCAGCTTTCTGCGGTTCAGTTTGGCGGTAAAAATAAACACAGCGCAACGCTCCCTTCTCTTACCTTGTCGTGCTAATTCATATGTCTTTCCCGGCGCGGATATGATAAAATAGAACGAAATAGGACAAGGAGGAAGCGCCGAATTTCCAGGCAGCGGAGCTAAGCAGGGAGCGGATGCGTCGCAGCCGCAGGGCTGAACGGCCCGGATGGGGGGAAACGCAGGCGCGACAGAGCGTATATGGAGAGACTGGACAAAATACTTGCCTCCACCGGCCGCTGGTCCCGCCGGGAGGTTAAGGAGCTGGTGCGGGCGGGACGGGTGCGGGCATGCGGCGCCCTGGTGAAGAGCCCGGAGGAGAAATATGAGCGGGAGGGACTGGACCTGCGGGTGGACGGGGAGTCCGTCCTGGCGGAAAAATTCACGTATCTTATGCTCCACAAGCCCGCAGGACTGGTCTCCGCCACCGAGGACCCCCGGCAGAAGACCGTCCTGGAGCTGCTGCCGGAGCACTTGCGGAAAATCGGCCTCTTCCCGGCGGGTCGGCTGGACCGGGACACGGAGGGGCTGCTCCTGCTCACCAACGACGGCGCCCTGGCCCACGAGCTGCTATCCCCCAAAAACCATGTGGACAAGCGCTACTTTGTCCGGGTGGACGGACGGCTGGACGGGGAGGACGTGAGGGCCTTTGAGGAGGGCATGACGCTCCCGGACGGCCTGCGCTGCCTCCCGGCAGGGCTGGAGCTGCTGGAGTGCCCGGCGGGCGACGAGGCGCTCGTCACCCTGCGGGAGGGGAAGTACCACCAAATCAAGCGGATGCTCTCCGCCAGAGGGAAAAACGTGACCTATTTGAAGCGGCTTGCCATGGGACCTCTCGCCCTGGACCCCGGGCTGGGAAAGGGGGAGTGGCGGCCCCTGACGGCGGATGAAACCGAGGGCCTGCGCGGGCGGGATGGCCGTGCTGGAAGGGACTAGCAAAAACCGAGGAAGAAACTGGGGATGCGAGGGCGCCTTTCCCGCGCCGTGTCGAGGCTCACAAGATTTCGTACAGTTTTTCGGCAATATCCACAAAAAAATTTGCATTCCCTATTGTAATGCACAAAAAAATCCGTTATACTGTAAAGGAAAATGTGCGTTCCCATGAGAATGCTATGAGGGAGGCTATCACAATGTCCAGCCGGATTTTCCAGAGCGTTGTGTTGCAGATGAAGGACAGTAGCGATCGCGCCATCGGCGTGATCGATTCCGAGGGTACGGTGGTGGCCTGCAATGAGCTGACCAGCATCGGCGAGCGCTGGCCCGGCGCGGTGGAGGCCGTCAACGGCGGCGAGAACAGCCTGGTCACCTTTGAGGGGAAGACCTTCAAGCCCCTGACCGGCTGGAGCTCCCAGTTTGACTACGCGGTCTTTGTCCGGGGCGAGGATGAGAGCGCCCGGATGCTCTGCTCCATGGCGGCGGTGGCCCTGAACGGGGCCAAGAGCTACTATGAGGAGAAGCACGACAAGGCCACGTTCGTCAAGAACATCATCTCCGACAACATCCTCCTGGGCGATATCTACGTCCGGGCCAAGGAGCTTCATTTTATCTCCGAGGTGCCCCGCGCCGTCTTCCTGATCCGTCAGGTGGGCAGCTCGGATGTGGCCGCCATCGATGTGGTCCAGTCCCTCTTCCCCGACAAGCAGGTGGACTTCGTCCTCTCCATCAGCGAGACCGACGTGGCTCTCATCAAGCAGCTGGGCGAGGGGACCGAGAGCAAGGAGCTCTTTAAGGTCGCCAAGCAGATCGAGGACGCCCTGGCCGAGGAGCTGAACGTGAAGGCCGTCATCGGCATCGGCACCATCGTGGGCCACATCCGGGATCTGGCCCGCGCCTACAAGGAGGCCCAGGTGGCCATCGACGTGGGCAAGGTTTTCGACACCGAGAAGTCCATCATCAACTACGAGAACCTGGGCATCGGGCGGCTTATCTATCAGCTTCCCACCACCCTCTGCGAGATGTTCCTTCAGGAGGTCTTTAAGAAGAATCCCATCGACGCCCTGGACCAGGAGACGCTCTTCACCATCAATAAGTTCTTTGAGAACAACCTGAACGTCTCCGAGACCGCCCGGAAGCTCTTTGTCCACCGGAACACCCTGGTGTACCGCCTGGAGAAGATTAAGAAACTCACGGGGCTGGATCTGCGGGAGTTTGACGACGCCATCACCTTCAAGGTGGCGCTGATGGTTAAGAAGTATCTGATCTCCAGGGGCATTGAATCCTGAACATACAAATGAATTGACAATTGAGTACCGACAGCGACAAGAGCGGCGGGCCGCCAACGGCGGTCCCTACAGGGTGCGCCATGTAGGGGCGGCCATTGGCGGCCCGTCTTTTCGCCCTTGCCGGCGGGTCAATTGTCAATTTCTCATGCTGATTGAGGTAACCGAATGATTCGTCTGATCGACATCTACAAGTCGTATGATAACGGCACCAAGGCCCTCAAGGGGGTCAATCTGCGGATTGACGATGGGGAGTTTGTGTTCCTGGTGGGGCCGTCCGGCTCGGGCAAGTCCACCATCATCAAGCTCCTCACCGCCGAGATCGCCCCCAGCGACGGGCGGCTTATGGTCAACGGCTACAATCTGAACAATATCACACCCCGCCAGGTGCCCTATCTGCGCCGCACGCTGGGGGTTATTTTCCAGGACTTCCGGCTCATCAACAAAAAGACGGTGGCGGAGAACCTCACCTTCGGCATGCGGGTGGTGGGGGCCACGCCCCGGGAGATCCGCAAGCGCGTCCCCTATGTGCTGGAGCTGGTGGGGTTGAGCAAAAAGAAGGATATGCGGCCCGACCAGCTCTCCGGCGGCGAGCAGCAGCGCGTCGCCATCGCCCGGGCCCTGGTCAACAACCCCAGCATGATCATTGCCGACGAGCCCACCGGCAACCTGGACCCACAGCGCTCCCTGGAGATTATGATGCTTCTGGAGCGTATCAACGAGCTGGGCACCACGGTCCTCGTGGTCACCCACGAGAAGGAACTGGTCAACCGCTTTTCCAAGCGGGTGGTGGCCATTGAGAGCGGCAGGATCATCAGCGACGGGACAGGCGGGTATTATAATAATGAGACAACGATTTAACTTTACATATTTTCTCTCCGAGGGCTTTCACAGCATCTTCACCCACGGGCTGATGTCCTTCGCCGCAGTCTGCATGATTGTGGCGTGTCTGCTGATCATGGGCTCCTTCTCCCTGGTGGCGGTCAACGTGGGCGGCATGCTGGGCGACCTGGAGCAGCAGAACGAGTTCTTCGCCTTTGTGGACGAGACCTACAGCCAGCAGCAGGTGATGGACCTGAAAACCAGGCTGGAGCAGGTGCCCAACGTGAAGGAGGTCACCTTCACCAGCAAGAGCCAGGCCAAGGAAGATTTTGCGGAGAAGTACGAGGGCACTGAAAACGCCGCCATGTTTCAGGACCTGCCCGACGAGGTCTACCGGGACCGCTTCGGCATCAAGGTTGTGAGTATCGAGCAGTTCGGCGCCACTGTGAAAGCGGTGGAGGAGGTCGAGGGCGTCGTCAACACCCGGGCGGAGAGCGAGGTCGCCAACGGCTTTGTGGTCGTGCGCAACGTGGCCTCCGGCGTTGCGGTGATTCTGGTGGTGATGCTGGTGGTCATGTCCCTCTTCATCATCGCCAACACCATCAAGCTGGGCACCTTCACCCGGCGGGACGAGATCGCCATTATGAAGATGTGCGGCGCCACCAACGGCTTTGTCCGCTGGCCCTTCGTCTTTGAGGGTATGCTTTTGGGACTTGCGGGCGCGGTGCTGGCCTTCTTCCTCCAGTGGGGGGTATACGGCCTTATCGGCCAGGCCATCACCTCGTCCGACACCATCCGCCTCATCACGGTCATCCCCTTCAAGAACATGGCCCTGGAGGTGCTGGGCGTCTTCGCCGGCACAGGCCTTGTGGTGGGCGTGGGCGGCAGTATGGTGGCCATCCGCAAGTTCTTACAGGTTTAACGGCAAGGAGGACCCCATGGCACAGAAAAACCAGAAACAGCAAAAGAAGAAGGGCTACTGGGACGGACGGCGTATCGTCGTGGCGGTGCTGGCGCTGGTGATGGCGCTGCTGCTCCTGCTGCCGATGTTCACCATGATCCTGGGCGGGGCCCACGCGGCCACCGAGGCGGAGCTCAGGGACCAGATCTCCAGCCTCAAGGGCGACGCCGCCGATATGAAGGACAAGAAGGCCGAGCTCCAGCAGCAGCTGTCCAATGTGAAGGGCGTGAAAGACCAGGCCCTCCAGGAGAAGCAGATCCGCGACCAGGAGCTGGCCTATATTGACCAGGAGATCTCCAATACAGAGCAGCAGATCGCCTACTATGACCAGCTCATCCTTCGGGAGGAGTCCAATCTGGTCCAGGCCCAGGCCAAGGAGCAGGCCCAGTATGAGCTGTTCTGCAAACGGGTCCGGGCGATGGAGGAGGCGGGAAACACCTCTTACTGGTCCATCCTCTTCTCCGCGGGCAGCTTCTCGGAGCTGCTCAGCCGGGCGGTGGATATCCAGGATGTGATGGACTACGATAACGCCGTGATTGAGCAGCTCCAGGCCGACCGGCAGGCTGTGGCCGACACCCTGGCCAGCCTGGAGGAGGCCCAGGCCGAGCAGCAGTCCCAGAAGGAGCTGCTGGACCAGCAGCGGGACGAGCAGGCCATTAAGGTGGCCGAGGCCATCCAGGTTCTCAAGGACGCGGAGGCCGACGTAGCCGCCACCCAGAAGCTGCTGGACGAGCAGGCCGCCGAGGAGGAGCGGGTCAACGCCGCCATCGCCAAGGCGCAGAAGGACCTGGAGGAGAAGATCCGCCAAAACCAGATTAAGTTCGCCGTCAGCGGCGACTGGATGTACCCCCTGCCCACCTCCTGTATGACCCTGACCTCCGCTTTCGGCTACCGTATTCACCCCATCACGGGGCGGCCTCACAGCCATACGGGCACCGATATCGCCGCACCTTACGGCACTGCCATCAAAGCGGTGAAGAGCGGCGTGGTCACCATCTCGGAGTACGGCAGCTCCTACGGCAATTATGTGGTCATCAGCCACGGCGACGGGACCTCCAGCCTGTACGCCCACATGAGCAAGCGGGGCGTCTCCGCCGGCCAGGTGGTGAATCAGGGCGATACCATCGGCTATGTGGGCTCCACCGGTAATTCCACCGGCAACCACCTCCACCTGGAGATCCGAGTCAACGGCACCCGTGTGAATCCGGAGAAGTACTGGCCGAACCTGCCGTTCTACCGCAAGTATAACGAGTGATTTTGCTGTGTGTGTTGGGAGCAGGCGAGGGGCGTATGTGCCCCTCGCCCGCTCCTGATTTTCTTTATAGCGGGAGCCGCCCGGCTCTCATCCTGAAAGGAAGCATTTCTTATGAGAAAAAAGCGTTTTTCCGCCCTTGCCGTCGTGCTGTCCGTCGTTTTGACCCTGGTGATCTCCCTGGGGGGCGTTGCCCTGGCGGCCTGGCTGACGATAGGCGCCCAGGGGCTGACCCTGCTGGAGGGGCTGGCCCTCATCAACACCCGCTTTGTGGGCGAGTATGAGAAGGAAGGCGTGACGGACGCCGCCATGAGCGGCATGGTGGCCGGGCTGAACGACCGCTGGTCCTACTACCTGAACCCTGAGAGCTACGCCGCCAACCAGGAGCGGCGGCAGAACCAGTACGTGGGCATCGGCGTCACCGTGTCCTACGAGGACGAACGGGGACTGCTGGTGACCATTGTCAATGAGGGCGGACCGGCTGAGAAGGCGGGGCTTCAGGCGGGGGATATCATTATCTCCGCGGAGGGAACCTCCTTGGCCGGTGAGGCCCGGTACGAGGGCGTGAACCTCATCCAGGGGGAGGCGGGCACGCCGGTCTCCCTGGGCATTATGGCCGCCGACGGGACCGAGCGCACCGTGGAGGTAGCGCGGGAGAAACTGGAGACCAACCCTGTGGAGTACGAGATGCTGGACGGGAACGTGGGCTACATCCAGATCAAAAACTTCTACAGGCGCAGCGCCGACGGCATGAAGGCGGCGGTGGACGACCTGGTTGGACAGGGGGCTGTATCCCTGGTCTTCGATATGCGCAACAACGGCGGGGGTTATCTGGATGAGCTGACCGAGATGCTGGACTACCTGCTGCCCGAGGGTCCCATCTTCCGCAGCCGGGACCGCGCCGGGAATGAGCAGGTGACCAACTCCGACGCCCACTGCATCGACCTCCCTATGGCCACCCTGGTCAACAAGAGCACCTACTCCGCCGCGGAATTTTTCGGCGCAGAGCTTCAGGAGTGGGGTGTGGGAGTCATCGTGGGGGAGGAGACCACGGGAAAGGGGTACTCCCAGCAGACCTATCCCCTCCCCGGCGGGGGCGGGCTGGGTATCTCCACCGGGGCCTATTTCACCGGCCAGGGGACCAGCCTCATCGGCACCGGCGTGACTCTGGACCAGGAGTGCGTGCTCACCGACGAGGAGAACGCCCTCCTGAAAGCCGGAAAGCTTCCCCGTGGGGACGACGCGCCCCTCCAGGCCGCCATCAAGCTGCTGGAAGAGAAAAAACAGCCTGAATGAGGCAAAAGGCTTGACTGTAAACCCGCCTCATAGCTGCGCATGCACGGAATGATTCCTTCGGAAATCATACGGTGGAGAAGGCGGGCGTCTCCCTGTGCCGGGCGGTGGAGTATCGCGGGTACTCCGCGGAAGACGCATTCCTGTTTTCCGAAGAGGGGGGAGAACGGACATGACCTCCGGCTGCACCAGCCCGGACAGGGTATGCTGCACGTATCCCAGAACGGGCAGACAGCGGTTGAAGGATCGGATTAACGTCATTTTGGGCAAGGAAGCATTGGGACTCTGAGAAAAACGGAGGGCCGCCCCGGCCGGGGCGGCCCTCCGTTTCAGTCTGTCAAGGAAGCCCCTCGGGGCTTCTTTGACAGAAGGCTGTATGACGGATAGGATCGAGCTTTCTCCGCGGAGGTTTTTTAACAGCCTGAAGCGGATACGGCCTTTTGACTTCGTGTCAGGAGCCAGCCGCTGGTGAGGGCGGTGAAGGGGGCTACCGTCACCAACCCAAAAGAACCCACCACCGTGTGGATGATTTCGGCGGAGACGTACTTGTAATTGAGAATGTGGACCACAGGCGTGCCCTGAGCCATGAAGACCATGAGAAGAGCCACGTAGCCCCCGGAGTAGGCCAGCAGGAGGGTGGTGGTCATGGTGCCCATGGCGGCACGGCCCACATTCATGCCGGAGCGCACCGCCTCACGCCAGCCGATGTCGGGGCGCTTCTCCACCACCTCGTTTACCGCCGAGCAGATGTCCACCGCCAGATCCATCACCGCGCCGGAGGAGCCGATAAAGATGGAGGCCATAAAGATGCGGGTCAGGTTCAGGTCCTGATAGCCGCTGTAGAGCAGGCTCTCCGAATTGGCCATCACCGCGCCGTGGATTTGAAAGAGGTCGGTGAAGAGCATCCCCAGCACGCAGGTGACCAGAATGCCCAGAAACGCCCCCGAGACGGCGGCCAGGGACCGGCGGTCGAAGCCGTAGACCAGGGAGATGATCAGCACCGTCAGCCCCAGGGTGATGGCCAGACCGGTGAGGATGGGGTTATGCCCCTTGAGATAGACCGGCACCAGCACCTTCCAAAGCATCAGCACCGTCAGGACGAAGGAGGCGATGGCCCGGACGCCGGTCTTCCCGGCGAAGAGGACGAGAAAGACCGCGAAGAGCAGGGCCAGGAGCCCCTCCGCGCCCATGCGGTCGTGGTCGATCATAGTGACGTTATTCACCGCATCCCCCCGGAAGCTGACCACCACCAGGGCTTTGTCGCCCGGGGAGAAGAGCTTGTCCAGCTCCAGGGAGCCGTTCAGGAGGTTTACGCCCTGGACCGTCCTGCCCTGGAAGCGGCCGCCCAGCAGCTCCAGCGTACAAAATTGCTCGCCGGAGCGGACCAGGCCGGTATCGATGATGGCGGAGTTATCGGTGGAGATTACCCGGGCGGAGACCCGGTCCGCCCCCTGGTAGATCGCCGTGTCCTCAAACCCGGTGGGGAGGAGGAGCAGCACGGCGATGAGCAGCAGGCAGACCGCCGCGGGGGCGTGGTAGCGGAGCCTGGCGGAATCATGGAGAAGCTTCATGGGCTTGTGGCCCCTTCCGGTAAAAGTGTAGTGGGGAGCGCTGGGCAAGGGCGGGGCATAAAGTGGGTGAGCACCCCCAATCCAGCGCAGAGGATGCGGCCCTTCGGCCGCATCCTCTGCGCTGGATTGCTGTGGGAGGGGAGAGAAACACCTATTCGGCGACACCCAGGAGAGAGGCCATCTTGGCGTAAATCTGGGTGTTGTCGTAGAAGCCCTCAAAGAGCTCCTCGCCGGCGCCTTGTGCGAAGACGGCCACGGGCAGGCCAGTGTGGGCGTAGGAGGCGAAGCTGATGCCTGACTTGTTGTTGAGCAGGTGGGTAATGGTGACGGAGAGCGGCTCATAGGTGCCGTAGAGGACATATTCCGCCTGGGTGTACTCCTTGGAGCCGGCTTCGGACATGGTTTTTTCGTAGGCGGACTTCAGCAGGCCCAGCTCGTACTCGGTGAGGACCAGGGTATCGCCCTCACCGCCGGTGGTCTTGAGGCCGAAGAGGGCCTCCACATCTTTAAGCACATCCTCAAAGGAGGTCTTGTTCTCCCTGTATTTGGCCACATAGTCGCTGTCAAACTTGGCGTAGGAGATTTTCTGGTTGGAGAGGTTGGCGAGATAGGTGTCGTAGTCGGTGCCGGCATAGCCGATGGTCAGGCCGCCGGTCTCGTGGTCGCCGGTGACGACGATGAGGGTCTCATCGGCATGGCTTTTGGCGAACTCGATGGCAACGTCTACCGCTTCGGAGAGGGCGATGGTGTCGGCGATGGTGGAGCCGGCGTCGTTGGCGTGGCAGGCCCAGTCGATTTTGCCGCCCTCCACCATCATGAAGAAACCGGTGTCATTGTCCAAGACCTCGATGCCCTTGGCCACATAGTCGCTGAGGGCCCAGTCACCCTCGGGCCGGTCATTCTCATAGGCGAAGGCGTCGGAGTCGGCGAGATGCTCGTCGATGATGAGAACCTTGCCGTCCGCAGCGGTGACCTTCTCGGCCCCGGCCTGGGTCTGAACGACCTTGTAGCCCGCCTGGGCGGCCAGGTCGTAGAGACTGGTCTTGTCGCTGTCGGAGCCGGTGGGCTTGAGCAGGCCGCCGCCGGCAAAGTACTCGAAGCCGGACTGCACCAGTTCCTCGCCAATCTCGTAGTAGCTGCCGCGGCTGGCCTGGTGGGCGTAGAACGCTGCTGGGGTGGCGTGGTTCAGGTTGACGGAGGAGATGACGCCGATTTTGAAATTCTTCTGTGCCTTGAGCTGCTCGGCGATGGTCTCATAGGCCACGGTGGCGGTCTCATCCATGTTGATGGTGCCGGAATAGGTCTTGTGGCCGGTGGAGATGGCGGTGGCGGTGGAGGCCGAGTCGGGGCAGAAGGAGGTGGAGTCGTAGGTCACGGCGCTGCCGGCCACGGGGAAGTTCATGAAGGAGAGGGGGACGTTTCCGCCGAGAATGCCGTCGTCGTCGTCAGCCATTGCGCCCAGATAGTCGGAGGCGGCCTGGAACTGGGGATAGCTCATGCCGTCGCCGATGAAGAGGAAGACGTACTTGGGACTTCTGGCGGCCTGAGGCGCGGCGGCGGAGAGGGACTGGACCGCCGGGGCGGATGCGGGAAGACCGGTGTCCGGGGACTGGGGCTCTCCCGCGGCGGTGCCGCCGCAGCCGGCCAGCGTTCCGGCCAGCGTCACGGCGGCCAGGGAGAGGGCAAGGGTGCGCTTGAGCTTCATATCAAATTTCCTCCGTTCATTTTCGCTTAATTGATCTTTCGCAGAACACGTCCTAATGATACGGCGGGAGGAAAAATGCCGCTACCGGGCAATGGTAAAGAAGTGCAAAATCCGTGTAAGAAAAAGACTGGCATTGTAAAGGCGGCGGCGGCATATGCTCTCACAAAATGAAAAATGGAAAGGAGAAAACACGGTGCATTCCGCTGTGGAAGGAGGCGATTCAAAAAGGTGAGGCCTCAGGAACTTGCGCCGCATTTTCATGCCGCCATCAAAGGAGGGCGCCTATGCTGGGCCATATCATTATCATAGAGGAGAAGGGGCGCGCCCCGGTGCTGGAGCGGGAAACCGTACTGGGCCTGCCGCTGCTGCGCGCGTCGGTGCCCGCGCCGGAGGGAGCCCGGCCCAGGGCGGTGGAGCGGCGGGTGGGCAAGGCTGCAAGAGCGCTGGCGGCGGAGGGGGTTCGCCGGGTGCTGACGGAGGCGGACTTCCCCTGGCGGCCCGTCCTGGGACAGTGGGGGCTGCGGGACGTGGACCCGGAGGCGCTCTGCCAGGCGATGGCCGCGCCCCTGGCGCTGGCGGCACTGGAGAAGCGCGGCGTCGACCCTGCCCGGGCCACGGTGGCGCTCCGGGGCAACCGGGTATCCCGGCCCTTTTTTCAGGCTGCGGTGCAGCTGTGCGCCCGCGTACGCGGACTGGTGGTGGAGGCGCCGTCCGGCGGCGGGGCGCTGGCGGACCACCTGCGGCGGGAGTACGGCGTGCCCGTCCTGGAGGAGGGGCGGGGGGAGCTGACGGTCGGCTTTTCGCAGTCCGGCGGAGACGGGGAGACGCAGCTGCGGCTTTACGGGCCTGAGCCGGACCTCCTGGGCATGGCCCTCGGTCTCACGGAAAAAAGGCTTCCGCCGGAATTCGACACGCTTCCCCTGCTGGCTGCACTGTGGGAGGAAGGAAGAATTTCTCAGGACGAACTAACAGTGTTTGCCAATAAATTGACTTGACAGAACCATCCAAACTACATATAATACGTAGCGTCACTATTGCACGCAGATAGTGTTTTTCTTGTTATACAAAATTGCGCGGCAATTATGCCGTGCGGTCTCTTCCGGGCCGCGGCTGAGCGGATAGCGCGCGGGCCGGACGGGCCGTATGTGCAATTACTTCATGCGCTTGACAGTTTTGCATTCTCTGGAGTGCGCAACTATGGCGCATGAAGTTTTATATCCAAAATCACCGAGCCGGTTTTTCCGGCTCCTTATTCTTAAATGTCGGCAGAAGACTGGCAGTCTGAAAAGAAAGGTGTGCGCAGCAACATGGCGAAAGAATTCAAACTCAGCCCGGAACGTTTTGAAGAGCTCAAGAAAGAGCTCCTCTACCTGAAAACCGTTCGTGAGAAGGAAGTGGCCGAGCAGATCAAGGAGGCCCGCTCCTTTGGCGACCTCAGCGAGAACAGCGAGTACGACGAGGCCAAGAACGAGCAGGGCAAGCTCTACTCCCGCATTGCGGAAGTGGAGAATATCCTGGAGAACTGCCTGGTCATCGAGGAGGAGCCCCACGACGGCAAGACCGTCCGCCTGGGCAGCAAGATTAAAGTAATGGACGTGGAGTTTGAGGAGGAGGAGACCTACGAGGTCGTGGGCTCACAGGAGGCCGACCCCATGAACGGCCGCATCTCCGAGGATTCCCCCTTCGGCCGGGCCCTGCTGGGCAAGGCTGTGGGCGAGGATGTGATCGTGGAGGCCCCCGCCGGGACTCTGCACTATCGTGTAATTGAGATAGGAAAATAACGCCCCGGTGACAGGGGCCGCCGCGCATGGCGCGGGCCGGGTAATTGCCGGGAGAGGCGAATTCTTCCGGTGACGAATTATAAATGATTCGCTTCGCGAATGATAAGGAGCAAGGACTATGACAGAAGACAGAAACGCCCCCCAGCAGGAGGAGCAGTCCCTCTCGGAGCTGCTGCAGATCCGCCGGGACAAGCTTAAGGAGCTGCAGGACGCCGGGCAGGACCCGTTTCGGCAGACCAGATACAGCGTCTCCGCCCACTCCCAGGAGATTAAGGACAATTTTGAGACCATGGAGGGGAAGACCGTCTCCGTGGCAGGCCGCCTCATGTCCAAGCGGGGCATGGGCAAGGCCATGTTCTGCGACCTCCAGGACGGCCAGGGCCGTATCCAGCTCTATGTCCGCATCGACGAGCTGGGTGAGGAGGCCTTTGCCCGCTTCAAGAAGGTGGACATCGGCGACATCGTCGGCGTGGAGGGCGAGGCCTTCCGCACCAAGAGGGGCGAGATCTCCGTCAAGGCCGCCGCCGTGACCCTGCTGTCCAAGTCCCTGCTGCCTCTGCCGGAGAAGTACCACGGCCTCACCGACAAGGAGACCCGCTACCGCCAGCGGTATGTGGACCTCATCGTCAATCCCGAGGTGCGCGAGGCGTTTGTCATCCGCTCCAAGTTCATCAGGCACGTCCGGGCCTTCCTGGACGGCAGGGGCTATATGGAGGTGGAGACCCCCGTTCTCAACACCATCTCCGGCGGCGCCACAGCCCGGCCCTTCATCACCCACCACAATACTCTGGATATCGACATGTACATGCGCATCGCCACCGAGCTGCCCCTCAAGCGGCTCATTGTGGGCGGTATGGAGCGGGTATACGAGATTGGCCGCATTTTCCGCAACGAGGGTATGGACCCTAAGCATAACCCGGAGTTCACCACGGTGGAGGCCTATGAGTCCTACGCCGATTTCAACGATATGATGGACCTCTTTGAGGGCCTGCTCTCCTCTGCCGCCAGGGATATCCTGGGTACCTACGAGATCGAGTGGCAGGGAGAGAAGATTGACTTGACCCCCGGCTGGCGCCGCCTGACCATGCATGAGGCGGTCAAGGAGTACTGCGGCATCGACTTCATGGCCATCGACTCCGACGCGGAGGCCGTGGCCGCCGCAAAATCCATCGGCGTGGAGATTCCCGAGACCAAGGAGCAGACCTGGGGCAACGCCCTCTACGAGTGCTTCGATCAGCGGGTGGAGGAAAAGCTCATCCAGCCCACTTTCATCTCCATGCACCCTGTGGACGTGTCTCCCCTGGCCAAGCGCTCCCCCAAGGATCCCCGGCTCACCGAGCGGTTTGAGTGCTTTGTCTGCCACAGCGAGATGTGCAACGCCTTCTCCGAGCTCAACGACCCCATTGATCAGCGCGGCCGCTTCCAGAAGGAAGTGGAGGCCCGGGCCAAGGGCGATGACGAGGCCGGCATGATGGACGAGGACTTCCTCACCGCCCTGGAGTACGGTATGCCTCCCACGGGCGGCATCGGCATCGGCATCGACCGCTGCGTCATGATGCTGACCAATTCTGACTCAATCCGGGACGTTTTGCTCTTCCCCACGATGCGCCCATTGGACTAAAGAGAAACGGCATACCGGCAGTTTTTCGCTGCCGGTATGCTTTTCTGCGTAAAAAGAGAATATTGCATGGTATAAATTTACAAATTGACGATTGACATTTGATCGGGAAAAGAGTACTCTCAGTGATCAAGGGGTAACACGCGGCGCAGGAGCGGCGCGGAGGATACCCCGTCCCGCCGCTGCGGTAATCGTCAATTGTCGATACGCCATTGCCAATTGATTTTGGAGGTCTCCTCTGTGATAAAACGCATCAGTCTCTGGCTGAGAGATGTCCTGATCAAAAAGAAGAGCATGAACGCCACCCGGATTGTGGCCGGGGGGTTCGCGGCCATCATCCTGCTGGGTACGCTTTTGCTCATGCTGCCCTTTGCCTCGAAGAGCGGGGAGAGCGCGGGCTTTTTGAACAGCCTCTTCACCGCCACCTCCGCCACCTGCGTCACCGGCCTGATTCCGGTGGATACGGGCATGAGCTGGACCTTCTTCGGACAGCTGGTCATCATTGCGCTGATTCAGCTGGGCGGGCTGGGCTTCATGACCGTCATCACCATGGTCTCGTTCCTGCTGCGCCGGCGCATCGGCCTGTCGGAGCGGCTGATTATGGTCTCCACCCTGAATCTGAACGATATGGACGGCGTGGTACGGGTGGTGCGCCACGCGCTGATTGGCACCTTCACTCTGGAAGGGGCGGCGGCGGTCCTGCTCTCCTTTCGGTTCGTGCCCCAATTCGGGCTTCTGGGCGGCATTTGGCGGGGAATCTTCCACGCCATCTCCGCGTTCTGCAATGCGGGCTTCGATCTGGTGGGCGGCAAGTTCGGCGCATTCACCAGCCTGGAGGGGTACAACGACGACCCCTATGTGCTGTGCATCATCATGGCGCTCATCGTCATCGGCGGCCTGGGCTTCTTCGTCTGGGAGGACATTGTCCGGGCCAGAAGCTGGAAGGGCCTGTCCCTCTACAGCAAGATGGTCCTGTCCATCACCGCCGCCCTTCTGCTGGGCGGGGCGCTCTTCTTCTTCTGCGCGGAGTACAGCAATCCTGAGACCTTCGGCAATATGCCTGTCTGGCAGAAAGCGCTCAACGCCATGTTTCAGTCGGTGACGCTGCGCACCGCCGGGTTCGCCTCCTTCAACCAGGGCGGGCTGAAGGACAGCTCCATCGCCCTCTCATGTGTGCTGATGCTCATCGGCGGCTCCTCCGGCTCCACCGCCGGCGGCCTGAAGACGGTCACCGCCGCCGTGCTGCTGCTGGGCCTGCGCTCCAACCTGGCTGGGCGGGAGCAGGTCACCATCCGGGGCCGGGCCATCTCCTACCGCAAGGTGATGGACGCCATGACCCTGGCGCTGATTCTCCTGGTGCTCTTCCTCACCGGGTCTATCGTCATCTCCCTGGCCGACTCCGTGCCCTACCTCCATGCCGCGTTCGAGACCGCCTCCGCCCTGGGGACCGTGGGCGTCACGGTGGGCATTACCCCCGGCCTCTCGCCCCTGTCTCACGTGATGCTGATCTGCATGATGTATCTGGGCCGGATCGGCGTGTTCTCCTTCTCCATTGCCTTCCTCACCCGCAGCCGCTATCCCGCCAAGATCAAATATCCCGACCTGAACGTGATGATCGGATAGCGCCCTTAAGTGGACAACGGATGCTCAACGCTTGAGGGTTTAAACTGAAAGGACCGTTTTATAATGAAAACATTCGTAGTCATTGGTCTTGGCCGCTTTGGTACGGCCGTCGCGACGGAACTGTGTGAGCTGGGCCACGAGGTACTCGCCATTGACGGCGCGGAGGAGCATGTGCAGCAGGTGGCCGAGCGGGTCACCCACGCCGTCACCGGCGACGCCCGGGACCCGTCCGTCCTCCGGGCGCTGGGTGTGCGCAATTACGACTGCGCCATTGTGGCCGTGGGCGACGACGTGGGCAACAGCGCCCTCATCACCCTCAACCTCAAGGAACTGGGGGTCAAAAAGGTTATCTGCAAGGCCCAGAGCCACGTCCACCGCAAGGTGCTGGAGAAGATCGGCGCCGACCGCGTGGTCTTCCCTGAGCACGAGATGGGCGTCAAGCTGGCCCAGGGCCTCTCATCCTCCAATGTCCTCAATTTCATAGAGCTGTCCGACGATTTCGGCATCGTGGAGCTGGAGGCGCCCAAGAGTTGGCAGGGGCACTCCATCAAGGCGCTGGACGTGCGGGCCAAGTACCATGTGAACATCATCGCCGTGCGCAAGGGCGCCCAGGGCAACCTGGACGTGGCGCCCGGAGGCGACTATGTGCTGGAGGCCAGGGACGTCGTGGTTACGCTGGGCCGCAACGACGACA
Source organism: Lawsonibacter faecis (assembly GCF_014287675.1). Classification (GTDB taxonomy): domain Bacteria; phylum Bacillota; class Clostridia; order Oscillospirales; family Oscillospiraceae; genus Pseudoflavonifractor; species Pseudoflavonifractor faecis. The sequence goes on along the minus strand of NZ_JACOPQ010000003.1, from coordinate 325,956 downwards.
TCAACCGCCTGCACGACATCTAGACCCAACCGGAAAAAGGAACCCGGACACGGCAGGTCGTGTCCCCGCACGGACTTGGTAATGGGTGTGGGGCCATGACTTGCCATGGCCGTTTCGTGCGCAGAGGAGGTGGACAAGCTATGGAACGAATCACCAGCCGCCAGAACCCGCTGGTCCAGCAGATTCGAAAGCTGAATAACTCCAGGAGCCACCGCCGGACGGAGGGCCTTTTCGTGGGCGAGGGCCCCAAGCTGCTTGCCGAGGCCCTGGGGGCGGGGATGGATATCGGTGTGGTCGTGGCGGCCGAAGGGGTAAGACCTGATTGTCCGCCAGCCATCCGGCAGGTGGAGGTGCCGGAGGACCTGCTGAAGAGCCTTTCCACCACCGAAACCCCCCAGGGGGTGCTGTTCCTGTGCCGTATGCCCGACCTCACGCCGCCGGACAAGCTGACCGGCGGGCGGTACCTGGTGCTGGACGGCCTCCAGGACCCGGGCAATCTGGGCACCATCTGGCGCACTGCCGACGCCTTCGGAGCGGATGGACTGCTTCTTGTCAACAGCTGCGCCGACCCCTTTTCCCCCAAAACCGTCCGTGCCACCATGGGCGCGGCCTTCCGCCTCCCCGCCTGGGAATGCGGACTGGGCGAGGCGAAGGCCCTGCTGGATGCCGCGGGAATCCCCCTGTACGCCACAGCCCTCCGGGATGACACCCTGGACGTGCGGGAAGCGGAGCTGAGCCGGGCCGCCGTGGTCATCGGCAGCGAGGGGCGGGGCATCTCCCGGGAGGCTCTGGCGCTTTGCGCCGGGACCGTCAAAATTCCCATGCGGGAGCGGTGCGAATCCCTCAACGCGGCGGTTGCGGCCGGCGTGGTGCTGTGGGAAATGAAGAGAAGCGAAATGTGAAAAGGCGATGGAGTTCAGGGCGCGGCTGAGCAGGCGTGATTGGGATCGCGCTTGTTCGTTTGCACAATCCAGGATGCAAAAAAATGGGAGGTGTCCCCATGGCAACCCTTAAATACTGGCTGTGGCTCGCCACACGCAGGCCGCTGCGGCCCACGGACGCCTTCCGTCTGCTGGAGCAGTTCGGCACGCCCGAGGCCCTCTACTTCGCCGACCGCGGGGAGTACGAGCTATCAGGCGTCAGCGCCCAGTGCCGCGCCTCCCTGGAGGATAAGAACCTGGACTGCGCGGAGCGCATCCTGGCCGACTGTGAGCGGCTGGGCGTGCGGGTGCTCACCCTCCAGGACGCCGGATACCCCGAGCGGCTCAGGCAGATTTACGACCCGCCCTGCGTCCTCTATGTGAAGGGCCGGCTTTTCGCGTTTGACGAGGAGGTGGCCGTGGGCGTGGTGGGCAGCCGGAACCCCTCGGAATACGGTAAGCACATGGCAGGCAGGCTGGGGCTGGATTTGGCCCGGTCCGGCGCACTGGTGGTCTCGGGCATTGCCCAGGGACTGGACGCCGCGGCCCTCAGGGGCGCGCTGTCCGGCGGCGGGAGCGTGGTCTCTGTCCTGGGCGGCGGCGTGGATGTCATCTACCCGCCCCAGCACAGGTGGCTCTATGAGGATGTGGCCGCCGCCGGGGCGCTCATTTCGGAGTATCCTCCCGGCACGGGCATCGAGGGCTGGCATTTCCCCGTCCGCAACCGCATTATCAGCGGCCTCTCCGTGGGGGTTGCGGTGGTGGAGGCGGCGGAGCGGAGCGGGGCCCTTATCACGGCCCGGGCGGCCCTGGACCAGGATCGGGAGGTCTTCGCCTTCCCCGGCCCGGCCGACGCGCCCATGAGCCGGGGCACCAACCGCCTCATCCAGCGTGGAGAGGCCAAGCTCATTCTCTCGGCATGGGATATTCTCTCAGAGTTTGAGACCCGCTTTCCGGGGCGGCTGGGCCGTCCCGAGCCGCTGAGCAAGGAGGCTGAGGCCCAGCGGCTGGAGGCCGGTATGGAGGAAAAAGAGCCTCCCGCCGTTCCATCTGGCGTTGGAAAAACGGTTGACAAGGAAAAAGAGAGGGCATATATTACCCTAAAGGACCAACCCGAGCTCTTTACCGACGACGAGCGGGACATCCTGCTTGCCCTGGGTGAGTCGTCCATGCGGACGGACGACCTGGTGGAGGCCGTCCAGATTCCCGCCCGGCGGGTCTCCTCCGCACTCACCATGCTCCAGCTGCGGGGCTATGTGGAGGAACTGTCCGGGAGACGGTTTGAGAGCACGGTCCTGCTGAAAACAGACTAATTTGGGAAAGAATAAGTAATAAGGAATAGGGAATAGGCATTGAGCTTATTCCTTATTCCCTATTACCTATTCTCCGCCCTTTGGAGGTACGAAGTGGCAAAAACAAACTTAGTAATTGTGGAGTCTCCGGCCAAGGCCAAGACCATTACCAAATACCTGGGGCCCGGCTATCAGGTCAAGGCGTCCATGGGCCATGTGCGCGACCTGCCCAAGAGCAAGCTGGGCGTTGACGTGGAGCACGACTTCCAGGTGGATTACCAGCCCATCAAGGGCAAGGAAGAGGTCATTGACGACCTGATGAAGGCCGCCAAGAAGAGCGACAAAGTCTTCCTCGCCACCGACCCGGACCGGGAGGGCGAGGCCATCTCCTGGCACCTGAAGGAGCTTCTGGGCATCCCGGACGACAAGACCTACCGGGTTACCTTTAATGAGATCACCAAAAAGGTGGTCAACGACTCCATTGCCAATCCCAGGGCCATCGACCAGGACCTGGTGGACGCCCAGCAGGCCCGGCGGGTGCTGGACCGGGTGGTGGGGTACCAGATTTCCCCCCTGCTGTGGAAAAAAATCCGCCGCGGCCTCTCCGCCGGACGGGTGCAGTCCGTGGCCACCCGCCTGGTGGCCGAGCGGGAGGACGAGATCCGGGCGTTCAAGCCCGAGGAGTACTGGTCCCTGGATGTGGACCTGGAGCGGGTCGCCCCCAACACGGGCAAGTTTAAGGCCGCCTTCCACGGCCGGGACAAGAAGATGGAGCTGCACAGCGAGGACGAGGTGAACGCCGTCGCCGCCGCCGTTAGAAACGCCCCCTTCTCCGTCCGGGGCGTGAAGCGGCAGGACAAGCTGCGCAATCCCGCCCCTCCCTTCACCACCTCCACCCTCCAGCAGGAGGCGTCCCGCAAGCTGAACATGACGCCGCGGCGCACCATGTCCATTGCCCAGCAGCTCTATGAGGGCGTGGACATCGCCGGAGAGGGGACCGTGGGCCTCATCACCTATATGAGAACCGACTCCCTCCGCCTCTCCGACGAGGCCACCGCCGCCGCCAAGGACTTCATCATGGGCCGGTACGGCAAGGATTACTACCCCGGAAAGCCCAGAGTTTACAAGGCCAAGGCCGGGGCCCAGGACGGACACGAGGCCATCCGCCCCTCCGACGTGACCCTCGCGCCCGACGACATCAAGAAGGACCTGACCGCCGAGCAGTACCGGCTCTACAAGCTCATCTGGAGCCGCTTTCTGGCCTGCCAGATGTCCTCCGCCGTCTTCGACAGCGTAACCATCGATGTGGAGTCCGCCGGCTACATCTTCCGCGCCAACCACTCCGCCGTCAAATTTTCCGGCTATATGGCGGTCTATGTGGAGGGAAGGGACGAGGATGACGAGGCCCCCCAGTCCCCCCTGCCCGACCTGAAGGAGGGGGAGCCCCTGGAACTGCGGGATCTCCGGCAGGAGCAGCATTTCACCCAGCCTCCCGCCCGCTATACCGAGGCCACCCTCATCAAGGCGCTGGAGGAGAAGGGCATCGGCCGGCCCTCCACCTACGCCCCCACCGTCTCCACTATCCTGGACCGGGAGTACGTGGTGAAGGAGGGCAAGTATCTGCGTACCACCCCCCTGGGCGAGGTGGTCACCGGCCTTATGAAGGACAAATTCCCCGATATTGTAGATACCGCCTTTACCGCCCACATGGAGGAGCAGCTGGACGATGTGGAGCACGGCAAGGTGGCGTGGAAGCAGCTTTTGGGCAGCTTCTACGGCGGATTTGAGCAGGAGCTTCAGCAGGCGGAGAAGGACCTGGACGGCGAGCGCATCAAGGTGCCCGACGAGGTGTCCGACGTGATCTGCCCCCTCTGCGGGCGGAACTTAGTCTTCAAGTCCGGCCGCTTCGGCCGCTTCCTGGCCTGCCCGGGCTGGCCCGACTGCCCCCATACCCAGCCCATTGTGGTGGAGATGCCGGGAAAATGCCCCAAGTGCGGGGGGAAAATCCTCAAGAAGACCTCCAAAAAGGGCTACGCCTACTATGGCTGTGAGCACAATGCCGACAAGGACGAGAGCAGGAAGTGCGACTTTATGACCTGGGACGTGCCTGTGAAGGACAACTGCCCCGAGTGCGGGCAGACCCTGTTCAAAAAGTCGGGCCGGGGCTTCAAAAAACCCTTCTGCGTCAACCCCGAGTGCCCCAACTTCCTCCCCGAGGACCAGCGGGGCTATCAGAAAAAGACGGCCGCCCAGGGCGCAGAGTCCAAGGAGACGGACGAGAAGAAGCCCGCAGCCAAACAGGCGGCGGAAAAAACGCCGGCCAAAAAGGCCCCGGCGAAGAAGACCCCGGCGGCAAAGAAGCCCGCGGCGGCGAAGAAGACCCCGGCGGCAAAGAAGACCCCGGCGGTAAAAAAGACGGCGGCGACAAAGAAGCCCGCGGCGAAAAAAGCTGCGCCAAAGGCAGACTGAAAGAACAGGAAACGGGCTGCCGCGCCGCCCGACGCGCAGAAAGGCTGATGTATGGAACCAGTAACAATTATCGGGGCGGGACTGGCGGGCAGCGAGGCCGCCTGGCAGCTCGCCCGGCGGGGCATCCCCGTGGCGCTCCACGAGATGAAGCCCCGGAAGATGACTCCCGCCCACCACAGCGAGTACTTCGGCGAGCTGGTCTGCTCCAACTCCCTGCGCTCCGACCAGCTTGAGAACGCCGTAGGACTTCTCAAGGAGGAGCTGCGGCGGATGGGATCTCTGATTCTCGCCTGTGCCGACGGGCACGCCGTGGAGGCCGGAGGCGCGCTGGCGGTGGACCGCCACGCCTTTGCCCGGGCCGTCACCGGGAAAATCAGAAGCCACCCCCTCATCACCGTGGCGGAGGGGGAGGTCACGCAGCTCCCGGAGTCGGGGGAGGTCATCGTGGCCTCCGGTCCCCTGACCTCCGACGCCCTTGCAGGGGCGATCAAGGAATTTTTCCCCGAGAGCCGGTATCTGAACTTCTTCGACGCGGCTGCCCCTCTCGTCACCTTCGAGAGCGTGGACATGGAAAACGCCTTTTTCGCCTCCCGCTACGACAGGGGCACCCCGGACTATATCAACTGCCCCATGACGCGGGAGGAGTACGACGCCTTTTGGACCGCGCTCTGCTCCGCACAGGAGGCAGAGGTCCACGGCTTTGAGGACAAGCACGTGTTCGAGGGCTGTATGCCCGTGGAGGTCATGGCCCGGCGGGGGCACGACACACTGTGCTACGGCCCGCTCAAGCCCCGGGGCCTTCGGGACCCCAGAACGGGGAAGGAGCCCTATACCGTCGTCCAGCTGCGCAAGGACAACGCAGAGGGCTCCATCTATAATCTGGTGGGGTTCCAGACCCACCTGAAATGGCCTGAGCAGAAGCGGGTCTTCTCTATGATCCCCGCCCTTAAAAACGCGGAATTTGTGCGCTACGGCGTTATGCACCGCAATACCTATCTGGACGCCCCACGCCTCCTGGACCGCTACTACCGGGTCCGGAAGGCTCCGCGCATCTCCTTTGCCGGGCAGATCACCGGTGTGGAGGGGTATGTGGAGTCCACCGCCAGCGGCTTTCTGTGCGCCGTGGAGCTGGCGCACAGGCTTCAGGGAAAGCCGCCCGTGGATTTCCCCCAGGAGACGGCCGTGGGGGCGCTGGCGCTCTACATCAGCAACGAGAGCGTGGCGGATTTCCAGCCTATGAACATAAACTTCGGCATCATTCCGCCCCTGGACCACCGGGTGAAGGGCAAGCGGAACAAAAATGCCGAGCTGTCCCAGCGGGCTTTGCAGGCGCTGGAAGGGCTGGGCGAGATATAAGGGCCGTCCCGCCTGCCCTGCCGGCGGCAGTGAGCCGCGACGCAGACTCCTGCACCATACAGGGCGGTTCTCACAGAATATACGCAGACTGCGACTGCTTTCAAACTTGCCTTTTCAGAGGGAGAAACAGAAATTTGGGAGGAGTACATATGAAAATCATCGTCGACGCCATGGGCGGGGACAACGCCCCCGCCTCCAACGTCCGGGGCGCGCTTCAGGCCGTGCGGGAGTTGGGTGCCGAGGTCATTCTCGTGGGCCGGGGGGAGGACATCCTCAAGGTTCTGGAGGAGGACGGCATCAGGGATCTGCCCCACGGCATTGAGATCGCCCACGCCTCCGAGGTGGTGGAGATCTGCGACAACCCCGCCAGCGCCTTTAAGGAGAAGAAGGATTCCTCCCTCACTGTGGGTCTGAACCTCCTGAAGGAGGGGAAGGGGGACGCATTCGTCTCCGCGGGCAGCACCGGCGCCCTCCTCTCCGCCGCCACGCTGCTGGTAAAGCGGGTGAAGGGCATCCGCCGGGCCGCCATGTGCCCCGTAATCCCCACCGCAAAGGGCGGCGCGCTCCTCATCGACTGCGGCGCCACCGCCGACTGCAACAGCGAGTATCTGCTCCAGTTCGCCTTTATGGGCTCCTACTACGCCGAGCGGGTCATGGGCCGTCCGGAGCCCCGTGTAGGACTTTTGAACATCGGCGCGGAGGAGTCCAAGGGCACCGACCTCCAGCGGGAGACGTGGAAGCTCCTCAAGCAGGCCGACCAGGAGGGGCGGCTCCACTTCGCGGGCAATGTGGAGGCCAAAGAGGCTGTTTTGGGCGCGGTGGACGTTATCGTCGCCGACGGCTACTCGGGCAACATCTTCCTCAAAACCATGGAGGGGGCGGGCAGCTTTCTCTCGGGCGAGATGAAGAAGATGTTTAAAAAGAACCTTCTCACCAAGATTGCCGCCCTCCTGGTGAAGGACGGCATCAAAGACTTCAAGCGCATGATGGACTCCCGCGAAGTGGGCGGCACCGCCCTGGTGGGCATCTCCAAGCCGGTCATCAAGGCCCACGGCTCCTCCGACGACTATGCTATCCGCAATGCCGTCCGCCAGGCCATGCAGTTCGCCTCCTCCGGCATCATCGAGGATATTGTGGAGAATGTGGAGTATATGCGCCTGCCCGTGGGCGGCAGGAAGGCGGAGGACGAGTAGTAATGACCCGCCGTGTGCAGGGGATTTTTTGTTCTTTTCCACATCCTGCATAAAAAATTGATAAACCCTATTGACAGGCTGGCGTATTATGCCTATTATTTTAGTGCGAGTAGACGCCGCATGGCGATCATCGATAGGAGTAGATAATCATGATTTTCGAGAAACTGACCGAACTGCTCTCCGAGCAGTTCTCCGTGGAGCCCGACAGCATCACCAAGGAGACCTCCTTTGTGGACGATTTGGGCGCCGATTCCCTGGACCTGGTGGAACTCTCCATGGCCCTGGAAGAGGAGTTCGGCGTGGAGGAGATGGCGGAGGAGGATATCGCCGGCATCACCACCGTGGGCGATCTGGTCCGTTACCTCCAGAACAAGGTCGAGGAGTAAGTCAAAACGTGAGCAAAGCCCCGCCGGGTGCGGGGCTTTGCTTTTTGCCGGGGCGGAGCGCTCGGGAGACGCGGAGCGTATAAATGCGCTCCCTGCGGATGGGGTGTCATCGTAGGGAGCGGATTTATCCGCTCCGTCTCCGGCGTCCGCCATGATTTAAGAGAGGTGGATACAATGGAAAAGCTGGAAGAGAAGCTGGGCTATACCTTCCGGGACCGCTCCCTGCTGGAGAACGCCCTGACCCACAGCTCCTACGCCAACGAGAACAAGTCCCTGGGTCTCCAGAGCAATGAGCGGCTGGAATTTTTGGGGGACTCGGTGCTGGGCATGGTCACGGCCGACTACCTCTTCCGCACCCACCCGGATCTGCCCGAGGGGGACCTGACCCGCACCCGGGCCGCGCTGGTCTGCGAGGGCAGCCTGGTGGAGGTGGCCCACCAGCTGGAGCTGGGGTCCTACCTGAAGCTGGGCAAGGGAGAGGACGCGGGGGGCGGCCGGGAGCGGCCCTCCATCGTGGCCGACGCGGTGGAGGCGGTGCTGGCCGCCGTGTATCTGGACGGGGGCATCGGCTCCGCCCGGAAGATCATTCAGAAGTTCATCCTGGACCGGGAAGAGGAAAAGGGCGGCAGCCGGGACTACAAAACCGCCCTCCAGGAGTTGGTCCAGCGGGAGAGCGGACAGGTGCTGACCTACCGGCTCATCGGCTCCAACGGCCCCGACCACGCGAAGGTCTTCCAGGTAGAGGTGGACCTGAACGGGGCCCCTGTGGGCGGAGGGGAAGGGCACAGCAAGAAAGAGGCGGAGCAGAACGCGGCAAAGGCGGCCATTGAGAAGCTGAGTCATTAGCCCGCTGCCTGCACAGCCTCTTTTCGAGCGGAGTGAGCCGCCGCATCCGTAAGGCGGCTATTGCCAGGCTGACGGATTAGGGTGTATCTGATAAGTAGGTGGTGTGGATTTCGAGCGGGAAAGGCGTCATGCAAGCCATTTTTTGCAGGAATTCTGGATGGATTGCAGGGGAAAACGGCGCAGCAGGGCGCTTTTCCCGCCGAAAGACGCAATGTACAGACTTTTCAAATACACCTTAAAAGGAAATAGGGAACGGCGGGGCGGCGCAGAGGCCGCCCCCTATGGGGAGGCGACGGCTTCTCCGCAGGGGGCGGGGTCTGTCCCGCCCCGTTTCGCGCGCCCGCTGCCGGGCAGCAATTCGGGGGACGCGGCAGCCGGAAAACCATTTGCAAACACGTGCCATAATTGATATAATACAGTATTCACAGCTTTCTGCCCAATCCAACATTGAGAGGTGCGCGCCTTGTATCTGAAAGCGCTCGAAATCCAGGGTTTCAAATCCTTCCCGGATAAGACGGTCCTCACCTTCGGCGAGGACATCACCGCAATTGTGGGCCCCAACGGGTCGGGAAAATCAAATATCTCCGACGCCATCCGCTGGGTGATGGGCGAGCAGTCCACCAAGGCGCTCCGGGGGGGCAAGATGGAGGACGTCATCTTCGGCGGCACCGCCAAGCGCAAGCAGCTGGGCTTCGCCGAGGTCTCGCTGGTACTGGACAACGCCGAGCATATCTTCCCCATGGAGGAGAGCGAGGTCATGGTGACCCGGCGGTACTACCGCTCCGGCGAGAGCGAGTACTACATCAACCGCCGCTCCGTCCGCCTCAAGGACGTGAATGAGCTCTTTATGGACACGGGCCTGGGCCGGGAGGGATACTCCATCATCGGCCAGGGTAAAATTGACGAGATCCTGTCCGTCAAATCCGCCGACCGCCGTGAGGTCTTTGAGGAGGCCGCAGGCATCTCCCGCTTCCGCCACCGGAAGGAGGAGGCCGAGCGCAAGCTGGAGCGCACGGAGGAGAATCTGGTGCGCATCAACGATAAGATTGACGAGCTGGAGCTCCAGGTGGAGCCGCTGCGGATCCAGTCGGAGAAGGCACGGAAATTTCTCATCCTCCGGGACGAGCTGCGGGGACTGGAGATCTCCGTATGGCTGGAGCAGCTGGAGAAAATCCGCGCCAGCTCCATCAAGGTACTGAGCGATTTTGAAAACGCCGTCCGCCAGAAGGCGGAGGCCCGGGCCCAGGTGGAGGCCCTCTATGCCGCCGCCGAGGGCTATGCCGCCAAGATGCGGGAAAAGGACATGGAGGCCGAGGGCATCCGTTTCGAGATGATGCAGCGGGACGCCGACGCCAACGGTCTTGAGAACGCCGTGGCCGTTCTCAAGACCAATATCCAGAATAACCTGGAAAACGGCGACCGCCTCCAGCGGGAGCTGGAGGCCCAGGAGGGCCGCGCCGGGAGCATTACCGGGCAGATTGAGGACCGTAGAAAACGGCTGGAGGGTATTGTCCGGGAGGCGGAGGCCCTCCGGGCCCAGCTCCGGGAGCGGCAGCGCTCCGCCGAGGACGCCAGCCGGAACGCCGGCGCCCTGGCCGCCGAGATGGAGGTTCTGCGGCAGAAGGAGGCGGTGGAGACCGCCTCCGCCGCCGAGGCCAGGGCCCTGCTCTCCGCCCTGGCCGCCGCGGCCCAGGAGCTGATGGACCGGGACGAGGCCGTGCGGCAGGAACTGGCCGCCGGTGAAGGCCGCCTCGCTGAGACTGAAAAGGAGGGGAAGACCGCCTCCGAGGAGCTGAATCAGGCCAGGGAGGACCGGGATTCCCTCAAAAACATCATAAACGGCTATACCCTTCGCCTGGAATCCCGCCGGAAGAAGGCCAGGGAGGCCGAGGAGAAGCACGTCAAGCTCCAGATGGAGGAAAGCGCGCTGGCAAGCCGCATCCACATGCTCACCGAGATGGAGAAGCTCTACGAGGGCTACTCCAAGGCGGTGAAGCTGGTGATGGGGGAGGCGGAGCGCGGCCAGCTGCGGGGAGTCCACGGCCCCGTGGCGGGCCTCATCCATGTGCCGGAACAGTACGCCGTCGCCATCGAGATCGCGCTCGGCTCCGCCATGCAGAACGTGGTGGTGGAGCGGGAGGAGGACGGCAAGAACGCCATTCAGTACCTCAAGCGCCGGGACGCCGGCCGGGCCACCTTCCTGCCCCTCACCTCCATCCGCCCCAGCGAGTTTCGGGACAGGGGCGTGGCAAACGAGGCAGGCTTTGTGGGCATGGGCGACCAGCTCATTGAATTTGACGGGAAGTACGGGAGGGTCTTTTCCAGCCTCCTGGGCCGGACGGTTATCGCGGAGGATATGGACAAGGCCATTGCCATCGCCCGCAAGTATGGAAGCCGGTTCAAGATCGTCACGCTGGACGGCCAGGTGCTCAACCCCGGCGGCTCTATGACGGGCGGCTCCGTGTCCCGCAGTGCGGGCATCCTCAGCCGTGCCAATGAGCTGGAGCGGCTGAACGTTCAGATTGTCGGCGTCCGGGAGAGCCTGCACCAGGCCCGCCGCGCGCTGGAGGAGACAACCCGGGAGGTCGCCGCCGCCCAGTACGAGATGGAGACCGCCCAGGCCCAGCAGCGCGCCCACGAGGACGCAATTCTCACCCTGGAGGAGCGCTGCAGCCACTACGGCGTGCTCCTGGCCGACCTGCGCCGCCAGCGGGACGATCAAAAGACCGAACTGGAGCAGCTCCAGAAGCGCGCCGCCCAGACCGAGCAGGACACCGGGAACGCCCGCAGGCGCATCGAGGCGCTGGAGGGGGCGGCCGCCGCCCTCCGGGCCGAGGCCGAGGGCAAGGCGCAGGGCCAGAGCCGATTCCAGGAGAAGGCGGGGGAGATCGGAGCCGAAATCGCCGAGTTCAATATGAGGCTGGCCAGCCTGGACGCCGAGCGCATGGCCTCTGAGAAGGCGCTGGACGAGCTGGAGGGACTGCGCCGGGATATGGCCGGTGATCGGGAAGAGCGCTACCAGCTCATCGAGGACCTGAAAAAGAGGAACGGGGAGCTGTCCGCTCAAATTTTGGAGAAGGAGACCGCCCTCCAGACCATCCGGGAGGAGAACCGGGAGCGCAATGAGGCCATCCGCCGCATCAACCAGGAAAAGCTGGATCTGGAGGCTGAGCGGAACCGGGCCGACAAGGACAGCCGGGACAAGAACGCCGAGCTCCTCTCCATGGAGCGGGAGGTCTCGGTACTGGAGCAGAAAAAGGTCACCGCCGCACTGGAGGAGAAGCAGATTCTGGACAAGCTGTGGGAGACCTATGAGCTCTCCCACGAGGCGGCCAGGGCCCAGCGGGTGGAGCTGGAGAGCGTCCCCAAGGCCCAGAGGCGGATTGGGGAGCTCAAACGCTCCATCACGGGCCTGGGCAACATCAATCTGGACGCCATCGACGAGTTCCAGCGGGTCAACGAGCGGTATACCTACCTCAGGGACCAGCGGGACGACGTGCAGAAGTCCAAGCGGGAGCTGGAGAACATCATTGCGGACATCACCACCGAAATGAAAACCATTTTTTCCGAGCAGTTCGCCGTCATCAACCAGGCCTTCGGCGAGACCTTCGCGGAGCTCTTCGGCGGCGGCAAGGCCACCCTGGAGCTGGAGGATCCGGAGGATATCCTCAACTGCGGTATAGAGATCAAGGTCCAGCCTCCGGGCAAGGCGCTGAAGATCATCACCCTGCTCTCCGGCGGCGAAAAGGCGTTTGTGGCCATAGCGCTCTACTTCGCCATCCTGAAGGTGCGGCCCACCCCGTTCTGTGTCATGGACGAGATCGAGGCCGCTCTGGACGACGTCAACGTGGCCCGCTACGCCCACTATCTGCGCTCAATGAGCGGCAGGACCCAGTTTATCGTCATCACCCACCGGCGCGGCACCATGGAGGAGGCCGATGTGCTGTACGGCGTTACGATGCAGGAGCAGGGCGTCACGCGGATACTGACGATCAACCTGAACGACGTGGAAAAGGAGCTGAACATCAAATGACGCCGCAGCACGGGGCCGACGACCCCGGCGCAAAAGCGCCGTCCAAGCGTTTTGGCCCTTCCCGCCGGGCCAAAACCTTGATGCCGGGCGGATTCATTTCGCCCGGGCAGATAAAATGAAAGGGGTCCCCGCGCGGCCTTGGCCGGGTGGGGCGGGGCCGACGTGCTGTACGGCGTCACGATGCAGGAGCAGGGCGTCACGCGGATACTGACGATCAACCTGAACGACGTGGAAAAGGAGCTGAACATCAAATGACGCCGCAGCACGGGGCCGACAGAGGCGCACTGTCCGGGATGAGAACGACCTTCTGAACCGCCGGGCGCACATCGGCGGGAACCCCGGCGGTGGGCGGAGAATGAATACGATATCTGACCACGGAAAGGAATCAGATCCATGGGCTTTTTTGATAAAATCAAGGCGGGGCTGACCCGCACCAAGGAGAACATCGGCCACTCCTTCGACAGTCTCTTCGCCGGAGAGCTGGACGACGACTTCTATGACGAGTTGGAGGAAACTCTGATTCTGGGCGACATGGGGGTGGAGACCTCCATGAAGGTGGTGGAGACGCTCCGCCGGCGGGTGAAGGAGGAGAAGGTCAAGGAGACCGAGGGCGCCCGGGAGTGCCTGCGCAGCGTCCTGCGTGAGATGCTGGACGTGGGGAGTCCGGAGCTGGACCTCTCCGCCGTGCCCTCTGTGATTCTGGTCATCGGCGTGAACGGGGTGGGCAAGACCACCACCATCGGCAAGCTGGGCGCGAGGCTGAAGGCCGACGGCAAGCGGGTCCTCTTCGCCGCCGCCGATACCTTCCGCGCCGCCGCCGCCGATCAGCTTGAGATCTGGTCCGAGCGTTCCGGAGCGGATCTGGTCCGCCAGCACGAGGGGGCGGACCCCGCCGCCGTGGTCTTCGACGCCATGCAGGCGTCCAAGGCCCGCAAAGCCGACGTGGTTCTGGTGGACACCGCCGGGCGGCTGCACAATAAGCAGAACCTGATGAACGAGCTGAACAAAATCGGCCGCGTGATCGACCGGGAGCTGCCCGACAGCCGCACCGAGACCCTTCTGGTGCTGGACGCCACCACCGGGCAGAACGGGCTGATCCAGGCCAAGCAGTTTATGGAGGCGGCGGGCATCACCGGCATCGTCCTCACCAAGCTGGACGGGTCCGCCAAGGGCGGCATTGTCTTTGCCATCGCCCAGGAGCTGGGCGTGCCCGTCAAATTCGTGGGCGTGGGCGAGGGGCTCGACGACCTGATGCCCTTCGAGCCGGACGCCTTCGTCCGGGCGCTGATTTAAGAGAAAAGGGCGGACGCCGGCTTCGCTGAGAAATATTCACATTTCTGTTACACTTTCTGCTTTAGGAGTATGGTATGATAACAAGAATAGACGGACGGGCCCTGGACGAGCTGCGTCCCATTGAGATTATCCCCAATATCAACAAATTCGCCGAGGGCTCCTGCCTTATCCGCTGCGGCAATACCCACGTGCTCTGTACCGCCTCCGTGGAGGAGCGCACCCCGCCCCACGTGGGCGAGGGGGAGGGCTGGGTGACCGCAGAGTACTCCATGCTGCCCCGGGCCAACCGGGAGCGGAGCAAGCGGGACATCGCAAAGCTGAAGCTCTCCCCCCGCAGCGCGGAGATTCAGCGCCTCATCGGGCGGGCCCTCCGGGCGGCGGTGGATATGAAGGCGCTGGGCGAGCGGACCATCACCGTGGACTGCGATGTTCTCCAGGGCGACGGCGGCACACGCACCGCCAGCGTCACAGGCGGCTTTGTAGCCATGAGCTACGCCCTGCACAAGCTGGTGGAGGACGGCGTACTGGCCTCCATGCCCCTCAAGACCTGCGTGGCGGCCATCTCGGCGGGCATTGTGGACAATGAGCTGATGCTGGACCTCTGCTATGAGGAGGACTCCGCCGCTATGGTGGACCTGAACTGCGTCATGACCGGCGAGGGGGAGCTGATAGAACTCCAGGGCACCGGCGAGGGCCGGGGCTTTACCATCGACGAGCAGCGGCGGCTGGTGGACCTGTGCGCCAAGGGCATCAAGGAGGTCCAGGAGATTCAAAGGGCCGCTCTGGGAGGTTAACGCCGTGAAAATGGTATTGGCGAGCAAGAATGCCCATAAGCTGGTAGAAATGCGGGATATCCTCTCCGCCCAGGGGGTGGAGGTGGTCCTGGAATCCGACGTGGGCGTGGATGTGGATGTGGAGGAGACCGGGACGACCTTTGAGGAAAACGCCCTTTTAAAGGCCAGGGCGGTGATGGAGGCCACGGGCCTCCCCTCCATTGCGGACGACTCCGGCCTCATGGTGGACGCCCTGAACGGCGCGCCGGGTGTCTACTCCGCCCGTTACGGCGGTCCGGCGCTGGACGATGCGGGCCGTTACCGGCTTCTTCTGGACAATATGCGCGGCCAGCTGGACCGGCGGTGCAGGTTTGTATCGGCCATCTGCTGTTGCTTCCCCAACGGGGACATTGTCACCGCCCGGGGAGAGTGCCCGGGTACCCTGGCCTACGCCCCCAAGGGGGAGGACGGCTTTGGATACGACCCCGTCTTCTTCGTCCCATCCCTCAAGAAGACCTTCGCGGAGCTGACCGGCGGGGAGAAGAACGCCGTCTCTCACCGGGGCGCGGCCCTGGCGGCCTTTTCCGGGAACCTGACAAAATATTTGGCGAGCCTGTAGAGCCATGACTTGTCATGGCCCGGCATGAAAATAACGGACAATTTAGGAGAATTTATGGACTTAACAAGTAAGCAGCGCGCCCAGCTCCGGGGCCTTGCCAACAGCATCGACACCATTGTGCACGTGGGCAAGGACGGGCTGGGCGAGAACCTCATCAAGCAGGCGGACGACGCCCTGGAGGCCCGGGAGATTATCAAGTGCAAGGTGCTGGAGAACTCCGAGTACTCCCCCCGGGAGGCGGCGGAGGCCCTTGCCAGGGTGTGCCGGGCCGAGGTGGTGCAGGTCATCGGAACAAAATTCGTTCTGTATCGTCAAAGCCATAATAAAGAGAAGAAGGACAAAATTGTACTGGTGAAAAAATAAAAAAGAAGAGAGAAAAAACACGGAGTTTCAATGGCGGAAAACTGCCGGAACATATGAGCTTTTTTCTTTTACCTTTTCTTTTTCATTCTAACAAGGGGGCCTTCTGTCATGAAAATCGGCATCTATGGCGGCACCTTCAATCCGCCCCACCTGGGGCATATGTCCTCGGCCCAGGCGGCGGTGGAATTGCTGGAACTGGACAGGCTCTTCTTCATCCCCGCTGCCCAGCCTCCCCATAAGGAGCTGCCCGCCCACGGGGCTGAGGGTCCCGACAGGCTGGCCATGGCGGCGCTCATGGCGGACGGCCTGGGGGAGCGCCTGCGCCGGCGCGACTGCGTGGCGGCCCTGGACCTGGAGCTGCGCCGGGCGGGTCGGAGCTACACCTGCGACACTCTGGCGGAACTCCATGACCAGTACCCCGGGGATGAGCTCTGGCTCCTGATGGGATCGGATATGTTTTTCACCCTCCAGCACTGGTACGAGCCGGAGAAAATCATGGCCCTGGCGGGGATTGCCGCCTTCGCGCGGAGTGAGGACGACAGCGCGGGAGCGCTGGCCGCCCACGCCGCGCACCTGAACAGTACCTTCGGGGCCAGGACCCGGGTGATTGAGCTTCCACAGATTACGGATATCTCCTCCACTCGCCTGCGCTCGCTGCTGGCGGAGGGGCGGGGGAGCGGGTATCTCTGGCCCACGGTCTACGGGTATATCCTGCGCAAGGGACTCTACGGCGCGGACCGGGACCTCACGACCCTCAGCGACGAGGAACTGCGCGCCGCGTCCTACAGCATGATCCGCGCCAAGCGCATTCCCCACATCCGCGGCACCGAGGAGACGGCCGTAAGGCTGGCGGAGCGGTGGGGGGCCGACGTGGAGCGGGCGCGGAGGGCGGCCATCCTCCACGACTGCACCAAGTATCTGGACATGGAGGAGCAGAAGGCCCTCTGCGCGCAGTACGGCGTGGAGCTGGATGAGCTGGAGCAAAAGGCCGTCAAGCTCCTTCACTCCAAGACCGGGGCCTGCATTGCAAGGCAGGTCTTCGGCGCGGGGGACGACATATATTGGGCCATTTTTTGGCACACTACCGGAAAGGCGGATATGTCCACCCTGGAAAAAGTGATCTACCTGGCGGACTACATGGAGCCCACCCGGGACTTCCCCGGCGTGGAGGTGCTGCGCGGCCTGGCCGAGACCGATTTGGACGCCGCGGTGCTGCTGGGCCTGGAGATGAGCATTGAGGACCTGGAGGACCGGGGGATGACGCCCCACCACAACACGCTGGAGGCCAGAGACTGGCTGCTGGCGCACAGGGCATAAGACGCCTGCGCTGTGCGCGGCGGGGCGTGCCCCGCCGCAGTCCCATAGAGACAGATTGCGCTGCGAGAGAAAGGAACTGACCGGATGAACCCAGATCAGAATAAAAAGAAGGGCGGCGCCCGGCTGGCGAAGGACGCCACGCCGCCCGCGGCGGAGACGGAGCCCCGCGCGGCGGGCGGCGCCAAGCCCCCGAAGACCAAAAAGCCGAAAAAGAAGCGCACGCCCAAGCAGCAGGCCCTCTTTGTGGGCTACATCATCGTCATGGTCCTTGCGGGCCTCATCGTGGCCGTGGGGATATTCCTGGCGGTCTTTATCCAGAAGCCGGAGCAGGTGCAGCAGACCGGGCGGCCCACCAAGGAGCCGGTCAGCCCCACCGCCAGCGTGGACCCCACGGGAGAACCGGTGGACGAGCCCTCGGGCGACCGGAAGGAGGACTTCTATACCTTCCTCCTGGTGGGACGCGACACCTACGGCGGCGGCAACACCGACACCATGATGCTCTGCTCCTACGACATCCCCAACCAGAAGGTCTCCGTTATGAGCATCCCCCGGGACACCATGGTCAACGTCTCCTGGGATATCAAGCGCATCAACTCTGTCTATAACATGTACGGCGGCGGCGAGGACGGCATGGACGCCCTCAAGGCCGAGATCGCGGAGCTGGTGGGCTTCCAGCCCGACTACACCTTTGTGGTGGAGTGGGAGGCCGTGGGAGAGATTGTGGACGCCGTGGGGGGCGTGAGCTTCGACGTGCCCCGCCGGATGTACTATAACGACCTCACCCAGCACTTCAAAATCGACCTGCAGAAGGGCTACCAGAAGCTCAACGGCAGCCAGGCCATGCAGCTTCTGCGCTACCGCCACGACAGCGACGACAACGGCAATATCCTCAACTCCGGTTACCCCGACGGCGACCTGGGCCGCATCAAGGTCCAGCAGTCCTTCCTGAAGGCCATGCTGGAGCAGTGCCTGTCCAGCCTCACCGCCGAGGGGCCCATCAAGGGCCTGGAGACCATCAAGAATCTGGCGCAGGTCTTTTTCGACAACGTGACGACCGAGCTCACCGTGGGCAATATGGCATACTTCGCCCAGCAGGCCGTCTTCGGCAGCGGCGGCGCCCTCAGCATGGAGAACGTCACCTTCGTCACTATGCCCAACGAGGGAAAGTATGTGCCCACCAAAAAGTACGGAAGGCAGTCCTACGTGGTGCCCGTCGTGGATGAGCTGGTGGAGGTGGTCAACACCCACTTCAATCCCTATAAGGAGGACCTGCGCAAGAGCGAGCTGGACATCATGTTCGTCAACAAGGACGGCACCCTGGGGTGTACCGGCGGCGTCCTTCAGGACACCGGCTATAATAAATGGATCTTGGGCGGCGGCGGCTCCTCCAAGCCCTCGTCCAGCCCGGAGCCCAGCCAGAGTACGGAGCCTTCCGCTTCTCCCGCGCCGTCCGATTCGCCCTCCGCGCCGCCCAGCGCCTCTCCGTCGGACCAGCCCAGCGCCTCTCCGAGCGCGCAGCCCAGTCCCTCCGCCTCCCCGTCCGACAACCCCGCCCCCAGCCCCAGCGAGAGTTTGCCGCCGGAGCCCACTCCCAGCGAGAGCCTGCCGCCGGAGGAGAGCCCTTCCCCCACACCCGGCGAATCCCAGCCCCCGGCGGAGAGCCCGTCCCCCGCGCCCGAACCGGACCCCGGCATACCGGAGGGAATACCCGTCTTTACGCCGGGCCTGTAACTCAAAAATTGACCCATGAAAGGGGTTTTCGCTTCTATGACGCCGAAAGAAACCGCTCTGACCATCGCCAAGACGCTGGACAGCAAAAAAGGCATTGATATCAAGGTCCTGGAGACCGCCGACCTGACCACTCTGGCCGACTATTTCGTCATCTGCACTGCCACCTCCACCACCCAGGTGAAGGCCCTCTCCGAGTACTGCGAGAAGGCCATGAAGGACCTGGACGAGCCGCCCCACCACATCGAGGGGCACCGCGGCGGCACCTGGGTGCTGCTGGACTTCTCATCCGTGGTGGTCCATATCTTCATGGATGAGGCCCGCAAGTTCTACGACCTGGAGCGCCTCTGGGGGGACGCCAAGCCGGTGGACCTCAGCGGTGTGCTGACGGAGAACTAAGCTTTGCGGATATCCGCGCCAGGTGGCGCGTCACAAGCGTTTTGCTGAGGCAAAATCCAGTTGATTTTAACACAAAGGCCGGGCGCTCATCACGAAGCGCCCGGCCTTTGCTGTACCCGACCGGCCTGGGACAAAGTTCAGCCTTGTTCCAGTAACAGATAACCCTTGATAATGCGGTAAGCTTCTGCTTTCAGTGTCTCATAATCAACCGTATTGTGGTTATGAAATAATTTTTCCTGCGCCAATGTCTCTATTAAAATATAAACAAGATAGTATTTTTCAGGCAGATTATCTGTTTTAATGCTATGCGCCGCCAATGCGTCCACAACTGCCGCCATAAAAATATCTTCAAAGCGGCTGAACTTATCCATAATTTTCTGATCCTCTAATTGCATATTTGCCAATTCCGTCAGGGCAGCATAGGAGTTCAGGTATATTTCGGTTAAAACATGGACGCATTCATCTAAAAATGAATCAATGCTGAACTGTTCGCTAAAATCGCTGAGGGCGGCAAGAAGCCTATTAAAATACTCCCCCTCAAGAAAATCCGTAAAAGCCGCAATAAAGATGTCCTTTTTATCCTTGAAATAGCTGTACAAAGCGCCGGTTGAAATACCGGCCCTTCGGCAAATCTGCGTCGTGGTGGTTCTATAATAGCCCTGTTCGCAGAACAATTCAAAGCCTGCCTTGATGATCCTGTCCTTCTTTTCAATTGAACGGGTCTGCTGAGGTGTTCTGATATCCGGCATGAAAAAGCCACCGCCTTTCAATAGCAGTATACTACGCGAAGAGGGTAGCCGCAATACAAACAAGAACTATAATTCGTGTTAGGAGGCGTATTGGATGTGATTGTTCTCAGACAGATGAAAACCGATGATCTGCCCCTATTCAAAAGCTGGCTGCACACACCTCACGTTGCAAAGTGGTATCATGATCCGCAGGATTGGATAGAGGAGGCTGAAAAGCAGGACAGTGATTTCCGCTGGCTTCATCATTTCATGGTGGAGCATGAGGGACGGCCCGTCGGTTTTTGCCAATACTACGCCTGCGAGGACAGCGACGAGCTTTGGGAAGGCTATACGGCGCTGGGCGGTTCCTATAGCATTGACTATATGATCGGGGAGACAGACTGCCTGCGCAGGGGCTTCGGAAAAGAAATTGTAATGGCCCTGACAGAAAAGATTATGAATCACGACGACGCCAAGCGAATCGTCGTACAGCCGGAACCGGAAAATAAAGCCTCTTGCGGCCTTTTGCTCTCATGCGGTTTTATCTTTGATACAGAAACTGGCGTTTATATAAAGCAGGTGTCCCACGACCTCGTGACCCAACCGTAGAGGGCGGCCTCTGTGCCGCCCCGCGCCTCCGTCATTCGGCAATCCATATCAATTTCCCTTTGTCTCTTTATTTTGAAACCAATCCCTCCTCGAAAGCGTGTATGATATAGAAGAGAGGAGGCGGGGCATTGGAACGGGAAGCGCTCAAAAGGATCGTGGAGACCCACGCCCCATCGGTATTCCGCCTGGCCTATGCCCGCACCGGGAACCGGGACGACGCCGAGGACGTGATGCAGGAGGTCTTCCTCCGCCTGGTGCGGTCGGCGCCGGAGTTCCGGGACGACGGGCACTGCCGGGCCTGGCTGCTGCGGGTGACGGCGAACTGCGCGGCCAGCCTGCACCGCTCCCCTTGGCGGCGGCGGACGCAGCCCCTGGACGAAAATCTGCCCGGCGAGGCGTGGGACGGCCCGGAAGAATACGGGGTCCTGGAGGCGGTGCTGGCCCTCCCGCCCCAGTACCGGGTGCCGGTGCACCTCTACTACTATGAGGAACTGAGCGTGAAGGAGACGGCGCGGGTCATGGGTAAGAGTGAGCAGACGGTAAAGTCCCGCCTGTACCGCGCCCGCGCCATGCTGAAGGAGCGGCTGAAAGGGGCGTATGAGGATGATTAAGCAGAACTACCGGAGAGAGATGGCACATGCTGGCCCCACCCGGGCACAGTTGGACCGGCTCTGGCGAACCATGGACGACCCGGCCCGGCCCCGGCCCCCCCGGGGGCGAACCGTCCTGGCCGCCGTTCTGGCCGCCGCGCTGCTGACGACGGTTGCACTGGCATACTCCTTGGGCGTGTTCGACTTCCTCCGGGGCAGGGAGGAGTACCGGCTCCTGGGCCAGGCGGAGGTCTACGAGCAGTACGCGCGGGAGGTGAATCTCACTGCCACGGCGGAGAACGGCGACGTGCTCACCATCGACCGGGTGGCCATGGACGGCAAGTTCTGCACCGTCTTCTACTCCGTCAACTCCGCCGCGCCGATGGAGGCATGGTCCGAGCGGGACGGCTCCATCTCGGCGAAGGCCCCCGACCTGTGGCAGGCCAGGCGGCTCTCGCCCGTGTTCTCCCTGTACGCCGGGAAGGAGCGCCTCGCCGCCGGGCGCTACGACAGCGGCCAGCAGTACCTGACCGACGCCCAAACTCTGTACGGCGAGGCCCGGCTCCTGCTGGACCGCCCGCCCGTGGAGGGAGAGGCGCTGGAGCTGCGGGCGGCCCCCTCCTGGACGGAGGGCGAGGAAAGCGGCGGACCCGCCGCCGAGGGGACGGAGATGCCCGTCAAGTGGAGTGTCCCCCTCACCGCCCATCTGGTAAAGAGCGAGCGGCTGGCCCAGGGACAAAAATTCTTCCTGTGGGGCCAGAGCCGGAACTTTGAGCGGCTGGAGGTTCTCTCCCTGGACCGCTCCCCCCTGGGGACGCTGCTGACCATCCGCGAGACCCTGCCCGAGGGCTACTGGGAGGACGACAGCCTTCAGACCACCCCCCAGTTCGCCCTGCGGGACGGCGACACGGGGGCCTACATCCCCTATGGGAAGCTGAACAACGGCCGCGAGGGGGCGGGGCCTTACCGCACCGATGTCTACGAGCTGTACGGAGACGTGAGCGGCCTGAAGAACCTGGAGATTGTACCCGTCCGCCGCAATTTTGCGGGGGGCGCGCCGAGAGTCGTCGTGGACGCGGATGATCTGCCCGTTGGCCAGGGGAACCCGGACGGCGGCTATGTCCTGACGGACTGCGCCGTGGGGGACGGGCGAATCGTCCTCACCTGGCGGCCCGAGGGCGCGGTCATCAACGTGTCCCAGTGCGTCCCCCCCGTAGAACTGCTGGACGGGGAGGGGAACCGCCTCTTCACTGGCGCCGGCGCGCCGGAAGCCTACCGGGACAGCTTCATCAACCGCGCCGACGGCAGCGTGACCGTAATCGAGACCGGCGTTGACCTCCCGGAGGGATACCTGGAGCGGCTCGCCCAACTGGCCTTCTGGCCCGAGCGCTACGAGCTCCTGCCCGAAAAGGCTGTCACCATTGCGCTGAAATAAGAGAGATAGAGGCAGCCGCGCCATCCGCCTGGACGGCGCGGCTGTCCGGTTTCCATGCCCTCAGCCGCCCGCCCCGCCGTCTTAAATCCCCCGTGGTGCCCGGCGCCCTCGCCGGGCAGTCCCACGTCCCCGCCCTTTTCCTCCCAAAGGCTTGCAATCTCTACGGACTTCCATTATAATAGCAGGGATTAAACGCCGTGTAGGGCGGGGGCTTGCCCCCGCCGTACATCGTCATATAAGGAAGTGCGAGAGATGAAGTACGATTTTGCCGCCATTGAGCCCAAGTGGCAGAAGAAGTGGCTGGAGGAGAAGACCTACCACTGTGAAAACCACAGCGACAAGCCCAAGTTCTACGGGCTGGTAGAGTTCCCCTATCCCTCCGGCCAGGGCCTGCATGTGGGCCATGCCAGGCCCTATACCGCCATGGACGTGGTGGCCCGCAAGAAGCGGATGGACGGCTATAACGTCCTTTTTCCCATGGGTTACGACGCGTTCGGCCTGCCCACCGAGAACTACGCCATTAAAAACCACATCCACCCCGCCAAGGTGACCCACGACAACATTGAGAACTTTACAAAACAGCTGCAGATGCTGGGTTACTCCTTCGACTGGGACCGGGTTATCAACACCACCGATCCCGAGTACTACAAATGGACCCAGTGGATTTTCCTCCAGCTCTTCAAGAAGGGGCTGGCCTATAAGACCACCATGCCCGTGAACTGGTGTACCTCCTGCAAGTGCGTCCTCGCCAACGAGGAGGTCGTGGACGGCGTGTGCGAGCGCTGCGGCGCCCCCGTGGTCCGCAAGGAGAAGAGCCAGTGGATGCTGAAAATCACCGAGTACGCCCAGCGCCTCATCGACGACCTGGACGACCTGGATTTCATCGAGCGGGTCAAAACCCAGCAGAAGAACTGGATTGGCCGCTCCACCGGGGCGGAGGTGGACTTTGGCACCACCGAGGGGGACAAGCTCCGCGTGTTCACCACCCGGCCCGACACCCTCTTCGGCGCGACCTATATGGTCATCGCCCCCGAGCACCCCTTTGTTGCGAAGTGGGCGGAAAAGCTGTCCAATCTGGACGAGGTCAACGCCTACGTGCAGGAGGCCGCCCGCAAGAGCGATTTTGAACGCAGCGAGCTCACCGCCGACAAGGAGAAGACCGGCGTGGAGCTGAAGGGCGTGCGGGGCGTCAACCCCGTCACCGGCAGGGAGATCCCCATCTTCATCTCGGACTACGTCCTGGTGACCTACGGCACCGGCGCCATCATGGCGGTCCCCGCCCACGACACCCGCGACTGGGCCTTCGCCAAGAAGTTCGGCCTGCCCATCATCGAGGTGGTCAAGGGCGGCGACGTGGAGCGGGAGGCCTTCACCCTCAAGGACGATACCGGGGTTATGGTAAACTCCGGCTTCCTGGACGGCCTGACCGTGAAGGAGGCCATCCCCGTCATCACCAAGTGGCTCACCGAGCAGGGCATCGGCGAGGAAAAGGTGAACTACAAGCTGCGGGATTGGGTCTTCTCCCGTCAGCGCTACTGGGGCGAGCCCATCCCCATGATCTACTGTGAGAAGTGCGGCTGGGTGCCCATGGACGAGCACGACCTGCCTCTCCTCCTGCCCGACGTGGAGAGCTACGAGCCCACCGACACCGGCGAGAGCCCTCTCTCCAAGATGACCGACTGGGTCAGCACCACCTGCCCCCGCTGCGGCGCAAGCGCCAAGCGGGAGACCGACACAATGCCCCAGTGGGCCGGCTCCTCCTGGTATTTCCTGCGCTATATGGACCCCCACAACCGAGAGTCCCTCGCCTCCAGGGAGGCCATGGACTACTGGGCGCCGGTGGACTGGTACAACGGCGGTATGGAGCACACCACCCTGCATCTGCTCTACTCCCGCTTCTGGTACAAATTCCTCTACGACCTGGGCGTGGTCCCCACCAAGGAGCCCTACCGCAAGCGCACCAGCCACGGCATGATTCTGGGCGAGGGCGGCGAGAAGATGTCCAAGTCACGGGGCAACGTGGTGAACCCCAACGACGTCATCGCCGAGTACGGCGCGGACACCATGCGGCTCTATATCATGTTCATCGGCGATTTTGAGAAGGCCGCCGCATGGAGCGCCAATGCCGTCAAGGGCTGCAAGCGCTTCCTGGACCGGGTCTGGAACCTCTCCGACATGGCGGAAGACTCCATGGAGTACTCCGCCGCCAACGAGAGCGCCCTCCACAAGGCCATCAAGAAGGTCTCCAACGATATTGAGGCCATGAAGTTCAACACCGCCATCGCCGCCCTGATGGCACTGGTCAACGATTTTTACCAGAACGGCCTCACCAGGGGCGACCTGGGGGCGCTTTTGATGATGCTCTCCCCCTTCGCGCCCCATATGGTGGAGGAGCTTTGGGAGAACCTGGGCTATGCCGGCAAGTTTGGCGGCATGGCCTGTCAGCAGCCCTGGCCCGCCTATGACGAGAGCAAAACCGTGGCCGCCGAGGTGAATATGGCGGTCCAGGTGGGAGGCAAGCTCCGCTCCACCGTCACCGTCCCCATGGACAGCGAGCAGGATGCGGTGGTCGCCGCCGCCCTGGCCGACGCCAAGGTGGCGAAGTTTACCGACGGAATGGACATCGTAAAGGTCATCCTCGTCAAAAACAAGCTGGTCAACCTGATTGTAAAACCCAGGGTATAAGCGGATGAAGGGCATTCATCATATCTCCCTCAAGGCTCGGGGCGAGGAGAATTTTGAAGAGGTGCTGGATTTTTACGGCCGTGTCCTGGGTTGCGGCGTGGTCCGCACCTGGGGCACCGGGGCGGAGCGCGGTGCCATGCTGAATCTGGGCAACGTTCTGCTGGAGGTCACGGCCAACGGCGCGGCGGATTTGAAAAAGGGCCATTTCGCCCATATCGCCTTTGCGGTGGACGATGTGGACGCGGCCGCTGAACGGGTCCGCCGGGCCGGCTGCGAAATTTTTATTGAGCCAGTGGACAAGCGCCTGGGCGGCGAGTACCCGATACGAATCGCTTTCTGTACCGGTCCCGCGGGGGAGGAGCTGGAATTTTTCCTGGAGCGGTAGACAAGTATGTTTCGCCCGGAAAAAAATATATCCTTGACAAGATTCTGAATTTTGCATATAATACTACTGTTAAAGCCATATCTAGGCGTAACCGCCTATGCCTGTGGCCCTTTCGCGGCAGAGGCTTCTGTCGCGTCGGAGGGAGGGGAAATCAATGTCGGAAGTCCGTTTAAAGGATGGCGAATCGCTGGAGAATGCCCTGAAGCGGTTCAAGCGCACTTGCGCGAAGTCGGGCGTCCTGGCCGAGGTGCGCAAGCGTGAGCACTACGAGAGCCCGAGCGTCAAGCGCCGCAAGAAGTCTGAGGCTGCGCGCAAGAACAAAAAGAAGTTCTATTAAGGTTAAAACCCCGCAACCGTAAGGTTGCGGGGTTTTTGTCGTCCCTGCCGGAGCGTCCCGCGGGTGCCGTGCGCACGGTTTGCAGCTCTTTTGCGGGTGGCTATTCCAGAATCTCGGTCAGCAGATCGGAGACCTGGGGATAGGCCAGCACCGCGTCGGAGATGTCCAGGCTCCGGGCGATGTGAAGTTTCTTGCGGATGCTCCCCGCGTCGTCGAAAAGGATGAAGTGGGCCCCGCTCTGGGGGGACATATAGGTAAAGTAATGGGCGCAAAGCTCGCTTGAAAAGAAAACCGAGGGGGCCAGCTCCTCCATCCGGCGCCGCAGCTCCTCCGGCGTGAGGTCCACGCCCTGGCCGGTTGGGGAGGGGAGAAAGAAATCCTGGCAGACCCGTTCCACCTCCAGAGCCACCCGACCCGCGCCGTAACGCTCCGCGGCCTCCATCAGGCGCAGCTGGAGGGAGCCGCCCGAGAGGGCGGAGGAGATCAGCACCTTGGCCTTGTCGGAGAAGCGGGCGTAGGGCTCGGTGACATAGAGGGGCCAGCCCCGCTTGTGCATCAGCTCGCCCAGCTCGGTCACGATGGTACTCAAAACCGTGAGGGGCCGGGCCGCGAATTTGCAGATGACGCCGTCGAACCCCCGGGCGGCGCACTCCCGCATGACCTCGTGGCAGAAGGGGGTGGACTCCCCCATTCCGTCAAAGCCGCTGTCGTCAATGACCATGAGACCGCCCCGGACCGCCACCGGCATATTGGCCCGGAACAGATGGGGCCCGCCGCCCACCCGGTAGGCCGTGTGGGCCAGCGGCAGGCCCAGGGCGCTTGCCGTCCGGCTGTCCGCCGGAGGAACAGTGAGGATGAGATGGGATTTGGAAAGCATAATGGAAGGTACCCCCTTGTCCATAATCAGCTGAAATGATATAATCCACTCTATGCAGACGCTCACATAATCAGAAGTGAAATTCAGAAACTAAGAGGTGACCCAATGCCCTTTTCCCTCGTGCCCGACCGGGTGTACGGCAGTATTTTTGAAATTGAGCCCCGGGCCCTGCGCCGCCGGGGGATTACTCTGCTTTTGGCCGACCTGGACAACACCCTGGCGAAGTATGGACAACCCGAGCCGGACCAGGCTGTTCTGAACTGGAAGTCCGCTCTGGCGGCGGAGGGCGTGACCCTCTTCCTCCTCTCCAACAGCCGCAAGCCCGCCCGGGTGAAGCACTACGCGGAGACCCTGGGCATCCCCTGCCAGGGCCGCTCCCGCAAGCCCGGGACCGGGGGCTTCTTCCGCGCAATGGAGGCCATGGGCCGCACCCCGGAGGAGACCGCTATGGTGGGGGACCAGATTTTTACCGATATCCTGGGCGCCAGGCGCTCCGGCGTGTTGGCCTTTATGGTGGAGCCCATCGAGCTCAGGGGCAATCCCGGGCGCTACCTCCGGTACGCCGCGGAGACGCCCTTCCGCGCCCTGGGAAGACGAAACAACAGGAGAGACACATGAGCGTATTATTTGGCCCGGCAGGCAATTCCAATTCCTTCCCCTATAAATCCTCTGTAGACGCCCCGCGCTGGCTTCGCGAGATAGGCCTGGACGCCTACGAATACCAGTGCGGCAAGGGCGTGAACGTGGGCGAGGAGACCGCCCGTACTCTGGGGGCCCGGGCGGCGGAGCAGGGGATCGTCCTGTCCCTCCACGCCCCCTACTTCGTCAACCCCGCCAACCCCGACCCCGAGAGCCTGGAGAAGACGGCTGGCTATATCGTCGCCGCCTGCCGGGCCGCCGACTGGATGGGGGCCCGGCGGGTCACCGTCCACTCCGGCGCGCTGATGAAGCGTACCCGGCGGGAGGCCGCCGGCATCGCCGTGCGCAATCTGGGCGAGATTGTGAAGCGGGTGGACGGCGCGGGGTACGGCCACATTGCCCTGTGCATGGAGACCATGGGAAAAATCAACCAGTTTGGCGACCTGGACGAGGTGCTGGAGCTGTGCCAGGTGGACGAGCGCCTTCTGCCCTGTGTGGACTTCGGCCACCTCTACGCCCGCACCCTTGGCGAGCTGGACGGCAGCGCCGGGGCGGTGGCCCACATCCTGGACCGGATGCGCGCCGAGCTGGGGGAGGAGCGGGCATCCCGCTTCCACAGCCACTTCTCCTGCATCCAGTTCACCCCCGGCGGCGGCGAGAAAGTGCACCTCACCTTCGCCCAGGAGGAGTACGGCCCCGCCCACGAGCCGCTGATGCGCGCCCTGGCCGAGCGGGGCTGGAGCCCGACCATCATCTGCGAATCGGCCGGCACCCAGGCGGAGGACGCGCTGACGATGAAGCGGGCCTATGAGGGGTTTTTGTGAAAAAGAGGGATTGGATCCTGTGCCTTTGCATGGTGCTGCTGCTGACAGGCTGTGGAGCGGAGCAGAGCCCCGCGCCGCCGCCGGAGCGGACCGCGGACGCGCCGCCGCCTCCGGCTCCCGTTTCCACACAGGCTCAGCCGCCTGAACCGGCCCCTGCCCTGTCCCCCGCTCCGACCGGGGAGACGGACCCGCCTGAACTGCTCTACCGGAGAACGTCGGTTCTCGACGAGGAGACGGGAATCCGCCGCACAACGCTGGACCCACAGGGGCTGAATCTCAGTGCTTTCTTTGAAATTCCCGTATTTCCGGAGGATACGGAGGGCTACGGCAGGATAAACGCCTGCTTTGAAGCGCTGGAGGAGTCGTTCTTTTCTCCGGAAAACGACAATCTTCTCTGGGCTTGGGAATCTGCGTTAGAGAAAGCGGCGGGGAGTGATAGCTATCTCTATGAGAATTACGCAAGGGTTCTTACCCATACGGAAGAATTGCTGTGCGTCTCCATCACCTATGAATGGTTCATGGGCGGCGTATATGATTACGGGGGCGACAGCTATACCTTCCGCACCGATACCGGTGAGCTTCTGAAGCTGACCGACCTGGTGGAGGGGACGGAGGACGGGCTCAGGGAGCTGATTCTGGAGGCCGTCCGGGAGAGCGAGCGGGAAGAGGGAGCTATTTACTTTGAAAAGCTGGAGGAGTACCCTCTGGACCAATTTGAGTTTTATCTCGCCGGGGACCGGGTCATTATCAGCTTTGACAAATATGAGGCGTCCTATGGCGCATACGGCGGCTTTGCTGTGGAGCTGCCTGTGGAGCTGAAGGCCCAGTGGCAGGATTAAATATTTATTTCATGAGGAGTGTTTATGATGAATCATCTCAAGCAGATCGCGGCCAGACTGGACGAGTATGGTATCGACGCCATGCTGGTCTCCAGCGAACCCGGCGAGCGTTACGCCGTAGGCTTCAAGGGAGAGGGCTATGTGGTGGTGGCGAAGAACGAGTGCCGCTACTTCACCGATTCCCGGTACATCGAGGCCGCCGAAAAGCAGGTCACCGGGATCTCCGTCACCATGACCGACCGTGCCAAGAACTACCGCATCCTCATCCAGAAGGCCATTGACGATCTGGGCATTGAGAAGCTGGGCTTTGAGGACGGCTATATGACCGTGGCCCAATACCGCCAGCTCGCCGACGCCTTTACCTGCGAGCTGGTCCCCGCCCAGGGGCTGCTGGGCGCCCTCCGCGCCGCCAAGGATGAGGAGGAGATCGCCCTTATGACCAAGGCCCAGCGCATCAGCGAGCAGGCCCTGGAGGAGATTTTGAAATTTCTGCGACCCGGCGTCACGGAGAAAGAGGTCGCCGCGAAGCTGACCTATGATATGCTCCGCTTCGGCGCGGAGAAGATGTCCTTCGACCCCATTGTGGCCTCCGGCCCCAACGGCAGCCTGCCCCACGCGGTCCCCAGCGACCGGGCAATCCAGTCCGGCGAGTTCGTCACCATGGACTTCGGCTGCGTCTACGGCGGCTACTGCTCCGACATGACCCGCACCGTGGCGGTGGGGGAGCCCACCGAGGAGATGAAGAAGGTCTATGCCGTGGTGCTGGAGGCCCAGCTGGCCGGCATCGCCGCCGAGAAGGCGGGCGTGACCGGCAAGAGTGTGGACGCCGCCGCCCGCAGAGTGATTGAGGACGCGGGATACGGGGAATACTTCGGCCACAGCTTCGGCCACAGCGTGGGCCTGGAAATCCACGAGGCCCCCAACGCCGGGTCCACCTGCGAGGACGTTATTCCCCTGGGCGCCGCCGTCTCCGCCGAACCGGGAATCTACCTGCCCGGAAAATTCGGCGTGCGCATAGAGGATGTGACCATTTTTACCGCCGACGGCTGTGTGAACCTGACAAAAGCCCCCAAGGACTTGATTATTCTCTAAAAGAGGGGAAAAACCCTTGCAAAACGGGGCAAAATAAGGTAAAATAACTTGATAATTTCTGAGCAGCACCCGTAGATACACTTTTTTGGAGGATGAATACCAATGCCTACAATTACTGCCAGTGACTTCCGCAACGGCGTGACCTTTGAGATGGACGGTCAGGTCATGCAGGTGGTCGAATTCCAGCATGTGAAGCCCGGCAAGGGCGCCGCCTTTGTCCGCACCAAGATGAAGAACGTCATCACCGGCGGCGTGACTGAGACCTCCTTCAACCCCACCGCCAAGTTTGAGCAGGCTTATGTGGAGCGCAAGGACATGGAGTACAGCTATAACGACGGCGACCTCTACTACTTCATGGACCCCGAGACCTTCGACCTGGTGCCCATCGGCGCCGACACCCTGGGCGACAGCTTCCGCTTCGTCAAGGAGAACATGGTCTGTAAGATCAACTCCTACAAGGGCAAGATCTTCATGGTCGAGCCCCCCACCTTCGTGGAGCTGGAGGTCACTGAGACCGATCCCGGCTTCAAAGGCGACACCGCCACCAACGTGACCAAGCCCGCCACCCTGGAGACCGGCACGGAGATCAAGGTGCCCCTGTTCATCAACCCGGGCGACAAGATCAAGATCGACACCCGCACCGGCGACTACCTGGAGCGCTGCAAGGCCTGAGCGCCGGGAGCGGACGGATAAGACCAGCGGCAGGGCGGGGCTGGGCCCCGCCGAAATACGGCCATTGCGGCCTCAATTAAAAGGAGAACATTATGACTATTTCTGAGAAGGTCGCATATCTGAAGGGCCTGGCCGACGGGCTGGACATCGACGCCGAGAATTCCAAGGAGGGCAAGCTTCTCACCCACATCATCGGTATCCTGGAGGAAGTCGGCATGTCCATCGAGGACCTGGAGGACAGCATCGAGGCCATGGGCGAGGAGATCGACGCCATTTCCGACGACCTCAGCGATGTGGAGGAGGTCATCTTCGAGGAAGACGACGAGGATGAGGATGACGACGATTGCTGCTGCGGCGACGAGGATGAGGACGAGGACTTTTTCGAGGTAGAGTGCCCCAACTGCGGCGCGGACCTGACCATCGACGAGAGCGTGCTGGCGGCCGGCTGCATCACCTGCCCCGCCTGCGACTCCAAGTTCGCCATCGACGTGAACGGCTGTGAGGACGACGACTGCGGCTGCGGCTGTGGCTGCGACCATGATCACGATCACGAGTAAGAACCGCTGAGAAAGCCCGGCATCCAGTTCGGATGCCGGGCTTTTTGAACCCTTATGCGGGGCAGAAGGGCGCTGCGGCAGCGCCCTGAAAGGATAGAGATTCAGCACCAGGCGATATGAAATATGAAAAGAACTGTGGGAACCCCTTGCCCCATTGCGCAGATGGAGGTATAATAGCTCTGGCAGTTAGCTGAGACAAACATTGAGATGGATGGGATAAGGATGAAGGAAGCCACGGAGCAGCAGAAAAGCACCCTGGAGAGCCTGGCGCCGGGCGAAAAGGGCATCATCCTCCGGGTGGGCAATGAGAAGGGACCCGTGAAGCGCCGCCTGGTGGACATGGGCCTGACCCCCGGCACGGAGATTATGGTCCGCAAGATCGCCCCCTTCGGGGACCCGATTGAGGTAAACCTCAGGGGATACGAGCTCTCGCTGCGCAAAGAGGACGCCGCGCAGATACTGATGGCCACAGGGGCCGAGGCCCAGGCCTGTCAGGACACCCGGAAGCGCCGCTCCGGCATGGTCCAGCGGATCCCCGACGAGGAGACCCTCCGCCGCATGAACGCGGCCCACGCCCACGAGGAGGCGGAGCACGGCGGCACGGCCCGGGACTGGGCCAGCCACGACACCCGGGAGATGAAGCTGGCTCTGGTGGGCAACCCCAACTGCGGCAAGACGACCCTCTTCAACGCCCTCACCGGCTCCAACCAGTACGTGGGCAACTGGCCCGGCGTGACGGTGGAGAAGAAGGAGGGCAAGGCCAGCGTGGACGGTAAGAGCGTCACGGTGGTGGACCTGCCGGGTATCTACTCCCTGTCCCCCTACTCCATGGAGGAGATTGTGGCCCGCGACTTCATCGTGGGCGAGCACCCCGACGCCATTATCGACATCGTGGACGCCACCAATATCGAGCGCAACCTCTACTTGACGGCCCAGCTGCTGGAGCTGGAGCGGCCTATGGTGATCGCCCTGAACTTTATGGACGAGGCCCGGAAGCACGGCGACAAGCTGGACTGCGGACGCCTTTCAAAGCTCCTGGGCGTACCCGTGGTGCCCATTGCGGCCCGCACCGGGGAGAATATTCAGGAGCTGCTGCGTATCGCCCATGAGCAGATGCATGTGGGCGTGACCATTGAGCCCGACGATCTCTACGACGACTATACCCACCTCATCCACCACGAGGTGGGCGAGCTGATTCACGACCGGGCCTATGCCGCCGGGATTCCCGCCCACTGGGCGTCCGTGAAGCTCATCGAGGGGGATGCCCTGGTGGAGAAGTCCCTGAACCTGGACGAGGCCACCAGGGCCGCTCTGGAGGCAGTCTGCGAGGAGTATGAGAACGCCTATGTCCTGGGCGACCGGGAGACCCTGATCGCCGACGCCCGCTACCAGTTTATCCAGCGGGTGGCCAGCGTGTCTGTCCAGAAGGGCCGCAAGGCGGGGGAGCTGACCCTCTCCGATAAAATCGACTCCATCGTCACCCACAAGTGGTTCGCCGTCCCTGTGTTCCTGCTGATGATGCTGGCCATGTTCTCCCTCACGTTCGGCCCCGGGCAGTTCCTGTCCGACGGGGTGGAGGCTCTTGTGGGGATGCTGGGAGGGGCCGTCTCCGGGGCGCTGGCTGCGGCCGAGGTGGCCCCCTGGGTCACCAGCCTGCTGGTGGACGGGGTGATCGCCGGCGTGGGCGGGGTGCTCACCTTCCTGCCCCAGATCGCCCTGCTGTTCCTCTTCCTCTCCATTCTGGAGGACTCGGGCTATATGGCCCGTGCGGCCTTTATTATGGACCGGCTGCTGCGGCGCTTCGGCCTCAGCGGCAAGGCGTTCATCCCCATGCTGATGGGCTTCGGCTGCACGGTGCCCGCCGTCATGGGCGCGCGCACCATGGAGAATGAGAAGGACCGCCGCATGACCATCATGCTGGTGCCCTTTATGTCCTGCTCCGCCCGGCTCCCGGTCTACGGCCTCATCTCCGCCGCGTTTTTCCCGCAATACGCGGGACTGGTGGTCTTCTCGCTGTATGTCATCGGGCTGCTCTTCGCCATTGCCTCGGGCATTATTCTGAAAAAGACCATGTTCCGGGGTGAGCCCGCCGCCTTTGTGCTGGAGCTGCCGCCCTACCGGATGCCAACGCTGAAAAACTGTCTGCTCCACGTCTGGGAGAAGGTCCGGGGCTTCCTGGTGAAGGCGGGCACCCTGATTCTCGCTATGAGCGTGGTCCTCTGGTTCCTCCAGTCCTTCGGCTGGAGCGGCGGCATCGCCATGGTGGAGGATGCGTCCGACTCCTTCCTGGGCGCGGTGGGCGGCTTTATCGCACCCGTGCTGGTGCCCCTGGGCTTCGGTACGTGGCAGGCCGCCGTGGCCCTGCTCACCGGCCTGGTGGCCAAGGAGGCGGTAGTCTCCTCCATGAGCCTCTTCTACGGGTTCTCCGTGGGCGCGGCTGGCAGCGTGGTGGCCGGGGCATTGTCCGGCACCTTCGCCACTCCCGTGGCCGCCTACGCCTTCCTGGTCTTTGTCCTGCTCTACGTCCCCTGCGTGGCGGCGGTGTCCACCATCCACAAGGAGATGAACTC
Organism: Lawsonibacter faecis; assembly: GCF_014287675.1. GTDB lineage: Bacteria > Bacillota > Clostridia > Oscillospirales > Oscillospiraceae > Pseudoflavonifractor > Pseudoflavonifractor faecis. Next base: position 292,130 of record NZ_JACOPQ010000003.1, on the reverse strand, counting down.
CACCAAGTGGACCCTGCGCTCCATCGTATGGCAATTGGGCGCGGCGTACCTCGGATCGTTCCTGGTCTACCAAATCGGCAGCCTGATTTTCCGCCTCTTTGTGTGACGGCGGACCGTGCAGCCGGCAGAATTCCATAAGGGAGAACTATGAAGTACTTGATTTATATCGCGGTGGCGGCCCTGATTCTCTGGGCGGTCGTCTATCTGGTCCGGCATATCCGCCGCCAGATGAAGGGGGACTGCGGCGGCTGCGGGGGCGCCTGCGGCGGCGACTGCTCCAGCTGCGGCTCCGCCTGTGACCACCGCAAGAGCCGCAAATAGGAAAAACGGTCTCCTCCAAGTGGGGGAGACCGTTTTTTAATCATGCTCAGGCCTTCAGCGCCCGGACGAAGATGTCCACCGTCTGGTTGATATAGGTATCCTCGTCCACGTCGCACTCCACGCCGCCGATGATGTGGTACATGACCACATAGGACATAAGGGACCCCATAAACACATCCATACAGTCCCGGAGGTTGGCGCCGGGGCGGATGAGGCCCCGCTCCTGCTGGATGGTGAGAAAACGGACGATGTTCTTCCGGGCGGCCTGATAGCTGTACTGGTAGTAGGCCGCGCCGAATGCCGGAAACTTGTTGGAATCCCGAATGACCGTACCCAGAAAGGCGTTCCGATCCGGCTTCCTGGCCCCGGAGAGGCAGCCCTTGGCCACAACCCGCAGATAGGCGCGCCAGTCGTCGTCGTCCGAGCGGGACCCGTCCGGGACACGTATTCCGCCCGCCACGTAATACCGGAGCACCTGAAGGAAGAGGTCCTCCTTGCTGTCACAGTACTGGTAGAGCGCCGCCTTGGACAGCCCCACCTGCACGGCGATGGCGTCCATGGTGGTGCGCTCAAAGCCCTCCTGCCCGAAAATATGCAGGGCGGTGCGGCAGATCTCCTCCCGCTTGCGCTCGAACTCCGGGCGGATGTCCGCCGCCTGCTGGATATTCAGAGAGGAAAAGAGGTCCTTCTTGCCGGAGAAGTAGAGATAGATGGTGGAGGGGGAGATGTCCGCCGCCTTGGCAATGTCGTTGATCTTGGTCTCGGCGTAGCCCTTCTCCAGGAAGACGGTCTTTGCCGCCGCCTGTATCCGCTCCCTGAGCTCCAACTTCCGCATGGCGTTGGTCATGGCGCAGCACCCCTCTTTCGTTTCGCTGGTTCCAGTATAGCGGAAAAAGGCAGGATTTGTCAAGATAGGAAGAAAAGACTTCCTGCCGCCGCCGCCCGGGCAAGAAAAGCCTGGACTTCGTTGGGGATCGTGCTATGATATGGGGAGAGAGGAGCTGTTTGCGATGGGACATGAGATGGATACGCTGCAAAACTGGTTTGACAAGAGCAGCCGCATCGTCTTTTTCGGCGGGGCGGGGGTGTCCACAGAGAGCGGAATTCCCGATTTCCGCAGCACCGACGGGCTCTACCACCAGCAGTACGACTACCCGCCGGAGACCATATTGAGCCATACATTTTACCAGGCGCGCCCCGAGGAATTTTACCGCTTTTACCGCAATAAAATGCTCTTTCCAAATGCTGAGCCCAACGCAGCCCACAGAAAGCTGGCCGAGCTGGAGCGTGCGGGGAAGCTGACCGCGGTGGTGACCCAGAATATCGACGGGCTCCACCAGGCGGCAGGCAGCCGGGAGGTTCTGGAGCTCCACGGCTCCGTCCACCGCAATTACTGTGAAAAATGCCGCCGGTTCTACTCTCTGGAGGATATTATTTCCTCCTCCGGGGTGCCGAAATGCACCTGTGGGGGCCGGATTAAGCCCGATGTGGTGCTCTATGAGGAGGCTCTGGACGGCCGCACCCTGGAACGGGCGCTGGACCATATCCGGGGCGCGGATATGCTGATTATCGGCGGTACCTCTCTGGCGGTCTACCCGGCGGCAAGCCTGGTCAACTACTACGGCGGGAAAAAGCTGGTGCTTATCAACAAGAGCCCCACTCCATACGACAGCAGCGCCGATCTGCTCATCGCCGCACCGATTGGCGGGGTGCTGGGGGCGATCAGGGTGAATGGGTCCCTTTGATAGGCGAGGAAAATCAGGAACGCCTCACATATCGCCCCATACTGCCGTCTCCGTTGGAGGGCCGCCCTACGGCGGCCCTTTTTAGCCAAACAATTTATCGAAAAACAATAAAAAATAATTGACATGCGATAAACTCGGTGCTATGATGTCACCATGGACAAGGAGGGGTTTCCCATGGAAAAGACAGGCGTGGTCAGGCTGGCAAAGGTGCTCAGGCTGCTGGTGACCATCACCTTTCTCTGCAATCTGGTTGCATTGATTCTGGTGCCCGGACTGGTGGGGATGTATAGTCCTCACGGCGTGCTGGAGCTGTACCGCTATGAGACGGGGCGCATCTTTTGGGAATTCCTGACCTACTGGATTTGGGTGTGGCAGGCGGAAAATACCGCCGCCCTGACCCTGTTTCTTCTCTTCTGCGGGAGCTGCACCGCCGTTCTTCTCTGGCAGGGCCGCCGCCTGCTCGGGTCCATTATTGAGGAGAGCCCCTTTTCCCGGGCGAATGCCCGGAATATGAGGCGGGCCGCCGTCTGCTGCTTTTTGATTGCACTGGCCGCTCTGCTGCGGATGGTATGGGGCTTTTTCTATTACGGCGCAATTTTCCCGCTCTTTACCTACAACGCTCTCTTTATCCCCATCTTCACTATGGCGGGGCTGCTGTGCATGGTCATGTCCGCCCTCTTCCGGCAGGCCGCAGAGCTGAAGGAAGAGAATGACCTGACCATTTAAGGGGGTGGCTGGATGCCCATTGTCGTCAATCTGGATGTGATGATGGCCCGCCGCAAGATGAGCCTGAACGAGCTGGCCTCCAGGGTGGACCTGACACTGGCCAATCTCTCCATCCTTAAGAACAACCATGCGAAGGCGGTCCGCTTCACCACGCTGGAGGCCATCTGCAGAGCGCTGGACTGTCAGCCGGGAGACATTTTGGAGTATGTTCCGGGCGATTTGGACGAGGCGGGGGCCCCGGAGTAGCAACTGGACAGCGGCCTTTATCGGCCCGGCGGGGAGAGGGCGCCCCCGGCGGGCGGGGTTTTTGCGCCGAAAATGGAAAAGAAAAGGGATGAATTCACATGAGTATGGAAGAACTGCACAGAGCGGCCGTGACGCCCGGAGCGGATACGTCCCCTGCCTGCCAGCCCAAGGCTGCCGCCCCGGCGCCGCGGGTGTATGAGACGGACGGAAAGGAGCGGGGTCTGCTCCCCCTGGCCCTGCTGCTGTCGCTGCTCCTGGTGGAGATGGTCATCTCGGTCTTCAGCTGTGGGCCCGGGCTGGTGGTTCCGGCGCTGGTGGCGGCGTGGTACGCCGTCCTCCTCTGGTACCGGGGGGCGGAGGGCCTCTTGAAGCGGGAGAGCCTGCTCCTTTTCTGCGCGGTCTGCCTGCTGGCGCTGACCTTCGCCCTTTTTTCCAACGACTGGTTCCGGGGTGTGAACCTGCTGGCCCTGCCGGTGCTGTTGATGGTGCAGACACACCAGTGGTCGGGAGCGGCCCGGCGGCCCTGGTATCTCCCCACCATGCTCTGGGAGCGCTTCCTGCTGACGGTGGACGGCCTTTTCTGCCGCCTGGGCGCGTCCTGGAAAGCCGCCTCCACAGTAAAGGGGGAGGGGAAGAAGCGGGGCATTTACCTGCTGCTGGGGCTGGGTGCGGCGGTGCTGCTCCTGCTGGTGACGGTACCCATGCTCCTCTCGGCGGACGCCCTCTTCGCGCATCTGGCGGGGGGCGCCGTGGACTTCTTCAGCCGGCATATGGGCGCCTGGGTGGGCCGGCTGCTGGCCGCGCTCTGCCTCGCGCCGTTCCTCTTCGGCCTGCTCTACTCCGTCCGGCGGCCTGAGCCGCTGGCGGAAAAGAAGGAGCGGGGGAAGCTCTTCGCCTTTGACGCCATCGCCCCCGTCACCGTCCTGGTGGTGATGGACGCGCTGTATCTCTTCTTTATCGCCGTCCAGTTCGCCGCCCTCTTCGGCGGAGAGCGGTATCTGGCGGTCACGGGGATAAGCCATGCCGAGTACGCCCGCAGCGGCTTCTTCCAGCTGGTGGGAGTGGCGGGGCTGAACCTGACGCTGGTCATGGCCTGCCTCCAGATCTGCCGCCGGGAGGGCAAGGGCTTCACGGCGGTGCGGGCGCTTTCGACGGTGCTGGTGGCCTCCAGCTTCGTCATGCTCGGCTCCGCCGCCTGCCGCATGACGCTCTATGTGACGGAGTACGGCCTCTCCTTCAAGCGGGCGCTGACCTACTGGGGAATGCTGATGCTGGCAGTCTTCTTCACGGCGGCCCTGCTGAAGATCTGGAAAAAGTCCTTCTCTTTCTTCAAAGTGCTCTTCGCCGCCGGGCTTGCCGGCTGGCTGGCGCTCAACTTTATCAATGTGGACCGTATCGTGACGCGGTACAACGTGAGTCTTTACCAACAGAATCAGGACGCGGTGATGGATCTGCCCTATCTGGCCTTTCAGTCCTACGATACGCTGGATATTCTGGAGGAGCTGCCCGGCGATATGCGGGTATACCACTACTGGGAGGGCACGCTGGAGGAGCTAATCGCCCAGCGCCGCGACCGTGCCGCCGCGGACGCCGCCGACTGGCGGAGCTGGTCGGTCTCGGCCCAGCTGGCCGCCATAGGCGGACGAAAGTGAGGCAGGCCATGAAAAAAACGGTTCCCGGCGGGCTGCTGCCGCAGGGAAAGACGGTCCTGCGGCGCCTGATGGCCCTGCTCAGCACCGTCCTGACCCTGAGCCTGCCGGCCGCATGCAGCGGAGAGCTGTCCCAGGCCTCCCGCGAGCTGGGCCTGAACCTCTCCGCCGGGCAGGTGGTGGAGCATCTGGACACCCACGGCGGTTTCCACGGGGACGGGCGCGCCTATCTGGAGCTGCGCTTCGAGGGCGAAGCGGCGGAGGCGCTGGCGGGCGCGATCACGGGCCGGGAGGGCTGGGAGCCCCTGCCCCTCACAGCGAATCTGAGCGGGGCCGTGGACGGCTGCCTGACTGAGGACGAAGCGGGCAAAATACCGAAAATTTCCGCCATTCGGAACGGTTTTTACTGCTTCCTGGACCGCCACAGAGAAAGTACGGACGAAAAGGACGATTCTGAGCTGTTTTCACGCCATTCTTTCAATTTTTCCCTCGCGATTTACGACTTGGACGAAAATACGCTGTATTACTTCACCCTGGACACGTAGGGGAGGGGAGCCGATATGAAAATTCGTACCTCATCGGCCAGGCGGATATTTGTCTTCGTCTACCTTACGCTCTGCGTATCAGGCGCCGGCTTCTATATTCTGTCTGACTTTGGAAAGGCGCTGACCAAGTTGGCGGGAATTGTCTGGCTCATGGCTGCGATTGCATCATGGCTGAGCTATATCAGCGGGAAAAAGGCAGCCGTTCAGATTTCGGTAATCATCATGACTTTTCTCCAGATACCAATTATATGGAATTGGTTTTATTGGAGCGGCGGTGGGTTTTATTTTCTTTCCCTGCCGCTGAAAATCGGCGCATGGGGCGCCCTTCCGCATACGCTGCTTCTGATGCAGGGGATATTGGTCGCAGGATACGTTAAGGGATAGCACAAACGGGATGCCCGGCGGGCATCCCGTTTGTGCTGGAAATTTAAAATGTTTAGTCGTCGGCCAGGATAATCCTGCCGTCCTCAATCCGCTCCACAGTGGCGAGGGCCTCCACCCGCAGGCCCATACGGCGCAGGACCTTGCCGCCCTCCTGCATGGCCTTTTCAATTGCCACGGCCACGCCCGACACCTCGGCCCCGGCCTTGGAGACGATCTCGGCAAGGCCCAGAATGGCCTGGCCGTTGGCCAGAATGTCGTCCACCAGGAGGACTCTGTCGTCCTCCTCCAGGTAGCGGCGGGAGACCCGCAGGGTATAGGACTTCTCCAGGGAGAAGGAATGGGTTTCGGTGGAGTAGACCTCGGGATCGATATACCCGGTCTGGAACTTTTTCGCGTAGATGACGGGCACATCCAGGGCCCGGCCCACGAAGCAGGCCACGGCGATGCCGGAGCTCTCTGCGGTGAGGACCTTGGTGATCTTCTCGCCCTTGAAGCGCTTGGCCAGGGCGGAGCCCGCCTTCTCAACCAGATCCATGTCCATGCAGTGGTTGAGGAACATATCCACCCGGATGATATCGCCCTCGCCCACTTCGGCGTCGCTCAGGATACGTCGTTTCAGCTCGTCCATGTTACAATCCTTTCAAAAATACCGTTCAAGCTCCGTTTCAGAGATGAGGGCGCGTCAGACGCCGTTCCCGGCGGAGGCGGCCCCAGCTTATCAATTGTGTATTATACCCCACCGGAGCAAAAACTGCAAGAGAGCGGCGGCGCGGGGCATTTGAAAGTAAAAAGAAATATTTGCAGGAAGAGAGGGGATATGGTAGTATATCACCAACAGGCATTATATGCACATTTTGTGAGAAGAGGCTGGGATATATGGAAAAAATAGAAGAGATTATAGCATCCTTCCATATAGACCCGTCCCTGCTCTACGATGCGATTGTCTCCAGCACCGACGACTACATTTATATTGTGGATATGAAGAAGGACCTGGCGCTGGTCTCGGAGAACATGGCCCGGGACTTTGAGCTGCCCGGGCGGCTGGTGCCCGGTCTTGTCCCCCTTTGGGGGGCGTCGGTGCACGAGCGGGACCGGGGCCGCTATTTCCAGTCTATTCAGGAGATGATGGACGGCGAGACCGACGAGCACAACGTGGAATACCAAATCCGCAACCGGAAGGGCGAGTATATATGGGTGGTCTGCCGGGGCCGCCTCAAGCGGGACGGCGTGGGCGAGCCCATCATGTTTGCGGGGGTGGTGACCAGTCTGGGCGATAAGGGCAAGGTGGACCACACCACCGGCCTCTTTACCCAGCGGGAGTGTGAAAAGCGGGTCACGCGGCTGGCGGAGCAGCACGGCGGCCGCGCTCCAGGCGGGCTTCTGCTGCTGGGGCTGGACGACTTCACCCGCGTCAACGACCTCAACGACCACATTTTTGGGGACACGGTCCTCCGCCAGTTTGCCCAGTCGGTACAGGGGCACCTGCCCGACGGGGCTGAGGTCTTCCGCTTTGACGGCGACGAGTTTGCCATCCTGTGGGACCGCGCGGAAGAGCGGGACCTGCTGGAACTGTACCGCAAGCTCCACTTCTACAGCAACCGCCGCCACGAGGTGGACGGCGTGTCCTATTACTGCACCGTGTCCGGCGGAATCGCCATGCTTGGCCGGGACGGGGACAACTATCTGGACCTCATCAAATACGCCGCCAGCGCGCTGGAGGCCTCCAAGCGCCGGGGCAAGAATATCTGCACCGTCTTCTCTCCAGGGCTGATAGAGGCCCGGCTGCGCTCGATGGAGATCGCAAACCAATTGCAGATGAGCGTGGCCGGGGGCATGGAGCGCTTCCGCATGGTCTACCAGCCCCTCTCCCAGGCGGGGGATCTGTCCGTCCATGGGGCGGAGGCGCTGCTGCGGTGGTCCTGCCCCCTGGGGGAGATCTCGCCGGGCGAGTTCATCCCCGTGCTGGAGTCCACGAGCCTGATACAGAGCGTGGGCCGATGGGTGCTGGAGCAGGCGGTGCGCACCTGCCGGGCGTGGACGGCCTTCTGCCCGGATTTTGTGATGAACATCAACATCTCTTACCTCCAGATGCTGGAGAAGGACTTCGTGCCCCAGGTGCGGGAGCTGCTCCGGCGTTACGCTCTGGAGCCGCGCCATATTGTTCTGGAGCTGACGGAGAGCTATTTCGTCACCGACATGGAGATGCTGAAGGATACGTTCCGCGCCCTGCGGGAGATGGGCGTGCGCCTCGCTATGGACGATTTCGGCACCGGGTACTCCTCACTGGGACTGCTGGCGGCGTCGCCCGCGGACGAGGTGAAGATCGACCGGGCGTTTATCTCCGCCATCCACGACAACTCCTTCAACCGCTCCTTCATCGGCGCTGTGGTACAGCTGTGCCACAGCGTGGGCATCAGCGTCTGCGTGGAGGGCGTGGAGCGGTACGAGGAGCTGAAGACTGTCCGTACCCTCCAGGCAGACAGCATCCAGGGCTTTTACCTGGCGCGGCCCATGCCGGAGGAGGCGTTCCGCGCCCGGTACTGGGAGGGCGCCGGGGAGAAAAATTGAAATATCCGATAGGCTGACGTGCAGAACGCCGCCTGCATAGGATAGCACAGGGCCGGGACTCCCCAAGGGAGGGTCACGGCCCTGTTTTTGTCTGGTACGGCGGGACGCGGGGTTGCGCCCGTGGAGCGGGGCGGGGCGGTCGGCGGGTGGGCAAGCCGTACACTATGACATAATAATTGCAAGTTTGTCATTAAAAAATCGCAAGTTAAGATATTGACAAACGCTTTATTTCCCTGTAAAGTTATTCTCGAACGTGTCGTCCGCGCCCAGCCCCGCGCGGAAGAAAGTGAGGACCTGCCAATGAACGTATTATTTGAAAAATTCTCTCTGCCGGAGGAGCTGCAGGCTGTGGTCTACAACAGTCCCAGCGTGATCATCCCGGAGAGCAAGGAAGTCCTGTTCGAGCTGATATTCGGCAATGAGCACACGGACAAAATCGAGGTCATCTACGATGTGGATGGCAAGAGTGTGAAAGAGGCGGAGGTGGTACGCTGCAAAAACGGCGCCGCCGTCAACTTTGTGGAGGACTATATGCGCCGCCGGGACCCGGACTGTATGCGCATTGCCGACAACCTGCCAACCGACAAGCCCCGCTTTGAGGATGTGTATGGCTACGACTTCTCCGTTCTTCGGGAGGAGACCCTCCGCTGGCTCACCCGGCAGGAGCTGATTCTGGTGCCCTTCAAGGCGGGCGGCTACCAGTACGGCTACGACTCGGTGCTGGTTTGCCCCCGGAACGCGGCCTTCTTTGCCTTTGCCCTCAGCCAGCTCCAGGCCTTCGTGGAGGTCAAGAACGTGGAGCACTTCACCCCCCGGGCGGTGATCTACGTGGCGCCCCCCTTCCGCAACACCCGCTTTGACGGAAAGCAGGTGGTTGTACATAGCCGCCACGAGGACCTCCACGAGATCTTCTCCTACAACCTCTATCCCGGCCCCTCCGCCAAGAAGGGCATCTACAGCGTCCTGCTGGACATCGGGGAGCAGGAGGGCTGGGTGACCGCCCACGCCTCCGCCGCCCGGATTATCACCCCCTACGAGAATGAGATGGTCATGATGCACGAGGGCGCCTCCGGCGGCGGCAAGAGCGAGCTGCTGCAGGACGTGCCCCGCGCCCAGGACGGCCGCGTGCTCCTGGGGCACAACATCCAGACCGACGAGGAGCGCTTTATCTCCATGAGCGACACCTGTACCATCGAGCCGGTCACCGACGACATGGCCATCTGCCACCCGTCCTTCCAGAAGAACAGCGGCAAGCTGGCCCTGGCCGACGGCGAGGACGGCTGGTTTGTGCGGGTGGACGGCATCACCGAGTACGGCTGCGACCCCATGTACGAGAAGATCGCCATCCACTCCAAGGAGCCGCTGGTGTTCTTCAACATCGCGGGGGTGCCCCGGGCCACCTGCCTCCCGTGGGAGCACACAATAGATACCACCGGCAAGCCCTGTCCCAACCCACGGGTCATCATCCCGCGCCGGATGATTCACAACATTGTCTGGTCCCCGGTGGAGGTGGACGTGCGCTCCTTCGGCGTGCGGATGCCCCCCAACACGGCCAAAACCCCCAGCTATGGCATTATGGGCCTGATGCACATCATCCCGCCCGCCCTGGCCTGGCTGTGGCGGCTGGTGGCCCCCCGGGGCTTCAACAACCCCAGCATCAACGGCGGCTCCGCCCTGGCCAGCGAGGGTGTGGGCTCCTACTGGCCCTTCGCCACCGGCAAGCGGGTGGCCCAGGCCAACCTGCTGCTGGAGCAGATTATCAATTGCTCCGGCACCCGGTACGTGCTCATTCCCAACCAGCACATCGGCGTGTGGAAGGTGGGCTTCGCGGCGGAGTGGATCTCCCGCGAGTATCTGGCCCGCCGCGGCGGCGTGAATATGAAGATGGACCGGCTGGTCCCCGCCCGCTGTCCCCTCCTGGGCTACGCCCTCAAGGAGATGAAGGTGGACGGCCAGCAGATCTCCAGCAAGTTCCTCCGCCCCGAGACCCAGGAGACCCTGGGCGAGGCGGGGTATGACAAGGGCGCGAAAATCCTCAATGACTTCTTCGCCAGGGAGCTGGCGGTCTACGACGTGGAGGAGCTGCACCCCGTGGGCAAGCAGATCCTGGAGTGCTTTAAGAGGGGCGGCTCCATTCAGGATTACTGCGACATTATTCCGCTGGGCCTTCAGTGAGAGTATAAGAGGAGAGCGGCGGCATCCCAAAAGGGATGCCGCCGCTCTCCTCTTTGCTGAGAAAGGGGAAGGAAAAACGCGGGAGCTCACGGGGGGAGGGGCCGTGTGATGCGTCCTGCCCGCGTTGCGTGCGCTAGGCCCCTATGGCCACCGCGTCCCGCTCCTGGGCGATATTGAGGGCGTGGTCGCCGATACGCTCAAAGTCGGTGAGGAGCTCGGAGAAGAGGATGCAGGCCTCGTCGGAGCAGGAGCCGGACTTCATCCGCTCCAGCTGGGCCCTGCGGAACTCGCGGGTCATGTCGTCGATGCGCTGCTCAAGCGCGGCCACGTCCCGCAGCCAGGTGACCGGAGTGATATCCTGGGCGGACAGGGCGTCCAGCGCCTCCAGGCAGACGGCGCGCATCTCCTCAATCTCGGTCCGGGCCGCGCCGGAGAAGCGGATATCCTTCTCCTGCATCATGGTGGTGTACTCGCAGATATTCATGGCGTGGTCGCCGATGCGCTCGATGTTGCCGGTAATTTTAAAGTAGGCGGAGACGGCTGCGGAGTCGCTCTCATTGGTCTCGTGGGAGATGACCTTGGAGATATACTGGGAGATCTCTTTATTGAGATAGTCCAGATAGTCCTCCGTCGCGGCGGCCTGGGGCAGGAGGGCGGGGTCGCAGTCCAGCACGGCGCGGAAGGACAGGTCGATGTTGCCCCGGGCCATGCCCAGCATCCGGCCCAGCTCCTCGCGGATCTGGGTGAGATAAATGGCGGAGTTGCCGATGGCGATGGTGCGGTCCTGGTTGACGGTGAGGGGCTTGAGGAAGGCGAGGTGCATCCCCTCCACGACGTCCTCCTTGCGGTCGGGCAGGATACGCATGGCCAGCTTCACCAGCTGCCCGCCCACAGGGAGGAGCAGAAGCGTGGTGACAATGTTGAAGAGGGTATGCATATTGGCGATTTGAGCCACCGGGTCCGCGGGGGTAATGGCGGCGACCCAGTCGGTCAGGGGCAGCAGAATACAAATTGTGGTGAAGACGACGGTGCCGATGACGTTGAAGAGCAGATGGATGATGGTGGTCCGCTTGGCGTTGCGGCTGGTGCCCACCGAGGCCAGGACGGCGGTGATGCAGGTGCCGATGTTCTGGCCGAAGAGCACATAGACCGCCGTGGGCAGGCCAATGACGCCGCTCATGGCCAGCGCCTGGAGAATACCCACCGAGGCGGAGGAGGACTGGATAATGGCGGTGAAGACCGCGCCCACCAGAATGCCCACCAGGGGATTGGAGAAGGTGGAGACGATTTCGATGAAGGCGGCGGACTCCCGCAGGGGGACCATCGCCCCGCTCATCATATCCATGCCGATGAAGAGAATGCCGAAGCCCGCCAGAATGCTGCCGATGTGGTGGGCCTGGGGCTTTTTCAGGAAGACCATCAGGACAATGCCGATGAAGGCCATCAGCGGCGCCAGGGCGCCCACGTCCAGCGTGATGAGCTGGGCGGTGATGGTGGTGCCGATATTGGCGCCCATGATAATCCATACCGCCTGGCGCAGGGTCATCATGCCGGAGTTGACGAAGCCCACCACCATGACGGTGGTGGCCGACGAGGACTGGATGACCGCGGTGATGACCGCGCCCACGGCCACGCCCAAAATGCGGTTGGAGGTCAGCTTCTCCAAAATGCCTTTCATGCGGTTGCCGGCGGCGGCCTCCAGGCCGGAGCTCATCAGCTGCATCCCGTGCAGGAAGAGCGCCAGGCCGCCGAGCAGGGCGAGGATATCTGTCAACTTCATATTCTCTCTCCTTTGAATGGCTTGTCTCTATTTTTGCCGCTTCACAAAGAAAAAGACATCGCCCGCCGTTCCGACTGGAAAGGCAGGTGATGTCAGTATTTTAAGGAGTACGGCGGTGGAAGCCCCACCGTCGGCGGTTGTCGGAATACGCCGCGGCCTGCGTCATGGCAAAGACCCTTCCTCAGCAGCAAATTTGTAAACTCACACGCCATTTAGTATACAAAAAGTAAATTTGAGCGTCAAGAGACTTTACAAAAGCTTTACATTGGAGCGGGGGGCGCGAAAACAGGACGGCGGGCCGGGAGCGCAGCGTCGAGGGGAGCGGCGCGGGGACTTGATACCGTGGGTGACACAGCGGCTGCTGGGGCGTGATGGGGCGGGTGTCCGTCTGGATACAGTCGATGTGGGTGTCGGTAAGGACGGCGGGCGGCCTCCGCCTCTCTCCGGCCTGGCTGTCCGCCGCACGGAAATTGAGCGGGGGTGAAGGCGTAAAAAGGCGTGAGGTCCGTATGAGAGGACCTCGCGCCTTTTTACGCATATTTCGTCCGCGGCGGCTTTTTACTCCTCCACGTAGATAATGCTCACCGGGCAGCCCCCGGCCGCCGCCCTGGCGGAGCGCTCCTGCGCCTCGCCCTCGGGCTGGTGATAGACCTCGGCCAATCCGTCGTCGGCGAAGCGGTAGACCTCCGGGCAGGCGCCGACGCAGAGGCCGCAGGAGATACAGTCGGTGCGTTCAATGCTGATTTCCATGCAGACAACTCCTTTCAGGGATAGTATACCCAGGCCGCGGCACAGACAATCCGTGCTTGTTTCCTCATATTTTTATGCTATAATACCTAGATACCTTTCCATGTTCTGTTTCCCGAAAGGAGGGAGACCCCTTTGGACGCTGTTTTATCCGTCCCTCAGAACCTGATGGACGGCATTGCGAATGCTCTGGCCGCGAACCCGGAAATCATCGCGTGGTATACCACCGTGGTCCGGTTCCTGTTTCCCATCCTGGCCCTGCTCATCCTCATCCGCACCATCCGCTCCCTGCTGACCGTGCCCCACGTGCCAGAGGTGTGGGCCTATCTGACCATGCCCAACGGCGCCAGCGAGCCCCTGACCCACTGGGAGAATATCCTGGGCCGGGGCGGCGCGTCCGACGTGGTGCTGGGCTATCCCACCGTCTCCCGCCAGCACGCCGCCCTTATCCGCGCCGAGGACGACACCTGGACGGTCTACGACCTGGACTCCAAGGGGGGCGTGGAGGTCAACGGGGAGACGGTGGAGGGAAATACCGCCCTGCGGTACGGCGACGTGCTGAGCCTGGGCGGCGTGGAGACCGTGCTTTTGCCCGTCCCGCCGGAGGAGAAGGAGCGGCGGCGGAAGGCCCGGCGGGCCGCCCGGCCCGTGTCCCCCTGGATCGGGCTGATTTTCCTCACCATCTTCCAGGCCCTCACCGCCGTGCAGCTGGTCATCGGCCTGGGCGAACGGGCCACCGCCGCCGTGCCCACCACCTTCCTGTGCCTGATGGGCGTCATGTGGGCCTACTTCATGTTTCTGCGCTCTGTCCGGCGGGTGGGCTTTGAGATGGAGACCATCGCCTTTTTCCTCTCCACCCTCTCCCTGGCGGTGACGGCCTCCTCAGCGCCCGGGTCCCTCTTCAAGCAGTTCGCCGCCATGCTGATGGGGCTGGGCGTCTTCGTGGTGCTGGGCATTGTCCTGCGGGATCTGGAGCGGGTGAAGAAGCTGCGCTGGCTGGCAGCCGGAGCGGCCATCGGACTGCTGGTAATCACGCTGGTGCTGGGGACCCGGCAGTTCGGGGCCAAGAACTGGCTGCGCCTGGGACCGCTGTCCCTCCAGCCCTCGGAAATTGCGAAAATCTGCTATATCTTCGCCGGGGCCGCCACCCTGGACCGGCTGTTCCGCAAGCGAAACCTGTGGCTCTTTATCGTCCTCACCGGAGCGTGCCTGGGGTGCCTGGCCCTTATGAGCGACTTCGGCACCGCGGCGATCTTCTTCGTCACCTTCCTGGTCATCGCCTACCTGCGCTCCGGCGACTGGGCCACTCTGGCCCTCATCACCGGCGGCGCGGTTTTCGGCGCGGGAATGATTATGACGCTCAAGCCCTATATCCTCCAGCGCTTTGCCACCTGGGGCCACGCCTGGGAGAACGCCTCGGTGGGCAGCGGCTACCAGCAGACCCGGGCCATGTCGGCGGCGGCCTCCGGCGGTCTCATCGGCGTGGGGCCGGGGGAGGGCTGGCTTCACCGCGTGGGGGCCGGGGACACCGATCTGGTTTTCGGGATGCTCTGCGAGGAGTGGGGACTCATCATCGCGGTGCTGGCGGTGCTCTGCATCATTACCCTGGCGGTCTTCGCCGTCCGGGCCTGCCGGGCGGGGAGGTCCAGCTTCTATACCATCGCCGCCTGCGGCGCGGGCGGACTGCTGGTCTTCCAGACCTGCCTGAACGTCTTCGGCGCGGTGGACATTCTGCCGCTCACCGGCGTGACCTTCCCCTTCGTCTCCAACGGCGGGTCGGCCATGCTGGCGTGCTGGGGGCTGCTGGCGTTCCTCAAGGCCACCGACACCCGGCAGAACGCCAGCTTTGCCATCCGCCTGCCGTCGCGGAGAGAGGAGCGTCGGGCAAACGAAGCGGCATTCTGCCAGATGGAAGCGCAGGAGGCGGACGATGAGGAAGATTGAGAAACGTGCGGCCATGTGTCTGCTGCTGGCGGCCGCGCTCCTGCTGGGGCTGGCATTCTTCTGCTTCCGCTTCGTGGCCTACGGCGGCAAGTGGGTCTCCTTCGCGGCAAACCGCCACCTCTATAACAGCAGGGGGCAGCTCTCGGTGGGCCGGGTGCTGGACCGGGACGGGGATGTGCTCTCCTGGGTGGACGACGACGGAAACCGCAGGTACTACGAGAGCGAGACCGTGCGCAGGGCCACCCTCCACGCCGTGGGCGACCCCTCGGGGAACATCGGCACCGGGGCGCTGGTGGCCTTTGCCGACAGGCTCTCGGGGTACAACCTCTTTACGGGCGCCTACACGCCCCTGGGGACGGGGAACGACCTCTACCTGACCCTGGACGCCCGGTACAATTACATCGCCTACAACGCCCTGGGGGGCAGGAAGGGGGCGGTGGGAGTCTACAACTACAGGACCGGCGAGATCCTGTGCATGGTGTCCGCACCCACCTTCGACCCGGCCAATCCGCCGGTCATTGAGGACGGGGACGAGCGGTACGACGGCGTGTACCTCAACCGCTTCCTGTCGGGGACCTTCGTGCCCGGGTCGGTCTTCAAGACCGTGACCCTGGAGGCGGCCATTGAGAACATCCCCGACCTCTTCGACCGGACCTGGACCTGCACCGGCTCCACTCTGGTGGGGGGCGAGGCGGTGACCTGCCCCAGCGCCCACGGCGAAATGGACATCAAGGGGGCGCTGGCAAACTCCTGCAACGGAGTCTTCGCCCAGCTCGCGGTGGAGCTGGGGGCGGCCAGGCTCCAGAGCTGCGCCGATCAGGCCGGGCTGACGGGGCGCTATACCGTCAGCGGCATCAGCACCGCCGCCGGGCGGGTGGACCTCAAGGGGGCCACGGAAAACCAGCTGGGCTGGGCCGGCGTGGGGCAGTACAGCGACGCGGTGAATCCCTGCGCGCTGATGGTATACATGGGGGCCATCGGAGGCGGCGGCAGGGCCGCCGTGCCCCAGCTGGTGCTCAAGACCGAGACCGGCATGGGGCTGAATGTCTCGCCCTACTTTCAGCATATGACGGGGAACCTGGTGGACGGCGCCACCGCCGCCGCCATGGCGGAGATGATGGCGGGGAACGTGGAAAACTCCTACGGGTCGTGGAGATTCCCCAATATGGACATCTGCGCCAAGTCGGGCACCGCCGAGGTGGGGGGTGGCAAGGCCCCCAACGCCTGGTTCGCCGGGTTTCTCCGCAATGAAGACGCACCCTACGCCTTTGTAGTCCTGGTGGAGGAGGGGGGCAGCGGCGCGGACACGGCGGGCAGCGTGGCCGCCAAGGTGCTGGACGCGGTGGTAAACGGGTATTGACAGAATTGAAAAGGAGCGCGGACGCATAGCGTCCGCGCTCCTTTTTACATTTTGTGGACGGGGGCGCAGCCTGCCGCCCGTAGAATTTACGTCATGTGGACGACTTCAGGCAAAGCGGAACAGTTGACCGCGGTCGGTCTCCACGGCCCGGCGGAAGACCACGTCGGCCAAAGCCACATCCAGCGCGCCCATGCCCATATGGGTATAGAGAATCCGCTCGTCCGCTCTGGTGCGGCCGGGGAGCCTGCCGGTGAGCACATCGCTCAGGTCCCCGTATTCCTCACCGGGCTTCAAATCCGCGCCCTTGGCCAGCACATCCTTGTTGTGCAGGATGCTGCCGTAGTCGGCCTCACGCAGGCCCAGCACCCACTTGTCGCAGGCCCTGGCGTAGCGCCAGTCCAGGTCGTTGAAGTGGAAGAGGGCGGCGGTAAAGGAGCCGGGGGCGAGCCAGCCGCCTTCCACCAGAGTCTCTTTGGAGGTGGTGGCGGTTAGGACGATGTCCGCCCCCGCGACAGCGGCCCTGGGGGCCTCGCAGACGGTGAAACGAACACCGGGGCACCGGGCTGAGGCCCCGGCCGCCAGGGCCTCAGCGGCGGCGGGAAAGCGGTCGTAGAGCCGCACCTCCTCCAGCGGGTAGCGGGGGAGAAAGGCGTTCAGCCCCTGCCGCCCCTGGGAGCCGCAGCCCACGACGGCCATGACCCGCGCGTCTGGCCGGGCCAGGACCTTGGCGGCCGCCACGGCGTGTCCCCCCGCGGTGCGGCGGTTCGTAATGGCGGTGCCCTCCACAATGGCGTAGGGTCCGCCGTTCTCCGGGGAGTTGAGGACGATGAGATGGCCGAACATGGCGGGGTAGCCCGGCTGCTGCCTGCCGAACATATTGACCCATTTGAGGCCCGCCACGCCCCGCTCCTGCAGAAGGGCGGGCATGGGCATAAACATATTCTCCCGCCCCTCGTCCGCGAAAAGCATCTCGGGGTGGGTCTGGGTGACGCGCCCGGCGGCGCAGCCGCGGAAAACAGCCTCCACGGTGGAGATCACGTCCTCCTCCGTGAGGAGGGCGTCCACATCCTCCTTGCTCAGGAGGCGCACTTGGCATTCCGGCATGGGATGACTTCCTTTCCTTACTGGTACGGCTGTCCGATACGGACCGGACAGCCCCGGGGCCGCTGAGTCAAGAACCGGGGCGGCGGCATATGCCGCCGCCCCGGTATTGGCTTAACCGATCAGGTCTGTAATCTTCTTGAGGGAGGTCTCCAGGTGCTTTTTCTTGTACTCCTCCTCGGTGACCAGAGTCAGGGCGTGCTGGCCGCAGACGCGCACGCAGGCGGGCTCCAGGCCGTTTTCCACCCGGACGGCGCAGCCGCCGCACTTGACCATCTTCCCCTCACGGTTGAAGGAGGGGGCGCCGAAGGGGCAGGCCATGGCGCAGGAGTGGCAGCCGATGCAGTTGGTGTTGTCACAGAGGGTAAAGCCGGTCTCCGGGTCCTTGGTGATGCAGCCGGAGGGGCAGGCCAGGACGCAGGGGGCGTCGGCGCAGTGCATACAGGCCATGGAGAGGTAGGTCCGCTTGTCGCCCTCGCCGGTGCAGGTCTCCACGCAGAAGGCGGAGCGGAAGGGGGCGGTCTCACGGGGGTCGATATCGTTTTGGTCCATGCAGGCGATGGCGCACGCGCCGCAGGCGGAGCAGCGGTGGGTGTCCAGGTCGAGAATCAGTTTCATGCCTTCTCCTCCTCGCAGCGTCTCATGTGGCAGCCGGCCGACTTGAAGCCGGGGAAGCCGGTGCAGGGGT
Source organism: Lawsonibacter faecis (assembly GCF_014287675.1). Classification (GTDB taxonomy): domain Bacteria; phylum Bacillota; class Clostridia; order Oscillospirales; family Oscillospiraceae; genus Pseudoflavonifractor; species Pseudoflavonifractor faecis. The sequence continues at coordinate 274,151 of NZ_JACOPQ010000003.1, read as the reverse complement.
CCAGGTGGGCCGCGCCGATGAGGTCGTTGGCGTTGGCCTCCCGGTAGCCGTGATAGATGTGGATATTGCCGGGGCGGACGCGGGTGGTCAGGTTGGCCTTCATGCGGATGGAGCCGTGGGCGTTGTAGAGCTCTACCATATCGCCCTGGCTGACGCCCGCGGCGGCGGCGTCGTCGGGGTGGATGTCCGCCAGGGGGTCGGGCCGCAGGGAGCGGAGGGTGGGCACGTCGTGGGCGCGGGAGTGGATGGCGTTGGGCAGCCGCGCGCCGCTGGTGAGGGTGAAGGGATAGGGTTCCTCATCCTCCAGGGGGTCGGTCCAGGTGGGAATGGCGCTGACGCCCCACTCCTTGGGGAATTTCTCAATGACAGAGCACTTGAACTCGAACTTGCCCGTGGGGGTGGGGAAGCCGTGCTCCCGGTAGGCCCCGAACATGGGGGGCCGGGCCTCGGGGGTCATGACGGGGAAGTCGGACTGCTCCAAGCTCTCCACAGTGACGGAGAGGTCCCGGATGATGTCGTTGACGCAGGCCTTGTAGCCTGCCTCCAGCAGGGGGTCGCCCAGATTCATGTGCCGGGCCAGCTCACAGAGCATGTCCACGTCGCTCTTGCTCTCGTAGAGGGGCGTGATGACCGGCTTGGTGAACAGGGAGAAGCCGCCGGGGTAGACCTTGTACTCGCCCCGCTCGAAGGAGGAGCAGGAGGGGAGCACAATGTCGGCGTACTTGCAGGTGTCGGTGAGGAAGAGATCGGCGGCCACGAAGAAGTCCAGGCTGCCGAGGGCCTTCAGGAAGCGGCCGGTCTCGGGGAACATCCGGGCGTTGATGCCCAGGCCGAAGAGGGCCTTCACCGGGTAGGGGGTGCCCTCCTCCAGGGTGCGGGTGAGATCCATGGCCTGGAACTCGTCCATGAAGGCGTCCCACACGGGGAAGCGGCCCGCGCCGATGAGGGGTGTGCCGTGGGTGGGCTTCACCTCGTCGGCGAACTCGTGCTCGCGGGTGGGGAAGCCGGCGCACTGGATGGTATAGGTGGGCGGCATGGGGAACACGCCGCCGGGGCAGTCGTAGTTGCCGGTGAGGGCGCACAGGGAGATGAGGGCCCGGTAGTTCTGGAAGCCGTTGTGGTGGTGGGTCACGGGGGAGGCGGACTGGTGGACCGCCGCGGGGTGGGCGGTGGCGAAGAGCTTGGTGGCCTCATAGATGTCGTCGGGGCTCAGGCCGGTAATCCCGGCCACCCGGTCCAGGTCGAACTGCTTGACATACTCGGCGTACTCCTCGTAGCCGTAGGTATGCTTGTCGATGAACTCCTGGTCCTGCCAGCCGTTTTCGATGATGAGCTTGGCCATGCCCAGGGCCAGTGCGCCGTCTGTGCCGGGCCTCAGCTGGAGGTGGATATCGGCGTACTTGTCCACGGCGGGTGTCTTACGGGGGTCGACAATGATGACCTTGCCGCCGTGCTCTTTATACTGGAGGACGTTGAAGGCGGTGAGGTGATCGGAGTAGTGGGGGTTCAGCGCCCAGCCCAGGAAGACCTTGGTGTGCTCGACATCGGGCACGGAGAACATGCCGGCGGTGGCCTTCCAGGCGATGACGGTGGACTCGAAGCAGACGCTGGACTCGGTGGCGTAGTTGGTGGAGCCGAAGGAGTAGGCGAAGCGCTTGAAGATGGGGCGGTACCACTTGGAGAAGCCGGAGAAGAAGGCCACGGAGTTGGGCCCGTAGGTCTCCTTGGCGGCGTTGAGGCGAGCGCCGATCTCGGTATACGCCTCATCCCAGGAGATGGGCTCAAACCTGCCCTCGCCCCGCGCGCCAACCCGGCGCAGGGGGGTCTTGATGCGGTCCTCGCGGTAGATGTAATCCCGGTTGGCCGCGCCCTTGGTGCAGAGCACGCCCTGGTTGAGGGGGTGCTCCCTGGTGCCCTCCACCTTGATGATTTTCCCGTCCTTCACATAGGCGTCCACGCCGCAGTGACAGGTGGGGGAGCAGATGTCGCAGATGGTATGCTTGACCTCTATCCCGGTCTCGGGACAGGGGATTTTGGCCTTTAACAGGCGGTCGATGTCTTTCATAGACCGGACCCTCCCAGTAATGTAATAAAGCCCTCGGGCACGTCCTCACGGCGCAGCAGGCCAATCTCTTCGGGAGAGAGGCCCCTGGCGCCGCCCCGGGCGGTCTTCCACAGCCTGCTGCGGATTACCCCGGAGATGCGGTGGCCCCCCAGCAGGTTGACACAGCGGATCTGTCCGGCCTCCACGACGGCCTCTATGTAGAGTCTGCCGCCCTGGCCGGTGAAGGAGACACTCTCGCCGCTCAGGCGCTTGTCGCCCACGCTGATGAAGTCCATATCGAAAAAATGGGTGATGTTCTGGACCATACCGCCGTCGCAGACGGCGTTTTCCCCCGCCAAATTGGCTCCGGCGGTGCGTCCCTGGGTCCCGGCGCGCTCCCACAGGCCGATGACCTGGGTCTGTCCGGACTGGAGGTTGTTGCCCTCGCAGCAGTCGCCCGCGGCGTAAACGCCGGGGACGCTGGCGCGCATATGGTCGTCCACCACGATTCCCCGGTTTACATTGATTTGGCCGGGGATGAGGAAGGGCAGATTGGTCCGGGTGCCCACGCAGAGGACGATGAGGTCGGCGTCCATGGCCGAGCCGTCGGTAAAGGCGGCGGTATAGCCGCCGTCAGGCCGCTTGCCGATGGCGGCTGCGCCGGCGTTGAAGCGCAGCTCCACGCCCTTTTCCCTGAGATACGTCTCCACCCGTGCGGCCGTGCCGTCCAGGGCGGCCAGGGGGAAGATGTGGGGGGCGATATCCGCCAGCGTGCAGGAGATACCCGCATTGACGAAGAGCTCCACCGCCTTGATGCCGATCATGGACGCGCCCACCACCAGGGCGGTTTTCACGCCGCCCTGGGCGAGACGGTCCTTGAGCCGCTGGGCGTCGGCCATGGTGCGCATGGGGAAGCACTCGTCCCCGCCGTCCCCCTCCATGGGCGGGGCCCAGGGGTTGGCGCCGGAGGCGATGAGTGCGCCGTCCCAGGCGAAGACGCCGCCCGACCGGGTGGTCAGGGTTTTGGCCTCGGCGTCAAAGCGTGTTACCGGGTCGTTCAGGTGGAGGGTCAGACCGTATTTCTCCTGCAGCTCCGCCACGGTGCCGAAGGGATAGCGGCCCTCGGGGGAGATGCGGCCGGAGGCATAGTAGGTGGTGAGCATGGGGTTCTCCGGCGGGGTGTCCACCGGAGCGAAAACATGGATTTCGCCTGTATAGCCGCCCTCACGCATCCCCTGGATGCCGTGGACGGCGGCGCAGCCGAATCCGATGACTGCGATTTTGTTCATGTTGTGGCCTCATTTCTTTCGATTGAGGTTGTGGGCTCCCCCGGAGGGAGCCTGTTTACTGAATCCCGCACTCCTCCAGCAAGGCGGTGAAGTCGCCCTGGGACTGGTCCACCAGGACGTACTCGTGGCTGTAGAAGGGATAGCGTGAGAAGATGCGGTCGGCGTTGACGCCGGTTTTAAAGAGGCCCTCCTCCACCCGCTTTGGCAGGTGGGAGAGCTCCAGGGTGATGCCCTCCTCGTCCCGGTCCTGGATGCCCATGGCGCGGGAGAGGTAGGCGGAGGCGCAGAGGAGCTTCACGTCGCACTGGAGCTGGCCGATGTTGCTGGGGCACTTGTACATGGACAGCGCCCGGATGACCTCCCGGTGGACCCGCAGGGGACAGCCCACATTGCCCGACTCCTGCCAGAGAAAATTCATGATGAAGCTCACGCGCTCGTTCACGCCCCGCTCCTCCAGACTGGGGAGCTGAATCAGCACCGGGATGCGGCGCAGGAAGGTGTGCAGCAGGATGGACTTGGGGTCCTCGGTGGTGGCGGCGATGATGCGCAGCCGGGCGTGGTGGTACTCCTTGGTCTCGCCCAGGCGCTGGTAGATGCCCTTGTCGATGAGGAGAAACATTTTCTCCTGTCCCTCGGGGGAGAGACGGTGGGCCTCGTCCAGGAAGAGAATGCCGCCGTCGGCCTGATCCACCACGCCGGGGGTGTCCCGGTCTGCCCCGGTGAAGGCGCCCTTCTTATACCCGAAGAGCTGGGAGAGAAGGAGCTGGGGGTTCTCAAAGTAGTTGGCGCAGTTGTAGATGACGAAGGCCGCGTCCCTGGCGATGACGCCCTGCTCCACGGCGAAGTCGTACATGGCCTCGGCAAAATGGCTCTTGCCCACGCCGGTCTGGCCGGTTATAAGACAGTGGAGGCCGCTGGGCGGATAGAGGATTGCGGCCCGGGCCTGGTCGATGTTGGGCCGCAGGCTCTCACGGGAGCCGACCAGCCGGCTGAAGCTGCCGGTGGGGTCGATGGACACCGGCGGGAGCTTCGGGCTGGTGCGGCCGTCGGAGACGCTTCTTAAAAGCCGGTCCACGGTGTCCCGAAACTCCCCATAGTTCTTGAAGATGCACTGGGAAAACCGGATGCCCAGGCTCTGCTCCAGCTCCTCGCGGGCGAAGAAGTACACCGGGCGGCCCAGAATCTTGACCACCCGTTCCTCCTTCAGCAGCGCGCCCAGCTCCATACAGGTGTTGTTGGGGGTGATGCCCAGAGCGCCGCCGATGACGCCCGCCTCAAAGCCGGAGCCGAGGACGGAGCGGATGTCGTCCAGAGTGACCTTGCACGTCAGCTCGGAGAGCTGGTGAAAGACCCGCTCCTTCCGCGTCAGCCGTTTTTCTTTTCCGGTCTCCTGTGTCTCCAAGGTGACGACCTCCTCTGTCAATGGCGGTGGGTTCGGGGGGAGCCGGCGGGTCAGATCTCGAAAAGCCGCCCCAGCCCGGGGACCTTTGCGGCATTGCCGATTTTGCGCAGGCAGCCCCAGATGGTGGCCTGGTTGCTTGTGAGGACCGGAATGCCCAGTTCCCGCTCCAGCGGCTCAATGCAGCCCAGGGCGCAGATGCCGGTGCAGGAGATGAAGAGGGCGTCCGCCCCCCGCACGTCCTGCCGCCGGGCCAGGGCGTAAATCTCCTCGGGCCGGACAAAGGGAATGACCCGTGTATCCGTATGGCCCAGGCCCTCGATGGTGGTGGTATGGTAGCCGTTGGCGGCCAGGAAGGCCGCCTCCATTTCGTTGAGGGGGCCGCTGTAGGGGGTGGCGATGGCCACGCTTTGGACCTTCATGGCCTGGAAGGCCTGCATGAGTGCGGTGCTGGTGGTGAGGGCGGGAATGCCGCAGGCGGCCTCGATGTCGGCGACGAGCCGCCTGTCGTAGTCGCTGCCGCCCACCATGCTGCCGGTGGTGCAGCAGAAACAGACCAGGTCCATGGGAAAGCCCTTGAACGCGGCGGCGGCCCGGACCACCTGGTCGCTCATCTCCTGAAGGCCCTCCATGGTGACCTCCCGGTAGGGGACCCGGGTGGTGGAGAGGGCCAGTCCCTCGGGCAGATGCTGGTGAAAATCCATCTCAATGGATGGGGTCACGCCCGGGCAGATGAGCCCGATGCGTCCTGTATCTCCATACATAGCGCTTGCCTCAGTATTCAAAGATTTTGCCCAGGTGGGGAAGCTTGGCGTCCACGCCGATGGTGCGCAGGGCGTGCCATAGGGTATACTGGTCGGCGAAGAGGACGGGCAGACCCAGCTCCGCCTCCAGCTCGGGGATGCGGTCCATGCCCTGGAGGCCGGAGCTGTCGAAGAGGACGGCGTCGAAGCCGGTGAGATCCATGCTCTTGGCCGCCCGGTAGATGCTCTCGTAGGGGATACTCTCAATCTCCTTGATGGAGAGATAGGGGGTCTGGCCGTCCTTGTAGAGGGTCTTGACCTCGCAGCGCTCCACACCGTATTTCTGCAAATTTGTCTTGAGCAGCAGTCCCAGCTCGTTGCTGAGGGCGGACACCACCGCCAGATTGCGGTACCCGAAGCGGTCCAGGACCTTCACCAGGGAGCGGAAGGTGGTGATGCAGGGGATGCCGGTGTGCTGCTCGATGATGTTGCGGATGGCCGCGCCGCTGATGCAGCTTGCCATCATGCTGCCGAAGACAATGACGTCCGGGTCGGTCGCGCAGATGTTCTCGGCGGTGAATTTCACCACGTCGATCATCTCGGTCAGGTCCTGATAGGAGATCTGATTGAACTTCACTCTGGCCGTGGCGACGGCGATTTCCTTCGGGACATAGGTGTGGTAGGCGATTTCGCTAGCGGTACCAGCAGAGGGAACGATGATACCAATCGTTTTTTCATAGATGCCCATAGTCTTCGTTCCTTCCTTCAATGGCGGAAAATAGGTGGGAGCGTCGCTTTTGTTACTCTCATCATACGGGAATTTGCCGCGCGGGTCAAGCGGTGGGAGAAAGCAGGCGGAGCGATTTTAAACCGGCTTCATCAGATTGGGCAGGAACATGGAGATGGGCTCGCAGAAGGTGATGAGCAGGGTGACGCCCACCAGGATAATGAGATAGGGCAGCGTGTACTTCGCCACATCCACCAGACCCTTTTTGGTCAGGTTCATGGAGACATAGAGGTTCAGGCCGAAGGGCGGCGTGATGAAGGAAATCTGGGCCGCCATGATGCAGATGACGCCGAAGTGGATGGGGTTGACTCCGTAGCTGGCCAGCAGGGGCGACATGATGGGGCCCAGGATGAGAAGCAGGGCCACCAGATCCATGAAGCACCCCGCGACGAAGAACATGAGGAGCACCAGGAGCAGGAAGGGGATTTTGCTGGAGACCGCTCCGGTAATCCAGCCGGTGACGATGACGGGAATCTGCTGGGTGGTGACGAACCAGGTGAGCACCTGGGCGGCGGAGACGATGAGGGTCATGGTGGCGGCGGAGACCAGACTGCCCTTGAGACCTGCGATGAGGTCCTTGGGCTTGGTGGTGCGGTAGACGAAGAGCTCGATGAGGATAACGTATACCACGCTGATGGCAGCCGCCTCGGTGGGGGTGGTGAGGCCGCTGTAGATGCCGCCCAGAACGATGATGGGGTAGAGCAGGGCGGGGATGGCCTTGAAGAGGATGGACAGGGACTCCCTGGCGGTGTACTTCTCGGCGGAGCCGTAGTTGTGCTTGCGGGAGACGATGTACACGTACAGGCACCAGGCCAGGGCAAGCAGGAGACCGGGGATGATGCCGGAGACGAACTGCTGCCCCACGGAGGTGCCCATGGCCACGCAGAGGACAATCATGGGGGCGCTGGGGGGAATCAGCACGCCGATGGAGCCGCCGGCGGTGATGGAGCCGATGGCCATGCTCTCGGGATAGGCCTCCTTAATCAGGGCGGGCATCATCAGGGAGCCGACCGCCACGATGGTGGCGATGGAGGAGCCGGAGATGGCGGCGAAGAAGGTGCAGGCCGCGATGGCGGCGATGACGCTGCCGCCCTTGATCCGGCCGAAGATCATCCGCATCACCTGGGTCAGATACTTGGAGGTATTGCCCCGGGAGGCGATGGTGCCGGACATGATGAAGAAGGGGATGGCCAGCAGCACGTAGTTGTTAAGGCCCGAGAAGAGAAACTGGGTGACAATTTGCAACGAGGTTCCGGAGTAGGCGGCGATGCCCATGGTGGAGGCGATGAGGACCACCAGGGCGATGGGAATACCCAGCAGCAGCAGGGCGAAGAACGCGATTACCAGTACCATCAGCCCTCTCCTCCTTCCGTGGCCAGCTCATCCTTCTTCTTGGGGGGGTGGACAAGCAGCCTGATGTCTTTCACGGTTTCGATTACATAGCGGACAGCCATGGTGCACAGGGCGATGGGGATGATGACGTAGGGCACCCACAGGGGGACGGGGAGGGTGGAGGTCATGGTGCCGATGCGCATCATGCTGGCAATCTGGAGCCAGGAGTAGTAGTCCACCACGGCCAGGCCCACGATGCAGATGAGGTCGCCCACAATCTTCAGAATCTGTCGGACCGTATGGGGGACGGCCACCAGGAGGGCGGTCATACGGGGGTGGTCGTCGGTGCGGATGGCCATGCTGGCGCCCAGGAAGGTGCCGAAAACCAGCACATAGCGGCCGAACTCCTCCAGCCAGGAGAGGCCCGACTGGAAGAAGGTGCGCATAGCGATGTCCACCACGATGAGCACACAGAGCAGTACGAAGGGAATTGCCAGGAGGTAGCCCTCTATCACGTCCAGGACGTGTAATACCTTATCCTTCATATATTTCTCCTCATTTTAACACGGGGGCCGGAGCAGCGCTCCGGCCCCCTTTGCGTGTTACTTGCGGGCCGCGTCAACCAGGCCGAGCACGTAGTTGTAGAACTCGTCGCCAATGATGGACTGATACTTCTCGTACACGCCGGAGCAGGCGTCCCGGAAGGCGCCGTACTCCTCGTCGGTGAGCTCCATGACCAGGTTGACCTTGGCCTCCTCGGCGTTGGTAACGGCCTTCTCAAGCTCGGTGGCCAGGGTGACGGCATAGGCGTCCTGCTGGGTCTTGATGGCGTCCTTAATCGCCTGCTGCTGATCGGCGGAGAGCTTGTCCCACACGCCGGAGTTGACGATGAAGGGGTTGGTCTGGATGGCATGGCCCAGGTTGGTGTGGTACTTCTCCACCTCGGAGAACTTCTGCTTGGTCATGAAGTCCAGGCCGTTGTCCTCGCCGTCGATGACGCCCTGCTGGAGGGCGGTGTACACCTCGCCGAAGGGCATGGTGGAGGTGGTGGCGCCCAGGGCGGCGAAGGTATCGGTATAGATGGAGCCGTTCATAACGCGGATCTTCAGGCCCGCCATGTCGGCGGGGGTGCGGACCTCGTGCTTCACGTTGGAGAGGCCCCGCTGCTCGCCGTTGGGGTAGCCCAGGAGGACGGCGCCCTTCTGGCTGGTGATGGCGTTGGTCTTCTCAATAAACTCGTCGGTCTGGACGATGGAGAAGAACTCATCGGTGTCGCGGAACAGGAAGGGCAGGCACAGGGCGTTGAACTCGGGGAACACGGTGGACATGACGGGGGTGCCGATCATGGCCATATCCAGGGTGCCGCTGAGGGTGGAGTCCAGCATGACGGTCTCGTCTCCCAACTGGCCCTGGGGGTAGACGATGATCTCAACGGAGCCGTTGGTGGCCTCCTTGACCTGCTCTGCAATGCCCTGGGCTACAATGTCCATGGTGGAGCCCGGAGGGCCCACGTGGCCCAGCTTCAGGGAGACGGTCTGTCCGGAGGAGCCGCTGCCGGAGGGGGCGGGGTCCTTGGAGCCGGAGGGGGTGTTCTTGTCGCCGCAGCCGGCGAGGCAACCAATCAGGAGAGCGGAGGCCAGCAGGAGAGAGAATACTTTCTTCTTCATAATGAGGTCCATCCTTTCTATTTTGCGGTTGCTGATTAAAACTGACGGATTCAGTTTGCGCTCGGTCCCTCGTAAAGGAATTTGTTGATGCCCTCGGCGTCCAGACCGGCCATGCCCAGGCGCTCCATGGTGATGCCGGTGGAGGCGTAGTCCGCGCCGTTAATGGCGGAGGCGATGGCGACGAAGGCGCGGGCCAGGGGGGTGTCCACGCCCACGGCCTGACCGACGGCGTTCAGGAAGGTGGAGCCGGACTGGGCGTCCTCAAAGATATAGCGGTCGCTCATGGAGAGGGGACCCTCCAGGCCGCGGAAGGAGTCGAACTGGGGGAAGCCCTCCTTGTCGGCCAGCTGCTTCATGAAGCCCACGCTGGAGCGGACGGGGTAGCCCAGCTTGCCGTTGATGGCATCGCGCTCGGCGGCGGTGGCCTCAATGACCTTCAGGACGCTGGGGGTCAGGCCCTGATTGTAGAAGCAGAAGTTCTCGGTCTGCTCCACCAGGCTGGTGTTCAGCAGGGAGCCGCCCAGGTGGACCACGATATTGGAGGCGTTGAGGCTGGTCTCAAACACATTGGTGGCCGCATGGGTCTCCCAGAGCTGGCAGAGGGCCGCGACGAGCCTATCATTGTCCTTGGCGGGAAAAGCGGCGGCGGTGCGGGGCTTGAAGGGCATACCGATGAAGCCCTCGGCGTTGTCGTACAGGCGGCAGGGGAACATGTTGCCCTCCAGCTCGCCGGTGACCACGTCTTTGGTGCAGCCGGCCTTGACCATCTCCTGGCGGAAGATGATGGAGCCCATATTGCCCGCGGAGAAGAGGACGGTCTGTCCGTCCTCCAGGTGGGGGACGACGGCCTGGGCGATCTCCGCATGGCGGGTGGAGAGGGCGCAGATGATGATGATCTCGGCGCCGGGGATGGCCTGGGCGAAGTCGGTGGTGATGCTTTCGATGACGGCAAAGCCGTTCTGCCCCTTACCGGTCAGGTTCACGCCGCCCCGGGCGCGGACCATCTCGATGCGGTCGTCGCTGCGGCCGGCCACGTCGCAAAGGGTGACGTGATGACCGGACAGGGTGAGGTCGGCGGCGGTGCAGATGCCGGTGCCGCCGGCGCCTACGACTGTGACTTTTTTGCTCATGGAGAAGACTTCCTTTCAAATTAACAATTATATAGCGTTGCAGAATTTCCGCTAGGCGGGAACAAAGTGGGAACCGGGGGAGGTAAAATCTGAGTCTGATAAAAATACTGCGCCGGCGGGCGTGAAACAGGGTAAATCAAACCGCGCCGTATCCGGGGGATTGGGCCCTCTGGAATTAGTGCAGAATCTCGCCGATCTTCTCCAGGGACTGGAGCTGGTCGATGTGCAGCAGGGTGTCCAGGGCCTCTTCCACCTTCTCAGGGGAGAGGGTGTGGGCCGCCTCGATGCGGAAGCGGTCGCAGACCTCCTCCATGGTGAGCATGTTCTTCGGATGGCCCTTGGGGTAGTCGATGCTGCCGGAGACGGTACGGCCGTCCTTCAGCTTCACGGTGATGGTCTTGGAGGCAAACTCACCCTTGCGGAAGTTGGAGAAGGAGTCCATGAGAAGCTGGGGCTCGGCGTCGGAGCCGTGGACCTTGGCTGCCACCTCCAGCACCTTGGGGTCGCGCATGTTCTTCTCGGTGTACCACTGGGGGCCGGGGGTGGGGTCGCACAGGAGCGCGGCGATGCAGAAGGGGATGGAGTACTGGGCCTCGATGATCTTCTCAAAGCCCTCGGGGTGGAACATCATGCGGGACTGGGTGGGGGGATCGACGATGATCTCCTCCACGTCGTCCGGTCCGAACCTGTGCTCTTTCACCAGAGCGTTCATAATGTCCAGGGAGGTCTGCACCCACATATTGGTGGGCCAGTGCTTCAGCAGGGTCTCCATGATGAGGTAGCGGCTGCCCAGCTCCTTGTTGTACCATTCGGTCTTGTGCTCGATGGTCAGGTTGGTGCCGTAGCTGAAGGGGCCGTCGAAGGCCTCCTGCATGCCGTCCACGCCGTGCTCCACCAGGAGCGCGCCCATCAGGCCGTCGTGAGAGCAGAAGCCGTGCTGGTAGTGGTAGACGTTGGACATGGTGCCGTGGACGATGTTGCTGGGCACGGCGGTGAGGACGGCGGCCATGCCGTAGACCTGCTCGGTCTTCTTAGCGTCCAGCTTGAAGAGCTTGGCGGCGGGGGCGGCGGCGGCGTAGATCTGCCAGCTGGTGAGGCCCCAGCCCTTGCGATTGTCATGGCCCTCGGGAGGCTGGATGGCCCGGGCAACGCGCTGATAGACCTCGAACCCGGCGATGACGCCCTCGATGTACTCCTTGCCGGAGAGGCCCCGGGCCTCACAGATGGCCAGGGACACGGGAATAAGGCTGGCGGAGGGGTGGCCGGTGCAGGAGCAGTCCTCCCAGTCGATATTGTCCGCCACGGTGGAGTTCACAAAGGCCGCGCCCAGCAGGGAGGTCTTGGAGCCGTCCAGCATGAGGGTGGCCTCATTGCCGGGGCCGTAGGCCTTCTTGCCGAAGTCGATGACGCTCTGGGTGAACTCCATCGGCTTGGAGGCCAGAGCGGCGCCCACGGTCTGGATGGTCATTTTCTTGGCCATGTCCACCACTTCGGCGGGCAGGTCGCTGTACTTCAGGTCTGCGGAGTATTGTGCGAGGGTCTTGGTAATCGTCATTTCATTTCCTCCTCGTTTGGTTTTGAGGTTTGCTTTCGCCAATATAAGAAGCAAGCAGCGTGCCAATATGGATCTCAAATTCGACAAAAAACTCCGGAAACGCTGCGTTGCAGCGTTTCCGGAGTTTTTTAAGATCTGTGGGGAGGAGCGGACGCTATGTCAGCACCACCAAGTCCGTGGCGGTCTCGTTCAGACTCTCCACGCCGTCGGGCCCCACATAAATCAGATCCTCAATCCGCAGTCCCAGCCTGCCGGGGAGGTAGACCCCGGGCTCCACGGACATGACCAGCCCCTCCTCCACGCAGGCATTGCTGTCGGCGCGGAAGCGGGGGTCCTCGTGGCCCTCCAGTCCGATACTGTGGCCGAGGCCGTGGCAGAACTCATCCGCGTATCCGCCCTCGGCGATGACGCGGCGGGCGACGGCGTCCACCTCGGCGCAGGCGATGCCGGGGGCCACGGCGAGGGTGGCGGTATCCTTGGCCCGGCGGACCAGTTCATAGAGCCCGCGCATCTCGTCGGTGGGCTCGCCCACAGCAACGGTACGGGTCATGTCGGCACTGTAGCCGTCAATCACCGCGCCGAAGTCCATGGTGACGAACTCGCCGGGCCGGACAGCCCGGTCGCCGGCCATGCCGTGGGGCTTGGAGCCGTTGGGGCCGGAGAGCAGCAGGTCGGTGTGCGCGGCTTCCACGCCGTCCTCCATGCGGCACAGACGGTAGAGCTCCAGCGCCATCTCCTTCTCCGTCCTGCCGGGGCGGATGAAGTTCAGCAGATTCAAATACGCCCGCTCCGAGGCGTGCTGGGCGGCGCGGAGGAGCGCGACTTCCCCGGGGGACTTGCGGCGGCGCTGGGCGAGAATCAGCTCATTCAGGGCGCTGTCGGCGGCAATCACACAGCCGGGCAGGCGGGCGCGGAGGCTCTCAAGGGCCGCCAGAGTGAGATAGCCGCTCTCCACGCCGGCGGTGCGGACGCCCAGACGGGCCATGAGGGCGGGCAATTCGGTGGTAATGTCCTCTGAGGGGAGCAGGGTGATGTCGCCGTCCAGCGCGCCGGCGGCCTCGCGGTAACGGCCGTCGATGAAGAAAAAGACCGCCGAACGGGTGACCACCAGCGTCCCGGCTGAGGAGCTCAGGCCCAGATAGTACCGGCGGTTGACACGGGAGGTGATGATGGCGGCGTCCAGATGGGCGGGGAGGGAGGACATAAGGACGGTGAGACGTTGGTTCATGGGTAGGGCCTCCTTAAATATAAAATGGAAGATGCACTACATGCGCACGGGAGAGCCTTAAAAATCCGGCGGGACGCCCCATTGGGCCGTCCCGCCGGAGGCAGTTTAAAAGACGTGAAGAATCTGCGCCACGCCAAGGCCCACGAAGGTGCCGATAACGCAGCCGAGGGTGCCCATGAGGACCGAGATGGACACGTAGGACTTGCCGTAGGTGGCGGCTACAATGGGGGCGGAGGAGGGACCGCCGATGTTGGCGATGGAGGCCACGCCGCAGGAGTGGAGATCCAGGTGGAAGAGCTTGGCCAGGGGGAGCATCAGCAGGGTGTGGACAATGAGGACCACGGCGCCGGCGATGATAAAGAGCCACGCGTCGGCAATCTGCAGGATGTTGATCTCCGTGGCCAGCAGGGTCATGACCAGCATGAGCATCACGTTGGAGACCTCCTCGGAGCCGGGCAGATCGCTCATCTTGGTCAGCCCCAGGGCCAGGCCGGCGATGGAGATAAAGATGTACTCCCAGACGCTGGCGTTGATGAAGCCGATGTCGGGCATGGCGCCGGCCAGCAGGCGGCAGACGTACACGGCGACCAGGCTCACGCCCAGGACCACCAGGATGTTCAGATGATCAAAGGGCTTCTTCTCGGCGGCGGGGCCGTCCAGGGTCTTGGCGATGGACTCGATGCCGGAGACATCCGCCTTGGCCCACTTGTTGAAGCGTCCGGCGAAATTGCCGATGGCAACCAGAATCATAATCCAGAAGGAGTAGTTGATGTTGATCATCAAAATGATGTTGGACATAATGCCGTCGTCAACGGCGAGAGAATTCTTGACGGCGAGGAAGTTCTGAATGCCGCCCACCCAGGAGGCGCACACCGCGCCGAAAGCGTCCGCGGGATGCCCCAGGGCGCCGCCGAAGATGGCGAAGGACGCCACGAAGCCGATGCAGATGGTGATGGTGGCGGCGCAGAAGGTGAGGAGCAGTTTGGGTCCCAGCTTGAGAATTTTCTTGACGTTGCAGGAGAGACACATGAGGAAGACCATGGCGGGGACCATATTGTCCACCAGCGCGGTCTTGACCGCCTTGACCTCGTCCGTGATGGTCCACATGCCGAAGGTGAAGAACAGCATGGTGCCCACGTAGATAATCAGGATGGGCGGGAAGAACTTGTAGAGCTTGAGGGGAAAGCGCTTTGCCAGATACAGGACCAGTGCGGTGAACGCGACGATGAATGCCAGGAAGCCGATACCGGTGGTAATCATAGGGGTAACACCTCTCAATTCCGATTCCGCATGTCCGGTCCCTCTCACTGTTCCGGAAATGCGGTTGCAGCTATTTATAGAAGCAAAAACGCTGCCAATATTGATCTCATAACCCGACAAAATTCGCCTTGCCCTAGTGCTGCAATGGTTACAAAATTAACGAAGTCGTTTCAGCAGGGCGGTGAGGACCCTGTAGTTGACCTCAACCGAGGGGATGCGGACATTCTCGTTGGGGCTGTGGGGACTGTTGATCTCGGGGGCGAAGGAGATCGCGTCCATCTCGCCCAGAGCCTCCATGAGAAGTCCGCACTCCAGCCCGCCGTGGAGCGTCATATAGGTGGGCTCCTTAACGCCGTGTTCACGGTAGCACTCCAGCGCCAAATCCCGGACGCGGGACGCGGACCGGAAGGTCCAGCCGGGGTAGAAATCGTGCTGCTCCCAGGCCGCGCCGCACAGCCCGGCCAGAGCCTCGTACCGGGGGAGAAGCAGATGCTCCAGGTGGGAGGGGAGGCTGCTGCGCACGCTGCTGGTGAAGAGAATTTCCGCCTCGCCGGAGGAAACGGCCCCCAGGTTGGCCGAGGTGGCCACGCTGCCCAGCTCCTGGTCCATGGACTGCACGCCGCAGGGGAGGAGGGTGAGAAGGCTCAGCAGGCGCCGGGCTGTCACGCCGTCATAGACGCGCCGACCGGTCCCGGCGGGTACGGCGCTGACGGCAACGCCCGGGTCGCTCACCCGGAACTCCCTGCGCAGTATCTCCTGCCAGGCCGCGCAGCGCTCCGCCAGCGCCGCGCCGTCCGCACAGGCCACCAGCGCCCGTGCTTCCCGGGGGATGACATTCTCCTTGGTACCGCCGGAGACGGAGCAGGGCCGCGCAACACCCTCCAGATCCCGGAGGATGCGGCCGAGCACCTGATTGGCGTTGGCCCGGCCCAGGTGGATCTCCGCGCCCGAGTGTCCGCCCCTGAGGCCGCCCACAGTGATGCTCCAGAGGGGCGCCGGGGGAATCTGCTCCCAGTCTACCGGCAGCCGTACCGCCACGCGGCCGCCGCCGGCACAGCCCACCACGAAGCAGCCCTCCATTATGCCGGTGTCCAGGTTGATGAGGGTCCTGCTCCGAAACGCGAAACGGTCCTTGTCCAGGGCCTTGGCGCCCAGCATTCCCACCTCCTCCGAGGTGGTGATCAGGCACTCCAGGGCGGGGTGCTCCAGGGCTTCGTCGGTGAGGACGGCCAGCATCATCGCCATGCCGATGCCGTTGTCGGCCCCCAGAGTGGTGCCGTCGGCCCGGAGGTACTCGCCGTCCTCGATCAGACGGATGGGATCCCGGGTGAAGTCGTGTTCCACACCGGCGTTCTTTTCGCAGACCATGTCCATATGGCCCTGGAGCATGACGGCGGGGGCGTTCTCAAAGCCGGGAGTGGCGTCCTTGCGGAGCACCACGTTGAGGGCGTCGTCCCGGTCGGCGTCCAGGCCGTGAGCTGCGGCGAACTCCATCAGCCAGTCGGAGACGCCGCGCTCGTTTCCGGAACCGCGGGGGACCTGGGAGAGGGCCTGGAAGTATTGAAGGACCGGATGGTCGAAATGCAGCTGACTCATGTTGAGACTCCTTTTTCAGCGGATTTTGACGAAAAAATAAGAATATCCTGGTTTAATTTTGCAAGCGGTATGCCAAGAAGAATATCAAAACGGCCGGTAAATCAGTGTTCTCAAGGGAATGAGGAGAACAATGCCTTCTTTTAATATACCACATAGAAAAAAACAGTTATGCGAAACATCAAAATTGTGATTCAATTAACACACAGACACGAGTGCACTCTGCTGAGATCGGAGTCCATTCCGGCGACTGCGGCCGCATTTGCCGGATAAGAGGAGTTTTGGAATCTCCCTGACAAGAGCGTTCCTGGAAGGTATCAAAGCGCCCGAAGGCCTGCTTTTTTCGCCGGGATGCGGCCGGTTTTTTGCAATCCGCCCGGAATTGCCTGAAAAACCGGCTTGCCTGAGGAAAAGCCCTTCGTTCCTGTATATTCCATGAACGCTTGTAAAGAGAAAGGTGGAATCCCGTATGTCAACAGAGCTGGCTGCAAAGGGGAGCCTGGCCACTCGGAACAAGCCGTCCTATTACGTCAATAGCCTCATCTGCGTGGGTATTATGCTGCTCTTCCGCTTTATCCCCCCTGTGGAGCCCATCACCGCCCTGGGCATGAACATCCTGGGCATCTTTATCGGAATGATCTACGGCTGGCTGACCGTCGGCATGGCCTGGCCCAGCCTCTTCGGCATCATCCTGTTGGGACTGTCCGGCATGATGTCGGTGGCCGACGCGTTCAAGTCCGGATTCGGCAACAACACCATCCTGCTGATCCTCTTCAGCTTCATTCTCACCGGCGTGCTGGGCACCTCCGGCGTGGCGAAGTGGATCGCCAACAAGCTGGTCTCATTCAAGATCGCGAGGGGCCGTCCCTGGGTGCTCTCCTTCCTGATCCTGTTCTCCATGTTCGTCCTCTCCTCGGTCATCTCCATCACCGCCGCCATTATGGTGGTGTGGTCCATGTTTTACGGCATCTGCGAGGTCTATCAGTTCAAGAAGGGCGAGAAGTGGCCCATGCTCATGCTGGTGGGCATCGCCTTCTCCGGCAGCCTGGCCTATCAGCTCTTCCCCTTCAAGTCTCTGCCCGCCGTGGTCATCGGCAACTACGCCGACCTCTCCGGCGGCGGCGACATCAACTTCTTCCGCTATTTTATCTGGATGCTGATTACCGACTGGATCATCATCGGCATCTATCTGCTGGCCATGAAGTTCGTCTTCAAGCCCGACGTATCCAAAATCAAGAACTCGGACGCCTCCATTGTGGGCGAGGAGAAGCTGAACCCCTATCAGCGCTTCATCCTCATCTACTTCATCTGCTACATTGTGGCGGTGCTGCTGCCCAGCATCCTGCCCGCGGACTTCGCGCTGACCATCCTGCTCAATAAAATCAATACCACCGGCATCACCGCCCTCTTCGTGCTGGGCCTGGTCTTTATCAACTTCAAAGAGGGCGGCACGCTGGGCGACATGTTCCGCCCCATCAACTGGGATCTGATCTTCCTGCTGGTGGGCGCCCTGACCATCTCCTCCGCCATCTCCAACGCGGACACCGGCATTACCGCCTGGATTAGCCAGGTGATGGGCCCCGTCCTCCAGGGCAAGAGCTTCCTGATCTTCGCTTTCCTGCTGATTCTGGCGGCCACCGTGGTCACCAACTTCTGCAACAACATGGCCACCGTGGCCATCTTCACGCCCATCGCCTATAACCTCTGCATCGCCAGCGGCGCGGGCGTGAATGTAAAGGCTATCATGGTGGTGCTCATCACCGTCTGCTCCACCGCCCTCATCACCCCCGCTGGCTCCACCCCCGCCGCCCTGATCTACGGCAACAAGGAGTGGGTGCCGGGCAAGTATCCCTTCACCCTGGGACTTTTCGCCGTGGCGGCCACCTTCGTCGTGATGTTCTGCATCGGCCTGCCGCTGGCCAACGTACTTTTCTGAGGCTGATACCTTTCCTTCGCGGACCGGGCCGGTCCACTCTCTCAGCCGGCCCGGTCCGCCTCCTCTCACATATGAGGCAAAACCATCTAAGGAGGCCATGCCATGAGCCAGTATCTCCAGCCCTATCAGGAGCGCTATCCCCACCTCTTCGCGCCCATCACCATCGGAAGCCAGGTCTTTAAAAACCGTATCATCTCCGCCCCCCAGAGCATGAACAATCTGGTCACGCCCGAGGGGTACTTTACCCTGGACGCCGCCATTCACTACGGCTGCAAGGCCAAGGGCGGCGCGGCCATGATTACCACCGGCGAAGCCCGCATCTCCCTGCTCAACGGCAGCGGGCACAGCAACCAGATCAACCTCTGCGACGAGACCACGCTGAGAAGCCTCAACCAGTTCTCCGACTTTCTCCATATCTACGGCGCGAAGGTCTGCATCGAGCTGAGCCACTCCGGCCAGTGGGCCCTGCCCCAGTACAACGGCGGGCGCAGCCCCATGGGCCCCTCGGCCAAGACCATGCCCAACGGCAACATCTGCGAGGAGATGACCGAGGAGGACATGGACTATGTGGCCGGCTGCTTCGCCCAGACCGCCGTCATGGCCAAGCGGGGCGGCGCGGATATGGTGAATATCCACGGCGGCCACTCCTGGCTTCTGAGCCAGTTTGTCTCCCCCCTGGAGAACCAGCGGAAGGACAAATACGGCGGAAGCCTGGAAAACCGGGCGCGCTTCCCCATCATGGTGCTGGACCGTGTCCGCCAGGCCGTGGGAAGGGACTTCCTCATCGAGTACCGCATCTCCACCTCTGAGCTCATTGAAGGGGGCATGGAGGTGGATGAGTCGGTGGAGTTCGTAAAGATGATTGAGGACAAGATTGATATCATCCAGTGCTCCGTGGGTTCGCGGCGCAACTCGGTCTCCCGGGGCGTCATGCACCCCGTCCACTTCATGCCCCAGGGCTGCAACGTCTACGCCGCCGAGGCCATGAAGAAGGCCGGGATTAAAATCCCTGTGGCTACTGTGGGCGGCATCAACGACCCGGAGCTGGCCGAGCGTATTCTGGCCGAGGGAAAGGCCGACCTTATCGCCATGGCCCGCTCCTTTGTGGCCGACCCCAACTGGGGAGAGAAGGCCCGGGCAGGCAAGGCGGAGGACATCCGTCCCTGTATCCGCTGCATGCGCTGCGCCGACATCGGCGGCGGCCGCGTGAACACCGGCACCAAGGTGATTCTGCAGGACTTTAAAACCGCCACCCGGCACATCGAGTGCTCCGTGAATCCCAACCACGGCCGCTCCTGGATGGAACCCCACCTCCAGACCACCGGCATCCACAAGAAGATTGTCGTGGTGGGCGGCGGCCCCGCCGGCATCCAGGCCGCTGTAACCGCGTCCAAAATGGGCCACGAGGTGGTGCTCTACGAGCGGAGCGGCCGCCTGGGCGGCCAGCTTGTCCATGCGGACGACGTGGACTTTAAGCACGATATGGTCCGGTACCGGGAGTACCTGGTGCGCCAGGCGGGCAAGTCCGGAGTGACCATCCACCTGAACACTGAGGCCACGCCCGAGCGGGTGCGGCTGGATAACCCCGACGCCATCATCGTGGCGGTGGGGGCCGAGTCCGCCGTGCCCCCCATCCCCGGCGTGAATGGGAAGAATGTGATGACCGCCCTGGACTACCGCGCCCACATCGGCGAGGTGGGGCAGACCGTAGCCATCGTGGGCGGCGGCATGGTGGGCTGTGAGACCGCCCTCCAGCTGGCCCGTGAGGGCCGCGAGGTGGAGCTTATTGAAATGACCGATATGCTGGCTGCCGACAGCACCTTTACCGAGCGCCTGCTCACACTGCACTATCTGGAGCACGACTACGACCCGTCGACCGCCATGCACCTCCATGAGACCGACGGCATCAAGGCCCGGGTCCGCCAGCACATGAATACCCGCTGCCTGGAGATCACCCCGGAGGGCGTGAAGGTGGCGGGGCCGGACGGGGAGAAGACCCTGAGGGCCGATACCGTCATCCTGGCCGCGGGTATGCGCTCCAGGGCCCAGATACGTGATTCCTTCTATGGCGCGGCCTACGACGTGATTCCCGTGGGCGACTGTGTCCGCCCCGGCAACCTCTACAAGGCCAACCGGTCCGGCTATGACGCGGCCCTCAATCTCTCTACCCGCGAAGTATTTTAAAACATTCAGCGCCGGCGTAAGGCCGCATCCCGCGGGGAGGACCAACGGTCCTCCCCGCGGGATGCGGCCTTTTTTAAACAAAGAATTGGAAAAGAGCGGGCGGAATTGTGTCATTAGCGCGAAAAAACGGTTTTTTGCTCGAATTCTTATTACAATTTTGCGATTATTTAAGTAAATAGCAATATATTACAATAATCAAGCAAGAAGTGTGGTGAAAACTACTGAAATTAATGGTATATATTCTCTTAGAAGTGTCTGATTGCACAAAGAATCAGACATGGACAGGAAGACCAAATTCTTAGAAGGAGGAACGGACGATGAAAAAGGAACGAAGATTACTCGCGTTGATCCTGTGCCTGTGCATGCTCTTCTCCATGGTCCCGGCCGGTGCGGCGGAATTACCCGCCGCGGAACAGCCGCCCCAGGAGAGCCAGAACATGCCCGAGACGCCCAAGGAATCACCGGAGCAGGCAGAGGGTGAGGAAAAGGAACCCGACGCTCCGGCAGTACTGCCGGAGGATTCCGAAGGTGCACCTTCGGAATCCAATGACCTCCTGGAAGAGGAGATTACACCGTTTTCTACCACCGTGCCTGCACAAGACAAGTGGGAACAGGACGGACAGACAATCATGGGTACAGGTTCTATTTGCGAGATGGATAACGGAGTGCTCCATATAAAGGCTGGGTCTGGGAACGGTAACGGTAAAACTGAAAAAGATTGGCCGGCAGCGTTTATCAATAAAACAGCTTCGGATCAACTGAAAGAGGTAGACGTACAGGAATCTCGTTTTATCCAAATGGATATTACCCCGATTTCTAGTAAAGCTAATAGCCGCTTTGGACTTTTTATTAACTATGCAACGCCAGGGAAAGCGTTTATGGTTGGGTATGACACAAACGGATGGTTCTGGGAGGAATACAAAAACGACTCCGGGGTTAGCTGGTATCAGGGAAATCGTGTAGCCGCACCAGAGGCAGGAGCGACAGTGACGCTACGTGTGGAATGGACAGGCACCAGCTTAACTAAGGCGACAGTAGATGGTGTCGATCTCTTTACTGGTATGCCATACAATTTTAGTGCAGCCGACCACGAGACGGCCCCAGATGTTATTGCAGTCAAGGCGGCAACTTATAGTAATGCAGCCACAGAAATAAAAATCTCCAATATGCTCTATTCAAACCAGGAAATGGTTTCAGCATACGATGTCTCTGGAACCGTGACTAAAGCCGGTAGCGAGGAAGTCGTTATTGGCGCTACAGTCACCATTGGCGGCAAAAGCGCCACCACCGACGAGAACGGCGCTTATACCGTGTCCGGTCTGCTTCCAGGTGAGCATACCGGCACAGTGATTAAGGAGGGCTATAAGTCCGGTAGGATTGATAGCTTTACAATTGATGACGGAGACATTACCGGCAAGAATGTATCCCTGACCGTGCTGCCGGTAATCTCCGGCAGGGTGACTGATAACGGCGAGACGCCGAAGCCGATCCGGTATGCGGTGGTTGCACTGGGGGATACCGGCAGGACCGCAGTGACGGACGCCGACGGCAACTATACCATCAGGGGCGTTGAGCCCGGCAGCTATACCCTGAAGGTTACGGCGGAAAACTATGAGCCCGCGACCCTTGAGGGTGTCACAGTGGAGGATGAAAACGTCACCGGAAAGGACATTCGGCTGGTACCTATTCCGGTACGTACTGCCGTTCTCTCCACGGACGACATGGACGTGCTGGTGGACCTGGATTTCCCGCGGGCCATCCAGTATGACATGAAGGGCGGCCTGGAAGGCAAGACCTTCTACGGCCAGACCACCATTCTGGACACTGTGACCATCAACGGCGTGGATGTGGCGCCCGCTGTGGAGTCCGCAGTGGCGGAGTCCGGCGA
Organism: Lawsonibacter faecis; assembly: GCF_014287675.1. Taxonomy (GTDB): domain Bacteria; phylum Bacillota; class Clostridia; order Oscillospirales; family Oscillospiraceae; genus Pseudoflavonifractor; species Pseudoflavonifractor faecis. The sequence continues at coordinate 252,116 of NZ_JACOPQ010000003.1, read as the reverse complement.
CAGAATTACATACACCATGACCGCCCAGGGCACAAATATTGACTGCGTCATCCACGCCGAGCTGGCGGCGGAGGGCAAGGTCCTCTCCTTCAACATCAACCGCATTGACAACAATCTGGACGAGATTGAGTACCCGGTGGAGCGCATCAGCATCCCCAACCACAGCCTGATCTCGGTGCGGTCCAATCAAGAGGGCGCCAATTTCATCGGCAACCGGCTGGCGGCCAACACCATCACCAGCGGCGACTTCCGCTACGCCGCCGACCAGTTTGCAAGCGCCAACAATCAGCGGTTTATCTACGGCTTTGTCTCCAATGATGAGCTGAGCGCCGGCATCGCCAGCAACTCCGAGTGGGGTACCGGCGGCGCGGGCAGCAACAATAACCGCGTGCTGGCCAACACGGAGGACCGCGGCGCATATACCTCTCTGGGGCTCTCCAGCAGCGAGTGGTATTATGACCGCAAGGTGTCCAGCAGCGACCCCAACCCCATCAACAACGCCGTGATTCCCGACTCCCAGAAGGTGGTCGGGCCTACCGAGCTGCCCCTGTACGCCAAGGTGGTGGTCACCGGGGACGAGAATGGCAACGGTGAAATCAGCTGGCAGGACGCCGCCATTGTGGCCAGGGACACGATTGTCCATAAGCCCTTTAAGAGCGAAGAAATTCCCGAGCTGGTGACCACCCGCATCGCCCTGAACTTCGGCTCCCAGGCTCAGAACCCCTTCCTCACCTCCCTGGACAATGTGAAGCGGGTCTATCTCAACACCGACGGTCTGGGCCAGAGCATCCTTCTCAAGGGCTATGGCAACGAGGGCCACGACTCCGGCCACGGCGACTATGCCGACGTGGGCACCCGTATGGGCGGCGTGCCAGATATGCTGACCATGATGGAGGAAGGGGCCGAACTGGGCGCCCGCTTCGGCATCCATGTGAATGCAAGCGAGTTCTATCCCGAGTCCAAATCCTTCAGCGACAAGACGGTCCGCCGCACAAACTCCGGCGGCCTGCGGTATGGCTGGAACTGGCTGGATCAGGGCGTGGGCATCAACGGCCTGTACGATCTGGCCTCCGGTAACCGGGCAAACCGCTTTAAGGCCCTTGCCGATGAGATGAACGGCCTGCTCGACTTCATCTACGTGGACGTGTGGGGCAACCTTACCTCCGGCAACAGCGAGGACGCATGGCAGACCCGTAAGCTCTCTCAGGAGCTGGTGGACAACGGCTGGCGGGTGACCACCGAATGGGCCTACGGCATGGAATGGGAATCCACCTTCCAGCACTGGGTCGCCGACTATACCTACGGCGAATATGATAATAAGGGCAAATATAACAGTGAGGTGGAGCGCTTCCTCCTCAACAGCTATAAGGACACCTTTGTAGCCGACTACCCCCGCTACGGCGGCAACGCCAACGCGCCCCTGCTGGGCGGCGCGGCCATGCAGGGCTTTGAGGGCTGGCAGAAGGACGGCGAGTATGACGAGCATATCGAGTCCATCTTTGAGCACCAGATTCCCGCCAAATTCCTGCAGCACTATGACATTATGGAGTGGGTGGATGCCGCAGCGCCGGTGGCGATACCTTGGGCTGCCAAGAGTGACACCGATGGGAAGGGCGCCGGTACCGTCAATTGGACGCCCGAGGCAAAGATTACCCTCCAGAGCGCGGACCGGGAGAGCACCGTGGTGGTGACCCGCGGCACCGACCCCGACACCGCGACCACAAAGGCCTTTGCCTACGACACAGATGATGATAAGCAGGAGTACCGTGCCCGCACCATCACACTGGACGGCAAGGAAATACTCAGAGGTACGCCGGTACCGGCTACCAACGAATCCGGCCAGTGGGGCGGAGACACCGAGACCGAGAATCTGCGTACGCTGGCCAACCAGCAGTATCTCATTCCCTGGTTCTGGGACAAGGACGGCAACGAGCTTGCCGCCGCCGATCAGAAGCTCTACCACCGCAACGATGTGGGCGGCAGCAGCACCTGGGAACTGCCCGACGGCTGGGAGAGCCTCACAAATGTCAAGATGTATGAGCTTACCGACAATGGCCGCGTGAATGAGACCATCGTCCCCGTGAAAAACGGCTCCGTTACCCTCAAGGCCGAGGCAAAGACGCCTTATGTAATCGTCAAGGGCGATGCGGCTGCCCAGGCCCCCGCCGTGGAGTGGAGCACCGGCCTGTACCTGCGGGACGTGGGCTTTAACTCTGCCGCTATTGAGGATAACTGGACGGTGACAGGCGCGGGCACCGCCGTGCGCTATTTGAACCAGGACGCCCAGTCCGTCCTGAAGATGACCGGCGCGGTATCCGTGAGCCAGGAGTACAACAGCCTGGAGCCGGGAAAGAAATACGTGACCTATGTGTCGGTGGATAACCGCAGCGACGCCAAGGCCGCCATGACCGTAACGGATGAGAGCGGCCGGATCCTGGCCTCCAACTACACGGAGAAATCGATTGCCATTAACTACATCAGCGGCTACAGCATCAACACGACCCACCCCATTGAGGCGGGCAGCAGCAAGTTCCAGAATATGTTTGTTTTCTTTACCGCGCCTGAAAGCGGCAGGGTTACCCTGACCCTGAGCCGTGAGGCCGGGGAGGGCAACACCTATTTTGACGACGTACGGACCCTGGAGACCGAGGCGGACAACTATACCTATGACGATGAGGGAAACATCGTCAAGTTTACCCAGGACTTCGAGCATGTGGCCCAGGGCGAGTTCCCCTTCGTGGTGGGCCCCGGCAGCGGCGGCATCGAAGATAATTACCAGCATCTGTCCGAGCGGCACGACCCCTATACCTCGGCGGGCTGGAACATTCGCGAGACCGACGACGTGCTGGACGGAAACTGGTCCCTCAAGCTGGGCGACAGAAACGGGAAAAATAATCTGACGTTCCAGACCATTCCCCAAAACTTCCGTTTCGAGCCGGGCGTCACCTATACCGTGGCATTTGACTACCAGATGGGCACTGCGGGAGACTACGAGGTAATCAGCGGAGTCGGTGAGTACAGCGGCAGCAACTACACGGTTGTCTCGTCGCTCAAGCAGGCGCGGGGCACAACGGCTACCTGTAAATTTACCCTGGTCGGCGACCCCACCGGCCAGACCTGGATTGGCCTGCGCCGCACCAATGCGCTGCCGATCACTCCCGGCGCCGGCACAAACGCCGATATTTTCGCAGGCCACTATGATTTCGTCCTTGACAATCTGGTCATTGAGGTCAGTGGCGCCCAGAAGGGTGAGCTGGCTAAAATCATTGCCCAGGCCGACGCCATGCTCCAGGCGGACTATAACGGCGATTGGGGTGCTTTTACCAGCGCCCTCGCAGCCGCGAAAACCGTTATGAACAACCAGAAGGCCACTCAGGCCCAGGTGGACGGAGCGATTCAAACTCTGGACGAGGCCATTAAGGCTCTGACCAGAAAGAACATTATTGTGACCGGGACGATAACCGTGGACAGTCTGCCTGCGGCAAATGTAAGTGTTGCGGCCATGGATGACAACAAGCAATATTTGGGGGCTACTGTAACTACTGGATCGGATGGAACGTACACCTTGGAGGGTGTAAGCTCCAAGGCTACCCAACTCAGAATTTCCACGCCGGGCAGTACGCTTCAGTTTGTGAAGATATCTGACCTTGTTGAAGGAGAGAATGAGAAGAACATTGCTCTGGTGAAGCACTCTCCCGCCGCCTATGAGCTCTCCTTTGAGGATTGGGACACTTCGATGCTCGTCCCCACCAGCAACGACAGCACTGTAAAGGTAACCCCCACAGTGTATAACGGCAAGAGTGCGCTGCTTGTAACCTTTACCAGTGACGACCCCGTGCGCAACGCACTGGCAATTAAGGACTTTAAACTGAGTAATTGCACTATTTCCGCAGATATTACCCCGCTGGGCAAGAGCGGGGACCTGAGCCTGATGGTTCGTGGCTCGGAGGACGGCGAAAGCTTTGTTACCATGCAGCAGACTGGCACAACTGGCACTTGGGGTTATACCAGCTACAAAAATGGAGCACTGAGCAATTCTTACTCTGCGTCAAAGGGGCAGTCCATGACTACCGGGGAAACGAGACGATTGGAGTGCTCTTGGATTTACTTTAGTGGAGATTCTTCGGGGGACGCCGTCAACTACTATGTGGATGGGCAGCAACAACTATACGTCTTTACGGGCTTTTCGACTACGCCCGGGTATGTCGGCATCACCGGCAATTCTGCCGGCAGCTTTATCATCAGCGATTTCCGCGTCACTCCCGGCAGCGGTGAAGCACTGCTGGAAGGTACTCTTCAGACGCTCAGCGGCAAGGTGCTCTCGAGCGGGCAGCCTGTCGTAGGCGCGCAAATCGTGGTGAAGGACAGCGCCGGTAAGGCAGTGTCCCGGGTTATCACCGGCACGGACGGCGTCTACACCACAAATGTTCCCGCCGACACCTACACCATTACCGCGGGCTCTCTGGGGTTCACACAGGGCAAGCTGGAGAATGTCGCGGTCAGCAACGGCGCATTGGTTGCACAGGACATCGTGCTGACTGCGGATGACACACAGCTGAAACTCAGCTTGGAGACTCTATACAACAGTTTGAAGGATAAAACCGATGAGGGCTATACCACTGAGAGCTGGGCGGCTTTCCAGACTTCCCTTACCGAGGCCAAGACGATTCTGGACAAAGACAGTGCTACACAGAGTGAGATTACCAAGGCGTATGTTGACCTGAACAACGCGCTGAATAACCTGAAGCTCACGCCTCCCGCACCCACGGATAAGAGTGCACTGCGAACGGCGTATAATACCTATAACGACTATTTAATTACCGACTATACCTCTGAATCCTGGGGCCCGTTCCGCAGTGCGCTGCAGACCGCTGCCGCCGTGTTGAAGGATGCTGCTGCCATGCAGAGCGATATTGACGCAGCCAGGGACGCTCTGATGGCCGCAGCGAATGCGTTGGTGAGAGTTGGCGGCGGGTCTACTGGCGGCGGGTCCAGCAATACCACGACCGAGACTACCAAGAATCCTGATGGATCTACCACCACTACGGTGACCAACAAGACTACCGGTACAACGACTGAGACCACCATCGGCACCGATGGTACCAAGGTGGTTATAGAAACCAAGAAAGACGGCACAAGTACCACAGTGGTTACCCTTCCGAAAAAGCCTGAGGGTTCCGTAACCCTGCCTGGTAAACCCGTCTCCGCCGGGGATACCATTACAATCAAGACCGATGAGGGCGCCGATGTGGTGATCCCTGTGAAAAACGTGAAGCCCGGCATTGTGCCTGTCATTGTCAAGGCGGATGGTACTGAGGAAATTGTAAAGAAGTCTATTACCACTGACGACGGCGTGGCATTCTTCCTGAACAGTTCTTCGGTTATCAAACTCAAGGACAACTCAAAAATTTTCATTGACACGGATGCCAACCATTGGGCCTTCAACGCCGTGGCCTTTGCCACCAGCCGTGAGCTGTTCCAGGGCGTCGGCGCGGACCGCTTTGCGCCCGCCGATCCCATGACCCGCTCCATGCTCGTCACCGTGCTCTACCGCCTGGAGAACGAGCCTGAGGCCGGTGAAGCCACCTTCGCCGACGTACCCGCCGGCACCTGGTATACCGACGCGGTGGCCTGGGCCAGCGCCAACGGCATTGTCACCGGCACCGGCGCCGGCTTTGATCCCGACGGCAAGATTACCCGCGAGTCCCTGGCCGTGATGCTCTACCGCTATGCGGAGAAGCTGGGCATGGACACTGGGGCCGACGGCATGGCTGCCGTGGAATTCTCCGACAGCGCCGGCATCAGCGCCTGGGCTGAAGAGGCCATGAGCTGGTCGGTGAAAAACGGTATCCTGACCGGCAAGATCGGCGGCGTCCTCGACCCCGGCGGCACCGCAAGCCGTGCGGAGGTCGCCACGATGCTGATGCGCTTTGTGGCCCTCCTGTAAGCGAAATACCTGTCAAACCAGAGATAAAACGCGGGACGCCCGGTGCAGATGCACCGGGCGTCCCGCGTTCTATGGAGAACTCAGGCCAGGAAGTCCATTTCGCGGATCATGTCCACAATGGCCTCCTCCGTTCGGGAGAGGCCGGCCCTGGCGGGGGAGAGGAGGTAGAAGCGGATGGGAAGGGTGAAGTCCCGCAGGAGCATGGGCCGCACCAGGCTCTCCTTGAGAAAATAGCTGTTTTGCATGGACAGGGCGGGGAATACTGCGGCGGCCTTGTTCTCCGCCACCAGCTGCATGATGCTGTTCCGGTCGCTGAGGTAGCAGGGGTATTCCCTGGGAAAAAAGGGCTTGAAATAGGCCTGGGACACCGTCTCATAGGGCTTGGGCAGCATGGCCAGGGGCAGGTCCTCCAGATCGGCCTTGTCCAGCATATCCTTCCGGGAGAGCGGGTTTTGCGTGCTGACCATGATATGGAAGGCGTCCTCACACAGGAAATCCAGCGTCCAGCCGAATTTTGCCGCGTCCCGGCGGTAGGTCTCCTCCCGGGCGGGGATGATTCCGCTGATCCCCAGCTGGCACTTTCCCTCCTCCAGCTCCTGAAAAATAGACCGCGCCATAAACTCGTAAAAAAAGAGGTGCAGATCGGGGTAGAGATGGGTGGTGCCCTCAATGATGCGGTTGAGAAAGCCGCTGGTGGCGGCGGTGTATGCAATGGTAAGGGTCCCGGCCAGCGGCTCCTGACTGCAGGAAAAGCGCTCCCAGCCGCGTACGGTGGATAGAATTTCCTTGGCCTCCCGGTAGACCTCCTCCCCGGCGGGCGTCAGTGAGACCCCCTTTTGGGACCGGCGGAAGATAGCAAAGCCCAGCTCCTTCTCCAGATTGTTCATGGAGCCGCTGAGGGTGGGCTGGGTAATAAACAGATTGGCGGCGGCGCGGGTGATGGACCTGCTGTCGGCGACGGCGATGAGAAACTCCAGCTGTTCCAGGCGCACGGCTATCTCCTCCTCTTGGCATACCGGGGAAAGCGCTGATTGTTATAATTGTATCATAATCACGGGGCCTTAAAAAGAGGCGGCGGCGAAATAAGAAGAAAAAAGCGGGAAGACGGCGCCGCCGTCCTCCCGCTCCGGTCTCAGTCACCGGACTGCCGCCTGTCGTGGCCCGCTGCCCGGTGGTAGGCCCGTTTCTGCTCATACATCCGCTCGTCGGCCTGCTGATAGGCGCACTGAAAGTCCAGGCCGCCTTCGGGGTTGCACACGGCCCATCCCGTCGAGAGGGAGGTGTCCACCGTCCAGTCGGGCTTGAGGGCCGCAAAGAGGGCTTGAAGACGCGCACTGACAGCCTCCATCCGCTGAGGCGTGGCGTCCGGGACGAGGAGGACAAATTCGTCGCCGCCGGTGCGGTAGGGAGTTTCCCCGTGCTGGGCGGTTTGGGAGAGGGCGGAGGCCGCGGTCTGGAGATAGAGATCGCCGTGGTCGTGGCCCAGAGTGTCGTTGACCTCCTTCAAATTATTCAGGTCCAGCAGCAGCAGGCCCAGATTCAGCAGCTTGCGCCGGGCCGTGAGGTTTTTCAAATCCACCTGGAAGGCGTTGCGGTTTTTCAGCTGGGTGAGCTGGTCCGTGTTGGAGAGATCCCGGAAGGTGGGATTGGAGATGCGCCGGAAGAAGAAGACCGCGAAGATCACCGACACAAGACAGGCCAGCAGGATGATGCAGGGGGTGATGATGCGCAGCGTGCGGTAGGTATTGTACTGGGCCTCGGCCTCGAACTCCACACCGACCACGCCCACCACATTCCCGCTGCGGGAGGAGTGAATGGGGAGATAGGCGATAAAGATTTTACCCCATTCGGTGTCCTTGATGGCGTCGGGCAGGATCTCCTCGCCCGCCATGGCGCGCTCCAGCTCGGGGATAATATCCGGCTCGATGAGATCGCCGGGACGTCGGAAGTCCTCCGCGTCCAGCGGAAGCCCGTCCACCAGATAGATGAAGTCTCCGTCCTCGTTCCGGGTGGCGGTATAGAGATAGCGCACGCCGGTTGCCTGCTTGACATTGGCGAAGGTCTGGCGGCTGCTCTGATAATACCCGGACTCCATGTCCTCCGCTGAGCGCAGATGGAAGAAGCTGCGCTTGTCCAGAGAGTCCTCCAGGTAATCGTAGATAGAGTAGACCCGGCCGGTCAGGGCGCCGATCATATTGTTGTAAGTCAAGGCGTAGTGAAAGGCAAATACGCACAGGCAGGAGGCCACGACGATGACGGCGGTGAGGATGGACACCTGTACATCCACCCGGCGGATGGGTCTGCGGGTAGGGCGTGCCGCCATAGCGTCCCCTCACTTTCCAGCAAAAATACCGACGCCCGGAGCGGTCGAAGATTGTCTTAAACATACCATATTTTCTGTGAAAAGAAAAGGCATAAAAGTGAATCATACATTGAAAAAGCAGAAAATGGGATGCCCGCCAAACAGCGGGCATCCCATTTGTCCTTCAATATCAGGAGAAAATCTTCTCCAGAATCTCCAGTGCGTCGGCCTCGGTCATTTTTCGGGGATTGAAGACCTGGAAGAGCTCCTCGGAGATCTCCTTGGCCATCTGGGGGAACTGGCTGCGGTCGATGGTCCAGTCCTTGGCGCTCTTCAGGTGCAGATCCACGTCGCGGAAGGAGATCAGGGCGCGGCGGGCCTTGGCGCCCAGCTCCTCAGGGCTCTCATTGCCGGTGATGAGGGCGCCGAACTGCTTGGCGACTCTTCTCGTCTTGTCGGGAATGGCGGGGGCGTTGAACTCCAGCACCCAGGGCAGGGCATAGGCGCAGGCGAAGCCGTGGGGAATATGGAAGTGGGCGCCCAGAATGTGAGCCACGGAGTGGCCGGCGTGGGTATGGCCGTACCGGAGCATCCAGCCGCCCATCAGGCAGGCGGCGGCCATGTTGCTGCGGGCCTCAATATTGCTGCCGTCGGTCACGGCCACGGGCAGCCAGCGGGTGACCATCTCCATCACGCGCTTGGTAATCTGGTCGCTGAGCAGGTCGGCGGCGGTGGAGGTATAGGCCTCGATGCCGTGAGCCAGCGTGTCGAAGCCGGTGGAGGCGGTGATGTGGGGGGGCATACCGGTCATGAGCTCGGGATCCACCACTGCGTACTCGGAGGAAGCCAGCGTGGCCAGGATGGGGTGCTTCTCGCCGTCATCGCCGGAGATAACCAGACCGTCGGACAGCTCGCTGCCGGTGCCGGAGGTTGTGGGGACCACGATAAGGCCGGGGGCGGGCTTCATCTCGTCGCCGTGGGCGAAGCGGAGGATGGGACCCTCGTTAAAGCGCAGGATGTTGACGGCCTTGCCGGTGTCCATGGCGGAACCGCCGCCCAGACCGATGACCAGATCGCAGCCCTCCTTGGTGTAGAGGTCCCAGGCGGCCTCCACCACCCGGCGGGAGGGGTCGGGCTCCACGCCGTCGAAGAGCACGCCCTCCACGCCGCAGTTCTTCAGGGCGGCGTTGGTCTTGTCGGCAATGCCGGCGGCCACGATACCCTTGTCGGTGATGACCAGGGGACGCTTACCGCCCACGGAGACGACCAGCTCGCCCAACTGGGCGAGAGAGCCTGCCCCAAAGACGATTTTGACATTTTGCACAAGTCTAAAGTCCATAATGGGTCTTCCTTTCAGCATTGTTATTTATTTAACAAGTGTTTTTCAACAACTATTATCTTACACCGGCCGCAGGCTTCTTGATTGTATAAAAAGGAACTGGGGAGAGGAAAAAGAAGCCGGCAGTCAGACATGAGCTGAAATGGGCGGCAGGCTGTCAAAACCCCCCTTCGCAGCGCAAGACTCGCAGAGCTCCGCCGTCCGCAGACGGCGAAATGAAATGGCAATCCGTCCGTCTCTCAGAGAAGCCCAGAGGAATTTCTCTGGCAAGCTGACGCCGCCCCCGGCTTCCATGGCGGAAGCCGGGGGCGGCGGATACCATCAGGCGAAGAGCTTCTCCAAAATGTCCATGGCGTCCTGGACGCTCATGGGACGGGGCTGGAACATCTGGAACATCTCGTCCACAATGCCCTGGGCCACAGTGGGGAAGATGCTCTTGTCAGGATTGTAGCGGCTGGCGGGGGGCAGCTGGAGCACCTCGTCCCGGAAGCGGATGAAGGCGTCGCGGGTGATGGCGCCGATCTCCTCGGGAGTCTCTCTGCCGGTGAACTTGCCGCCTACCAGCTCGCCCACCCAGCGGACCTTCTCAGGCAGGGCGGGGGCGTTGAACTCCAGCAGCCAGGGGGTGGCGTAGGCGCAGGCCTCGCCGTGGGGGATGCCGTAGTAGGAGCCGATGAGGTGGGCCACAGAGTGCCCCGCGTTGGTGTGGGCCTGAACCAGCATCCAGCCGCCCAGGGTGGAGGCGATGGCCATGTGGGCGCGCGCCTCCACGTTGGAGCCGTCCCTCACCGCCACTGGCAGCCACTCCACCACCGTGCGCATTACGGCCTCCTCAATATGGTCGGTGGCGACGGAGGCAATATTGGTGGTGTAGCCCTCGCAGGCGTGGGAGAAAGCGTCCAGACCGGTGGCGGCGGTGAGTTCGGGGGGCATGGTGACCATGAGCTCCGGGTCCACGATGGCGTATTCCGCCATGGCGTTGACCGCCAGACAGCCGTGCTTCATGTGGTCGTCGCTGCTCATGACCAGCCCGTCGGAGACCTCGCTGCCCGTGCCGGAGGTGGTGGGGATCAGGATCACGCCGGGGGAGAGGTTCATGGGCACGTTGGGACCGGCGAAGCGGAGGATGGGGCCCTCGTTGTAGCGCAGGAGGTTGATGGACTTGGCGCAGTCCATGCTGCTGCCGCCGCCCACGCCGACTGCTACGTCGCAGCCGTTCTCCTGGAAGACGACGATGCCCTGGTCGGGCACATTGTGGGAGGGTTCGGGATTGACCTTGTCGTACACGATGTACTCCACGCCTGCGTCGGCGAGGACCTTACACACCTTGTCGGTGATGCCGGCGGCCACGATGCCGCTGTCGCACACGACCATGGCCTTCCTGTAGCCCTTCTCGCGGACGATGCCGCCCAGCTCGCTGAGCTTGCCGGGGCCAAAGATGAGGTTTACCTTTTGTTCCAGCATAGTATCCAGTTCCTTTCACTCAGGGTAGGGGAAAAGAGGGGCGCTCGCCCCTCTTTTCCGAAAAACGATGGTACGATTAAGCAGCGGCCTCGGCCTTCTGCTTCTTGGCCATGCCCATGCCCACGACGGAGCAGATGAGGACGATAACGCACAGAGCGACCATCAGCAGGGAGGGAGCGGTCCAGTTGGCGGGGCTGGAGTTGTCGCCGGCCAGGGCGGTGATGACGGGGGTGGAGGCGAACACGCCGATGTAGTACAGGGTGTTCAGCAGGCCCATGCTCAGGCCGATGAGGGCGGGGCGCTTGGCCAGCTGGGGGGTGAAGATGAACATGGAGGTCATGATCATGCCGCCGGGGACAATGCCGGTGGCCAGGGCGTAGATGATGTAGGCCACGGAGGAGTCGCCCAGGTGAGGCATGAAGAAGCAGATGACGGCGCAGATGGCGGCGCCGAGAATGGCGACGATGAAAGGCTTGCCGGACTTGCCGATCACGATGCCGGAGATGATGCAGGTGGGGATGCCGATAAGGCCGTTCAGGCTGGCGTAGAAAGCGGAGGACTGCTGATCAATGCCGTAGGCCTGGAAGAGGGAGGCATTGCAGGTGATGAAGCCGAAGAGCACGAACGCCAGGCAGAACATTGAAAGGCAGGTGACCAGCAGAGCGGGGTTCTTGACGGCCTCGCCCACGGTGGCGCCCTTCTCGGGCACGCCGCCGGCGGCCTCGGCCTTGGGCGTCTGGACGACCAGAAGGACCAGCACGAAGCAGACGGCGGCCAGGATGGCGATGGCCCACCAGAGGGTCTTCAGGTTGCCGGTGCCCTTGTAGAGAGCCACGCTGGCGTTCATGCCGATGAAGTTGGCCGCCGCGGCAAAGGTGTTGAAAATGCCGGTGGCCGTACCCACGGTGGCGCCGGTGAACCAGGTGTTGATCATGTCGATGCCGACGGTGATGATCAGCGCGTAGGAGAGACCCTCAATGATGCGGGAGATCATGACCACGGCGAAGCTGTTGGTGACGGCGCCCAGGACGTTGCCCAGCACCAGGGTGCCCATGAGGATCAGGAGCATATTCTTGGAGCCGGTCTTGGCGAGCACGGCGGCGCCGGGGATGGACAGGAAGATACCGGCCACGGTGAACAGGCTCATCAGCAGCGAGGCCTGGTTCGCGTCCACGCTCAGCATGGCGGCCACATCGCCCATGACGGGGGAGATCTTCAGCTGGGACAGGGAGACGGTGATGGCGGAGATCAGCAGGATAAAGAACATGAGCCACTTGTTGGGCATACTTTTCTGGTTCATATGTTACCTCCTAAAAACATTTCGGAGCGCCCGGCGGCCGCATGACGCCGGCGGCCGGGAGAACCTACATGGTTTGGATTCCCCTCTCAGGATTCAGGTGAGAGCGCCTGCTGCGGAGGGCCCCCGCAGCAGGCGGGGAACTTGGAACAAACAGCTATACAGGCATACCGAGCAGCTGTGCGGAGTTGCGGTAGAAGACCCTATCCAGCAGGTCCGGATTGTCCCCCAAGGCCTCGATGTGGCACTTCACGTTGCAGGTGCAGGTATCGAAGGGCCAATCGGTGGCGTAGAGGACCCGGTCCTCGCCGAAGAACTCCACGGCCTTGAGAATGTACTCCACACCCCGGTGGCTGGTGTCGGTGTATACGTTTTTCCAGCCGTGGGCCCTGACCGCCTCGGCCATAATCTCCATCTCGCCGCCGCAGCAGCCGCCGCCGTGGGCGGGAACCAGGATATAGTCCGGGAACCGCTCCAGCCAGCGCAGGATGTGGTCGATGTGGCCGTAATTCAGGTTGGTCTTCTTCAGGTGGGGGGAGTCGGGCTTGTAGTAGTCGTTTACACCGCAGTGGGTCGTGATGGGGAGACGGCGCTCGCCGAACAGCCTGCACGCCTCAATGGTACGCTCGTCGTCCAGCGGCACGTTCTGAATGATGGGATGGAGCTTCAGGCCCTTGGCGCCAAGCGCGATGTCCCGCTCCAGCTTGGAGAGCATCTCATCGATGGGCAGGCCGTAATCGCAGCAGGTGAAGGGGATGATGCGCGGCTCCAGCTTGGAGGCGGCCAGCGCCTCATCGAAGGAGGTGTTGGGCAGGATGGGCAGGGAGACCATAAAGTAGTTCCCGCCGCATGCGTCCATTATCTCCTGATGGGCGAATAAACTGCCCCGGTCCCAGGTGCGGTGCTGGCCGGCGTCGATGAGGATGTTCTGGGCCGCCTGATCGGGTACAATCAGGGGACGGGTAAAGCCGGACTCCTCCAGGTCCTTGAACGGATCGAAGCAGTCGGGGTGCTTCACACTGCCGGGTTTTTTAAAGACAATGTTCTGGTTTTCGTGGAAAATGTCGCCCAAGTGCGTGTGGAAGTCAATAATCCTGTGTTTGGACATGTCATCTTCTCCTCGTTTCATCGTTTCCTGTCCGTCATGGAAGGGCGTCGCGGGAAGAGGGTGGCAGGGGATTGGCTTCGCTGCGCGTGGGTGAAAAAGCTTACAGGGTCATGCCCAGAATGCGGGCGGCGTTGCGGTAGAAGAACTTGTCGGCGACCACGGGATCGTCCTTGAAGGCCTCGGCGGCGTACTTGACGCTCCAGGTGCAGGTGTCGAAGGGCCAGTCGGTGGCGAACATGATGCGGTCCTCGCCGAAGAGCTCCAGCATCTGGTGCATGCCGTCCACGCCGCGGTGGCTGGACTCGATGTAGACGTTCTTGCAGCCCTTCTTGGCCACCAGCTCGGCCAGAGCCTCCAGCTCGCCGCCGCAGGAGCCGCCGCCGTGGGCGGGCACCCAGACGTAGTCGGGATACTTATCCAGCAGGTCGAGGGTATAGTGCAGGGCGCCGTACTCCAGATTGGTCTTGGCATGGTGCGGGGAATCGGCCTTGTAGTAGTCGTTTACGCCGCAGTGGTAGGTGATGGACATGCCCAGGTCGCCGAACAGCTCGATGGGCTTCTCGCAGCGCTTGTCGGTGATGGACACGTTCTGGATGATGGGATGGATTTTCAGGCCCTTTGCGCCGTTCTTGATGTCCTGCTTCAGCTTGGCCATCATCTCGTCCTCGGGGAGGTCGAAGTCGGGGCAGGTGAAGGGGATAAAGCGGGGGTCCAGCTTGGAAGCGGCCAGAGCCTCCTCGAAAGAGGTGTTGGGCAGGATGGGCAGGGAGCCCATGTAGTCGATGCCGGCGGCGTCCATGATGGCCTGGGTGGTAAAGATATTGGCGCGCTGCCAGATGCGGACCTGGCCGGCGTCGATGAGCTTGTTCTGGGCCTCCACATCGTCCACGATCAGGGGACGGGTATAGCCGGACTCCTCAAGGTCCTTAAAGGGGTCGAAGCCGGTGAACCCGGGGGGATCGGCGACAAAGCCGGGGCGCTTGAAAGAGATGTTTTGATTCTCGTGGAAAATGTCGCCGAGGTGGGTGTGGTAATCGATGATCCGTTTGGGCTTGAATGGCATTTCGGGGGTTTTGAACACTTCCATGACTGATTCCTCCTTAAAGATGGATGAACTGTGCCAAGGGTTGTTTATTTGGGCCGCCGGATGCAGTTCATGACGACGAAAGCCACCACGCTGCAAACGGCGAGAACCACCAGGGTACTGACATAGCTCTGACTGGCGTCATAGAGTGCGCCGGCGATGGTGCCGGCAAAGGACGCCACCAGCAGGTTCATGTTGTTGATGGAGAAATTGACGGGATAGTTTTTCTGACCGAAGAAATCGCTGATGACCGCGGAGCCCATGGTGGGCGCGCCGCCGTATCCCAGGCCGGTGACGATGAAGCCCACCACCACCAGGGGGAACGCCTTGGTGAAGAGGGCGGCGATGAGGATAATCACGCCCACCAGACTCACCGCGTTGACAATGGTCATGGTGCGCTTCCAGCCCAGCTTGTCGAAGAGCCCGCCGAAGACGACGCGGCCCAGCCCGTTGCAGATGGAGATGAAGCCCACCACGAAGGTGATGACGCCGGCGTCCACCGCCACGCCGATGGCGGAGGCGAAGGGCTTCGCCTGGGAGATGACCGCCAGGCCGATTCCGCTGATGAGAATGGCCCAGAGGAAGAAAAGCCAGAAGCTGGAGGTGCGGAGCATCTGGGTGGGCGTCAGGTCGCGGCCGGACCCGTCGGCCTGCTTTGCCTTGGCAGCCGGGGCGGCGCTGGGGGGCGGCATCTTGAAGAAGAAAGCACCGATGAAGATGACCGCCGCCATGATGATGCCCATGATGAGGAAGGTCTGCCGCCAGGCCCCCGTCTCGGCGGGGGTCATGGCATCGAACAGGCTGCCCAGGACCATGCTGCTGGAGCCGAAGCCCATGAGCAGCACACCGGAGATGGTGCCCTGGCTGTTGGGGAACCACTTGGTCATGGTGCTCATGACCGAGTTGTACGCAAAGCCGGAGGCGGTGCCGCAGAGGACGCCGTAGCTCACGTAGAGCATGGGCAGGGAGTCGGCCCTGGACACCAGGAAGAAGCCCACCAGGAAGAGTGCGGCGGAGAAGATGACGTTCACCCGGACCGGGATTTTCTTGGACAGATTGCCCGCGGCGAAGCCGCCCAGGCAGAAGAACGCCATACAGATGGTGAAGGTGAGGGAGAGCTGCGCCTTGCTCCACGCAGGGAAGTCCGCGCCGATGGGGGCTGCGAAGATGCTCCAGCCGTACACAAACCCGGCGAAGAGGAGCACCACAAGGCCCACTGCGGCGTAGAGAAAGCGCACGCCGTTCTGTCTTGAATTCGTCTGCTCCATTACGGGCGCTCCACCCTTGTAAAGGGATTGACCGTTTCCTGACCCCGCAGGACGCGGAGCGTGCCGTTGACCAGGGACTCCATCTCGTTCTCGCCGGGGATGATTTTCACGGGCGCGATGAAGGAGACCCGCTCCTCGATCCAGGCGGTGAACATTTTGGAGTGGGCGATGCCGCCGGTGATGATGATGGCATCCACCTTGCCCCTGGCCACGGTGGCCAGGCCGCCGATGAACTTGGAGATGTTGTGGGCCATGGCCTCGTAGATGAGGGCGGCGTGCCGGTCGCCCTCGGCAATCATTTTTTCCACGGCGCGGGCGTCGTTGGTACCCAGATGCCCCATCAGGCCGCCCTTGGTTTTCACATATTTGTAGAGGGTCTTGAAGTCCCGGCCGTCAGTGGCCATCTCCAGCACCTGGAACAGGGGCAGCCCGCCGGTGCGCTCGGGGGAGAAGGGCCCCTCCTCATCGGACACCATGTCGATCATCCGGCCCTGCTGGTGGTAGGAGATGGTGATGCCGCCGCCCAGATGGGCGATGATAAGGTTCATCTTCTCATAGGGTACGCCGCATTCAGCGGCATACTTGTGGGCGGCGGCCCGCATGTTCAGGGGGTGGCCCAGGCTCTTCCGGCGCATCTCGGGCAGGCCGGACACCTTGGCGATGTCGTCCATCTCGTCCACGGTGACGGGGTCGTAGATGTAAGCCTTCAGGCCCAGCTCGTCGGCGATGGCCTTGCCGATGGGCGCGCCCAGATTGGAGGCGTGCTCGTTCTGGGGGTTGTAGTGGAGCTGCCAGACGATATCGTCGTTCACCTCAAATGCGCCGGCGGGCACGGGGGGCAGCAGGCCGCCCCGGGAGACCACGGCGGTGAGGGTGCTGCGGCTGACGCCGTTTTCCTCCATCGTCTTGAGAACCAGCTCCTTGCGGTATTCGTACTGGTCAAAAATCTCTTTGAAGGGCGCCAGCTCCTCCTTGCTGTGGTCGATTACTTTGACAAAGAGGGGGGTCTCGTCGTCATAGACGGCGATCTTGGTGGAGGTGGAGCCGGGATTAATGGCGAGAATACGCTCTTTACGCATGCGTTCGGCTCCTTTCTCAGTCGTTTGTCATGGCGGCAGCCAGACAGAGGGCGTTGTACTTCTCCTCGGAGGAGGAGCCCCGGCTGGTGACGACGATGGGGCACTTGGCGCCCATGACGAGACCGGCCATTTTCGCGCCCGCCATCTCAACCAGGGACTTGCCCAGAATATTGCCGGCGGTGATGTTGGGGACCACCAGTACGTCGCAGTCGCCGGCACAGGGACTCTCATAGCCCTTGGTCACGGCGCGCTCCTTGACCATGGCGAGGTCGAAGGAGATGGGGCCCTCCACGGTGCAGCCGGAAAGCTCCCCGTTTTGCCACATCTCCTTGAGGGCGGCGGCGTCGGTAGAGTCCACGCTCTTGGGATTCACCTTCTCGGCGGCGGCCAGGACGCCCACCTTGGGGTCCTCGTAGCCCAGGGCCCGGAGGGCTTCCACGGCGTTTGTGATAATGTCCTTCTTCTGCTCCAGCGTGGGGGCCAGGAGCATACCGCCGTCGGTGGTGATGAGCAGCTTGTGATAGGCGGGGATCTCATTGATGGCGATGTGGCTCATGGTGCGGCCCTGGCCGAGCCCGGTCTCCTTGTTGACCACGGCCCGGAGGATATCGGAGGTGTCCAGCTTGCCCTTCATGATAAAGTGGGCCCTGCCCTCCCGGACGAGCTGCACCGCCAGCGCGGCGGAGTCCTTGAACTCGGGGGCGTCGTAGAGGTCCTCAGCGGGGACGCTCACGCCCATTTTGGCGAGAAGCGCTTCAATCTTGGTCTTGTCGCCCACCAGAACGGGTTCCACGATGCCCTCGGCGCGGACCTTCATGACGGCCTCCAGGGTGTGCTCATCCTGGGCGGCGGCCACGACGACCCGGCGGGATTTAACGTGGGCCTTGGCGTGAGCGGTCAGCTCTTCAAAACTCTTAAAAATCATTTCATTGGTCTCCTAGCTTACGATTGACATATTCGTTCTACCCCCCATGGGAAACGGGAAGGGCGGAGCGAAGGAGAGATGGCGGGCGGCCGGTGGGATGATCCGGCCGCCCGCCGGAGGGGAAGCAGAGAAGTGTGCGGAGCAGAGAACTTTGCCATGCTAGGCCTCGTAGACGACCCTGCCGCCGCAGATGGTCATGACAACCTTGGCGGAGCCGATCTCGTCTGCGGGGCAGGTCATAATGTCCTTGTCGAGAATCTGGAAGTCGGCGACCTTGTTGATCTCAATGGAGCCGCGGACGTGTTCCATATGCTCCTGATACGCGCCGTTGATGGTGTACATACGCACAGCGTCCTCCCGGTTCATGACGAGATCGGGGCGGGCGCAGTAGCCGGCGGAGGTGGTCCGGGTGACGCAGAACTGCACGCCCTTACGCCAGTTCATGGGGTAGGGGCAGGGCGCGTCGGAGCCGCCGGTGAGGTTTACGCCCATATCGGTGTAGGCCTGGAAGCTGAAAACCTCCTCCTTCGCGGTGAGGACGGGGGTGTTCCACGCGAAGATGATGTCGGCTGCAACGGGTTGGAGCGCCTGGCCGATTCCATTCTTGGCCATCTTGGCGGCGCCCTCCAGGGTGGTGTCGTCGCAGTGGATGAGGAAGTGGCGCAGGTCCTTGCCGGGATAGAGCTGGTTTGCCAGGGCGATGCCGTCGGTGCAGGCGTCCATGGCGCCGCCGCCGCAGGTGTGGATGCCGATCTGCCAGCCCATGCGCTGGAGCTCGCAGATGGTCCGGGCGATCTCGCTGCGGACCTCGTCCTCGCTGCCGGCCCACGCGATGCGGGGCTCGTTCAGGCGGGTCTCCTTACGCTGCCAGGTGGGGCCGCCCAGGTCGACGAAGAATTTGATGGTGTCGCCCTTGACCCAGTTTCTGTCCTTGAACTCAGGGATGCTGTCCTTGATGCGCTCGGTGCCGCGGATAATGGAGTCATAGCTCTCCGCGCCGCCGATGGCGGAAAAGTAGTTGATGGAGACGCGGGCGGTCAACTCGCCGCGCTCGGCCATCTTCTCGTAGATGTGAATGGGACGGGTGCCCCAGGTGCCGCGGAAGACGTGCTCGCCGCCCTCACCCAGGATGTCCTCGTGGCTGGTGATGCCCTCCGCGTTCAGCGCGCGCTGAATCCGGCGGATGGAGTCCTCAATCTCTCCGTCGGAGAGGATGGGGCACTTTTCGCACAGCAGATTCTGCGCGCCCCACTCGTGGAAGCGGCCGAGGGGCTCGCCGCTCTCGTCGCGGTCGATATAGCCCACGCTGGCGGGAATCTCCGGGTAATTCCTGTCGATGCCGGCAATCTCCAGCGCCTTGGAGTTGCAAACCATGGAGTGGAGGGAGAACTCCGTCAGGGCCACAGGGACGTCTTTCGACACGCTGTCCAGGTCCCAGCGGTTCATGATGCGGTTCTCTGCGGCCAGCTCCTTGATGCTGCTGTCCACAAAGCCGCAGCCGAAAACCCATTGGCCGGGGGCGGCCTTGTCACAGGCCTCCTTCACCTTGGAGAGGATTGCGTCCATGGTGGTGTACTCGGGCCCGGAGAAGTCCAGGAACGTGGGAGAAAGCGTGTAGCCGGCGTGGGTGGCGTGGATATGGGAGTCGTTGGCGGCGGGCAGAACCAGTCTGCCCAGGGCGTCGATCACCTTGGTGTCCGGCCCGATATAGGCCTCTATCTCGGCATTGGCGCCCCGGTCGATGATATAGCCGTTCCGGCAGGCCACCGCCTCCACATAGCTGAAATTCCTGTCGACTGTCGCAATTTTACCGTTTTTGATCACCAGATCAGCCTTGACCATAATATGACCCTCCAGAAGTCTGAATCGCCTGCAAAACGCGCAGGGGTTCGCGGAGGAAGTTCGGCGTCGGTGTGCTGGTCTTCATTGACAGAACAGACGGTCAGGCCTCGTAGACGACCTTGCCGCCGCAGATGGTCATCACAACGTTGGCGGAGCCGATCTCGGTGACGGGGCAGGTCATAACGTCCTTGTCGAGGATTTGGAAGTCGGCGACCTTGTTGACCTCGATGGAGCCGCGGATATGCTCCATGTGCTCCTGATACGCGCCGTTGATCGTGTACATGCGGATGGCGTCCTCACGCTTCATGGCGAGGTCGGGCCGGGCACAGTATCCGTCGGCGGTGGTGCGGGTCATGCAGAACTGCATGCCCTGGCGCCAGTTCATGGAGAAGCAGGTGGAGTCGGAGCCGCCGGTCAGGCAGGCACCCAGGTCGGTATAGGCCTGATAGTCGAAAATCTCTTCCTTGTCGGTGAGGACGGGGGTGTTCCAGCCGAAGACGATGTTGGCGGCGGTGGGCTGAATGGCGGCCAGGACGCCGTTCTTGACCATCTTCGCGGCACACTCCTTGGTGGTATCGTCGCAGTGGATGAGGAAGTGGCGCAGGTCCTTGCCGGGATAGAGCTGGTTGGCCTGGGCGAAGCCCTCGATGCAGGCGTCCATGGAGCCGCCGCCGCAGGAGTGGATACAGACCTGCCAGCCCATGCGGTGCAGCTCAATGATGGTGCGTTGGACCTCGGTGATGAGTTTGTCCTCATCCAGACCCCAGGCGGTGACGAAGGAACCCTCGGGACGGACGCCCTTGCGCTGCCAGGTGGGGCCGCCCAGGTCGACAAAGAACTTGATGGCGTCGCCCTTGACCCAGTTTTTATCCTTGAACTCGGGGACATTGCCCTGGACGCGCTCGGTGCCGCGGATGATGGAGTCGTAGCTCTCCTCGCCCAGGATGGCGGAGAAGTAGTTGATGGAGACGCGGGCGGTCAGCTCGCCGCGCTCGGCCATCTTCTCGTAGATGTGGATGGGACGGGTGCCCCAGGTGCCGCGGAAGACGTGCTCGCCGCCCTCGCCCAGAATATCGGTATGGGAGGTGATGCCTTGCACGTTGAGAGCGTGCTGTACGCGGCGGATGGCGTCCTCGATCTCGCCGTCGGAGAGGATGGGGCACTTCTCGCACAGGAGGTTCTGCGCGCCCCACTCGTGGAAGCGGCCCACAGGCTCGCCGTTCTCATCGCGGTCGATCATGCCGATGCTGGCGGGAATCTCAGGATAGTTCTTGTCGATTCCGGCGACCTCCAGGGCCTTGGAGTTACACACCATGGAGTGGAGGGAGAAATCGGTCATGGCGACGGGAACGGTGGGGGAGACGGGGTCCAGATCCCAGCGGTTCATGATGCGGTTCTCTGCGGCCAGCTCCTTGATGTTGCCGTCCACGAAGCCGCAGCCGAAGACCCACTGGCCGGGGGCGGCCTTGTCGCAGGCCTCCTTCAGCTTGGAGAGGATCTTGTCCATGCTGTCATAGTAGGGGCCGGAGAAATCCAGGAAGGTGGGGGACAGGGTGTAGCCGGTGTGAACGGCGTGCATATGGGAGTCGTTGGCGCCGGGCAGGACCAGCTTGCCGCCGGCGTCGATGACCTTGGTGTCGGGCCCAATGTAAGCTTCCATCTCGGCGTTGGTGCCCCGGTCGATGATGAAGCCGCCCTTGGTGGCGACGGCCTCAACATAGTTGAAGTTCTTGTCTACCGTGGCGATTTTACCGTTCTTGATGACGAGATCTGCCTTTACTACTGCCATTATTGACACCTCCATAAAATTCGGAGGGGCGGGGCTGCCGCCCCTCCGTGCAAAAACTGCTTCAGCTGCAGCGACAAATTATTGCTTTATCCAGGCGATGCGGGAGATGTTGATGAGGTGCTCGTAGGTGAGGTTCTCGGAGATGGAGTTGTTGCCCCAGGAGCCGCAGCCCAGCGTGGAGGTGGGGTTGAGGCCGTTGGCCAGAGCGGGGTTGGCGGCGAAAATGCCGGGCTGGTTGACCAGCAGACGGGAGACAGGCAGCTCCACGCCGGCGTATTCGGCCTTCTTGTCGTCATAGGTATGGACCACGGCGGAGTGGCCGGCGCCCTCATAGAGCAGATTGGCCTTGGCGACGGCCACGCCCTCCTCGAAGGAGTCCACCGCGATGGCAATGGTGACGGGGCACATCTTCTCGGCGCAGAGGGCGTCCTTGGCGCCGGCGTTGGCCTTGTCCACCTTCAGCAGGATGATGCGGGTCCACTCGGGGATCTCCACGCCGGCGGCATCGGCGATGTCCTTGGGATACTGGCCCACCAGCTTGGAGTTGATGTGGCGGCCGTCGGGGAAGAGGGCGGTGCGGAACTTCTGAACGGTCTCGTCGTCGGACACATAGTAGGCGCCGGCTTCCTTCATGGCGGCCAGGAACTCGGCCTCGTCGGCGGCGGGATAGATGGCGGACTGGTTGCCCGCGCAGATGAGGCCGTTGTCGTAGCTGCGGCCGGCGACAATCTGCTCGGCGGCCTCCTTATAGTTGAAGCCCTTGTCGATGATGGTCTGTACGTTGCCGGGGCCCACGCCGAAGGCGGGGTGTCCGGAGGAGTAGGCGGAGCGGACCATGGCGGCGCCGCCGGTGGCGATGATGACGTCGGAGGCCTGCATCAGCAGCTGGGTGCACTCGATGGAGGGCTCCTCAATGCACTGCAGCAGGTTCTTGGGCGCGCCCAGAGCGGCCAGCGCGTCGTTCATGATCTGGACGGTGTGCAGGGTGGACTTCTTTGCGCGGGGATGGGGCGCCACGATGAGCACGTTGCGGCCCTTGAGGGCGTAAGCCGCGTTGAAGATGGCGGTGACGTTGGGGTTGGTGCAGGGGGCGACGGAGCACATAATGCCCTTGGGCTTGGCGACGAGGGCCAGCTTGTTCTCCTCGTCGTAGCCAATGATGCCGACGGACTTCTTGCCGTCCAGCGCGTGGTGGATGCCGTCGGGGGAGCCGGCGTTCTTTTCGATCTTGGCGGCAAGATCGCCCAGACGGGTCTCCTCGACGGCCTCGCGGGCCAGCTCCTCGGCGTGAGCGCCGAAGGCGTCGAGAACGGCGTTGACACAGGCGTCCACCTGCTCCTGGGTATAGTGCTCAAATTCGGCCAGGGCCTGGCGGGCGTTGGCGACCAGCTGGGCAACTAATTCCTGATTATCCATGATAGGATCCTCCTCCTATAATTTTGATAAGCATAATTTATCACCTGCGCGGTTTCCCATATTGTATAAAACGGAACAGACGGCGGGGGGAAGGTGTTAGGCGTTTGTGTAAATATGATAAAAGGGGGCCAAAACGGCTCAAAGGTTGGGACAGGAAAGAAGTTTACCGCCGGATGCCGCGCGGGCGGCCGTGCTCAGCGGAGGGCCCGCCCGGGTAAAAAAACAAATCCCCCATCGAACC
This sequence comes from Lawsonibacter faecis, assembly GCF_014287675.1. Classification (GTDB taxonomy): domain Bacteria; phylum Bacillota; class Clostridia; order Oscillospirales; family Oscillospiraceae; genus Pseudoflavonifractor; species Pseudoflavonifractor faecis. The sequence continues at coordinate 229,015 of NZ_JACOPQ010000003.1, read as the reverse complement.
GGTTCGATGGGGGATTGTGGTCGGTCAGGAGCGGCAGAGGACCTCCCTGCGGAAGCGGAGGGGGGTGTCGCCGCAGAAGCGGCGGAATTCCCGATTCAGGTGGGACTGGTCGAAATAGCCGTTGTCGAAGACGATGTCGGACAGGCTGGCCTCGTCGTCCTGCCGGGAGAGCATCCGCACCGCGTTCTGGAAGCGCATGATGGAGGAGTAGTTCTTGATGGAGATGCCGTGGGCCTCCTTGAACTTCTCGCGGCAGTACCGGCCGGTGTAGCCGGTGTAGTCGCTGATGACCTCCATGCGGATATTGCCCCTGGCCTGGCAGAGCTGGAGCTCGGAGAGCTCCACAAAGTCGGGTGTGTATGTATCGTCGGTGAGCTCCAGGCGGGCGAAGTCCGCGATGGCGGCGATGCGCTGGTCGAAGGTCTCCTGGGCGGCCAGGCGCTCGGCGATCCAGCCCGCGCCCTTCAGGTCGTCCTCCAGGGAGATCTGTGCGTCGGTGAGCTCGTGCCAGGCCGCGCCAAGAGGACGCATCCCCTTGGGGCTGTAGGGCTTGAAGCCAAAGTACACCGAATCGGGGGCCAGCACCAGCTCCCGGGGGGCGGTCTGAACGCCGCTGACCACCGCCACGGGATTCTCCCGGTCGCACTTGAAGAGGAAGTCGATGCATGCGTCGGGGATCAGACGGATGGGCGTGCCGTCCCTGCCGGTCTGGAACTGGTAGCACAGCGCCAGGTTTTTCTTGGAATAGGGGTTCCACTTGAGCAGGCGCTCACTGTAGTGGAGCTGCTTGGAGAGCTCGGGCTGCAGGGGCACGATGTCCCGGTCGATGTTCGTCTGACAGGTACTCATCATACATCCTCCTTACAAACCAAACGTGCGGCTACTCTCGTTGTAATGGCAAAATCAGCTCTCGGCGCGGGAGGGATGGGTCTCGTCCAGGAAGAAGCCGATTACAAACGATACCAGGTTTACGAAGCCGAAGATGAAAAGACTCCACTTCAGGCCGAAGGCGTGGGCGGCCACTGCGTCGGCCACGGGGGCGATGCCGGTGAGAAAGGTGGTCAGGGCGCCGCCGATGGTGGGGGAGACAAAGCCGGAGAGAAACGCGCAGGCGTTGAAGAGGGCGAAGGCCGCGCCGGAACGGCTGGGGGTCATTCCCTCCAGCTCCATGGACATGGTAAAGAGCACGGGCATCCACATGCCATTGCCGATGCCGTAGATGGCGGTTCCGGCCATTGCGAGGGGAACGCTGAAGCTGACGGTGGACACCAGGGTGCACACGCCCGCGAACTTCAGAATCTGCCCTATGATGAGTATGGGCTTGCGGCGGCCGGTCTTGGACATAATCACGCCGCCCATTACGCTGCCGACCAGGCCAACCAGGGGAAAGGCCAGCGCCGCACAGAGGTTTGCCACCGCGGGGTCCATGCCGCCGCCCTCAGCGATGAGGGTGGGGAGCACCACAACCATGAAGGAATAGCAGAAGAAGTCCATTACAAAGACCAGACAAAGAAGTTTGATGTTCTTCCGCTTCCAGAGATTGCGGTAAATGCCCTTTTCAGGCAACTCCACCGCCGCGCTCTGGGGGATATCCGCGGCTCGGATGCAGGTCACCCAGACGACCATCAGAATGAGCAGCGCCACGCCCCAGACGCCCATGGCAATTTTCCAGGAGCCAAGGAGGCTGCTGAGGGGGAGCATCAGCGCAAAGCTGATGACAGTGCCGATGAAGGGAAACATACCGTTAAGGGTGTTCATGGTATCCCTCGCCCTGCCTGTATACCAGTTCATGATGGCGGAGCCGATGAAGGGGATGGCCAGGCCGAAGCCGATGGAGTAGATGCCGCGGGCCACCAGAAAGAGGGGGTAGGTGGGGGACCAGAAGTTGAGGAGCACGCCGATGGTCAGGAAAAACTGGGTGCCCAGATAGAGCTTGCGGATCCCCAGGCGGCTCTCCAGGATACCGCCGGCCAGACAGGCCACGATACTCATGGGAAAGGTGATGGAGACGGAGAGGTTCAGCAGGGCGTCCTGGCCCGCCAGACCGTAATACTCGCTCAGTACGCTGAGGATGGGTGAGGGAGACATCTGCTGCACATAGCCGATGCCGATGGTCAGAATAACCAGAACTGTCATGAGCGGCAGCTTGCGGGGCCGCTGTTCCATAGGGGGTTCCTCCTTCGAGTTTCTTCTCTCTTCTCTTTTTGCGTTTGCGATGTTTTGCGGTGGGGCTTCCTCTTTTTACAATACAGAGGAGGTACGGGCGCTGTAAGGTGGAGACAGACACGGGCTTACCGTGAAACTACATTCAGGAGGAGATTGCAATGACGAATACAGAAGTCGAACGCGTCCGCGAGGTAGTGCAGCGTTATATCGACGCCACCTACAAGGCGGATATCCCCGCGCTGAAGAGCTGCTTCCACAAGGATGCCCGGATGACCGGCTATCTGGGCGATATGCTGCTTGTCGGCACCCCCGATCCGTTTTTTGAGGATATGGGCTCCGCGCCCTCGATGGAGTCCAAGGGCGACCCCTACAAGGCTGAAATCCGCGCGCTGTCCGTCACCGGCCGCATCGCCGACGCGGTGGTGTACGAGACCGGCTTCCGGGGCGACGGCGTCCTGGAGGACCACTTCCATCTCATCTGCGACAATGGCGTCTGGAGCATTATCTCCAAGAACTTCACCACCATCTGAGCATCTGCATATCGGGCCGGACCCCTTGGGGTCCGGCCTTTTTATGTATCGAAGCCGGGCGGACCTGACAAAACACAGGAAGCCTCCGTCCGCCTGCCGGAGACCCGAACCGGGCGGAGGAGGTGGTCTGAGCACTGTGAAAGAGCGGTAATCCGGGCAGTCTGTCCCCGGTGCGTCTACATACTAACCCATCTGAGGACGATTTTGCACTATCACAAGTGATAGTCTGAGTGATAATCCGCTGAGGAAAAGAGACGAACACCTATCATTTTCTACGTGCGTTTTTTGTGCATATGTGGTATACTGCTAACAAAAGATCGCGCGGCGGCAAAAAACGGCGTTTTCGGGCGTTTCCGGCCGGAAAAATACAGCTGGGCCCGCGGCGGTGCTCAGGAGGTCGGAAAGCTTCAAAAGTGAGGGGTGGTAGTATTGCACATTCTTGGTGCGAAGATCCTGTCCCGCTCCAGGGTCAACCGGCAGCTGGACCAGATATTTGCCTATCCTCTGACGGTTGTCAGGGCCCCTATGGGTTTCGGAAAGACCACGGCGCTCCGGGAGTATGTGCACGCCAAGCACCTGGACCCCATCTGGCTGTCCCTTCTGGGGTCCGGCGGGTCCCTGGCCTACTGCTGGGAGCGGATGAACGCCCAGATCAAAAAGAAGAACCCCCAGCTGGCCCAGCGGTTCGTGGACTTGGGCTTTCCCAAGGACGCCCCTCAGCTTGCCAAGATTGTGGGGCTCGTCTGTGAGACCGAGTATACCGAGCCCACCCTGCTGGTGATAGACGACTACCACCTCATCGACTGCCAGCAGACCGCCGATCTCATCACCCTGATTGCCGGGGAGCAGGTAAAGAACCTTCACATCGTGCTTCTCACGCGCAATACCCAGGTCCTGCCCGTGGCCGATCTGGAGCAGCGGGGCCTCTGCTGGGTGATGGGCCAGGAGGTTCTGCAATTCCGGGCGGGAGAGATTAAGGATTACTTTGCCCTCATGGAGTACGACGCAAGCGAGGAGGCCCTTCAGAGCGTGGGCCGCTGGACGGGTGGGTGGATCTCGGGCATTTACCTGGTCCTGCGGGGGATGCGCCAGGGTCTGCCCATCGGCAGGGGGGAGGACATCGACCAGCTTCTGGAGCTGAACCTCTACAGCGCCTATGACGGCGAGACCCAGAATTTTCTGGAGAAGCTCTCCTGGCTGGACGCCTTTACTCCGGAGCAGGTGTCCTGGGTGTTCGAGGACACCGCCGCCAGCGCCAAGCTGCTGAATCTGGTGCAGGGCAACGCGTTTATCATGTACAACAACACCCTGGCCGCCTACAAGATGACCGACCTGCTTCAGGAGTTTCTCCAGGGGAAGGCGCGGCAGAAGGGCGTGGACCCCCGCCCTCTCTGGCACCGCATGGGGCTGTGGTTCCTGGAGCGGGGAAAGAGCGTCCTGGCCTATGACTACCTCTGCCGCTCCGGGGAGATCGAGACCATTCTCCGGGATCTGGACCGGGCGGTGGGCAAGGATATCCACTTCGCCCAGTTCCCGCAGATTCATAAGGTGTTCGACGGCCTGCCCTCTGAGACCGCGTTCCGCTACCCTCTGGCCACGCTGCGCAACATCCGGGTCATGGCCCTATCCGGCCCGCCCTCCTCCCACAGCGTGCTGGAGGAGCATCTGCAGAATATGGAGCGCTATTTCCTGACCGTCAAAGACATGGATGAGCAGCGCCGGACCCTGATTCTGGGCGAGATCCACAATACCTGGATTTTTATCGCGTTTAACGACGTGCAGCAGGTGGTGGCCCATGCCGAGCAGGCCGTGAAGTATTTTGCCGGCCGGTACTCCTGCATCGTCAGCAACGAGACGGAGTTCAACTACGGCGCGCCCCACCTTCTCTACTGCTACTACAAGAAGCCGGGCACCCTGCGGGATACGGCGCGGTTCATCGCCAACCACTTCCATACCCTGGCCCAGGCGGTGGAGGGCTGCGGCTCGGGCAGCGAGCCCCTGGCGCTGGCGGAGTATGCCCTTGAGACCGGGGACTTTGACAATGTGGAGCTCAACGCCCAGCGGGCCATCTACCAGGCCCGCAGCTATAACCAGACCTCCATTGAGATCTGCGCCGCCTTTGTCCTGGCCCGGCTGAGCCTCTACCGGGGCAAGTTTGCCGAGGGAGAGCGGCTCATCGGCGAGCTGGCCGGCACGGTGAGCAGCCAGAACAGCGCCGTTCTCAACACCACCATGGAGCTGTGCGCCGCCTATATCAGCAGCTGCTTCGGCAAGGTGGACGCCATTCCCAACTGGCTGAAGGAGAACGATATGGACACCGGCAGCTTCCTCTTCCAGGGGGTGGCCTTCCCCTATATCGTCTGTATGCGGGCGGTGCTCCTCTCCGGGGCGTTTATCCGGCTGGAGGTCCTCTGCCAGGAGTTCCGGGAGAAGTTCGCCCTCTACAACAATCAGCTGGGCTTTATCCACAACTATATCTGCTGCGCGGTGGCCCGGTCCAAGCTCTACGGGATCGAGGCGGGCTGCGAGGAGCTGGAGCACGCGCTGGTCCTGGCGGCGGCAGACGATGTGGTCATGCCCTTTGCCGAGAACGCCATAGGCATCCTGCCGATGCTCCGCAAGATGCGCTGCTCCCGCAGGGTGCCCCAGGACTTCCTGGCCCGGGTGGTGAGCTGCTGCGAGCGCTATCAGCAGAGCGTGTCCGGTCTGCTCCCCACCGCAGTCACACTCACCGACCGGGAGCGGGAGATCCTCCAGATGCTGGCCAAGGGCATGAAGCACGAGGAGATCGCCTCCGGACTCTATATCTCGGTGCCGACGGTGCGCTACCATGTGAAAAACGTATACCAGAAGCTGGAGGTCAACAACAAGGTCTCCGCCATACAGAAGGCCAGAACCATGAATCTGATATGACAAAAAGAGGGAGCCGGCGGACCATTGTCCGCCGGCTCCCTCTTTTTGTCATATCAGGCCTTTCCAGCTGCATAGCGCCGAACAAACTCCTCCTGGGGGACGGGCTTTGAGAAAAAGAAGCCCTGGCCGTAGTCACAGCCGATCTCCTGCAGGAACGCCACATGCTCCCTCTGCTCGATGCCCTCGCAGACCACCCGGATATTGAGCGCGTGGGCCAGCTCCGTCACGCAGGCGAGGACGTTTTTCACCCTATCGGACACGCCGTACTCCCGCAGGAAGCCCCTGTCCAGCTTGAGCACCTGAATGGGGAGGGTGTCCAGCAGGTTCAGGCTGGAGTATCCGGAGCCGAAGTCGTCCATGGTGACAACAAAGCCGGCGTCCTGGAGCTGGAGCAGCTTTTTTACGAGCACGTCGGAGGTCTCATTGAAGGCGCTCTCCGTGATTTCCAGCTCAATGCAGCGGTGGGGAAGGCGGTAGCGGTCCACAATCTCCAGTACCGCCGGATAGAACCGCTGCTGGTAGATTGTGACACGGGAGAGGTTCACCGCAATGGAGAACTCTCCGCCGTACCGGTCCATGTGACGCCGGATAAAGGCGCAGGCCTTGTCCAGCATGCAGAAATCCACCTCCGCAATGGAGCCGTTGCGCTCGAAGAGGGGGATAAAGTCGTCCGGGGCCACGATGCCGTGGCCCGGGATATCCCACCGCACCAGCGCCTCGGCGCTGTGGAACGACAGGTCGGAGAGGCTGAATTTGGGCTGGAGGTACATTTTAAACTCGCCGCCGTCCAGCGCCCGGCGCAGCCGGTTTTTCAGCTTGTTCTCATGGTTGAGCTTGTCCAGCAGCTTTTCGTTGTACCAGACGGTGGTGGACTTGCCCAGCAGCTTGGCGTCCTTGTGGGCCATATTGGCCTTGTCCATCACGGACTGGATGACCTCGGCGTTTTCGGGGATGGCATATGCGCCAACGGTAAAGGTGACGAATTCGGAGACGTTGAGCAGCGGCCCCTGGAGCAGGGTCTTCGCGAGGAGGCTGCGCAGGCCGTCCACAAGGTCCGGCTCCTGTCTGGCCAGGATGAGGAAGTCGTCCGCGGAGATGCGGGCGCAGAGCTGATTCGAGTGGTAGCGCTCCCGCAGGGCGTCCGCCAGCGCGCACAGCAGCTTGTCGCCCAGCTCGTATCCGTAGCTGCTGTTGAGAAATTTGAAGTCGTCGATGTCCAGCTCAATAAGGCAGTACCAGCCGCCGGGGCGCTGGCGGAGGAGGGGGGCGGCATTGGCCTCAAATCCCGCCCGGTTGAGGATGCCGGTCAGGTTGTCGGTATAGATGCTGTTCTCCAGCGCTCTGCGGTTTTTGCGATTGAGCAGGGTGAACACGCAGACCGAGATGAGGAGGACCACGCCGTAGAAGACGATGAACCGGATAAGCTTGCGCTCCGCGCCCTGCTCCGCCAGGAGCACCATCTCGTCCGCCTGGGCGAAGTGCCGCTGGCTCAGCTCATAGAGCCGCAGAGGGGAGGTCTCCCCACGCCGAACCTGATGGATTTCCGTCTTCATCTCATCCCACGTCTGCTCCAGGAGCGCCAACTGGGACTGATAGTCCTTGTCGCCGTTGCGCCGCAGATTGAACTCCCCCTGGCCGGTGCGCAGGTTGTCGATGATCTGATCCAGCCTGAGCAGAAGCGCGTCGTCCTGCTGGCCGCTCATCTCCTCCTTGACCAGCTTCTGGGTGGCGCCGCGGACAATCCCGCTGTAGTTCACGATGCGTGCGTCGCCAAGATTTTGCATCAACAGGACCATCAGAATGGCGAGTGCAATCACCCACATGCAGGTGTAGATAAAAAACTCGTTCTTCTTCCTCATAGGCGGCCTCGATTCTACCAGTCTTGGCGCGGGAACAGGGGTGATACTGTGCCGGGGCCAGAAATCCGGGAGGGCCGGTCAGCGCTGTGCAATCTCCCTGGCAAGGACCGCGCAGAGCTGCCCGATATCGATGGGCTTGCTGACGTGGGCGTTCATTCCGGCCGCCAGCGCGGCGGAGATATCGTCGCTGAAGGCATTGGCCGTGGTGGCGATAATCGGAATCGCGGCCCCGTCGGGCCTCTGGCTGGTGCGGATGCGCCTGGTGGCCTCGTACCCGTTCATCACCGGCATCTGCACATCCATCAGTATGGCGTCGAAGTGCCCGGGTTCGGAGTTCAGGAAAGCGTTCAGCGCATCCTGGCCGTCCACGGCGCACTCCACCGTCACGCCGCTCATGGTCAGCAGCTCCACTACAATTTCTCGGTTGAGCTCGTTGTCCTCGGCCAGCAGCAGGCGCTTCCCCTTCAAAACGGCCTGGCCGGAGCCGGCGTCCATATGGAAGCGCTGTTCGCAGCCCAGGGCGGCCCGGATGGCCGCGTAGACGGAGGAGCGGTAGAGGGGTTTGGGCAGAAATGCGTTGGCGCCTGCCTCGCGGGCCCGCTCCTCAAACTCCGAGCTGTCATAGGCCGAGATCATGATGATGGGCAGATCGAATCCCACGCTGGCACGGATCCGCCGGGTTACCTCAATGCCGTCCATGTCGGGAATCTTCCAGTCGACCAGACAGAAATCGAACCCACCGCCCTGCCGCTGGGCGCCGACGACCCGGTCGACGGCCTCTTTCCCCGTGGTGACCCATTCGGACTGGATTTTGATGTTCTCCAGGAGGGAGGCGGTCTCCACACAGACGTCTTTTTCATCGTCTGCCACCAGGGCACGCAGACCGAGGTCGGAAAAGTCCTCCAGGGGACCCGCCTCCTCATCACGGAGCAGCGGCAGGTCCACCGTGCAGACGGTTCCCACGCCGCTCTCGCTCTGAATATCGATGCGCCCGCTCATCAGGGTCACCAGGTTCTGGGTGATGGACATCCCCAGCCCCGTGCCGCCGTAGCGCCCGGCGATGGAGGCATCGGCCTGCTCGAAGGGCCTGAAGATACGCTCCAGCGCCTCGGGGGCCATGCCGATGCCGGTGTCCCGGATGACGAAACGCAGAGTGTCCGTGCTGTGCTTGGAGGCGATGCGGGTTACGGTCAGGGTGACCGCACCGCCGGGCGGGGTGAACTTGACCGCGTTGGAGCCCAGGTTTAAAAGAATCTGACTCAGGCGCAGCGCGTCGCCGATGTACTGGGTCCGGCCCTCAAAGCCGGACATGACCTCCCTGAACGCGACGCCCTTGGCCTTGGCCTGGGCATAGATGGTGGAGACGAAGCTGTTGACGACCTGGGACAGGTCAAAGGGCTCCTTCTGCAGTGACATCTTGTCGCTCTCGATTTAGGACATATCCAGCACATCGTTGATGAGCATCAGCAGGTGCTTGGAGGAGTAGTTGATTTTGGTCAGACAGTCCTCCACCTTCTCCGGGGAATGGACGGAGGCTGCGGCGATGGTGGTCATACCGATGATGGCGTTAAGCGGAGTACGGATTTCGTGGCTCATGCGGGAGAGAAAGTCGCTCTTGGCGGAGTTGGCCCGCCTCGCGTTCATCATGGCATCCTGAAGGGCCTGCCGCGCCTTGAGCTCATCCGTGCAGTCGGACAAAACGCTGATGACCTGAAGTTTCTTCATACTGTCCGCGCGGTAGATTCGTACCGACAGCCACCGCTTTTCCCGGTCGGGGAGGGTGTATTCCACGGTCTTGATGAAAGGGAGCTCCTGGGCGTGGACGGCGGCGCGGATCTCGGCGGCGTCCTCACTGCGGAAGCCCCGGTAGAGATCTTCCATGACAGCCACCGGGCGGCCGATGACCCTCTCAATGTTGAGTCCGGTATAGTAGATCTGCTCTGTCTCCGCGTCGCGGATCAGGAATGCGTCGTCAATGCTGTTGGAGAGCGTGTCGAAAAGCTGGCTGCGCAGAACCAGCTCCCGCCTCTGCCGCCGAAGGGCGTACTGGGAGAGGAGGAGGGCGCCGAACATCAGCCCCATCAGGACAAGGGAGCCAATCAGGGTGTTTTGATGCAGAGCCTCCGCCATTTCGCCGTACTGGACCTTTTTATCCTGTGCGCTCTGTATCATCTTGTCCAGAATACCCGTTGCCTCATCGTACAGAGGGTACAGGCGGGTGTCCTGCCAGCGTTCAATTTCGTCCAGGGTGGTGTCCCTCCCCCCGGCAAACTCCAGGCAGGCCGAATGTTCCGTATCCAGCGCCGCCAGGGCGGCGTACAGCCGGGCCATGTCCTCCGGGTCGCCCAGGTAGAGCGTCTCCAGCTTATCCAGAGGCTGCGCCATTTTGGAGTCGATGTCGTCCAGCGCGCTGCGGACCAGGGTGATATCAGCAGCGCTGTTATGGGAGGTCAGACGTTCAAAGCGAATCCGCATCTCCGATATGCAGCTCTTGAGATCGCCTGCCGCCGCCACCACCTCGAAGGGGTGGTCCGATATGACCTCCATATGTCCGGAGAGCTGGTTGGAGCTCCACAGGGTCATTATCAGGTAGATCAGCATCAGGACGATGAGGCCTGCGGTGCTGACAGTGCTTAAAATCCAGGTTTTATCCTTCGCCCTCATGCCGCTGCCGGCCGGCTTGCTGTGCATGTACAACTCAACTCCAACGTGTCCGTCCTTCGGCGGAGCGATTTATATGGGGTCCGGACCTGCGAGGTCGCTCTCCATGGGGGAGAGGACGGAGAGGGTGCCTCTGACCGAGTCGTCGTAAAAGCAGTAGCGCTTCCGTCCGTGCTGCTTGGCTGCGTAGAGGGCCTGATCCGCCCGGTGGAACAGCAGCTCATAATTTTTGCCGTCCTTGGGCGCGATGGACACGCCCATGCTGAGGGAGACGTCAAACTGGGCGTATCTGCCGGCGATGGCCTCAAACAGGCGGCTGACCATGGGCTCCACCTCATCTTTATAGGGGGTGAAAATCAAAAACTCGTCTCCGCCGATTCGGGCGGCGATGTCCTCCTGGCGGATGTTCTGGACAATCCGCCGGGCCACGTCCTTCAGCACCTCGTCGCCGAACATATGCCCGTACCGGTCGTTGGCGTTCTTGAAGAGGTCCAGGTCGAAGAGAATCAGCGCGTACTTCTCCGCCCTGCCCTTCACCAGGGCGGACTCAATCTGCGCCCGGGCGGACATATGGTTGTGGAGCTTTGTGAGGGAGTCCTGCTCCGCCTGCTCTTTCAGCGCCTCCAGCTGGAGACGCTCCTCGTGTACGTCGGAGAATTTGCCGATGGTCCCGGTCATCACCGGGTGCTCGTCCCCCACCCACAGGGGCCGGGCCACCACCTTGTACCAGCGCTGCTGGCCGTGAATGTTCAGCGCGTAGACGGCGTGAATCAACGGGTTTTCGGGCGTGGCGGCGGTCAGCCGGCCAAAGAGATCGTGCAGATCGTCGTACGAGAGGACCTTGTGCAGCTCGGCATTGTGCTCCGGGTGGGGAATCAGCTCAGGCAGCCCAAGCTGAGCGGCGCCCCAGTCGGAGAGGGTCAGCAGATCGGTGCTCAGACTGTACTCGTACTGAATCTCCTTGGACATGGAGGCGAAGAATTGATATTTGGTCCGCTCCTGCTCCAGCAGGGCGAGGGTACGGCTGGAGACCTTCCCGGTGCTCAGCACCTGGGAGGAGATGCTGGAGATCTCGGAGGCGGAGATCTGCTCCGTGGTGCTCTTGGCCATCTCCTCCGCGATCCGCGGCCCCATCTCGATGAGGCACTGCAGGAGGATGGGATTGAAGACGCCGCACTCGCCGTTGAGGATCATCCGCATGGCGGCCTCATGGGAATAGGCGGGCTTGTAAATGCGCTCGTTGGTGAGCGCGTCGTATACGTCCGCCACAGCCACCACCTGGGCAGAGATGGGGATTTCGTCGCCCTTGAGTCCGTCGGGGTAGCCATGGCCGTCATACCGCTCATGGTGCCACCGGCAGATTTCATGGGCGATTTGGATCAGCTCCTCATTCTGGTGGCAGGGGGCGTTCTCCAGAATCCGGGCGCCGATCTCGCTGTGGGTTTTCATAATCCCGAACTCCTCCGGCGTCAGCTTGCCGGGCTTGTTGAGAATGTGCTCCGGGATGGATATTTTTCCAATGTCGTGGAGGGAGGAGGCGTTGACAATCAGCGCGATCCGGCCGGGGGTCAGTGGGTAGCGGCCTGTCATATGGACCAGATGGCGCAGCAGCAGGTCGGTGATGGTGCGGATATGCAGCACATGCATCCCACTCTCGCCGTTGCGGAATTCCACGATGTTGGAGAGAATCTCCACCATCAGGAAGTTGTTGCGCTCCTTCTCCAGGATTTGCTCGGTCACCATGCTCTCCAGCATCTTCTGCTTGGCGTAGAGCATAATGGTGTTTTTTACCCGGCGCTGGACCGTCTTCTCGTCGAAGGGGCGGCTGATGTAGTCGGTGGCCCCCAGATCGTAGGCCTGGTCGATATAAGAGGAGGAGGTCTCCGCCGAGATCATAATGACGGGCACGCTGCTCAGCCACTCGCTCTTGCTCATGTAGGCCAGAACCTCAAAGCCGTTCATCTCCGGCATCATAATATCCAGCAGCACCAGGGAGAGCTCCGCGTGGTACTTTTCCATAATGGAGACCGCCTCCAAACCGTTGGCCGCCTCCGAGACGGCATACCTGTCGGCCAGCATGTCGGCCAGCATGGAGCGGTTGATCTCCGCGTCGTCTACAATCAGTATCTCGTATTTCTGTTCCGTGCCAGACACCTCCCACCCGTGTCCCGGGCGCTTAATTCAAATGGCTGCGAATGGCCGCGCGGGTCCGGTGGTACTCCTCGCGGACCCGGTCAAAGCACGGCTGGGTGCGGTCGTCGGGCGTCCCGGCGCGCAGATTTTCCGTCAGCTCTATGCAGGCGTCACGCAGGGCGTTCAGACTGAGATTCATGGAGATGCCCTTGATTGTATGTACCGCGCGGAAGGCGTCCTGATAATCCCCCGCATCCATGGCGGAGCAGAGCAGCTCGAAGCTGCCGTCCCTGAGGAACATGGTCAGAAAACGATCAACCCGGTTTTCACTCATAAATCTGCGCATCACGTCGTCGTAATCGGCGGCAGCGGCGGCGTAGCATTCTCTCAAGTTCACCGGACCATCCCCTTTGATCATAATATATTGATACATTATAGTCCAAGATATCGAAAGAGACAATCACATTGTTGCAAATTGAGACAAAGAAATTGAATTACAACGGGTCTGAATGTTGAATCCTGCTTTTTTGCTCGAATATATGGAAATAAACTCAAAATACCGTTATAATTGAGCAGGAAAGGCGGTGCAAGATGTCAATCAACAGTCAGGAACAGACGATATACCGCAGCCTCGCGGGACAGATCCAGCTTGGTTTTTTCGACGACGGCGAGCGGTTCCCCTCCGTACAGGAGATCGCCCGGCGCTTTCGCGTGTCCTACTGCCCGGCGCAGCGGGCCCTCAAGGCGCTGGAGCGGGCGGGGCTGGTGCAGCTCTGCCGCGGGAGGGAGACGCTGGTGATTGCCAAGCCCTATCATAACTACCTGGACAGCCCGGTCTTCCGCGCCCGGGCGCTGGCGCTGGCGGATCTCTGCAGGAGCCTGGAGTTACTCTCACCCGCCATTACAGTGGAGGGAATTTGCCGGATGGAGTCTGGGCAGCTGCCGGCACCGCCGGAGGCGGATGCCGAGTGCGCCCAGCGGGCGAAGTACCTGTACAGAGGCTTTGAGAGGGCGCTGAGGGCCCTGGGGAGCCGGACCGTGCTGAGTCTCTACTACGACGTGGGCGCGTTCGCCGGGAGCGCGCTCCTCGATATCCTCTCAGAGCAGACCGGCGGGGAGAGCGGCGTCCTTCTGCGGGAGCTGTCGGAGGGGACGCTGCGGAGCCTGCAGGACTGTGAAGGGGGGAACTTCTCCGCGGCGTTTCGGCGGCAGCGGGACGCGGCACAGCGCTTTTTTGCGCTTCCCGAGCAATTTCTGGACGGGGCGGCGGCAAGCGCCGCAGAAGCCCCGGCGGCCTTCCAGTGGGAGCCGAACAAGGGGCGTACCCGCTACTGCGACGTTATCGCAATCGATTTGGTCTGTGGGATTAATCAGGGGAAGTATCCGGTGGGAACGCTCCTGCCCTCGGTTGGGGCGCTGGCGGACATCTACCATGTGTCGACGATCACCATCCGGCGGACCGTCGGCGTGCTGAATCAGCTGGGCGTCACCGCCACCATCAACGGCGTGGGCACCCGGGTGATCTTCGCCGGGGATGCGACGCTGCTGCAAAAACGCAGGGGCCTGATGCTGGACGAGAACCTGCTGGACTTCCTGGAGGCGGTTCAGCTCTTCGCCCTCACCTGCGCCCCGGTGCTGGAGTATACCTTTCCCCACCTGAGCGGAGAGACCCTCCGGGGACTGACTGACGCGGTGTCGTCGGGCGACCGGAAGGCCGGTATGGTAAACGCCATCAGCGCCTGCCTGCAGGCGGTGACGCGGGAGTGTCCCCTTGCGGCCGTCCGTGAGATCTACGGAAAGATCACCCTTCAGCTGCTGAAGGGGAGCGTGCTGCGGCTGAACGAGACCGGGGAGGAGCGGGTGGACTGCTGGTCCGCCCTCTCCTCGCAGCTCCGGGAGAGTCTGACTCAGCGCGACGGCGCGTGCTTTGCCCAGCTTTTCCGGCGGGTGGCCGCGGACAATTTCCGTACGTCAAAGCAGACCCTGCTGGAGCTGAAGGTGGCCGGCGCAGAGGCGGTTGCCGCCCCGGCGGAACTCTCCGGGATGGAATAAGAGCGTATAAGAAGCGGGGCCATGCAAGTTGCATGGCCCCGCTTCAGACTGTCAAAAAACCTCAGCTATGTTCTATTCCGCCGTCAGCGCCCGGTACAGCGCCTCGGTGTCGTCCACGATCAACCCGGCCCCGTGCTCCAGCAGAAAGGCCCGGTCCCGGAAGCCCCAGGACACCGAGATGCAGGGGAGGCCGGCGCTGCCGGCGGTCTGGATGTCCACGTCGGAATCGCCCACGTAGACGGCCCGGCCGGCGTCCGCGCCCAGCTCCCTCAGGGCTTTGAACACCGTGTCCGGCGCGGGCTTGCGGGAAATCCCGGCGGCCTCGCCGATAGCGACGGGGAGCAGCCCCTCAAAATAGGCCTGGGCCAGGCCCTTCACGGCGGCGTCGAATTTGTTGGAGACAATGGCAAGGTGAAAGCCTTCCGCGCGCAGCCGCCGCAGCAGCTCCAGCACACCCGGGTAGGGGGCGGTCCGGTTCTCCATGTTGAGGACGTAGTGGGCCCGGAAGTCGGCCAGCACCTTGGACACCAGGTTCTCCGGCGTGCCCTCGGGCACCGCCCGGGCCACGAGCCGGGCCACCCCGCTGCCCACGAAGCGGCGCACCTCGTCCACAGTACGCTGGGGCAGGGCATTGACGTTCAGCGCGTAGTTGACGCTGTCGGCCAGATCCTGAAGCGTGTCCAGCAGCGTCCCGTCCAGGTCGAAAATGACCGTATCATATCGCATAAAATCCACCTTTTCTCTGTCTTGGCTGTTGAAATTTCATTGCAGATTAGCGTCCATTATACAACTCCGCCGCCCGCCGCGCCATACCCTGCGGGGCCCTTCCTCTCCTTTTGGCGACTTGACCAACAGGGGACTATCAACTCCCCCTATCACTTGTGATAGGTTATGGGAAAACGCCTTGATTTTGAATTTGCAATCTGCTATGTTAATTTTGCATCAAACTATTTCCGCCAGGAAATAAAGTTAAGAGGAGGAAACTAGCATGAACACGAAGAAGCTGGGCTCCCTGCTTCTCGCGGGCGCTATGGTGCTGTCTCTGGCAGCTTGTACGCCCAAGGAGGCGGAGCCGACCCCTACCCCAAGCGCGTCTGCCGCGCCCGAGGTAAAGACCATCACCAAGACCGCCCAGGGCTACGGCGGCGAGGTGAGCGTCACCGTCACCTTCACCGACGGCGTGATCACCGACGTGGCCGCCGTGGGCGAGAGCGAGACCGAGAATATCGGCGGCAACGCCCTCAAGGAACTCCCCGGCAAGATTAAAGAGGCGAACAGCGCCGACGTGGACGGCACCTCCGGCGCCACCATGACCTCCAACGCCATCAAGAGCGCCGTGAAGGCCGCCATCGCCGAGGCCAAGGGCGAGAGCGAGCCCACTGCCGGCGCGGTCGCCATGAAGCCCGGCACGTACACGGCCACTGCCAGCGGCTTCTCTCTCCTCCAGCCCCTGGAGGTGAAGGTCACCGTCAGCGAGACCGCCATTGAGAAGATCGAGCTGGGCGAGAACGCCGAGACCTACCCGTTTGTCACCGCCGCCATGGAGAAGATTGTTCCCCGCATGCTGGACGCCCAATCCGTCCGGGTGGACGCCATCACCGGCGCCACCGGCTCCAGCACCGGCATCAAGCTGGCCACCGAGGCCGCGCTGAAGGACGCCCTGGCCGCGGGCGGCGCGGACGAGAGCGCCATCGAGAGCTTCTACACCGTGCCCGAGAAGGTCGGCAAGCAGGAGACCATCGACACCGATATCCTGGTGGTGGGTATGGGCGGCTCCGGCACCGCCGCCGCCATGAGCGCCGCCGAGGCCATGTACGCTGCCAACGGGGGCGACGCCTCCAAGGTCTCCGTCCTGGCCATCGACAAGGCCGGCAAGTACGGCGGCACCTCCTGCATCACCGCCGACACCATGGGCATCAACGCCCCTGAATACGACGCCACCTACCACGGCGGCAAGGACTACGTGGACGCCGAGGCCATGAAGGCCGATTGGAACAACTTTACCAAGGGCGACGCCAAGCAGGAGCTGCTGGACCTCTTCTTTGAGGAGTCCGGCCCCACCATCGACTGGCTCATCAGCCACGGCTTCGACTACGGCGAGGGTTCCCCCGACGGCGAGGGCTGGGAGTACGGCGGCCCTCAGCGCGGCTTCACGCCTGAGGACATTTTCTACTGCAAGTTCCAGTACACCGGCCAGGGCTACGGTAACTGGAAGAAGGAGACCGGCGAGATGTTCGACGCCATCATCGCCGACTATGAGAAGCTGGGCGGCAAGTACCTCCTGGAGGTCGAGGGCACCGAGCTTATCTACGATAAGGCGTCCAACACCGTCACCGGCGTGAAGGCCGTGGGCTACGACGGCACCGAGTACACCATCAACGCCAAGGCGGTCATTACCGCCACCGGCGGCTTCTCCAACAACGCCGAGCTCCAGGAGCAGTACCTCTCCAACGAGTACTACCCCCTCCAGGGCGCCTGGAATATGTACGGCATGACCCAGAACGACGGCAAGATCTTCGCCTCCGCACTGGATATCGGCGCGGGTACCTATAACATTGGCATGCCCCCCATGGTCCATCTCCAGGGCGCGCCCATCACCCTGCACGAGTACCCCGTGGAGATCGTGGGCGATGAGAACGACGTGGGCTTCTGGTCCGCGCTGCCCCGCCGCAACTCCCTCAACGACTTCCCCAACGCCCTCGCCAGCGCGGCCTACGCCCTCCAGGTGGGCATGGACGGCGCTCGCTTTTCCAACGAGGCTGGCACCTTCCAGACCTGGAAGTCCGGTCCCAGGTACTACACCATCTGGTCCGACGACTACTTCCAGTCCGTCAAGGAGAACGGCCTGCCCGGCGCGGGCTTCGGCGACGACCTGACCTGCCAGGGCGGCATCGACGGCGGCAAGCCCATCCCCGAGGTCTACGACGTCATCGACCTGTGCATCGAGAAGGGCATCGCCTACAAGGCGGACACCCTGGAGGAGCTGGCCGAGATCACTGGCATGGACCCCGCCACCCTGACTGAAAATGTCGGCCGTTACAACGCAGCTGTGGCCGCCGGCGAGGACACCGAGTTCGGCAAGAGCGCCGACTACCTCACCATGTCCATCGCGAATGAGGGTCCCTACTACGCCTTCGTGGGCGCGTCCTACATCTACTCCACCGTGGGCGGCCTGGACGTGAACACCGACATGCAGGTTCTGGGCAGCGACAACGCCACGCCCATCAACGGCCTGTACGCGGTGGGCACCGACTCCCTGGGCGTTCTGTTCAGCGAGCAGCGCGAGTACGTCACCTATGGCGGCGCGGCCCAGGGCTGGGCCTACACCTCCGGCCGGATTGCCGGCAAGGCTGCCGTGGAGGACCTTGAGGGCTAAACCGAACCAGTCAGCTTATATTTTACTCTTCAGTCATGCAGCCCCGGCTGTGTCCGAAAGGACATGGCCGGGGCTGCGGCTATGATTGAGACGGACAGAAAATAAGAACTGAAATGTGAAAGCCCGGCGGGAAAAGAGCCCCGTTCGGTTCTGGGACGGATACGGATTCATTGGAGAGCCTCCGCGGCCTTATCAATTTCCGCTTTTCTGCTGTCCGTCCACCGCTTCCTCTTGACAAATTCCACGCCCTGGGTTAGAGTAGAGAAACAGATTTTCGAGATGACGGCGGAAAGGGTGTTCGGGATGTTTGGAACGAAGCGGGTGAGAACAGAATAGGTACGACCCGTGGACGACCAGCCGCTGCGCCCGGATGCCGGGAGCGCTTATAGATCAGGTTGCCGTGGCGTTGCTTGCCGCGGTTTTTTTGTACCCAAATGAGTGTAGGGGGCGGTTCTGCCGCCCCGCGAGAAAGGAGGTCCCCATGGACCCGACACAGACCGGGGGCGGCAAGGCCGCCCTGATATGGCGCTTTCTGCGTCCGAGCCTCTGGCTCTTCACAGGCGCGCTGACCCTCTCCATGCTCAACACGGTCTTCAATGCCGCCACGCCCCAGATTATCCGCACCACCGTGGACTCCGTCATCGGCCCGGAGCCCTTCGCCCTGCCGGAACCGCTGGTGTCCCTCCTGAGGCTGGACAGTCTGGAGCTTACCCGCGGACTCATCCTGGCGGCGGCGGCCATTCTGGCGGCGGCGGTCCTTTCCGGGGTGTGCAACTACCTCTCCCGCATCTGGACCGCAAAATGCTCGGAGAACTTCGTCAAGGGCCTGCGGGACGGACTCTACGACCATATTCAAAAGCTGCCCTTCTCCTGGCACACAGCCCACCAGACCGGCGAGATTATCCAGCGCTGTACCTCCGACGTGGACGTTATCCGCAACTTTGTCACCAACCAGCTCCTGGAGGTCTTCCGCACCGCCTTTATGGTCGTTTTCTATCTCGTTGTGATGTTCTCCATGAATGTGAAGATCTCACTGGTGGCCCTGGGGTTCCTGCCCATCATCATGGGCTACTCCTTCTTCTTCTACACCAAGATTGCAAAGCGCTTCCTGGCCGCCGACGAGGCGGAGGGGGAGCTCTCCACCACCGTTCAGGAGAACCTGACCGGCGTCCGGGTGGTCCGGGCCTTTGGCCGGGAGCAGTACGAGATTGACCGCTTTGATGTAAAGAATCAACGCTTTACAGACCTCTGGATCAAGCTGGGCAAGCTGATGAGCGCGTACTGGGCCAGCGGCGACCTCATCACCGGGCTGCAGATTATGACCGTCCTGCTGGTGGGCGTGTACGAGACCGTGGGCGGCGGCGTCACCGCCGGCGAATTCCTGGCCTTTATGTCCTATAACGCGGCCATGGTCTGGCCTGTGCGGGCACTGGGCCGCATCCTCTCCGAGATGAGCAAGGCGGGCGTGTCCATCGACCGCGTAAAATATATCCTGGACGCCAAGGAGGAGCCCGGCCCGGCGGAGCCGGTGGAGCCGCCCATGGACCGGGATATCGTCTTCGACCACGTATCCTTCGGCTATGAGGAGCAGGGGAGTACCGTTAAGGATATTTCCTTTACTATCCCTGCCGGGTCCACCTTCGCCATTCTTGGCGGTACGGGCAGCGGCAAGAGCACCCTCATGCACCTTCTGGACAGGCTCTACGACCTTCCTGAGGGCGGCGGGCGCATCACCATCGGCGGCGTGGACATCCGCAGCATTCCCCGGGAATACCTGCGCAGGAACATCGGCATGGTCCTCCAGGAGCCCTTCCTCTTCTCACGCACCATCGAGGAGAACATCAAGGCCACACGGCCCATGGCGAGCCTGGAGGAGGTCCGCGCCGCCGCAGCCACCGCCTGCGTGGACGCCGCCATGGCGGAGCTCTCCCTGGGGTACGACACCATGGTGGGGGAGCGGGGGGTCACCCTCTCCGGCGGGCAGAAGCAGCGCGTGGCCATCGCCCGGATGCTGATGCAGGGCGCGCCCATCATGGTCTTTGACGACTCCCTCTCCGCAGTGGACGCCGAGACCGACGCGCAGATCCGCGCCGCCCTCAGGGAGCACGAGGAGGGCAGCACCGTGGTCCTCATCTCCCACCGCGTCACCACCCTCATGCAGGCCGACCGCATCCTGGTCCTGGAGGACGGCCGGGTGGCCGAGGAGGGCACCCACGCCCAGCTTATGGAGAGGGGCGGCATCTATAGGCGCATTTACGACATTCAGATGAACAGCGAGGACCGGGTCCTCCTGGAGGAAGGGGGGGACGACTGATGGCCGCCTACGACGAGAAGGAATATGCCCAGTCCTTTGACTGGCGGGTGTGGAAAGCGCTTTTCCCTTACCTAAGGCCCTATAGGAAGACCCTCATTCAAATCTTTGTCTTTATCTTCCTGTGCGCCTTTATCGACATTCTGCTCCCCCTCTTCCAGCGGTATGCCATCGACCGCTTTATTGAGGGGAATACCACTGCCGGGGTAGCCGGCTTCGGCGGGGCCTATGCAGCCGCCATTATCCTCCAGGCCCTCTTCGTGGTGGCCTTCACCCGGGGCTCCATGCGGCTTGAGATGATGTTCGGCCGGGACATGAAAAAGGCCTGCTTCGTCCACCTCCAGACTCTGTCCTTCTCCTACTACAACGTGACCCCGGTGGGCTATATCCACTCCCGGGTCATGAGCGACACCAACCGCATAGCTGCCCTGGTGGCCTGGAACTTCTTCGATATGCTCTGGGCCTTCTCCTATGTGATCGGCGTCTTCATCGCCATGCTGATGCTCAACGTCCAGCTGGCCCTGCTGGTTATCCTGGTGGTGCCCGCCATCGCCCTGCTGACCTGGTATTTTCAAAACCGCATCCTCCACTGGAACCGCAAGGTGCGCAAGGCCAACTCCAAGATTACCGGCGCCTTCAACGAGGGCATCACCGGGGCAAAGACCTCCAAGACCCTGGTCATTGAGGACCAGAATTTTGCCGGTTTTCAGAAGCTCACCGGAGATATGCGCGCCTCCTCCGTGAAGGCCGCCCGCCTCAGCGCCGTCTATATCCCGCTGGTCCTCTTCGTCAGCTCCATCGCCACGGCGGTGGTTCTGGCCAGGGGCGGCTTCCTGGTGAGGGAGGGACTTCTGCTGCTGGGCACTCTTTCCGCCTTCGCCTCCTATGCGGCGGGCATCTTCGAGCCCATCCAGCAGCTCGCCCGAAACATGGCCGACTTTATCTCTATCCAGGCCAATATTGAGCGCGTTACCGGTCTTTTGGACGAGAAGCCCCTCATCAGCGACGCTCCCGAGGTGGTGGAGCAATACGGCGACACCTTCCACCCCAAGAAGGAGAACTGGCCCCCCATCAAGGGGGACATTACCTTCGAGGACGTGTCCTTTCAGTACCCCGACGGCAATGAGGAGGTGCTGAGCCACTTCAGCCTCCATATTCCCGCCGGGACCACCGTGGCCATCGTGGGGGAGACCGGGGCGGGGAAGAGCACCCTGGTAAACCTGGCCTGCCGCTTCTTCGAGCCCACGGCGGGCCGCATCCTCATCGACGGCGTGGACTACCGCCGGCGCTCCCAGCTCTGGTTACACTCCAACATCGGCTACGTCCTCCAGGCCCCCCATCTCTTCTCCGGCACGGTGATGGAGAATATCCGCTATGGCCGGCTGGACGCCACCGAGGCTGAGATCAAAGCCGCCGCCGAGGCGGTGAGCGCCGACACGGTGGTGAAGAAGCTGGACCGGGGATACGACAGCCCGGTGGGTGAGGGGGGCGACCGCCTCTCCACCGGCGAGAAGCAGCTCATCTCCTTCGCCCGGGCGGTTTTGGCCGACCCGCGGATTTTCGTGCTGGACGAGGCTACCTCCTCCATCGACACGGAGACGGAGCAGCTGATTCAAAACGCCATCTCCCACCTGCTGGAGGGGCGCACCTCCTTCCTCATCGCCCACCGGCTCTCCACCATCCGCCACGCGGACCTCATTCTGGTGGTCCGGGACGGCCGCATCGTGGAGCAGGGTAAGCACGAGGAGCTTCTGCGCCGCAAGGGGTATTACCACACGCTTTACAGCAAGCAGTTCGCCGAGGAGGCGGCGCTCCGGGCGCTCCAGGCGCAATAAAAGACGGCGGGGCAAAGTCCTGATGGACTTTGCCCCGCCGTCTTTATCTCTATATCCATTCCAGGATGGTATTGCAGAGGTATTTCCCCTTGATTCTCCGGCCGATTTTCAGCGCGGTCTCCATGGCCTCTTCGGCCATAGCGCCGGTCACCCCGGCCAGATAGTCCCGCGCGCCCTCCGGGTCCTGACCAAACCGCTTCACAGCCTCGTCCTCCGCCCGGGCCAGGGCGGCGAAGAACCGGTCCTCCATGGCCTCGTAGACGGGAACGACCTCCACGGGGGCGATGGCCTCGTAATTGCGGCAGCAGAGCTCGGCGGTCTCCTGGAAGGCCCACCAGGCGTCTGCGGGGTTGAATGCGCCGCACTCGCCCCGCTGGTAGGCCTCCGGCAGGCCGCGCCCTCCGGTGTAGCAGGGGACGAAGGGGGCCAGCCGGGCGTTGCTGAACGCGAACCAGACCGGGCAGCCCAGCTCCTGCGCAAGCGCGGGGGAGAGGTCGGCAATCATGCAGACGACCGTGCCCCCCTGGGCGATGCTGGTGCTGATCTCCATCCAGAAGGGGTTGTGGAAGCGTCCGGCCTCGGGAGCCGTCCCAAGGCTGTACTCCGTGCCCTCCAGCCCGTCCCGCATCAGGTCCATGAGTCCCCGCAGGGTGACGGGCTCCCTGGGGACACAGCCGTAGACCGGGGCCTCGGGCGGCAGGTTCAGCCCGCCCAGCTTGTTGAATACCCGCCATTTCCGCAGGGTATTCACCGGATTCAGCGCCCCGCCGTAGCCGGGGTTCAAATCGGTGGAGTCCCCGCCGAAGGCGGCGGCAAAGTTGAGCTTTTCTCCGCTGCGGACCAGCCCCTTCTCCACCGCCAGCTCATAGAGGCCGGGGGAGCAGAGAAAATTCTCGTGGTCCTCAAAGTCCACCTCGCCGATGCCGAAGCAGTTGGGACGGCACTCCACCTGGTCGTCGGACACCCGCCGGGCGCACCAGTAGCCGCCGGGACCCAGCTCCAGGAAGAAGCCCTCCTCCGGGTCGGCCACGGCCATGCAGACGGTCCCCTCGGCTCCGTCAATGGTGGAGACGGAGTAGCCGTACCGGGCGATCAGTTCCCCCGCCGTCTCAATGGCCTGCCGGGCGGTCCTGCCCCGCTCCAGCATCAGAATGACCAGGTCGTCACACTCCAGCAGATCTCCCTCCTTCTGGTAATCGGCAAAGGCGTAGACCCCCTGCATGGAGACCGCCACCCTCTGGTCGTTGACTCCATCCGCCCAGGAGACGCGGCGCGTGCCGGTCTCGTAGGCGGCTGCGGAATAGGTATAGCCGTAGGTCAGCGGGACCTGGGGGATGGGCGTGCCCTTAACGGTGAGAAAGGTATCCCCGCCGTCCCAGGCCCGGCGGGGTACGTAGTGCACATGGCCCGGACATCCGGGCCAGTCGTCGTTGGCGGCCAGGAGCACATGGCCGGCGGCGCTGGCATTCCTGCCCACAATGACGGAAAAACACATAGCGGCAATTCTCCTCTCTTATCGCGTTTCTTTCATCAGGGCCTTGGCGGCGATCAGGTAGGCGGCGCCGGTGATGATAAAGCAGAAGAACACCGCGCCGATGGAGGCCATGACGAAGGGGATCTGCTGGCCCACGAAGTAGGCGGCCACGCCCAGCAGGAAGCAGCCGATGGCTACTGGGTTAATGCCGTTCTTGTACCAGTAGGGGCCGTTCTTATTGCTGAACTGGCTGATGTCGTACTTCTTTTTGCGGATAAAGAAGTAGTCCGCCACCAGAATGGCGATGCAGGGCGGGAACACTGCGCCCAGGTATCCCAGGAAAATCTGGAAGGTGTCCAGAAAACTGCCCAGTACCAGGGGCGTGAGGGCCAGCAGCACCGAGCCCACGGCGATGATGGTCATAGAGACCTTGGGGGAGAGCTTGCTGCTCACGTTGGCGGTGGAGAATCCGCCGGAGTAGACGTTGATCATATTCACCGCAATGGTGGACAGCACAATGAGCACGTTGGCGATCTGCCCCATACCCAGAGAGGAGCAGATGTAGCCCAGGTCGGCGGAAGTGGGGTCGAAGAGACCGCCGTTGAGCACCGCCACCGCGATAGCGCTCACCGCGCCAATCATGCAGAACCACAGCATACCGAAAGCGGCGCCCGCCATGGGGGCCGCGGTGGCCGCCGTTTTGCTCTTGGTGTAGCGGGTATAGTCGGCCACCGCCATGACCCAGGCGAAGCCGAAGGCCGCGAAGGAGTCCATCGCTGAGCCGAAGGGCAGGGCCCAGCCGGAGTTGGCGGGATTGGCCTCCAGCTTCCAGGCCGCGATATCGCTGAAGGAAAAGGTGCGGAAGACCTGCACCGTAATCCAAACGCTGAGGACGATCAGGCAGATGACTGCGATATTCTGGGCGATGCCGATGAGCTTCGCGCCGCCGAAAATAGCGATTACGCTGGTGATGGCCAGGATAATGATCACGGAGAGGGCTATCATGGGCTTGGAGTGGGGGTCCGCGCCGGTAAAGCTGGAGATGAGGCTCGCCAGGGGGACTGCGGCGATATAAGTGTTGACGCCGCACCATCCCACAAACTGCAGGGCGTTGATGAGAGAGGGCAGCTTGCTGCCCACAATGCCGAAGGGGACGCGGGCCAGGCCCATGGTGCTGGAAGCCACCCGGAAACCCATGATGCCCACCAGGGCCAGAATCAGATAGACCAGAGGATTGCTGATAATGGCTGCTAGGAAGGCGCCGCCCAGCCCCAGAGCGCCCACGATGGTGCCCATATACCAGGAGGTGGGGTTGGCGTTGGCGCAAATCCAGACCGACGCCATCTCCTTGATGCCGTAGTATCTGGCGTTCATTGGGACATACTCGTCAATGTCATAGTCGCGGACGACGTTCTCTTTGTTTGTATCAGCCACCAGAACTCACTCCCTTTTTAATTGTGGCAACAAATTCTGCGGCGGGCGTCGCGCGCCGCCCGTCATCTGCAAATAAAATATATCCACAAAAATGCACTCTGTCAAGCATAAAAATTAATGCAAAAGCCACAGAAAAGGGGTGTCAATAATTAAAAACTCAGATTGGTCCTTGTGAAAACGCACAGGTGAAATATTGCAAAACGATATTATATAGTCAAATTATTTACCATTTTGCAATTTAAAAACAAAGGAAACACATTGATAATTATTAAAATATGGAAAATGAGAGTCCGGAGGGAGAAAAACGATAAAATATTTTACCATTACAGCGAATGAATTAAGAAAAATACCAAATTTAATCTGGTAAAAAAATTGACCAATATGTGCGCGCGAGAAAATGAATATATATTGGAAATATGAATAAAAATTCTGCGGATGAAAAACAAAAAGGCAGGGCCGCAGAAGCGGCCCTGCCGGTATCAGGCCTCCTCCGAGGCGGCGATGTCTGCGCGGATGCTGTCCGCCAGCGCGGTGGTCAGCTTGCGAAAGGCGGTGAGCACCCACTCGCACTCCTCCTTGCTCAGGTGCTGAAAGGCCTGGCGCTCCGCCTCATGGAGGCGGGCGAGGAGCTTGTCCGCATAGGCCTTCCCCTTGGGGGTAAGGCGGATGAGGTTGTTGCGCTGATCGTGGAGGGCGCGCTGGCGGGTAATAATACCGTCCTGCTCCAGCCGCCGGAGGGAACAGGAGATGGTCTGCTTGGAGTAGCCCAGGCTGTCCTTCAGGCTGCGCTGGGTACAGAACTCCTGCTTGCTGATCTCATTGAGCACAAAGAGGGTGGTATCCTGTATTTTGTTGGCGGAGGCCCATTCGTTATAGACGGCGTCCATCTGAAAATAGCTGCTGTAATAGCTGTCAATATAGGCCTCCAGCTGCTTGCGTTCCTTGGCGGTCATGCCAAACCTCCTCAAAATGGCGGCGTGTGGTAAGAACGGATATCTATTGGCATTATACCCCAGGGGTGGAAAAACCTCAAGAGAAAAGCCCGCACAGACTTTTTACCGGCAGGGAAGGGTCCCGCTGCGGCCCGAACAAAAATTTGCGGAAGAAAACGAAAAAAGGATATTGACAAATACGCGCTATCCTGCTAAAATAACATTCGTTCTGTACGGGACAAATACCCGGCAGACACCAATATGTGGGGGTATAGCTCAGCTGGGAGAGCGCCTGAATGGCATTCAGGAGGTCAGCGGTTCGATCCCGCTTATCTCCACCACAAGTCCCTTTGGGACCTACAATTGAATACGGTTACGTGGGGGTATAGCTCAGCTGGGAGAGCGCCTGAATGGCATTCAGGAGGTCAGCGGTTCGATCCCGCTTATCTCCACCACAAAAGTCCCGAAATCACATGATTTCGGGACTTTTTCTTTGTTTTTTTGGATCTTGACGGGGGTATAGCTCGGTCGTCTGCTAAAATTGCAGGCGGCTTAACGATACCCCTAATGGTCAGGAAACGAGGAGCCACATAAAACGCTGGTTTTATACTAATCTTAGGTGCAATTGAGAATGAAATATGATAACATGTCTATTAATTATCTTAGTACAAAGAAGGGTGTCAATGGATAAAATCTGTCATTTGGCGCAGCAGCATCTGGCCGAACTCGATAGCATACCGAACCTATACCGGGCCTATGAAGATGAGTTTGTTGAATACCTCAGCGATGCCAGTGAAGAATTTCTCTGGCTGGGCATTAAAGTAGACCCCTTTGAAGATTCGATGGATCTTTATCTCACTTTCGACTATGTTGACCTTCCCACTGGCCGGCTTGAGGAGCTCTCAGCCAGCGATATAGATATTCTTGCTTTAAATGAGAGAACCAAATTGGAGCAAAAGTACTTTTCCAATTTCCTAAAGGATCACAGTCATGGCTTTGTCTGTACCTGGACAGAGCCCACTATGTGTCGTGGCATGACCAGCAGAGTGGGATATCGTGGTGTGCCGAGTGGATTTGATGAGGCCAATGCGTTTATTCAGAGTTGTAAAAACTATTTCGAATCAGTTCACGCTATGAATGATGAGGAACTTTTATCCATTCTCGTTAACGATCTGGTGAGCAGGCTTGGTTATAAAGGTGGTCTTCCTCTGAAATTGGAGTGCGGCAGTGTATCCACAGTCTCTCCAGACACGCAGTTTGTGTCGGCGGCTCTGCTGCAAAATCCCTACCTGGGGAAAAATTATGCCTTTTTTCAGTTGCCTATGCCATCTGGGACGGTGAAAACGATCAGCGCCGTTGCCTCTGATGCGCATATTTTTCAAATGTTGTGTCAAGAATTTGAGTATCTGGATGGCGCGGATTACTATCTGTTGGATGATGCGTTAATCGGCGTAAGCCGACATTTCTTATGGCGCAGTACATATAAGGACGACCCAGGAGTCAGCTATAGCCCCTATCTGGAACAGCTTGATGTCATGGACCGTTTTGAGGAGTTTCTTCCCTATGCAGATGAAGCACTGCGCAATCTTTACTATAATGATTATAAGCGCCGACTGGCTTTCGGTGCAGAAATAAATATTTTTACAGAGGGTCCCACAGATTGGAAACACATGAAATTTCACTGGCAGCGTTGTAGAGAGCAATACGCCTTTTCCAGGCTCGATCTTAAATTTCTAGAATATGAGTCTGAAAACAGCGGTGTGTCTACTGCGATTCACATGGATATGGATGGGACCAAACTATGCGAAATGTGCCGTTCCTTTTCCCTAACAACAAATCGAGAAATTCTCATTTTTATCGCCGACCGCGACCGTGCTGATGTGGTGAAAGCTCTTGCACCCACCCAAGGCAGCTTTAAATATTGGGGGAACAATGTCTATTCCCTGGTACTTCCTGTCCCGCCCCACAGGGTGGCTACTCCGGACATTTGTATTGAACATCTATACTTGGATGAGGAAATTAAATCCACATTTATGTGTAGTGATGGTGTAGAGCGCCGACTCTACTTGGGAAATGAGTTTGACCAATATGGGAGGGCTCCTGTGTTGGACCGCCTCTGTATAAACAGAGCTGCCTGCGGGGCAAGGAGTATTCGGGTCATTAATGGTTCGACTAAGGAAAGAGTCCTCTCTCTGAGCACTGAATCAGAGATTAACTATGCGCTGAGCAAAATGCAGTTTGCTGGGCATATTTGTAAGGGAGAAGTTCCCATCAGCGCTACTACCGAGAAGGCTTTTGAAGCGCTGTTCAAAATTATTTTAGATATCAAGATTCATCATGACAATATTGTAGCTTCCAGCAGACAGCCGCAGACTGAATAACTTCCTATGTATTGAAGCGCATCTCCAAACTCCATATAGAGGGGTACGTAACCGATGGGGTCAGGAGCCCCCAGGGGATTATCTCGCCCAGAAACGGATGGGTCGGCGTTTCCCGCTTCCGTTCCTGCCGCCGTTGCAGGAAGGCGCGCCGGGCCTCGTCCGTCAAATAGACCCCGCCGCTCTCCCGGAAGTCGAAATCCGCCTGCTTGAGCACCCGGTTGTTGACCAGGGTGAGGACGAAGCGGTCCGCCATGCAGGGGCGCAGCTCCTCCATCAGATCCAGAGCCAGGGAGCTCCGGCCGGGGCAGTCCCGGTGGAGAAAGCCCATGTAGGAGTCCAGCCGAGCGTCCTCCGCGCGCAGGCCGTGATCCAGCCGGGGGCGCTCAATGCTCCAGTAGGCGTTGTACAGCTTCCCGAACACCATGGAGCGGGCCGCCCGGCAGCTCTGGGCCGGGTCGCCCGCCCAGCGGTACTGTTCCCGCCGGAGCAGGACGCTGCCGTTGGCCTCGCCGCAGGCCCGGGCCAGGAATTTTCCCCTGGGGGTGCGGAAGGCCAGGAACACGCCCCGCCGGGCACAGGCCTCCATGAGGGCGGGGGAGGCCCCGGGATAGGCGAAGAAGATGATGCCGGACAGGGTGTGCAGGGGGTACCGGGCCAGCACCTCTTTTTCCCGGTTGGCCGCGACGTTCTCCCCGTCCAGGGAGAGGTAGATGTCCTCCGAGGTGACGAACAGGGTATTCAGCAGCTGTCTCATGGCCCGGCGCAGATAGGCCCCCGCCGTGCGCTCCCGCAGCAGAGCGGTCAGGCAGAGTTCTTCCAGAGAACGGGCGCTGCAGGCTTTGGATGGCTTGACTCTGGGCGTATACCCCCGGCGGGCGTGCCGGTGCGTCTCCGCCGGCATGTCCCGCACCTGCCCCCGCAGCTCCTGTGTGAAGGGCGCCGCCGTCCGCCGCCGGGTCTCGCCGTAGAAGAGCGCTCCCTCCGGGATGGGGCGCACAGCTGCAGTTCATCGGCGCTGTGGGACTTGGGGGGCGCGCCCCGCTTGAACTCCGCGGGATAGGGCCGCCAAAGGCCGTCCTCGCCCCGGAGGGGGACGCCTTGGAGATCGGCGTGGAACTCCACCACGTCGCACCGCCCTGAGACGCCGAGCGGCGGGGAGCATACCGGCAGATCCCGCAGGATCAGGGTATCACCCCGCCGCTCCCGCTGCTTCTCGTCGTGGGCCTGCCGGTGGTACAGATCGCCCTCCACGGTGCGAGGATTCTAGAGTGGCTCTACCATGTGGGCCCGCCCGAGCGCGAGATTGAGGACACCAAAGCAAAACCGCATAGATGATTGAATACGATGCGCAAACAGCCGCATTGCAAAAGCCCGTCCGCGTTTTCTCACGCGGACGGGCTTTTTACCGTTGAGGACAGGGGCGGGGGTTCTGCGGCGGGGCGGAATATCGCCCTACAGTGAAGCTGCGTAGGCCGCCACCGCGCGGCACAGGAAGGCGGCGCAGCCGGGGACGGACTTGTCGTAGTAGGCGGTGAAGCGCTCGTCGGCCACGTACATCTCGGCGAGGCCCGCGTGGGCCTGGGGGGAATAGCTGGGCCAGGTGAAGGAGAGCCACTCCCTGTGGAGGGCGGCGATGGCGCGGCCCTCCTCGCCCTCGGGGGAGACGCCGGCTGTGACGGCGGCCTCAAGCCGCCGCTGAAGCGCCTCCCCGATGGCGCTCATGCGGTCGTACTCCTCCCGGCTCATCTTCTCCAGCAGCTTGTTGCTGCCCTCCACGGCGGCCTCGCCGTATTTCCTGCGGATCTCCGCGCCGTATTTGGCCTCGTTCTCGGCGATGGCGTCGCGCTTGAAGGCCTCAAATTTTTCTCTGTCGGACATGGTATGTCCTCCTTTCGTACTCTCAATGGTCCTGTGGACGGTCAGGATGAGGGCGTCCAGCCGGGCGCGCCGGTCCTCCAGGGCCGCCAGGTGGCTCTGCAGCGCCGTCTGACGGTCAAAGGCCGGGTCGTCCAGCATGGAGCGGATGTCCGCCAGCTCAAACCCCAGCTCCCGGTAAAACAGGATCTGCTGGAGCCTGTCCACCTGCTCCGGGCCGTAGATGCGGTAACCCGCCTGCGTGGTGCGCAGGGGATGGAGTAGCCCCTCCCTGTCGTACCAGCGCAGGGTCCGGGTGGTCACGCCGGCCAGCTCGGCCAGCGCCTTGATGGCGTATTCCATAGTGGCGTCCCTCCTGACAATGGAGAGTATAGACCTTGACGCTGCGTCAAAGTCAAGAGAAAAAGAAAACTTTATTCTGCCAATTGATATTCGTCGTATACCTCCACCCGGCCGGTATGCCAGTCCAGGGAGATGGACGCGCCGTCGTAGACCGCGTCGGCGGAGTAATCGGCGATGAAGCCCACGCTCCCGCGGACCGACAGCACGGTGCTCGCCCGAATGGGAACGCCGGTGAGGTCGAAATGGTACTGGTCGGCGGGCGCGGCGTGTTCCCACAGCTTACTATCTTCCGACAGGGCCGTCAGGTCGCACACCTGTTTCGTGCCGGACCAGTAGAGGGCCATCAGGGTACGGCCGTCCTCCACCAAGCTCTCGCTGTCCACATAGTCTGTCACCAGGCTGCGCAAGTCCTCCTCCGTGAGGCTGGCGGGCCGGGAGAAGCCGCCGCCCTGAAGCTCGAAGATGTGCAGCTCATGCACGCTGACGTCGGTCCCCACGCCGGTACAAACCGCAACGGCCAGCTCGTCGGAGCCGTCGCCGTCATAGTCGCCCAGAGCCATTTCGGCCTGAATGTTCTGTGGGCCCTCGTGGTAGGCGATGCCGGGGTAGTAGTCCAGGCTGCGCCCCCGGCGCAGGAGCACACCGCGGCTGCCGCTGATACGCTCGTTGAGGCCGTAGAGGGTGATATCCGCCCCGGGCAGATCGGCCAGCACCCGTATGGGGTCGTTGTAGACCGCGCTGGGAGGCGTGCTCAGCCGGTGCTCCCCGCCGTAGTCCATATATGTGGGCGCGGGGAGGTCGTCCACCGACAGGGACGCCGGGTCCGGGATGGGCTGATCCCGGCGCCAGGCGTAGCCGTCGTAGCGGAGGACGGTCCTGCCGCTCTCACCCCCGTCCCCGTCCAGCAGGGCCAGGGTGAGGTCCATGGAGGCGTCGTCTCCGGTGAGGCTGACGATACGGTAGCCCGCCTCGTCCCCCGCGGGGAGACAGAAGCGGTCGATGGCGGCGAAGGTCTTAAAGCGGTCGGTGGTGTAGAGGCAGATGGGCGGCCAGCTCCCGCTCCGGCACTCCAGGGTGATGAAGCCCCAGTCCCCCTGGAGGAGGAGTGAGTCGGCCAGATAGACCGAATCGTCCGGCACGCCGGATCCGCCCACATCGGCGTAAATCCGGGAGACATCCAGCGCTTCCCAGGTCCTGCCGCCGTCGGCGGTGGTGAAGATGGGCGCGCCGTTGAAGAGATCCACGCAGATGACGCCGTGGTCCGGGTCGGAAAAGCCGGCCAATTTGGCGTACCACTTGGCGGCCTCCGGGCGGCCGTACTCGGTCCAGGTGTACCCGCCGTCGTGGGAGCGGTAGAAGTAAATATCCGCCCAGCCCACGCCGGTGCCGATGGAGACCACCGCCCAGCCCTCTCTGGAGGTGGTGAAGCCCGCCTGGACGGCGAGGCCGCCGTCAATCCCCTCCAGGGTGACGGCGCTGTCCCGGGCGGCCGTCTCATCTCCGGCCCAGCCGGCGGGGGCGGGGAGCAGGGGGAGGAGGGGCGTCCAGTCCGCGTCGCCGGGGTAGCGGAGGGCTGGGAGCCTGCCCGCGTCGAAGCTGACCTCCTGGTCGACCTCCGGCGGGACGTCGGCAAGGACCTCCAGCAGGCTCCACCAGCTTCCGGTCCTGCCGTCTTCGTAGGTACAGAGGATGTTCAGGAGAACCGCGCCGTCGGCGCCGTCCGGGAGCTGAAAGGAGCGGGCTGAGGCAGAGCCGATTTCCCCGCCCAGCGGCTCCAGGGTCTCCCGGCGGAAGAGCTGGACGCGGCAGTCCACGGAAACGTCGGAGGAAAAGGAGACGGCGAGGACTACGCCGGGTGTGACCGTCACGGCCTGGTCCCCGGAGACGGAGGGGGCGTCCTCCGACTCAATCAGGTAGAGCGGCCGGTTGCCCGCCTGCGCGATTGGGGCTGGGTAGTCCCCGCTCTGGACGGAGGGGACCAGCATACGGAAGCCGTACTCACATTCCCGATAGCGCAGGCCGCTGTTCCAGCGGCAGCGGACGACAATGGTCCGCTCCTCGGAGCCGATTCCGGTGGAGGCGCTGTGGGCGGGGAGGTAGAAGCTCCCGTCGGGCGCGGTGTCCTGAATCCGCTGGACGGGAGGCGAAGCGCCTCCGTCCAGCAGGTAGTCCTCAATGACGATTTCATCCGGCAGATCCGACCAGAAGGTGAGGTGAACGGCGTCGCCCACCTCGGCGGAAATCAGTGGGCGCATCTGCGTGACGGGGAAAGGGCCGCCGTCCCCGCCGCCCCAGTGGGTGGGATAGGCTTCGCACTGGAAGTCGGCTTTGCCGGGGATGCTCACGGTCAGGCTGGGGGGTGTCTCGGGCAGGGCCACCGGGTCGGCGGCCAGGACGAAGCCCAGGGCCAGGGCCAGCAGGGCAAAGGCCGCCGCTGCCAGGGGCAGGCTCCTGCGCCAGCGCAGAACGCCCTGGATACGGCCCTTCACGCCGTTCTCCCCGAAGGCCAGGGGCGTCCGCACCGGACGGGAGGAGGCCAGTGCGAGGAGGGCGGCGGAGTAGCCCCTGCGGATATCCTCCCCGCTTTGGCGTAGCACCGATTCGTCGCAGGCCGCCTCCATGTCCCGGCAGGCAAGCGCCCACGCCAGCCAGAGCACGGGGTTAAACCAGTGGACGGCCAGGGCCAGGAAGGCGGCGGCCTTGACGACATGGTCCCCGCGGCGGATATGGGAGCGCTCATGGAGGAGGACATAGCTCCGGGTGTCGCCGCTGAGACCCGGGGGAAGATAAATTTTCGGCGGGAAAAAGCCCAGAACGAAGGGGCTGTCGATGCGGTCGGTCTCCCAGACGCCGTCGGCGGTGCGGACTGCGGCTTCCACCCGGCGCTTCAGGCGGAAATAGGAGAGGCCCGTCCAGCAGCAGAGGGCCAGCAGGCCAGCGGCCCAGAGGATGGAGAGCACGCCCGCCGCGGAAAAGCCGGCCCCCTCCGGCTGTGTGGAGACGGCGGGGAGGGATGGGGCAGGGGGCGCCTCCGGGACGGCGGCTGTGCCGGAGGGGGCTGCCGGGGCGGTGAAGGCAGGGGCCGGGGGCGCCGCCGGGACGCCGTCGGTCCAGCCCAGGCCCAGGGGCTTGGAGGAGAGGACGGCGGCGGGACTCTCAAAGGAGAAGGGGCAGACCATGCGGAACAGCACCACCGCCCAGAGCAGGAAGACGATGCCCCGGGGGGCGCCCAGCTTTTTCAAAACGGCCCGCAGGAGCATCACCGCCAGGGCGCAGAGGGCGGCCACGGCGGACATCCGCAGGAGGGCGGCGAAGAGGACAGGGAGGGTATGGGCAAACAAGTCACTCATCTCCGGCCTCCTCAATCATTTGGCGCAGCGCCCGCGCCTCATCGGCAGAGAGCCTGCGGCCCCTGAGAAAGGCGGCGACAAAGGCGGGGAGGGAGCCGCCGAAGGATTTCTCCACCACGGCCTCGCTCTCGTACTGCCGCACCTGCTCCCGCTTCACCAGAGCGGTGACGGTGGCGGCCTCGTTCCTGAGGAAGCCCCGCTCCCCCAGCTTGCGCAGAAGGTTGTAGGTGGTGGGCTTTTTCCAGCCGAAACGCTCCAGGCAGAGCTTGGAGAGGGCGGTGGAGTTCACCGGCTCCAGGGACCAGATGAGATCCATGAGGCGGTACTCCGCATCGTACAATTTATAATCTTCCATAACGGCGGCCTCCAAAATGGTTTGTTAGAAGAAACCTGTTGATACAGATAGTTTATCCCGACAAACCACTTCTGTCAAGGGCGTTTGGCGAGGGTGCGGGCTCGCCGGGGGTGCGGCGGCGGGCTCTCTTTCGCAGTTCATTGAACGTGGGCACAAAAAAAGGCCGGGCAGTTTAACTGCCCGGCCTTTGGAAAGCCGATTACCTGCGGCGGCGTCCGCTGTAGCCCCGGCCGCCCCGGCTGCCGTAGCCCCGGCTTCTCCGGCGGCGGCCGCCGAAGACCAGGAAACGGACGATCAGGAAGAGAATCAGGAGGATGAGGGCCAGCAGCGCGGCCTTCACCCAGGTCTGGGAGAAGAATTTTTCAATGCGGTCCAGGTTGTAGAGCAGCTCCGAGCGCGCCACGCTGTCCACGGCCACCAGGTCCAGCGTGCCGTACTCCTTGCCCTCGTAGCGGAGGGTGACCTTACCCAGAACCATGCCCTTCTCCACGGGGGCGGTCAGGGTCTCGTAGTAGGACTCCACATCCTTCTCGAAGTCGTCGATGACGGCGTCGTTGGGGAGGGTGGCGGAGATGGTGCCGTTGGGCTCGGCCACCACCTTGTCGGCCTGCTCGGAGAGGGTCACGGGGACGGAGAGGAGGGGCTTGGTGGCGTCCATAACGGTCTGGCGGGAGAAGTTGGAGAAGCCCCACTGCAAAAGCCGCTTGCTCTCGGAAAAATAGGTGTGGCCCTCGCTGCCGGTGGTGCCCTCCACCCGGGTGCAGCCCAGCACCACAGCGATGAGGGAGCGGTCCCCCTTGGTGGCGGCGGAGGCCAGGCAGTAGCCCGCCTCGGGGGTGTAGCCGGTCTTGATGCCGGTGGCGTACTCGTAAGTATAGCCCTGGACGCGCCAGCTGGTGATCAGGGCGTTGGTGTCCCAGAAATGACGCTCGCCGCTCATATTGGTGGCGGGGACGGTGTAGTCCATGGAGGTGACCAGCTCCCGGAAGAGGGGGTACTTCATGGCCTCGTTGCAGATGAGGTAGATATCGTAGGCGGTGGTGTAGTGGTTGTCGTCGTGAAGGCCGTGGGGATTGGTGAAGTTGGTGCCCTCGCAGCCCAGCTCCTTCGCCTTGGCGTTCATCATCTCCACGAAGCCCTCAATGCCGCCGCCGATGGTCTCGGCCAGGATATTGCAGGCCTCGTTGGCGGAGGGGATGAGGGCGCAGGCCAGCACGTCCTTCAGCGGCATAATCTCGCCCGCCTTGATGTTCTGGGTGGAGGCGCCGGAAATCATCCGGTCGTTCACCGTGTTGCTGGCGGTGATCTCCTGCTCCAGGGTGAAGCGGCCCTCGTCGATGGCCTCAATGGTGAGCAGGGCGGTCATCACCTTGGTGATGCTGGCGGGGTACATCTTCTCATGGGCGTTCTGCTCGTAGAGAATCTCGCCGTCGGCGGTGTCCACCAGAATGGCCGCCTTGCCGTCGATGTGCATCCCGTCCACCGAGGGGGTGGCGGCGGCCAGGGGGGTGAGGAGGCCGGCGCAGAGGGCGGCGGCCAGGAGGAGGGAAAAGAGACGATTTTTTTTCATAGGAAACTCCCGCATCTTGTGTTATAATCTTTTTAAAAGTCATGTCTATTATAGCAAACCGGGACAGGGGGCGCAACCGGGAAGGTGGTTACAATTTGATGAAGATTTCAAAGCTGGAATTCGTCATTCTGCTTCTCACCGCCGCCTTTCTGGCCTTCGCGGGGGGCTGGTTCCTCCGCGGAAGCACTGCGGCGGAGCCGATCCGGGTGGAGGTCCAGCGGACGCTCTCCCCCGGGGAGACGCCGCTGGCGCTGCCCGCGCCCACCGGCGGCGGGGGCCCGGACGGGAAAATCAACATCAACACCGCCGACAGCGAGACCCTCCAGACCCTGCCGGGCATCGGGGAGAAGCGGGCGGAGGACATCATCGCCTACCGGGAGGCGCACGGCCCCTTCCGCATCGCGGAGGATCTGACCAGGGTAAAGGGCATCGGCGAGAGCATACTGGCGGGGCTTTTGGAGCAGATCACGGTGGAATGACGGCGGAACGCTCCCGGTTTGAGGTCTGACAGGGGTATGGAGGTTTATATGGCGAAAATTTTGGTTGTGGACGACGAGAAGGTGCTGGTCAAGGGCATCAAGTTCAACCTGGAGAGCGAGGGCTACCAGGTGGAGGTGGGGTATGACGGCGAGGAGGCCGTGGAGCTGGCCCGCAACGGCAGCTTCGACCTCATTATCCTGGACCTGATGATGCCGAAGATCGACGGCCTACAGGCCTGTATGCGCATACGGGAGTTCTCAAACGTGCCGGTCATCATGCTGACCGCCCGCAGCGAGGACACGGATAAAATCATCGGCTTTGAGTGCGGGGCCGACGACTATATCACCAAGCCCTTCAACATCCTGGAGGTGAAGGCCCGGGTGCGGGCCCTCCTCCGCCGGGCGGGGGTGGCCGCCCAGAGGGACAAGAACACCCGCCTGACCATGGGCCACATCGTCATCGACAGCGACGAGCGCTCGGCCTGGAAGGAGGGGAAGAGCGTGGACCTCACCGCCAAGGAGTTCGATCTCATCGAGCTGCTGATGCGCAACCCGGGCCGGGTCTACAGCCGCGAAAACCTGCTGAATGTGGTGTGGGGATACGAGTACGCCGGGGACTACCGCACGGTGGACGTCCATGTGAGGCGGCTGCGTGAGAAGCTGGAGCTGGACCCGGCCAACCCGGAGTATATTCTTACCAAATGGGGCGTGGGGTACTATCTGAAAAACGGATAACAAGGGCAGCCCGGCAATGCCGGGCTGCTTTTTGATTTGAGCAGCTTGACAATCTAAAAAATTAGAATATAATAAAAATATAGATTAATAAGGAGGCGTTGGGATGGACAGGGCCAAGCTGATTCTCAACCCCGCCCGGCTGCGGATTCTGCAGCACCTCAAGCTGTGCGGCCGCGCCTGCACCGCGGAGCTTGTGGAGCACCTGGCCGGCGTGCCCAGGGCGACGGTGTACCACCATGTGAAGCTCCTGGAGCAGGGCGGACTCATCGAAGTCGTACAGGAAAACCGCGTGCGCGGCACGGTGGAGAAGGTCTACGCCATGAAGGCGGGCGGACTGCCTATTACGGAGGGGGCGGACGCCGCTGCGCTCTCCACGGCGTTCCACATGGGTCTGATGCAGGAGATGAACGACTACTTCGGCCGCGGCGAAGGGGACTGCAGGCGGGATAACGTATTTTTCACATCGGCGCTGCTCTGCCTCACGGACGGCGAGTACGCTGCCCTGCTCCGGGAGCTGGTGGAGCTGCTGAAGCCCTATGCGGAGCGGACGGAGGGGGAGGGCAGGCGGCTGCGCAAGCTCTCCATCATCGCCTCCCCGCCCGGGGAGGCGGGGGATGAACATGAATTTCCATGAATTCGGGGACGCGGCCGCGCCGCATATCATGCTGATCCACGGCGGCGGGAACGCCTGGTGGAACTACCTGCGCCAGGCGCGGGCGCTGGCGGAGCGCTACCACGTGATTCTTCCCACCCTGGACGGACACGGCGAGGAGTACGCGGCGGACTATCAATCCACGCAGGCGAGCGCGGACAAGCTCATGGCGTATATTGAGGAGCGGTGCGGCGGGCGGCTGTTTGCACTGGGCGGCGTGTCCCTGGGCGGTCAGATTGTGCTGGAGCTGCTGTCCCGAAAGCCGGAGCTGGCGGAAAAGGCGATTGTCGACGGCAGCGTCTGCTATCCCCGGCCTGCCATGGCGCGGTTCTGCCTCGCCGCGGTGGGCCTGTGCTGGGGACTGATGTTCAGTGAGCGGGCGTGCCGGTTTCAGCTCGCCGCCATGCCGAAAATACTGCCGGAGAAGATGCTCTACCCGGAGGAGCTGAGGGAGCACTATCTCCGGGATATGCCCCGGCTTAGAAAAGAGACGCTTTTTGCGATTTACCGCACCTATATGGCCGATTACACCCTGAAAGAGAGCATTCGGGAGACAAAAGCGCAAATAACGTACTGGTATGGCGAGAAAGAGATGCGCTGCGTGAAAAAATCCGCGCAGATGGTGAAACGCTGTGTGCCCTCCTGCGAAATCTATGAGGCGAAGGGGTACAACCACGGCTATCTCTCCATCTACCTGCCCGACGAATGGCTTGCCCTTGCGGAGGCGTTTTTTCAGCGGTGAGGCGGGGCGATTCATGTGTAAAAGGGCGGTCGTCCGGTCTGACCGGACGACCGCTATTTTTTTCTGTTGACAAACGGGGGAGAAGCGCTTATACTTAAAACAGAAACTTATATAAGATTGTGATAAAAGCAGGGGGCGATGGGGTGGACGCATTAACGGCCAGGCCGGAAGTACTGAAGCAGGCGAATCTATCGGTGATCCGCAGGCTCCTGAAGACGAGAGGGACGGCCACCAGGGCGGAGATTGCCGAGGAGACGGGGATCAGCTCCACGACGGTCCGGGCCCTGCTGGCAGAGATGCTGGAGCGCGGCGAGCTGGAGAGCGCTGGCTACGATGCGTCCAGCGGCGGGCGGAAGGCGGAGCGGTACCGCTTCCGGCCGGACCGCTACCACGGCGCTGCGGTCTGCATGACCAACGTGGAGATCCACGGCCTGGTGGTGGACAGCTGCGGGGAGATTGTGGAGATCTCCCGCCTGGAGGCCGGCGACGGGGATTTTGAAAGGGCGGTCGTCGCCTTCCTGGACCGGGTGACCGCCCAGCGGGAGATCCGCGCCATTGGCCTGGGCGTGCCCGGCGTGGTGGACGGGAGAGTCTACTGGAAGAAGCGGCGGGACTGCGACGAGCTCTACCAAATTCCGCTGGGCGAGCTGGTGGCCCGGCGGTACGGCGTGAGCGTGGTTCTGGAAAACGACCTCAAGGCCGTGGCCATCGGGTTTGGGCGCTGCTATGAGAAGGAATTCCCCCAGGAGGAGCCGGAAAACACCAATATGGCCTACCTGCAGTTTGAGGAGGGCTGTGTCAGCGCCGGCTTCATCTCCGGGGGCCGAATCGTCCAGGGCAGCAAGAATTTTGCCGGCGAGCTGGGACTGGTCCCTATCGGCGGGACGCTGCTTGACGACTGGGTGACGTCGGCCGCGGACGACGCTCAGTACATCGACCGCATCATCCAGATTGTCAGCTGGGTATGCGCCATCCTCAACCCCCAGTATGTGGCCCTGGGCGGCCCGGATATGCGCAGGGAGTGCATCGGCCCCATCGGCGACGGACTGTCCGCCCTCCTGCCCAGACACATGCAGGCGGAAATACTTTACGCGCCAAACATGTGGCACGACTATCATGACGGCATGGCCTATTTGACGGCGAACAAACTGTTTGACGAGGTTCAATTCGTAAAGGAGTAGCCATGCTTTTTCACCGCCACGGCAGCGCGGCGACCGGGTCCCGGCCCCTGCGCTGCTTTTTTATCCAGACGGGCTTCGGGACCGCCTTTACCTATCTGACCAGCGGCGTGTTTCTCAGCGGTCTGGCCCTCCTGATGGGCGCGGGGGACGTGATTGTCAGCTATCTCAGTGTGATCGTGAATATCTGCGGGGTGCTCATCCTGCTGTTCTCTCCCGTCCTGGAGCGGTTTCAAAGCCGCAAGCGGCTCACCGTGGGACTGACGGTGCTCTCCAGGCTGGCGACCCTCTTCATCGTCTGCATCCCGGTAATCGCGCCGCCCGGTCTGCGGCTACCGCTGCTGCTTGTGGCGGTGGTGGCTGCCTTTACCCTCCAGGCCCAGACCACGGTGGTGCTGAACCAGTGGATGCTGGGCTTTATGGATGAGAGGCGGAGCGGCCGGTACATCTCCCGGCGGCAGACGCTGACCCTGGCTGTCACGGTGGCGCTTTCCCTGGCCGGCGGCTGGTGGATGGACGTTGCCCAGGGGCGGTATGAGGGCTTTGCGGCGTTGTTTGCACTGGCGGGCCTGATGGGTATATGTGAAGTGGTTTTACTTGTCAGAACCCCGGACGGACCGGCCTGCCACTCGGCGGTCAAGGGCTTCGGGCTGCGAGAGCTGGTGCGCCTGCCCCTGCAAAACCGGCCCTTTGCGGGGTTTGTACTCTATATCTTCACATTTTATCTGCTGCTCTACATCGCCGACAGCTTTACCATGGTCTACCTGATGAAATACCTGGCGCTGCCCTATGGGACAGTGAATCTGCTTTACATGATAATCTCCCTGCCCCAGATCGTGCTGCTGGGACTCTGGGGCAGGCTCAGCGACAGGCGGGGTCACCGGTTCGTGCTGAAGACCTCCATCTGGCTCTTTACCGGGGAGACGCTGTTTATGGCGTTCGCGGGGCCGGAGGGCTGGCCGCTCTTCATCCCCATCGCCTTCCTCTGCTCCTCGGCGGCCAACTCCGGCTTTGCGGTGGCCGTGTTCAACCGGCGGTATGAGCTGATGCCGGGGGAAAACCGCATTGTCTACGACAATTTCTATTCCGCGGCGGTGGGCGCGGCTTTTATCCTGGGACCGATGGCCGGCGGCGCGATCAAAGGGGCCGTGGAGTCCGCCCTTCCGGCGGGGGGAGGGGTCCCCTTTGCGGGGATTCGGGTGCTCTACATCGTCTCGGCGGTGGGAATCCTGCTCCTCCAGACCGTCTGCTGCCGCCCGGGGAGGGGCGGCGTCCGGGCCCCTGCCGCGCGCTTCCCCGAGGGACCGAAAAACTGTGACTCAAGTGTAGGATAGCGTGAGGGACTGCGCCCGCGGGCGCAGTCCCTCACGCTATCCTACACTTCAGCTTTTTTCGGCGGGCGCTTTTATGCCGGCGCTGCCACGGGGGAATCAGACGTTTCTGCCCATCCCGTAGGCCTGGGCCATGGCCGGGGTCTTCTCGATGTCGCCCTTCTGCCACGCGCCCACGCCGTAGAGAATGCCCTTTTCCACCGCGCCGGACAGGCAGTCCTCGGTAAAGCCCCGGAGGCCCTCGATGGTGCGCTTCATCATGCCCGTGTCGGTGTCGGCGGCGGTGACGATGAAGTAGAACTCCTTGCCCGAAATCTCCCCATACCGGGGGACGGTGCGGTCGATCAGGGTCTTCATCTGGGCGCACATGGAGTAGAAGTAGACCGGAGTGGCCAGGACGATGACGTCCGCGGCCACCATCCTGGCCAGGATGTCCGCCATATCGTCCTTCTGGACGCACTGGCGGGATGCGCTGCACGCGCCGCAGCCGGTGCAGCAGCGGATGTCCTTCTCGCGGAGGGAAATGGTCTCCACCGTATGGCCGGCCCCGGCCGCACCTCTGGCGAACTGGGCGCAGAGCAGCTCGGAATTGCCGCCCTTGCGGGGGGTGGAGGAGAGAATCAGAACGTGTTTACTCATATGGCATGCCTCTTTCTTTTTCTGATACCGCCATGCTAACACCTGGAGTGAACTCCATGTCAAGAAAAAGTTTTCAGGGCGCTCAAAACCCGGGCGATATCGCCGTCGACGCTGATGGCCCGGGGAGCCAGCTCCTTGGGGGCGGGGGCCTGTCCCAGGTTCACACAGGCGTAGACGGCGTCCGGGTTGGCGAGGGTCCTGCGCCAGAAGGGGTACTTGATGATGGCGGGGGTGTTGTACCCCGCGCCCAGCTCCAGGTAGAGGACGCTGCCGGCATCATGGGAGTGGAGGAAGTCCGTATACCGGCGCCGGGCGGCGTACCAGCCGGGGTCCTGGACGAAGGCGTCGTCGCAGCGCAGATTCACGGTCATGGGCCCGCCGCAGGCGGGGCAGCGGGGGACCAGCGCCGTGGGGACGCGGAGGTTCTCCTGCTCCGCCACCATGCGGCGCACGGCCTTTTCATTGTCGTAGGTGGTCTGGCGGCAGGGGAGGGAGCACTGAAAGAGGCCGTAGTCCCCCTGGGTGTAGAAGAGCCTGGACTTGTCGAAGCCCGCACGCTGGAAGCAGTGGTCCACGTTGGTGGTGAGGACAAAGTAATCCCTGCCCCGCAGAAGCTCCAGCAGATCCCCGTAGACGGCGCCGCCGTCCTCGGCATAGCGGTTGAGCCAGATATGACGGCTCCAGTAGGCCCAGTACTCCTCAGGCGTGGGGTAGGGCCAGAACCCGGCGGAGTACATATCCCGGTAGTGGTATTTGGCGATGAAGTCGGCAAAATGGGTCTCGAACCGGGGACCGGAGTAGGCGTGGCCCGCCGAGGCGGAGAGTCCCGCACCCGCGCCCACCACCACCGCGCCGGCCCGGTCCAGGGCGGCGCGCAGCTCAGCCAAGGAGCTCCCGGTAGATGGAGAAGTCGATATCCTTGAAGACATTAAAAATCACCTGCTTTATCCTTGGGTAGTCGGGCAGGGCCGCCCGGACGGCGGATACCGCGATTTCCGCGGCCTGGCGGTTGGGGAAGCGGTACACCCCGGTGGAGATGCAGCAGAAGGCCACGCTGCGGCAGAGCGCCGCGTCGGCTGCGGCCAGGCAGGCGCGGTAGCAGTCCGCCAGGGCGCGGCGGTGGGAAGTGCGCAGGGGGCCGTCCACGATGGGGCCCACGGTGTGCAGGACGTGAGCGGCGGGAAGGTTGAAACCCGGCGTCAGCTTGGCCCGGCCCGGGGGTTCCTCATAGCCCTGGGCCTCCATCAGCTCATGGCAGGCCTGCCGGAGCTGGAGCCCCGCCGCCGAGTGGATGACGTTGTCAATGCAGTTGTGGCAGGGGTGGAAGCAGCCCAGCAGGGCGGAGTTGGCGGCGTTGACGATGGCGCCGGCCTTCAGGCGGGTGATGTCCCCCTGCCAGAGAACCAGGCGGGGGTCGCCGGGGACGGCGGGGAGCGCCTGGGCGTCCACCACGCCCCGCGCCCCGGCCTCCTCCCGCAGAAACGCGTCCTGGACCCGGAGCCAGTCCGGGCTGATGGGGACGGGGGGCCGCAGGTTCATCAGCCCCCGCAGGAGGGCGCGCTTTTCGCACCCGTCCTGCGGGACCGCCGTGCCCGGCCGCTCCGCGGCCAGGCCCCGGACCAGATAGTCCAATCGCTCCTGCTGGGTCATAGCGGCCCGCTCCCTTCTCCCACTTGACTTTTTTGTGCCGTGTGATTAGTATAGGGCCATAGGGACAAATTGTGAAGTAGGCACATTTGAGTGCCGCAGTTTCCAAAGGATACTTTGGGGGCGCCTGCAGATCATGGGCGATCCGCCGTCCGTCCGCGGCGGCGGATCGGATACGCCCTGAGGGGGAGGGGAATGATATGAGCAAGACCAAGGAACTGCCTGCCTGCCCGGTGGAGACCACCCTCATGCTGATCTCGGACCGCTGGAAGGTGCTGATTCTCCGGGACCTGATGGAGGGCACCCGGCGCTTCGGAGAGCTGAAGAAATCCATCGGGAGCATCTCGCAGAAGGTGCTCACCGCCAATCTGCGGGACATGGAGGCCGACGGGCTGCTGACCCGGAAGGTCTACCCCGAGGTACCGCCCCGGGTGGAGTACACCCTCACCGAGACGGGGTACAGCCTCAGGAGCGTCCTGGACGCGATGACCCAATGGGGGACGGAGTACCAGCAGAAGACGGTGTAAAGACGTGCGGACGCCATCCGCGCCCGGCTGCTGACTCGGCCCGCAAAAAAAGTCTGTGACACGTATGATTACGCCGCGGACGTATGAGCCTGAAAAGAGCTTTGCGAAAGAGTTCCGCCGCGCTTACGGCCTTCAGGGGGCAGGCGACATGGACGGCGGCAACTGATTGCGGTATTGAAGCTGAAAAGGCAGCCGCCTCAAAATGGGCGGCTGCCTTTTTGTTGAGTGCCGGGTTAGGCGTCGGAAACAGGCTTCCGGCGGCGACCATCATAACGGGAGCTTAAGACGCAGACGCGCTGGGCGGC
The DNA here is from genome assembly GCF_014287675.1 of Lawsonibacter faecis. Lineage (GTDB taxonomy): Bacteria > Bacillota > Clostridia > Oscillospirales > Oscillospiraceae > Pseudoflavonifractor > Pseudoflavonifractor faecis. The sequence continues at coordinate 185,231 of NZ_JACOPQ010000003.1, read as the reverse complement.
TTCCCGTTGCGCTGCCGCCAGGAGAGGCAGCTGGAGAGCGCGGCGCGGAGTTGCTCCACGGAGATGGGCTTGGCCAGGTGGCCGTCCATCCCGGCCAGCCGGGCCCGGCTGGCGTCCTCGGTGAAGGCGTCCGCCGTCATGGCGATGATGGGCAGCTCGCTGATGCGCTCCATCCCGCAGGCGCGGATTTCCCTGGTGGCGTCGTAGCCGTTCAGGACGGGCATCTGCACGTCCATAAACACGATATCGTAGTAGAGCGGGGGATGGGCGCACACGGCGTCCACCGCCTGCCTGCCGTTCTCGGCCACCTCCACCCGGGCGCCCAGAATTTCAAGCATCTCCACGGCGATCTGGCGGTTGAGCTCGTTGTCCTCCACCAGCAGGACCCGGAGCGCGGAAAAGGACTCCACCCCGTGGGCGCGCTCCTCCGTCGGCGGGAGGAGGGAAGCGTCCCGCTTGGTCAGGCAGAGGGTGACGGTGAAGCGGGAGCCGCTGCCGTACCGGCTCTCCACCTCAATGGCGCCGCCCATCATGGTCACCAGGTTTTTGACGATGGTCATGCCCAGGCCGGTGCCGGGAATCTTGCTGGTGCGGCTGTCGTCCGCCCGGCTGAAGGGCTCGAAAATGTGCTCCAGATACTCGGGCTTCATGCCGATGCCGGTGTCCGCAATCACAAAGCGGTAGGTGCCCACATGGGCCTCCTCCTTTTTCAGCTCCTCCAGGGAGAGGGAGATCGTCCCCTCGGCCTGGGTGTATTTGGAGGCGTTTTCCAGAATGTTGACCAGCACCTGCTGCAGCCGCTGCGCGTCCCCGCTGACCCGGGCGTGGAGATCGTCGGCGATGGAGAGGGAGAGCGCCTGCCGCCGGTTCTCCAGAGAGAGCCGGACCAGCTCCACGCAGGCGCCCACCAGCTCCCGCAGGTCGAAGTCCTCCTCGGAGAGCTGGGCCGCGCCGCTCTCAATCTTGCTGACGTCCAGGACCTCGTTGATGAGGCCCAGCAGATGCGCGCCGGAGCCGGCGATCTTCTCCAGGTAGTCTTGCATCCGCTCCCGGTCCTCCAGATGGCGCTGGGCCAGCTCGGTCATGCCCAGAATGGCGTTCATGGGGGTGCGGATATCGTGGCTCATCTTGGAGAGAAAGTCGCTCTTGGCCTGGCTGGCCTTCTCCGCCTTCTCCAGCGCGTCCTCCAGCAGCAGCTTGGCCCGGCGTTCCTTCTCCAGCGCCTCCTCCTGCAGGCGGCGCTCCCCGTCGATATTCCGGGAGAGGGTGATCTCGATCAGGTCGTCGGTATAAGGGCTCTCCACCCGCACCACCTGGGTGAAATTCCAGTGGTATGCGCCGTCCCCGCCCAGGTGGGGGACCTCCATCGTCACAATGCGCTGACCGCTTGAATAGGCGTCGATCAGGGCCTGGCGGGAGAATTTCCGGATAAACTCCGCCCGGTGGTCCGGGTGGACGGTGGTCAGCTCAGCCTGAATCAGCGCGTCGAAGGTGCCGGAGTCGCCCGGCTTCCGGACGGGGAAGCGCTCGTACTCCAGCATATGGTAGGTGTTTTGCGTCAGATTGACCGCGATGAGCATCTGGTAGGCGGCGCGGGCGGCGGTGGCCAGCTGGCTGATCTCCACGTTTCGCCGCTGTTCCAGCAGGAACTGGTCGTGAATGTCCCGAAAGACCAGCACGCACCAGCAGTCGTCCTCACCCGCCAGCGTAATCCGGGCGGCGGTGAACTCCACCATGTGGTAGGCGCCGCCGCAGCGGCGGCGCAGCCGCCTTGTAACCTGCCGCTGTCCCCGGCCGAAGTGGGCGAGCAGCGCCTCCCGGGAGAAGGCGGCGTTAAAGAGGTCCAGATCGTCGGGGTGCAGCGTCTTTTCCGCATAGAAGCGGTTTTGCACCCCGAAGCCGCCCCGCTCCGGAATACCGGCCCACATGGCGTCCTTCTGGCAGTTGACGTAGTAGTCGCCGGTCAGATTGACAATGATGCACTCGTCGAAGACGGTCACAAGGCTTTGGGCGTACATCTGCTCGACCTTCTGAAGGCCCTGCTCCTCCTCAAGATTCATCCGGTGGGGCGTGGCGGTCACCACGACGGCCTGCACGCCGCCGTCCCACGCCACGCGGTTGGCGGTGATGTCCACATTGGTCTTCAGAAGCGGATCGTAGCAGACGATATGGCTGGACGTCCGCCCGCCCAGCCCGGCCAGGGGACAGCTGGCGCACAGCTCGGGCCAGACCTCATGGCACCTCACGCCGAGGGCGGCCCGCCCCCGGGCCGTCTCCTCACAGCGGCGGTTGAAGTAGAGCAGCCGGTGGGTCTCCTCCTCGATGACATAGACGCTGGTCTCGCTCAGGGCGTTGAGTAAGTTTGCCAAATTACCGTCAAGCATTGCGTCCGCTCCTCATCCTGATTGGGGTATGACTGAACAGTTCGCCATCATTATATACTGAACCGACAGGAAAAGGAAGCCAATTGTCGGCAGAAAGTCCCTGGAGGCGTATAAGCGCAGCCGCCCGGCACAATTGTGCCGGGCGGCTGCGCTTATACGCTCTTCGGCGCCGGGGCGGGGTCCTCTTTGTCGTCCCCGTAGGGGATGTCCCGCTGGAAGCGGCGGCGAAACTCCGTGGGCGGGATACCGATAATCTGGGTGAAAACCCGGGAGAAGTAGTTGGGATCGTTGAAGCCCACGCCGGCGGCGATCTCGGCGATGTTCTCCCGGGAGAGCAGCAGGTGGTTTTTCGCCAGCTCCATACGGACCTTGTTGACATAGACGTTGATGTTGACCCCTGTGCGCTTTTTGAAAATGCGGCTGAGATAGGACTCGCTGCAGTGGCAGAAGGCGGCCAGATCGGACACGGTGATATGGCCGCCCGCGTTGAGGCGGATGTACTCAATGGCGTGGGTGAGGATATTGTCCTCGCTGGAGTTGTGGTAGCGGCGGGCGGCGTTGGGCTGGGTGTGGGTGGGCTGGAGCATCCGGTAGGTCTGCCCCAGGTACTCGGCCAGCAGCTCCAGGCCGGGCAGGATGTCCTTGGCCTCCACGACGGGATTTTGGATGGAGGTGCGGTAGAGGTGCAGAGCCTCGTCCGCGTTCAGCGGCGAACAGCGGCGGCAGGTGCGGCGGATGCGGGCCTCGGTGAGCCGGGGGGTGGTCTGGAAAAATCCCGCGTTGATGGAGCCGAGCAGGGTGCCGCCGCTGCGGATGGGCAGCACATACTCCCCCAGCCCCGCGTGGCAGACGCCGAAATAGGCGCCCTGGTGCTTCTCGCATTTATTGTACATCAGGCGGATCATGGAGAGGCATACCCGGTAGTGCTCCGGGTCGGACTTCATGTACATGCAGAACGGGCTGGTGTGGGCCAGGAAGGGCTGGAGCGCCTCGTCCAGCTCCTTGTTGATTGGAATGAAGCCGCTGAAGTCCTTGATACAGACCTGCAGGCCCCATCTGTCACGGAGAAAGCGCAGGTAGTCGCTCAGCGCTTTGTAGGAATTGCCCATTGATTCCCGTCCCCCCACACCTAAATTTGTCCAGTTTCTATGATAGACTTATCTGCTGAATAAGTCAATATTTGATGCAGAAAAATCCAGAAGTTGTGTGGAAAAATCATTGCATAGACGGTTGCAGCCTGCTATGATTAAGGCGAAATAGAAGAAATGACCCGGATGAAGCGGTGGAAACTTGGTCAAATTGGGGACGTGAACCGACAGAAGTCCAAAAGTAAAAAAAGCTGTCTTCAAAATACAGGACTGCCGGAGGACAGAATTTTCAAGACACACTCCGCCGGGATAAGTAAGGTGATGGAGATGCAGGAAATCAGAAAACAGCTCGCAGTGATAGGGGCCGGCCCCGCCGGAGTCTGCGCGGCGCTGGCCGCGGCGCGGCTGGGAATTGAGACGGTCCTGCTGGGCAACCGGCCGGTACTGGGCGGCAATTCCAGCAGCGAGATCCGGGTCTGGACCCGGGGCGCCACCGGGGCGGGCAGCTTGTTTGCCGAGGAGATGGGAGTCTGGGGCCGCCTTAAGCTGGAGAACTTCTACAGAAACCCGGACGGCAACCCCCTCTTCTGGAGCGAGACGTTGCTGGACGCGGTCATGAGCCAGCGGAACCTGACGTTTTTCCTGAATACCGAGGTTTTCGAGCTGGCGATGAACGGCGGCAGGATCGGCTACATAGAGGGTGTGCAGCAGGGCGCGGAGCGGAGGCTGCGCGTCTGCGCCGACTGCTTCATCGACGCCACGGGGGACGGCACGCTGGGCGCCGAGGCGGGTATCCCCTTCTACGTGGGAGATCGCCGGGTGGAGCCCACCGACGGGCCCCAGCTGCCCGGCGCGCAGCTCCAGGGCAGCTCCATTCTGTACTACACCCGCAGGGAGGACCACCCGGTCCGCTTCATCCCCCCCAACTACGCCTACGACATGGAGAAAATCGAGCAGATGCTGGGCCGGGGCGGGCGGATCGTCAATGAGCAGCTCAGCGGCAGCGACTGCTGGTGGTTCGAGTACGGCGGGGTGCGCAACACCATCGGCGACGCCCAGGACATCGCCCTGGAGCTGAAGCGGCTGGTGCTGGGCGTGTGGAATTACATCAAGAACAGCGGCAGGTTCGACGCCGACTGCTATACGCTGGACTGGCTGGGGAGCCTCCCCGGCAAGCGGGAGAGCCGCCGGATGGAGACCGAGTATCGACTTCGGGGCGAGGACCTGCTCGGCGCCCGGCAGTTCCCTGACGGGGCCTTCTACGGCGGATGGTATATGGACTACCACCCGGCGGGGGGCATGCACGACGCACACGAGGAAAACTGTGTACAGATTCCGGTGAACGTCTACCAGGTGCCTCTGCGCACCCTCTACAACCGGCAGGTGCCAAATCTCATCTTCGCCGGACGGAACATCGGGACCGAGCGGGACGCCTTTGTCTCCACCCGCATCATGAACACCTGCGCCCTTTCCGGCCAGGCAGCCGGAACGCTGGCGGCCGTCTGCGTCCGCTTGGGCAAATCGCCCGCCGAGCTGGACTGCGCGGAGGTAAGCGGCGTGCGGGAGACCCTCCTGCGGGAGGATATGTTCATCCCCGGCGTGCGGTCGGAGGACGGCGCGAACCTGGCGGGCAGGGCGGCGGCGGCCGCCAGCAGCCACCACAGCGGGGCCTGCGGCCCCCGGGCGGGGAGCTACCCTCTGGACGAGGGGGGCTTCGTGACCTTCCCCGCCGTTGAGGGCGGCCGGGTGGCCTTCACCGTGACATGCGACCGGCCGGTGGAGCTGCGGGCCAGGGCCCACCGCTCCATGCTCCCCAGCCGCCTCCGCCCCGGCGAGGCCGCGGGGAACGCGGTCTGGAAGCTGGAGAAGGGCGAACACCGTCTGGACTATTCTGTTCCCCCGGGAATGGGAGGCGCATTCTGCACGCTGGTCTTTGAGAACGCGCCCGGCGCGGAGCTGGGCCTTACCCGGCCCGGCCGCACGGGCTTCGTCTGCGGGCGGGCGTCCCGGTCGGAGTACTGCGAGCCCATGCTGGCCTATGAGGGCGACGCCGGGCTCTACGCCCCCGCCCAGGCGATCAACGGCTACGCCAGGCCCTGGGGCGGACCCAACCAGTGGTGCGCCGCGCCGGGGGACGAGAGTCCCTGGCTGGAGCTGAGGTGGGAGACGCCGGTGGAGCTGAGCGAGGTGCGCCTCTACCTGGACCCGGAGCTCTCCATGGAGCTGCCCAGCAGCCACACCCGGCAGTGGGACGAGAGCCATCACTTTACCGCCCGGGAGGAGATGCCCGCCCAGCTGGTGCGGGATCTGCGCATTCAGGTGCGGGGGGAGGACGGCGCGCTTGAGACCGTCTTTACCCAAAGGGACAACTGCCAGCGGCTTCTGTTGGCGCAGCTGCCCCGGCCCGTGCGGGCCTGCGCCCTGCGCGTCTGCGCCGACGCCGCGTGGGGGGAACGCAGCCCCGCCGTCTATGAGGTGCGGGCCTACGGCCCGGCTGAAGCTTAAAGCGTTTACGCGGGATCCGCTGCTTATCGGAAACACCCTGATTGGAAACAACAGCGAGACCAGGAATGCTGTGTTTTAAAGAAGCTGTCTCAAACCATCATCACCAGAAAGGAAGAATGAACATGAAAAAGCGCAAACTTCTTGCCGCGGGCCTGGCCTGCGCACTGTCCCTCTCCCTGCTCGCCGGCTGCGGCGACAGCCCCAAGCCCTCCGAGTCCCCCAGCGCCGCCCAGCCCAGCGCCTCCCAGCCCGCCGGCCCCAGCGCGTCCCAGCCCTCCGAGCCCGCCGCCGACAGCGTCAATGTTGTCTGGGCCGGCTGGTCCGGCGAGGAAGAGGCCAGCAAGGATATCTTCCAGCGCATGAGAAAGACCTATGAGGACCAGAGCGGCAACACCGTCACCTGGGTGGGCTGGACCTGGGCCGACACCGCCCAGCAGCTCCTCATCCGCTCCCAGAACAACAGTGAGCAGCTCGACCTGGCTCAGGCCGACATCGGCATTTTCAACACGGTTGCCCAGGCCGGCGTGCTGGCCGACTGGAACGACATTCTGGGCGAGGACTTCATGAAGGAGACCTTCGAGCAGTCCGCCCTGGATACCGGCAACGTGAACGGTGAGCAGCTGGGCCTGCCCTGGAGCATGGCCTCCATCTCCATGGTCTATAACCCCGAGATGCTCTCCGCCGCCGGCTGGGACGCGCCTCCTACCAGCATGGAGGACTTTGAGAAGTGCCTGGCCGACCTGAAGGCCGCCAACCCCGACGTGATCCCCTACGCCGTCTCCACCAAGGACGCCACCTGCGCCGGCGACTTCATGCCCTGGCTGTGGACCTTCGGCGGCTCCATCTTCAATGAGGACGGCAGCGTCTCCATCAACAGCGAGGCCGCCGTGGAGTGCGTGAAGTGGTATCAGGATATGATGAGCAAGGGCTACATCGCCATGGACACCGGCCGCGGCGAGGCCCGCCAGCTCTTCGCCCAGGGCAAGGTCGCCTTCTATGACGACGCCGTGGTCGCCAAGGGCCAGGCCGTCAACAACGGCGTGGACCCCGACGAGGTCGTCAACGTCTGCTCGGCCATGGTCCGCCCCGTCCTGAAGGACGGCGACAAGCCCCAGTCCACCATGTGGGGCCATATGCTGGTGACCTTCAAAAACTCCGAGTATCAGGAGCAGGCCGCCGAGCTGGCCAAGACCCTGGTGAGCGACGAGGTGGCCCTGGACTACTTCAAGAACAACGGCATGCCCCCCGTCACCAAGAGCGCCGCCGAGCTGGACGAGGTGAAGAGCGACGCATACCTGAAGGGCTTCATCACCTCCACCGCCACCGCCCGCCTGGAGGAGACCGCCCGCATGGCCAACGCCAACGAGGTGAAGAGCGTCATCACCGAGGAGCTGCAGTACGCCCTCCTGGGCCAGAAGACCGCCGAGCAGGCCGTGTCCGACATGGCCGCCCGCCTGGAGGCCCTGTAAAACCCGTATGTTACCCACAGCAGCCTGAACGAGCCCAGCCGCGCAGCGGCTGAAGGAACACACGCCCCCGGCCACGGAAACGGGGCCGGGGGCGTGGCTTCCACCGCGCAGCCTGACAGCCTCACACCCATTTTGAGGGTGCATCTGAAAAGTCGGAGCACCCACCTGTCTGACAGAATCCCAGGCGCCCCGACTTTTCAGATACATCCTGCGGAGGTATCCCCATGAACAAAATCAGAAACGGCGGCAAGCTCACCAACGGCCAGGTGGGATTCCTGCTGATTGTCCCCGGACTGGCCGTGTTTGTCGCAATCATCCTCTACCCCTTTGTGGACGCCATCCTGATGAGCTTCACCAACCGGTCCATGCTCTCCCCGGAGTATGACGTGGTGGGCCTCACAAACTACATGAAGGTCTTTAAGGACCCGTACTTCGGCAAGACGCTGATGACCACGCTCGCCTTTGTCCTGGGCAGCACCATTCTGCCCTTTACCCTGGGTCTCATCTGGGCCATTGTGCTCAACCAGGGCTTCCGGGGCGCGGAGTTTCTCCGGGGCGTGACGCTGGTCAACTGGATTATCCCCGGCACCGCCATCGGCTTTCTGTGGAGCTGGATTTTCAACGGGCAGTACGGCATCCTCAACAGCATCCTGGAGGCGCTGGGCATTCTGGAGACGGGCATCCCCTGGCTGGGCCAGACCAACACGGCGCTCTTGTGCGTCGTCATCGCCCGCACCTGGCAGATGCTGCCCTGGTACATGGCGTTCCTTCTGGGCGGGCTGCAGAGCGTCTCCCTGGAGCAGGTGGAGGCCGCCCACATCGACGGCGCCAACAACTGGAAGACCTTCTGGAAGATTATCCTGCCCGGCATGAAGCAGACCGCCATCCTGGTCTTTATACTGGGCCTCATCGGCAACCTCCAGCACTTCGACCTGCCCTGGACCATGGTCCAGGGTGGCCCGGCACGGGCCACCACAACCCTCTCTATCGAGGTATACACCACGGCGTTCAAGAACTGGAACATGGGCAAGGCGGCCACCGTTGGCACCATCTGGGCGGTGCTGCTGGCCGGGTTCAGCATTCTGTACCTGCGCAAAGTCAACGACCCGGATTAAGGAGGGAATGAGAAATGTTTCAAAAGACAAAGCCGTTCCGCGCCTTCTTCTGGGTGGCACTTGTCGTTATCGGCTTCTTCGTGTTCTTCCCCCTGCTGTGGATGATCAATACCGCGCTGAAGCCCACGGCGGAGACCTTCAGCAGCTACTTCTTCACAGGACCCCTGACCCTGGACAACATCATCCACATCGTCACCGACGCCAAGATTATGGGCTACCTGAAGAACAGCCTCATCGTCTCCTTCGGCTCCAGCTTGATGGCCACCGTGGTCTGCGCCTTCGCGGGATACAGCTTCTCCAAATTCCGCTACCGGGGCCGCAAATTCGTCATGGGCCTATTTATGATGAGCCAGGCCTTCCCCCAGGCCATCCTGCTGCTGTCCATCTACACCCTGATGAACAAGCTGGGCCTGCTGGGCAGCTACTGGGCCCTGCTCATCAGCTATGTGGTCTTTACCCTCCCGGTGGGTACCTGGACCCTGAAGAGCTACTTTGACAACATCCCCGACTCCCTCATCGAGAGCGCCAAGATCGACGGCGCGGGCCACTGGCGGATCATGACCAAAATCGTCTTTCCCATGGCCGTGCCCGGCATGATCTCCATCGCCATCTACGGCTTCGTATGGAGCTGGAACGACCTTCTCTACTCCATGACCCTGGTCACCGACTCCGCACGGCGTACCCTGGCCTCCGGCCTGGTGATGACCTTCCTGGGTGAGGCGTCCACCAACTGGGGCTATATGATGGCGGCCTCCATTGTGTCCGCCATACCGGTGACCATCATCTTCGTCTTCCTGCAGCGCTACTTCATTCAGGGCCTGACTGCCGGCGCGGTGAAGGGATAAATACAAAATGGTGCCCCTGTAAGAGTGGAAAACGGCTTCTTTTCGCGTATTCGGCTTTTGCAGGGGTATTTCATATCCACATTCGCTGTGTAAACGATGTTTTGAGGGGAGATTACAATGAAGAAGCATCAAAAGCAAGCGCTCAGCCTGTTCCTTTCAATCTGTTTGGCGCTCTCATGTCTCGGCGGAGCGGTTCCGGCCATGGCCGCCGGTGCGGAGGAGAACCCGGAGCACGGCGACCTGCTCTACAGCAGCGACTTCAGCGATGAGAGCGCTATCACCGGCTGGCTCAATCCCAATCAGTTTATTGTGGAAGACGGCGTCCTCAAGGGGGCCAACGCGGAAGGGGCCGTCTGCGTGGGTCTGCCCGAAGCGCTGAGCGGCGGGGACTATGTGGTCTCGGCGGAGGTAAAGGCCACTGAAATTCACCCGGACAAGGGCTCCAGCGCGGGCATTGTGTTCCGTGCCGGGAGCGGCGAGAGCTTTTTCCATTTCCGCCTGAACAGCAACAAACAGGAGGGGATGGACGCCCAGCTGTTTCGCTGGGCGTCCGGGAAGAGCAGTCAGTTGGCGAAGACAAAATTCGACTGGGAGGCAGACCGGGTATACACAATGACGGCGGTGGCCGACGGTGCCGTCATCCGGTGTTATGTGGACGGCGAGCTGGTCGCCGATTACACGGACTCGAGCTATGACGGGGCAGAGAGCGGGGAGGCCGCCGGGGTCGGCTTCCGCCTCTGGGGGTGCAGCGCGGAGTTTGACAATCTTACCGTGAGCGCCCTGCCCGCGCCGGAACCGCCCGACGGTCCCACGCCGGCGGCCGTCCTCACAGCCCCGGAGGAGAATGCGGCGCTGCCCTCCGACACGACGGAGATCACGCTGGCCGGCATGGTGAGCGGCGCGGAGCGGGCGGTCATTCAGGTGAATGGGGCCGAGGCCGAGGCGCTGGCGCTGGAGCGGGACGGGACCTTCACCCACCGGATTACGGACATGACGCCCGGCAGGTATACCGTGAAGGTCACGGCCGCCGGCGAGACGGGAAAGACTGCCGAGGCGGTGAGGAGCTTCCGCATCTTATACCCCGCGCCGGAGGGCGCGTACACCTTTGAGGAGCCTGACGCGCTGGCGGGATGGACCGGCGATGCCGGTTCTTACAGGATTGCCGAGCGCGACGGCGGCAACCATATTTTGCAGGGGACAAACTCGGGGAGCGCACTCCTCCTCGCTCCGGGCCGGCCGGAGAGAGACAGCTACCGCATCTGCGCGGACGTAAGCGTTACCAGCGCGTCCCATACCTGCGCGGGGATTCTCTTCCGGTATGCGGACGGGGAGAACTACTGGTACTTCCGCCTGGACAGCGGCGGGAAAGCGATCCTCTATCAGAATGCGCAGGGCAGCTGGTCCGGCTTCGGCTCGACCGACGTGGGCTGGGCGGTGAACGAGACCTACCGGCTTGCGGTGGAGGCCGACGGCCCCTACATCAAGTGCTATGTCGACGGGAAGCTGGCCATTCAGCACACCGACGAAGGCTACCGGCAGCCCCAGGCCAGCGGTCAGGTGGGCTTCCGGCTGGTGAAGTGCACGGCGGAATTTGACAATCTGTCGCTGGGAGAGGTGAGCCGCCCGTCCGTGACAATCACGGTTCCCGCCGGGACGGTGACCAGCATGCCCGTCTCCCTCTCCGGCACCGCGGCGGAGGCCGGCAGCGTGGAGCTCACCCTGAGAAAGGACGGTCAGGTCCAAAAGACGCTGAATGCCCCGGTCCTGGCGGACGGGACATACGCCATGGAGGCCTATCTCCCCAGCGGAACCTACACCGCAGAGGCGGTGGCGGTCAGCAAGGGCGGCGCAGGCCGGTCCGATACGGTGGAGAGCAAGCCGTTCACGGTGGCGCTGCCCGCGGCGGCGCTGACGGCCGAGCTGGCCAGGAGCATGCAGGCTGCGGTGGACGAGCCCGTGCGGGTGGTGTTCAGCGCCCCCGTGGATGCGGCCACATTGGACGGCGTCACGCTGAAGCGGGGCGGAGAGACCGTCGCGGCGTCGGCCGCGGTCGATCCGGAGGATGTGGACGCGCGCACGGCCGTCATAACGCCGGACGAGGCCCTGTCGGCGGACACCGAGTACCAGGTGGTGATTGGCGCCGGTGTGAGGGACGTCATGGGCAACGGCGTGAGTGAAGCCCCGCTGACGCTGACCTTCCGGACGGAGAAGGACATCAACGCGCTGCCGCTGCTGGACAGCGGGCGGGGCGAGGACGTGCTCTCCCTCAACGGCATGTGGGACTTCAAGACAGACCCGGACAAGCTGGGCGAGGCCGCGCGCTGGTATATGCCGGAGAATACCGGCGGCTGGGACACGCTGGCCGTGCCCGGAAACTGGGACATTGAAAACGACTACGCGCACTATAAGGGGAGCGCCTGGTACGCCCGCGCCTTTGACGTGCCTGAGCAGTACGCGGGCTACCCCGTCTACCTGGAGATGACCGCCGTCTACCACAACTGCAAAATATGGCTGAACGGCCATGAGGTGGGTACCCACGACGGCGGCTACACCACCTTCCGTTTCCGGGTGGACCAGTACCTCAACTTCGGCCAGGCGGAGAATACCATCGCCGTCCTGGTGGACAACACCTACAGCGTGGGCGCCTGGTGGAAATGGGGCGGTATCTCCGGCGGGGCGGTGCTGCGTGTGAACAACGCCGTCCGGCTGGACTGGCAGCACATCAGCACCGAGCAGGACTTCGCGGCCAAAACCGCCGTGCTTTCCCTGGAGTACAAGCTCACCAGCCAGGCCACCGGGGAGAAGAACTATCTGCTGGTGAGCCGGGTCTTCGACAGGGCGACCGGCGAGCAGGTGGGGGAGATTGCGACGCCTGCCGCGGTACGGCCCGGCACCCAGCGCATCAGCGCCGCGATGGAGCTGGAGGAGGTGAAGTTCTGGCACTTCGACGACCCCAATCTCTACACCGTGGAGACCCGGCTGCTGGACGGGGAGGATGTGGTCCACTCCGTGGAGGACAACATCGGCGTCCGGGAGATTGCGATTGACGACACGCATTTCTATCTCAACGGCGAGGCGCTGCGGCTCACCGGCGCGGACCGGGTGTGGGACGACCGGGTTAACGGCCAGACGGAGCCGGACTATGTGGTCATGCGGGACATCGACTACATGAAGTCCATGGGCATGAACTGCGCCCGCATGAGCCATGTGCCCATGTCGGAAAACCTGCTGGACTACTGCGACGAGGTGGGCTTCCTGCTCATCTGCGAGAGCAATGTATGGGGCGGGCCGCCGCCGAAGGACGCGGAGCACGGCTACCGCAGCGTGCCCTGGTACACCGAGATGATAGAGCGGGACTACAACCACCCGTCCATTTTCGCCTGGTCCATCGGCAACGAGATGCACGGCGGCAGCGCGGCCACCCAGGAGTACGCCCGGTTTATGCACGGCTACATCAAGGAAAATCTGGATGCAACCCGGCTGGTGACCGAGGTGAGCCTGTCCGCCCAGAATCCCAACAACCCGGAAAACGCCCAGGGCGACTCGGTCTATTATGCGGACTTTATCTGCTGCAATTTCTACGGCGGCTTCCGCGATAACGTCCTGCGGGTGCGCAATACCTATCCCGACAAGCCCATCTTCATTACCGAGTACGGCAACGGCCAGACCTCGGAAATTCCGGACAGGGCGGTCATCAATCCGCAGGCCATTCTGGACCAGTGGGGCGATTTGCCCTATGTCTTCGGCGCGGCCATCTGGACCCTGAACGACTACCGCTCGGACTACGGCGGCACCCCCCTGGGACAGAACCGTGTCTGGGGCGTTACCACCGTATGGGGCGATAAGAAGATTGGTTTTGAGGCGCTGCGGAAGGCGTCCTCCCCTGTGGCGGAGTTGAGCGCCGTCACATCCGGGGACACCCGGACGGAGGGGGCCACGGCGGTGCTCCTCCTCCAGATGCGCGTCAGGGACATCGCCGAAGAGCTGCCCGCCTGCGCGCTGCGGGGGGCGACGCTCAAGTGGGAGGCGCTGGACGCCGCCGGAGCGGTGGCGGCCTCCGGCCTGAGCGCCGTCCCGGACATGGCGCCCGACGGCGGCGTCTATCCGGCAACCGCCTTCGCGACCGTACCCGCGGGCGGCCTGGGCGCCGTCCGGGCCACGGTAATTGACTCCCTGGGCTATGAGATCGCCGAGACGGTGGAGTACCTCCAGGCGCCCGCCGTGGCGCCCTCGCTCACCGCGGTCATCGCGGGGGGTGGCAGCGCCAGAGTGATTTTCGAGGGCGTGGACAACGCCGAGCAGTACGCCGTCACGGCCCAGGGGGGCGGGAAGACGGCAACCGTCACCACCGCGCTCAACCGCTACGCGGACTTCACCGGACTCACGCCGGGTGAGACGTACTCCTTCACGGTCTCCGCCCGGAACGCCGCCGGGCAGGGCCCGGCGTCCCCAGCCGTCTCCGCCCTCCCGAACGCCTCCGCGGGCGTGTTGCCCCCCGTCATCTGGCATACCGAGCCGGTGGAGGGCGGCTTCTTCGTGGGCTACTCCGTCAAGGACGCGGGCGACACCTACGAGCTGCGCTGGGGCACCGAGAGCGGAAACTATACGGATACGGTCGCCTTTGCAACCGAGGGCGGCGTGAAAATTTCCGGCCGGCCGGGCGGGGAGACTTATTACTATCAGCTCCGCAGCATCTCCGGCGGCGAGGCCAGCGCCTGGAGCCAGGAGATCGCCGTTACAACCGAGACCGCCCGGCAGGCGCGGCCGGTACCCGTGGTCCGGGGCGCGGCGGCGGGGGAGAACGCCGTCAGCCTGACCATAGATCCCGTCTGGAAGGCCACCGGGTACACGGTGAAGTACGGCACGGACCCCGCCGCGCTGACGGAGGCGGTCTACGTCAACCGCGCCGAGGTGGACCAGCTCATGATCTCCGGTCTGGAGACCGACACGACCTACTATTTCGCCGCGGCTGCGCACAACGGGGATGTGGTCTCCCCATTCTCCGCCCCGGTCTCCGCCGCGACCCGCGCGGAGAGCGGCCAGGCGGCGGCGGTGGCCGTTGTGGAGGACGCCAACCTCCGCTTCCCCTTCTATCAGGAGCGGGCCGAGCTGCATATCTCCGCGCTGAGCTTCTTTGAGGAGCCCCAGACCCTCACTGTGAGGGCGGAGGACCTGCCCGCGGGGGTCACAGTGCCGGATGAGATGCACTTTGTGGCGGAGCAGGGGGTCCAAACCGGCTACACCGTTCCCGTCACCGTCTCCAGGGAGGCGGTCCGGGGCAGGCACAGCATCAGGGTCTCCGTCCTGAACGGCGCAAAGGTGCTTACGGAGAAAGCGGTGGTTTTGGACCTGCTGGACTGCGAGATACTCTTCCGGGACGACTTCGACGCCGACACCGGCGGGGACTACGCCTCCGCCGGCAGGGGGAGCTTTGCCGTGGCGGAGGGGAGGATGAGCCTCGTCCCCGACGCAGCGACCTCCTCGCTGCTGGTCACCGCCGGAGACGCGGAGTGGACCGACTGTGTGGTGGAGAGCGAGATGACCATGTCCGGCTCGGCAAACGCCACCAGCGCCGGCATTCTGTTCCGCTATCAGGATGAGAAGAACTTCTGCCACGCGCGTATCGACGAGACGGGCGGGAACTGTTCTCTGCAGGTGTACCAGTGGGTCGGCGGGCAAGGCGCCAATCTGGCCAGCGTGCCGGTACCGACGGCCCGGGATGGCGTCTACCGCCTGCGGGTTGAGGTGACGGGCGCCGCCGCCAGAGCCTACCTCAACGACGAGCTGACGGCCGAGGTCACGGTGGCGCCGTCCAGCGGCGGGGCTGGCTTCCGGGCCTATGGCCGGACGGCCTCCTATGAGAACCTCTATGTCTACCGGGTGATTGCCGACAAGTCCGCGCTGCGGGCGCTGGTGGACGACTGCGAGAACTATGACGAGAGCGGCTATACCGCCGATTCCTGGAGCGCGTTTGCCGCCGCCCTGTCCGCGGCCCAGGCGGCTCTGGACCGGGAAAACGCCGCCCAGGAGGAAATTGACGCCGCCTATGCCGCACTGGAGGGCGCGACGGCCGCGCTGGAGGAGGCGCCCTATGCCGGCGCTCCGCTCTCCCCGACCGTCACAAGGACCAGGACCCTGCCCGACGGTACCCGCATTGTGACGGTGACCGACCGCAGGACCGGCGCCGTCACCGCCAGAATTGAACTGCCCCCCGGCATGGAGGAGGCCGTCGTCACGGTCCCCGTCAAGGGCGCGGGGCCTGATACGGTGGCGATTTCGGTGGATCGGGAGGGAAATGAGACTGTAGTCGCCTGGTCCGTGCCTGTGGACGGCGGTATCCGCCTGAAGGTAACGGGCTCCGTCTCCCTGAGGTTTGCCCAGACCCAGACCGGCTTTGACGACGTGCCCGCAGACGCGTGGTTTGCCGGCGGCGCGGCCTTTACGGCGGCCCGGGCGCTCTTCCGGGGGACCGGGGGCGGCAGCTTCAGCCCCGACGCGCTGATGACCCGATCCATGCTGATAACGGTGCTCTACCGCCTGGACGGAGAGGAGAACGGCAGCGGGGGCGGGACCTGGTATTCCGCAGCCGTGGACTGGGCCGGGGCCAAGGGCATCTCCGACGGCGCCTGCCTGGACGACGCCGTCACGCGGGAACAGCTTGTGACCATGCTCTACCGCTACGCGGGAAGCCCGGAGGCGGCAGCGCCGACGGCGGAATTCCCGGATGCGGGCGAGTTATCTCCCTGGGCGGCGGACGCCGCGGCCTGGGCGGTGAACGGCGGACTGCTCACCGGCAGGGACGGCGGAAGGCTGGAGCCCCGGGGCAGCGCGACCCGCGGGGAGGTCGCTGAAATCCTCATGCGGTTTATCCGCGCACAGCTGCGGTGAGGACGCAGGCGGCGGGATTGGACTGAGGAAGGCGCAGGGTGCCGGGGCGCGGGGCCCCGGCACCCCGGCGTCATTCGGAAGACAGCTTATTGGGAAAGAAGGGAAATGCTTTGAAACGATTGAAACAGGGACTGGCCTTGCTGCTGGCGGCCGTGATGCTGCTGGGAATGGTTCCGGCGGGCGCGGCGGAAGAACCGGAGAACGGGATTGTCATTGAAGCGGAGGACGCTTCGCCCCAATTCGTCGGCAGTTGGGGAAACAAGGACGTGAAGACGACCGGCGATGCTGAGTGCAGCGGCGGAAAATTCTGCTTTGTGCAGAAGAATTCCGCGCCCTCGGGCGAGTATGTGGAATTTACCGCGGAGGTCCCGGCGGACGGAACATACGATATTTATGTCACGACCAAGGACAACAAGGACCGGACGGGCTTTCAGTTTTCAGTCAACGGTGAGGACGTGGGCAATCCCGTGGACCTCTATCTCGCCGGCCCGGACGCGGCCTACCGGGAACACAAAATCGGCGCCGCGGAGCTGAAGGCGGGGGCTTTCAAGCTGCGGGCCACGGCGCTGGAGAAGAGCGCCGCCGGACTTGAGGAGAGCGCGAACCGGGGCGGGGTGTTCGACTTTTTCCGCCTGGTGCCGGCGGCGGCGGAAGAGCCCGATGTGGACCCGGAGGCTCCGATCTTCTTCGAGGATTTTGAGGGCGATGCCTGTCAATTCGGTCTCGCAGATGGCTGGTCGGTGGTGGAAAACGGCTCCTCCAAGGTGCTTCAGGGCACGAAGATGGCGGCGGCGGGGCTTCTGAACAGGACCTCCGAAGCGTTTCATCTGCCGGAGACCTATACCATCAGCTATGATTTTACCATGCTTCAAAACGCGGGCAGGGACGGCTGGTCCGGCGGAATTGTCTTTGAGTACAATACGGACAACGATTTCTATCATTTCCGTTTTAACAAGAGCGATTCCGTCAGCAACATTCAGCTCATGAAGTGGCCCGACCCCAATCAACACGTCCTGTTCCAGAAGGACTATCCGTTCCAAACCGGTGCGGGGACAAGTCACAACCTGTGCCTCGTGAATGAGGGGGGGAAAGCCCGCTTTTATGTGGACGGCGAGCTTTTAGCCGAGAACATTGCCATCGGCACCTCCGGGAAGGGGCTGGGCTTGCGGGTCTACAACGGCGCGATGCAGTTTGATAACGTGACCGTCTGGGACTATGTACGTGAGCCGGAGGCAGTCCCGGGCGGCCCAATCTATCAGACCGGGTTCGACACGCTGCCGAAGGAGCTGGAGGGGAGCGCGGTCTGGGGCCTGGTCGAGCTGAAGGAGGGCAGGGCGCTTGGAGGCGCCTGTACCGGAAACAACGATTCGCTGGTCCAGCTCACCAGCGCCGGCACTCTGCCGACGTCCTACACCCTTGTGGTGGATATGGCGCTGATGGGGGGGATTACCGGCAGCGGCTACAGCGCGGGCCTGACGTTCCGGCACGAGGACAGCAAGGAATTCTATCATTTCCGTCTGGACAACGGCACGGGGATGTCGGCGCAGCTGTTCCAGTGGACGTCGGGCGCCGGAAACAAGCTGGCGAGCACCCCGGTTGCCATCACCGACGGCGAGGCGCGGCGCCTGAGGGTGACGGTGGACGATGCAAAAATTATCTGCTATCTGGACGGGCGGCAGGTGGCTGAATACGCCGGTTCTGCCGCCGGGGGAAACGTAGGCTTCCGCCTCTACAATGCAGAGGCCCTTTTCGATAACCTCGCTGTGTACAGCGGCGTGGTGGAGCCGCCTGCGGAGGGCGAGTATGCGCAGGCGTTCCGGTTCCCCGAGGAGACGGAGACCATCTACAACAACGAGCAGACAGACCACTACCGCGAAAAGACGGGGGAGTGGTCCTCGCTGCCCGGCGCGGGTCAGGACTCCAGCGACGCCCGAACCGCCGGCGGCGGAGGCGCAGCCGCCTTTTCCGCCTATCCGCCCAAGTCCGGACAGCAGAATTACAGCGTGGACTGGTATGTCCCCGCCGCCGACGGGGATGCGGCGGACTTTATCATTCAGACACTGGACGGCATGTGGAAATTTACGCTCTCAGCCGGCACGGCGGCGGGATGGCAGCGTCTTGGCGTGGTGACCGCCACCGGCGGAACGGCTTTCACCGTTGATGCGGCCTCTCAGGGCAGGCTTTACGCCGACGCGGTAAAACTCACCCCCACCACGGCCAAGGCGGACCCGGTATATACCCCCACCGGCGGCGGTTCTGAGGAGATCGCGGTTCTGGTGAACCAAATCGGCTATGATACAGGCACGTCCAAGCGGGCTACCGTCCCCAATGCAGAGGACGGCGCCCCGTTCCAGGTCATTCACAGGCAGACGGAATCGGTGGCCTTCTCCGGTGTGGTAGA
Organism: Lawsonibacter faecis; assembly: GCF_014287675.1. Lineage (GTDB taxonomy): Bacteria > Bacillota > Clostridia > Oscillospirales > Oscillospiraceae > Pseudoflavonifractor > Pseudoflavonifractor faecis. Next base: position 166,536 of record NZ_JACOPQ010000003.1, on the reverse strand, counting down.
GAACAACATCGCTGATTTTACCCAGCTGGATACGGACGCGGACACCGACTTTTACATCACCTGCGGCGGTGCGGAGTCCTATGTTTTTACCATTGGCGAAAACATCATTCAGCGGCGCAGCGTGAAAAACGCCCTGGCTTTTATGGATGAAGTCCGATCCGACACCTTCTGCGTGGGCAGCAACAGCATCGCCTGGCGCGACAGCCACCAGTTCTCCTTTGAACTCAATGGCCTGGTGCTGCAGTACATGGCCAACCCCGCCCTGCAGGACAGCCTGACCGGCGGCATCACCAACACGGCGACCTGCGAATACGAGGCCCTGCGCGTACAGGACGAGCCGGATATTATCTGGCTCATCCAGTTTGCGGCCCTGCGCTACTATGATTGGGGCCACGACGAGGGCAGGGACCTGCATATGCTCACAAAGGAACAGCTTGCCTACTACCTGTACCTCTACCCCGAGATCAGCGAATATGTGCCGGAAGAGACCTACAGGGCCATTCGGGATTATACCATCTCGGTCTGGGGCAATTCCAAGGTCAGCGGCAACAGCCAGTGGTATGCGGTCTCCGGTACAGACCATAACCTCTACAGCGTCCAGACCGTCTTTGGCGGACTCAAAGGCTCCCAGCCCCCCGGCCACTCCATCGTGCCCAACCTTTTGATGTACGAGGTGGCGAAACGGGACGGCCTTGGGGACGACGTGGCCCAGCGGTTCTTCGACGCGGCCTATGCCAACTGTGAGTACACCATCCACGATATTGACATCAACGACCCCTTCTACAACAAGGGCCAGCGCATGAGCGAGTACGTCACCGTCCCCGCCCTGGCCTGGTTCCTTGAGATGTACCCCGACCGGGCGCCCGGCGGTTTGAAAGCCGCCCTGGAGAGCTGGGCGGAGAAGACCATCGCCCGGTCGGACAATATGTGGGACATCCGCATGGCGGTCAGCCTGGAGGCGGGGGACGGCGTCTACTATTTCCACAATCCAAAGCTCCAGAGCCAGGCGCTTACGAAGGACTACTGGACCGGCGCGGCCTATGCCAATGCGGACGACCAGGCCGGCTACCTGGCCGGCGGCGCGCCCAAAAATGAGCCCGGCAACCAGGCGGGCCTCCAGGCCGTCACCTACGCGGCGGCCCGTGTCCTGGAGGACGGGGCCGCTGCCGGACGGCTGAAGGAGCTGGGCGTGGCGGCCATCGACGATCTGTATGGACGAAACCCCACCGGACGGGCCGCCTTCTACGACTTCACCCGTGACTTTGAGGGGGCGGACCTCGGCTGGTACAAGCAGTTTGCCGGCGGTGCAGGCGTGCTGGAGCGCCGCACCGCGGTCATCGACGCCAACGCCCCCGAGCTCTGTTACCCCTACGCCCCTGAGAATTACAACACCGGCTATACCGAGGGCTGGGTGGCCTACAACACCGCCTGGAACGCCTCACTGGCCTATGCGGCGGCCGACGCCGTGAGCCTGGCCGCCCCCGTCTCCGGAAAACAGGGGGAGGCGGTGACGCTCACGCTGAACGCGCCCCTCAACCTGGATACGGCGGTGCGGGAGACCGGCTATGTCTTTGTCACCAATCCCCTCACCGGGGAGCGCGCCAAGGTCGAGGTGGCGGAGCGCGGTACGGACAGCGCCGTTTTTGAGGGGACCTATGTCCTGCCCAACGCGCCCTATGTGACCGTCTCCTACGGCAGCGGCATTTTCCTCCAGAGCGCCGATGTGACCGTCAGCGATTATGTGGGCGTTCCCGCCGCAGAGATTACGCTGAGCGGGCACGCGCTGACGCTCGCCGCGGGCGAGACGGTCCGACTGAGCGCCGCCGTTCTGCCGGCGGACGCCACTGACAAGCGTGTGAGCTTTACGTCCCTGGATTCCGGCGTGGCCAGCGTCACCGCCGACGGGCTGGTCAGAGCGGTCGGGGCGGGACAGACGGTAATTACCGCCGCGTCGGTCTCCGACCCCGCGATCAAAGCGGAGTGTACCGTCACCGTGGCCGCGGCCGCGCCCCAGAGCCTGCGCGTCAGTGCGCCAAGCGAACTCTCGGCGTTCGGCTCACAGGGTAAAATTGAGGTCACCGGGGTGGTATACTCCGACGGGACTGTGAAGACCGGCTCCCTGCCCGAAGCTGTGTTCTCCACCGGGGACGGCGGTATCCTCCGGGTGGACCCGGACGGCACCCTCACAGGCCTGGCCGCGGGGAAGGCCACCGTCACCGCCGCAGCCGTGGTGGAGGGAAGGACTGTCACAGGCGCCGCGGAGGTGACCGTGACGGCGGAGCGATCCTTCGATCTGCTGACCCTCTACCGGGAGGGCCGGTATACTGCCGACGGCGTCACCATGGCAATTGCGGCGAATACGAAGGACGATTTGACATCCTCCTACGGTACCGACCGCCTGAAGCTCACCGGCAATCAGGCGGGCAACACGGTCGCCTTCCAGCTGGGAGAACTGGCCGCCGGGACCTACAGCGTCACCCTTTTCAGCAAGTACTATGGGGGCAACTATGCCTACGGTACCTGGAGCTTCCGCATAGACGGAAAGACCGTGGGTACGGAGATCGACTTTGACCAGGCGGACAAGAACGGCACCTACCACGATATCCCCCTGGGCGGCGTGGAGCTGGGAGCGGGAGAGCATACCTTTACGTTCGTCTCTTCCGACGGCGGCCCCGTTGTGCCGGTGAGCGTGACACTGTCGCTGGACGGCGGGACGGACCCCGGCCCTGACCCGGAGGTAAAGCCCGGTCAGACGACGCCGAAAATCCACGCGATGGACGAGATGTATAAAAAGGTCTATACGGATGCCTCCATCCAGGCGGCCGGCCTCAATTACCGCCTCTATGTGCCCGCGGGCTACGAGCACGGCCAGGAGGCGGAGCTGCCGCTGCTCATCTATCTCAACGGCGCGGGCAGCCGCGGGACCGACAACGTCAAGCAGCTCGCCAACCTCTCGCCCCTCATTACCCCCCTGATCGACGACCCGGACCACCCCTGCATCATCGCCGTGCCCCAGCTTCCCACCAGCGACAAGTGGGTGAATGTGGACTGGGCCCTCGGCAGCTATGAGGACAGCGTGCCCGAGTCCAACAGCGCCAAGCTCCTGATGGGACTCATCGGCGAGCTGAAGCAGGCCTACAAGGTGGACCCGGACCGGGTGTACCTCATGGGGCAGTCCTTCGGCGGCTACGGCGCCTGGGACCTTATCACCCGCCACTCTGAGACCTTTGCCGCGGCGGTGCCCATGTGCGGCGCGGGCAGCCCGGCGCGGGCGGAGGCCGTCAAGGATATGCCGCTGCTGGTTCTCCACGGCGCGGCGGACCCCACCGTTCCCGTCAGCGGCTCCCGCGAGATGACGGCGGCCCTGAAGGCGGCGGGCAGCACCAGCGTGACCTACCTGGAGTACGAGGGGGACGACCACTACGTCCAGCGGAGGCTCTTTGAGCAGCCGGAGCTGTACCTCGACTGGCTCTTCAGCCAGGAGAAGGGGAAGACGCCTGCCGCACCCGACGTGTCCGGGCTGTATATGCCCAGACTCACCCTCAACCTGAACGGGGCCGAGCAGCTTGACAGGCTGACCGTGACCGGCGGGACGGCCAAAGTGGAGGGCGGGCAGATGACCCTCACCCCGGCGGACGGAGGTTCCTCCGCGCTGGCGCTGGCAAAAGGGACGGAGGGCTTCCGGGACGGCGTGCTCACCGCCCACTTCACGATGGACGCCCTCACCGGGTCCGGCGGCGCGGGGCTGGTGCTCCGGGCCCGGGACGGCGGGAATTACATCCACATCCGTTTTACCAAAAACGGCCTTGAGCTGCTGGAGATGGTAAACGGCAAGGCGGCGCGGAGCAATACCGTGCCCTACACCCTCACCGCCGGCCGCATCACCTGTATGAAGGCCGAGGTGAGAGGGAGCGTGCTGAGCGTCTGGGTGGACAACAAGCTCCTCTTTGACCGGGCCGCGATTCAGGCCGCGGCGCTGCAGGAGAGCGGCGCTGTGGGCGTGCGCAGCTATGGCGTCCCGGTCAGGACGGACGACATCATCTGGTCCACCCGCGGCGGCGCGTATATCGCGCTCACCTCCATGGCGGACCGGCAGGTCTACCAGCGGGACGCAGAGACCGGCACCGGCGCCGTGGCCCTCACCGGCACGGCGGAGGGCGCGGCCAGACTGCGCTGGCGGGTGGTATCCTGGGACGGCGGAGACAACGTGATTCACGCCTGGACGGAGACGCCCGTCACGGACGGCGGCTTTTCCGCCGACTTCACGGTTCCCCAGGGCGGCTGGTACAAGACCGAGCTTGAGGCCCTTGACGCCGGGGGAGAGCGGATTGCCCGGGCGGAGAGCGGCCGCTGGGGCGTGGGCATCAACATCCTGTGCATCGGCCAGTCCAATATGGTGGGCATCGGCCAGGGCGCGCCCGAGGCCGCCCACGATCTGGCCTCCAACTTTATGAACGAGCACTGGACCCACCTGGAGGACCCCTACGACAAGGGCGACACCACCCCCATCTCCTCCGACGGCACGGTGGGCAACTCCATGGTTCCCGCCCTGGTCAACGCCCTCATCGAGGCCTACGGCCTGCCCGTGGGCATCATTCCGGCGGCCAGGGGCGGCGCGGGACTGGTGTGCGACTGCGCCGACTACCCCCGCTGGCTGGATCGCAGCGAGGACAATCCCGCCGACCGTACCAATCTCTACGGAAACTCCCTCTACCGCGCCCGGGCGGCGGGCGGCGTAGAACTCATTGTCATGAACCAGGGCGAGCACGACGTGTCCGGGAATACCGGCGAGGAGGCGTATCTCGCAGCGCTGAAGACCCTGGTCGACAACTACCGCAGGGATTTGGGCCGGGACGTGCCCTTTTTCTACTGCCAGCTCGGGCCCGCAAGGCCCGGCAGCTGGAGCGATGAGAAGGGGGCGGTCATGGACGGCATCCGCGCCGCCCAGATGCGCTTCAACGACCCGGAGCAGGGCGTGATTCTGGCCGCCGTGGAGATGGACCTGGACCGCAACAGCGACAACCTCCACTACACCACAGCCAGCCAGAGCGTCATCGGCCGGCGGGTGGCCAACGCCATCCGGTGGTACTACGACGCCGCGCCGGACAGGGCGGACTACTACACGGGACCCGGCATCGCGGCAGTCCGCTTCGCCGACGCGGCGGGGACAAAGCTGGATGTGACCCTCGCCCACACCGGCGGCAGCGACTTCACCCCCGCGGCAGGCATCACCGGTTTTGAAGCCGCCGATGGCGTCGGCAGCCTGGAGATTACCTCCGCCGTGCGGAAGGATGCGCACACCATCACCCTGACCCTGGCGCGGCCCGCCGAGGGCGGGACCAGGGTGCGCTACATGGCGGGTCTGCTGCCCGACGTGACCGGCATCGTCAAGGACAATTCCCCCATGCGCCTGCCGCTGAACGCCACGGTGGGCTGGCTGGAAGTGACGGGCCGCGTGGAGTCGGTCACGCTGGACTGCACGGAGGCGACGCTCTACACCAACGGGGAGAACACCCTCCGGCTCACCGCCGAGGTCCTCCCCGCCGGGCTGGAGGGCGCGGAGGTCAGCTGGACCTCCGGCGACGAGGCGGTCGCCACGGTGGACGATTTCGGCCTTGTGACGGCGGTGGCCGACGGTACGGTGGTGATCACCGCCGCCGTGGGCGGCAAATCCGCCCAATGTACGATTACCGTGAGCACCTACTATACCGCGCCCGCCCGGCCCCCGGTGAAGATCGAGACCGCCCCGGACGGGAGCGTGGCGGCGGTGATGACGCCCAACGCGGCCGTGAGCGGCGGGCAGGCCAGGGTCAGCCTCACCACGGCGGACGTGAGCCGGCTGACCGCCGCGGCGGAGAAGAGCGGCGGCACGGAGGTGGTCATCCGGCCCAAGGTCCGGGGGACGGCGGACCGGTTTAGGGTCTCCATTCCTGCGGGCGGCGCCGCCAAGCTGGCGGGGTACGGCCTGACGGTGGAGCTCCCCGCTGCAGAAGTCACCATTCCCGCAGGCGGCCTGGCAGGACACGAGGGCGGACTGGTGATGACCGCGGCCCTGACGGAGAATGGCGGCCTGTCGGTCTCCACCGGGCTGAACACCCTGGTCAGGGCGACCTGGGAAGCTCCCGCGGAGGGAAATGTGGTTTTGTTGGTGCTGGACGACGGGAGCACCCGGCCTCTGGCCCTCTCCCGAGTGGAGCAGGGAACGGCCACCGCGCTTATCCCGGGCGGCGCTACGGTGGCGCTCGGACAGCGCAGCGCCTCCTTCCCCGACGTTCCCGAGGGGAGCTGGGCGGCGGACGCCGTCGGCTTTGCGGCGGTCCGGGGCCTCTTCGGCGGCGCGCCCGGCGGCGCCTTCGTCCCCGGCGAGCCCATGACCCGGGCCATGCTGGCGGTGGTCCTGGCGCGGATGGACGGCCGGGAGGCCTCCGGCGGGGCGGGACAGCCCTGGTATGGCGGCGCCCTCTCCTGGGCGGTGGAAAACGGCATTCTCCAGGGCAGCGGCGGGGATTTAAACCCCGACGGGGCGCTCACCAGAGAACAGCTGTGCACCATCCTGGCCCGCTATGCCGGCCATGCCGGTCTCACGCTGGAGCAGACTGACGCGGCGGAGACCTTCTCCGACAGCGGCGCGGTCAGCGGCTGGGCGGCCGGCTCGGTGGAGTTCTGCCTGCGGGCTGGGCTTCTCACTGGCAGGCCCGGCGGACGCATGGACCCCAAGGGCCAGGCGACCCGGGCTGAGATTGCCGTGATTCTGACCCGCTTCATTGAGGCGGCCCTCCGCTGAGGCGGTTTTCCAAGGTGCAAAGACAGACGGACGGGGCGCGGACCAAAATGGTCCGCGCCCCGTCCGCCCCAGCTTATCAAAGAAGTCCCGGAGGTTTTTTTGACAGCCCCGTCCGTCTGTCTCAATATTCCCGCAGGCCGCCGTTTTTCATAATTCCAATGCAGCGGCACAGGTGGCTGCTGAGGGTGTAGGCGGGCCGCTCAAAAACTCCGTCGCCCACGTCGAAGGCACGGCTTCCGCCGGGGCGGAGGTAGAGGGGGGCCTGGGAGTCCGGAAAGAGCTCCCTGGCCTTGGCCTGGAGCACGGCCTCATCCGTGCTGCGGCCGGAGGCCTCATAGATCTGCGTCAGCTCCTCAATGGTGAAGGCCGGCTGGCGGCTGGTCTCGGACAGGGCGACCATGATGTCCCATTCCATGTTTGACACTCCTTTAAGTACGCTGCCATCCAGTATAATGAAATGGCGCGCTCCTGTCAAACGGGGTAGGGGCGTATGTGCCCGCTCAGCCGATGAACATCTGGGTCCAGTAGTGCCCGGCGGCCACATACCCCACACCGATCTGGGTATAGGCGGCGTTGAGGATATTGGCCCGGTGGCCGCTGGAGTTCATCCAGCCGTCGACCACCTGCTGGGGCGTCCGCTGGCCGTAGGCGATGTTTTCCCCGGCGGTGCGGTAGCTCAGGCCGAAGGCCTTGATCATCTGGAAGGGCGTGCCGTAAGTAGGGCTGGTGTGGGAGAAGTAGCGGTTGTCCGCCATATCCTGGGACTTATAGCGGGCGATGCGGGAGAGCTCCCAGTTGGCGGTAAGGGCGGAGAGCCCGTTCTGGCGGCGGATTTCGTTGACCAGTCGGACGACCTCGTTTTCGTAGGCGGTGACGGAAGAATCCACGCTGGGGATGTTCAGCACCTGGCCGGGGTAGATGAGGTCGGGATTGGAGATCTGGGAGTTGGCACGGATGATCTCGCTGGTGCCGACCTGATACTTGACGGCCAGCTTCCACATCGTGTCCCCGGGGACCACGGTGTGGGACAGCGCGGACGCCCCGGTGGACAGAAGGGAGACGGTCAGGGCGGCGGCGGCAAATTTGTGGACAAGTTTTTTCATGTTTAGCACCTCCTGAAAACAGGGTAACACTGGATGACGTGGGATTCAATGTAAAAATATTGGCAGAAGGAGCGTTAAACACGCAGAGCGGGGACCCAAACAGGCAAAAAAAGTCCCGCCCGCCGGAACACTCCGGTGGGCGGGATCTGCCGTCTTGATTAGACGCCGCGGACGTTGACAGCGCGCATCTTGCGGCTGTCCTTGGGATCGGGCTCGGTCTCGTAGGAGACCTTCTGGCCCTCGGCCAGGGTCTTGAAGCCGTCGCTCTGGATAGCGGAGAAGTGGACGAACACGTCGCCGCTGCCGTCCTCGTTGGAGATGAAGCCGAAGCCCTTTTCCTCGTTAAACCATTTGACAGTACCGTTCATAATAGTACCTCCTAAAAATTGTTATTCCAGTGCAAAAGAAAAGCCACAGGCGAAGTCAAAATGGAAATTGACTTACACCTGTAGCAATCAATCAGTACATTTAGAATACTTGATTAGTATACACAGATGAACGGGAAATGTCAAACAATATTTTTGCCGAATTTTGAGAGCCGTCACAGCAGCGCGGCCCAGAGGGGGATGGTCACCATGCTCAGCAGGGTGGTCACGAACATGCACTGGGAGGCAAATCCGGCGTCGGCCCCGTACTGTGAGGCCAGCACCGTGGCGGTGGTGGCGATGGGCATTCCCATCAGAATGACGGATGCGGCTTTGACCGCGCCGTCCAGGGGCAGCCAGTGCAGGGCCAGGAAGGTGATGCCGGGGACGACGGCCAGCCGCACGAGGGCGAAGCCGAGGATGTCCCGGCTGAAGAGGCCGGACAGGTCCGCGTCCGCCAGGACGGCGCCGATAAAGAGCATGGACACACTGGTGCAGCAGTTCCCGATGGAACTGACGGCGCTGTCCACAAAGCCGGGCACAGGAAGGCGGAACACCATCCGGACGGCGCCGATGTACACCGCCGCGATGCAGGGGTTGAGCAGCATGTTGCGCAGGCGGCCGGCTCCCCTGACGCCGGTAAACAGGGCGACGCCGAAGCTCCAGAGGAAGACGCGGATGGGGATGACGAACATGGACGCGTAGAACACGCCCATGGCGCCGTAGGCGTCCTGCATGACGGAGAGCCCGGCAAAGCCCGCGTTGGGGATCATGGTCCCGTACCGCAGAATCTTTCCGCGGGCCGGCGGCTTACGCCCGTAGAGCAGCCTGCCCAGCCCCAGGCAGAGGACGCACAGCGCCGCCGAGACGCCGACGGTGAGCAGCACCGACGCCGCCTGGCCGCTGCGCAGCTCCTGGGGGAACGAGCTCAGGGTCATGCAGGGGAGGAAGAGGTCCAGCATCAGGACGGAGAGCCCGTCGCGGAGCGGGTCGGTGACAATTCCCATTTTCCGCAGCACAAATCCAGCGGCAAGGCAAAAAAGCTGCGCCGCCTGTATGCCTGCCATCATCCAAAAATGCTCCGTCATATCCCGTTACCGCCTTGAGTGATGGGCCCGGAGGCGGCCGCTTACACCGCCTCCGGGCCGGAGAGGGGGAGGGAAAGCGCTGTACCCGGAATTGGCGGGGCACAGGGGGAAGCCGTGCAGAATGCCCTTAAACGTCAAAGCCGCACCTGTGCGCCGCCGGACTCCTCGAAGAGGGAGAGAATTTTGGTATTATCGAAGCCGCCCCAGCCCCTGTCCATGGCCGCCAGGAAGTATGCCCGGCTTCTCTCGCAGACGTCCACATCCACCTGCTCCTCCTCGGCCAGAGCGGAGGCGATCCCCATATCCTTGGCCAGCAGCTTGATGGTAAAGCCGGGCTCCACCCTGCCGGCGAGGGCGTAGTCGGCCAGCTTGCGGATGGAGTAGCTGGACCCGGAGCTGCTTGTGATGACCCTGACCATGACATCCGCCGGGATGCCGGCCTTGACGCCCAGCTCCAGGGCCTGGCAGGTGGCGATCATGGTGGCGCCGAAGAGCAGATTGTTGACCGCCTTCGCCGTGTGGCCGGCGCCGTGCCCGCCGGCGTGGATGATCTTGTCTCTGTCCCCCAGCGTCCGGAGGAGAGGGAGGACCTGTGCAAGGACGTCCTCTTCGCCGCCGACCAGGATGCTGAGGGTCCCTTTCTCCGCGCCAATCGGCCCGCCGCTGACGGGGGCGTCCAGCATATGGACGCCCCGCTCTTCCAGCGCCGAGGCGATCTTCCGGGTGCTGGAGGGGGAGGCGCTGCTCATGTCGATGTAGATCTGGCCCGGGTGGGTCCCCTCGATGATGCCGCCCGTGCCCAGCACCGCGTCCTCCACATCGTTTGAGTTGGGTACGATGGTGATCATGACGTCGCTGCCCTGGGCGGCCTCTCTGGGGCTGTAGCAGGCCACCGCGCCCAGGGCCTCCACGTTGCTCAGCGCCTCGGGCAGAACGTCGTAGGCGCGCAGGGGATAGCCCGCCTGCAGGAGCCGCGCCGCCATCCGTATTCCCATTGTGCCGATTCCGATGAAACCAACAGTCTCCATTCCGTGCATCTCCTTTACTCATAGGACAGGGCTTCCCACGAGCCTGCAGATTTGTGCGACCTGTTGACGGAGATATCATAAAACAGAATGATTTTGGTGTAAAACAGCTATATGGCGCCATGCGTACAACATAATTGTTGTCCGGGGTGCGGAGAGCGGGCCTGAGATGGGGGACGCGTCCAGGCGTTGCCCATATGGATGCCGGACACGGCCGATGAAACGGAGACCGGAACAAAATCACAACCTCTGTGTTGTGGATGCGGCTCCGACTCTCTGTTTCACATCCGGAAGGAGATGTGCTAATCTTACGAGGCAGGGCTTCCGTAAAAAAAGACGGCGAGGAGGATGTTCCGATTATGGATATCAGAAAAATAGTCACCATCCGGGAGCGGAGCTTCATGGAGGGCGGCGTGCATCTGCAGCGGCAGGTGGGGAAAATCGCGGTGATGGCCGTGGTCAGGGACCCCCATCCCGGAACGTACGTGGAGGATGTGCAGGCGTATATCGACTTCGGCCATGAGCTGGGGTGCAGACTGACCGGCATCGCCGTGGAGGAATTCGGCCGGGAGCAGATAGAGTCCTTCGGGAAAGGGGCCGTCGTGGGGGCGGACTGCGAGCTGGAGCACGGCGCGGCCATGAACCATGTGCGCTTCGGCAACGCGATCCGGACCACGCTGGGCTATCCCTGCAAGACCATCATCCCCTCCACCATCACCCGGGGCGGGCCGGGGGCGGTGCTCACCGTGCCGCTGGTCCACCGGGAGGCCAATCTGGTGCGCTCTCACTTCGACGCCATGACGGTGCAGATCCCCGACGCACCCGCCGGGGACGAAATCGTGGTCGTCGCCGCCTTCGGGTGCGGCGGGCGGCCCCTCTCCCGGCTGGGGGGCCTGAGCAAGGACGACATCGTGGGGGACGGCATACGGTAAGAGGAGCCCTTTGCAGGGCTGCCCCGGTGTAGTAACATAGAGGCGGAGGTGGGTTATGCAGGAAAATCAACTGTACTTTCTCATGGTCGCGGAGGAACTCAACATCACCAGGGCGGCCCAAAAGGCGTTTATCTCCCAGCAGTGCATGAGCAACCACATCAAGCGGCTGGAGGAAGCGTACAGCACCCGCCTCTTCAACCGCCGTCCGAAGCTGTCCCTCACCCCCGCCGGGGAGCTGCTTGCGCAGACCCTGCGGCAGATAAAGCGCCTGGAGGACAACCTGCGCAGCCAGCTCAGCGAGGAGAATTTCAATTTTGGCGGAAAAATCAACCTCGGCATCACCTGGTCCCGCTCCAGCATTCTCCTTCCGCCGGTGCTGACGCAGTACAGAAAGCTCTATCCCAACATTGAGATCATCGTCCAGAACAACGTCACCGACAACTTGGAAAACCGCCTGCTGTGCGGCTATCTGGACCTGGCGGTGGGCACCGGCGCCATCAACTCGCCTGAGATTGAGGTTAAGCCCCTCAGCCGGGAGAGGGTCTTTCTGGCGGTATCGGACCATCTTCTGGAGCAGCTCTTTCCCGGCGGCTACCCCGCCTGCAAGGAACGGTTCCGCTCCGGCGTGGACCTGGCCGACTTTGCGGCCTGTCCCTTCATCCTCAACACGCCGCAGGAGCGCTTTTTCGACCTGCTGACCGATATGCTTGACCAGCAGGGGCTGAAGCTGAACGTCGTTTTCCAGTCGGACAGCTCGGACATCCGCAGCCAGCTCTGCGGCGCGGATCTGGGGGCGTCCCTGTTTTCCGAGCTGCTGCTCCAGTACGTGATCCGACAGAACAAGCTCCAGCCAGCCGACAACCAGCTGAACATCTACCCGGTGAACGGGGAGTTTCCGGACTACTGGATGATCGCCTTCTACCACAAGAAGGCCTTTCAGCCCCAGTACCTCAAGGTGTTTATCGAGATGCTGGCGGAGCAGGCAAAGCGCTGCTGCGCGTGCGCAGAAGGCCGGTGAAACGCGGGCGCGGCCCCCGTTCAGGAAGCCGCGCCCGCATTCTTTCGGCGCCGCTGGGGCAGATGCCGCCTGGGGACCGCCTATCCCCCGTATTGCGCGGTAACGGACGCCCAATCCGGCATTTCGCCGCGCAGGGCGCTCCAGGTGGGCATGGGGTATCCGGGGGCCTCTCCGCGCAGCTTCTCAAAAGCCGGGTCCGGCGCCGCCATCTCAGGGGCGGCGCTGCGGCAGTGGCCGCTGGCCGCGCCCCGGCGGATGAAATAAAGTTTCAGCAGAGACGGAAGCCCGGCGAACCAATTGGTTCGCCGGGCTTCCGTGCCGATAGTTGCGGGGGAGGCGCCCGTTCAGGATTTGATATCGGCGGGCGCGTAGCTGAGGGTGGCGGTGCCGTCGCCGTTGTCCACCCAGCTTCCGGTGATGGCGCCGGCTGCGATGGGGCCCGCGCCGCTCTCGGTGAACTCCAGGGTGCCGTCGCTCTTCAGGTCCAGGGCGCCGTCCATGGCGAAGCCGCCGAAGTCGATGCGGATGGTATAGGAGTAGTCGCACCCGGCATTGGCCGCCGCGGGCACGGCCTCCGCCTCGGCGGTCATGGCCCCCTGGCGGCCCGAGAGAGTGCCCGCGCTGCCGCCGTTCAGGTCGAAGGCGGGCGTCAGGCGGGGGAAGGAGGCCCAGCCGTCGCTCCAGGTGTAGTTTTCGGAGAGAACGTTGACGTCGCCCAGGGTCACGCCCTCGGACACCGTCACGGCGGCGGACTCGGCGTTGGTGACGTAGGGGCTGCCGCTCCGGGAGACGGCGGTGATGCGGTAGGTGCCGCCCCTGGTGAGGCCGTCAACGGTGAGGGCGGTGTTGGACTCGCTGACGCCCTCCAGGGTGGCGGCGACCACGTCGGCGGGGTCCCCGGTGTTAGTGAAGGTCAGCTCCACCGCGTCGGGGTAGGCCTGGTAGGTGTAGTCCGCCACGTTGGTGAGGACGGCCTCAAAGGCGCCGCCGTTGGTGTCCCAGAAGTAGTCGATGACCGGGTCGCTCTGGGCGCCGGTGTAGGTATAGGAGGCGGTGGCAGCGCCGGACATCTCCAAGGACGCGTCGGTCAGATCCGGGAAGGCGAAGACCTTGACCAGATACTCGCCGTAGGCGGCCTGGAAGAGGTCGGAGAATTGACCGGTGTAGCTGCCGGAGCCGTCCTCATAGATGGGGCTGCTGGCGTAGAGGTAGTCGTCCCCGTCTCCGGTGGCGGCGGTGTCGCAGAAGTAGATGAGGTAGAAGCTGGCGCCGTCCACGCCCTGGAAGGAGAAGCTGCCGCTCCCGTCCACGGTAAAGCGGGTGGGCGTATCCAGCTTTACCGCGCCGGCGGAGGCGCTGGGGGCGGCGCTGGCGGCGGGTCCGCCGCTCTTAGAGGCGACCGCGCTGAGCACCTGGCCGACGCTGCCCAGGTAGCTCTTGGCGTACTTGCCCGCGGAGCTGCCGCAGGCGGAGCAGGAGAGGCACAGGGCGGCGGCCATGAGGCCCGCCACGGCCCGTTTCAGGATGGAGGAACGTCTCATTTCGCATCCCCCTTTCCCCTGGACAGGAAGCAGGAGACAATCTCCGCAAGGATGCACGCCAGCATGACCGCCGCGATGGCGACGACGGGGGCCAGCCCGCCCCGGGAGGCGTACATGGTGATGCCGTTGAGGTTGTCCGCCCAGACGGGGAAGCTGTTGAGGAAGAAGAGGCCCAGCGCGAAGGAGAGGCAGGCTGCGGAGACCAGGTTGAGGGCCCCCAGGGGCTTGCCCTCGGCCAGGGCGTATACCCCGGCGCAGGCGGCGGCGAGGAGCAGAGCGATGCACACGCCGGTGTCGAAATAGTCAAAAACAGCGCCGTAGACGCAGTAGGCGGCAAGGCACACGACGCCCAGTGCGGCGCAGCCCAGGCTGAGAAGCGCGCCCGGCCCCCTGCCCTTCAAATTCAGTTTACTCATGCTTTTACCCTCCAATCAGTCGCGGCGCCTGCCGCCCTTGACGGCGAGCACGGCGTAGCAGGCGGCGCAGGCCACGGTCAGGACCGCGAACACGCCGGCGGCGGCCACCAGGGTGGTCTGCCACCAGGGGGTGATGGTCACGACCACCGACGAGCTGCTCAGCCCGTTGACGGACACGGAGCGGCTGGCGGCGTAGACATTGTATTTGGCGGCCCGGCGCAGGCACTGCAGGATATAGCCGTCCCCGCCGTCGATGGCGGCCTGGATGGCAGATGTGATGTTGGAGCTGTCCCAGCAGGTGTAGTCGATGCCGGCCACCAGCTCCTCCAGGTAGTGGGTCTTGTAGAGGGAGCTGGCGGTAAAGGCGTCGGTGGTCACGTGGCCCTTGAAGGCCCACTCGGTCTTGAGCACCGACGTGAGCAGGCTTTTGCAGGTGGCGGCGTACTGGAGGCCGATGCGGTTGAAGCCGGTCATGGTGCCAAGGGCACCGCCCTCGCAGAAGGCCCCCTCGAAGGCGCGCAGGTAGTTCTCACGGATGGTCTGCTCGGTGGCGAAGGTGGAGAGGCTCTCCCTGTGGGCTTCCTGGTCGTTGAGGGCGAAGTGCTTGATGCCGTAGATGATGCCGACCTCCTGCATGGCCTTGGCCTCGTGGGCGCCCACGATGTAGCCGAAGTTGCCGTCCTCGGAGTAGTACTGCATATTCCGGCCGCCGAAGGGAGTGCGGTGGACGTTGCCGCCGCCGTACCAGAGCTCGTTGAGCTCACAGAAGGCGGCCTCCACGCCCAGCATGTGGCCCCTGGCCTCAAAGCGCTCTGTGTTCCATGTCCGGGCGGTCATCACCTCGGACACCCAGGACATGCCGCTCTGGCCGGTGGCCTTCAGGCTGCCCTGCTGAATGCACACGCCGTCGTCGCCCCGGGCGGCGGAGGGCATGGCCACCCGCTCGATGGCGGCGCTGCCGTTGGAGTCCGCCACCAGGGAGAGCATGTCGGCGACGGTGAGCTGGTCGATGAACTGGTTCCACACCTCGTCGTCCTCCCAGGCCACGTCCTTCATGGTGGCGAAGGTCAGCGTCACGTCGGAGCCCTGGGTGAAGTCGGAGACGGCGGGAGCATCGGCGGGGGTCTCGTACCAGTCGGTGTCCAGCTCCGCCATCATCTCCTCCGTGGCGTCCACCACCTGAACGGCGGCGGGGTAAGTCCCCTCCCAGTCGCTGCGGGAGAGGTAGGTGAAGTCCACGCCGTAGTGGTTCAGATCCGCGAAGTCGAACTGGTTGGTGACCTCCACGCCGGCATCGTACCGGGACATTTTGTAGGACTCCGCGTCCAGCCCGGCCTGGTTCCAGGCGTGGGTCTTGGCGGCGTCGCCGTCGCAGTCCATGCCGTCGGCTGTGGTATAGCCCTTGGCGGCCAGGATGTTGTTCAGCGCGTCGTGGGCGTCGTCGCCGATGGCGAGGTAGTAGTCCCCGGCGCTGAGGATGTACCCGGCCGCGCCCTTGGAATCGTAGCTGGCCAGCATGTAGCGCCGGACCTCGGCGGTGACGGTGGCGCTCTCGCCGGGCTGGAGGGTGCCGGTCTTCTCAAAGCCCACCACCTGGACGGCGGACTTCTCCACGCCGTTTTCCTTCTCGTAGTCGCCGTAGGGCGTCTGGGCGTAGACCTGGACCACGGACCGGCCGGCGGCGGAGCCGGTGTTGGTGACCTTCACCTGGACTTCATAGTTGTCGGTGTCGGCGTTGTAGCTCACGCCGAGGAGCTCCTGGTCGAAGGTGGTGTAGCTCAGGCCGTGGCCGAAGGTAAAGACCACCTCGTCGCCGTAGCTCCAGCCGCTCCCGGTGGAGGAGCCGGCGGAGCCGGAGGCGTTGCCCCTGCCCAGGACGGCGTCCTCATAGCGGGTTTCGTAGTACTTGTATCCCACGTAGATGCCCTCGGCGTAGATGGTGTAGTAGTTGATCTGGTCGCCGCCCGAGTTGTTGTCGGTGCAGGCGGCGGTGACGGCGTCGGCATTGCCCCAGGTGGGGGTGTTGTCGGCGGCGTAGACCGTGGCGGGGGCGGAGAGGGAGTTGGCGGCGTAGGTGTCCACCAGGTGGCCGGAGGGGCTCACCCTGCCCGCCAGAATGTTGGCCACACCCTCAAACCCCTGGGTGCCCGGAATGCCCGCCAGGACGCAGGCGTCCACGCCGTACTCGTCCAGCCACCCCAGCTCCATCATCTGGTCGGCGTTGATGACCACTATGAGCTTTTCAAACACGCTCCCCTTGAGCCCCCTGAGGTAGCCCAGCAGGTCCTTCTCGTTGGTCTGGAGTCCCAGGTAGCGGGAGCCGTCGGCGGCGTACATGGCGGTCTCGCCGTCCTCGGAGCCCCAGCGGGTGAGCACCACGACGGCCGCATCGTTGTAGTCGTTCTTCCAGGAGGCCTCGTAGGGGGTAATATCGCTGAGGGGAGCCTCCACGACCTCCTTGTTGGTGGTGGCGGTCAGGTCCTTGTAGACGTTCTCCGCCAGGGCGAGGTTTACGTTATCCTCCCCGAAGACCTTCTGCATGGCGGCGTTGAAGGTCATGGTGGGGATGGCGTCCACGGTGGAGGCGTCCT
Source organism: Lawsonibacter faecis (assembly GCF_014287675.1). Taxonomy (GTDB): domain Bacteria; phylum Bacillota; class Clostridia; order Oscillospirales; family Oscillospiraceae; genus Pseudoflavonifractor; species Pseudoflavonifractor faecis. The sequence goes on along the minus strand of NZ_JACOPQ010000003.1, from coordinate 149,673 downwards.
TCTTCTTGTTGTATTTGGAGTTATAGGAGCCGTTGCCGAAGACGGTCACCCGGTCGGTCTCAGAGAGGGGGAGCGCGCCGCCGCTGTTGGTGAGGAGGACGGCCCCCTCCTCCGCCTGGGTGACGTTCTCGGCGGCGGCGGCCATCTCCACCATGAGGGCGGTCTGCTTGTTGGCGATGTCCGTGCCGTACTCGTTGGGGTAGACCAGGGTGTTGGCCCCAGTGTCCTCCCCGGTGTTCACCAGCGTGCTGGTGGAGATGTTCAGCGCCTGATTAATCATGCCGGAATTCTCAAACATGATGGTGGAGCCTGCGACGGTGACCAGCAGCAGAAATGCCATGACCGCCGCGAGGCCGCGGAAAAGTCTCGCTTTTTTCATACCTTACCTCCAAGTTCTCGTGGTGTCGCAAGAGCGCGTTCTCCGGGCCGCGGGCCCGGCTTCTTCACCTTGTCCCCCGCCCCCTTCCCATTCAGCGGCTGTGCTGGAATTGTGCCCGTACACGGTATAGGTGAAAGTATATCGGTACTAATTTTCTTTTCCACAATTTCTCCGCGAACTGTCCGCCGGACTTCGTGAATTGACAAAACGGGTATGAAAACGGCCGCCCAAAAGGGCGGCCGTTTCGAATGAGAACTATGGAATCGGGATGGAGATGCGCAGGAGAAAGAGCTGGTTGTCCGGGTAGATGCCCATACAGCCGTCGTACTTCTCCACCGCGTAGCGGATGCTCTTGAGGCCGAAGCCGTGGTAGTCGGTGTCCTCCTTCGTGGTGACGGGGACGCCGTCCCGGAAGCTCAGCGCCCCCTCGTAATAATTTTCAAACTGGATGAGAAGCAGATCGCTCCTGGACCAGACCGACACGGAGATGAGCCGCCGCGCCGGGTCGTCCACCGCGCTGACGCTCTCAATAGCGTTGTCCAGGGCGTTGCCAAAGATGGTATACACGTCCACCGCGTCCAGAAAGCCCAGCTTGCTGCCGTCGGCCACGCAGGTCATGCTGATGCGGTGCTGCTCGCAGTAGAGGCTCTTCTCGGTGAGCACCGTGTCCAGCACCTCGCTGCCCGTCTCAATGGTGGAGTCGTAAATCTGTATGGAATTCTCAATCTCGGCCAGGTACTTCTCCCGCTCATCGTCGGGCACGACCGTCCGCAGGGCGGCCACCTGGTGCTTGAGGTCGTGGCATTTGCGGTTGATGAGGTCGATATTGGTGCGGGACAGCTCGTACTGGGCCTTCTGCTTGCTCCAGAGCTGCTGCTGGAGGTCGAACTCCCGCTGGATGCGCAGCTTCTGCCGGTGGGCCACCTGGACCCAGAGGACGAAGAAACAGCAGAGCATGGCGTAGGCCTTGCAGACATAGTAGAGCGGGCTGCTGTCCAGCGCGAAATAGCTTCCGGCCACATCGCTCAGCCAGAGGGCAAAGACCAGGACCAGGGCGGTGGAGACCAGGGAGAATTTGATGTCCACATGGTAGTGGCCGTTCTCCGGCAGCTTCCGGGCAAAGAGAAAGTAGAAGAGCACATAGGGCCCCGCGCAGCACAGGAGATAGGGGAGCGAGAGCTGGGGGGCGCCCCGGTCGGCGCGGAACAGGAAGAGGTAGAGCGCATGGGCGAAGTGCTGGGTGGCGTAAGCGCAAACCGCGCAGTAGGCCGCGTCCTGGGGGGAGACCGCGCAGACGGAGTAGACGAACGCCCCGGCGGCGGCCAGCTCCACGATATATTTCAGATTGGTGTGGGGGAAGAGGAGCGACAGGGCGATACAGAGCGCCGCCCCGGCCGCAAGGCGCAGCGGAAAGCGCCTGCGCTTCTCCAGCGGAATCAGGAAGAGGACGCAGATGATCAGCAGATTGACGGTGAATATGCTCCTGTCGAAGAGAAACGAAGCGGCTTCGCTCACCGGCCCCCACCTCCGTAGTAGTTCATCACGGCCATCTGAAACTCCTTTTTCCGCGGGCGGCTGACCTGGAGCTCCTGGCCTCCGCTCAGGGTCACCGTGCCGCCCTTGAGGTGGACCACGTGGCGCAGGTTAATGAGATAGCACTTGTTGCAGCGGGTGAAGTGGAGCCCCTCCAGCTGCTCCTCCATCTCCCTGAGCGTGCCCAGCATGGTGTAATCGCCGTCCCTGGCGTGGATATGGAGTCTGTGGTCGGCCACCTCGATATAGTAGACGTCCTCCGCAGGTACCTTGCGGATGCCGCCCTCAGAGGGGACAATCAGGCTGTGCTGCACCCGGGAGGAGAGGACGCCCAGGGCCTTGCCCAGCTTGACGGAGAAGGCGAAGTAGCTCACCGGCTTGAGCACGAAGTCCATGGCGTCCACCTCATAGCCCTTGATGGCGTACTTTGCCATGTTGGTGATGAAGATGATGATAACCGACGGGTCCGCCCTGCGCACCGTCTGCGCCGCCGTCATACCGTCCATCCGGGGCATCTCGATGTCCAGCAGCAGAATGTCCCAGACGGGACGGTAGTCCATGACCAGCTGGGCGCCGTCGGTAAAGACCTCGGTCTCAATGGTCTCACCGCGCTCGCGGCTAAAGCGCAGGATATACTCCTGGAGCTGGCGCGCACAGGCCGCGTCGTCCTCCACCACCGCAATCCGGAGCATGGCCCGCACCCCCTTTTCTCATCTTTTGTTCAGGGTGTATCTGAAAGGTCTGTGCAGCGCTCTTTTCCCGCTCGAAATCCACACCGCTCCGACTTTTCAGATACACCCTTATCAGATACACCCTTATCAGATACACCCTAGTATAGCATAGTGGGCGCCGGATTTGAATTCTGTCCGCAGGGAAAACGGAAGTTTTCTCCCAGGCCCTGTTTGAAAAAGGTCAACACGGCCAGTCGGCGGGCATTTTCCCGCCTGGACGGCCCGGCTGTGCCTTGAAATCCGTCATGCAGCTGCTGTAAAGCCCCGTGGGGCTTCTTTGACAAGTCGAAGGGCGGCGGAGCATCCACATCGGATGCTCCGCCGCCCTTTTGATGTGTGAATGGTTTGGGTTGATGGGTTTGCCGCTGGAATCGACGTCAGCGTATCAACCGCTCCAGCATGGCGGCCACCTCCGCGCGGGTGGCGGGGCCGGAGGGGTCCAGCATTCCACCAGACTTCCCAGTGATGACGCCCTCGGCCACCGCCCAGTGCATGGCCTCCACTGCCCAGCCGGAGATGCTGCCGGCGTCGGTGAAGCCGCTCAGGTCGGCCCGGGTCTTCTCCGCCCCGGCATAGCGGTAGAGCATCACGGCCAGCTGCTCACGGGTGATGTCGGCCTCCGGGGCCGTGCCGTCGGTGATGCCCAGCGCCATTGCCCACTCCATGGCGCTGGAGTACCAGGTCTCTCCTGCCTCGCCGGTATCTTCGCCGCTCATACGGTGGAGCACGGTGAAGAACATGGCCCGGGTCATGCTGTCCATGGGTGCGAACCTTCCGCCCCCCACGCCGTTGAAGAGCCCGGCTTCGGTCACGTAGGCGACCGCACCGGCATACCAGGCGTCCCCGGCCACGTCGGTAAAGCCGGTTTCGGTTTCGCTGTTTGTCTTTCGGAACTCGGCGGTAATGGTGTGGGCCCGGGTCACCTTTTCAAAGGTATAGCGTTCTACCGCGCCCACACTCGTGCCGTCCACCAGCACGTCGGAAATCACATAGCCCTCGTCTGCCTTGACGGTAAAGGTCTTGTCTGCGTTCCGCTCCACCCGGACGGTCCCGGCGGGGCTGATGCTGCCGCCCTCGCCCGCGCCGGCCTTGATGGGGTAGCGGGTTATGCCCGGAACGGCGGAGGGCGCGGCGGTGACGATCACCTCGGCGGTATCGGAGGCGATGGAGGCCGTCTTTTCGCCGGTCGCACCGCCGTTGGTGTTGGTCACCACCACATAGTAGTACCCTGTGCCCTCGAAGGCGGTGGGGGCGCTGTAATGGGCGTCGGTGGCGCCCGCAATCGGCGTACCGCCCTGGGCGCTGTCCTGGGTGCTGCTGTACCACTGATAGCTGAGGGTTCCGCCGTCGCTGACCGCCGCAGAGACGCTCAGGACAGCCGCGCCGCCCGGGGAAACGCTGATGTCGGCAGGCTGGGCGATGATGACGGGGGTCTGGGCGTCCACCGGCTCGGGAGGCTGCCCGTTTTTCTCAGCATAGGTGAGGGTGACGTCGTCGATGACGACGCCTCTGGCGCTGCTGCCCCAGTTGTGGATGCCCACATAGCCCGGCTGGTCGGTCAGGCCGGGAACCACCGTGCGGATGACGCAGGTGTCGTCCACATAGAGCTCGTAGTGATCGCCGTAGAAGCTCATTTTGATGTGGTAGGTCTCCCCGGCCAGGAGGGGAACGCTGTCGTTGGCGACCAGCGCGTAGGTCTCCGCGCCGCCGTTCATGTTGATCCAGAGCCAGTCGCCGGTCCCGTCGCAGCCGATGGCGAGATGGTGATTGTCATCGGTGCCGCGGATGATGAAGGCCATGGCGCCAAAGTCCGCGCCGACAGGCCGGACGTCGAACTCCAGGATGCCGTCCTGAACCGGGGGGAGGCTGGCGTCCAGCAGCATCTGCTTGCCATTGGCGCCGGTGGTCACCTGGAGGGACTTTTCACCCTTCAGGGGAGAGTCGGTATTCATGGAAATGGTATAGTCCTGGCGGTAGGTCTCAAACCCGCTCAGGTCGCCGTCCTCGAAGTCCCGCCTGGCAGTCTTTACGGTGTGGCTGCTGCCGGTCACCGCAATGGCCAGCTCGGTGGGGTCGCCCTGGGCAAAGACAAAGTCCAGGGTGACGGTGGCGCCCGCGCCAAACTGCCGGAAGTACTCCCTGAATATGACGGCCTTGTTTCCAGTGATGACGTAGTCCTCCCCGGGGGTCAGGGCCGTGTCGCCGAAGCGCAGGGAGTGGAGCGGCACGTTTTCGCTGGTCACATCCACGGTCACGTCTCCGGCGTCGTCCAGATCAAAGCTGGGGTTGGCGCAGGACACGGAGCCCAGCGCGCCGGCGGCGGTGGTGGAGAAGGTGGAGGTCAGCTTCTCCGCACAGGCATTGCCCAGCGCGTCCCGGGCGGTGATCTCCAGGGTGTACTCCGTCTCAGGCTCCAGTCCCGCGAAGCGGTTGGTCTTGCGGGCGGGAATTTGGGCCGCGTAGAACTGGGAGAAGGTGAGGAAGCTGCTCACAGACTGGCCGTCCTTCTTGAGCTCCACCTGATAGTCGTACACATAGGCGTTGTCCTCGGCCTGGGGATAGGTGAACTCCACCTCGCCGGAGGAGATCATGTTGTAGGTGATCTCAGCGTCCTGGGGGAAGGCGGGGGACTCCTTATCCCGGTTGTCCTCAGTGTAGGCAAAGCTGTCCCTGGTGAGGGGCAGCGCCACCTCCCAGGTGCCCAGGTGCCGGTCCACCGAGAAGTCGTAGCGGTCAAAGACCAGGCGGTCGCTGTAGACGGTGGCGATGACAGCCTGGTTCATCTGGGACTGACTGCCGTCCTCATGGACAAGGCCGGTCTGGGCGGGGACGCTGCCCTCGATGCGGCCGCCGTCGAACTCGATGTACTGCATGCCGCCCAGGTGGACCGAGGTAAAGTCCTTCTGGTGGATGGCGCGGTCGTCGTAGAGATCCCGGTGGGAGTGGCCGGTGAGAACCACCGCCTGGGGGTAGTCCCTGAGGATGCCGTACACGGCGGCGGAGGAGCCGAAGCTCTGGCCGCTGCCCAGCACCGTCCCGCTCAGGGGCGCGTGCATGACCACGAAAATGGGCTCGCCGGGGTCATAGCCCTCGGAGCTCTTGAGCTTGGCCAGCTCGCCGGACAGCCAGCTCTGCTGGGCGCTGCCGAAGTCGTTGCTGTCGCACATCAGGAAGTGGTAGCCGCCCATCTCCACGTGGTAGTAGCTGGCGGGGTAATACTCCTCGCTCAGGGTCTCCATGGCGTCCGTGCGGTCGTGGTTGCCGCGCACCACATACTTGTCGGCGCCCTGGGGGTTGTAGGCGTCCAGGATATCCTGGACATATTTCATCTGGGAGTCGCCCGCGCCGTCGCTGACCATGTCACCCGCGATGATCAGGCCGTCATAGCCGCCGGGCAGCAGCTTGTCGATGGCGTTAAAGGCGTAGTTCAGCCGGGCGCCGTCCCCCGCGCCGGTGACGTGGGTGTCGCTCATGAACACGTAGGCGGCCTGGGCCTCGCCGGTCCACTTGGCGTAGAGGTTCACGTCCGCGGTCACGCCGGCGATGGGGAACACGGCCTCGGTCTCAAAGGTCTCGTCCAGATACCAGCCGCCGAAGGTGTAGCCGCTTCTGGTCATGGCGGCGGGGGCGGCGATGCTCTCGCCCGCTCCCACGGCGGTCTGGGTGGGGACGGGCGCGCCGCCGTTGGCGTGCCAGGTAATGCGGTGGCTTCCCTCCGCCATCACCGTGACGGTGACCTTCCAAACCTGGATATCCCCGTTCTCGGCGGTGACGGTGTAATCCCTGGCAACGCCGCTTTCAAAGGTTACGCCGAACCCGTTCTGGGGCTTCACGTCGGCCTTCTCATGGAGGCCGATGGCGGGGGAGAGGGGGTTTTTCAGGTCGGTTCCGGCGGGCAGAACCACGGAGACGGTATGGTTCACGGCGTCGATGGTGCCGGGGCAGTCCTCAAAGCCCTGGAAGACGAAGGAGGTGATGGCATTATCGCCGGACAGGGCGCGCCACTGGGCGTAGAGGGTGAGGTTGGCGTAGACCTTGTCGGTCTCGAAGTTCCAGGCCTTGGCGCCATCGGCATCTCTGGTCCAGCCCAGGAACTCGTGGCCCGCGCGGACGGGATCGGCGGGCTTTTTCACCAGACTGCCCTCGGTGACGGTGGATTTCTCGGGGGTCCCGCCGTCCTGGAGATCCAGGGTGAGCTCCATCTGGGCGGGCGTTCTGGCGGGGGTGACCTTGATGTGGTCGATGGTATAATTTGTGTTGGGACCCCAGCCGTAGATGCCCACATAGCCCTCGTTGGTGGACCAGCCCGTCCAGGAGGTGTCACCGCTGAGGACGACTTCACCGTCTACGATGATGGTGATTGCCTGATCATAAAAGCGGAATGTCACATCATAGTACTTTCCGCCCTTCAGGGCAAAGGTTTTGTCGGTCCAGGGATCGGCCCAGGACTCGGTGCCCGGCGCATGGTGGTTGCCGGAGGAGTCGGCCAGCAGGCGGTTGTCGAAGCGGCTGGCTCTGAGGGCTGCGGCGTTATAGTAGCCGTTTTCCGCGGGGCTGCGGAAGGAGAGGCCCAGGATGGGCTCCTCGCCCGAGCCGGTCACCTTGACCCGCATTTCAATGGTACCGTTGGTCAGCTTACCGGCATCCAGGAGGGAAACGGCGCGATGCTTCTGGGCTACTGCCGGGAGGTAGACCGCCTTGCCGTCCTGCGCACCTTCGTCATTGATCAGCGTAGCGGCGGTGAACGCTGAGCCGTCCGCGGCTCTCCACGTACCGGTCTCGTCGGTGAAGTCGCTGTAGTAGAACTCATCCACCCACTTGGCGTACAGGGTTATGTCCTCGGTTACGGTGTCGGCGGCAAAGTCCCAGGCCTGGGTCAGCCCGGCGTCCTTGTACCAGCCGGTAAAGACCTTGTTGACAATGGTCATGCTGTGTTCAGGCTGGGCCAGCAGGGAGCCCTTGGCCACGGTGAGGCCGGCCAGGGCGGGCTCGCCGCCGTTCTCCTCAAAGGTCACGGCAGCGTTGTCGTCGTCGGCGGCGGCAGCGGTGATGGTAACAGTCCAGACCTGGGCCGTGCCGTCCCCGGCGGTGACGGTGTAGGCGACGGGGGCGGTGAAGTCGGCCGCGGCCCCGCTGGCGGGGGTACAGGCAGCCCCGTCGGAGAGGGTGAACACGGGGGCCAGGGCGGTCAGGTCGGTCCCGTGGGCCATCCTGGCGGTGACGGTGTGGCTCTCCGCGTCGACGACGGCGGCAGTGCCGTTGACGGCGAAACTGAGCATATCGTTGCCGGAGATCCACTGGGCATAGACGGTGACGTTGGCGGTGACGGGGGTTTCGGCGGTGAAGGCCTTGCCGGAACCGTCCTGCCTGGTATTCCAGCCCGTGAAGAGATACCCGGGCCTGACGGGAGCCTCGGGCATTTTACTGCCCATGACCGCTCCGGTGACGGCCTTTACTGGGGTAGTCCCGGGGTCGCCGCCGTTGCCGTCGAAGGTGACGGTGGAGTAGATGTCCATCTCGCCGTTGACGACCCGGTAGATCTGCTCACGAATGGCCATCATGACCTCGATGTCCTTGGTGTAGGAGGAATTGCTCTGGACGACAGAGCCGATCTGCTCCTTTACCCAGGTCTCATAGTCCTCGCCCCGCTGGGCCAGAAGATGAAAGACCTCGTAGTCCTCCGCGCCGTCGCGGATGGAGGCGGCGCGGATGGAAGACTCCACGCCGTTGTTCTCGATGTCGGGCCAGACGATGAAGTCGTCGCCCTTCCAGTTGAACAGATTCAGGTTTTCGGTCTTGTTGACGCCGATGTTCGCGCCGCCGTCGGTCCAGGCGTCGGCCCAGCCGGCGTCCCAGGCCCAGTGGAGGTGGCCGGTCACGTCCACCGCGTAGGAGTACCAGCTCTGCACCCGCATCTGCCACACGGGCTTATCGATGTATTTGTTCAGATAGTCGCCCTGGGGGTTGAGGCAGGTGTACATCATGACGGTGCCGGGATTTTGCGCAATCCACTGGGCGTATTTCTCCCTGCTGCCGTCGAAGATGCTGCTCAGGGGGAACTGCATGGTGGTCTCTTCCAGCATGAAGTCCACGTTGTTGGTGTCGATGGGGTCGCCGAAGAGGATCATCTTCTCCTGCGGCACCAGCTCGTTGAACATCTTCACCATGTGGAGGTATTCTTTCCGCTCGCGGGCACTGATGCACTCGTCCTCCACATGCTGGAAGGAGATGTCGGTCCAGCCCTTTTTATACAGGTGGTCGGTCAGGGCGGGGATGTACTGCCGGTAGAAGGCCTCCACCTCGGGGGCCATCTGATCGCCGTCGGCAGGCGAGAAGTAGCTGGGAACCTCCCAGACCTTGAGGGGACGGTTGGTATAGCTGAAGCCCGCGTTTGCATCGTAGGCCGGATCGGGAATCAGAATGGTGGGCTCGGTGTGGGAGGCATACTTGGTGTTCAGCAGGTGGTAGAGCTCCAACTTCTTGATGAAGCCGCGGTCCATGAAGTACTCAATATACTCGTCGAATTTGCTCCAGTCGAAGTGGTACTCTACATCCTCCGTGCCGTACCCGGTCACGGTTGTCCCGCCGTCCATCAGCAGCTCCAGGGGCTGGACGTGAAGGACGTTGACCCGGGCCTCCTCCATGGCGTCGGCGGCACTCTCCACGTAGTCCCACCAGGGCTGGCTCCACTTGCCGGCCGCCTTGATTTCGGGGAAAAGGCCGCTGAGGATGTACATATCGGGGTCGATGCCGCTCCAGTTCCAGGTGCCGGAGATGTTCTGCCAGTAGGAGAGCTCAAAAACCGATTCGCTGGCGGAGGGGATCTCTGCGTCCACCACCTCGGCGGTGACGGTCACGGAGAAGTCGCCCTTGTCGGTCTTCACGGCGGCGGCGCCGGTGTAAATCCCCGGAACCGTCCCGGCGGGAGCATATACGGTAATCCAGATGGACTGGGTGTTCCCGGCCGTGACGGTCCGGGTGGGGTCGCTGGACAGGCGGTCGGGGTAGCCGCCCTCGCCCCAGCGGATGGCGGTGGAGGCGTTCTGGCCGCTGGAGTTGCGCATATTGTGGTAGTCCACAAAATTGTACTCAATGTTGGCGCTGTCGATGGTATTGCTCCCGTCGGACAGACTGGAGAATTCCACCCCGCTGATGGTGAAATCCTCGTCGCTGCGCAGGAGAATCTGAGCGGACTCCCGGTCGTTCTGAGCCATCAGCAGGTCGATGGTCTCTCCGGCCATGGGGGTGGAGGTCTTCTTAAAGTCCTGGAAGGGATTCACATAGGAGTTGGTGGTCCAGAGCTCCACGGTGTTATCGCCCTCTACACCGCTCTCCATCGCGCCCAGGTCGGGGTAGCCCAGAATCGCGTTGCCTGCATAGTCCCTGCCGCCGCTGCCGGCGATGGGCAGTCCGGCGTTGATGGCGGGGGAGCCCTCCCGGAGGGCGTAGCCGCCCAGGGTATCGATGGCGGAGTCGCCCTCGACACCGCTGCCGCCCTTCCCGGCGTCCGTGAACATCGGGTCGGCCACAATCTTGTTCGCGTCGCCGGGCACGCTGTCGAAGCCGTAGTACAGGTTGTTGTCGTAGGTGAAATTGCCCCAGCCCGCCAGGTCCGGCTTGCCGCTGTTGTTGTAGAAGATGTTGTTCTTCAAATGGGAGGGGCTGCCGCCGTCCACAATCTTGGTCAGGTTTTCGCCGATGTAGAAGGTGTTGTTGTAGATCTCGGCGGGGGTGGTGTTGGAGACCAGAAACAGGCTGTCGTGGTCGTTCTGGCTGATGTTGTAGCGTACCGTGCTCTCGATGGACTGGGACTGGCAGAGCAGCATGAAGCCGCCCTCGTTGTCGTGGCTGTAGTTGTACTGGTAGGTGGTGCCCCGGCTGGAGTCGCAGTCGTAGGCCTGGCCGTCGCCGTTGTTGACGGTGCCGTAGGCCTCGTTGAACTGGAAGAGGGCGTCCTCGCAGCGCCAGGGCCAGATGGCGGCGTTGTACATCGCGCCGTAATCGTCCTTGGTGTTCTGGCTCGCGCCGCTGCTGACGTTGTACTCGATGAGGGGCGCAATGCAGAACTGGGGCACGATGGCGTCGCCGCCGGACTCCTCCACATAGTTGTTGCGGATGACCACATTGGTGTGGCCGTACTTGGCCTTGACCTCCTCGGGGATGACGCCGCCCGGGTGCCGCTCCCAGTAGTAGGCCGAGTGGCTGGAGCCCACGGAGATGCCGGTGCGGCTCACATTCGCCACAGTGCAGTTCTCAACGGAGACGTCGTCGTAGCGTGTGGCGTGGGCCACGTCGCCGTTGGCGGCGGTGGTGATGATGTAGATACCGCCGTTGGGCGCGGTTTTTTCCGTCAGCGTGCCGTACACATCGTGGACATACAGCCCGTCCAGATGGACGCCGCTGACCACGCCCCGGCCGCTCTCCGCCTCCACCACCACGCCGACGGCCATCTGCCGGGTGCCGGTGGTGTTGGTAATCTCAAGATTGCTTACGCGGATGTGAGACATGTTTTTGATATGCAGGCCGTAGGCGACGCCGGGGCGGGAGGTGGTGCCGGTATCGCCCTCTCTGCCGATGACGAAATCCGCTTTGGCCACGCCGTTGGCATGGATGACGGGCCTGGCGCCCGCCTGCGCGCCCACGGTATCGCCGTCGTACATATCCACCACAATGGGGCTTTCCCCGCTGCCGGAGCCTCGGAGGGAGAGGCTCTGCCCCTCAAAGACCGAGCCCGCCTTCAGCAGCACCCGGTCGCCCGGCTTGAGGGTGAGGGCGTTGACCTTGCCCAGGGTCTTCCAGGGCGCGTCGGCGCTGGTGCCCTCGCTGCTGTCGTCGCCGCCCTCGGAGTCCACGTAGAAGGTGGTGCCGGTGGGGTAGGCGTAGTTAGCGCTCATCGAAACCGGGGAGGCGGGCATCGTAAAGGTGGTCTTCACAGCCATGGCGTCTGCAAAGGTCACATCCGTGTCGCTGGTCCAGCCGGCAAAGGACATGCCTTCGGGAGGCGCATCGGCGGTAACGGTCACGGTATCGCCGGGCATTGCCGTCTCCGGCTGGGCAGTACCGCCGGTGACGGTAATCGAATAGGACTTTTTCTCACCGATTTCCACAGGGAGAGAGGCAAAGCCGGTGACCTTCCCTTCCGCGTCCACCTCAACGACATTCAGATAACTGCCATAATCCCGGGGCAGGTTGTCCCCGGAGACAAGCAGCGTATTGTACTCTGCGGGCTTACTTTCGCCAATTGCGGGTGCCGGGGCCGGCGCTGTCTGCGCGGAGCAGTAGTATTGCGTACCGGCCTCAGTCTGCCTTACGGTAAGGCGGATGTCATCGCAGTACAAAAATTCCGGATTTGGGTCCTTCCATGCCGTAGCCTTGGCCTGGGTTACATTAGGGTTTCGCAGGGTCAAGCTCTTCTCTGTCCACTCTGTCTCTGCGAACTCAAGAGAATTGTCGCCCGTCGTGGTGGAGCCCGGGGCGTTCAGAGTAATCCACGCCGTCGCTCCGGTGTTCTCGCCGCCGGTTTTGCCCCAGGCCCGGAATGTATATTCCGCACCCGGAATCAATGGAAGCATACTTCCCTGAAAGCCGTCGCCGGATACTTTCAGAGCCTTTTCACCCTCTGCGACATCGTCTGATATGATTTGGTTTGTCGCCGGGTCCGTGCCGCCCCAGGCGCTGTAGCCCTCCATATCATTTTCAAAGCCATGATTGACCAGCAGATTCTGGCTGTCCACCATATCAAAGGTTATAACGATAGAACCCTCTTGAGCGCCTGCGTTTAGCTCGACAGGCGTAGACAAGGAAGGAGCTTGGGCTGCGGAAGCTGTTCCGACAGCAGGGGAGAGCAGGGAGACAAACATGCATAGTGCCAGAAGAAGACTGATACTTTTTCGTAGCATTCGTTTCATCTTTTTCCTCCTTAAATTTTTTAGGCCGGACCGTCCAGAGTCTGTTCTACCGCGATGGCTCTCCTCCTTCCGCAAGATAAGCGTCCAAATACTCCTGATTGACCCGGACCCCGGCGGTCCGGGTCCGCTCTGCGAGCAATTGCCGATAGGCCTCCTCCTCCAGGCGGAGGCGGAGCACGGCGCGCTCGCTCTCTGTCAGGGCTTCGGCCTTGTCAAAGCCCAGATAGCGGACGATGTAGGTGCGCTCCCCCAGGGGAAAGGGGGCGGAGATCTCGCCGGGCGACATGGCGAGCAAAAACTCGGCGTCAAAGCTTTGGCGGATAAGCTCCCGCAGCTGCGCGGAGGTAAGGGTCTTCTCCTCCGCGGTATAAGTGACTCCCGCTCTTGTGATGAAGCCGCCGCCCCGCCCGGCGAGCATATCGGTGATGTCCGCGTAAAGGGCCTCCTGCTCGGAGGCGGGGAGGTCCCGGGCGGCGGTGACGTCGCACAGGAGGCAGTCGACTGTTTCGCCGTCCATCTGGGCATAGCGCCCGATACTCTGGTAGCAGACGTCCACATCCGCCTCCTCAACGCCCAGAACCTCCTCCGGCAGGGCCGCCAGAAGGTCCGTCCTCAGTGCGTCCATGCGGTAGCCGTAGTACTGCTCCGGTGTGAAGCGCCGCAGGCCGTATACCGGCTCTCCCGCGGCAAGCCGCGCTTCACGGCGATGGTTTTCCTCCTCCAGCGCCGTGAGGAACCCATCGTAGGTGAACGCCTCGGACAAAACGCCGTACTCCAGCCCCAGCGCCTGCTCGGTGCGCAGCGAGGTCATGTATGCAATGTTCTTCTCCAAAAGAAGACGCTGAAAGCGTTTCTCACCGAGCGTTTCCTCCACGCTTCGGTCACCGGGGATGTAAAGCTCTTCCCGCAGTTCCCCCTCGTACGCCGTCCGGTTCTCCCGCAGCATCAGCAGGAACTCCTCTTCGCAGACAGGGCTGCCGTCCACCGTCAGGACATACGCTTCGGGCGCGGCCCGCTGCGGCAGGGAGGCCCCGACGGCGGCCGCGGCCGCCAGTCCGGCAACCGCCGCCGCAATGAGCGCTCTTCCGATTCTCATGAAACCCCTCCTGATGCCGGCAGCCGTCTCCGTCCGGGCGGAGCGGCTGTTGAATATGTGCAAATTGGGCCTTGCGGCAGTGCCGGCTATATCTATTTTCACTAGCGTACCACACGCGCCGCCGGGCCGCTTTTCCAGATTGACACAGATCCGCCTCAACTTATATAAAACCATCCTATTTTCTCCGCCTCTTTCCGCGGAAAAGCGTTGCGGCAGTGTAAAAAGCTGATATAATAGCCACAGAGACAGAGGGGCGGAGGCCCAAAACAGGTACGGGAAGCGACGGCAGGGGAGGTATTTCGTATGTCGGCGGCTGAGACGCGGATACATAATGCGCTTATCCAGAACATGCCCGCAGGCTATCATTTCGACACCCATATGCACCGCACGGTGGAAATTTTCATCTGCCTCTCCGGCGCCATCACGATCACGGTCCTGGGGGCGCCTCTCGCCGTCCGCGCCGGGGAGTACCTGCTGGTTTTCCCGAACGTGCTGCACAGCTGCGATATCCCCCAGGACGGCCCCTGCAGTATCCTGCAGATGCACTTCTATCCCGAGTCCCTGCCCCAACTGGCATATCAGTGCTCCTCCAGCGAGTCCTGCTTTATCTTCGAGCTGGCGCTGGATAAGCGGAAATTTTTCAAGGGGCGGAGCACGCCGCAGCTCGCCGCCTGTCTGGAGGGTGTGCGCGCGGAGCTGGCAAATCCCCAGGACGGCGGCAGGAATATGCTGGAGGCATACCTGACGCTTTTAAATATCCTCCTCTCCAGGGACCTTTACGACCGCGCCCCCAAGAGCCAGCTCTATGAAAACCGCCATCTGATGCGGGCCACCATCCATATCAATGAACACTGCACGGAAAAGCTCACGGTGGGAGGGGTGGCGGAGGCTGTCGGCATCTCCGCCGGGTACCTCACCCGGCTCTTCCGGGAGGAGCTGAATCTGGGCGTGTCCACCTATATCACCTATGTGCGCATCAGCAAGGCCATCGACTTCATGTTTGCCAACCCGAACTACCCCCTCACCAGCCTCGCGCTGGAGATGGGCTTCTGCAGCCTTCAGCATTTCTCCAAGATTTTTAAGGACAAGATGGGCGTCTCCCCCAAGAAGTACTTCTCCATCCGCCCAATCTGAGCGCTCCGGGTCCGAAATACGACAAAGAGGCGGCCACTTTACATAAGTGGCCGCCTCTTTGTCGTATTGCTCAGCTCTGCGGGTGGGGCTCGGCGCGGGTCAGAGCGCCAGGAGTGTGGGACGCCCGGACGCCCGGGACGCGCCGAGGTCGATGATGCGCTGGTTGGAGGAGCCCCGGAACTGAAGGGAGATATCGTGGAGGGCCTCCACAAACTCGCCGTCCACCAGCACGTCGACAAGCCCCAGCAGCTCGTCCGTGGCCTCGCACCGGGCGCGGCTTGGACCGGTCAGCTCCTCATAGGTATAGCCGCTGAAGGCCCAGACATTCTTCTGCGGGTAAGCCTTCCGCACACGGCGCAGGAAGGGCAGCAGCGCGCGCTGGTTGGCGGGCTCAAAGGGCTCCCCGCCCAGCAGGGTGAGCCCGGCGATGAAGGAGGGGGAGAGGGCCTCCAGCACCTCGTCCTCCGTCTCTCCGGTGAATGGGGCGCCGTAGGCAAAGTCCTGGGCCTCCCCATTGAAGCAGCCGGGGCAGCCGTGGGTGCAGCCCGAGACGAAGAGGGTCACCCGCACGCCGCTGCCGTTGGCCACGTCCCGCTTTTTGATGGCGCCGTAATTCATACCGTCCCCCTTACAGGTGGAGCACCCGGTCGGCGATCTCCTGGGTGCGGCCCTGATTCCAGTACTGGGTGCCGATGTAGCCGCAGGTGCGCCGGGCCACATTCATCCTGGCCTGGTCGCGGTTGCGGCATTTGGGGCACTCCCACACCAGCTTGCCGTCGCCGTCCTTCACGATTTTAATCTCCCCGTCGAAGCCGCACTCCTGGCAGTAGTCGCTCTTGGTGTTCAGCTCCGCGTACATAATGTTGTCGTAGATGAACTCCATCACCTGGAGCACGGCGGGGATGTTCTGCTGCATATTGGGCACTTCCACATAGCTGATGGCCCCGCCGGGGGAGAGCGCCTGGAACTGGGCTTCAAAGGAGAGCTTGTCGAAGGCGTCGATGTCCTCCGTCACGTGGACGTGGTAGCTGTTGGTGATGTACGCCCGGTCGGTCACGCCGGGGATGATGCCGAAGCGCTTCTGCAGGCACTTGGCAAAGCGGTAGGTGGTGGACTCCATGGGCGTGCCGTAGAGGGAGAAGTCCATCCCCTCCCGGGCCTTCCACTCGGCGGTGGCGGCGTTGAGGTATTTCATCACGTCCAGGGCGAAGGGGGTGGCGTCCGGATCGGTGTGGGACTTGCCGGTCATGTACTTCACGCACTCGTAGAGGCCGGCGTAGCCCAGGGAGATGGTGGAGTAGCCGCCGTAGAGCAGCTTGTCGATGGGCTCGCCCTTTTTGAGCCGGGCCAGGGCGCCGTACTGCCACAGAATGGGGGCGGCGTCGGAGAGGGTGCCCTTGAGTCTGTTGTGGCGGCACATGAGGGCGCGGTAGCACAGGTCCAGCCGCTCGTCAAAGACCTGCCAGAACTTCTCCGGATCCCCGCCGGAGGAGAGCGCCACGTCGATGAGGTTGATGGTCACCACGCCCTGGTTGAAGCGCCCGTAGTATTTGGCCCTGCCCGTCTCCGGGTCCACATAGGGGGTAAGGAAGGAGCGGCAGCCCATGCAGGTGTAGCAGTGGCCTTCGCCGTTGCTGTCCACCTTGTTGCGCAGCATGATTTTCTCGCTGATGTAGTCGGGCACCATCCGGCGGGCGGTGCACCTGGCGGCCAGCTCGGTGAGTGGGTAGTAGGGGGAGCCGGGGCGGACATTGTCCTCCTCCAGCACGTAGATGAGCTTGGGGAAGGCGGGGGTCACCCACACGCCCTGCTCGTTCTTCACGCCCTCCAGCCTCTGCTTCAGCGTCTCCTCGATGATAATGGCCAGA
This sequence comes from Lawsonibacter faecis, assembly GCF_014287675.1. Lineage (GTDB taxonomy): Bacteria > Bacillota > Clostridia > Oscillospirales > Oscillospiraceae > Pseudoflavonifractor > Pseudoflavonifractor faecis. The sequence continues at coordinate 133,024 of NZ_JACOPQ010000003.1, read as the reverse complement.
TCCCGCTTGGTCTGGGGGTCCTCCACCTCGCCAAGGTACATGAATACGGTGACGAAGGGGGCCTGACCGTTGGTGGTCAGCAGGGTGACCACCTGGTACTGGATGGTCTGCACGCCCCGGCGCACCTCGTCCCGCAGGCGCTGCTCCACAATGCGGGAGATAATCTCCTCGCTGGGAGAGGCCCCCATTTCGGCGGCCTCGGACTCCACCTGGCCGCGGATTTTCTCCCGGGATACCTGCACGAAGGGGGCCAGATGGGACAGGGAGATGCTCTGCCCGCCGTACTGGTTGGAGGCCACCTGGGCGATGATCTGGGTGGCGATGTTGCACGCGGTGGAGAAGCTGTGGGGCTTCTCAATCAGGGTGCCGGAGATGACCGTGCCGTGCTGAAGCATATCCTCCAGATTGACGAGGTCGCAGTTGTGCATATGCTGGGCGTAGTAATCCATGTCGTGGAAGTGGATGATGCCCTCCTCGTGGGCCTTGACGATCTCCTCCGGCAGGAGGATGCGCTGGGTGATGTCCTTGGACACCTCGCCCGCCATATAGTCCCGCTGGACGGAGTTGACGACCGGGTTCTTGTTGGCGTTCTCCTGCTTCACCTCCTCGTTATTGCTCTCAATGAGGGAGAGGATGCGGCTGTCGGTGGTGTTCTCCATCCGGTCCAGGGTCCGCTTGAAGCGGTAGCGGATATACCGCTTTGCCGTCTCATAGGCGCCGGCCTCCATGATACGGGTCTCCACCAGCTCCTGGATCTCCTCCACCGACGGCGCGCGGCCCAGCGCCGCGCACTGGGCCTCGATTCCGGCGGCGATGTCCTCGATCCCGGCGGGCGTCAGTTCCCTGGGGCCGGAGGCGGCCTCGTTGGACTTGGTGATGGCGGCAAAAATTTTGGCGCGGTCGAACTGCTCCTCCGCGCCGCTCCTCTTGATAATTTTCATCGGTAAAAAGCCCCTCTCGAATGGTAAAAATCGGCTATATATAGTGTAATGATTGCGGGATGATACACATTATATGGTATGCGCGCCGGAAAATCAATCCTATTTTTTGCGCAAAGGCCCTTGACAAGAGCGCAACCGCCCGACCCGCCTGGGCTTGCGGAGCCCGCAGAGATGCCGCCGCCGGGAATATTCCGCCGTTTTGGAAAGATAATACAAGGAAAGCCTTGCTCAAACGGCGAAAGGAGCTTCTATGGAACAGTATATCCAGCCGCACACCCTGCTCATGATCCTCTGCGGCATCGGCATGGGCACCATCGCCCGGCTCATCACCCTGCACATCGACACCCGGCAGACGCCCAGCTTTCCCAACGGCATGTTCATCAGCATCTTTCTGGGCTTTGTGGCCTCCTTCCTGGGGGCGGTGGCGATCCCGGCCCTGCTGGCCCAGGACCTGACGGCGGTGACCTTCCTCACCCTCGGCGTGCAGCACTTCCGGGAGGTGCGCACCGCCGAGCGGGAGAGCATGGAAAAGCTGGAGAGCACCGAGTTCACCAAGCGGGGCAACGCCTATATCGACGGTATCGCCAAAACCTACGAGTCCCGGTACTATATCTCCCTCATCACCGCGCTGCTGGTGGTGCTGGCGCTGGAGCTGCTGGGCCGGGAGGAACCCCTGCTCAATATCGGGGTCTCCCTGGCCGTGGGCTTCGCGGCCATCGCCCTGCTGCGGGTCCTTACCAAGGGGAAATGCGTGGGGGATATCTGCCGCATCGTCCAGGGCAGGATGACGGTGGAGGGCTCCGAGCTCTACGTGGACGGGATGTTCGTCACCAACAAGCTGGGCACCGAGCGCAGCCGGGAGCTCTTTCTCCGGGAGGGCGTGGCCTTCGTCATCACCCCCAGCCAGAAGAAATTCGAGATAACGCTCAACAACTACGGGCAGCGGCAGGCCCTTCTCTTTGAGGCCACCCGCACCTTCGGCGTGAAGCGGTTCGCCTTCTCCCGCAAGAGCTTTACCCAGGGGAAGGTGGTGGTGGCCTTTGTGCCCATTCTCAACCAGCCGGACGCCATCCTGGAGGTGCTGCGCCGCACCCCCGTGCTGGAGAACAGCCGCAAGATTCACACCATTATGAAAAGCCCCGTGATAGGAGGAAACGCCCATGGCTAAGAGCGCGGAAATTCTGGTGTATATCACCGCCGACAGGGAGCGGGTGGTCTCCGGCGACCCCCTGACCCTCTATATCACCGACGAGGCAGAGGTGCAGCGGACCCTGACCGACCTGGGCCGGGCCCTGAAGGCCGACGCGGTGCGGCTGAGCAACGGGGACCACATCCTCATCAGCGGTTAGGGGGCGGCGGATTTGAACACACAGCTCGGCGTCAGCGTCAAGCGCAAGGAGGCCCGGGACAAGGTGACCGGGGCCGCCAAATACACCGCCGACCTCTCTCAGACGCCCCTGCTCCATGTGCGCATCCTCGCCAGCACCCAGGCCCACGCCCTGCTGCTCGGCGTGGACGCCGCCGCCGCGTCCGCCATGCCCGGCGTGCGGGCGGTGGTCACCGGGACGGACGCCGGCCAACTGCTCTGCGGGGGGATTCTGCGGGATATGCCGCCCCTGGCCAGGGACAGGGTGCGGTATTTCGGGGAGCCGGTGGCGCTGGTGGTGGCGGAGGAGGCGCAGCAGGCCATGGCCGCCGCCGCAGCGATCCAGGTGCGGTACAGCCCCCTGAGTCCCGTGACCACCATTGAGGAGGCCCTCGTGCCGGACCCGGTGCTGGTCCACGAGAACCTGGGCTCCTATCAGCGGATGGAGGCGGATATATACCCCCGGCCGGGCACCAATCTCTTTCACGCCGTCAAGGTCCGCAAGGGGGATATGGAGCGCGGCTGGGCCCTGAGCGATGAGACTGTGGAGGGCACGTTCCACCTGCCCCAGTCCGACCACGCCGCCATGGAGACGCGGGCGGTCCGCTGCTCCATCTCGCCCGGCGGCGTGATTGACATCACCACCGCCTCTCAGTCTCCCTTCGAGGTCCGGGAGCTCATCAGCCGATATTTCGATGTGCCCCAGGGCATGGTGGCCGTCCACGTCCCCCTGGTGGGGGGCGCGTTCGGCGGCAAGGCGGCGGTCCAGCTGGAGGTGCTGGCTGTACTGGCCTCCCGCGCGGTGGACGGGGCCTGCGTCAGCCTGGTCAACTCCAGGGAGCAGGACATGGCCACCTCCCCCTGCCATATGGGGATGCGGGCGGAGCTGAAGCTGGGGGCCCGCCGCACGGGAGAGATCACCGCCGCACGGATGGTCTTCCACCTCAACGCCGGGGCCTACGCCGACATCTCCCCAAAGCTCGCCAAGGCGGTGGCGGTGGACTGCTCCGGGCCCTACCGCTTTCCCAACATTGACTGCGACAGTTTCGGCGTATACACAAACGCCCCCTACGCCACATCCTACCGGGGCTTCGGCCACGCGGAGCTCTTCTTCTGCCTGGAGCGGATGATGGACAAGCTGGCGGACGCCCTGGGGATGGACCCCTTCGAGCTGCGGGCGGTGAACGCGCTGAAGGAGGGGGATCTGACCGCCACCCAGGTGAAGGCCACCCGGAGCAACATGGGGGACCTTGTCTGCTGCCTTGACAGGCTGAAATCCCTTATCAACTGGAGCGAGGGCGCGCGCATTCAGGAGCCGGGGGGCCTGATCCGGGCCAAGGGCATGGCCTGCCTGTGCAAGACCTCCGACACACCCACCGACGCGTCCGCCGCCGCCACCGTGTCATTCCTGCCGGACGGCACAGTCGCCCTCAACTGCGCGGCGGTGGAGATCGGCCCGGGCATCCGCACGGCCATGGCCCAGATTCTGGCGGAGACCCTCCGCATGGATGTGGGCCGGGTCTACGTCAACATGGAGGTGGACACCCAGACCGCGCCCTACTACTGGAAGACGGTGGCCAGCATGACCACCTATATGATGGGCCGGGCCGTCAGGGCGGCGGCCCTGGACGCCCGCCGGCAGCTCCTGGCGCTGGGCGCGGTGGCCATGCGCTGTCCGGAGGAGGATCTGGAGGTGGAGAACGAGCGGGTCTATCTCAAGGCCGACCCGCTGATGTTCGCCGCCTTCCGGGACTTGGCCACGGGATACAAGTACGGCAACGGCAACGCCGTGGGCGGGCCTGTAATCGGTCGGGGCAGCTACGTGATGGACCACCTCACTCTCCTGGATAAGGACACCGGCAAGGGCAAGGCGGGGCGGAGCTGGACCCTGGGGGCCCAGGCCGTGGAGGTGGAGTACGACCCCGCGCAGCATACCTACCGGCTTCTAAAGGCGGCCACCGTGCTGGACGCGGGGAAGGTCCTCAACCCCAAGACGGCCAGGGGCGTGGTCATGGGGGGCATGAGCATGGGGCTGGGCCTTGCGACCCGGGAGGAGTTCGTCCAGGCCCCCGGCGGTGTGGAGGGCGCCACCAGCTTCCGTACCTATAAGATGCTGCGCATCGGAGAGGAGCCGGAGTATCTGGTGGACTTCGTGGAGACCCCACAGGTGGACGCCCCCTTCGGCGCCAGGGGCATTGCGGAGCACGGGGTCATCGGGATGCCCGCCGCACTGGCCAACGCCGTGGCGAAAGCGGCGGGGGTGGACATTGAGGAGCTGCCCGTCACGCCGGAGCTGATTTGGAGAAAGAAGGGGCGCCCATGATTCCGTTCGATTTCGACTACTATGCCCCGGAGACCACGGGGGAGGCCTTCAACTGCTACGCAAAGCTCTCCAAGGCGGGCAAGCGCCCGGTCTGGTATGCCGGAGGCACCGAGCTCATCAGCATGGCCCGGGTGGGCAGCCGGACCTTCGGCGCGGTTGTGGATTTGAAGGGGGTGCCGGACTGTACCCGCCTGGCGGCGGAGCGGGGGCGGATCGTCCTGGGGGCGGCCCTGACCCTGACGGAGATCGCCCGGTCGGGCCTGTTTCCGCTGCTCGGCAGCACCGCGGCGCGCATCGCGGACCACACCATCCAGGGCAAAATTACCCTGGGGGGCAATCTGGCGGGGACAATCCAGTACCGGGAGTCGGCGCTCCCGCTCCTCCTCTGCGGCGCCAGGGCGCATGTCATGACTGCCGGGGGAGTGGAGAAGCGGCCCTTCTCCCAGGTCTTCAGCGGGCGGCTTCATCTGGAGGAGGGGGAGTTCCTGGCGGCAGTGGACGTGCCCGAGCGGGAAGCGGCGCTGCCGCACTGCCATGCGAAGCGGACCCGGCAGGATAAAATCGACTACCCGCTGGTGACGCTCTGCGCCGTCCGGGATGGGGGGAGCGTCCGCTGCGCCGTGTCCGGCTACGGGAGCGCGCCGCTCCTGGTCCCGGCGCAGGCGCTTGCCGGGGGCGCCGCCGTATGCGGGGAGCTGGCCGGAGAGGCTGCCGACAGTCTCTCCGGCAGCGGGGCGTACAAGCGGTTTGTCCTGGAGAATATGGTGGGGCAGGCCCTCGCCAACCTGGGGGTGAAGTGATGCGCTCGTGTACGGGAAAGTGTTTTCTGGAGCTGGAGGTCAACGGCAGGACGGTGTCGGTGGCGGCAAAGCCGTCGGACACCCTGCTCCACGTCCTGCGGGAGAAGTTGGGACTCACGGGCGCCAAGCCGGGCTGCGAGAACGGGGACTGCGGGGCCTGCACGGTGCTGGTGGACGGTATGCCCGTCAAATCCTGCCTGATGCTGGCGGCGGAGGCTGTGGGCCACGCGGTTACCACCGTCGAGGGCCTGAAGGACGCGCCTATCCAGACCGCGTTCGTGGAGCAGTGGGGATTCCAGTGCGGCTACTGCACCTCGGGCTTCCTCATGGTCTGCCACGCCCTGGCGCTCCACCATCCGGACGCCGACGACGCCCTGATTGAGACCTGGCTCCAGTCCAACCTGTGCCGCTGCACCGGCTACGCCGAAATCCGCGCGGCGGTGAAATCCATCCTGGCGGACGGGCCGCGGCGGGCTTGAATACTCATTCACAATGACGTATATTCATTTGAGTTCCGCCGTCTGCGGACGGCGGAACTCTGCGAGGCTTGCTCTGCGAAAAGTTTTTTGACAGCCCGGGCCCCCGCCTCTCCGCCGGGAGAGGCGGGGGCCCGGGCTGTCTCCATGTGGCGCAGACGAACGCCATTGGTTGATTTAGACAGATTCCAGTTGAGGGGAATGCAGAAAATTGCAACCATTCAACAGATTATTTAAGGCAATCATATATCCGATATATTAGAATAAGACTGTCGAAATAAGGGGAAAAACACCGGATAAATGGATGGGGGTGGTGTTATAGCGGGCTGAACGGCGTTATGCATGGCGATTTCAGGACCTTGAGGCCAATTACCGGACAGACTGAATGTCAATACGCACATACCGGCATACAAAAGCAGAATTACGGGAGGCGGAATGAATATGCAAAAACAGAGACCTTTTTTAAGCGCTGCCCTTGCGTTCGCCATCTGCCTGAACAGCACCTGCGCCATAAGCGTTGCGGCGGCTGCTCCGTCAGAGTCCGATTTGGAAAATCCAATATTTGCAGAAGATTTTGAATCTTACGACGCCTCGCTCTGGACAGTCTCCGACGGCAATTGGAGCGTGGAGGAGACGGAGGGGGAGCACGCTCTGTGGGGAAGCGATACCGGCCTTATTTCCACGGGGAGCATGGAGTGGACGGACTATTCGCTGAGCTATGACATGACCCCCGCCGAGGATAAAAAAGGCGGGTCGGCGGGAGCGGTTTTCCGATATCAGGACGACAATCATTTCTATCATTTCAGGCTGATGGAGAAGGACGGTTCAAAATATGCCGCCCTCCTTGAGTGGAAGGGCGGAAAATCCTCGCAGCTGGGAACCCGCGTCCCCTATGCCTATGAGACGGGTACGACCTACCGCTGCACAATCAGGGTGATAAAGGATAAAATAGAATGTTATATCTGCCCGGTGGGCGAAGCGGCGCCCACGGACCCGATTTTGGAATATAAAGACGAAAAGGCCCCCCTCCTGTCCGGAGGCATCGGCTTTCGGGCGAATAAGTCCGGGCGGGTCGGCTTCGACAATGTTTTAGTGGCTGAGGCGGCCGCGCAACAGATATTTACAGTGTCGTTCGAGGTGAACGGCGGCACACAGGTGGCAGAGCAGCAGGTGAGTGCCGGCCGGACGCTCTCAAGGCCGGACGCGCCCACGAGGGACGGATTTATGTTTGATGGCTGGTACGCCGACCCCGCGCTGGAGACGCCGTTTGACTTTAATACGCCCGTTGCCTCGGATATGACGCTGTACGCGAAATGGACGGAGGTCCTCGATGGGGAAGCCGTCACATTGGAAGACGGCTTCAGCGGTGATCTGGAGAACTGGTCTCAGGTAAAGGGGCCGGGCGACGCCTTTGTCATTCCGGAGGACGACGAGCGGCTTCTGGCCTCCAATGCAACCAAAGACCGGGCGGAGCTCCTGCTGAATACATACGAAATGCTGGTTGACAGCGTTGTGGAAGTGGACGTAACGGTGGTGGATGACAGCAAAAATTTTACGGTTGGCATCTTGACCAGATACACCAACGCGCAAAATCATATCCTGGCCTGTTACACCAAGGGGACGGGCCTGAGATTCATCGACCGGGCGGGAACCACCAAAACAATGGATTCAGACGTGGTGCTGGAAAAAGGCGTGACCTATCGTCTGAAATTGGTATCGAGTGGGAGCACATTTCAATTTTACATCGACGATGAGCAGATTTACTCGGTCCAAAACATCAACCATCCCTTTGGCAAGGTCGGTCTCTACACGACCAACTCTTCGGAGATTTACTTCGATAATTTTAAAATGAGCGGAAGCCTGGTTCCGGAGGGGGTGGAGTTTCCCCCCACGGGAGTGGCGCTCAGCCGCCATGAGCTGACGCTGGAAGAGGGCCAGGTCCTGGGACTGTCCGCTGCGGTGGAACCTTTTTATGCGACAAATCAGAAGATAGACTGGAGCTCGGCCGATACCCGGATAGCCACCGTCGACAGCAGCGGAAAGGTACGGGGTGTCGGCGTGGGGTCAACGGATATTACGGTGACCACCCAGGCCGGCGGCTATACGGATACCTGTACGGTCACGGTGCACGAGGCTCCGCCCGAGCGGGAGCAGAACGCGGTCGTCCCGATTCAATGGGAAAATTTCGCGCCCGGCCCCTTCACGGACCCGCTGTCGCTGAAATATGCCAAGGCGGCCAACAATAATATCAAATGCAATCTGTTCGGCTGGCTTGATGAGAAATTCGGACCGGAACCCGGCGAGTTTTATGGACTGGGCTCCACAGTCAAGGGCTATGCCGCGTTGGCGTTTGTTTCGGCAACGGTTCTCAGTATGGACGTGTACGACGAGGAGCGCGTGGGCCACAGCGAGGAAGAGGCAGTTGAACGCACGGTCAAGCTGATTGCATCCATCGCGCGCAATCACAGAAGCAACCGCGACTCCGGCGGCTGGGGCGTCAGCCCGGATAAAACGAAGCGGGGCGCATCGGATCAGACCGCTCTGGACGCCAACGTCTGCGGCACCGCAGCGTGGCTGATGTGGGATTATCTGCCGGACGAGTACCGGGAATACGCGCGGAAAATGGTGGAGTATGAGGCGAACGCGCTGATGGACTACACAGTGCCCTATTACCGCGCCCCCGACGGGACCCTCGTCTCCCCCGGTGACACGAAGGGCGAGGAGAACGCCTGGAATTCCGGCGTTCTCGCCCTGGCGCTGTCTATGATGCCCAACCATCAAAATCATGCGGCATGGGCGGAAAAGTGCACGGAATTGATGATCTCCGCATACTCGACCCCCAATGATCTGCTCAATACCCATGTCATCGGCGGGAAGGCGGTTAAGGACTGGCTGAATGGATCAAACGCCGACAACAACGGCATCGCAATCAACCACAGGCGCATCCACCCCGACTATATGGCGGTCATTGCCCATCTGCTCAACGGCGCGGTACAGTTTGCCATGGCGGGCGAGACCGTGCCGGAGGAGACGGTTTTTAACGCGGACCTGATTTACCAGGCATACGTGGATTTGGAATTTGACGCCGAAAACTACAACGCCCCCGGAGGCAGCATGTACAAAGCGCGTTCGCCCAAAATTTACTATCCCATGACGAACGACTACGGCGACAACAGATTGATGCACGTAGCGTCCATCGACGTTTTTGCCGATGCCCTTGGCTTTGACCATAATGTGACACTGGACGGCGAATACTGGGCGAACGTGCATATCGACGAAATTCTCCGCCTGCAGGACCGCTTTACCGACGGGCGCACCTACCTCGATGATGAAGAGGGCGGCTCCTCCGGAAGTGAACGCTGGGTTTCCACGCATCTTGCCAGGGCGATGATGGGGAACTGGATGCGCCATCAGCGGCAAAACGGGGTGGATATTGCGTTTGAACGCCCGCCGGAGACAGGCGCGCTGCCGGACGGCCTGATGCAGTACACCGTCGGCGGCACCTACGGCACGGTGGAGTATGACGGCGTTTATAAGCTCAGCACAATGGGCACGCTGGGCGGCACGGAGGACGCTTTCCGCTATGTCTATCGGTACACAGAGGGCGACGCCGAAATGTCCGTCACGATCAGAGCCCTGCAGAGCGATGGAAATCCTGCGGACGCGACGGCCGGTATCATGTTCCGGGACAGGGAAAAGACAGCGGACGACGCCAACGTGTATCTCGGTTATCGTGACGGTAGGCTCGTTCTCACGGTGCGCGGGAGCAAGGGCGGTGAAAGTCTGCTCATTGCGGAGCGCGCGGTGACCCTTCCTGTCGGCGTGAGGCTGGAAAAGACAGGGGACGCCGTTGAGGGATTTTTCAATCAGGGCGGCGGATGGATAAAGATCGGCGGCGCGGCAACTGACTGCGCCGGTGAAGGCACGATTGGCTTCCTGGCGGCGTCCGGCTCAAACGGCGCCTTTGCCCACGCTGATTTTGAAGTGCTGTCAGAGGCCCCTGACGCAGGGACTGCGCCGGGTGTGAAGAATACCACCACGAAAACAAATCCCGACGGTTCCACCACCACTACGGTTGTGGACAAAAGAACAGGGAATGTCACTCAGACCACCAGGTATCCCAGCGGGGTGAAAATCGTCACCGACACGCCGAAGGACGGCGAATCTGTCAGCGAGGTACTGGTTCCCAAGGACTTGGACGGCGTTACGGTTACCATTCCAACCGCTGAGAAGCCAGCTCCCGGCATGGCGGCAGCCATTGTCAGAGCCGACGGCACGGCAGAGATTATCAGGACCTCCGTTGCCACAGAGGATGGGATGCGCATAACGCTGAGTGAGAGCGCAACCGTCAGGCTCATCGACAACAGTAAGGCCTTCGCCGACGTGCCGGACGGCCACTGGGCCTACGGCGCAATTCAGTTTGCCGCCAGCCGGGAGCTCTTCACAGGCACCGGGGCCGACAGCTTCAGCCCCGCGGGCGGTATGTCCCGGGCCATGCTGGTGACCGTCCTGGCCCGGCTGGACGGCCAGGACGCCGGCGGCGGCGCGACCTGGTACGGCAGGGCCATGGACTGGGGCGTGGAGAACGGCGTCACCGACGGCACAAACCCCGAAGCCGCCATTACCCGCGAACAGCTGGCGGTCATGCTCTGCCGGTATGCCGGGGCGGAGGCCCCGGAGGAATCCGCGCTTCACGGCTTCCCCGACGCCGGCAGGGTGTCCGATTGGGCCGCCGGGGCCATGGCCTGGGCCGTGCAGGAGGGCATCCTCACCGGCAACGGCACGGGCGGGCTCAACCCCGCCGGCACCGCCAGCCGCGCCGAAGCGGCGGCCATTCTCATGCGTTTTGTGGAGCAGATGGCATAACATGACCATTTGCGAGGGATATGCCTGCGGACTTCTCTCCTCAGCGGATGATCCGGCGATGATTTCAGTCAATTTCGGCTTCAACCGGCCACCTTAGCCGGTCAGGCTGTGCCCCGAAATTAAGGTGCGCAAGGGGAAGCTTGCGTGAAAGAAAAACGTCAGGCTAAGCGGCGGCCGCATTTTGAGTGCGGCCGCCGCTCTTTATAAATTACTTTGCCGCAGTTCATCCGCGAGAGCTCCGTGAACCGGACCTGTTCACAGCCCCAGTCCCTAAGAAGCGGATTGTCTCCCGCGCCTTGTCTGTGGTATGATGAAAAAAAGCCCGGAGGGAGGCGGTTGCATGATTCGCACTGCAATTGTGGAGGATGACCCGGCCTGCGCGGAGCTGCTCAGGCGCTATCTGGAGCGCTGCGGCCGGGAGTGGGGGCTGGAAATTCAGGCGGAGCTGTTCTCCGACGGGCTGGACATCGCCGAGGGCTACCGGCCGGTATGGGACATCCTCTTGATGGATATTGAGATGCCCCACATGGATGGAATGGAGGCGGCAAGGCGCATCCGGGCGGTGGACCCGGCGGTTGTCATCGTCTTCATCACCAATATGGCCCGTTACGCCGTCAAGGGCTATGAGGTGGACGCCCTGGACTTTGTCCTCAAACCCGTGACCTATCCCCAGTTCGCCATGAAGATGAAAAAGGCGGCGGCAATCGCCGCGGGGCGGGAGCGGCGTTATCTGCTCCTTCCGAAGGACGGTGTGGAGCAGCGGGTCTCCACGGACGACATTCTGTTTGTGGAGGTCATCAACCACCGGCTGTATGTCCACACTGCCGGCGGCGTATATGTGCGCTCCGGCTCCATGCAGGAGATGGAGCGCCAGTTGGCGCTCCCGCAGTTCGCCCGCTGCAACAACAGCTATCTGGTGAATCTGCGCAACGTGGTGGGGGTGCGCAGGGACGCCGTTCTGGTCCCCGGCCATGAGCTGCCCATCAGCCGCCCCAAGCGGAAGGCCTTTTTGCAGACCCTATCCGATTATTTTGGAGGTGGCTTCCGTTGATTCTGGAGATGACTCAAATGCTGCTGGTGGACGTTCTCCCCGCAGAGGTGCTGGCCGCCGCCCTCCTCTTCTGCCTGCCCCTCCGGCGGCGGCGCTTCTTCCCCCTCCGGGCTGCCGGGACCGCGCTGCTGCTCATGGCGCTGCCCTTCGTGCTGCCTCTGGGCATGCTGTCGGAACTGCTCCAGGGCGATTCGGCCCGGCTGGCCTATACCCTGCTCTACTCGCTGCTCTCCTATCTCATCGGCGCGGCCTTCGTCCTGGCCTGCTGCGCGGTCTCGGTCCGCGAGGCGCTCTATTGCGCCACCTGCGCCTACCTGACGCAGCACTTCACCTACTGCCTGCACCGCTTTCTGCGCCCCGGCATGGATACCGCCGCCGCGGAGACCTATGACGTCTGGTACCTTCTTATCTACGGCGCGGCCTATGCCCTGGCCTATGTTCTCTTTGCCCGCCGCCTCGTGGCGGGAAAGCGGTACGACATCAGGCTCTCCCACTCCCTGGGGACCATGGCCGGCGCGCTGTCCGTCGCGCTGGTTCTCAGCGCCGTGGCTCAGCACCTGGAGTCCCGGGGCGGCTCCCTCTACCCCGTCTGCCTGCTCTACGCCATGTTCTGCTGCTTCTACGTACTCTGGGCACAGGTGGGCCAGTGCCGGCGGCTGGCGCTCCAGCACGAGCTGGACGTCCAGCAGCAGCTCTGGCTGAAGCACAAGGACCAGTTTGAGATGACGGCGGAGAATGTGGAGCTCATCAACCGCAAATGCCATGATCTCAAGCACCAGATCGCGGCCCTCAAGCAGATCTCCGACCAATCCCAGCGGGACGCCACCATCCGGTCGCTGGAGGAGTCGGTGATGATTTACGACTCCATCGTGGAGACGGGAAACCACATACTGGACACCATTCTCACCGAGAAGAGCCTCCTGTGTGAGGCGCGGGGGATTACCCTCACCTGCGTGGCGGACGGGGCCTGCCTCTCCTTCCTGGAGGCGGTGGACCTCTACACCCTCTTTGGAAACGCCCTGGACAACGCCATTGAGCACGTCAGCGCGCTGGAGGATGTGGAGCGGCGGACCATCGCTGTGTCGGTCTTCTCCAGGGCCGATTTGGTCTTCATCCAACTGGAGAACTACTACAGCGGCCCCCTGGAGTTCGACGACGGCCTGCCCATCTCCCGGAAGGCCCGGGACGGCTACCACGGCTTCGGGCTGAAGAGCGTGCGCCACACGGCCGAGCGGTACGGGGGCTTCCTCACCCTCCAGACCGAGGGGGACATCTTCCTCCTGCGGGTCACCATCCCCCGGTACCGGGAGTGCTGAGCCCCGCCCCGAGCCAGCCCGCCGAAAATAAGAGCCGACGCTTCTCATGACGGATGGGGCCATTTTTCACAGAAAACCCAGCCCTATCCGTCATGCGCGCGGCTGTTTTGCCGCCTTGATGGCGCAGGTTACGCAGCAAAAACGACAGAGTTGGTACCCGGCGGTCCACGCCCGGGTCCGGGCCTGCTATACTTCCCACAAAGCCCGTGCGCGGGCACAGATTTGGATTGGGAGGTATTATTGTGAAAGACTCTACCACGCCCCGGCGGCCCCGGAAAGCCGCCATGGCAGCCATGAGCGTGCTGCTGGTGCTCCTGTTGGCGCTCAACGCTGCGGCGGCCGTTCTGGTGCCGCCGAACTACAGCATGATCAACAACTTCTTCAATCAGGGCCCCTCCGAGGCCGAGACCGCACAGGCGGGGGCCGACTCTGCGGAGATGACCCGGGAGATCGCCTCCGAGGGCATCATTCTGCTGGAGAACCGGGACGGGGCTCTGCCCCTGGACCGGGGGACCAGGGTCAACCTCTTCGGCTACGGCTCCCGGGACACGGTCTACGGCGGCTCGGGCTCCGGGTCCGGCGACAGCAGCGGAAACGTGACCATGGTCCAGGGACTTCGCAACGCGGGCTTTGAGGTGAACCAGGAGCTGGCGGATTTTTATGACGCCCGCTTCAAGGAGCGCACCGGCGTGGGCTACACCGGCAACAACTTCGACATCAACGAGCCCCCCGTGGGCGAGTACTCCGCGGAGCTGCTCGGCAACGCCAGAGACTTTTCCGACGTGGCCCTGGTGGTCATCTCCCGCCTGGGCGGCGAGGGCGCGGACCTGCCCATGGAGATGGGGCAGGCCGAGAGCGAGGTGGGCACCTCCGGCAGCGCCACCAGCATCGGCGTTCAGGGCGGCGACGCCGGAAAGCACTACCTGGAGCTGCAGCAGGTGGAGATTGAGATGCTGGACATGGTAAAGGAGAATTTCGCTACCGTAGTGGTGCTCCTGAACTGCGCCAACGCGATGGAGCTGGGCTTTCTGGAGGACACGGACATCGACGCGGCGCTGTGGCTGGGCTGCCTGGGCTCCACCGGCTGCGACGCTGTGGGCGGGGTGCTCTCCGGCGCGGTGAACCCCTCGGGCCGGACCACCAGCACCTTTGCCTACGCGGTGGAGAGCGCGCCCAGCTACTACAGCTTCGGCGATTACGACTACACCAACGCGACCTATACAAACACCTCGCCCATCGCCCCCGCGTCCGAGCCGGACAACTACCACTATGTGGACTATGTGGAGGGCATCTACGTGGGCTACCGCTACTACGAGACGGCGGCGGCCGACGGCTATATCGACTATGACGCCACCGTCCAGTACCCGTTCGGCTACGGCCGGTCCTACACCGCCTTTGAGCAGGAGATCAGCGCCTTCCGGGACGACGGTGCGGCCGTCTCCATGGATGTGACCGTCACCAACACCGGCAGCGCGGCGGGCAGGGACGTGGTCCAGGTCTACTATACCGCGCCGTATACGCCCGGCGGCATTGAGAAGAGCCATGTGGTCCTGGCCGGCTTCGGCAAGACCGGGCCTCTGGAGCCGGGCGAAAGCGAGACGGTGAACGTCTCCTTCACCTACGAGGACATGGCCTCCTACGACTACAGCGGCGTCAAGCTCCAGGGCGGCGCTTACGTGCTGGAGGCGGGGGATTATGAGATCAAGCTCATGGGCAATTCCCACGAGGTAATCGACAGCCGCACCGTCTCCGTGGCGCGGGACGCAGTCTACCGCGACGGGTTCGACGGCCCCCGAAGCACCGACGGCGCGGCGGCGGTGAACCGCTTCGACGACGCCACCTGGGGCGAGGACGTGACCTATGTCTCCCGGGCCGACTGGGCCGGCACGATGCCGGCCCGGCGCGCCCCCCGGAGCCGTGAGGCCAAGGCGGAGATTGTCTCCGCCCTGACCGCCGACGAGTACGCCAACGACCCCGGCGACCCCGACATCACCTATGCCGACCACGGCCTGACCCTGGCCGATATGGGCGGCCTCGCCTACGAGGACCCCCAGTGGGAGAAGCTGCTGGAGCAGGTGAGCGTGGAGGAGATGACCAACCTGCTCTCCAACGGCGGCTGGTGCACCGAGACGGTGGCCAGCGTGGGCAAGCCCTACTGCACCGAGGTGGACGGACCAAACGGCATCAACAATATCATGGCCGGCGTCACCGGCAACCAGTACACCGGCCAGTCCGTGCTGGGCTGCACCTGGAACCGGGAGCTGGCCGGCCGCATGGGCGAGACCTACGCCAGGGAGGCCGCGGCGTATCATATCTCCGGCCTGTACGCCCCCGGGCTCAACATTTTCCGCTCCCCGTTCAGCGGGCGCAATTACGAGTACTTCTCCGAGGACGGCTTCCACACCGGCAAAATGGCCGCGGCGGAGATTCAGGGTATCCAGTCCCAGGGGGTCTACTGCTACGCCAAGCACTTCGCCGTCAACGACTCGGAGACGAACCGGGATCAGGGCGGACTGTGCACCTGGGTCAATGAGCAGGCCATGCGGGAGGTCTACCTGCGGGGCTTCGAGCTGGCCGTCAAGGAGGGCGGCAGCAAGGGCATGATGGCGGCGTTCAACCGCTTGGGCACCACCAACTGCGCCGAGAGCTACCAGCTCCTTACCGAGGTGCTGCGAGACGAGTGGGGCTTCCGGGGCGCTGTGGTCACCGACTGCATCATGCAGCTCAGCTACGTGAACGCCGACCGCTGCGTCCGGGCGGGCTGCGATCTGCAGCTGGCCCTGATGAACCTGAACGCCGTCAGCGAAGAGACCGCCGGCACAACCACCGGGCGGCAGGCCATGCGCGGTTCCACCCATAACATCCTCTACATGGTGGCGAACAGCGGCGCCCTGGAGATCTCCAAGGCCCCCGCCCCCGTGTGGCTCTTCATCGCCGTCGGAGCGGACGCGGTCCTGCTCGGCCTATGCGCCTTTTACTTCGTTCGCCGTCATCAGCGCATGAAGCGCTGGAAAACGGCCCGGACGGCGGACGCGCCCGGCGGAGACCGGGCCTGACGCCGCGGCGGCACGCCGCCGCAGAGCCGCTGCCGCCGGTGGGAGCCGGGGCCGCACAGAAGGACGAATTACGCATCAGAGCGGCCGCCGTTTGAAACGGCGGCCGCTCTGATAATTTGCGCACATTCCGCCGCGGCAGCGTCATGGGTCACAGGTGAATGTGTTTTTTACATTGAGCAAGGCTCAATTTGAGCCTTACTCACAGGGTTACAACAAGACCAAACTGCCTCTGTGAGGCCGGGTCAGTTGATTGCTCTGCGGACGAACTCACGGCTCTGCTGGGTCCGCTCCTCATTCACCTCAGCATTGTAGATGGTGATGAAGTAGGAGCCTGCCTCAAGAAGAGGACGGCGGGCGGCGCAGAAGGTCTTGTGGTGCTCGGTCTTGGAGTGGTTGTTGAACAACTCCAGGCTCTCCCACTTCTCGAAGACGAACATATCCACATCGTTGTCCGGGGAGGGGTAGTGGGCGTAGCTGATATTGCCGGGCTCCCTGCGCGTGCCGTCAATATTGGGCTTTACGATCTCCAGGAGCTTGTCCCGCATTCCGGGCTTACAGGTGTAATAGGCCTCAACGATTAACATAACAGATTCCTCCTTTAAAATATCCGGCGCACGGCCGGTAGAACACAGGTTTAGGGCATGAGACCGAGGAACTTCCACCACGGGAGAGAGACCAGCAGTCCGATGGTGGAGATGACGATATAGCTGGTGGACTGCAACGCCGCCTGACGCTGGCTGAGCATCTCGCCGTTGCCCGCGGTGGCGTTGGCGGTCAGATACAGCGGCATTTGATAGCGCAGGAACCAGACGTGGACGGAGACATAGGCGATGAAGCCGATGACCCAGGGGCTGATCCCGACGGAAAGACCGAAGGGTACCAGCGCCACCGTGAAGAGGACGGTGGTGGTTAGGGTGGAGGCGATGACGAAGCGGGCCAGCAGGACCACGGCCACGAAGCCCAGGACGAAGACGATGGGCCGGCTGACCAGCGGCGCCATGAGGGGGGTGAGGGTGTCGCCGATGAAGACGTCAATACCGAGGTATTTGATCATGCTGCCGATGGAGATGACTGCGCCGATGAAGAACACCAGGTTCCAGTTCACCTTCTTGTCAAAATCCGCCTTATCCAGAACCTTGGTAGCCACCAGTATCGTCATTGCCAGCACCGCAACGGCGGCGGAGCTGACGTCAATGGTGCGCTCCAGCATCCACAGGACCAGGCAGCCGCCCATAACTGCCAGCGTAATCCACTCGTCGCGCTTGATGGGGCCCAGCGCCTTGCTCATATCGGCGATGGTGGCCTTGTCGAACTGAGTGCCGCCCTTGGGCTTGAAGAGCAGTACGATGGCAATGTAGCTCAGCACAATCATTACGATGCTCCAGGGCAGGGCGTAGTACACCCACTGGATCCAGGTGACGCCCTCAAAGCCCTCAGGCATAGCGCCGAGCATGGAATAGGCGATGAAGGAGCCGCTGAGGAAGATCGGGCCGAAGCAGGTGAAGCCGGTAAAGTAGGCGTAGAACAGTCCGGCGGAGCCTCTGCTCTGATTCTCATAGCCCATGGTGTCGCTGATCTGCTTGGCAATGGGCCCCATGATGGCCGCCTTGGCGGCCGTGCTGGGCACAAGGGGGGAGATGATCAGGCCAGAGGTCAGCAGCGCCAGCACCTGACCTTGAAAATTTGAGGGAAAGACCCGAAGGACCGCCAGGGCAATCCGCATCAGCAGGCCGCTCTTGCTCCCCGCGACACCGATGACCATGGCGCCCAGCAGCAACCAGAAGGACGTGCCGGAAAAGGCCGAGAACGCCGTGGCAAAGGGCAGGATTTTCAGTACGACCCAGGCCGCCAGCATGGCGATCATCACTGCAAAGTCGGGAAATACCGCTCCGACCATCCAGATGATGCCGCACAGAAGAATGCCGATGCCCTGCATTGCCTCCGCGGTCAGCCCCGCGGGGGGCGGGATAAGAAAGAACGCGATTGCGGCGATCACGCCGAGCGCCAGGCAGGCGATGCGCTTTTTGCTCATGTTGTACCTCCTTACCAATCCTTATAAAACCGCTCCGTCTCTCTGCATAGACTGGATCTCTGCTTTTGAATAGCCGTACTCTTCCAGTACCTCACAGGTGTCCCTGCCGACGGCGCCGGACATACGCATCCCGGAGACCGGATATTCGGAGAAGCGCACAGGCACTGTGGGGAAGGCGGCACTCATGCCGGACGCGGGGTAGTCCACCCGGTGGAGGCACCCGTTGTCCCAGGCCTGCCGGTCGTCCACCACGTCTCTCTGGTGCAGCAGCCGCTCGCAGGCGATGTCCGCCCGGGCAAAGGTCTCCATCCACTCATCGCGGCTCTTTTCCATAAAGCGGACATTCAGGATGGAGATGAAGTCACGCAGGTTGTCTCCGGCGAAAAGCCCCTGAGGCGTTCGCCTGCAGTACCTGGGGTCGTCACAGTACTGCTCCAGGCCCATGGCCTCCATCACCCGGTTGAAATTCGCGTCGTAATTGGGCACCGTGGTGATGAGGTACTCGCCGTCCCCGCACTGATAGATATGCGTAAAGGGGTTGCGGGCCTCCTTGGGGGAGGGCGGGTATTGATTGCCGTACTGCGCGGAGAGAATGCCGGTCTGGTTGTACCAGAGGCCGCAGGCGTGCAGCGAGGAGGTGACGAAGGTTCCCTTGCCGGAGTTCTGACGGCCGATGATGGCCGCCAGAATCCCTGTGGTAAAGGCGGCGCTGGTGGCGGCATCCCCGAAGCCCCCGGGGGGCTTGAAGGGGAAGCCCTCCGGATCCGACCAGTCCCGCATGGCTCCGCAGCGGGCCCAGAAGGAGGACATGTCGAAGCCGGGCTTGGAGGCCTCTGCCCCCTCGGTGCCATAGCCGGTAAAGTGGGCGTAGATCAGGGTGGGGTTGAGCTGCCTGAGGGTCTCGTAATCCAGCCCCATCTTGGTGAGAGAGCGCATCCGCACGTTGCTCATAAATACGTCCGCCTTAGCCACCATACGCAGGAATACGGCCTTGCCCTCCCCGGACTTCAGGTTCAGTGCGATAAGGCGCTTGTTGGCGTTCTGCTCCTGAAACAGAGGGTTTTCCTCGTCCGTCATGGGCGTGCAGTAGGACGGGCCCACCTTTCTCCACTCCTCGCCCGCGGGAGCCTCGACCTTGATTACATCGGCGCCCCAGTCGGCCAGAAAACGGCCCGCGTTGGGTACGACCACGTGGGTACCCAGTTCAATGACAGTAAAGCCTTCCAATGGCAGTTTCACGATTTTCACCTCTTCTCCTTTTGATTTGTCTCAGCGCCGCTCAAAGATGGTTGCCAGGCCCTGGCCGCCGCCGATACACATGGTCACCAGACCCAGCTCATAGTCCCTGCGGAGCATCTCGTAGAGGAGCTTCACCGTCAGGATGACACCGGTGCCGCCCAGAGGATGGCCGAAAGCGATGGCGCCGCCGTTGGGATTGGTGCGCTCCGGGTCCAGGCCCAGGTCCCGCACACAGGGCACCACCTGGGGCGCGAAGGCCTCGTTCAGCTCGACCACGTCCAGGTCCTTCACCGTCAGCCCCGCCCGCTGCAGGGCCTTCCGGGTGGAGGGGACGGGGCCGTAGCCCATAATGTTGGGGTCCAGGCCGGCCGCCGCGAAGGTCTTGAAATACCCCAGCGGCTCCAGACCCAGGGCCTTGGCCCGCTCCTCCGACATCAGGACCACCGCGGCCGCTCCGTCCGACCGGGGACAGGCGTTCCCGGCGGTGGTGAGTCCACCCTCGAACAGGGGCGGCAGCTGAGCCATCTTCTCCAGGGAGGCGTCCATGCGGACGCACTCGTCCGTGACGATGCTTTTCAACCCTGCCTTGGTCTTGACCTCGACGGGGACAATCTGCTCCTTGAACAGCCCCTCGGAGATGGCCCTGGCTGCCCGCTGCTGGGAGTGGAAGGCCCACTCGTCACAGGCTTGGCGGGTAATGCCCAGCCGCTTGCCCAGTATATCCGCCGTCATGGCGAAGGGCGGGTTGCCCGCCTCATCGGTGGAGACACGGTTGGTCAGGAACTGGGGCGGCGCGTAGCTGTAGTTGGGGACCTTCGTCACCTGGTAGGGATTGAGCGTCATGTGCTCCACACCGCAGGCAACCATGACGTCCCCATAACCGGCGGCGATGTTCAGCGCCGCATAGATGATAGCCTGGGAGCCGGAGCCGCACTGTCGGTCCACGGTGACGGCTCCCGCCTCCAGGGGGAGTCCTGCCGTCAGGGAGGCGATCCTGGCGTGGTTGCCGTGGTGGGCGTGGAGGTTGCCCATCACCACATCCTCTATCTCCGCCGGGTCGACGCCTGCCCGGGCCACAGCCTCCTTGATGACCGCCGCCGCCAGCTGCTCGGAGGGGGTCCTCACCCACTGCCCGCCGTATTTTCCAATGCCCGTCCTCACTGCGGACACGATTGCGACACGTCTCATTTCACTCGTTCCTTTCTGTTTGGTTTTTCGGCCGGAGGGCTTGTCCCGGTCATAGGCCGTAGATCACAGGGATTGCCGCGGCAGCGAAGAGCACCGTAACCACATTCAATACGCCTCCCACCTTTGAGTAGTCAAGAAAGCGATATCCCGCGCAGAGGGTCATGGTCAAGGGCGGTGTGGCAATGGGGGTGGCGAAGGCCAGGTTGGAGCCGATGACTACCCCAATGACATAGGTGATAGGCTGGGTTGAGAGGGCCGCCGCCAGGGAGAGGGCGATGGGAGTCAGTACCGCCACCGTGGCCGTGTGAGACATCACATTTCCCAAAATGCTGGCCAGTATGATAAGTGCGGCGCACATCAGCGCCGGATTGGCCTCCGGGCCGCCGAAAAGCGCCAGCATGCGTTCTGCGATTAAATCCACCGCGCCGCTCTTTTGAAGCCCCTTGGAAAACCCCATCGCTCCGGCCAGGACCGTAATGGTGGACCAGTCCATGGACTGGAACGCCCTCCTGCATGTGATACACCCCGTCAGGATGCACAGGCAGGCCCCCAAGAGGGCCACTGTGCCCAAGGAAAACACGCCCGCAGCGAAAGCCGCCATGCAGGCGAGCAGGATTATGCCTGAGAGCAGGGCCTTGTTTCCCGCGTCACGATTTTCCCTTATCTCCCGGCCCGGCCCCTCGTCCACGGGTTCCGGGAAGAGGAAGACCTTCTCCTGCAGCGTGGCGCCCACCGTGGCGTAGTAGAAAAGCATCAGCAGCACCAGGGGCACGCCTATATAGGCCAGCTCGAAAAAGGTGAGCGTCCGCACGCCCGGAGTGTTCTCCAGGATGCCCTGGGCGGTAAGCTGCGGGGTGGAGCCGGCCAGCGTACAGTTTCCGCCCAGGATGGAGGCGATACCCATGGCCATGAACAGGTTTTTCTTTTTAATCCTCCCGTTGGACGCCCGGGCCACAGAGGAGACCAGCGGCATGAACATGGCCACGGCGGCGGTGTTGCTCATAAAAGCGGAGAGAAAGGCAATCAGCGCCAGGATGATTACCATAAAGCAGCGTTCACTCCGGGCTGCGGGTCTGAACCGGAGAATGGCGTCCCCCAGCCTCTCAGCCAGCCCCGACTCAAAGACGGCGTTCCCGATGACCATTACTCCCGCTACCATGATTACCGCATCCGACCCGAACGAGGAAATTGCCTCAGAGGGTGTGAGAATGCCAAAGGCCATCATGGCCAGAGCGCCCAGCAAAGCCGCTACAGAGACGGGCAATTTCTGTGAAACAAAGGCGCAGACAACAATGAGCAGAATAAGGATTGCAAGGACGGAATGGGGCATTGAATCACCTCCTATCCCAAATTGTGTAGTAAAGTCGCCTGCTGTCGATTTCTGCCTGTTGGTCCCTGCACTTGTGATATTACCGTAGGCTGGCTTGAATTACGAGAACAGATTTGGGCAATGTGTTTAATGTTTGACACATCCCGCCAACTTGTTTAACTCATCCAAAGCTTTCAACTTGCGCCAGAATCCAAGGGTTGTTATAATGGCCTCAGCAGCCGGACGGCAAGGGGGGATTATTGTGGAGCAGACAAACGTTCCCGAAAGCGGGAGCCGGGCCAAAATCCGTGAATCATTTCTTCAGCTCCTGTCAGACAAAAAGCTGGAGGCCATCACGGTGAAGGATATCTGTGGCCGGGCCAACGTGAGCCGGGGCATTTTCTATATCTATTACGACAGTAAGTACGAGCTTTTGGAGGAAATCGAGCGCCATCTTACGGATGGATTTATTGAAATCATGCTGGAACTGCGCAGTGCAGGAATTTACGAGTTCCGCGACAGTGTCCGCCACAGTAACAATGTCTACTTTGAAAAGTATTTTCGCTATATCCGTGCAAATGAGACCGAATTCCGGGCGCTGCTCTGCTCCAAATATCAAAACGGCTTCTCCTCCCGCTTTGCAAGAGCAATTATGAAGACCCGGCTGGAGACCTTCCGCCTCTGGAATTATCCTACTATTAACAGTCCCGTGGAGATGTACCGGGAGGAGGTCCTCAGCTCACTGTACGTCAGTCTCTTTACCAGCTGGCTGAACAACGGCATGAATCTCTCCGAGATGGAGATGGCCAGGCTGCTGGTTGCACTCTGGCGCCCCCTCTCGAATTTTGTCAGCAAGCCCGGCGGCGGCCATGATAAGTAAAACATAAAATTTGCTTCTTTCATTTTCATATGGTTCGGGCGTCAATTGCTGAAGACGGTGCAATCTGAGTGGAATGCTCCATGAGCAGCAGCTCAGCGTGCCGCCATCCCCTGCCATTGGAGGCCGGAGCGCGCGGCGGGGGTCCGAAGGACGCCGCGCGGCGGGCGGGAGCGCGGCCCCACGCACGGGTGCGCCCCAAAGCGGTCTCTCTTGCCCTTTGGGGCAATTCACCTCCCAGTATCCCCATTAATAGGAGTATCAGCCCCAAAGCACCTGTAAGCCTTAATTGAATGATATTGGGCCGCTCCTTGTGGATTTTCACAAGGAGCGGCCTTTCTCTGAAAGAATACTATTGACTTTTACCAAACAACATGGTACAGTAAAAGCAAGAAAAAAATGTTAACGTTACCATCGGCCTGCGGGCCGTTCTTTTGTCCCGGGGATGTTAACGTTAACATAGAAATGGGAGGAAAGCCCATGGCCACGGTCAAGGATGTCGCCAGAGCGGCGGGGGTCTCCGCCATCACGGTCTCACGGGTGGTCAATACGCCGGAGAGCGTCAGCCCCCGGACGAGGGCACGGGTGGAGCAGGCGATGGCGGAGCTGCACTACGTGCCCAACGCGGCGGCCAAGAATCTGGTGACCAACCGCTCCGGCGTGGTGGACGTATACGTTCCGGAGAGCATCGACCTCTCCAACCCCTTCGTGATGCATCTCATCGCAGGCATCAGCAAGGTGCTCAGCGAGCATATGTACTCCTTCCTCATTCTGCGCAGCCGCAGGCGGGAGCACCGGTGCGACGGGTACATCGTCACCGGCCTTCTGAAGGACGAGATCAACGAGTTCGCCCGCTACGCGTCGGAGCGGGGACGGCCGGTGGTGCTCTTCGGCCACACGGAGCTCCCCGGCGTGGACTGCATCGACGTGGACAACGTGGCGGGGGCCAAGATGGGCGTGGAGCACCTCATCACCCTGGGGCACCGGAACATCGCCATGATCAACGTGGACGAGGACAAGGACTACACCACCGACCGTCTGGACGGCTACCGCCTGGCCCTGCTGGAGCACGGTCTTTCCCCGGAGGATGGGCGGGTGATCTACGCCCCCAACAGCGTGGATGGGGGGGCGGGGGCCGTCCGGCGCATCCTGGAGCTGGAGGGCTGTACGGCGGCCTTCTGCGCCACGGACACCATTGCCATCGGCGCCGCCTCCGAGCTGGCTCGGGCGGGCCGGACCGTCCCGGAGGACTTCTCCCTGGTGGGCTTCGACGGCCTGGGGCACCAGCTCCTCGCGACTCCGCCGCTGACCAGCGTGCAGCAGCCTGTCTATGAGATCGGCGAGCAGCTGGCCCGGGCCCTGCTGGACCGGCTGGACGGCCGTGGGGAAACATGCAAGCGACTGGTGGAGCCCGCCCTGCTCCAGGGCCGGTCCGCCGCCGCGCCCAGGTAACCGCCCACCCCTTTCCCGCGCGCAAACCCAAGGAAGATCAGGGTCAATATAGAAGTGGAGGTTCCTCATGAAAAAGAAACTGTTAGCCATGCTCCTGGCGCTTTCCGTGGTCCTGGCCCTCTGCGCCTGCGGCGACGCCGACGGCACGCCCTCCGGCTCTCCCGCCGCGTCCCCAGCGTCCTCTCCGGCCGCCGCCCCCAGCGGCGAGCCCGTCCCCTCCGAACCAACTCCCTCTGATTCAGCCGGGCTGTCCGGCACCCTGGAGGTCTGGTCCTCCGGAGAGGAGCTGGGCCGCTTTGTGGAGGGCTTCAACCAGGTCCACCCCGACGTGACGGTGAACATCACCGTGGTGCCCAACGCCGACTTCATCGCCAAGCTGACCCCCACCCTGGCCAGCGGCCAGGGCGCGCCGGACATCTTCACCGGCGAGTCCGACTACGTGAAGTATCTGGTTGACTCCGGTTTCTGGGACGACCTGCGGCAGGCGCCGTACAGCGCCGACACCTCCGACGTGTGGGACTATGTGGCCAGCGTGGGCACCGACGCCTCCGGCGCCCTCCGTGCCCTGAGCTGGCAGGCCAGTCCCGGCTCGATCATGTACCGCCGGGACATGGCGAAGGAGGTGCTGGGCACCGACGATCCCACCGAGGTGGCAGCCCTGCTCTCCAGCAATGACGCCATGCTGGACGTGGCCGCCAAGCTGAAGGACAAGGGCATCAAGATGTTCGCCAGCTGGCAGGACATTATGAACATGCAGTTCTCCAACCGGGCCCAGCCCTGGGTGGTGGACGACAGGCTGGTCATCGACGAATCCATGCTGGACTTCATGGATATGGCCAAGACCATCGCCGAAAATGGCTACGACCTGAATGTGGACCCCTGGGCCCCGGAGTGGAGCGCCGCCGTGGAGAGCACCGACACCTTCTGCTACGTGCTCCCCTCCTGGGGCTACCAGTTCGTGGTGAAGCCCGCCGCCGACACCACCAAGGGCCAGTGGGCCATGTGTCAGGGCAGTGTGCCCTATGTCAAGGGCGGCACCTGGCTGGGCATCTACAAGGACAGCCCCAACAAAGACCTGGCCTGGGCATTCCTGGAGTACTGCTGCCTGAACAGCGAGGCCCAGCAGGCCTACGCCGCCGAGTACGGCGAGTACGTCTCCCTCAAGTCCGCCGACCAGGCCCTGGCCGCCGGCGCGGGGGAGGAGGTCCTGGGCGGACAGAACCCCTTCGCCTTCTACAACGAGCAGATGGAGAAGATCCCCAGCGACCTGATGACCGCCTATGACGGCACCATCAACACCGCCTTCCTCTCCGCCGCCAAGGCATACGCCACCGGCGTGCTGTCCAAGGATGACGCGCTGCAGCAGTTCAAGGACGACGTAGCCAACGCCTACCCGGAGCTCACTATCGATTAAACGACTGAGATGGCCGGCGGACACACCGTGCCCGCCGGCCATTTTCATGGGAGGGATCGCCATGGCGAAGCCAGGGCCCAACAAATTGAACAAAAGCCGGTATGGCTACCTCTTCATCGCGCCCTTCTTCGTGGTGTTCGCCATATTCGGCCTCTATCCCATCCTCTACACCGTCTTCCTCAGCTTCCAGAAGTGGGACGGCCTGGCCCCCCTGGCGGGAATAGGGCTGAAAAACTTTCAGCGGCTGGTGACGGACAAGGTGTTTTACCTCTCGCTGTGGAACACCTTTCGAATCTGGCTGATGAACTTCCTGCCCCAGATGGGCGCCGCTCTCATCCTGTCCGCCCTCTTTACCTTCAACAAAATCAAGGGTATGAAGTTTTTCCGTGCGGCCTTCTACCTGCCAAACCTCATCACCGCCGC
Source organism: Lawsonibacter faecis (assembly GCF_014287675.1). Classification (GTDB taxonomy): domain Bacteria; phylum Bacillota; class Clostridia; order Oscillospirales; family Oscillospiraceae; genus Pseudoflavonifractor; species Pseudoflavonifractor faecis. Next base: position 106,895 of record NZ_JACOPQ010000003.1, on the reverse strand, counting down.
CTCGGTGGGCCTGCTCTTCAACCTGCTATTCAACGGCGACAAGTCGGTGGCCAACTACATCCTTACCGGCCTGGGCGTGCCCGGGGCCCCTTTCAGCTTCTTCAACAGCGGGCCCTTCACCTCGGGCCTGGTGTCCTACATCCAGTGGTGGATGTGGTTTGGGTATACCACGGTCATCATCATGGCGGGCATCACCACCATCGACTCCGGCGTCTACGACGCCGCACTGGTGGACGGAGCCACCAAGCTGCAGACCTATACCAAAATTACCCTGCCCCTCATCAGGCCCACCCTCATCTATATGACCATCACCTCCATCATCGGCGGGATGCAGCTCTTCGACGTGCCGGCCACCCTCACCAACGTCCAGGGCGACCCCCGGAAATCCATCCTCACCACGTCCATGTACCTCTACAACCAGGGCTTCAAGAACCACAACTACGGCTACGCCTCGGCCATTTCGGTGGGGCTGTTCCTCCTCATCGCCGTCCTCAGTGTGCTGGCACTGAAGGCCATGCGGAAGAAGGGGGGCATGTACGATGACTAAGGTCCGCCGGGCGGCGCCCAGGGCGCTGATGTACGCCTTCCTCATCCTGCTGCTGCTGCTGTCCGTGGTGCCCTTCTATCTGGTGGTGGTCAACGCCACCCACTCCAGCTTCGATATCGTCACCAAGCTCAATCTGCTGCCCGGCGCGGCCACGGCGGAGAATTACGCCACGATGCAGTCCCATGTGAACATCTGGCGGGGCTTTGCCAACAGCCTGCTCATCGCCGTCCCCTACACCGCCTTCACGGGATACTTCGGCGCCCTCACCGCCTACGGCTTCGCCAAATACAGCTTCAAAGGGAAGAACGTGCTCTTCGGCATCGTCCTGTGTTCCATGATGATCCCCTCCCAGGTGAGCATCATCGGCTTCTACCAGCTCAACCTGAAGCTGCACCTGCTGAACACCTACTGGCCCTTCATCCTGCCGGGCATCGCCAACGCCACCTCCGTCTTCTTCCTGCGGGGCATTATCTCCCAGAGCATCCCCACCTCCATGATGGAGGCCGCCCGGCTGGAGGGCTGCTCGGAGTTCAAAATCTTCAACCGCATCGTCTTCCCCTGCGTCATCCCGGGCGTGGTGACCATGTGCATCTTCAACTTTGTGGCCTGCTGGAACAACTACATGGGCCCCCTCATCATCATGTCCAAAACGGAGATGTACACCATGCCCGTGATGATCGCCATGATCAAGGGCCTCTACCTCACCAACTACGGCGCCATGTACCTGGCCATCGCCATCTCGGTGGTGCCCATCATCGTGGTGTTCTGCTTTCTCTCCCGGTATATCATCAACGGCCTCACCGTGGGCTCGGACAAGTAGGTGCAGCATATGAAAAAAATCGATTGGCGCTGGTCCAATGAGAGCGCCCAGTGGGCCGCCAAGGCCCCCTCGCCCTCCGGCGCGGACGCCGCCCTCGCCCTGGACGGGCGGGAGTACCAGACCATGCATGGATTCGGCGGCTGCTTCAACGAGCTGGGCTGGAGGGCCCTCCAGTCCCTCACGGCGGCGGACCGCTCCGCCGTGCTGAAGACCCTCTTCTCCCCGGCGGGGGCGGGGCTGAACTTCTGCCGCCTGCCCATCGGCGCCAACGACTACTCCTTCGACTGGTACAGCCTGGACGAGACGCCGGGGGACTACGCCCTGGAGCACTTCTCCCTGGAGCGGGACCGACAGGCCCTCATCCCCTATATCAAGGAGGCCCTTGCCCTGAATCCGGACCTGCGGCTCTTCGCCTCCCCCTGGTCGCCCCCCACCTGGATGAAGGACCCGCCGGTCTATAACTGGGGCAAGCTCATCCCCGCGCCGGAGAACCTCCGGGCCTACGCAAATTATTTTGTAAAGTTCATTCAGGGCTACGCCGCCCTGGGCATCCCCGTTGAGCAGGTCCACGTCCAGAACGAGCCGGTGGCCAACCAGAAGTTCCCCTCCTGCATGTGGACGGGGGAGGAGCTGCGGGACTTCATCCGGGACTACCTGGGCCCCGCCCTGGCGCGCTCGGGCCTGGACACCGAGCTGTGGCTGGGCACCATCAACGCCCCCGGCTGCGACTATATCCGCCTCATCTTTGACAAGTGGGCCACAGAGGACTACGACTACTTTGCAAACACCGTCCTCTCCGACCCGGAGGCCCTCAGATACCTCTCCGGCGTGAGCTACCAGTGGGGCGGCAAAATCGCCATCCAGCGGACCTTTGAGAGCTGGTGGCCGCGCCTTCGGCTCATGCAGTCGGAGAACGAGTGCGGCTTCGGGGACAACACCTGGGAATACGCCCGGTATATGTGGACCATGCTCAAGCACTATATCTCCAACGGCGCGGAGAGCTACCTCTACTGGAACCTGGTCCTGGAGCCCATGGGCCGCAGCACCTGGGGGGACCCCCAGAACGCCATGGTCACTGTGGACCCCGCCGCCGGAGCCGCAGTCTGCAACCCGGACTTCTACGTGATGAAGCACTTCTCCGCCCCCATCCGCCGGGGGGCCGTGCGGCTGGGGGCCCGGGGCAGCTTCGCCGGGGACAGCCTGGTCTTCCGCAACCCGGACGGCTCGGTGGTGCTGGAGCTCTTCAACCCCTTCGACCGGGTCTTCACCGTGGGGGTGGAGCTGGAAGGGGAGACCTATCACTTCCCGCTGGAGCCCAGATCGGTCAACAGCATCGTCCTGGCGGACGGGGGAAGGGGGGGCTGCGCGTGAGAGCCACCGTCCACACCACCGCCTTTGACGGCGCGGAGGCAATCGCCCGGGAGCAGTCCGTCTCCTTCCGCCCGGACACGGGGGGACAGGAGCTGGGGCTGGTGAACCTCTACCCGGAGATGGGATACCAGGAGGTCTCCTTCTTCGGCGGCGCCATCACCGACGCGGTGGGCGCCGTCCTGGAGGGGATGCCGCCGGAGAAGGCCCGGGAGGTCATCGACGCCTGCTTCGGACCCAGGGGGCTGGGCTACCGGGCCATCCGTACCCATATCGACAGCTGTGACTTTGCCACCGGACAGTACTCCGCCGTCACCGACCCGGGGGATAAAAGCCTGCGCACCTTTTCCCTGGCACGGGACGAGCGGCGGATCCTCCCCTGGATCCGGGCGGCCTGCGACGCGGCGGGGGAGAATCTCCCCGTCATGCTCTCCCCCTGGTCTCCACCCCCCTTTATGAAGACCAACGGCAGCCGAAACGGGGGAGGGCACCTGAAAAAAGAGTGCTACCCCCTCTGGGCCAGGTATTTGTGCCGTTACATCCGGGAGTACCGGGACCGGGGGATTAACGTCACCGCCCTCAGCGTGCAGAACGAGCCTAATGCCGCCCAGACCTGGGACAGCTGCCTCTACACGCCGGAGGAGGAACGGACGTTTTTGGCGGAATACCTCTACCCCCGGCTGCGCCGGGCAGGCCTGGGGGATGTGGACGTGTACATCTGGGACCACAATAAGGAGCGGCTCTTCGACCGGGCCTGCGCCGAGATCGACCGCCGCACCGACCACATGGTGGCCGGCCTGGCCTTCCACTGGTACAGCGGCGACCACTTCGACGCCCTGCGCCTGGTGCGCGAGAAGTTCCCCGGGAAAAAGCTGCTCTTCTCCGAGGGGTGTATTGAGTATAGCCGCTTCGGCAGGGACCAGCTGGCCAACGCCCAGATGTACGCCCACGATATGCTGGGCAACTTCCGCGCGGGCATGAACGGCTTTCTGGACTGGAATATTGTCCTCAACGAGGAGGGGGGACCCAACCACGTGGGGAACTACTGCGAGGCCCCCCTCATCTGGAACGCCGGCACCGGCGAAGTGGAGGTCAAGCTCTCCTACCACTATATCGGCCATTTCAGCCGGTACGTCAGGCCCGGCGCCCAGCGCGTCGCCACCACCAACTTCTCCGACCGGCTGGAGGTAGCCGCCTTCCGGAATCCGGACGGTACCCTGGCGGTCATCTTTCTCAACCGCACGCAGCGGCCCTTCCCGGTGGCCCTGCGCCTGGACGGGCACATCCTCCCCATTGACCTGGAGGGGAACTCCATCGCCACTGCGGTGTTTTAGGAGACGTATAGGGGGCTGTTGCAGACTGCGGTCTGCAACAGCCTCTTTCGAGTAGAAAAAAAGTTGATACCAAGTAACTAGTTATACTAACTCCTTGGCATTAACTTATTTTGGTCCCAGTGGCGCGGAATGAACGCGCGGCCTCCTGGTCCCAAAGAATTTTAGAAAACTTTTTCGACTTGTTTGTGGTGGTTTTTAGTGGCTTTCGCTCGGTTTTACTTCCTCTTTGGAGGTCTTACATCCACTGTTTCCGCGTGCTCCGCACCCGTCTGTGGTAATGAATGTGGTCAAAAACGCTTCCTGCCCAAGGTCAGCACACATTGCTGGCCCCAGGTGAGAAGCGTTTTTGCAGTTCGGGTTGGTTGGATTGTAACTCTGCTCGGAGAGTTAAGCAAGGGCTATCTGCCGGGATAGCAGCTCAATATTTGCGGGGCTATAAACAAAGAATTGATGAGTGTTTATTCCGCCCATGCAAACTTTACATTATGGGTTGTAATCAGAGCAGAGCAAAGAAAGAAGTCGCCGCTTAGTTTCCGGCAGGTTCTTCTTTTTGAGTTCGCATTCCCAAATGCGAACTACTGTCCATCCTCGTTTTTCAAATCTTTCTGTTGTTTCCTTATCACGTTGTATGTTCCGCTCCCGTTTTTTGGCCCAGTATTCTGCGTTGTCCGCAGGACGTGTGTTTCTGCAATCATGGCCATGCCAAAAGCAGCCGTCAACAAAAATAGCAATGCGCTTTTTTAGAAAAACAAAGTCAGGATGTCCTTTTACATTGTAGCTATGACGCCAACCTGTGATATGGTTTTCTTTAAATAGAGCGATCATTGCTAGCTCAGTGCTTCTGGTATTTTTACTTTTTACAGCACGCATTATTTCTGACCGCGCTTTTTTATCAAACACATCACTCATAGCAGTTTATAGTCCTTTTAAGGCGTGATGTCGAGCAATCATATCGAATTTATACTCAATATACAAAGAAACTGCCTTTTTTATCTGGCTTCTAACCGAGGAATCAATATTTAAAAATGCATCCGTTCGTTCAAGTATAAATAAATATGTTGGATTCGGATCGTCCTCAATAATTTTATATGCACGTTTTAGACGACTAATAATATCACTGATTACCCTGTCTGAATAATTTGTTTTGTGTAGCCAAGACTCAAACCCAGAATAATCGGGGACTTCTACAACATATTGGGCCATGCAAGTTGCAACATATTCTGCAAGCTTAACGGGAACGGCGTTACCAATCATTTGCTCTATATCAGTTTTACTTCCTACCCATTTATATCCAGCTGGAAACGTTTGAATCAACGAACGCTCTAATGTAGTTAATGCTCGTATTGTATTATCAACAGGGTGTGGATCAAGAGGATGTCCAGGGTATCCTTGGGGGACGGGACGATTTACGCCCCGCATCGTAGGCGCGGGTTCATCTATGCTGTATATTGCTCTACGATTATAATTTCTTGGGTGCCTATAGTAATAGTCAAATCCAAGCACATTGCTGCCAAAATAATCTCTAATCGTTGTTTCCTTTTGAGTCTGATGTTCATTAAGCCAAGTTGTTGCAAATCCATCATCCCCACCAAGTATACCTAAAACAAAGAATCTTTTTCTTTTCTGTGGGACACCGCAATGAGCCGCGTTAAGCGTCATTTCAGTAATACCATAGCCAGCTTTCTTAAATACATTTTTTGCATAGGCGTATGCAATAGAGTCTTTCGCCCTATCGACATTCTCCATTACAAAATATCGAGGTTTTATTTTAGCAACTATTTCTGCAAAGACTCCTGTCAATCCAGCGCGCTCAGCTTCTATACGTTTTCCTGCATGACTGAAATCTTGACACGGCGGCCCTCCTATTATCATATCTGGCAACAATGGTTGAATTAAGTTTATAGATGAAGAAAAATTTGATAAATCCTGTTTGTATATTGGATGCTTAAAGTTCACTCTATATGTTTCAAGCGCGACATCCCAGAATTCAACGGCACCGACAATTTCAAACCCAGCATTTTGGAAACCAAGTGAAAGGCCACCACACCCAGCAAATAAATCAACAACTCGCATATGGACAACCACTTTCTGTCATGTTATTATTAATTATAATAGAGTTTAACATGATTAGCCGGAGACGTCAAGAGCTGACGTCACTTTTTGAACAATTTTACGGCGGGGGTAGATGATATGCCTACTGGTTTGTACGGAATTGAACATTCAAATAGAGCTACGGAGGATCATTGGGGAAAGAATTGTTTTAACTCAAGTTTTCCTGCAGCCATGGCGAGCTACATGATGGAACATGATATCCCGGCAGTTTATATTAAATTGGAGGATTACAATGGTGAGTTAAGAACTGTTCCTACAGAAATTTCATTCAGAGATGTATTCTGTTGCGGGGCAAAATCCGCAGCAGAACTCTCCTTTAATTTTGAAACTGTTTTTGCTCCATACCAGCAGTACTCTTTTGATGCAATTGATGGAATTGATTTGGTAATAAAAGATTTGGACGGTAATTTCTTATCTCCATTAGAAGTAAAGTTGACCGTATTGCCCACTGACTCTACAAGCAGGCAACCTGAAGCCAAATGGGGCTGTGAACTGGTCGTAAGATCTGCAACTACGTCTTATTGCGCTTTGGGTATGTATAATACAGTTAAAGATAAAGCCCTGGAAGTTAGAGATATTTTTGAAGATGCCTGTTCTTCGATCCAAATGTGGGATAACGATTATGAGATGACCCATAAAATTTTGCGTATTAGCCAAAGCATTGATGCGTTCGAACGTAGATATCTCAATAGACAAAAGCCATTACTTATGCAGACCATTTGGAAAACACAAGGCAAATCCCCGCTTCTGGCTGAACAGGCCTTTGATATTGTAATATGGAGTGATTATGCATTTTCTCGTTTGTTTGTAGATGCGTCTTACGAAGTTACATCGACTATGAGTCGCCCAATGAGAGCCTCTGCCCGCCTTGCACGGTGTTTGTGGGAGCTAAGCAAGTCTGGGAAAATTCGCGTAGTGGATATCTATCGCCAGATGGCATTCGGAAATCAAACAGACAAAGAGTTTGCTATTGGCGGTTCTAAGTGGCGTCAATATGTTACGGCAGAACGTATAACACGACCCATACTTCACAAAAGTGTTATTAACGATATAATTCAGCCTGGCTATATTGAGAAACTGAGTCCTGAACGACGATTTGACCAAACATTGTATTTTACAGCAAGAGAGGTATGATTCCGATTTTAGATTATACTTAAAGAAGGTGATAATATGTGCGCAAAACTACTGGGAATTGAACATTCAAATCACTCAAACGTAAAGTTGTGGAGTAAAAATGTATTTAACTCTACATTCCCTGTTGCATTTGCAAATTATTTATGGAAATGCAATCCGCCTCAAAAAGTCAAATATGTGACAACTGATGCAAACTTTAATATTGTCATTGATGAGATTGGTGTAGACGAGCTATTCAATTGCAGCGGATTGAAAGCTGAAGATCTCTACTTCTCATTTGAGGATGTATTTAGTCCGTATGAGAGATTTCTCGAAGGCGGTTTTGGAACAACAAAACGACTACGCCGTGCCAAAAAGATTGACTTAGTGGTGAAACACTTTGAGGAAGGAAAGGAGCCAAGCAACTACGAAAATTTGCGTGCTCTTGAAATTAAAATGACGGTTGTTCCGGACAATTCTACAATTAATACGCCAAATGATCCAGGTAGCGAAATCGTAATTCGCCCTACAACTACGCTATACGCCGCACTTGGCCTTCTTGATCAATGCAAATTTCCGAAGCAATTCGCGGATATTAAAGGAACTCTTCATGATATATGGATTACCTTAAACGACGAAAATGGTTGGACACGTAATGCGGCTTTAACAGAAAATTCAAGTAAAATGAAAGATGCAACTGAACAAATATGTAAAAAATACTTTAAAAAGCAAATTCCTCTTTTATTGCAGCCCATTTGGAAGACTAATGGTCAAGACCATGAATTGGACAAAGAACATGCTCTTGATTTAATTGCTTGGAGCAATTTAGCTTATGTTAAATTATTCTTAACGAAAGTGCCGAATGCACAGACTGATGACCCCACGGCATGTCGAGCTGCACGATGCTTATCAAAGTTTATTCAATATTTATATGCAGGGAGCGGTAATAGCGATATTGACAGACGCATTAATTTAAAATTTATTAAAGTTCCTGACGGATACCAGACCGATAAAGAGCTGTCAGTAAATGGAGCTGGTACGAGAGAGTTTATTAAGGCGCGGAAAAAGCATGGTGGGTATAACAATACATATCTTATTCCTCGCTTCCCACGTAAAATTTTGCACTCCATTATTTTGGAAGATGGACAAAAAAAGTTAAAACCTGAACGTAGATTTGATCAAAGTATATACATCATGGACAAAACAGGACTATATGACTCTACTTCTTTTTAATACTGTTTTAGCATAAATGTAAGTATTCCCGGTTGCTTTATCATAGTGCCGAAGAACGGTGTGATGATGAAAACAAAGATATGCCTACGACTCCAGGTATTCGTTCCTCAACGTGGGAGTATTCCTATATTGTTGCCAGTGCCGGTAGCTGCGAAACTGTTGAGATGCGCTCCGCGAATCAGGACATCTGATAATGCGAAAGATGATGGGGTACTTTATTGTGTAGGCATTGCACGATCAATGAAGAACGTCTAAAAAGTCTATGCTGAAAGCGATTTGCAGAAAGAAGCAACTATCCGGAAATTCCGTACAGTTCAAATCGACGGTAGTTGTCAAGTCAACCGTGAGGTTATGTAGGCGCTGGAGCGAATCGTCTCCATGTATTTGGATTATGCGGAGTATCAGGCAGGACGCCATATTCCGATGACTATGGATGATTGGGCGGTGCGCCTCGACCGCTTCCTGGAATTCAACGAGCATGAAATTTTGCAGGACAGTGGTCGGGTAACACACGAAATTGCGAAATCATTCGCGGAGAGCCAGTTTGAGAAATACCGCATCGTACAGGACAAGCTGTTTCAAAGCGACTTTGATCGTTTTCTGGAGCTGGCCGAAGATGTGGACAAGCTAAAATAGCAGAGCAAAATTGCGTCACATGAAACAAAGAAACACGGCGGACTGAATGTTAAAACTCAGTCCGCCGTGTTCTTTTGCTCACAGGGCCTCCAACTGCCTGCGCAGTTCCTCATCGCTCAGTTCGCCACGCTCGGACTGCTCCTTCAAGTCCTGGGCCTTGCCCACTGCCTCGTTCCATTCATCGACGCTAATCTTCCCTCTCTGCTTCCGCATTTTTAATCGGTTATACACCTTTGTGTATTCCTTCTGGGCAGGTGTGGCGGAGGCACGCTCCTTCGCCTCTTTCCGGTGGGCGCCCACCTTGCGGCAGGTGCGTTCGGTTTCGCCCGGCGCAATATTGTTGCAGTAGCAGGTGTTGTAGCCCTCAGTCAGCAGAAAATACCTCCCGCAGTTGTGACAGCGGCGGGGCGCGTTGCCCGCCGTCAGGCCGCGGTAAAAATCCGTATAGAGGAAGTGGGACAGATAGGTAAACTCCGCCTGTTCCGCCAGGATGACCTTGCCGCTCCCGGCCGGATGTTTCATTATTGGGACGAACTTTACCTGAACGGGAAAACTCTGCTCAAAGTCATTCATGTCGGGGAGTATAGCTCCCGCCGCTCTCATGTCTGAAAAGTATTGTGCGTAGGCCATGGCGTAAGCGTCTGCACCCCTGCGCTTGATCGGATCAAAGTAAAGCTCCAGCATCCCCATCACCTGTCCCCGGAAGTTGCGGAGGCTTTCCGGAAAATACTCCAGACCGTCCATCAGCCGCCGAAACATTTGATGCGCCTCGGAGTGTTCATCCAAAGCAGCGGCCAGCTTTTCCTGGTCGGCGAGCAAAAGTGGGAAGAGGTTGTACGCCGACCACTTATCCAGTTCCAGATCTCGATAAACCGGCAGATCAAATATCAGATCCCAGACAGCGTTCAGCCGCTCCTGTGCGGAGCGGGCGGCGCTGTCTGTTTTTTCGCCAAACAAATTTTTAGCCGCCGGTATCAGCCCACCAACTCGCCGGTCAAGCTCTGTCAACACAGCACTGTCCAGGTTCAGAATGTCCGTGGCGCACTGCCCCAGCGGAAATGGCTCGCCGCCGATATACAGTTCACCCCGTCCAAACAGGACCGAAAAGCAGTCAAAATGATCCGCCATGTTTGCGCCCCCCCTTGTATCCGATTGAGATTTGGCATTTACCCATTCAACGGCTAATCTATTGAAAGCTGTATCTCTGTATGTTACCCTCATTGTAGCAGATGGAAAAAGTAAAATCAATCGCAAGGAGGTAACGCTGTGAAAGAATCCGTCTACAAAAACTACGACGAGCTGCCGCTGTTCCTGAACGCCGAGACGGTGGCGAAGGTGCTGGGGGTATCGCCGTCAACGGGATACGAACTGATGCACGAAAAGGATTTTCCTATCCTGAAAATCGGGAACCGCATTGTCGTTCCCAAGGAGAAGTTTATCGCATGGGTGGAACAGAACACGGGAGGTGCCGTTTGAAGTACAACCGGTATCCTAAACGTGATCCCATCAAAAATTACTTCCCACTGCCCAATGAAATTTTTATACTTGGCCTCAACTCAGGTGAGATTGCGGTCTACACTTATCTGCTCTATCTGGAGAACCGGAAAACCTTTCAGTGCTGGCCCAGCTACAAGACCATCGGCAGGGCGGTGGATATGAGCCAGAACACGGTACGGAAGTATGTGATGGCCCTGGAGGAGAAGGCACTGATTTCTACCGAGCCGACCAGCGTCTGTACCCGATCCGGCCAGAAGCGCAACGGCAGTCTGCTCTACACCATCCGTCCCGTTCAGGAGGCGCTGGATTTATTTTATGAGCGGCAGTTAGCTCGGGCTGATTTGACTGCACAGCATCAACGGGCTGCGGAGCGACTGGTAATGCCCGCCCCTGTCGGCCCCTGTGAGCCGCTGTGTGGGGCTTTGGAGGGTGAAGCAAGCACCTACCCCTCCGAGGACAAAACAAGCGAATTTGAGCCGCTGTTGGACGAGGTGCGAGGGACGAAAGAAAAAGCAGGATAAAGGGCAGGCGTCGCAAGCGCGCCGGCCCGGTCACAACTGCCCGCAGTGCGGGCAGTTTCGGGGGGTACGGAACGGGGGTCTTGAAACGGAAGATATGTGCCGCAGAGGTCTGAAATTCAGAGAAACCCCATGTGGACAGCCTTTCCGCAGGGGTCTTGCGGAGAAACGGAGAAAATATGAGCGAAAGAGAAAAATTGGCGATTCGGTTGGAGCCGGAGCTGCGGGAGCGGCTGGAACGCTGTTATACAATGGACGGGAGCCGAAGCCGGCGGGAGTATATCGAAAACGCGATTCGCTTTTATACGGACTACCAAGAAGTACAGGGCGCCCAATCCCTGTTGCCAAAGGAGATCATCACAGCCATTGACGGCCGGCTGGGGATGCTGGAGGATCGCATGGCGAGCCTGATGTTCAAACACTCAGTGGAGCTGGACATGGTGTACGGCCTCCTGTCCAGTGCCTTTGAAATCGACGAGGAGTCTCTGCGCCGACTGCGGGCGGAGAGCGTCAAAAACGTGAAACAGACCAACGGACGCATTTCACTGGAACAGCGGATGCGCCGTGAGGGTGACCTGTGATGGCAAGGCTGATCGTCAAAAGTCCCTACATCAAGTGCACTGGCAGCGGCAACGCTGCCGGCGTCGGGGGCTATCTGCGCTATATCGGTACCCGTGAGCATGTGCAGAAGGTGGCGGATGACCGCCCGCCCACGCGGAAGCAGGAGCAGCTCGTCGCAAAAATGCTGAGAGATTTTCCCGCCGTGAAGGATCTGGATGAGTACAGCGACTACTTCGAACACAAAACGAAAGCCAACGCCTCAGCGCTCATTACCATGGCACTGGAGGAAAACTGGTCTGCGGTCAGTCAAATGGACGGCTATATGAAGTACATCGCCACCCGTCCCCGCGCGGAGCGGCTCGGTTCCCATGGTCTGTTCGGTGACGAGGACAGCGTCGACCTAAAGGAAGCGATGGCGGAGCTCAACTCCTATACCGGAAACGTCTGGACGCATATCATCTCCCTGCACCAGGAGGACGCCGCCCGACTGGGCTATGATAGCGCCCAGGCGTGGCGCAACCTTATCCGCGCCCACCGCAATGACATCGCGGCGGCGATGAAGATTCCGCCGAAGGACTTCCGTTGGTACGCCGCATTCCACGATGAGGGCGGCCATCCTCACATCCACATGATGGCGTGGTCGGCAAAACCGGGGCAGGCTTATCTCACCCGTGCAGGCATCCGCCAAATCAAATCCGTCCTCACGAATGATATTTTCAAACAGGAGCTGTTGCACATTTACGAGCAGAAGTCCGCCAGCCGGGACGAGTTGGTACGGCAGACGCGGCAGGAAATGCTGGAGTTGATACGCACCATGCAGACAGGTCTGTGCGACCATCCCGAAGTGGAAACGCTGATGTTGCAGTTGGCGCAAGGACTGGAAACGGTGCGCGGTAAGAAAAGTTACGGTTACCTGCCGAAGCCCCTGAAAGCCCTCGCCGACCAAATCGTGGACCAGATGGAACGCATCCCGGCGGTGGCACAGTGCTATGAAAAATGGCTGAAGCTCCAAGGGCAGGTGGACAGTTACTATGGAGGAGACGAGCGCAAGCGGCAGAAATTATTCCAGCAGAAGGAATTCCGCGCCATCAAGAACGCGGTCATCCAGGAGGCCGAGCGCATCCGTTTGGGAGAGATCACCTTTGAGGATGAAGACTTATCGGCGGCGGACGAGCCGGAGAGCGCCCGCTACAACGCAGTGTTCTACTGTCAGTATCGGGATAAAATCTACGACACCGACCTGCCGCTGGACGAACGGGACTACGCCGTGGAGCAGATGACCACAGCCGCCCAGGCGGGCAACCCCTACGCCCAGCACCTGCTGGGCAAGCTCTACCGTGACGGCACAGTGGTCATTCCCGATGCGGAGCAGGCGCGGGATTGGTTTCAGCGGGCGGCGGAGCAGGGACTGAATGTCGCCCGGTACGCTTTGGGCAAGCTGTTACTCACCGATGATCCGCTGGTGAGGAACATCCCGGCAGGGCTATATTGGCTGGAGCAGGCACAACAAAACGGCAGTTCCTACGCCGGGTACCGGCTGGGCAAGGAGTATCTGCGGGGCGAAATCGTCCCGAAGGATGTGCCAAAGGCGCTGGAATATTTGAATGATTCGGCGCAGCGGGGCAACCAGTTCGCCCAGTACACGTTGGGCAAGCTCTATCTGCTGGGGCGCGTGGTGCCGCAGGATAGGAGACTGGCGGAACGATGGCTGAAGCTGTCCGCAGAACAGGGCAACGAGTACGCACAATTCTTCCTCGACCGGCTTGACCAGTTCCGCACGCCCTCTGCACTGTTGGCGGCAACCCATCTGCTGCGGCAGATCGGCAGTATGTTTCATGACAACTCCCTGCCCAAGTCCGGTCCGACGGGCATCCGCTACACCGACCACAAGCTCCGTCAGCGGGAGCGGGAGAAGAAAATCGCCCTGGGCCACAAGGCGGATGACCATGAGGAATATCAGGGCCCCACCATGTCCATGTAAAAAGAAAAGCGCCTCCCGTTAGCGGGAGACGCGGGCATCCGCTTCCGCCACAGACGATATGGGCGGGAGCAGCGCATAGTCATTAAACAGAAAGCGGAGCTTATCAATCTGCTTTTCAATGTGGTAGTGGCCGCAGTACCACTGCTCATAGTGAAGACGGCGCTCAATTTCTCCGAGCCACTGCTCAGTGGATTTGTCCACTGTGGACTGGTCAATCGAGGGAAGGAAAGCTTCCACCGGCTCGTAGCGCAGCGGGCAGGTATGAGAGAGAACGATGTCCACCCGCCAATCGCGTTCAGACAGAACGCACTCCACCTTGGCCATAATCTCCTGTGACGGCTGCTCATCCGCCCACCAGTGCCAGCCTCTGGCCAGTCTGTAGTACTTGTCTACACTGTATGTGCCGCCGATGACAAGACAGGCATGGCCGCAGAAATCATAGATCTCGCCATCAACAGCGAACATGATATTGGGATACGCAGGCTGGACCCAGACCTGCCCACGATGATAGTGCCGCAGTTCATAGCCGAGCTCGGGGCCGGGGCGCATCTCATGGTTCCCGTGAATACAGAAGAAGGTGATTGGCAATTCGGAAAGGACTTGCTTATTCAGCGTGTCCCGTCCGTCGCCGAAATAATTTAGACCGGCATCACCGAGAATGATGAACGTGTTTTCTTGGGTGACCCCTTTTAGCAAACAGAAGTCTATCACACGGTCAAAGCGCCCATGGGTGTCGCCAGTCAGGTATACGATGTTCTGTGCTTGCTCCATTTGAGCACGCCTCCTTGTGTTGGCCGATGCGTCAAGTATAGCTTGAAAACACTGATATTGCAAGGAATGATCTTCGGGCGGTATTTCCCGAACGAGAGTTGTAAGCAGCAAAAATTTAGTGCTGAATTTGATAGCTTTCCGAGACGGAATGTGGTATGTGTTGTGTTGCGCAAACCCGAAGCGAGGTGAAATCGATGGCAAAAAGAAGACCGTCCGGAGACGGCATGGTGCGCAAGCGGGAGGACGGCCGCTGGGAGGGCCGCATCGTTATTGGTCACAAGCAAAACGGTGACTCCATCTTCCGCCATGTCTACGCCAAGACGCAGAAGGAGCTGCTGGACAAGCTCCACCGAAATATCGAGGACTACCGCGACGTAGACCTGACTGAGGACAGCCGCATGACGCTGGGGGAATGGCTGGACCGCTGGCTGACGGCGTACAAAGCGGACACCGTCCGCCCCGGCACCCTGCGGGGTTACCGGACCCATATCGAACAATACATCAAGCCCCAGCTGGGCGGTAAGCAGGTGTCCCTGATCACCACACAAGACGTCCAGCGGATGTACCGCCGCCTAAAGAAAGAGGGGCGCGTGAAGGAGCACCCGGAGTTGGGCAGTCAGCTGGCCGACTCCACCATCCGGCGCATCCACGCCATGCTCCATCAGGCGATGAAGGATGCCCAGCAGGCCCACATCATCGCCAGGAATCCCACGGAGGGAGCCACCGTCCCCAAACAGAGCGGCAGCGCAAAGCGGGTGCTGAACGACCGGGAGCTGGACGCGTTCCTTGCCGTCATTGAGGAGGACGAAATCTGGCACGATTTCTTCTACACCGAGCTGACCACCGGCCTGCGGCGGGGTGAGATTTGCGGCCTGATGTGGCAGGACTTCGACGAAAAGAACAACACGCTGAAGGTATGCCGCACCCTCCACAGCAAGAAGCTGGGTGTATTCTCCCTGGGCGACACCAAGACGGGAACGGGCATGCGCACCATCGTCCTGCCCCAGAGCACGGCGGAGCTTCTGCGGCGGCGCAGGGAGAGGTCCGTCAGCCGGTGGATCTTCCCCAACCCCGTCATGCCGGAGTTGCCCGTATCCCCCGGAACGGCTTATAACCATTTAAAGACCTTGCTGAAGCGGGCGGATCTGCCCAGCATCCGTTTCCACGATCTGCGGCATACCTTCGCCACCCACGCCCTCGCCAGCGGCGTGGACGCCAAGACGCTCTCCGGTATCCTGGGCCACACCAACGCCAGCTTCACCCTGGACACCTACACCCATGTGACGGCGGATATGCAAAAGACCGCCAGCGGCATCGTAGGCGGCTTTATGGAGGACCTCTTCGGAAAGGAGCTGAAACCGTGGCAAAAAAATGAAAAAACGGAGATGGAACCGTAAGACTGCGCAAAGATGGGCGCTGGGAAGGGCGGATCGTCGTCGACTACGATGACAACGGTTATCCCAGGACCAAGAACGTCCTCGCCAAAACAAAAAAGGAGTGCCTGGAAAAGCTCCAGGCGCTCAAGGAATCCTGCGGTGGAACAGCGTCGGCAAAGGTGCAGCCCGAGATGCTTTTCGGAGACTGGCTGGGCTACTGGTTTGAGCATCACTCCAAGCCCAAGCTCCGCCCCACCACAGAGGCGGGCTACGAGAGCCGCATCCACCTGCACATCATCCCTGCGCTGGGGAATATCCCGCTGAACAAGCTAACACAAAACGATTTGCAACAGTTCTACGCGCAGCTTAAAAAGACGGGGCGTAAACGCTTTACCGACCTTTACGGCGAGGGGCTGTCCGACAGGATGGTCAGAATGTGCCACGCCACCTGCCGCACCGCGCTGGAAAAAGCGGTGCAGGAAGGGCTGATCCGCACCAACCCCGCCATCGGCTGTAAGTTGCCGCCCAAGAAGGCACGGGTGATGCAGGTGCTGGACCGGGAGGAACTCCAAAGGTTTCTCATCCAGGCCAAGGCGGAGGGCTACTATGAGCTGTTCCTCCTGGACTTGGCCACCGGTCTTCGGCGTGGCGAGCTGATGGCGCTCCAATGGGACGACCTAGACTTCAAGACCGGCGTGCTGAATGTGAATAAGCAGATTTACGATGTGAAAGGTGAACTCCAGCTCAGCACGCCGAAAACTAAGACCTCCATCCGCAAACTGACTCTGCCGCCCGCAGTGGTAGAGGTGCTGAAGGAGTACCGGGAGACGGTGGACTCCCGGTGGATGTTTCCTTCCCCGGTGAAGGAGGACTGCCCCATGACCCCCTGTGCGGTACGCAGGCGGCTCCAGCTCATTCTGGAGCACGCTGAATGCAAGCATGTGCGCTTCCATGATTTAAGACACACGTTCGCAACCCTGTCCCTGCAAAACGGCATGGACGTGAAGACACTCTCGGCCATGTTGGGCCATGTGTCCGCAGCCACCACGCTGGACATCTACACCCACATCACGGACGATATGCGGCACACAGCCGCCGTCAACATTGACCGTGGAATCGGTAAGGGGGTGGCATCAGAGGAGGAAGTGGAGCCATCCACAGCCCAACCGGAAGCACCGCGAATGACCGACTTCAAGCCCTATATAGGGAAAAAGCGCAAGCCCGGCACCGGCTGCGTCAGCGAGATCAACGACCACCTATATGAGGGAAGGTACTCTCCCATGTGGCCCGACGGTAAGAAGCACGCCCAGAACGTCTACGCCAAGACCCGTGAGGAATGCGAGGAAAAGCTAAAAGAACTGATTGTGCAGATGAAGGCGGAGATCGCTGAAGCAAAGAAAAAGGCGGCGGAAGGGAAATAAGAAAAACACGCGGCGATGATAGTTTAAATCATCGCCGCGCGCCTCTCTTTAAATTACGATTGCCTGTCCATCAGGAGCTGGAATATCTGCTTGTTGGTCTCACTGTCCCGGTAGAACAGACAGTAGGGCAAGTCGTTCGTGGCCCCCTGCACAAAGACGGAGACGAAAATAGATACGGTTTTGTTGATGATTGTGATTGTGGACATAGTACTTCCTGCTTTCTGTATCGGACTAATTTTATCGTACCGCAGAAAACGTGCGTTTGACAATCTAAATGGTCTCACATGCAGAAGCGCGGCAGAACAAAAAAGCCCCCCAGGAAACTCCCGTGTTTTTCCTGCAAACAGCTTGCCTCAGGGCACGGCAGCGGATATACTGGTAGTAAATCGGAAACGAGAGAGAAGGTCCTGCCATGCTCCACCCCGGCCTCTACGAACAGGTCATTAACAACGCCCTGAACCGCGAGCTTGCGGGGATCCCGGAGGCTCGCAAGGCCGTCGCACCCATTGACAAGGCAGAGGCGTCCAAGGTGCTGGCCCAGTACCTCGCGGACGTAGTGCAGAAGGGCCTGGACAATGTGCTGGACAACGGCGGGGACCTCCCCACCCAAATAAGCTTGGCGAACCAAATCGTTGACCTGATACAAAATACCACGCAGGAAGTTAACTTTGCCGCGCTGGGCGTTGACCAGCGGGCAGAGCAGCTTTTAGCCCTTTTGCGGGAGCAGGATCCTCGGCTGGCAGTAGGCAAAACCGCTGCCGACCTGAGCCGCCCGGAGACCTCCATCGCCCAGAGCAGTCTATTCACTGGAGCCATCCACGAGCCCCAGATGTATACCGAGCTGAAAAAGGAGATCGTCTCCGCCGACCGTATCGATATGCTGGTATCCTTTATCAAGTGGAGTGGCCTGCGGCTCATTATGGACGAGCTGCGGGAATTTACCCAAAACGGCGGCGAGTTGCGGATCATCACTACCTCCTACATGGGCGCCACCGATGTGAAGGCGGTGGAGGAGCTGCGTGCCTTGCCCAACGCCCGCATCAAGGTCAGCTACGACACCAAGCGCACCCGGCTCCATGCCAAGACCTATGTGTTCTACCGGGACACCGGCTTCACCACCGCCTATGTGGGCTCCTCCAACCTGTCCAACGCCGCTATCTCCAGCGGCCTGGAGTGGAACATGAAGGTCACCCGGCGGGACCTGCCCGAGACCATCAACAAAATCGCCGCCACCTTCGAGAGCTACTGGAATTCCAGCGAGTTTGAGTACTACGCCGAGGACCAGAAGGAACGGCTCGCCTGGGCACTGAAGGCTGAGAAGTACTGCGATGCCGACCACGCCGACGTCTATAATATGGACATCGCGCCCTACTCCTACCAGTGGGGAATTTTGGATAAGTTGGAGGCGGAACGAACCGTCCGGGGCTACACCCGCAACCTGGTGGTGGCGGCTACCGGAACCGGCAAGACGGTGATCTCCGCCTTGGACTACAAGCGGTTTTGTAGACAAAATCCTGGCCGACCCTGCCGCCTGCTCTTCGTGGCCCACCGGGAGAAGATTCTGCGCCAGAGCCTGTACAGCTTCCGGGCGGTTCTGAAGGATGCCAACTTCGGGGAGCTGTTCGTGGGCAGCTACAAACCGGAGAGCATTGACTATCTGTTTCTCTCCATCCAAACCCTCAATTCCCAGGACTTCACCGCAAAGACTGCCCAGGACTTCTACGACTATATCGTGGTGGACGAGTTCCACCACACGGCGGCGCCGACCTATCAGAAGCTGCTGGACTACTACCAGCCCATGCTTCTCCTGGGTCTCACCGCCACCCCGGAGCGCATGGATGGCAAGAGCGTCCTGCCCTATTTCCACAACCGCATCGCCGCCGAGATACGCCTGCCGGAAGCCATCGACCGCAAGCTGCTGTGCCCCTTTCAGTACTTCGGCGTCACAGACACAGTGGACCTGGACGCCCTAAAATGGAGTACGACAAGGGGGAGCTGTCCAACCTCTATACCCTCAGCGGAGCCGTGTCAGAGCGCCGGGCGGACCTGGTGGTATCCTCCCTGCTGAAATACGTCACCGACCTGAACGAGGTGAAGGGCCTGGGCTTCTGTGTGTCCATTGCGCACGCGGAATTCATGTGCCGCTATTTCAATGAGCACGGCATCCTCTCCATCTTCCTCAGTGGGAAGTCCTCCGATGAGGAAAGAAAGACCGCCAAGGGGCGGCTGGTGGGCGGCGAGGTCCACTTTATCTTCGTGGTGGACATCTACAACGAGGGCGTGGACATCCCGGAAGTGAACACGGTGCTGTTCCTGCATCCCACCGAGTCCCTGACCATCTTCCTCCAGCAGCTGGGTCGCGGCTTGCGGCTCAGCGAGGGCAAGGACTGCCTGACGGTGCTGGACTTTATCGGTCAGGCCAACAAGCGCTACAACTTTGAGGATAAGTTCGCCGCCCTACTCAGCAACACCACCCGCAGCGTAACCCGAGAGAGCAAGGACGGCTTCGTCTCCGCCCCGAAGGGCTGCTACATCCAGATGGAGAAAAAGGCGGCCAAGTACATTTTAAACAATATCCGGACCTCCTATGGCAACACCGCCGGGCTGGTGGCCCGAGCGGCCAACTTTACAGAGGACAGCGGTCAGGCACTCACCCTGTCCAATTTCCTGGACTACTACCACCTGGACCCACGGTCCCTCTATAAATTCGCCACCTTCTCCCGCATCTGTGCCCGGGCGGACGCGTGGGAGGACTTTGCGGAGCCGTTGGAGGACACCTTGACCAAGGCGTTCTCCAAGTTGGGCGTCATTGACTCACGTCGATGGATCGCCTTCTTACTGGACTTACTGCCCCGGCTGGGCGACGTGGATTTCTCCAAATTGAGCGAGGTGGAGAAGCGGATGCTCCAGATGTTTTATGTCACCACCTGGGGGAAACCGGTGGAGGATTGGGCGAACGATGAGGTGCTGGGTAATCTGCACGCCCTCTCCCACAATCCGGTGTTGCTGGGCGAGCTGCTGGACCTGCTCCGCTACCAGTATGAGCAGAGCGACTTCATCGACGAGCCGGTTGAGCTGGGCTTCGACTGCCCCTTGGATCTCCACTGTACCTATACCCGGGATCAGCAACTGGTGGCGTTGGACTTTATGAAACCTACCACCGTCCGGGAGGGTGTGAAGTGGCTGCCAGAGAAAGGCCTGGATGTGTTTTTTGTGACGTTGAACAAGGCGGACAAGGACTATTCGCCCACCACCATGTACAAGGACTACTCCGTCAACGAGAGTCTGTTCCACTGGCAGAGCCAGAGCACCACGGCGGTAGACTCACCCACTGGACAGCGGTATATTCACCACCGGGAGCGGGGGAGTAAGGTACTGCTGTTCGTCCGGGAGTTCAAGTCTGACCGGATTACCGGCGGCGCGGCGGCTTACACCTTCTTGGGAACGGCGAACTATGTGAAGCACGAGGGCAGCCGTCCTATGAATATCACCTGGAGGCTGGACCGGCCCATTCCGGCGAAGTTCTTGAAGAAGACAAATAAATTGGTGGTGGGATGAGGAGATATTAAGGAGGATGAAGGATGCCTGCTAAAAGCTATCATAAGCTGGTTCGTGACCGCATCCCCGAGATCATTGAGGCAGACGGCAAGACCTGTATCTGCAAAACGCTCTCCGACGAAGACTATCTGCACCTGCTGGATGAGAAATTGAATGAGGAACTTGCCGAGTACCAGGAGAGCAAATCCCTGGAGGAGCTGGCCGACCTGCTGGAGGTCATGTGGGCCGTAGTGAAGGCCCGGGGTTGGACGCTGGAAGACCTGGAGCGAGTTAGGGCAGAGAAGGCCGCCAAACGGGGCGGATTTGAGAAGAAGATTCTGCTGAAAGAAGTATTGGAGTGCTGAGATGCCAAGCGCAAACGAACAAAATTTTCATCAAACAAAGCTGAGGTGACCCCCATGCCCGCCTACCGCTCCGCCTCGGGCAGCAGCGCCGAGGATCTGTTTATTGAGCTGTTCTGCGATGCCTTCGGCGCCGAGAAAGCCGGCTATCTCTACTCCCAGTATCCCTTCTCCGACATCTACCAGAACAGCCGGTTCGCCGATTTCCTGATCGAGACTGGTGGGCGGAAGGTGGCTATCGAGATTGACGACGAGGCCTCCCACAACCCTAAACTTGTTTCTCAGAACAAATTCTACGACGACCTGCTCAAGCAGAACAGCATGGTTTACCTGGGCTGGGATGTGTACCGCTGGGCGGTGCGGCAGATGCAGCGGCAGCCGGAGACGGTGAAGGACGAGCTGCGGGTATTCCTGGGTCAGCACCCCAGCTTCCGCGAGATCGAGGACTATCTTCCCACCCAGCGGGGTAAGGCCCTGGACGGCTCCCGGCTGGAGCTGAAGGAGCACCAGAAGGAGGCGCTGCACTCCCTGGAGGAGATGCGCTGCCGCTTTGAGACCATCGCCCTGCTGTACCACGCCACCGGCACCGGCAAAACAGTGACCGCTGTTATGGACGCCAAGCGGTTTAATAAGCGAACCCTATTCCTGGCCCATACGGTGGAGCTGGTAGACCAGGCGACGAAAACCTTCCGGACACTGTGGCCCCAGGCCTCCGTGGGCCGCTATGTGGAGAGCGTGAAGCAGGGGAATGCCTTTGTGGTCTGCGGCAGCATCCAGAGCGTGGCCCTGAATTTGGACAAGTTCAAGCTGGATGACTTCGGCTACATCATCGTGGATGAGGCCCACCACGCTTCCGCGGATACATACCAGAAGGTTCTGGCCTACTTCACGCCGGAGTTCACCCTTGGCCTTACCGCTACCCCGGAGCGGGCCGATGACAAGAACATCCTGGACATTTTCAAAAACACCGCCCACAAGCTGGACATCCAGACCGCTGTGGAGATTGGGGAGCTGGTGCCGGTGCGGTGTATCTGCATCCACACCAATATCGATCTTACCAAAGTCCGCTTTAACAGTGTCCAGTATAACATTCGGGATCTGGAGAGCAAGATCTACGTCCCCGAGCGTAACCAGCTCATTGTGGACACCTGGCTCCAATATGTGAAGGACAAGCGGACGGTAATTTTCTGTGCCTCTGTGAAACATGCCCAGGAGATCGCCGGGCGGCTCCACGACGCGGGGGTGACCGCTGAGGCCGTGTCCGGCGAAATCAAAGCCAGCGACCGCCAGGAGGTGCTGGCCCGGTTTGAACAGGGCGAGACCAAGGTCCTGTGCGCTTGCGACCTGCTGAACGAGGGCTGGGACTGCCCGGCCACCGAGGTACTGTTCATGGCCCGGCCCACCTTGTCCAAGGTCCTCTACACCCAGCAGTTAGGCCGGGGGATGCGGTTATCCCCGGGCAAGGAGAGCCTGATGGTGTTCGACTTTGTGGACAACGCCAATCAGTACAACATGCCCTATTCTATGCATCGGCTGTTCCGGCTGAAGGACTACCAGCCCGGGGCGCTGGTGCTGGGCAAAAAGGGGCAGAAGATGGCGGAACAGGGACTCTATGACCGTGGCGAGCGTCCCGACGCCCTCATCGATTGGCCGGTGGATGCCCTGGACTATGAGTTGGTGGATATTTTCAACTGGCAGGAGGAGGCCGCTGGAATGCTCTCTCAGCTGGAGTTTGTCCGCCGGGTGGATGTGCAGACGGAGACTATTGAGCGCTATGTCCGGGAGGACCTACTGGTGCCCGACCTGGTGGTGCCCATGAGCGAGCACCGGACCTTCAAGTATTTCAGGGAGGAGACACTCCAGAAATGTGCGGAACAGTACGGCTGGACCCTTATCGACGACTCCAACCGCAAAGATCTGTTCCTGGACATGGCTCGGCAGATGGACATGAGCTACTCCTATAAGCCGGTACTGCTGAAGTCCGTGCTGATCTTCGCCGACGAGAAGGGCCGGGTGAAGCTGAGCGACATCGTCACCTACTTCCGGGAGTTCTACGAGGCCCGCCGGGCCGCCGGCCTGGTGGTGGAAAAAGCCAATAGCATCTACGCCAAGGGCGGCTACACCGACGCCCAGGTCCAACGGAACATCCTGTCAAACCCATTCAAGCGTTTTGAGGACATGCAGATGCTCTACCACACCAAAACCCTGGGTGTAATTCAGGTGGACGAGTCGGTGTGGAAGAAGCTGACCCAGGAGGAAAAGCAGGAGATCGAACGTATCTGTGATGAAAAGTTAGAAGAGTACTACCAACGATTTAACACCGTGGGATCATAATAAAGTGTATGGGAAGGGAAACGGCGATGGAGGATACGCGGCATCTGATTCTGATTAACGGCCAAGATAAGACAGATTCTGTCGCCAGCTACCGTTTCCAGGACGGCATATGCGAGGTGGTTTTTACCGGCTCCCCCAAGCCCTACCACTACCGCGGAGGCAAGGTGCAGGTGTTGGCGGTACAGCGGCGGATCGACCCGGCGGGTCAGATTATTGTTGTGAACGGAGCAGCCATTCCGCAGGTGGAGGAAATTTTGGACTTTGGCCCCTTTTACCGGCTCCGCCTTAACGGGAGAAAATCCCTCACCTATCCCAAAGCCCAAGTGGAGCTCCAGAAAAACTGCCTGGCGGACGTGGAGCAGAAGGAAATCTTTGATTATTTCAAAGAGACGGCGGCGACAGTCAGCCTGGTGTCGGAAAATGGACAGAACATTTTACAGATGCAGTATGAGCGTTGCAAGGACGTCCTCGACACTACCGTGCTCTCCTGCTATCTGGATTTACAAAAACCTCCGGCAGAGCGCACCCCGCCAGAGGTCGTAATCTACCCCTTTGGCCTAAACCAGAGCCAGAAAACCGCTGTGGAAAGTGCTCTCTCCTCCCAGGTCAGTATCATCCAGGGCCCGCCGGGCACCGGCAAGACTCAGACCATTTTGAATATCATTGCCAACGTGGTCCGCGCGGGCCAGACGGTGGCGGTGGTCTCAAACAATAACTCCGCTACCCTGAATGTAGCGGAAAAGCTGGAGAAGAAGGGACTCTCCTTCCTAACTGCGTTTTTGGGGAGCCGCGCCAACAAGGACCGCTTTCTGGAGGGTCAAACCGGCCGATATCCCGACATGGCGGAGTGGGTGCTGGAGCCGGAGGAGCAGGCGGCGCTGGACCAGGAGGTCACCGCCCTATCAAAAGAGCTGAGCGAGATGCTGAGCGCCAAAAACCGCATCGCCGCCATAGAGCAGGAGCTGCTGGAGCTGACCCCGGAGCAGCACTACTTCGGCGAATACTATGCCACCTATGGACAGACGCCGCTGGAACAGGTCCAGGGTCTTTCTAGCCAGAAAATTTTATCCCTCTGGCTGGAGTATGAGCAGCATGCGGAGCGGGAGAGCAGGCTGGGACTGCTGCAAAAACTCTCCATCCTGTTCCGCTTCAACCGCTCCGCGCTGAAGGTTTTTCTGCAGCGGCCAGAGCTGGTGATCCCCTATCTCCAGCGGCAGTTCTATGTGGTCCGGCGGCAGGAGCTGACCCAGGAGCGGGCCCGGTTGGGGCGGAAGCTGGCCGACTACGCCTTCGACGCCAAAATGGAGGAGCTGACTGAGAAGTCCCTGCGGTTGTTCCAAGGCGAGGTGAGCGGCGCCTTTCCGTGGCGGGAGGCGCGCCGCCGTTTTGAGCTGCGGGATTTCCGCGGTCATTCGGGGGACTTCAACCGGGAGTACCCGGTAATCCTCAGCACCACCTATTCCATCCGGGGAACCCTGAGCTTTGAACACGTCTATGACTATCTCATTGTGGATGAGGCCTCCCAGGTGGACCTGGCCACTGGCGTGCTGGCTTTTTCTTGTGCAAAGAATATTGTCATTGTCGGAGACCTCCAGCAGCTTCCTAACGTGCTGGACGGACAGAACCTCCGGGACAGCGAGGGCGTCTGGACACACTATGACCTCCCCGAGGCCTACCACTTCTCCGTCCACAGCCTGCTTTCCTCGGCACTGGCGGCCTGGCCGTATGTGCCCACCATTCTTCTGCGAGAGCACTACCGTTGCCACCCCAAGATTATCAATTTCTGCAACCAGAAGTTCTACGGCGGCAAGCTAATCGTCATGACCAAGGACAGCGGGGAGCCGGACGTACTGACCATGTATCACACCGCCCCCGGAAACCACGCCCGGGGCCACCTGAACCAGCGGCAGATCGATGTTATCCGGCAGGAGGTTCTGCCCCGCCTGGCGGAAAGGGGCTATGAGAGCAGCGGGATCATCACTCCCTACAAAGACCAGGCTGCAGCCATCCACGCCCAGCTGGGGGATTTGGAGGTGGCCACCGTCCATAAGTTTCAGGGCCGGGAGAAGGACGCCATCGTCCTGACCTCGGTAGACAATGTGATCGGTGAGTTCGTGGATGACCCCCGGATGCTGAATGTGGCGGTGTCCCGGGCGGTCAAGTCCCTGACCGTGGTCACCTCCCAGGACCCACGCAACGACGGGACAAACTACGGCGATCTGGCCCGGTACATTCAATACAACAACTGTGCTGTGGTGGAGAGTGCTGTCTACTCTGTTTTCGATCTGCTCTACCAGGGCTACGCCCAGCAGCGGCGGGAATTTCTGCAAAAGCACCGCCGGATTTCGGAATATGATTCAGAAAATCTCCTCTATACCGTAATCGAGGGGGTCCTCCAGGAGATAGAGTTTACCTCCGTAGCCTGCGCTGTCCATGTTGCGCTGGTGAATTTGGTGAAGGACTACTCTGGGCTGACGAAAGATGAGGCCGACTATGCCCGTAACCCATTGACCCATGTGGATTTTCTGCTTTTCCGCAGGATGGACAAGTCACCTCTGCTGGCGGTGGAGGTGGACGGCACAGCCTTCCACGCTGCAGGCTCACGGCAGGCAGGGCGAGACCAGAAAAAGGATCGGATTTTTGGTGTGTGCGGCATCCCGCTTTTGCGCCTGCGGACGGACGGGAGCGGAGAGAAGGCCAAAATCGAGCAGGGGCTGCGCTCGGCATTATCGGCAGGACACTGAGCGGAGAAAGGAATAATACTGCTTTATATAAGACAGAGGGCGTACCGTATGCCACAAATGGATTAAATCCACGCATGCACTGTCAAAGGGCGTAATCAATTCTGAGATTAAACCATCTATTACATAGGATGGATAGATTAATACAAAGGCCTACTGGACAATTTCGGATGCTGGTATGTTTAAAGAATAAGGACTGTGCCATTACCGTTGTTGTTAAACAGTTGACCAATTGCACAAGATCTGCATCTCTATCGTCAAGTTAGGGCCACCAGTTATGCGGATGGCCCTAACTCTTAAAGTTTATGATCGCGTCTCCATTAGAAGCTGGAGTATTTGCTTGTTAGGCTCGCTGTCCCGGTGGAGCAGGCAGTAGAGCAAGTCGTTTGTGGCCCCCTGCACAAAGATGGGAACCAGCTGAGCGGTGAGAAACCGCTGTTTCAGACGCAGGTTGAGCGTCTCCATGTATGTTTCCCCGGCCGCCAATGCGCCGGTATAGGTCCGTCAGCTAAGGGATGTCGCAGTTATCACCAATCCTGCTCTCCGTCGCCCACAGAAAGTGTTTTACCGCAAGGCCCCCTCCAGGAAAAGGGAGAGATAGCTGCCCAGTAAGTACCCCTGTCTGCCCAACTTCAAGCGGATGTCCCCCGCCAGCATGAGAAGGGACTGGAGCGTCTCGCCGGCGGCGGCCGGGGCGAAGCGCCCGGAGAACCCTTCGTGTGTCTCAAAAATGTTCATCGTATCCCGACCTTTCAGAAAGAGTCGGGAATTTCCCGTATCGTCAAAAGCGTATGCAAAGGCGAGGGCCTTACGCCCCGGAACCCATGCACGCGCAAAGGTTTATACTTGTGCCGCCGCGACAAAAGCGGTATATTGACCATGTCGTGGCCGTTTTGCGGTTGTGCTGGGTGGGTAGAACACCTTAGCGCGGGGCTGGTGTGCTGGAACACATCAGCCTGCCATGACGTTTTTTTATGTCGGGGAAAATCTCGCAACTCTGAACAGGCAGCAAGTCAAGTCATCTTTCCAGATGAAAATCTGCGCAGCAATAAACAAAGAGGTGAGGAAGGATCTTGTGCTAAACCGTTTTTATGTGTTAAACTCCGTTTCATTTGCTCTTTAAAACTCTTTGATCACAGTGTTTTCGTTTGTTCCAAACGGTACTGTGGCTATTTATGTGGTCAAAATGCTTCTCGCTCAGCGGACAGCATCGCAGAGCAAGGAGCATTTTGCATTCCACCACATCACTTTTTTAACTCTGAAATGTTGAATGCCTGCCTGATGGATTTTGAGATGCTATGCTCTAAATTTGCTGGAGTGAAACAAAGAAAGAGCTGGGAGCTTGGTGTATTGATATGCTCCCCTTGAAGTAGACAGTAGAAAGAACAAAACCACTGAAAACGGAGAGGGGAGTTTTTTCATGCCACAAAAGTCGAAGTATTCTCCAGAAGAAAAAATTAGAATTGTTGAGGCCTACCTAAATCAGGGAATAAGCACTGCGGCCCAAGCGGCTGTACCTCAACGACGGCGGGCTATTCTGGGAATACTGGGCAGACAGACGGGACTGTGCCTGCTGTCCGCTGCGGGAAAAGTGCCTGAGCAAGACGGACAAGGCAGGGGCGCGGAAGGTGCAGGACAGCTATTTCAAGCACTCCGTTCAGCGGCATTTCTACAGGCGATGGGAGCCGGAGTACCGGGAGGCGCTGAAGAAGCGGCAGATTTGGTGCGAGGGCACCTTTGCCGCCCAGAAATGGGGGCAGAACTTAACACGCGTCTTGCGACGAAGCTTTAAGGCAGCGGAGGATCACTGTCTCTTGTCTGCGACCGCTTTGAACCTAAAAAAGGATGATAAGATGCTTAGCTTGACGCATAGGGGCGTCTTTTTTGTTGCCCTTACAATCCTATCGCTGCTGATTCGCCGCTTTGTCAACAGCCCCACCATGGCCAGAAGTGCCGACAGGTTTGGGGACACCCCAACAAACATTTTCGCGGCGCGAAAATAGCAAGTGTATAGACACTCCCCTGCTTGCCGATCCAGTCCGGAATGACTACTCATGCGTTCCTTGCTAATGGAAATAATTGAATAATACCTTTACTAGGGATTGAAACTAAATGAAATGTCTGCTAATATATATAACCGATATATTTAGTATGGATTTAAAATAAACGAGGTGGCCATTTATGTTGATTTATTTTCAAATGATAGACAGCACAGAAAATTGACTTAAGTTTGAACAAATTTACACTACCTATCGGCCTCTCATGTTCCGCATTGCCAATGATATACTCCACAATGAACAGGATGCTGAGGATACTGTTCATAGCGCATTTATCAAAATCGCAGAAAACATTGCAAGAGTCGGAGAGCCTCTGTGTCCAAAAACGAAAAGCTACGTCGTTATTATAGTTGAGCGAAAAGCAATCGACTTGTACCGGCAGCGGCAAAGACATGGAACCATAAATTTTGATGATGAAATCAGTGGGATATCCGTCACGTATGAGGGTGACAACGCTTTGACGGAGTGCATTTTAAAGCTCCCGGCCAGATATCGACAGTTCATTCTTCTGAAATACCATCATGGCTATACCGTTCATGAAATTGCGAAGATATTTGGTATTTCCCATTCAGCCGCAAGTAAGCTTGACCAACGCGCAAAAAGTAGACTGCTTGACAGTTATATGGAGGCGGTTAAATGATCCCCGATGAAATACTATGCCGGGCAGCGGCAGAGGCGGATATGGCCCTGCTGGAAAGTTTGCCGGATGTGAAAGCAAATGACTATGTCTTTTCCATCGGATTTGAACGCAAGATGAAAAGAATATTACGCAGGGAGGCACATCCCACCCGGTATAGACTCTTAAAGATGGCGGCTTGCCTGATATTGACTGTTTTCCTGAGCGGAAGCGTCGTACTGCTCGTCAGCGCGGAGGCGCGGGCAGCGGTTTTCGGATGGGTGCGGGATATATATGAATCCTATTTCGTTTATTCCTACACAGGATCGGAAACGGAGCTTCCAGATGGCGTGGTCTACCATCCGGGCTGGCTTCCGGACGAGTACCATGCAATCGTGATGTCTGAACCCGATGGTCAGGTCATCAATGTTTATGAAAATAACGAAGGTGCTTTCATCGTCTTTACCTATTCATTTAATATCGAATCGTCAGCCGTATATGTGGAACGGGAGTATTCAGACGTTCTGCAGGTTGTTGTCGGAGAAATACCCGCCGACCTCTATTTGGATCGCGAGGCTGAAAATTCGGATGTCCTCGTTTGGACGGATGAGGATAGAGGCGCTATCTTTAGTATCTCAGGCCATCTTACCCAGGACGAATTCATCAGAATGGCGGAAAATATACAAGCGGTTCAGGCAGGGAAACAAAACCACCCGTTCAATCAAGGCAGCTAAATAATTTTTTAAGAATATTTTTTTAGCAAGTGTCCAAATTTGCCATCCCCCATCGTTATAGTGAGTATAAAAGACGAGGGGGTGATTGAGGTGAAAAAACAATTCTTTATTTTGGCACTTGTCTTGGCGGCGCTCCTGGCGCTTCCGGCTTTTGCGCTCTCTCCGCGCGTTGTGCAGACTTCTCCGAGGATCTCATTCAATGGTACGATGGCGAGCTGCTCTGTTGTCGTGACAGGAAATCAGTCGAAGGATAACATTTCCATCGTGATGAAGCTTTGGAACGGCGGTACCTGTGTCAAGACGTGGGAAGCGAAAGCAACCGGCTATCTGTATGCCAAGGAATCCGCTGCGGTTGTCAGCGGAAAGACCTACTCGCTGACAGTAGATGTCACAATCGACGGGAAAGCTCTGCCGACTGTGACGACTTCCGGCACATGTAAATAGGGATCAATTACAAATTTGAAAAAGTGAGGGACATGAAAATGTGTAAAAGAATGATTGGTATCGCGTTGATTCTTATTATGCTCACAAGCACATCCGTTTTTGCCATCGACGTTCCCCCGCAGGATTCTGCCTCGTTCCGGCAGGAAGAAAGTATGCGCTACTCCGACGGCGAGGGGCGTATCTACACCAACATTGATGGTGAAGTTTATCAAGTCATCGAGGTGACGGATGAAAATTCCTTTGTGGTGACCGACCCCGCACTCATCGCCCAACTCAATGGCTGGAGCTTTGGCGGAGCAACCGTGTACTCTCCTTCCTATGGTCACGATTTGACAAGAGGCAGTTATACCTCGTTTGTCAATCTGGCTCTTGGCGACTGGAGTTCTCCCACTTTGAAAAGAGACGGCTTTGCCAACACCTTAATCAAGACATCTCTGACGAAAACCTACAACGTTACCTATTTTTATTACAACGAGATTGACCAGGTTTGGAGAGGAATTGGAGTACCAAGTGTAAATATTAGCAATACAACTGGGCGTTTGTTTGCGCACGGAAGCGCAGGCAAAGGCGGCATAATCAGCCGTTGCATAGTGACCTTTGTGGCAATGAACCCGTGGAACTTCTCTGTTACGATTTCGGGGGACAATTCCTATACCAGTCAGCCTCCGCTTACCTAATAGGAGAGTGAATCATCGTGCCTGGAATACACAAGAAAAAGTGGCTGCTTGCCGTTTTAACCACTGTGCTTGTCCTGCTTGTCGGCGCGGCTATCTTTGTTGGATACCGTTATAACAATCCAAAGACGATCCTCTACACAGAGCAGTACACCTATACGATGAAGGATGACCAGGAGGTTTATTTGTCACGCATCCCGCAAGTATATGTGGAATCGCTCATTCCAAACGTTAGATTTTATCCAAAGTCGTTGCACGAGGTTTTTGCAAGGCTTACGGACGATTCTATGCAGCATTGGGCCGATCTCACAAGGCGGTATAATTTCCATTTGAACCTCGATTATGCACTTGAGCAGGAAGCGGGGCAATTGACCGTGACCTATATGGGCTTTGGGAAGCTGCGCGACGGCACGGTAGAGGCGATTGATATCAAAGATACCTACCCCTTGTTTCGTTATGAAGACCATACGTCCGGCGCATGGGACGCGCCAACGCCTTCTGAGGTAATCCGGATAACAGAGTGGCAAGACCCTGCCCATGTGATTGATCCGCAGTGGCCGGAGGATTCAGCCGAATAGCCCAGACGTGAAGAGAACTAAAGATGCAGTACTCCCTTAAACAGGAGCGTCGGTTTTAACTGGCGCTCCTGTTTTTATCCCCCCATCTTCTGTCCACCGTATCCAGAGGTGCGCTTCGGCTGCCCCGGGTGCCGCTCCCCGCCTCCATTTCTGATTTCTCCGGTCCCCCGCGCAAATCAGAAATGGAGGCTGCACCAATGACCATTATCTACTTGAAACGGTATTACCCCCACCTGGGGAGAGCACCCCTGTCAAAGTCCCGGACGAGATTGCCGACCCCCTCTCAGACCAAGAGAGGGTCATACCCAATGATCAGACCATGACTACTTTCCAGGACAGAAACGCTGGAGCCGCAAGGCGACTTAAGAAAGAAACCAGGTCAGTCGTGGCAAGAGCCTCGGCTGACCTGGTTTCGCTGTCTATGGGCAACATTTGGTCATAACGTATCTACCCAAAATCTGCGTGTTAAGTTTGTTCTGTAAATGAACCTGTTTACGGGATAATTGGCAACTTTCAACCGGAGTAATCAGCGGCTGCCTCTCCAATATGGTGTTGCGCTGACACAAACAAAGAAAAGGCTGGATTTAACAACCTTCAAAAATGCGGGCAGACGATAATATAAAACAGAACTATTTATGATAAAATCCCTCTGAAAACAACGGTTTCAGAGGGATTTTGGTCCGAGTAGAGAGACTTGAACTCTCGGCCTCACGCTCCCAAAGCGCGCGCGCTACCAACTGCGCTATACCCGGATATTTATTTTTTTAGTTTTCGATTTTTTGCTGTCTGTGGTCAAAGCTGTGGTCAGATGCAATTTTGAGGCGCTTTTCAAGCAACGGTTAAATCCCGCAAGTGACCGTGTCCCAAAGGCTTCCGGCATTTCGGCTCCGCCCGCCCCGGATAGCGGCACGGCACTCCCAAACCAGGCGCGATACCAACTTCGCTATACCCGGATATTTGCCGGGCGGGGCGCGCCCCGACAACGGCTTTCCTAGTATATGATAGATGGCGGGAAATTGCAAGTGCTCTTTACACAAAAGGTGCGTATATGGTATGATACTAACGATTTTTAAGCGAGGTGCGAAACTATGAGAATGCGGAAAAAGCCCAACCTGATTCCCCGGATGGAGCGCTGCGAGGCCTGCCTCATCCGGGATGCGGAAACGCACCGCGGCCGCTGGCGGGAGTTGAAGCCGGACGCGGCGCAGCTGCGGCTGGAGCTGGGCTGCGGCAAGGGCCGCTTCACCGCCGAGACGGCGCAGCAGCACCCGGACGTCCTCTTTGTTGCGGTGGAGCGGGTGCCCGACGCCATGGTGATCGCCATGGAGCGGGTGATGAAGCTGGGGCTGACCAACGTCTTTTTCGTGGACGGGGACGCGGCCAGGCTGTCCGACTACTTCGGGAGCGGCGAGGTGGATCTCATCTATATCAACTTTTGCGACCCCTGGCCCACCAACCGCCACGCCAAGCGGCGGCTGACCCACGTAAACTTCCTCAAGAGTTACCGCGCCGTTCTGCACGAGGGGGGGCAGATCCACTTCAAGACCGACAACAGCGGCCTATTTGAGTGGTCCCTCACCCAGTTCCCGCCCGCCGGGTTCGCGCTGAGCGAGGTGACCCGGAACCTGCATGAGCACGGCGTCCGGGGGATTATGACCGACTACGAGGAGAAATTCCACAACCTGGGCACGCCCATCAACCGCTGCGTGGGCACCATGGGGGAGCTGCCGCCGGAGGAAGAGACGGCGAAGGCTCCCCGGGAGGAAACGTAAAAAAGTCCGGGACCGCCAGTGGGCGGTCCCGGACTTTTTTACGTTTTCCAGGTTATGCCGCGGCCTGCTCCAGGCACTTCACCACGGCGTCGCGCAGGCGGTTGGTGGTGAGGGTGGCGCCGGAGACGGCCTCCACGTCGGGGGAATTGCCGGCTACCATCTCGTCGGGCAGGGTCTCCAGGGCCTTGCCGCCGATGGAGGGGGTCTCGTGGCTGTCCACGACGTCCACCGCCGCGAGCCTGCCGCCGGCGATGGTGACGGAGACGGTGAGCTCGCCCTCCTGGCCGTCCACGGTGGCCTCGTAGGCGCCGTCCTTCAGGGGGGTGCTCATGTCGAAGGAGGGGGCGGAGGGGGCGGCGCTCTTGGTCTCGAAGAGGGAGGCGTCCAGCAGACTCGCGGCGGGGGCCACGGTGTAGCCGGAGGCCAGGGGAGTGGTCATGGCGCTGCGCCCGGCCAGGCGGCCGAAGGTGATGGCGCCCATGACGCCGGTGCCGCCGGAGACGAATTTGCCCCAGACGCCGCCCACCACCTCGCCGGAGGCGAAGAGGCCGGGGATGGGGGTGCCGGACTGGTCGAGGACCTGCATATCGGTGTTGGTGGTGATGCCGCCCAGGGTCATGACGCAGAGGGCGCGCAGGGGGATGGCGTAGAAGCGGTCGCCCTCAATCTTGTTGACCGCCAGCTTGAAGGTATTCATCTGATCGTCGTAGGTGCGGCCGAACTCGTCGGTCCCGCCGGCGTCGACCTGGGCGTTGTAGGCCTCCACGGTGGCCTTGAGCTTGTCGGCGGGGAGGCCGGCCTTCTCGGCCAGTTCCTCCAGAGAGCCGGCCTCCACCACCACGTGGCGGCCCATGGAGTCCTCGCCGCCGAACATGAGGTCGTACATCATGGAGCCGCCCGCGGCGCGCAGATCCTCCACAATCTTGTCGGTAAAGACGTCGTACTGGATGGCGTCGGGCTGGAGGGTGAGGGCCTCCTCACGGGCGGCGTTGTTGGGGTCCTGCTCGTTCTCAAAGCGCTCGCCGTTCTTGTTCACGGTGATGCCGCCGGCCTTCCAGGTGTAGGTGGAGGCGATGGTGCCGGTGGTGGGGTCGCTCTTGCTGACAAGGCCCATGGGGAAGATGGGAATGGCGCTCATGGAGTCCTCGTTCAGCGCGCCGCCCACCTTCTGCATCATCAGAAGGCCGTTGCCGTCGGCGGTGGAGGGGCCGCCCACCAGATAGGAGCCGCCGTACTCGGCGTACTGGGCCATCATGGCCTGGTTGCCGGAGTAGCCGCCGGTGGCGACGATGACGCCCCTGGCCGCGTCGTACCGGGTGCCCGCGCCGCCGTCGTGCACGCCGACGACGGTGAGGACCTGGCCCTGGTCGTTGGCGGCGAGCTCCACGGCCATGGTGTTGAAGACAACCTGGATCTTGGGCTCGGCCTTCACCATGCCGTCCAGAATCTCGTGGGCGGCGGACTTGTAGTTCTCGGCATCCTCGGGCTTATATTTGTAGGTGCGCTGGACGGAGTAGAGGTCGTGCTCGGGGGCGAAAACGGCCCGGCGGCCCTCCTTGTCCGTGTTGCACTTGTTGTCGGAGAGGCCGTTGGCGTAGAGCCACTCGAAGGCGGCGGTGTCCTCCTCGACGAAGGCGCGGATCATTGCCTCGTCCACCTTGCCGCCGAACTTGGTGCCGTTGCGGATGATGTCCTGGACGAAGAGCTCCTTGGAGTCCTCGATGCCGTCCTCCTTCTGGATGGTGGTCTCGGCGGCGGACATGGAGCCGTTGGTGTAGTTGAGGGAGCCGCCTGTGCGGGCGGTGCGCTCCAGAATAATGACGCTCTCGGCGCCGTTCTCCACGGCCGTCAGGGCAGCGGCCAGGCCGCTGCCGCCCGCGCCGATCACCACCACGTCGGCAGTCTGGGTGTCGTCATAGGCGGTCTGGATGGGGGAGGCGGCGGACGCGGTGGGAGTGGCGGAGGGCGCGGCAGGCGCCGGGGAGGGGGAGATGGAGGGCGCGGGGGCGGCGCCGCAGCCGGCCAGCAGGGACAGGGCCAGCGCGCCGGAGAGGGCCAGAGACAGGGGCTTTTTCCAATTCATAGCGTACGCTCATCCTTTCGGGCTGTCTTTTTCCTTCTGTACGTTACCAGTATAATGTTAATTAATAAATTAACAATTGGGATATCAGGACTGTTTTTGTGATTTTCAGAACCGGGCGCTTGTTTATTTCCGGACAGGCCGGTATAATCAGACTAGAAAAACAGCGCCGGGGCCCAATGCCATTCAGTTAAGTGTACCGCCTCCTTTCGTTTTTCAATAGGAGTATCAGCCCCTGAACAGGGGATTCTTTGTCGGCGTACCCGCAAGGGGCATGCCGCATCCGTAAGGCGGCAAAGCCGCCGACGGCTGTGCTGTGCACACCGGCGAAGAATGACAGATTCAGGTAGAACGTATGCGGAAGGCCTTTACTGAATGACGTTGGGGCGGGGAGCCGGCAGAAAGCGGAGGAGGGTGCGCGATGGCGGAGAGACGGCCCATTCAGCTCCTGGAGCGGGACCTGCTCAGCCAGCGGCTGGAGCAGTTTGACTATACCATTCTGGCCTTCAACCATTGGAAGCAGTGGAAGCCCCGACTGACCCGGGACAACGTGCTGAGCAATTTCAAGCTGGTCATCATGGCGGCGGGCCGCAGCCGGGTGACGGCGGGGGACGTGGTGCGGGAGGCGGGCAGGGGGGATGTGCTGCTCTTCGCGCCCTTCGTGCGCAACCGGGTGGAGTGCGTCAGCGAGGAGAATGTGGAGCTCTACTACCTCTATTTCGACCTGCTGCCGATGGAGAAGCGGTCGGACTTCACGGCCCTTTTCCAGTGCCGGGAGCTGAACTGCTGCCCGGGACTGATTCCGGAGCACGTCTTTCCCCAGCTGGAGCGGAGCCTGAGCGCGGCGCGGGGGGAGCGGCCCGGCGGGTATTTCTCCGCGAAGCTCCTGCTGCTGCACACGCTCCTCAATCTGCTCCAGGCGGAGGCGGAGCGGGGCGTGGCGGTGCCGGAGCGCGCCGCCGCCACCGCCGCCGGAGAGGCGCTGGTCAGCCGCTGCATCGGCTACCTGGACGCGCACATGTCGGAGAATGTGTCGGTGGGCGACCTGTGCGGGGAATTCGGCGTATCCCAGAGCTATTTGAGCAAGTGCTTCACCAGGGCGGTGGGGAAGTCCACCAAGGAGTTTATTGTCGCCTACAAGCTCCGGCGGCTGGAGCAGGAGCTGAGGTACGGGGAGTCGTCCATGAAGGCCCTGGCCGCCCAGTACGGCTTCCCCTCCGAGTACGCCTTCAGCGTGGCCTTTAAGAAGTACTACGGCGTGTCCCCCCTGGGGTACCGCCGGGGACAGCGGGGCGGAGAATAGAATCTGACGGGGACAAAAACCCCGGGGGTATCCCAGAATTGGGATACCCCCGGGGTTTGGTTTGCTCAAAGAAAGCAGATGACCCGGTACATGAGGAAGAAGTGGCAGACGCTGCCCAGGACGATGAACACGTGGAAAATCTCGTGGCAGCCGAAGCGGGGATTGTCCCGGCCCGGCCACTTGAGGGCGTAGAGCACACCGCCCACGGTGTACAGCACGCCGCCGGCCAGAAGCCAGAAGAGGCCCTTCCAGCCCACCACGCGGTAGAGCGGGTAGACGGCGATGACGGCCATCCAGCCCATAAAGATATAGATGGCGGCGGTGAGCTGCCGGGGCATATTGATCCAGCCCATCGTCAGGGCGCTGCCCGCGATGGCCAGGGCCCAAATAACCCCGAAGAGGACCCAGCCCCAGGCCCCCTGGGTGCGCAGGGCCCCCAGGCAGATGGGGGTGTAGGTGCCCGCGATCAGCAGATAGATGGAGGTGTGGTCATACTTGCGCAGGGCGATGCGGCCGTGGACCCCGGTACGCAGGCAGTGGTAGAGGGTGCTGGCGGTGTAGAGACCGATCATGGACGCGCCGTAGACGGCGAAGGAGACGATGCGCCAGGCGTCCAGCCCCAGGGAGACCGCCCGCACCAGCAGCAGGACGGCGCCCAGCGCACCCAGGACCGCGCCCGCGCCGTGGGTGATGGCGGACCAGGGCCGCAGGCCGTCGTAGGGGTCCCGGCCCTTCTCCTGGGGGCGGCGCTCCGCCCGGGCCCCGGCGCGGAGGCGGTGGTCGGAACGGGGGTAACGCATCATGCTCTCATCCATTAAAAATCACCTTGTTCATTGTTTTCGGTGTGGTCAGTATACCACCTAGTATCGGAAGAAGTCAATATAAAAATGATAAAATATAATATCAAAAATTAGATTCAAATTATTTCCTGTCCGCCGCGTATGGGACAATGCCGTGGGCGCATAGGGTAGGGTGAAAAACCAACCTGTCAAGGAGGGCGGAACATGGAAGAGGAGAGATGCGGCTTCACGGCCTACCACGCGCAGGCGCCGTACCCGGCGGTGCAGGCGATGGGCCGCAACCAGAGGTATGCCGAGGCGATGCTGGGCAACATCGGCAGCGCCAATTCCGAGATGTCGGCGGTGGGACTGTACTTTTACGACCATCTGGTGACGGCGGAGATCCCCGAGGTGTCGGAGGTCTTCCACAAGGTCTCCATGGTGGAGATGCGCCACCTGGAGATTTTCGGCACCCTGGCCCGGCAGCTTGGAGCGGACCCACGGCTCTGGTGCAGGCAGGGGGGGCGGTATACCTGGTGGACGCCCGGCTTTCTGCATTATTCCCAGAAGCTGGGGCCTTTACTCCAGGTGGCCATCCGGGATGAACAGGCGACCGTCCGCAAATACCAGGAGCAGTGCCGCTGGATCGGGGACCAGAACGTGGTGGAGAATTTGCAGCGGATTATTCAGGACGAGCGGGTTCACCTGGAGATTTTCCACTGCCTGATGGAGAGTTACGGCGGCATAGAGACGAAGCGGAGGCCGTAGGGGGAACGCGCCGGGTAGAGCTAGCTGCAAAATACGCGCAAAACCATCATGACTGTCATTCCCATGCAAAAACGCCGCCCAGGGGCGGCGTTTTTGCATGGGAATCCGCCCTTTTCATGGAGGAACGGATTGCCACGCCAGTGTGTGTACTGGCGCGCAATGACTGCGTGACGGGATCTGTCCATTCTGCCTCGCGCCCTTTGATGTTATGCATTGTTTCTCTCACGCTCCAACAGGGGTGGTGTGATTGAGACGCCCCATATTGGTATTCTCAATCCGTGGTCATTTGAGCCTTGATATCGTACAATAGTAGGCGATTATGAGGTGGTTGAATGGATGCGAGGCAGAGAAAGAAATACCGCATTCTTGGCCTGAATGTTGCCTATTACCGCAATTTAAGAGGACTATCTCAAGAACAACTGGCCGAGCGGTGCGGCCTGGAACGAACTACGATCAGCAAAGTTGAGCAGGCCGCGGTCGGCGCGTCTTTAGACACGATATTTTCCATTTCAGACGCGCTGGATGTAAAGCCGGAGGATCTCTTCTTTTTCAGGGAAGGGATAAAAGAGGGGAAGTAACCAGTGTCATTCAGTGAAGCAATTCCCATCGCCCTGTTATTCAGAACCGGTCCGCGCAGCGGCGGCCCCTCAGACTGGCGCGCCCCAGGGCGGTCTCTCTTGCCCCTTCGGGACAATTCACCTCCAGGAAACCCCTTCAATAGGAGCATCAGCCCCTGAATGGGGGATTCTTCACCGGTGTATCCGCAAGGGGTACGCCGCATCCGTAAGGCGGCAAAGCCGCCGACGGCTGCGCTGTGCGCACCGGCTCTGAATGACAGCTTTCGGGTAAAAGGCACGCTGAAAGCCTTCACTGAATGACATGGGGGGAAGTGACACGTTAAATGGACGACTTCTATA
The DNA here is from genome assembly GCF_014287675.1 of Lawsonibacter faecis. GTDB lineage: Bacteria > Bacillota > Clostridia > Oscillospirales > Oscillospiraceae > Pseudoflavonifractor > Pseudoflavonifractor faecis. The sequence continues at coordinate 67,911 of NZ_JACOPQ010000003.1, read as the reverse complement.
TTGATTTTGACCGCGTCGGCCTGGAAATGGAGGCCCTGACCCTGGATTTGTGGGGGTACTGGGCCGCCCGCTACGGGGAACTGCTCGGCGGGGTCCTGGTGGTGCTGGTATTTCTGCTGACTGTGGCCCATATGGACGGCAGCCTCCCCTGGGATAAGGGCTCCTACATTCTGACGGGGGCCGCCTTCGCCGGGTGGCTCGCCACCGTGCTGCTGGCCCGGCGGCGCAGAAACCGGGTACTGGAGCGGGCCGAGCGGCTGATGGGCGAGTGGACGGAGGAGGCGAAGCGGGCCTACTGCTGCCTGCTGTGGAAGCTGGCCGTGCTGCTGCTGACCGGCCACCGGAGAAGACGGTATTCCCCGCGGTGACGCGGACGAAACCCTATATTTTCGGCGCGGGCGTGAGATGCGCAGGCAGGCAGCGTCAGCCGCGTAAGGCTGCTTTACAGTCATACCGGGCCTGGCGCGGCATTCCGTACTTGATCCTCCCCGCCCCTCTCCTGTCCATCGCCTGGGGCAGTGCGGCAACCGGCATAACAAAGCCGGCCCGGTGCGCGACCGGGCCGGCTTTGTTATGACACGCCAACGATTTTTGCCTGGACAGACAGGCGGCAACCGTTTCAGTAAGCGAGAGGGGACAGGCAAAGGCCGTTCTGGAACAAATGCGACAAATCAAAAATGATTACAAAATAGGCTGTCACACAGGCCCGCAGCTAATACCAGTCGTGCTTTTCACCCCGGTCCAAGGCGTTGATCCTCGCCATCTCCTCGTCACTCAGTTCAAAGTCATAAAGCTCCGTGTTCTCCTGGATGTGGTCGGGGTTGCCGGAGCCGGGGATAACCACCACGCCCTTTTGCAAATTCCAGCGCAGAATGACCTGGGCTGGGGATTTATCGTGGGCCGCGGCGATTTCGGAGATGATCCCGTCTCCCAGCAGCTCCGCCGTGTGTCCACGGCCGCCCAGGGGATACCAGCCCTGTACCACGATGCCCAGGCCCTGAATATATGGAATTACGTCGTTTTCCTGGTAGTAGGGGTGTATCTCGTTCTGCACCAGGGCGGGCGTTACAGTCACCTGGGGCAGAAATTCCTCCAGCTCCCGCACATACCAGTTGGACAGCCCGATGGAGCGGACTTTGCCCGCCTCCACAGCCCGTTCCATCGCCCGGTACGCCTCCACGTCGCCCGTTCCAGGGTGGTGGAGCAGCAGCAGGTCGATATATCCGATGTCCAGCTTACGGAGCGCCTCGTCAATGGCGTCCTCCGCATTGGCAAACTGGCTGGGATAGAGCTTGGTGATGATGAAAATTTCCTCCCGTGGAATGCCGGACTCCCGCACCGCCTGTCCGACCTCCGCCTCGTTGCCGTAGATATGGGCCGTGTCGATGAGCCGGACGCCGCGCTCCAGCGCCGCAGTGACGGAGGCGACACAGGTCTCGCCGGTCAGGGAGTAGGTCCCCAGTCCGTTGATGGGCATTTCGTAGCCGCTGTTCAACGTAACGGCCTTCCTTTCAAAGTCGAACGCGATGCCGCCGTCAGGCGGGAGCGTGGGTTCGGGAGAGGGCGCCGCCGTTGGCGCGCCGCTCTTTGGATTCTCCATCCAGCGATATAGCATTACACATACCTCCGCACGCGTGACGGCTTCTCTGGCTGCAAAGCGGTTTCCCGCCCGCCCGGCCGCGATCCCCTGGACCCAGGCCCAGTTTACCGCCGGACGCGCCCAGGCTGAGAGTTCGCCGGTATCGGCAAAGTCCGCCGCCGTCTCGGTCTCAGGGGAGTATGCGTACCGCCAAAGTGCGGTCACAGCCTGCTCGCGGTTGACGGGGTCGCCCGTTCCAAACAGGCCGTTTCCGTAACCGGAGACAACACCCCTCTCCGCAGCCCAGGCGACGGCGTCGGCGTACCAGGCTCCGGCCCGGGTATCCGAAAAGCCGGGGGCGGCAGAGACGGCGGGGCTGCCGGCCAGCCTGTACAGCACGGCGGCAAGCATGGAACGGGTCATGGAGCGGTCGGGGGAAAACGTGTGGTCCGCCGTTCCGCGGACCAGCCCCTGCTCCCGGCAGTACAGGACGGCCTGCGCATACCAGGCGTCGGCGGGAACGTCCGTAAAGGCCGGCGCCGCGGCCACGCCATCTGATTTCAGGGGAGGGGCGGACGGGGAGGCACAGGCGGCCGTTTGCAGCAGCAGGACCGCCAGCAGGCCCATGGACCAAAGTTGATATCCTTTCATATCAGCGCCATCCTTTCTTGAAATGGAGTGCTCTCCGAAAGCCGGGGTGCCGCCCTTTCGGTGAAACACGCCAACAAATTACAGGACTTCCGCCCACTGGCGCAGGGATGCCTCGGAAAGCCTTCCGTTTAGCAGCTTCCCGGTTTTCATGACTGCGCCGGGACAGCTGGGGGACAGGTCGAAGGCTGTCCCACCCAGCCCGCTGCCGCCTGAGGTGGCAAAGAGCACGATGGTCTTTCCGGCAAAGTCATAGGCTTCCAAAAAGGTATTGATGATGGTGGGTGCGGTGTACCACCAGATGGGAAACCCCAAATAGATGGTCTTATACCCATCCACTGGCGCGTCGTGATCGGCCAGCTCCGGGCGGAAGGATTTGTCCTTCCTCTCCAGCGAGCTGCGGGATTTGGGGTCGTTCCAGTTCAGGTCAGCCGGGGTATAGGGGACCACGGGCCTGATTTCATACAGATCCGCCCCGACCGCTTCGGCAAGGTCCTTTGCTGCCCTGGCGGTGACGCCGCCGGCAGAAAAATAGGCGACCAAAGATTTGCTCATATTCATGCTCCTTTTCTGTGTTTCGGATGGTATGCGGCGCTCCAGCCGCACGGACTGTTCAGATAACTCCTATGCTCCAAAGTACTGTTTGATTTCCGCCATCCGCTCCTGCTGGGCCACCTGGAACGGACACCTGCTGTTGCAGCGGCCGCACTTGATGCAGTCCGCCGCCGTCTTTTCCAGCGTCAGGTAGTGCTCCCCCGCCAGTGTGTCGCCCTGCCGGGCCAGGTCGTAATACTTGTTGATAAGGCCGATGTCCAGTCCCGCGGGGCAGGGGTGGCAGTGCTTGCAGTAGACGCACCTGCCCACGGACTCGTCCGGCGTGAAGGAGCCGATGACAGAGTAGTCACGCTGGGCTTCTGTGGTATCGAGGTAGGAGAGGATTTCCTTGAGCTGCGCGGTATTGGCCGGGCCGCCCAGCACCGTGAGCACGCCGGGGCGGTCCAGGGCATACTGGATGCACTGGGCGGTGGTCAGCGCCCGGCGGAAGGGGGACTTTTTGGCGTCCAGAAGCTGGCCGGCGTTGAAGGGCTTCATCACTGAGATGCCCACCCCCTCCTTTTCACAGCGGCAGTACAGGTCCTGCCGCTCGTGATTGCTGCCGTTGGCGTAATCCCCTTGACCGTAGTCGTACATGGGGTTGATGGAAAACATGAGCATATCCAGAATGCCCATGTCCAGCACCAGATTCGCAAGCTCCGGCGTATGGGTGGACAGGCCGATATGCCGGACGACGCCCTGGGCCTTCATATCCAGCACGAATTGCAGCACCCCGTTTTTCTCATAGGCGGCCAGATCTCTCTGCTCGTCCAGGCAGTGGATGAAGCCAAAGTCGATGTAATCGGTCTTGAGATGGGTGAGCTGCCAGTCGATGGAGCGCTTGACGGTCTCCAGACGGGTGCTCCACCCGTAAGCCCCGGTGGTGTAGTCCGCGCCAAAGTGGATCTGCAGCATGGCGTCCCGCCGCCGCCCCTCCAGCGCTTTCCCGCAGGCGGAAAAGATGGATGCGTGTCCGCCCGCCAGGTCAATGTAGTTGACCCCGGAGTCCAGCGCATACCGGATGGTATCGACAATTTCTTTCTCCGCCTGCTCGCCCACAACGGACGTGCCCATACCGATGACGCTGATTTTTTCCCCGCCGTGGGGCAGGTTCCGATATTCCATAGGGAGATTCCCCGCTTTCTGTCCTTTTTTCGCTCTTAAGCGTCGCGTTGCCCCCGTCCACGGGAGCGGAAAAGCCCTGCCGCCGCAGCAGCTCCGGCACCTCCGGGTAGTGGCCGTAGGGCGGACGGTAGAAGTCGGCGGCTAACTGTGTCCAGGTCCCAACACGGCTGTTCCAAGGCCGTTCCTTTAAGTAGGCGGCGTAGATCTCGTCGTATTGCGCCAAGAGAGGCTCAAGCGCCTGATCGTAGCGCTCCTCAAAGCAGACCGCATCCCTGGGCAGGCGGGGCTTCCGGCCGGGCCGCTCCGCCGGATAGCCCACGCACAGCCCCAGCAGGGGGAGTACATATTTGGGCAGACCCAGCTCCGCGGCCGCCTCCAATGCGTGGAGGCGGATGTCCCCAATGGGCACCGTGCCCAGACCGAAGGATTCCGCCGCAGCCACGGCGGTGCCCAGGGCGATGCCCACCTCATGGGCCCCGACGATGAGGTTGTCAATCTGTCCCACCACCTCGTCAAAGGGCTGTCCCTTGGCTCGGCAGGCGAGCCAGGTGCGGTAGTAGTCCGCGCAGAATACCAAAAAGACCGGGGCCTGGGCGATGTGCGGCTGCTCTCCGCAGAGCGCGGCAAATTTCTTGCGGCGCTCTGGGTCTTTTACCACGATCACGGAGACGTGCTGCAGGTTGACCCAGTTGGGGGCTGCCTGCACCGCCTGAATAATCTGGTCCAACACATCCTCCTCCACCGGATGGTCCCCGTAGGCGCGGATGGAGCGGTGGGAGAGCAGGGATTTGATTACCTCATTCACGGAAAGTCCCCCTTTACATCAGGCCATTTTTCTTCAGCCAGTCAGCAATTTTTGCCTTGGCTCCAGCGCCGCCGTCCTCGTAGAGGTTCAGACTGTCCAGCAGCTTGGCGTCCCTGCGCAGCGCCTTGACGTCGGCTGGGATATGGCCCAGGCCGCCGCCCCCGTTGGTGCAGAACAGGGCGATGGGCTTGCCCCCGAAGTCGTTCTCCGCCAGGAACGTGGCCACCGGGGGCGCCGCGGTGTTAAACCAGTTGGGGGTTCCCAGCAGAAGGGCGTCGTAGCCGGATAGGTCGGGCGACGGTTCCGCCAGGGGCGGGTGGTAGCCGTCTCGGGTCTCCCTGCGGCCCTGCCGCTCGGCGGTGTCGTAGTCCTGGGGATAGGGTATGGCGGGACGAATCTCAAACAGGTCCCCGCCGGTCAGCGCCTGGATCTGCCGGGCAATCCCCTTTGTGTGCCCGGTGTAGGAAAAGTAAGCAATCAGTATGTTCATAAAAGCCCCTCCTGATCAGCGGTAAGATGCTTCAAAGATGCCCGCGCAGTCCACGTCGGTCAGCTCGCAGGGGTTGGCGGCGAACAGGCCGCCCTGCATGGCGCGCGCGCCCTTGGCCAGCGTCATGAACTCGTCGGGCGTGAAGCCGTAGTCGCTCATTTTCAAATCGGCCACGCCGCAGTCCCGCTGGAGCTTCTGAAGGGCGGTGATAAAGTCCTCCGGCTTGTGGGCTTCGGGGATACCCATCACCCGCGCCATTTTGATGAACTGCCTGTCGCAAGCGTGTCGCTCAATGAAGAACCGGGCAAACGCCTCGGAGATTATGATGAGGCCCGCGCCGTGAGGCAGGTTGTGGTGGTAGGCGCTCATGGCGTGCTCCATGGAGTGCTGGGCGGTGGTGGAGGTGAGCTGCATGGTCATGCCCGCCAGTGTGCTGCCGTAGGCAACGTGCTCCCGGGCCTCCAGGTCGTTCCCATCCCGCACGGCCCGGGGCAGGTACCCCGCGATGTGCTCAATGGCGGAGAGGGCCAGGGTCTCGCTCATCAGATTTACACCCTTGCTCATTATGACCTCGGTGTTGTGGAACAGAGCGTCGAAGCCCTGATAGGCGGTGTATTTGGGCGGCACGGTGCGCATGAGCTCCGGGTCCACCACAGCCAGCACGGGAATCAGGGAGGGGTGCCCGCCAAAGCCGATTTTCTCCTTGGTGTCCGGGTTGGAGATGACGCCCCAGAAGTTGATCTCCGAGCCGGTGCCGGCGGTGAGGGTCACGGTGACGATGGGCAGGCCGGGGTTCTGAAGCGGCAGACCCTTGCCGGTGCCGCCCTGGACGTAGTCCCAAAGGTCGCCGGGGTTGGTCATCATGGCGGAGACGGCCACGGAGGCGTCCAGTACCGCGCCGCCGCCCAGTGCCAGGATGAAATCGCAGCCGTTCTCCTTGGCGAAGGCCGCGCCCTCCATGACGGCGCTCTTGAGGGGGTTCTCCATAATCTTGGCAAACTCGGCCCACTCCACGCCCGCCTCCTTAAGCTGGGCCGTCACCTTGTCGTAGGCGCCGCTTATCTTGGCGGATTTGCCGCCGGACATCAGCAGCAGTGCCTTTTTGCCGGGGAGCTCCTGCTTGCCAAGCCGGGAGATGGAGCCGCTTCCAAAGATGAGGTGGGTGGGATTGTTAAAATCAAAGTGCATCATGATTCATTCCTCCATATGTTGTTCTTTTTCCAATTTGTAAACAAGGTAGTCCAGACAGTCGATCTGCTTTTCTCCCTGGTGAACCGTGTCCAGCAGAGTCCGCCTGTGGCGGGAGAGGATACGTAGCACCTCCGCCGTCCGCTCCCCCTGGGTCAATGCGACGCACCGCTGGACCAGCTCCTGGTCACAGCCCGCGTCAATCAGGTTTTGACGCAGGATGCCTTGGGTATCCGACGCTTCCGGCACGGTTTCACCTCCCTGTGTCTTGATTATACGGACCTTTCTTTGATATAGCAAATACCAGTTTTCTATTTCGTGTTATTCTTGAATAGAATAACATTCCCTGCTATACTGTCTGTGGGGGTGTTACGATGGAAATTCGTGTTTTGCGTTATTTTTTGGAGGTGGCCCGGGAGGGGAGCGTGACCCACGCAGCCCAACGGCTGCATATCTCCCAGCCCACGCTGTCCAAGCAGCTCAAGGACTTGGAGGGAGAGCTGGGGAAAAAGCTCTTCGTCCGCAGCAGCTTCAGCGTCCGCCTCACCGACGAGGGGATGCTGCTGCGCAAGCGGGCGGAGGACATTCTGGACATGGTGGACAAGACCGAGGAGGAGTTCAAGGCCCTGGGGGAGTTCAACGGCGGCGACATCCGGGTGGGCTGCGCCGAGTCCGACGGCATCAAGCACCTGGCCCGCTGCGCCAAAACCCTGCAGGAGCAGTACCCCCGCATCCGTCTGCATGTATACAGCGGCAATACGGAGGACCTGTCGGAGCGGCTGGACAGGGGGCTGCTGGACTTCGCAGTGATCGCCCAGGCGGTGGACCTCTCCAAATACAATTATCTGGAGATGCCCTCCTCCGACACCTGGGGGGTGGTCATGCGAAAGGACAGCCCCCTTGCTCAAAAGGAGGCTGTCCGGATGGAAGATCTATTACATTTGCCGCTCATCTGTTCCCGCCAGGGGATCACGGAGGACTTTCCCAAGTGGTTCGGGGAAAAGGTGGATACCCTGAACATCGTGGCCACCTTTAATTTGGCCTATAACGCGGGCGTTTTGGCGCGGGAGGGCCTGGGCTATGTCCTCACCTTCGACAAGCTCATTCACGCCGGTGCTGACAGTGAGTTGTGCTTCCGGCCGCTGACGCCTGCGCTGGAAACAAAACTGTATGTCGTCTGGAAAAAGTACCAGGTGTTTACGAGGGCGGCGGAGGTGCTTCTGGCCCAATTGCAGCGGGGCCTGCTTTCGGCCGCAACCGGCATCTAGCGCCGGGTAAGGTACAGGGGCGGCTCTCGCGAGCTTCTCTGCGCGGCTGTGAGCGTTCGGGTCCTGCTTTGCACGAAAACGGGGCAAAAATATCGACTGAAAAGGGTGAGCTTTGGGGTGTAAAAAACCCGCAAAGCATGATGCCGGCTGGATTTTCCCAGTCGGCATCTGTTTTGGTATGCAATGAATTCTTTTTTACTGGATTAGATATTTGTTAACAGCCAAGAGATAATCAATGGCGGGGAAGCGCGTGCAGTATCTCTTTTCCACAGTCCGGGCGGCTGATGCCATGGGCGAGCCGCGGGGGAGGCTTACCTCAATCGACCGCGTCGACATCGCTTGGGCTGGCCCACGGGGTCAGAGGAGCAAGGGCCTGGAAAGACAGCGCTTTGGGGGGCGCGCAGGACCGGCGTGATATAGGAACTGAAGGTACGGTTGTGGAGCCCGGCGGCCGCATACAGCAGGGGGCCTGAGATGAGGGGGCCCATGAAGCCCAGAAAGTAGACTGCCAGCAGGGCGGCGGTCCACAGACCCAGCAGGGCCAGGGTGCGCAGGGGGTGCCGGAGGGTCAGGACCACCAAATTGCGGAGGATCTGGCGGGCGCTGACTTGGAACCTGGCCAGGAGAGGGAAGAGGTGGACCCAGGCGCAGGCGACGGAGAGGGACAAAAGCAGAGTAGCGCTCCAGAGCAGGATGCCGGAGGCCCCCCCTGGGGCGGACAACAGGCAGATTTTGGCGTCCATGACCGCCAGAGCGCCCAGGGCCAGGAGTACCAGGCCGGCGGGCAGACTCTGCCGCCACTCTCTCTGCCAGGCGGCGAAGAAGCTGCGGGTGATGCCGCTTCCCGCCGTGTCCGAGGCCAGGCGCAGCAGCACCGACATCAGGGCGGTGGTGGAGGGGCCCAGGGTCACCAGGGGCAGGCTGGTGAGGAGCCAGAGGATCGTCAGCCAGACAAGGTCGAAGTATTTTGACAGGGCCTGGAGCACCTTGTTGTCCGGGTTGTAAGTAAACATGGGCGTCCCCCTATGGGCGGTCGTTGCCGCTGTTCATAATTTCACGAATGGCCTGGGCCACGCCCCGTCCCAAGCGCGGGTGGCTTTCAAGAGTGAAGTGAATCCCGTCCGCGGGACTGGCCTGGGCGTAGTCCGCGGCGTTGAGGAACCAACAGCCGGTCTCTCCGGCAATCTGACGGTAGACCTTCGGAAAGGCCAGACTGAGCGCCCGGCCCTGATCTCCGAGGAATTTGTCGTACACCAGTGTCCGGCCGTCCGGGGCGGAGGGGCAGATGGGGATGGGGGACAGGAGCAGGACCCTGGGTGGACGGTTGCCCCGGCCGCACTTGGGGGTGGACTGGACCATTCCGACGAGGCGGCGGATGCCGTCCCCCAGGCGGGTCCGGTCCGGCTGAATGCCCCGGTGCAGGTCATTGGTGCCCAGCATGAGGACCACCAGATCCAGGGGGCGGTGGCTGAGCAGACAGGGCAGCAGATAGGCCTCCCCGTTGCGCCCCGGCTCCTCGGGTCGATCGTAGATAGTGGTGCGGCCGCCCAGCCCCTCTTCGATGATATGGTAGTCCGGCCCCAGGAGCTCCGCCGCCGCCCTGGGCCAGCGGGTGCGGGCGTCATACCGCTCCGAGGGCAGATCGGACTCCTCCCACCGGGGGATGCAGCCCCAGGTATTGGAATCGCCATAGCACAGGACTTCTTTTTGTTCCATGGCTGACCTACCCCTTCACGCCGCTGGTGGCGATGCCCTCTACAAAATACTTCTGGCAGGTGATAAAGAGGATCACCACCGGGAGTATTGCGCTGGTGGAGGCCGCCATGACCAGCTCGTACCGCTTTAAATCGTCCTGGAGGTACCAGCGGATGGCCTGGGAGACCGTGAACAGCTTCTCCTTGGTGAGGAAGATGAGGGGGGAGAGGTACTCGTTCCAGGAGGCGATGAAGGCCAATACCACCAACGTTATCATGGCCGACTTGGTCAGAGGCATCATAATCTGCAGGAAAATGCGGAAATGGCCCGCGCCGTCTATCTTGGCCGCCTCCATCAGGTCGTTGGGCAGGCCCATATAGAACTGCCGCAGCATGAAGATGGAGGTGGCGCCAAATAGGGTGGGCAGGATGATGGACCAGTGGGTGTTATAGAGATTCATGGTCTTGAAGAGCATGAACCGGGGGATGATGGTCACCTGGGTGGGAATCATCATGGACGACAGGAAGAGCAGGAAAATAATGTTCTTTCCCCGGAAGTCTACCTTGGCGAAGGCGTAGGCCGCCATGGAGGCGATGACGATTTGTCCGAAGGTGGCGATGATGACGATTTTGAAGGTGTTGAAGTAGGCCTGGATCATGCTTACGGTGTCGTCGGTCCACACTGTGACATAATTGCTCCACTTAACCGTTTCGGGGATTAAGTGGAAGGGGGTGGCGAAAACCTCGGAGGCGGGCTTCAGCGAGGAGGACACCATCCAGAGCAGCGGGGACACGAACAGCAGGGCCAGCAGGGTAAGAATGACCGTTTTAAGGATGGCGATCCTGATATCTCTTTTCTTCATATGGCTGTTCTCCTATCCAAAGACGGTCAGTAGTGGACCCATTTCTTTTGTCCCCAGAAGTTAAAGAGGGTGATGGCCAGGATGATGGCGAAGAGGACCACGGCCTCGGCGCTGGCGTAGCCGAACTTGTAGGACTGGAAGGCGTCCTGGTAGATCTCCACCACCAGGGAGGTGTTGCCCCGGGTGGCTGTGCCCAGGGTGATGATATTGATGGCCGAGAAGACCTTGAAGGCGGCGATCATCCGGACAACCACCAGATAGAAGGTGGTGGGGGAGATCATGGGGAAAGTGATATGGACGAACTGCTTGAAGCCTGTGGCCCCGTCCAGCTTGCCCGCCTCGTACAGCTCTTTGGGCACGTTCTGGAGGGCGGCCATGTAGACGATGAGCTCATAACCCACCGCCGTCCAGATCAGGATGAGGATGATGGGGATTTTGTTCAGCTCCGAGTTGGACAGCCACCGGGGCACCTCCTGAAGGTGGAACACGTTGAGCAGGACGTTGTTGATGATGCCGTCGTCCCGGAACATGAATTTAAACACCGCTGCCAGAGCCACCATATTGGAGATGTAGGGGATGAAAAAGGCCAGGCGCAGGGTCTTTTTCAGATAGACCTTGCCGTTTAGGACATAGGCCAGGACCAGAGCGATCAGGATGGAAATGGGCACGGTGGCGACGGTGTAGATCACTGTGTTCACCACGGCCTGGCGGAAATTCTGATCCCCGGCCAGCTTTGCGAAATTCTCCAGACCCTTCCACTGGATGCCGCCCCATCCGGACAGAAAGTTCCACTCGGTGAGGGAGAGAAACAGGGAAAAGAAGAAGGGGAAGGCCACGAAGACCAGGAACACGATGAGGGCCGGGGCCACGAATACATAGCCGGTCAGGTTTTCTTTTCGTTTCCTCATGGGTCAAATCTCCTCTGTTGGGATGCCCGCCGGCGGCGGCCCCCCGAAGGGGGTGCCGCCGCCGGCAGGCGCAGAAAAGGGGCCTATTGGGCATCCTTGATGGCGGCATCGGCCTCGGCCTGGGCTGCGGCCATGGCATCCTCGGGGGACATCTCCCCATTGAGGGCGGACAGACCGTAGCTCTTCAGGATACTGGCCACCTCGCTGTTGGCGGTGTTCACCGTGTCGATGAAGCCGGGGGCGGCGGTGTTGCCCACCACCCGCTTGAAGCTGTCCACATCCACAATGGCGGCGGCGGAATCCTCGCTGCCGAAGAGCATGGTGATGATGTTGGCCGTATCGGTGCCCTTCCAGGTGGACTGGTGGCCGGCCACGGCCAGGTACTTGGAGCCGTAGGTGGAGTACCACTTCAGGAATGCCTCTGCGGCGGCCTGGTCCTGGCAGCCGGTGGTGATGCCCGCATGGGAGAAGTAGCCCACGCCGGCCATATAGTTGGTCTGGCCCTTTTCCTCCACCGGGTAGGGGGCAAAGCCGGTGACAAAGTCGGTAGGGTAGTTCTCGGTGTCACGGAGGAAGCGGATCATGTTGTTGGTGACGATGGAGGCCACCTTGCCGGAGGGATAGGTGTCCTGGCCGGAGGTGCCGTCGGCCCGATAGATGGACTTGGGATACCAGACTTTGTCCTCCAGCTCGGCCTTGATCTCCCGTTTCAGGGAGTTCAGGATGATGGGGTCGCCGAAGGAGGACAGGCCGGTGGCGTCGTCATAGTAGTTGTCCCTGCCGGTGACCTGGTACTTGGGGAAGGTAAAGCACTCAATGGAATGGCTGTCGGACCCGCCGTAGACCGACACCTGGCCTCCGGCGTCCGCCTGGGTCATGGCCTCGCAGGCCGCCAGATACTCGTCCCAGGTCCACTCGGCGGGCAGCTCCCCCAGGCCGGCGGCGTTCCATGCGTCCATATTGACGCAGATATAGTAGGAGATGCCGCCGCAGGGCAGGGTGTAGATCTTGCCGTCGTAAGTATAGGCGTCGGTGCCCCAGTTGTCCGTCAAGCTGATGCCGTCCCCGGCGACCAGGCCGGTGAGGTCCTGATACAGGCCGTTCTCCCAGCGCAGATAGGTGTTGGCCAGGCCGAAGGAGGCCAGCACGTCCACCTCCTCGGACATGATGGCGGCGTTGACGGAGAGGTTGCCGTCGGCATTGTTGGAATAGGTGGTGAGTTCCACTTTGATGTTGGGGTAGGTCTGGTTGAACTCGGCGATCATGTCGTTCATGCCCTGCTCCCCCTTAAAGGGAATCCAGAACCGGACGGTGCCGCTCATGCCGGTGTCCTCTTCCAGAATCCAGCTGGTGATGTCGCCGGCCGCAGGCGCGGTGCTTGCCGGAGATTCGACGGGCGCGGGGGCGGTGCTTGCGGGCGCCGAGGGGCTTGCCGCAGGTGCGGATGGGGCGGGGGTCTCAGCGCCCGGGTTTCCGCCGCAGGCGGCGAGGGCCAGCGCCATACTGAGCGCGAGCAACAGAGCCAATACTCTCTTCTTCATCATTTCTTTTCCTCCTTAATAAATTTGGACTGTGTTATAAATAGGCGCCGGTGCGCCGGAGTCTCTCTTGCAGGCCGGGTATATTCACGTCCCGGGGGGAAATCCGATCTCTCGCCGCCATGGCCGCCGCGGTACCCGCCGCCTGGCCCATGGCCATGCAGGGAGGCATCACCCGCACCGCCCCGGCGGCCTCGGACTGGGCGGACAGGCTCCGGCCCGCCACCAGAAGGCCGTCTACGTCCTGTGGGACCAGACAGCGGTAGGGCACGCCGTAATACCTGCCGTGTTCCACGGCGATGTACTGGTTGCTCTCGGGACCAAAGCGGCCGTGGACGTCCACGGAGTTGGAGCACAGGAGAATGGCGTCCTGGCTGACCCGGCCCTGCAGGATGTCCTCCAGGGTGAGCCGGTACTCCCCCCGGATATGGCGGCTCTCCCGGATACCCAGGGTAGAGCCGGTGCTCATAAGCCGGGCGTCCGCGCAGCCGGGGACGTACTTGTGCAGGAAGGCCATGATCTGTTCCGCCTGACGGCGTCCCTCCACCTCTCCCCGGGTGAGGCTCTCGGCGTCGGTGGCGTCGATGTCCATGATGCGGGAGGTGTTGACGCTCCACTCGTCCTCACGGACCCCCTTGTATAGGCCGATGGAGGTCCGGCGCAGATCCCAGTCCCCGGCCTCCCTGGCCTGGGTCACCCGCCAGTGGAGGCTGCGGTAGTTCACGCCGTTTTCCCGATGGAAGGTGTGGCGGTGCTCCGCCACATCCCGCTCCAGGGCGGGACTGTCCACATGGGAGATGCGGAAGAAGAGCGTGGCCGGCTGGGTGATCCCGGCGGCCTGGTTTCCCTTTTCACAGGGGACTCCGGCGCGAAAGGCGGCGTCGGCGTCGCCGGTGCAGTCCACCGTCACCTCGGCCCGTGCGGCGGAAAAGCCGCTCTTGGAGTGGAGGACGGCCCCGGCGAAACGGGTCCCTGCCAGGATGGGCTCCGCAAAGGCGGTGTGGTACAGGATGTGGACCCCAGCGGCGGTGAGCATATCGTCCAGCAGCTTTTTCAGGATTTCGGGATCAAAAGGGGTGACATGGTCGTGGCCCAGCTCGATCCAGGAGGTGTAGGGGGTGCCCTGGCGGACCTGGGCGGGATGGATGGCTCCGCCCCGCGCCACCAGAGCGTCCACCACCTCGGCGAAGAGGCCCCGGAGGATCATCTCCTCCCCGGCGGCGTCGTAGCAGGTCATAAAGGGGCCCACCAGCCCGGCGGTGGCCATGCCTCCGGCGCAGCCCCCTTGCTCCACAAGGAGGACCCGGGCGCCCTCCCGGGCGGCGGCCACAGCGGCGCAGAAGCCCGCCGGCCCGGCGCCCAGCACCAGCACGTCGGCGTCGTAATGAAGAGCGGGGGAAACATGCAGTTCCATGGCTAGATTCCTCCTGTCGCACAGCGGAAGATGGTGGCTGACGCCCGGGGTACGGAGAGCCTCCCGTCACGCACCGCCGCCGCGCCGTGGTTGGAATAGAGGACTTCTCCCAACTCAGGCAGGGAACAGGTACACTCCACATCCTGCCCCAGGGGATTAAGGACCACCAGCACCGAGCCGGTCTCCCCGGTGCGGCGGTAGACCAGGGGGTAGGCGTTTTTCTCCGCGAATAGGAACTCCACCCTTGCGCCCGACTGGAGGGGCTCGTTGTTCAGGCGCAGGCGGATCAGCCTGCGCACCTCCCGCCAGAGAGACCCCTCAGTCTCCATCTGAGCCCGGACCCTGGGACGGTCCGGGTCCGGGTCCAGGGGAAGATAGAGCCTGTCTGGCCGGGCGTCGGAAAAGCCGTCGTTCACGTCGTCGTCCCACTGCATGGGGGTGCGGCTGCCCGCCCGGAGACTGCGGCTGCCCTCCTTGGAGGTGAGACCCTCCACCCAGCGCATGCCGATCTCGTCGCCGTAGTAGAGAAAGGGGGCCCCCGGCATGGTCAGGAGAAAGGCGTAGGCGATCTTCAGCTCCTCCTGGTCCAGCTTCCCGGCCATGCGGACCATGTCGTGGTCCCCGGTGGGGATGCAGATCAGGCCCTTGCCCGCAGTCAGCTCCAGGTTGCGCCGGTATACGGCCAGGAACTCCGAGAAGTCCCCGCCGGAGCGGGAAAAGTAGGGTCGTTCCACCCGGAACAGGTCCAGGTAGTGGGAGGGGCCGTTGTGGAGCAGGAAGTCCATGTGGAACCCGGCCAGGAGGGACAGGTCGGGCCGTCCCCACTCGGAGATCATCACCGCCTGGGGGAACTCCGCGTCCAGAAAAGCCCGGAACTTCCGCCACAGCTTGACGTTGCCCATGCCGTCGGGGTCGTTTTTCACCAGGCTGCCCGCCATATCCACCCGGAAGCCGTCGCAGCCCATGCGCAGCCAGAAGCGCATCACGTCCTGGATGGCCTCGCGGGTGGCGATGGCCTCGGGGGAGTCGGTGGCGGACTGGTAGGGGGCGCTGACCACCTCGAACCCGTAGTTCAGGCAGGGCTGGCAGGTGTAGTAGTTCACGGCGCACAGCCCGTCCCGCTCCCCCACGCCCAGGATGAAGGAGCGGATATTGGAGCTCTGGTCCCCGCCGGGCCGCTTCAAATCAAAGCACTGGGTCTTGTCCTGGGTCCAGACGTACCGCTTGGTATAGGGGTTCTCCTCACCACGGCAGGAGGCCCGGAACCAGGGGTGCTGGTCCGAGGTATGTCCCGGCACCAGGTCCAGGATGACGTGCATGTCCCGCCGGTGGGCCTCACGGAACAGGCGGCGCAGGTCGGTATTGGTGCCGTATCGTGGGTGGACGGTGTAGTAGTCGGAGATGTCGTAGCCCCCGTCCTGGAGGGGGGAGTCGAAGCAGGGGTTGAGCCAGAGGGCATTGCAGCCCAGCTCCCGTATGTAGTCCAGCTTTTCGATAATGCCGGGGAGGTCGCCGATGCCGTCGGCGTTAGTGTCCTTGAAACTCTGGGGGTAGACTTCGTAGAATATCGCATTGTCGAGCCAGGAGCCCATACTGTTTTCCTCCGTCTGTCCGGCAGGATCGCCGTTGTTCTGTCTCTATTATAGGAAGTGCCCGCCGGGGACACAAGAAGGGGGGCGGCGGTCCGCCGGACGATAATTGCTGTCCGCCGCCCCCGCGGCGTTTACCGGCTCAGAAGGAAGCGCATCAGCATGGCGGAGACCTCCGCCCGGGTGGCGGTCCCTCCGCAGGCCAGGAGGCCGGAGCGGCCCTTTACGATGCCGGTCTCCACCGCCCAGGCCATGGCCTCCGCCGCCCAGGGGCTGACGGCGCCGCAGTCCGCGAAGTCCGCCAGGCTTTCTCCGCTCTCGGGGGACCCCGCATAGCGCCAGAGCATGGCGGCGAGCTGCTCCCGGGTGATGAGGCCGTCCGGGTCGGTGCCGTCGCTGATGCCCTGTGCTTTCGACCATTCCAGACCGAGCTGCCACCAGCTCTCGCCTGCGGAGGTGTCCTCACCCGCCAGTCGGGCCAGGGCGGTCATCAGCGTGCCCCTGGTTACTTCGGCGCCGGGGGCAAAGGTATCCTTTCCGGTCCCCCGGAGGATACCCCGGGCGCCCACGAAGGCCGCCGCTTCGGCGTACCAGCTCCCGACGGGTACGTCGGCATAGCCGCCGTCTGCCGTCACGACCCGGACCGTTCCGCTCGTGGGCACCGTGGCCCGGACGCCGCCCTCGGCGGGCACGGAGTCGGGCAGAATTTGCTCGGTCCCGTCGGGCAGCGTCAGCACCGCCACGGCGGTATTGCCGCGCTCCGCGGACGGAATCAGAACTTCGGCGCGCTTCCCCGCGGGAACCGTCACCTCGGTCCGGGAGTCCCCGGCGGCGGAGACGACGGTCTTCACCACCGCGCCGCCGGGGTAGGTGGTGGTCGTGGTCACCGCGCCGGTGGCGCGGTCGGTTTTGGTCACGGTCTTGCTGCCGTCGCCGTTGACGGTAGTCTCCGTCTTCACTGTGGAGGAGGAGCCGGCGGGGGGGACGTAGGCGGCCGGAGCGGCGATGGGAATGACCGCATCGTAGGCGGTCAGCCACTCGCCGGTGGTGAAGTCCCGGGCCCGGAGGACGATCTCCGTGTCGTACACGAACATGATCCAGCTGGTGGGCACGCGGGTATAGCCCCGAGCCGCGCCCTTCAGGGAGGACAAATTGACCTCGGTGAAGGAGTCTCCCGCCGCGGTGGTTACGGCCACAGGGCCGCTCAGAGCCACAGAGCTGTGGAGGTGGCCGCAGAAATAGACCAGATTGTCGTATTTGGCAAACATCTCCCGGAGAATTTTGTCCTGGGTGCCGATGGAGTTGTCCTCCACGCGCTGCTCCCGGTAGTAGGAGAGGGGCACGCTGTCGATGAAGGGGAAGTGGCAGACGACGAAGGTCGGCTTGCCGTCCTCGCTGTACCCCGCCAGCATCCCGTCAATCCACTCCAGGGTGTCGGACTCGAAGATGACGCCGTGGCGGATGGGGTCCACCGCATTGCCGTCGCGGCCGTTTTGAACCTCCGTCTGGGCATTGCCGGTCTGCTCCTGCTCGTCGGTGTTCAGCACCAGGTAGTGGTAGCCCCCCAGGGTCATGCCGTAGCAGAAGTTCTTTTTATCGTCCAGCACGCCGCCGCCGTAAACCCGGTCTTCGCCGTCAGAGATATGCTCCTGCACCCGATCCCGGTAGGTGTATGCGCCGGTCGTGAAGCGCTGGTTCTCATTGATGTAATTTACCTCATGGTTGCCCAGGGCGGCAATGAGCTGGGTGTCGCTTCCGTAGTCGGAGAGAACCTCGTTCATCAGGTCGAAGGCCTTGTTGCCCGCCTCCACGCTGGCATTGTCGGCGAAATCGCCGGCGCTGACCACGCCGTCCATCTCCAGGCCCGTCTGCGTCCGCAGCTTCTTCAGGTCGGCGAAGACGGTCTTCAGCTCCGCCCCGCGGGCTCCGGCGGTATTGATATGGATGTCGCTGAGAAGCAGCATGGTCTGGTCGGCCTTCCCGGCGGGGCTCAGGAGAAAGGCGTCGAAGGCCTCCTTCAGCTCAGTCCGGGCCTCATCCGCCCGGGCCTGGTCCCGCACGGTGAGGGTGGCGGCCAGGGCCTTCATCCCGGCCGTCTTTTCCGCCATGGCCTGAACGTCCGCCGCGTCGTACTCGGGCCCCACGGTCTTCAGCCGCTCCTCCACCTCGCAGATCAGGGCCTTGAGGGCGTCCAGCCGGTAGCCGGCCTGGATGTCCAGATAGGGCAGGGCGGCGGGGTAGAGGGTGAAGTCGTCCACGTAGGCGTTGCCCAGGCCGTACTCTCCCGCCAGGTCCGCGCCCAGGGCCAGGAAATTGCTGCCCAGCGCCTGGCCCTCCGCATCGGAGATATCGAAGGAGGCCGTCTCCTCGCCGTCCACGTAGATTGTATAGGCCCCGGAGCGGTCATAGACGGCGGCCACCCGGTGCCAGCGCTCGTCCTGGAGCTGCCAGATGCCCGTCCTCTCGTGCCTGCCGCCGTAGATGTCGGTGACGCCGGACACGATATAGGCCGGCTGGGCCATATTGGCCATGGCGATGCCCGAGGCGGTCAGGCTGGAGTGGTCCTTGTTGGAGAAGATCAGCCCGCCCCGCTTGGCGTTGGTAAAGTCCAGCCCGTCGCCCGCGTTGGCCGCATTCGCCGCCAGGGCCCACTCATCGTTGCCGCCGTTGACGCTCTTGTACCAGAACACCAGGGTAAAATCGTTCCGGCTGATGTCCACGCCCTTCAGGTTCCAGAAGGTAATGTACTGCTGGGCGGGAACGCCGAACTCATTTTTCAGATAGAGGGCCTTGCCGCCGTCGTACCCCAGGCCGAAGGCGGGGTCCCCGTGGAGCGTGCCGTCGTTCCCCCTGCCGGAGGCGTCGTGGGCGGCGCCGTCCTCAAAGTCCAAAAGGAGCACCGGGGCGGAATCGGTATATTCCGGCTCCGCCACCGTCACCGTGCCCTCGCCGGACCAGGTGACCCCCAGCGGCTTGCTGGTGTACCCGCTGAGGGTGAGGGAGCTCCCGGCCGTCACGGTGACGGACTGGGTGGACAGATCGCTGCTGGGATAGACCGCCTGGCTCTGCCCGGTCAGGACGCTCTCGTCAAAGGCCGCCAACAGGCCGGCGGGGAGCTGGCCGGAGAGTCCGTTTATGGTCAGGGAGGCGGTGGTAAAGCCGTCGACGGTCCCCGTCGTCTGGAGCGTCCCGCCGTCAACAGTCACGTTCAGCTTCCCGTTGGAGGTGCCGGCCTTGACAAATCCGCCCAGGCTGCCGCCTTCCAGACGGACCGTCATATCTCCGCCGATGCTGCCGCCGCTGAGCGCGGGGAGGGTCAGTCCCTCGTATGATCCGCCCTGTATGGTGATGTCGACGCTGCCGTTTGCGGTGTTTCCGCCCGCTATAAGGGACCCGGCCGCAGTACCGCCCACCACAAGCGCGGCGGTATCGATTTTCTTATAATCGTTGCATGCGTAAATGCGATCGTAGGTCCCGCTGAGGACCGTCAGGCTGGAGGCCTCCGAGTCGGTCTGGGAGTAGCCGCCGCAGAGGAAGATGGTCTTGGAGCCATCCTCCTTGTCTGTGACCACGCCTTCGCCAATGGTCAGGACCCGGCTGCTGTAGAGGCGCGCGTTGCCCTTTGAGCTCACCCTCAGCGTCAAATGTTCCAGGGCCGATCTGGGTGTAAGATGAAAATGCCCGGCCCGGTTAAAATAGAGGGCGGCCTCGGGGTAGTTCGTCTCGCCGTCCTGCCCGGTAAAAGTGACGTCGCCGGAACTGGCCAATATGAAATGGGCCCCGTCGGAGTTTAGGTTGATCTGGTCCATCAGGACCACGGTCCCCTCTCCGCCCGTCAGCTTTCCCACAGCCGCCTGTAGGGTCTTTACTGGGAGTTGGGCGCTTTCGCCCGAGTTGTCGTCGTCGCCGGTACTGCTCACATAGATCTTGGAGACGGTCTGCTCCGGCAGACCGTCTCCCGCGGCCCGGGCCGCGGGGACCATCGCCAGCATCATCGCAAGGGTGAGAACACATGATAAAAACCGTTTCATTCCAGCCTCCTTATCTGCCTCTGGGCACTCCGTGTTGTTCCGCTCGGGTCCAAATGCCGCGCACTCCCCCCTCCGTATACCGGCACTGAATGACAAGTCTGGGTAGAATTCTTGTTTGAAAGCCTTCATTGCATGGCATTGCCATCCGTTCGCGGCACTTGTTGGAAACTTTTCGTTGTGCTATACTCAATCCAATGCTTTCTGCTGCGGGGAGGGAGTCCGTCATGCGCTATGAAAACCGCCTGTCCCAGCGTTACCATGTGCTGCAGCGCCGGAATATCGGATGCCGCCCCAACCTCCACCGGGACTTGGAACTGGTCTATGTATGCCGGGGCCGGTGTCTGCTCCATACGGGGGGACGGGCCTGGCCCATGGGTGCGGGCTGTCTGGCCCTGTTATTCCCCAACCAGGTTCACTTTTTCGAGGACCAGGGGGAAAACGAGTGCTATCTCCTGGTCTGTTCCCCGGACGAATTCCCCGAGTATCAGGGTGTATTCCAGAATCAAATGCCCGAGGTGCCGGTGGCAGACTGCGCAGGGGCGGAGCTGCCCGCCCTCTTCCGGCGGCTGCTGGAACTGGCCCAGGAGGTGAAGGGGGACGGGGACCCCTTTCGCCGGGGCCGGCTGCGGGGCTATGCCCTGGCTCTGCTCAGCACCGCCCTGCCCCTTTTCCAAATGACCGCCGTTGGTACGGGGGCCTCCACGGTCCGGCGGCTGCTGGACTACTGCGACGCAAACTACATGCAGCCCATTACTCTGGAACAGGCGGCCCGGGCGCTGGGCCTCAGCCCCTACCGCATCTGCCACATCTGCGAGGAACGGCTGCACGTCAGCTTCCACCGGTTCCTCTGCGCCCTCCGGCTGGAGCGGGCCAAAGACCTGCTGTCCAGTACCGGGGATACGGTGACCCAGATCGGATACGGGGTGGGATTTGGATCTCTGCGGGCCTTCAACCGGCAGTTCCGGGCCTATACCGGGATGACGCCCACCGACTACCGGGTCCAGTGCTCCAGGAGATAGGCCTCAGCCTCCGGACACCACAGGCCACGCCTGGCCAGGCAAAGGTCGGCCAGGTATCCGAACCGGGGGTCCTCCGCAGCCTTGGCGGGGAAGTCTTCAATGGCGGTGAGAGGCATGTCGATCTGCGTATAAATCAGCTTTTTTCCGCCCGGCAGCTCCGGCAGGCGCAGTGTTGCCTCCGCCGCCGCGTCCAGACCGCCGATATGGGTGACCATCACCGCCGGGTCCAGAAGTCCCCTGGCGCTCAGGTCCAGGGACTCCATCAGGTCGTCGGTGTTGCCGCCGGTGGTGCCCATGATGTGGGTGGCATTATAGTGGACATCGTAGAAGTTCATCCGGGCGCTGAAGGCGGGGTCCATTGGCCCGGCAAAAAAGTTCAGACACCCGTCCCGGCCCAAAACGGCGCTGGAGAGCTCCACCACGGCTGACACGGGCGCGAAGGCGAACACGTCGTCGAAGCCAGCGCCGCCGGTGAGGGCCCGGAGGGCTCCCGCCGGATCGGCGCTCTGTGCGGTGTTGACCAGGCGCAGGTCGATACCGGCCATTCGGGCCTGGTCGGAGAACAGGCTCCGAGCCCGATCCAGCCGGGCCTGGTCCTGGTCGGCCACCACAAGCATACCGGGTCGGCGGTCGCAGCACAGGGCGTAAGCCACGGCCCCCAGGCCCATGGGTCCGGCCCCGGCCAGGATGGCGGTCCGTCCGCCCTCCATGATGCCCATCTCGTGCTCATAACAGCCCATCCGTGTGTGGTAACAGGCATGGAAGGCCCCGATACAGCAGGACATGGGCTCTGCCAGGGAGGCCTCATAGAAGGCCCGGCCTCTGTACTCCATCAGGCAGCCCAGCTCCATCACCTCGGCCGGGATGATACAGTAGGTGGCGTCCCCGCCGAAGAACTCATAGGAGTAACCGGGGCTCCACATGGTACCCTTGTAGTTCAGGGCGGGCTGCTGGGCAAATTTCATACCGGGCCGGAATCTGTCCCTGTGCTTTTCCCCAACCTGGACGATCTCGCCGGCGAACTCGTGGCCCATGATGGCCGGATGCTCCGCCACGTCGGGATGGACCCGCTTGTGCGCTGTGCCCAGGACGGCGCATTTGTAGGTCGACATACAAATTGAGTCGGAGATCACCTTGACCAGGATCTCGTCCTCTTTGATGGCGGGCAGCTCGAACTCGTCCAGCCGCAGGTCGTTGGCACCGTGCAGGCGTACCGCTCTTGCTTTCATATCCTCTCTCCTCTCCGGTCGGCGGTCATACAAAAAGCCGTTCAAAGCGCACCTGGGGTATCAGCGCAAGGACGCTCTCCCGCTCCGCGGCCTGTGTGCCGCTGCACATGACATTGGCGGCGGAGGCCGCCACCGCCAGGCGCACCGTCTGTTCCAGGTCCATCCCCCGCTCCTCGCAGAGAGCCAGGGCCGCCACCATGGCGTCTCCCGCTCCCACCGTGCTGCCCACCTCCACCCGGAGGCCGTGGGCCCAAAGACCGGCGTCCGGGGTGAGGAAGAGGGCGCCCTCTGCCCCCAGGGAAACCACGACCTTTTCCGTGCCCCCCCTCAGCAGGCTTCGCCCCGCTGCGGCTGCCTCTTCCAGCGTTCCCAGCTCATGCCCCACAAGACAGGCCAGCTCATGGCGGTTGGGCTTGACGAGCTCGGGCTCCGCCTCCAACGCGTTGCGCAGGCTGTCTCTGTCCGCGTCGAGAAAGACCTTCACGCCCGCAGAGCGGCAGGCCTCCGTCCAGGACCGGTAAAGGGTGGGGGCCGCCCCCTGGGGAAGGCTGCCCGACAGGACCACAATGTCCCTTGGGGTCAGCCGGCGCAGGAGCCTGGTCAGCATCCCGGAAAGGACCGCTTCGTCCGCCTGGATACCGGGCTCGTTGATGTCGGTGTTGGTATGGGAGGCGGGGTCCACGATCTTCAGATTGGTCCGGGTCTCACCCTCCGTAAAGGTGAAATCGCAGGTCAGTCCCAGGGCCGTGCAGGCGTCTGCGATCTGGCGCCCGCACCGGCCTGCCAGCAGGCCCACAGCCACGCTCTGTCCACCCAGGGCGTGGATGACCTTGGAAACGTTTATGCCCTTACCGCCGGGATCCAGGCGCAGGGAGGACATCCGGTTGACCCCGTCCAGCGCCATATTGGGGACCAGAGCTGTTTTATCCAAGGCAGGGTTGAGCGTGATTGTATAAATCATAGGAACACCTTTGTTTCAAAAGTTTTAAGTTGTTATTTCAACGAAACTGTAACACAATAAAAGTAAACTGTCAACAATTACTTTTATTTCAACAGAAAAATAAGGACGGTTTTTTAAATCAAAAATTCTGCCGGTTGATTTTCTGCCCCATTCTGGTATAATGTTTATAAAAAAGCAGGAGGTCCGTCATGGAACAGCGCCGAAAGAGTATTGTGGAATTCGTCAACCGGGAGGGCGCCGTCAGCTTCGCCAGCCTGAAGGCCGCCTTTCCCAATGTGTCGGAAATGACGCTGCGCACAGATTTGAAGTTTTTGGATCAGGTCAATCAGATTATTCGGGTCTACGGCGGTGCCAAATCGGTGAACTATGTGGTGGGGACTGACGATCTGCTCAGCAGGCG
The DNA here is from genome assembly GCF_014287675.1 of Lawsonibacter faecis. Classification (GTDB taxonomy): domain Bacteria; phylum Bacillota; class Clostridia; order Oscillospirales; family Oscillospiraceae; genus Pseudoflavonifractor; species Pseudoflavonifractor faecis. Next base: position 44,568 of record NZ_JACOPQ010000003.1, on the reverse strand, counting down.
GAGTGAACGCAATAAGGATAAAAAGGTCCAAATTGCCGAGAAAGCCGCCGCCGTTTTTCAAGCCAATACCACGATTTTTCTCGATTCCGGCTCTACGGTGACGGAGCTGGCCAGACGCATCCCGGATCAGGACTGCCTTGTGTTTACCACGGGGATCGACTGCGCCTGTGAATTGGCCAAGCGAAAACAGCCCATCGTGCACCTGCTGGGGGGGCGGCTCAACCGTACCAGCATGTGCGTGACAGGGGTCACGCCGCTGACGGAGCTGGAGCGCCTGCACTTTGACGTGGCCTTCCTCGGCATCAGCTGTTATAGCCAGGAGGCGGGCTTTGGCTGCGGCTCTGAAGAGGACTGTGAGTTGAAAAGGGTCGCCATCCGCCGATCGGCGCGGACTGTGATGCTGATGGACTCTGCTAAAATCGGCCTGTCCAGCACTTACACGGTATGCGGGCTGGACGAGGTGGACACCGTCATCTCAGACGGGGGAGTGGACCGGTTGTTTGCGGAGGCCTGCGAGACAAGCGGCGTACAGCTGCTGTAATCGGATTGTACCGCCTGAGGGGGACATATCCTTGCCATACCGATAGCTGGCGATGAAGCCGAACCCCTGCAGTCCGACAAAGCAGGCTTCTTTGAAAAAGGATGGTTTGCCACGTCCGTTTGAGAACTGACTCGCAGCGGCAGCGTCTGGTGCTGTTTCAGTTCGCCCTTTCCTCCCCGTCGCTGCGAACCGGTGCCGCTCAGCCTGTCGAAAAAGCCGGATTCTCTTTGTGAGAATCCGGCTTTTTCGACAGGCTTTCAAGAATGAATTTTAAGGCGCCAAAGGATAGTTATACAGAGAAAGAGCGCAGGATATTAGGAGAGATCAAGAACCTCTTCCCCGCCAGCAGCGGCGACGGAGCGGCCCTGATGGTGGGCGGCGGCGAGTACGAAGACAGGGGGAACTATTACAGCTTCTCCGTCTACAGCGATACGGAGGAGGGGGCCTGCGCTCCCTGGACGCCCTGGAGAGCGCCGGATTCGCCCAGGGCTCAGACTCCGTCTATTCCGGAGCCGGCGGGTCTTACGCCAAGACCGCCGGCGGAGAGGTCCTGCGCTATCAGAGCGAGAGGGTACTAGTAATGAGTACAACGAAAGGCTGGCTGTGCGCAATGACGCACCAGACACCTGAGTGCATGACCCCCGCCACACCTACGCGGTGCTGTCGCTCCAAAACAGGGACGATGCAAAAACCGTCCAGGGCAACCTGGGCCACGCAACGGCGGCCCTTCCCCTGGACGTATACGGTCATGTATCGGAGAAGATGAAGAGAGACAGCGCGGACAGGATGGAACGGTACTTAAAAGGGGCAATCAGCCGCTAAAGGGTATGGCAAAGGGTATTTCTCCCCAAATGGGCATGAAAAAACCTTGGAACCATTGAGATTCCAAGGTTTCATCTGGCAGCGGGAGAAGGATTCGAACCCTCACAAACAGAGTCAGAGTCTGTCGTGCTACCCTTACACAATCCCGCTATTTGACTGCCGCACTCTCGTAAGCGCAGGGTTTATTATACCAAAACAAACAAATTTGTCAAGTATCATTTTTTATTTTTTCTAAATTTCAAAGAGAAGCTGGGACCGGGGCGATTTTTGCCCCGGTCCCAGCCCCATTTTAGAACTGCTCCTGGTTCTTGCTCTTGTTCTGAGCCTGGTTGCTCTTTTTGTTCTGGGCGTTCTGGTTGCTCTTGTTCTGTGCATTGCTGCGGGACTTGTTCTGGGTGTTGTTTTGATTGTTCTCCTGCATGAAGCTCACCTCGCTTTCACTGTCTCTATTATTTCCGCGGGGTGGGGGAGAATATACGGCCCACGGAAATAATTTCAAAAAAGGCGTACCACATTTGTTTGAATCATGGTATAATAACCGCAATGCGGTATCAGCGGTGTCACACCGGCTTTACCGGCCTTTTGGCGCGGCAGGCAAATCCTCAGCGCGGAGGACCGCCGACGGTGCCGGATACCACATAACGCCGCGCGCCTGCAGCAATCGCCCCAATGTGGCTATGCTTTTGAAAGCGGGTTTTGCTTAGTCCATGCAAAAACGTGGATAAAGCCTCATGCGAAAGCAAAGTTCTGATATTTAGGAGGAAACGGCCATGAGATGTCCTTTCTGCGCCAACCCTGAGAGCAAGGTGGTGGATTCCCGTCCCGCCGACGAGGGCGCCAGCATCCGCCGCCGCCGGGAGTGCCTGGAGTGCCACAAGCGCTTTACCACCTACGAGACCATGGAGAGCCTGCCCGTGGTGGTGATCAAGAAGGACGGCAGCCGCCAGACTTTTGATAAGAGCAAGCTCCTCAACAGCATGATCCGGGCCTGTGAGAAGCGGACCGTCTCCTTCGACACGCTGGACAAGATCGCCGATGAGATTGAGCAGACTCTCCAGAACGAGATGGACCGGGAAATTCCCTCCGCCCGCATCGGCGAGCTGGTGATGGACAAGCTCAAGGACGTGGACGAGGTCTCCTATGTCCGCTTTGCGTCGGTTTACCGGCAGTTCAAGGACATCAGCACCTTTATGAACGAGCTCAACAAGCTGCTGGCGGAGAAATAAAATAAACGGAAAAGGCCGCGGCCGGTTCGCCGCGGCCTTTTTGATACGAAAGGAACGAGACAGCATGGAAGGATTCGACGCAAGCAAGCCCGTAACCAACCCCGAACTCAAGGCCGCCGTGGCGGCCCTGCGGGAGCAGGGGAGCGGGGAGGCGGAGCAGAAATTTATCGCCGCGCTGGAGCAGGCCCACTTCCTGGCCCCTGTGGCCATTGAGCCAGCTCCCGCCGCAGCCGGGGCGGACGGGCAGGCCACCCTGACCGAGGATACCCGGGTGAGCTTTCAGCTCATCTCCCGCCAGGACGGCGCGGTATTTTTCCCCGCCTTCTGCGATTGGGAGGAGCTGGGCAAGTGGACTCAGACCCCGGGCCAGCAGACCATTATCGCCACGCTGGAGGACTACACCGCCATGATTCTTGGGCAGGACGGCGAGGCGGGAGGCTTCGTCATCGATCCCTTCGGGCTCAACCTGGTGGTGCCCAGGGAGTTCCTCGCCGCGCGGAAGGGGCAGATGATGGAGCAGACGGTCTCCAAGGATACCGAGGTCATGCTGGGGGAGCCCAGGGAGTACCCCACGGAGATGGTGGAGGCCGTCAAGGCCCACCTGAACGGAGTGGCCCAGGTGAAAAACGCCTGGCTCCGGCTGATGCTGAAGGAGGGCCAGCAGAGCTACCTCATGATTGTCGAGTGCGAAGGCGGCGACCTGCGGGCCATCTTCAACGGCATCGGCCAGGCGGCGGTGGCCCACCTGAACGGGTTGAGCCTGGACCTGACGCCCATGGAGGGGGATTTCGCCCACGGCGCGGTAAAGGACGTGGAACCCTTCTTCACCAGGGCGTAGACGGAACATGAAAACCGGCCCGCTCAGGGCCGGTTTTTTTATGGATTGTTCTCCCGGCAATGCCGCTGCTATGCGGGCGGCGAGAGCTCCCGGTGCAGCCCCGCGGCCATATATGCCGCAATGGCGGCAGAGATGACGTCGGCGATGGGCTGTGCGTAGAGAATGCCGTTGAGTCCCCAGACCTGGGGGAGGAGCAGAATCACAGGGAAGAAGCAGATGCCCTGCCGGCAGAGGCCGAGGAAGAACCCCTCCTTTGCCCTGCCGAGGGCGAGGAAGAGGGAGGAATAGACGGTATAGAACCCGAAGAGCAGGAAGGTCAGTCCGTTTGCCCTCAGCGCCGCCTGTCCGGCGCGTATGAACAGCGCGTCGCCCGGTGTAAACTGAGAGATCACCGCCGCGGGGAAGAGGGCCATGCCCAGGCCGAAAACGGCGCAGAAGCCGGTGGTCCACAGGGTGGCGGTCCTGACGGCCTCCCGCAGGCGGGGTATATTTTGCGCCCCGTAGCTGTAGCCCGCGATGGGCTGAAAACCCTTGATGAAGCCAAACACCATCAGATTCCCCATGGAGATGATGCGCGAGACTGCGCCGAGCCCGGCGATCACAGAGTCGCCGCAGCCCCTGGACTGCCGGTTTATCAGTGCGATGGAGAGGCTGGTGAGCAGTTGAAATATCATGGTGGGCACGCCGATTTTCAATATCTCCGCCATGATTTCCCTGGAAAAGCGGCAAGCCCTGACGCTGAAGCTGAAAATGCTCCGTCTTCTGAGAATGTAGAAGAGATAGACCAGCGCGGAGGCGGCCTGGGATATGGCCGTGGCAATCGCCGCGCCGGCGACCCCCATATCCAGTACGAAGATGAAGACGGGGTCCAGGGCGATATTCAGCGCCGCGCCCGCCAGCATGGTGCCCATGGTGGTTTTGGCGGCGCCCTCGCTGGTTACGATGTTGTTCATGGTGACGTTGAAGACGTTGAACACGGAGGAGACGATATAAATCCTCCCATAGGTCAGCGCATAGGGGAGAATGCTTCCGGTCGCACCCAGCAGAATGAGAACCGGGCGCAGAAATGCGACCGTGCAGAGGATGAAGGCCGCGCCCGCCAGGATGCTGCCGAACAGGGCGGTGCTGGCCGCCCTGTCTGCGGCCTCTCTATCTCCGTGTCCCAGCAGTCTGGCGATATAGACCGCCGCGCCGTTTCCGAACAGCAGCCCCAGACCGACCACCACCTGCCCCAGGGGGAAGACGACGGCGACTGCGCCCATCGGGCTTTCTCCCAGCCCGCCCACGAAATAGGCGTCCACCAGGTTGTACAGCGCGCTGATCATCATGCCCACCATAGTGGGCAGTCCCATGGCCAAAAGGGCCCTGGGGACGGGGACGCTGCTCAGCAGCGCCGTTTTTTTCTCGCGTTGCAACATCGTGCGTGCTCCTTTCTCTTGACAGAAGGTATCGAATATAGTACTATAAATTATAGTATTAACTGAGGAGCACATACTACTATAAATTATAGTGGTTGTCAAGAGGGAGGAAGGAGTATTTTATGGCGGCAATTGACCTGATAGTACTGGGTATATTAAAAAAAGAGTCCCTGAGCGCCTACGATATTCAAAAGCTGGTGGAGTATCGCAACATTTCCAAGTGGGTGAAGATCAGCACGCCCTCCATCTATAAAAAGGTCCTCCAGCTGGAGGAGAAGGGGTATATTAAAAGCAGCGCCGTCAGGGAGGGGCGAATGGCCGAAAAGGCGGTCTACACCCTGACGGAAGCGGGAGAGGGCGAGTTTGAACGCCTGATGCTGGAGATTGCGGCGCAGCCGATCCGCTTTTTTCTGGATTTCAACGCCGTCATTGTAAATTTGGCCGGCCTCTCACCGGAAAACCGAGAACTGTGCCTGACAAGCATCGAAAACGGCGTGAAAACGCTGAAAGCCTACCTGGCGGACAATATCGGCGCGAAAGAGCATGTTCCGGAAATCCCGGAGACAGGGATGGCGGTGCTCCGGCAGCAGCTTTTATTGGCCCAAGCGGTTGAGGCGTGGATGGCCTCTTTAAGAGAGGGCCTCGGAGAGTAGCGGCGCAGCCCCCAGATTGTCGATAAGGCGGCATGAACAGCGTGTTCATGCCGCCTTCCGGTTCTGAAATTCAGCCGCAGGGCTACAGTACGTTTTTCAGCGTGAGCTGCTCCGCCTCGTAGAGCAGCTCGATCTGAGCGATGAGCCGGGCGTTGGCGGCGGAGTACTCGCCGCCCTCCTGACAGTTGATGAACTCGCGCACCTCCTGAAAGCTGGTGTTGACGTCGTCCACCTCGGTGTGGCGCAGAAGGACGTGGAGATAGACGGCGTGGCGGTCCCAGTTTTCCACAGCCTGCCGGGTGAGCTCGCCGGCGGTCTCCCAATCCCCGTCCTCGGCGCCGATCTCCGCACGGGTGAGGAGGGTGGTGAGCTCGTTGGTAAAGCCGCTGAGGTAATGGGTATTATAGAGGGTGGCGGCGAAAACCAGGGCCAGAATGCCGCACGCGATCCAGAGCCGTTTCATCCCGCCGTCACATCCTTTGCCACGAAGTAGACCCGGTTCTGCTCGTCCACGGTGAGCAGGAACACGTCCTTGGAGGAGTTGACCTTGTGCTCGGAGAGGCGCTTTTCCAGCCACTCATGATTCAGCCCCCGGGTCTTGAGGTTGTGGTCCAGCACCCGGCCGTCGTTGATGATGACGATGGGCAGGCCCACGTCGTCCGGGGCGACGTTCATCTGCTCCGCCGTCACAGGGAGCTGGTTTGCGTAGGGAAGGACGGAGATCTGGCCGTTGGTCTCCAGAATGGCGTACTTTACGGTGGAGATATCGCTGACCCCCTTCATCCGCAGCTCCTCCATGAGCTCGTCCACGGTGAAGCGGTTCTTTTTCATCTCACGCTGGTGGAGCTTGCCGTTTTCCACGATGATGCTGGGCCTGCCGCAGATGATGGCCCGGAATTTGACGCTCCTCATGGTGAGCACCGAGAGAATCATGGTGATGCAGAGCAGGGTCAGAATGGGGATAATGCCGCTGAGCAGCGGAATGCCGAAATCCTGCATGGGAACGGCTGCCAGGTCCGCGATGATGAGCGCGAGCACCAGCTCCGACGGCTCCAGCTCGCCCACCTGGCGCTTGCCCATAAGCCGCACGCCGGCGATAATGAGCAGATACAGAATAATCGTACGCAAGAATGCGATGACCATGAAATGACCTCCCAGGCGATAGTTTCAATGAACAGTATCGCCCGAACGGGCGGCAATATGCGCCGGCTGAAAACGGGCCGGGTAAAAAATGTCACATAATTTTAAAATCAGGCAAATAAATTTATGTTATTCTCAGCTTACCCATTAGGGTGTATCTGAAAAGTCTGTGCAGGGCGTCTTTCCCACTCGAGATCCACACCACCCATTTATCAGATACACCCTGTAAGGAGCGCTGAAATGACTAAAAAGAAAAAATGGATGAAGCTGTTACTTGTCTGCGTATTGCTGCTGGGGGTGCTTGGGGTGACGGTATTCCGCGCGTTTGACACGGCGCTGACGGTGCGCGCCTATACGGTGGAGACCGGGAAGGTGAGCGCCCCCGTGCGCCTGGTGCTGCTGACGGATCTCCACTCCTGTGACTACGGCGAGGGCCAGCGGGAGCTGCTGGACCTGGTGGAGGCCCAGTCGCCGGACGCGGTGCTGCTGGGGGGCGATATCGTGGACGACGACGAGCGCCTGCCCATTGAGAACGCCCTGACCGCGGCGCGGGTCCTGGCGGAGCGTCACCCCACCTATTATGTGACAGGGAACCACGAGTTCTGGACCGGAGATGTGGACGGCGTCCGGGCCCGGCTCTCCGCCTGCGGCGTGACACTCCTGGCGGGAGAGTGCGCGGAGCTGGAAATCCGGGGACAGAAGGTACAGGTCTGCGGCGTGGACGACCCGAGCGCCGGGGAGGCGGAATGGCACAGCCAGCTGGACCGGGTGACGCAGGCTGTGGAGGGGGATGCGTTCAGCATCCTGCTGACCCACCGGCCCGAGCGGGTGGAGGACTATGAGGGCCGGGGCTTTGACCTGGCCCTGGCGGGCCACGCTCACGGGGGTCAGTGGCGGCTGCCGGGCATTGTCAACGGCCTGCTGGCGCCCGACCAGGGTCTCTTCCCCAAATACGCCGGCGGCCGGTACGACCTGGGGGAGACCACGCTGATCATCAGCCGGGGCCTGGCACGGGAGTCCACCCGGGTGCCGCGCATTTTCAACCCGCCGGAGGTGGTTGTTATCGATCTGATGCCTTGCCGGGACGGCGGCCGGGAATCTGTAAACTAAAAAAGAGTTATTTGTGCTAAAAAAATTACATCTAAGGCGCATCGACGGACAAAACCGGCGATGCGCCCCTCTCCTTTGTCGAAAACCACGTTTTTCAGAAGAAAGGACAAAAGTCTGAAATTTTGTGTTGTCACGGGGGGGATTTTGAGATAAAATCAATCAGATAAATAGATGGGGAAGCGTGCGGGCGAAGCGACAGGCCGCGTGCTTCCCCTGATTGAAAGGCGGGATACCAGAGTGAAAGCGACCCTTATTTTGGCAAACGGCGCGGTATTCACGGGCAGGAGCATCGGCTCCACGGCCGACCGGGTCTGCGAGATGGTGTTCAACACCTCCATGACGGGCTACCAGGAAATTCTGACCGACCCCTCCTACGCCGGACAGGGTATTGTGATGTCCTATCCGCTCATCGGCAATTACGGCGTGAACAGCGAGGACAACGAGTCCGACCGACCCTGGGCCGAGGCGCTGATTGTCCGGCACATCTCTCCCAGGGGCAGCAATTTCCGCTGCGAGACCGATCTGGACAGCTATCTCAAACAATTTGATATTACGGGCATTGAGGGCGTGGACACCCGCGCGCTGACCCGGATACTCCGCAACCAGGGGACCATGAACGGCATGATCACCTGTGCGGAGCATTTTAATATTGAGGACTGTATGGCGCGGATCAGAGCCTACCGGGTGGAGGGCACCGTGGAGAGGGTGACCCGCAGTGCCCCCGAGGTGTTTGCTCCCGCCGTGGACTGCGGAAAACCCCTGCGTGTGGCCCTGATGGATTACGGCGTAAAGCGCAGTATGATCGGCTGCCTCACGAACCGGGGCTGCGAGGTCACGGTGCTGCCCGCACATACCAGCGCCGGGGAGGTGCTGGCCGGCGGCTTCGACGGCGTGATGCTCTCCAACGGACCGGGCGACCCGGCGGACAACGTGGAGATCATCGCTGAGCTCAAGAAGCTCTACGAATCGGAAATTCCCATCTTCGGCGTGTGCCTGGGCCATCAGCTTCTGGCCCTGGCGACGGGCGCCCAGACCCGCAGGATGCGCTTTGGCCACCGGGGGGCCAACCACCCGGTCAAGGACCTGCGGACGGGCCGCAGCCAGATCACCAGCCAGAACCACGGCTACGTGGTCTGCGCCGACAGCGTGGACCCCGCCGTGGCCGGCATCTCCCACGTGAACGTGAACGAGGGGAGCGTGGAGGGCCTCCAGTACAAGCGGCCCAAGTGCTTCACCGTCCAGTTCCACCCGGAGGCCGCTCCCGGCCCCAAGGATACCAAATACCTCTTTAACCGCTTTATTGAGAACATGAAGGGAGGCGACCTCTGATGCCGAAGAATCCGAACATCAAGAAAGTGCTGGTGCTGGGCTCCGGCCCCATCGTCATCGGACAGGCCGCCGAGTTTGACTACGCCGGCACCCAGGCCTGCCGCGCCCTGAAGGAAGAGGGCGTGGAGGTGGTGCTTGTCAACTCCAACCCCGCCACCATCATGACCGACAAAGACATCGCGGACCACGTGTATATCGAGCCTTTAAATCTGGCCTCGGTGGAGCAGATCATCGCCAAGGAGCAGCCCGACTCCATCCTGCCCACCCTGGGCGGCCAGACCGGCCTGAACCTGGCCATGAATCTCCATGAGCAGGGCATCCTGGAGAAGTACAACGTGCGCCTGCTGGGGACAAGCCCCGAGAGCATCCGCAAGGCGGAGGACCGCCAGGGCTTCAAGGACGCCATGGAGGAGATCGGCCAGCCCTGTGTGGTGAGCGACGTGGTGGAATCTGTGGAGGACGCGGCGGCCTTCGCCGCCTCCATCGGCTACCCCGTCATCGTCCGCCCCGCCTACACCCTGGGCGGCTCCGGCGGCGGCATCGCCTACGACGAACCCTCTCTCCGGGAGATCTCCGACCGGGGCATCCACCTCTCACGCGTGGGCCAGGTGCTCATCGAGCGGTGCATCTCCGGCTGGAAGGAGATCGAGTTCGAGGTCATGCGGGACGGCGCGGGCAACGTCATCACCATCTGCTCCATGGAGAACGTGGACCCCGTGGGCGTCCACACCGGCGACTCCATCGTGGTGGCCCCCACCCAGACCCTGGCCAACCGGGAGTATCAGATGCTCCGCTCCTCCGCCCTGGACATCATCTCCGCGCTGGAGATTGAGGGCGGGTGCAACGTGCAGCTGGCCCTGAACCCCGACTCCTTCGAGTACGCGGTCATCGAGGTCAATCCCCGGGTCTCCCGCTCCTCAGCCCTGGCCTCCAAGGCCACCGGCTACCCCATCGCCAAGGTGGCCGCCAAGGTGGCCCTTGGGTACACCCTGGACGAGATCCCCAACGCCGTCACCGGCGCCACCACCGCCTGCTTCGAGCCAACGGTGGACTACTGCGTATTGAAAATCCCCCGCCTGCCCTTCGATAAGTTCACTACCGCCAGCCGGACCCTGGGCACCCAGATGAAGGCCACCGGCGAGGTCATGGCCATCGGCAACTCCTTCGAGGGCGCGCTGATGAAGGCCATCCGCGGCCTGGAGCTGCCGGTGAAGAGCCTGCGCATGGCGGGGCTGGAGGACGCCTATACCGAGGAGATCGAGGAGCGGCTCGTCAATATCGACGACCAGCGGCTCTTCGTGGTGGCCGAGGCCCTGCGGCGCGGCTTCTCCCCGGAGAAGATCAACGCCATCACCAAGTACGACATCTGGTTCCTGGACCGCCTGCAGACCATCGTGGACATGGAAGACGCCCTGGAGAAGGGCCGTCTGGACGCGGACACCCTGCGGGAGGCCAAGGAGATGGGCTTCGCCGACAGCTGGATCGCCGCCCTCGCGGGGAAGGAGCGCAAGGAGATCAAGGCCCTCCGGGAGAGCTTCGGCATCCGCCCCGCCTTTAAAATGGTGGACACCTGCGCGGCCGAGTTTGAGGCCCAGACGCCCTACTACTACTCCACCTACGACGGGGAGAACGAGGCCGCCCAGCCCCTCAGCCTCCCTGCGGTGGGCGAAATCGCCCCCAATATCCCCTCCGCACCTTATCTGGCGGCCAGTACCCAGGCCCCCCACCGGGCCGATGCCCCCGCCGGGGAGAAGAAGAAGGTCCTCGTGCTGGGCTCCGGCCCCATCCGCATCGGCCAGGGCATCGAGTTCGATTACTGCTCGGTCCACTCGGTCTGGGCCTTCAAGCGGCTGGGGTATGAGACCATCATCATCAACAACAACCCCGAGACCGTCTCCACCGACTTCGACGTGGCGGACAAGCTCTACTTCGAGCCGCTGACCGCCGAGGATGTGGAGGCCGTGGTGGAGCTGGAGAGGCCCTGGGGCGCGGTGGTCCAGTTCGGCGGGCAGACCGCCATCAAGCTGGCCCAGGCCCTGACCGACATGGGGGTGCCCATTCTCGGCACCCCCGCCGACGGCGTGGACGCCGCCGAGGACCGGGAGCGCTTCGATGAGATTCTCAACGAGTGCAGGATTCCCCGTGCCGCGGGCAGGACCGTCTTCACCGCTGAGGAGGCCGTGGCCGCAGCCAACGAGGTGGGCTATCCCGTGCTGGTGCGGCCCTCCTACGTGCTGGGCGGCCAGGGCATGGAGATCGCCTACAACGACAAGAACATCACCGACTTCATGCGCATCATCAACCAAAATGTGCAGGAGCACCCCATCCTGGTGGACAAGTACCTCATGGGCCGGGAGGTGGAGGTGGACGGCGTCTTCGACGGCGAGGACGTGCTCATCCCCGGCATCATGGAGCATGTGGAGCGGGCGGGGGTCCACTCGGGCGACTCTATCTCCGTCTATCCCTCCCTCCACATTGAGGACAAGCACAAGGAGACCATGCTCCGGTATACCCGGGATCTCTCCAAGGCCCTGGGAGTCATCGGCCTTGTCAACATCCAGTTTGTCATCTACAACGACACCGTCTACGTCATTGAGGTGAACCCCCGCTCCTCCCGGACCATCCCCTATATCTCCAAGGTCACCGGCGTGCCGGTCATCGACCTGGCCACCAAGGTCATGCTGGGGAGCAGGCTCAGGGACCTTGGCTACGGCACCGGCATTTACAGGGAGGCCGACTACTACGCCGTCAAGATGCCCGTCTTCTCCTTCGAGAAGCTCACCGATGTGGACACCGGCCTGGGGCCTGAGATGAAGTCCACCGGTGAGTGCCTGGGGCTGGCGGAATCCTTCCCCCAGGCATTGCTGAAGGCCTTTAAGGGGGCCGGCATGAAGGCGCCCAAGCGCGGCGGCCGGGTGATTATCACCGTAAAGGACGAGGACAAGGCCGAGATTACCGGCATTGCCCGGGGCATGGCGGACATGGGCATTGAAATCCTCGCCACCGCCGGCACCGCCGACGCGCTGGAGGCGGCGGGCGTACAGTGCAGACGGGTGGCCCGTGTGTCCGAGGCCCACCCCAATATCATCGATATGATCGGCTCCGGCACCGTGGATCTGGTCATCAACACCCCCACCCGGGGCCGCAAGCAGAATTCCGACGGCTTCAAGATCAGAAGATGCGCCGTGGAGCACTCGGTGGCCTGTATCACCGCTATCGACACCGCCCGGGCCATCCTCACAGTCCGGGAGCAGGGGCGGAGCGACCAGCTCCGGCCCATCGACATCACCGCCATCTGACCTGACGCCCCTTAAGGGGGAAATACGGCGGCGGCGGACCGACAAATTGACGAAAAAGAGAGCCGTCGGACCGCTCAGGTCTGGCGGCTCTCCGCGTCCGGGAAGTATTGTGTTTTAAGAATGAATATGATATTCTAAACTATCAAAAAATGGAGGGGAGGTTCATCTGGTGGCATGGATGGATTCCATCGCCGATCTGCACGTCCACTCCTGCTTTTCCGACGGGACCATGACGCCGGCCGAGCTGGTGGATGCGGCGGCGGCGCGGGGCGTGGGGCTGCTGGCCCTCACCGACCACGATCTGCTGGAGGGGGCGCGGGCGCTCCGGGACCTGCCCGGCAAAAAGGGGGTGTCCTGTGTCCCCGGCGTAGAGCTGGACGCCATGGACTTCGGCTTGAACTTCCACATCCTCGGCTACGGCGTGGACCTGGACGACCCCTGCTTTCAGGCGTTTTGCAGGGAGAACCGTGAGCGCCTGGAGGAGGTCAACCGCAGGCTGATTGTAAAAATGGAGCGGGCGGGGGAGCCGGTCTCCCTGGCGGAGTACGAGGCGTTTACCTACGAGCCCACGCTGGGCGGCTGGACGGCCCTGCACTATTTCCTCAGCAAGGGACTGACGGAGAAGCTGGCCGGCGGCCTCTCTGTTTACGGAAAGTACAGCCACTCCTACAGCTGCGTGGGCTTTCCATCCATCTCGGAGGTGAGCGGGCGCATCCACGCCGCCGGGGGCCTGGCGGTGCTGGCCCATCCCGGCGAGGTGATACCGCAGGAGGATATGGCGGCGTTTCGCGCCGCCGTTCTGAGCGCCATGGCCCAGGGGCTGGACGGCATCGAGTGCCACTACTCGTTCCACCCGCCCGAGGTGACGGAGCTGTGTCTCGCCCTGTGCAGAGAGCATGGCTGGCTGGTGACCTGCGGCTCCGACTGCCACGGCGGCTTCGGGCGCAGCCGGGTGGGAGAGCTCCCCGTCAAGGCGGGCAGTCTCCCCGGCATTGAGCGTATTGCGCACTTGATTGAGAAAGGAACACCTGAATGAACCATCAACTCGTTATTGTCCTGGATTTCGGCGGACAGTACAACCAGCTCATCGCCCGCAGAGTGCGTGAGTGCGGCGTGTACTGCGTTGTGCTGCCCTATACCACCCCCGTGGCGGAGCTCAAGGCTATGAATCCCATCGGCTTCATCTTCACCGGCGGGCCGAACAGCGTCTATGAGGAGACCGCCCCCCGCGTGGACAGCGCCGTTTTTTCGCTGGACGTCCCGGTGCTGGGCATCTGCTACGGCTGCCAGCTCATGGCCCACAGTCTGGGCGGACAGGTCACCGCCGCCCGGGAGGACTCCGCCCGGGAATACGGCAAAACCGAGACCTTCTACGATGCGGGCTGCAGGCTCTTCAAGGGACTCCCTGAGCAGGGCGTGTCCTGGATGAGCCACGGGGACTATATGGCCAGGGTGCCCGAGGGCTTCACCCTCACCGCCCACAGCGCCGCATGCCCCAATGTGGCAATCGCGGACGAGGCGCGGGGGTTCTACGGCGTGCAGTTTCACCCGGAGGTGGGCCACACCGAAAACGGCGTGGCGATGATTCGCAACTTCCTCTACGAGGTCTGCGGAGCCGCCGGCGACTGGACCATGGAGGACTATATGAAGACCTCCATCCGGGCCATCCGGGAGAAGGTGGGGGATGGGAAGGTGCTGCTGGCCCTCTCCGGCGGCGTGGACTCCTCCGTCTGCGCCGCACTCCTGGCCGAGGCCATCGGAAAGCAGCTAACCTGCGTCTTCGTGGACCACGGCCTTATGCGGAAGGACGAGGGGGACGAGGTGGAGTCCATCTTCGCCCAGCGCTCCGCCAACTTTATCCGGGTGGACGCCGAGACGCGCTTCCTCATCAGGCTGGCAGGCGTGGATGAGCCGGAGCGCAAGCGGAAGATCATCGGCGAGGAGTTTATCCGCGTCTTTGAGGAGGAGGCCAGGAAAATCGGCGCCGTGGATTTCCTGGCCCAGGGCACCATCTACCCGGACGTGATCGAGTCCGGCGCGGGAGACGCCGCCGTCATCAAGTCCCACCACAACGTGGGCGGCCTGCCGGACTATGTGGATTTCAAGGAGATCATCGAGCCGCTGCGGCTGCTCTTTAAGGACGAGGTGCGCCAGCTGGGCCGGGAGCTGGGTCTGCCGGAGTATCTGGTCATGCGCCAGCCCTTTCCCGGTCCCGGCCTCGCCATCCGAGTCATCGGGGACCTCACCAAGGAGAAGCTGGACACCCTGCGGGAGGCGGATTTCATCTTCCGGGACGAGATCGCCAGGGCGGGGCTGGACAAGGGCATCAACCAGTATTTCGCCGTCCTCACCAACACCCGCAGCGTGGGGGTCATGGGCGACGGACGGACCTACGACTACACCCTGGCCCTCCGGGGCGTGACCACCAGCGACTTCATGACCGCCGACTGGGCCCGCATCCCCTACGAGGTGCTGGACAGGGTCAGCGTGCGCATTGTCAACGAGGTGGCGGGGATTAACCGCATCGTGTACGATATCACCTCCAAGCCCCCCGCGACCATTGAGTGGGAGTGAGTTTTTGAAACTCCGAACCCGTTGCGGCACAACGATTTTGCGGTTTTATATCTCTCTTTTGATAACGATTTGATAACGCTCCCCATAGGCCGTATCATTCTGTATCCCCAGTGGATTGCGGGTAAAGAATGTTCTTTTGCGGCTTATAAGTGAGGACAACCATATTAGAAAGCCCTTACCGATGGCAACGTCGGTAAGGGCTTTTGCTGTCTATTCATCAGTATCGGGGCTATCTTTGAGTGCATCCACCAGGAAATCACTCAATTCCTGTGAGGGAACTTTTGCCCACCGCAGGGTGGTGTCGTACTTGGGGTAGTTGTACCGCCAGCGGTCATAGTCCTCCCTGGTGATCTCCCCGGCCTCCAGCTTCTTGGCCTGCTCCGCCCAGGCGGACAGCATATCAAGCATATTGGCATAGGTCTTGCCTTTGGATTTGTCCAGACGCAGACAAACCTCGCCGTCAATCTCCCCAATAGTCAGCCCCCGAATATCCTCCAAAGCAAAGAGGGTGTGCATCAGGCCGATGTCGGTATCTATGTCAGGGACGGTCAGGGCATCAGGGGAAATATCAAAGAAGTCAGCCAGGGTCTTTGTCAGGTCGGCCTTGGGGGTGCGGCTCCCGGTTTCATACTGTGCCATACGCACATCGGCGGAGCGTTCCGGGAAACCCACCACCATGCCAAGATACTTCTGTGTGATGCCCTTCATGTTGCGGAAGAAACGAATACGTTCACCAATCGCCATAACTGCCAACTCCAATCTATGTAATGGGGACACTTGAAGTATAACAGATATGTTTAGACCAGTCAAGAGAAAAATAAATAAATTTGTTTATATTTTCTCGTTGGAAGGTCTTGACATAACGGAATAGAGTTAGTATAATAGGACTACGTTAAGCAAATAGCGTTAAATCAAAAGAAAGGAGGAATCCATATGGAGAACAGATTCATCCGGGCGGAAGAAGTTGCGGACGAGCTGGGTGTATCGAAGCCCTACGCCTATAAACTCATCCGGCAGCTCAACGAAGAATTGAAGGACAAGGGCTTCATCACCATCGCAGGGCGGGTCAACCGCCAGTATTTCAACGAACGGCTCTACGGGGCCAGAAAGGAAGGGAACTAAATGCCAGTCTTTAAGGACGAAGCAAGAGGAACATGGTACGTCATGGTGCGGTATCAGGACTGGACGGGGGAGCGCAAACAGAAGTGCAAGCGTGGCTTTGCCACCAAACGGGAGGCCCAGGAGTGGGAGCGCAGTTTCCAGATGCAGACCTCCGGCGACCTGGATATGACCTTTGAAGCCTTTACCGAGCTTTACACCAAGGATATGAAACCCCGGCTCAAGGAGAACACCTGGCTGACCAAGGAGAACATCATCCAGAAGAAAATTCTGCCCTACTTTGGCAAGCGGAAGATTAGCGAGATCACCACCAAGGACGTGATCGCATGGCAGAACGAGTTGCTGGCCTACCGGGACGAGAAGCGCAAGCCCTACTCGGCTACCTACCTCAAAACCCTGCACAACCAGCTTAGCGCCATCTTCAATCACGCTGTCCGCTTCTATGAGCTGCGCTCCAATCCCGCCGCCAAGGCTGGGAACATGGGGTCAGAGGAACGGAAGGAAATGCTGTTCTGGACGAAAGCGGAGTACCAGAAGTTTGCAGATGCCATGATGGACAAGCCCGTTTCCTACTACGCCTTTGAAATGCTCTACTGGTGTGGTATTCGGGAGGGGGAACTGCTGGCCCTGACCCCGGCAGACTTTGACTTTGAGGCCGGGACGGTGAAAATCAGCAAGTCCTATCAGCGGCTCCACGGCAAGGACGTCATTACCACGCCAAAGACGAAGAAAAGCAACCGCACCATTAAAATGCCCAACTTCCTCTGTGACGAGATGAAGGATTACCTGGGGATGCTCTACGGTATCAAGAAGAAGGAGCGCATTTTCACCATCACGAAAAGCTATCTCCACCATGAGATGGACAGAGGGGCGAAGTCGGCAGGGGTCAAGCGTATCAGAATCCACGACCTCCGGCATTCGCACATCTCACTTCTGATTGACATGGGCTTCTCCGCTGTGGCGATTGCTGACCGTGTGGGGCATGAGAGTATCGAGATCACCTATCGCTATGCCCACCTGTTTCCGTCCAAGCAGACGGAAATGGCAGACAAATTGGACTTTGAAAGGATGGGAGCGTAATGTCAGCTAAGAATTTGGACACTCACAACCGCTGGAGGAACAAGACCGTGGCCTTCCGGGTATCCCCGGAGGAAAACAAGCAGATTGACGCCGCTGTGCGGCTCTCTGGCCTGACGAAGCAGGACTACATCACCCGGCGGCTCTTAGACCGGGCCGTGGTGGTGCAGGGCAATCCCAGGGTCTACAAGGCCCTGCGTGACCAACTCGCCGCCGTCCTGGGGGAACTGCGGCGCATTGAGGCCGGGGGCGACGTGGGGGATGAACTTCTCGCCACCATTGACCTTATCTCAGTGACGCTGGGCGGCATGAAGGAGGATTGATAGATTGATGGATTCCAGAGAAACGAAAAGGACTGTCCCGGTTCCGTCTGTTGGCGCAGACGGGGAACAGCCCAATTCTCAAACAACTACCCAAAGTATAGCAGAGGAAACGGCTGAAAACAACCCCCAAGAGAAAGATTTAGAGGAAATGCTCCGGGATATGCGGCGCATGAACGACCCAGCCTACCTCCACACAGTTTCCATGAACGACCTTTACCAGAACATCTACCAGAGCAGACCGCCCGTAATAGACGGTCTGCTCTACCCTGGGACGTACCTCTTTGCGGGAGCGCCCAAGGTGGGCAAGTCGTTCCTGATGGCCCAGCTTGCCTACCATGTCAGCATGGGCCTCCCCCTGTGGGGCTACCCTGTCCACAAGGGGACTGTCCTCTATCTGGCGTTGGAGGACGACCACCGCCGCTTGCAGGGGCGGCTATACCGAATGTTCGGCACAGAGGGCACCGACAATCTGCTCTTTGCGGTCTACGCCAAACAGCTTGGCGTTGGCCTGGAGGAACAGCTAAAGAAGTTCGTCCGGGAACACCCGAACACCAAGCTGATTATCATTGACACCCTCCAGAAAATCCGGGAGGCTGGTGGGGATAAGTACAGCTACGCCAACGATTACGAGGTGGTGGGTAAGCTGAAACGCCTTGCCGATGATTGCGGCGTCTGCCTCCTGCTGGTACACCACACTCGAAAGCAACAGGCAGATGACAAATTCGATATGATCTCCGGCACCAACGGTCTGCTGGGAGCGGCGGACGGGGCCTTTCTTCTTCAAAAGGAGAAGCGGACAGACGGCAGCGCCGTTCTGGACGTGGCCGGGCGTGACCAGCAAGACCAGCGATTCTATCTTACCAGGGACAAGGAACGGCTGATATGGACGCTGGAGCGTACGGAAACGGAGGCATGGACAGAGCCGCCCGACCCGGTGCTGGAGGCCATAGCCGCCCTTGTGACGGCGGAGAAGCCGACCTGGGGTGGTACGGCCACCGAGCTGGTAGCGGCGCTCCAGACCGACATGAAGCCCAACGCCCTGGCGATGCGGCTAAACGTCCGGGCCGGGAAGCTGCTGATAGACTACCACATCCGCTATGAGAACAGCAGGAGCCACGCCGGGAGAAGTATCAGCCTGACGCTGGAACCGTCCCAGGCGTGACGACCGTGACGGCTGTGACGGCTTTTTTGAGAGTGGCGGCGGTGTCTGAAACATCGTCACGGTCGTCACGGCTGTCACGGGGAGCAGCAAAGTTTAGGCGGGGTGCAGGGTGCCCTTTTCAAAGGGCGGCCCTGCTGGGGGAGGCAACCGCAGTTGCCGGGGGCAAAGCCCCCACACCCCCTCGGAGAGCCCACGACACTTTGCAGACCGAAGGGATGAAAGTGTCATAGTGGGTTATTACACTTCCTGCAGGAAGTGCCTCCCCCGAACCCCCGTCCTCTTTCAACAACCCAACATCTGAAACAGGAGGATTTTTGCCTATGGCGAGAGGCGACGGTATTGACCGTACCAACGCAAGAAATATGAGGCTGACCGAAACCAAGATCGGTAACACCCAGCAGCACAACGAGCGTGAGAAGGATTCCTATGTCAATCAGGACATTGTACTGGAGCGGACGCCGCTCAATGTCCATTTCAAAACCCCGTCTGCCGGGTATCGGGAGATGTTTGCTCAAATGGAGGCCGACGGCGTGATCTCCACCCGTGGCATCAAGGAGGATGCCTTTCGATACGGTGAGTTGGTCTTTGATGTAAACTCCGCTTACTTCTACAATCACGGCGGGTATGACTTCGCAAAACAATTTTACACCGAAGCCTATAAAGCCGCAATCAAAATCGTGGGCGGAGAGCAGTATATTTTGTCGGCGGTCATGCACGCTGACGAGCGCAACCGGGCCATGTCCGAGGCGCTGGGGGAGGACGTGTACCACTACCACCTCCATGTGGTTTATATCCCGGTAGTGGAGAAGGAGATACGCTGGACAAAGCGGTGCAAGGACAAGTCCCTGGTGGGCAAGGTCAAGGAAACGATCATGCAGGTGAGCATGAGCAAGAAGTGGGCGTCCAAGCCCATTCTGGACGAAACTACCGGGGAGCCGTTACGCACAGCTAAGGGCAAACCCGTTCTACGAAAGTCGTACAGTGTCCTGCAAGATGATTTCTTTGAGCATATGCGCTCCGCTGGCTATGACGATGTAGAGCGTGGGGAACGTGGTAGTTCCGAAGAACATTTGACTGTTACGCAGTTCAAGACGGAGCGTGAGCAGGAACGGCTTGCACAGCTTCAAGAGGTGTCGGCGCTGGCCCAGGTTGAGGCCGACAAAAAGAATAAGGAGGCAGCATCAGCTGAGAAGAAAGCGGCCCAGGCCAGGGCTAAGCTGGACGATGTAGCGCCCTTGCTCAAGGGCATGGAGAAACTGGCGGCGGACTTCTCCGACGACCCGGAGCGGACGCTGCCGGAGGCGGGGCCGCTGGAATCGGCCAAGTCCTACCGGGAGAAAAAGGCCAAGCCCCTTTGGGAGAAGATCGTCAAGGTGCTGCGCTCCGTCTACCGGGCCTACTTCGACCTCAAGAGCAAGTTTGAGCGGTTGCAGAGCGCCTATGATCGTGAGGTCAGTAAGAACGGCTCCCTGTCAGCCAGGATTTATGAGGTTTGTGCCGAGAGGGACGGCTTGAAAGGGCAAGTCAGGGACTATGAGCGGGTCAGACGGGCCATTGGCCCGGAACAGGCGGACAGGATACTGGAGGCAGCTTACCAGCAGGAACAGGTCGAAAAGGAGCAGAAATGGGGTGCAAGGTCAAAAATAAGGGTAGGCGCACGATAATCACAAAAAATGGAGGTAATTTCATGGAAAAGTACATCTTTGACGAGGGCAACGGTCTGTGGTATGAGTTGCAGAGGGACTAACAATATTCGGGCGTGTGCGGCGGAAATCGTGGACACAGAAATTATTTGCGCATGAGGCCCCAAATCGGAGGGTGTCCCGGTGAATGCCCTCCTGATTTATTTGGGACAGCGGGTAAAAACTTCTTGCATTTTAGAGTGTGCTATGCTATACTGCTGTCATCCTGATTTGAGGAGTCTATTCAACATGCGGCAAGGTATTCTTAAATAAAATTTGATAATGGGCACAAAAATAATTGCCCCTTGCAGGGGCTTGGTTTTTGTACCCAATTTAAGAATGCTTTTGCCTTTTTATCAAATATCGTGACGGATAACGGCTCATGTTAGCTGAATGCGTTTCTATGTATCCGAAGTCATGATCCCCAGCGGTAAAAGTATTTGCCGCTGGGGATTTTTGCGCCCTTTTGGGCCTTGTATGGAGGATAGACATGAACATTATCAATATCGGGATTCTTGCCCATGTAGATGCGGGCAAGACGACACTGACAGAAAGCCTGCTGTATGCCAGCGGAACCATTTCAGAGCCGGGGAGCGTCGAAAAAGGGACAACGAGAACGGACACTATGTTTTTGGAGCGGCAGCGTGGAATTACCATTCAAACGGCAGTCACTTCTTTCCAGTGGCACAGTTGTAAAGTCAATATTGTGGATACTCCCGGCCACATGGATTTCTTGGCAGAGGTATACCGCTCTCTGGCTGTTTTGGACGGGGCCATCTTGGTGCTCTCCGCTAAAGATGGCGTGCAGGCCCAGACCCGTGTTCTGTTCCATGCCCTACGGAAATTGAACATCCCCACCATTATCTTTATCAACAAGATCGACCAGGTTGGCATTGATTTGGAGAGCGTATATCAGTCTGTTCGGGATAAGCTCTCCGCTGATATTATCATCAAGCAGACAGTGTCGCTGTCCTCGAAAATAACTCTGACAGAAAACACTAGTGCAGAGGTGTGGGATTCGGTCATCGAAAATAACGATGAGTTATTGGCAAAGTATATCGCAGGAGAATCAATCAGTCAGAAAGAACTTGCGCAAGAAGAACAGCGGCGAGTTCAAGACGCCTCCCTGCTCCCGGTCTATCATGGTAGCGCCAAAAACGGCCTTGGCATTCAACAGTTGATGGATGCGGTGATAGGGCTGTTCCAATCGACCAAGGAACAGGGGAGCGCCGCCCTGTGCGGTAGAGTTTTTAAGGTGGAGTATACAGATTGCGGCCAGAGGCTTGTCTATCTGCGGCTATACAGCGGAACGCTGCGTCTGCGGGATACGGTGGCCCTAGCCGGGAGAGAAAAGCTGAAAATCACAGAGATGCGTATTCCATCCAAAGGGGAGATTGTTCGGACAGATACCGCCCATAAGGGCGAAATTGTCATCCTTCCCAGCGACAGCTTGAGATTAAACGATATATTGGGGGACAAAACCCAACTTCCTCGTGAAATGTGGAGTGATGTTCCCTTCCCTATGCTGCGGACGACGATTACGCCAAAAACGGCAGAGCAAAGAGACCGGTTGCTGGACGCTCTTACGCAAATTGCGGATACTGACCCGCTTTTGCACTACGAGGTGGATTCCACCACCCATGAGATCATTCTTTCTTTTTTGGGTCGGATGCAGTTGGAGGTTGTTTCCGCTTTGCTGACGGAAAAATACAAGATTGAAACAGCAGTGAAGGAACCCACCGTCATTTATTTAGAGCGGCCGCTCAAAGTGGCCAGTCACACCATCCATATCGAGGTGCCGCCTAACCCGTTTTGGGCATCTATCGGACTGTCTGTTACACCGCTCCCGCTTGGCTCCGGTGTAAAATACGAGAGCCGGGTTTCCCTGGGATACCTGAACCAGAGTTTTCAAAACGCTGTCATGGATGGTATCCGTTACGGTTTGGGGCAAGGCTTGTGTGGCTGGAACGTAACGGACTGTAAGATTTGCTTTGAATACGGACTTTACTATAGCCCGGTCAGTACGCCGGCGGACTTCCGCTCATTGGCCCCGATTGTATTGGAACAGGCATTGAAGAAATCTGGGACGCAGTTGCTGGAACCTTATCTCTCCTTCACCCTCTATGCGCCCCAGGAATACCTTTCCAGGGCTTATCATGATGCGCCGAAATACTGTGCCACCATCGAAACGGCCCAGATAAAAAAGGATGAAGTTGTCTTTACTGGCGAGATTCCCGCCCGTTGCATACAGGCATACCGTACTGATTTGGCCTTTTACACCAACGGGCGGAGTGTGTGCCTGACGGAACTGAAAGGGTATCAGGCCACTGTCGGCGAGCCAATCATCCAGCCCCGTCGTCCAAACAGCCGTTTGGATAAGGTGCGCCATATGTTCAGTAAGATTCCTTGATACGCCACAGCAAGGATGGTTATTGCATTTCCCTGCCTTTCGTGGTAAAATGTAGTTGTAAACCACCAGAGAAAACAACAACCCTGCTACCCCCCGTTATCACCACCGATAACAATTTGATAACAGCCCATCGTATAGGGCTGGATAATATGGACACATCAAATAATCAAAAAAATGAGGTATCAAATTTATGAAGCAAAATCCGTTAAATATGATGCCCAACAACGAGTGGGAATAATGTAACCCTTGCCGCAAACCCTGTATTCGTCGGGGTTTGCGGCTTTCTCTTTTACCCCGAAGTACACAAAAGGTACACGAAATGGGGTTAAAAGAAACTTTGCAGTCTCTCAGCTACTTCTCCCTGCTTGTTGGGGTAGAGGTGAGAGTAGGTCTGCAAAGTGGTTTTTATATCTTCATGACCCAGCCGTTCACTGATTAGGAGTGGAGAGAATCCCATCTCGATCAGCAGGCTTGCGTGGCTGTGGCGAAGGTCATGAATTCTGATAACCTTGACGCCGCTTTTCTTGCAGCCTCTGCTCATCTCATGTTTGAGAT
Source organism: Lawsonibacter faecis (assembly GCF_014287675.1). GTDB lineage: Bacteria > Bacillota > Clostridia > Oscillospirales > Oscillospiraceae > Pseudoflavonifractor > Pseudoflavonifractor faecis. Next base: position 21,290 of record NZ_JACOPQ010000003.1, on the reverse strand, counting down.
AGTGCTTTGTCACGGTGAATAATCGTTCATCTGGTTCGTAATCTACAAGTTTTTCAGCATAAGACTTTACAAGGTCGCAGACAAAGGGCGGCAAAGTAACTTTCCGTTTGCTTTTTGGTGTTTTGGGCTCAAGGATCAGATCCTCGTTGTCGAGCCGTGCGTAGTTTTTGCTGATCGACACTGTGTTCGCATCAAAGTCAAAGTCGTTTAAAGTCAGTGCCAGCATTTCTCCAGAACGCATCCCCGACCAGAAGAGCAGATTGAAAATGGTCGTGGAAACGATCTTATCGCTGACAGCTGCAACGAACTTCTTAAACTCATCCACCGTCCAAAACAGCATACAGTCCGCATTCTTCTTCCCCATAGAGCCACAAATCCGGGCTGGGTTTTCCGGGAGCCTGTAATATTTACAAGCAAAGTTGAAGATTGCAGAAACCTGATTATGTACCGTTTTCAGATACGTCTCGCTATAGCCGGCAGGATGCGAAATCAGTGTCGTTTGCCATTGCCGAATCGTAGTTGCGAAAATTTTATTGATTGGCGTATTCCCGAAGTAAGACAGTACATGGGTGCCTATGAGAAATTGTTTGTTTGCATAGGTCGTAGGCTTTAGGCGCGGCTTGCAGTCCTCCATATAGAGTTCTACGAGTGAGGAAAAGAGCATATCGCAGGAAGCATGCGCCTTGCTTAAAAACTCCGTTTCATAGGCTTTCGCTTCTTTTTGCAGCTTAAAGCCCATTTTCTTTTTCTGTGTCTTTTTGCCCGTCCAATCAGTAAAAACAAATTTGCAATACCACAATCCGGTTTTTAGGTCTTTGTAGGTAGGCATTTGCACCTCCTTCTGCTACCACAACTTTATTTTATCATGGTTTCGGTTGGGTGTATATGATCACAGATCATAGATAAATATTTTCAAAAAAGTATCGAGAGGAAATTTTACCGGCAATCGTGATTTTGCCCTGCGCCTTGAGTTCGCCATTTAATCGTTGTATGATGCGATAAGCTGAACTTCTTGAGATATGAAGGATTTCCGCAACATCGGTAGCGGTTAAGAATCTCTTATCCTGCTGATGATTTGTTGGATACATATAGTCCTCCTTTGGATGTAATGGCATAAAGAAGCACCACCTATTGGGAATGAACCCAATGAGCGGTGTTGTGTGTGGTGGCTATAGCCCTGCCAGCAAGGTTTGAAAATAGGCGATAAAGACTGCTTGTGTGGCCTCCGGTATTGGCGGATAAGAATCATACTGCTTTAACTCCGGCTGCCGGAGCATGGTCATGGCAAAGAGGTGAGCGAATAGTTCGCTGAGTTCTTCTATACTACCTGCGGTTTGGGTGGTTCGCATCAAGCCATCTAGTTGCACAAACAGCTCAGGCAATACCAATAGGCTGCCAGTCAACTTGAGATTGAGCAGATGGCCCAGTTCATGGAGTAGTATGGAGCCAGGGTTTGTTTTCGTATCTCGCTGAATATGGGGCAAGATGATATCGCAGGTCCACTGTCCATCCGGTGTGGTATAAGGTCGGCAAAGGGCATCATAGGTTCGGTGGGCATCGTTCGGCAATAGCAGATACAAAAGCGCATCGCCCAGCACCTTTTTAGAAAAGTCATAACGCTTGTCCAGTATGGATAAAATGTGCGTGATCTCCTGTACTGTGATCTGTGGTCCATCGGCGCAAAAGTAGTCCTGCTGAAGATGATCAGCAATCTCCATCAGGTAGTCACGGTTTGCCTTAAGGCTGCTTTGATAGCTCCAATTGCGATAGAGGTAGGTAAAAACAGCAGACGTGCCCTCGCAGATATACCAGTTTCTATGCCCAGATAGTAGACCGTTTAGATAATGGCGCTGACAACGCTCCTCCAGCGTACTATATAGCTGTTTACACTCGTCCTGTTTTAAATCAGTCCGAGTAGCCTGTTCCTTGAGGTAATCGCCCAAGGCATTAAATGTTTTGCAGTGGTCTATATTCATGGAGATATCTCCTTTTCCTTTCGATATGGGATAAGATTTTGGATTCCCTTCTTGTATACTGGATAGACCTATCGCCTCCTAAGAGATAGGTCTTGCGTTCGATTCCTGTTTACTATACCCTTTTTGGAAAAAGGCCTCGTCCATGCGTTTTGCATTGGTCATGCGGTTATTTTCTAAAATGTGACCATACAGGTCGGTAATCATATCTACTTGAGCATGGCCGGAGTCCCCCTGCACCGCCTTAAGATCTCCCTGTGACAGCACCAGCTTATATGTGATACTGCTGTGTCGCAGGCTGTGGAAAGTCACTTGTGGCAGGCCAGCCACTTTCAGCGCCTCGTGAAAGCGGTCGGTTAAAGTGTGCTCCTGGATGGGACGTCCATCCGGATAGCAGAAAATGAGTCCCAGCTCGGTTTCTGGAGAGGATGTCCTAAAGGCTTTCAATTCCGACATTACTGAGGCTGGCAAATAGATAACCCGGTTGCTGGCTTTTGTTTTAGGACGCTTAAGCACTAGCGTAGTGCAGGCAGTATCCAGCAATGGTGGAAATTGATGGAGAATATCTCGTCCCTGTAGCATGGTCAGCGCATGGTTACTGACCCGGTACAGGGTTTTGTTTACCCGTATGGTTCCCTCAACGAAATTTACGTCCTGCCAAGTCAGTGCCAGTAACTCACCCTTACGCAGCGTTCCCGCAAAGGCGAGTGTCACGGCCATGTGCAATATAGGGTTGGTGCAATCATCTAATAGCTGCCATACTTGTTCAGGGATGAGGAACGCAAGGGAAGTGGGATGTGACTTTGGCAGTGATGCGCCGTGAAAAGGGTTTCGCTGTAAATACTCCCATAGCACCGCCTGCTCAAAGGCACTGTGCAGCAGTTTATGGAGGCTGCGCAGAGTTTGTGTGGTAATTGGTTTACCTGTAGGCTCATGGCAGCGACCACCTTGTTGTGGTAACTGTGCAAAGCGGTGGTATAGATGTGCCACCACAAGGGGAGTGAGTTCTTCAAGGCGCATCATGCCGATGGCCGGGATAAGATAACGACGAATAAGGCTGTAATTGGCTTGATAAGTGGATAGTGACCAATGGCTTACTCCATATAGCTCCACGTATTGCACAAAAAATTGCTCCACCGTCTGTACACACTGGCGGCGGACTTTTGTTCGTGTATGTGAGCATAGTTCCAGCAATTCCTTTCGTTGCTGCGCCTCCTCAAGACTGTAGTAGGTCTCCCATTTTTGCCTTTTCTTTTCGCCCGAGGTATCTGTATAGACAACCGCATAACTTTTGTTGCGTTTTACAATAGATGCCATAATATTGATTCCTCCAAAGAACTTTATTGCGTTAAAAACGCTGCTATTTAGAGTAGCATCTATGTGCAATTGGGTAAAATGCCAATGTGGAAAACAGAATTGTTGAATAGCTGTGGATGTGGTGCAAACATCCGTTTTTTCAGAACAATTTGTAGGGCTCCCTACTGAGATAATGAAATAGTACCCTATGTTTGACATTGGCTATAGCTGATGCTATACTTTAATTCATTGAGGTGAATTAAAATGCCAATTGAAGAAATTCTTAGATCAATTCGAAAAGAACTCAATATTTCTCAAGAACAACTTGCTCGCGAGCTTAATATAAGCTATACAACCATAAATCGCTGGGAAAATTCTCGCCGTACTCCTAGTCGATTGGCAAAAATGCGGCTTTTGGAATTCTGTGTCGCACATGGCATATCTAAAGAGATTATTAATACTTTGGAATGCTTATAGCATAGCTTATTTACTTTATAAGAAGATTTTTAGAATAGGGAGTTTAACATCTTTTGCTAAAACCAAAAAATAGATGCTTGTTTGGGAGCAAAAGTCTATACTATGCAATACCGTTAGTAGATAAGGAGAATGTGCTATGGCGAGAGCTGACTTGCTGAAAAAGCTCTTTGTAAGCCACAAAACAGGCGATCACGAAGCTTTCTATAGAGTGGCTCAAGAGATTATAGAAGATGAGCGTAAAAAAAACCACGGTATTCTCGCCGATGAGTTAAAACTTATCCTAAATGGTTCGGCACAGCCGAGGCGCTCAGTTTCCACATATTCCTCAAATATTGGCAAGGTGAAAGATGAGGATGTGAGACTGTTTGAGATCATATATCCAGAAAAGTATTTTTCTGATTTGATTGCAATGCCGCAAATGCAGCAGGAACTTGAACGAATTGTTAATGAATTTCAGAACTGGGATGTTCTTGTTAGTAATGGAGTTGCTCCAACAAAACGAATTCTTTTCTATGGTGCTCCTGGCTGTGGAAAGACTCTCGCGGCCCAAACACTTGCGTCTGAAATCGGCCTTCCGATGATATATGTGCGTTTTGATGCGGTGATTTCCTCATATCTTGGTGAGACGGCATCCAATCTCAGAAAAGTCTTTGATTTTGCTCGACAAGATAGCTATGTGGTTTTTTTTGATGAATTTGATGCCATAGCAAGGAGCCGAAACGATCCTTTTGAACACGGAGAGATAAAGCGCGTTGTAAATACTTTTTTACAGCAATTGGATAGCTTCAAGGGAAAATCATTGGTGATTGCTGCAACAAATTTTGAGCAGTCTTTAGATTATGCCATTTGGCGGCGCTTCGACTGTACGTTACGCTTTGACATGCCTACCAACGATGCAAAGATGCGGCTATTCTGCTTGCGTCTTAAGTCTTTAGATGGTGCGAATCATATTTTTGCTGAATTCTTGAATGAAACGGATGGCTTCACTTACGCAGATGTAGAGCAGACTGCTAATTTTGTACGAAAACAATGTGTACTTGAAGGTAGGAAGATATACACAAAAAGAGATATTGAGCAAGCGGTACAACGGCAAAAGGAGAATGTTGCTTTGCGGAAAACTCAGTATTGAAACTGATATACGGAGGAGGAAATCGTTGTGGCTGATAGGATAGAAATTAAAAAGGAAGATTTATCTGCCTTATATGGACGATTCAGAAGAAATCCAAACCCGCCAAGGCCTCCGGCCCGCCAGCCAAGTCAGCATGGTGGTAAGCTTAAACAAGATTGGGATACCACTGTGGCCGATATTAAAGCCTCTCGAAGAGTGAGTGGCATTGATACAGATAACCTCATGGTTCTGGAATTAGTTAGTGATGCCCTGTCGGCAACTTCGTTAGACAGGCTTCTCAGTATGTGCAATTTGTGGATTGTTGAAGAAGTGAAACTTCCCCAGTCCGAAAAATCCAAACTTGTTGTTCAATTTGAAGATGCCTCCGCTATGTCCACTTTTGAGAACGAGCGTTTATTATATATGCAAGACAGCTCTGAACGAGGTACTCTTGCTCCAGGTCAACGCAGAGAATTATTTGATTGCATTGAAGAAATACGCAAATTAAAGCGTGATGATCGTATCGGGCAGAGACTTAAAAAGCACCTTGACTCTGGGAAGACGTTGGGAAATGACTTCTTCACTGTAAATATTGATGTTTGGTATAACGGTGACCAGGGTACAATTCTCGAAATTGAAGCGCAAATAAGGAGTGCACTGGGGACAGGTGGCAGTCAATTATTGGGTGATCTGTTTGAGTTGCAGACCCTCTTGCTTGGGCGCGCTAAAGTTAACGAATTTACTTTGAATGTATTGCTGGATCTTGACGTCATTGCATGCGTAGATTTCCCAATGGAAACAATACTTCATGACTATAGCGGGCTTTATGCTCAGGATTTTACACCAGTTGTCCATAACGATCTGGATGAAAATGCACCACTTGCTACAGTTATAGATTCGGGAATTTTTTCTGGAAATCCTCTACTCTCAGCAATTATTGTAGGTGAGGAGGATTTTGATTTTACTGAAAATACAGCCTCTGATCTGAACGGACACGGAACTGGTGTGGCGGGAATCGTAGTATATGGAGATTTTTCCCATATATTTAATGAAAATCCAATTTTTAAACCATTGGTTCGACTATGTAATGGGAAAGTAATGCACGATGATGGACAAGGTAACCCCGTATATTCAAAAGAAAGGCGTCCAGAACAAATAGTAAAAGAAGCAATTGAATACTTTAATGAACACTACCACTGTCGTGTTTTCAATCTTTCTTCAGGTGATTTGGATTATCTATATGCTGGTGGTAGACAATTGACTTGGGCGGGAATGCTCGACCAACTCGCACGGGATTTGGATATTGTTATTATTGTTAGCGCCGGAAACCAATACCCTGATCTGCCGGATTTCATTAGCCGAGATGACCTCTGTCAAAAAGTACGTAACCAGCTATTGAATCCAGCGCACCGCCTAATTGACCCCGCGACTGCGGCTTTAGCTGTTTCGGTTGGTTCAATTACCCGGGGTGCGACCCCAGATGTGCGAACAGGTATCACTGCTATTGCTGCGGGAAACGCTGGTATGATGTCAGTATTTACACGTGCAGGGAAAGGTGTCAATGGCGCAGTGAAACCTGAATTTGTAGACTATGGTGGAAACTATTCTGTTAGCCAGATTACTCGTGGCACCAGTCGTTGGCGTACTAATGACAGGCTTATGATGGAACCGACTACAAATCATACAAATGATAAGTCTTTTAGAGGGTGGGTAGGAACCAGTTTTGCTGCACCCCATGTAACCCATTATGCTGCCAGATTGGAAAGATTATTGGAAGCACAAATAGATGAGGCACCTTCTGCAAATCTAATTCGTGCAATGCTTGCGAGCGCAGCTTGTTGTCCTGATGAGCTTCGCTCCTGGGCCGAGGATGCGGTCGATGCAAGCCATGTAGGTATAAGGGCACAGAAAGCTGAAAATCGTTTGCGGCTTATTGGTTATGGCAAAATTGATGATGAAGTCCTCTTCTCAACTGCCGATGACCCTAAGCATGTGACCCTTTTTGCAGAAGATGAGCTAACATTGAGGTCACTGCATCTCTATAAAATTCCAGTGCCAACTGAGTTTATCAATGTAAAAGGAGCCAAAAGAATATCGATCGGCTTTGCCTACAACCCGCCAACACGCATGAGCAGAAAAGAATATATTGCTAACTCTCTATTTGTTGAGGTGTTCCGCAGAACTGATGCGGAAAAGCTTCTGAACTTTGCCCAGAAAAAAGAACATGGCTTAGAAGAAGATGCTGATGCTGCTTTAGAAAACTTTCGGAAACAATATGGTGCGGCATTCGAACCCGGAAGTACCACAATTCAGAATAGTACGCTTCAACAACGGGTTTGGGCGAAGGGAAAAACGGGTGGAAAAGATTTACTTTGGGACGAGAATGAACCTTATATTTACATACTTATAACAGGAAAAGAACGATTCACCCATGCTGAAAAGGAAATACCACAGTCATACGCTCTTGCGGTAACATTTTCTTATGATGCAGAAGAAGATATTCTATTGCATCAAAAAATAGCCGAAAATGTCAGTATTCGTAATCGCGTTGAGGAGCGTACTCGTATTCGTGAACGTATCCAAAATCAAGGATAAATTTTTTTAATTTCAGTGCTTTTGATCAAATATTTGCATAATTTTTTATTGCAAAAACTGTTGATTTGTTGGTGCCGTGAAAACAGATTCCATAAATCAAGGCATGGGCCTATTTACAAAAGCCCATGCCTTGATGTGGTAGCATTAATATTGTAAGTTGAAATAGTGAACAAAAGCATTGATTGGCGAAGTAATAGTACATGTGAGACCTGCGAAACTGCAGTACACGAAAAGTACACGGATCCTTTGCAAATCAAAAAAACTTAGAAATCGAGTGGAAATTTAGCGAATAAGGACACCAAAAAGCATTGAAAATAGCTGTGAAAACGATCCCAGAACAGAGTGGGAGTAACGAAAAAGCGCCCGAAACTCTTGCATGCAAAGGGTTTCGGGCGCTTTTTTGTTCAGCCGGATGGCCGGAGAGACCGATGAAGTCTTTACCAGAAGCACTTATTTGCAACAGGGCCTGGGGACTACCCACTTCTCAAGAGAGAAAAATTGTGGTAGGATTGAGAAAAGGACGCAGTGGCCGCATCCGGCGGAGGAAAGAGCCGCACCGAAGGAATTTCAGGGTGGATTTATGTACGAAAGAATGCTGGACAGGCGATCCGCCCCTACTACAGAGGAGATGGCGGAATACTGCGGCGAGAACGCGCAATTATTCTCTCAGCTGAACGATTGGCTCGGCAGGAGCCATGGCACTGAGCAGAAGGCCGCGTTCCCCTATGGAAACCGATACGGCTGGGGTATTGCCCATAGAATCAGGAAGAAGCTCATCTGCAATGTTTTTGCGGAGCACGGCGCCTTTACCGTGATGATGAGGCTGTCGGACGCCCAGTTTGCGTCCGTATACGGTCTGCTGTGCAGGTACACGCAGGACTGTATTGACCATAGATACCCCTGTGGAGACGGAGGCTGGATTCATTACCGGGTCACATGCAGAGGGCACTTTGACGATGCTCAAAAACTGCTGGCGGTGAAGCTTGCGTGAATGTCCGTGGGAGTGTACCGGTTGGTTACGGCAGGAGAACGGAGGCGTTTAATGGTGGCTCGTTCAAAGAGAAGACATCTGCTTTTCATTATCCCTGCCGTCATCGCGCTCTCGGCGGTCGTCTATTTCAAGCTCTATCACATCGACAGGAGCCGGATGGACATCGCCATCGGTCAATGCGCCTCGGAGTCTCCGGACGGCTGCTACAGGGTGACGGTGACCCTCTACCCCATAGGCGATTTCCGGTATATGGACTCGCAGGAGGAGATGGAGGCGTACCTTGAAGAAAATCACTCGGAGGCGTACGTGATTGCCGACTTGATGTGGGACCCCACGGTGCGGGAGGACGGCGCCGTCGTGTGGCTGGCCGAAAACCGGAAGACCATCTTTTACGGCCGCTATGACGGCCTCCCGAGCACCATCGCTTGGCTGAATAATGAGACCGTAATAATTAACGGCAGGACGCTGAAATTGCCGCAGGAGGTCTACGACTACAGGCGGACGTTTGAACTGCCTTTTTTAAAGTAAGGCTTAGAAAGCGAGTTTCAATCAACGAGCGGAGGGGCATCTTATGTTGGACGGTATGGATTACCGGCAGGGGCAGGAGCTGATGCAGAGGCTGTGCAGGGATGGCCGCCCGGGCCGGCTGGAGGTATACGGTAATCTTGTCGTGCATTATCCCGGCCGCAAGAGACAGGGGGACTACCGCCTGGAGATGGTGGGGGACAGGGTGCCCACACACGCGGATATCTGCCGTATGCTCCACGACATGATCGTGCAAAACGGATATTCCTTTGAGCAGCTCGACAGCCTGCTCGACTCGCTCTACAAAAACGGGACCCGGGTGCCAGAGAGCGATGAGAAGCTGCGGTATCTGCAGCATTTAATCTACTGGGTCACCCTGCAGGAGGAGATCAACTACCCCCGGGCGGGGGGCTACGCTGGGATTCGCTTGGCATACTGCCGGTTTTATGAGGCAATCTACTGCGCAAAGAGCGGCGCGTTTCCCCTGGATGAGGTAATCGGGCGATGCAACAACCACGGCAGGCAGAGGCCCGTGCTGTACGATCTGGAGGACGCCCCGGAGTATTATCGATACTGATCTCAGGCGTCTATTTTGCTTTTACGAGTAACGGAAAAAGCGGGTGGGAGCAATTGCTCCCACCCGCTCAGTCTGTCGCCCACCTCCGCAAAGTTCCGTCATCCGCAGACGACGGGATAAAATGAATGTCCGTCATTTCCGGGGACATGTGCCTGTAAAATGATACTTCTCATGGTGGATGAAACGACTTTTTCCAAGAAATTGAGCCCCATATGACAAGCTGAGCATAAGAGCGCCGGGCCGGATGGCCCGGCGCTCTTATGCTATTAGATCCTATGGCTGAGATTATTTTGTGATGAGTGTTACCAGCCGCTGCAGAATGATGGCAACTTCGGCGCGGGTAGCGCCGCCCTGGGGATCCAGCCGCCCGCCGTCCTTTCCGCCGACCAGACCCGAGCCAACAGCCCAGGACATGGCGTCGGAGGCCCAGGAGGCGGTAGAGGCCCCATCATGATACTGGTCAAGGCGACCGGCTGGCGTGGTATCCAGCCCTGCCGCGTCGGCATAACGGTAGAGGAAGGTGACCAACTGCTCTCTGGACAGCGCCTGTTCGGGGGAGAAGGTGCCGTTACCCAATCCGGCGACGATTTGGTTTTCAGACGCCCAGGCGACTGCGTCGGCATAATAGGCGCTGTCGTCCACGTCGACGAAGCTGGCGGAACCCTTTGCGCGGGTGCTGTTCTCCAGGCGGTGGAGGACGGTTACAAGCATTCCGCGGTCCATGGGGAGTACAGGGGAGAAGGTATCGGCGCCGGTTCCGGAGAAAAGTTCGTGAGAACTGGCGAAGTCCACGGCGGAACTGTACCAGTCGTCCGGTGCCACATCCGTAAAGGTCTTGCTGTTGTCGATAATCCGGATGGTGGCGGTACCCTCCAGCAGGGCGACCAGGGAACCATCGGCAGCCACAGATTTTTTAATAATCTGGGTCGTGCCGTCCTCCTTCAGAAGTACGGCCACTGTGCCGGCCTTGACTTCAGGTACGGGCACTTCCACGGCCAGACCGGAGGGCATGGTGCTGACGGTTGTTCCGCCGGTGCTGACGGAAATCCGGACAGTTGCAGTATCCATCTGTTCGGCTGATATCCGGACAGTCTCGTTCCTGCCGCCGGCCAGAGCAGACAAACTGTCGTTGGGGATGGTTACTGTGGCCACAGGGGTTTCGACCTTCACAGAGGCGTTGGTCTTGTCGGCCACATCGCCCACTGTGGATGCAGGAAGCTCAACCGTCGCTTTTTTCACCGCATCGGATTCCGATTTGCTCAACTCGGGCCGGATGACAATTTCCTTGCTCTCGTTTTTGGCCGCCTCTTCCACAAGCTGGCCGGCAGTCTCCTGATCCACTGTACTGGTGGCGGTATCGCCCTTGACCGTGGTTTCGGGTGTGTGGGTGACGGAGTCGCCCGGGACAGAAGGTGCGGGGTCAGGCTGGACAGTGGCGCCGCCACCGCCGCCGCCACCACCGCCACCACCGCCACCACCGCCGCCGCCGCCGCCGCCCTGGCTGCTCCAATGGGCATAGAGGGAGTGGTTGGCAAGTTCGGATACAGTGGTGTCCTTGGTGACCAAGCTTCCACCGCTCCCGGCTGTGAACCAGCCGCCGAACGTGTAGCTGTCGCGGGTGGGGGTCGGGAGCTCGCCGTAGGCGCTCTGGTAGGTCACGGATTTACTGCTGATGCTCACCTTGCCGCCGGCGGGCTGGAAGGTGACGGTAAAGCTCTTGGGCTTCAGGGCCTTTACAGCGGCGTTCAGGACTGCAGCGTAATCGTCGACTTCCGCCTGCTTCTCGGTGCCCAGGCCGTAGACCACGGCGTTTTTCGCTGCAGTCACGGCAGCAGCCGTATCGCTGGTGTAGCCGGCGAGGTCGCCCCGGACGGAGGCCAGGGCAGCTTCCACGGCGCTGTAGTCCGCGCCGGTCCAAGTAATACCGCCCTTGTCGGCCCAGGCCCAGGTATAGCCACCCTGGCGCTGGATGGACAACTGGAAGTCCAGCGTCAGGACATCCGACTTGCCGGATGCGGTATAGCCGTTGGCCTCCTTGGTGGACACCGTCCATACCGCCTTGGGACCGGCATACACCTTGGTCCCGGAGGTATTGATGATGCCGGCAAACGTTCCGTTATTGGTAAAGGACGCTCTGTCGGCCAGCGCCAGGGCGGCGGCGGGCCGGTCGGGGTATTGAGTGGTGCTGGTGTTCGGAAGATCCTTGAATGCATCGTAGAATACCACGGTACGCCCCTCGGTCACGGCGAGGGCGGCGTCGTCTGCGACCTCCATCGTTACACCGGTGAGCAGCTTGTAGTCGTTGACAAAGCGATAGTCGCCGCCGCTGAGGCGATAGGAGATATCGCCGTCGATGGGATAGAGGAAGTCGGCGGTGGTCAAACGGATGCCGACGATGGTCAGTGTGCTGCTGGCGAAGTCCGCGCCGCCGTGGATGTCGTATACCTCGCGGCCGTTCTCGTAGGTCTTGATGACATAGCCATCATCACTGGTGAGGCGGATGAGGCCGTTTGTTTTATCAATCTGGGGGAATCGGGTGTAGTTAAAGGTATCCCCGGCATACATCTTGACAAGGCCCGAGTAGGTCGCCCCGGAATCAATGCGCACGGCGGTTTCAATGTTGTGGCAGTCGTACTCGTTCATGGGGTAGACCCCGGCCTCGTACATTTTCAGGGCCTGGGTGCCGCCGCGCCAGTGGCGCACGACGTACAGGTCGTATACCGCGCCGCCCTTCTTGGCAGTGATGCTGCCGGCGCCCTTCACATAGCCGAACACGTCCAGCACACCGCCTGCGGGAACCAGAATATGGCCTGAGAGATCGATTTGGGCAAAACCACCGGTTACATCTTGATCGTAATGCCCGTTTCCGGGGCGTCCGGTCACGGCGTTTACCATGACGGTGCCCTCGATCGTCAGCGTGACGCTGGAGGGGATTGTTAAGGTACGGTAGTTGTGAGCGGCGGGGCCGACGCCGGTCTGGCCGGCGGTGCTGGTGCCGTCGGGGTTGAACTGAATTCCGTTGCGGTTGAGATAGCCGGGGTCGTTGTCCATACAGGGGAGCAGCAGAGTAACGCCTGCCGGAACGGTCAAATCCTCCGCCAGAGTCAGGTTTTTCTCCAAGCGGACAGTTTGTCCCTTTTCGGCCGCCCTGAGGGCAACGGTCAGGTCGGCATATGTTACGCCGCCGACAGAGGCGTCGTAATCTGTGCTGTACCGGGCGGTATAGGCGGCGTCCCCGCTTACGTCGGTGATGTCTTTATCCCACCCAGTAAAGGTGTATCTCCCGTTGAGGTCCGCAGGACGGTCGGTCTCAGGCGGCTGGGGCTTAGCGCCGTAGCGATAGGATTGGGTAGTCTCCTCACCGGCCACGCTCCAGGTTACGTTGTAGAGATTGCGGTCATAGTACAGGCTGAGGACCAGACTGCCGTCTCCCGTCACTGTGCCGGCGGCTGTGCTGGCAGAGGCACTGTAGGTGAAACCTGTGTAATTTTTCAATGTAGCCTGGACGGATGACCCCGTCGCGCCGGTCCTGGATTCGGAGACGTCGAGGGTATAGCCGCTTCCCTCCACGTTTTGCAGATAGTGGTTGACGGTATACGGCGTATCACCCACGGCGTTCCAGCGGGCAGTGAGGGTCTGGGGCGAAGTGATGGCGACCTTCGTCTCATCCGTAATCTGCACATCGCCTTCAAACCAACCGGCAAAGGTATAGCCGATAAGTGTGGGGGTGGGCAGGGGGGCGTAAGTGCCATCATAGGTAACGGTAAGCTCGGCGGGGGTCACCGTACCGCCGTTCGCGTCCAGCCGCACCTGATAGGTATTGGGCGTCCACTGGGCATAGAGAGTGACGGTGCCGTCAGCTGCGCTGGTAAGATTGGTTACGGCGGCATCTCCGGCGTAGGCGCTGCCCTTGCCGTCAGCGGCGGTGTTCCAACCAGCGAAGGTATAGCCTGTCCGGGTGAACGCGGCTGGAGCGAGGCTCTGTTCTACATCGTAGACGAAGCGCTGCGGTTCCATGTCGCCGGCGCCGCCGTTGGCGTGGAAGGACACCTGATAGTGATTTGCCGCAAAGGCGCCGGTAACGGTGATGTCGTTATCCGGCATCTTTTCCGGGAGTCCTGTCCAGCCGGAGAAGGTGTACCCGGTCTTAACCGGCGCATCCAGAGGGGAGAGGGACGTGCCATAGCCTACGTCCGCAATCACCTTGTACTCGACTCCGTCCACCAGGTAAGTGACGGTGTGCAGGTTGACGGACCACCGGGCCACACACACCATGTTTTCGGCGGGCATGGCGGCGGGGATTTCCGGATCCCATTTTACGAAGGTATGTCCCGTGAGGCTGGGGTCGGCGGGGGCGGTTACACTCGTGCCATAGTCCTGCGTGATGGGTGCGACGGCGCTGCCGCCGGCTGTATCGAAGGTGAGGGTATACGCATTGATTTTCCAGTGCGCGGTGTATTCCCTGTTGCCGGTGCTGCCCTTGGCGACGGTGACCGACTGATTGGCCGCGCCGGTAAGGCCGGTTCCGCTCCAGCCGATGAAGGTGTAGCCTTCCTTTGTAGGGTTATTGAGGGTGAAGGTTTCCGTCTCCACGGTATAACTGGTGGGATTGGCCTGGAACACGGAGCCGCCGTCCAGATGACAGATGAGGCTGTATCCGCCTAAGGTCCAGTGCGCGTAGAGGATGGTGTTGGCGGTGATTGCGACAACATCCGTGCTCTTTACCTCTGTTCCGCCGTTCTGCAGCGTGAACCATCCGTCGAATGAGTAGCCGCTGCGGGAGAGGATCGGCAGCTTATCATATTTTTGTCCGTAGGTGACGGTGATGGCAGGCGGCTCCACCGTGCCGCCGTTGGCGTCCAGGGTGACCGTGTATTGATTGGCCTCCCACTGCGCGGTAAAGGTGAGGGCGGTTTTTCCCATCTTGTCCGGCGCGGGATTCCAGCCGGTGAAGGTATGGCCCGGCTTGGCCGGCGCATCGGGAAGCTGGATGGGCGCGCCGTAGGCGTGGGGGACCGGATCGCCGTACTTGCTGCCGTCCACCATCCAGGTGACGTTGTGGGTGTTGTTGAAGAAGTCGATGGCGTACTCAGCCTGATATGCTACGCCCTCGGCCGTCTCAGCGTGGAGAATGACCGCAACTGTCTTTCCGTCCAGAACAGAGATGGGCAGACTGTCCTTTTCACTCATCAGGTAATTGGTAAATGCGTCGACTGTCTCAAAATCTCCGCCCAAGGCGGCCAATGCAATCTTGAACATGATTTGGAATTGATCCGAGGAAGTGGTGCCGCCGCCGGAAGCGCGCGTAAGAGCGTAGAGAGAGACATCCTTTGTCCCCTCGGTATCCCAAACGCGCAGCCCGGGGAACTCAATGGCCCTGATCTCCGTGTATCCGAACAGCTCGGTGAGGAAAGGGAGATCCAGCATGCTGAGGGCTTTGTAATCCTCCTGTATCATACGCACTGAGACCGCCTTCTCACCAAGGCTGAGAACTGCAATCTCTTTTCCGCCGGGAGCCAGGATATTGTTGGTCGGCACAACCGCGTCATGTACCGCCTGGTCGAGAATGCCCGCCGACGCAGTTCGGATAGCGTCGAAAAGGCTGCTGTGGTGGGATGTAAGCCCGTACTCCGCTTTTTGTGTGCTGTTGAGGAGGCTGTAGTAATTCCGTGCCGTCAACAAATTGTTGCTGTCGCTGAGGTCGGTGATGTCCGTCAGTAGCTGCAGGTAGGAGGTATACTGCGCGGTAACTGTGGTGTTGGATGTTACCCCGGTATAGCTGCCGTCCCAGGTATTGTCAAAGCGGTATCCGGGACGGGTGGGAGCGTCAGGCGGAGTGGCGCTGCCGCCGTGTCTGACAGTCTGAGTGCCAATTATGTGTGTGACATCGTTTTCGTCAATATACTGGAACGTAACGAGATAGGAGCTCTGCTCCCATTTGGCGTACAGCGTTAAATTTTCTGCGGGCATAGTAGTAAAGGAAAACGGCTGCGTGAGGTCCGCATCCCGGTACCAGCCCTTGAAATCGTACCCCGTCTTGGTGGGAGCGGCGGGAGTGCTGAGAGTTAAGCCATATTCGGCGGTGATGGCCGTGAGCTCGGTCCCGCCGTTGCTGTCAAAGGTAATTGTGTATTGATTTACCGCCCACTGGGCGATATAGGTGGTATTTTCTGCGGGGATGGTGTCGGGGAGTGCGGGAATCCATCCCTGGAAGGAGTAGCCGGTCTTCTCAGGATTGGCTGGCGCCTTAACCTCGGCGCCGTACTTGCCGGTGATGGGGGGCACCTCGGTGCCGCCGTCAGAATGTAACGTGATGGTGTAGCTTTCCCGGGGGTAGTAGAGCTTGAGCACCAGTTTGCCGTCGCCGGTGATGATACCGGAAGCGCCGGTGCCATCAATGGACGAGTCGTACCTGAACCCAACGTAGCTCTTCGGATTGGCATTGGCAGTGGAGTCGGTTTCACCGGTTAAGGGCTCGCTGTCTTTCAGCTCATAGCTGCCGTTCAAAGTTTCTTGATAGTGCTCTACCGTGTATGTTGTATCGCCCTTTGCGTTCCACTGGGCATACAGCGTGTGGTTCGCTGTTTCGGTCATTGCGGTGTCAGAAGTTATTTTTATTCCTCCGGTTTCAGCAGTAAACCAGCCGTTAAAGGTGTAGCCTGCACGGACGGGAGCGTTGGGCAGTTCGTATTTGCTGCCGTAGGGAATTGTTTTTTGCGTGTCTGCAGTGCTTCCATCCTGATATTTGAAAGTCACCGTGTAGGAATTGACCGTCCAGTTGGCGGTGTAGCTCCGGTTGCCGGTGCTGCCGGCAGGAATCACGACGCTTTTGGCAGTCCCGGTCAAACCGGTTCCGCTCCACCCGGTGAAATCCCAGCCGGTGTGCGTGGGGTTGACCAGGGTGATGTCGCCGCTCTCAACGGTGTATTCGCTGGGATTGGACGCCCCGCTGGGCAGAGAGCCGTCCATCAGATTGTATGCGATGGTGTAGGTAATGAGATTCCATTTTGCGTAAAGGGTCAGGTCTCCGGTTTGGCCGCCGGCAATGGTCTCTGCTTTATCGCCGCTGAATTCTGCGTTAAGGTACCAGCCGCCGAAATTATAGCCTTTGCGCGTGGGTGCGGACAGAACAATGGATTCTGTGCCGATGGTATAGTGGTCAGGTATGCTTGTCCCACTGGGTAACGCTCCACCGGCCAAGTCATATGTGACGGTATAAGAGATGCTGTTCCTTAAAGCGGTTAACTTGGCATACTCATTAGCCAGAACATTTTGTGCGGCGAGGCTGAGTTGTGCATAGTTTGAAAGCGCGGCGTCGATTGCGGCCAAATTTTCATTGGTGGCAGTCTCAAGCGCGAGAACAACTGCGTGGGCAGCACGGAACTCTGATACTCCAGCCAGAGTCCAGACACCAGCTAGAGTATGGTCGGCGGCATACGGGACAGTGACTGTTGCAGCAGTCGGTGAAGTTTTGTCGCCGCTATAGTTATCATATGTATAGCCGTCGGTTCCGGCTTTGCGCTCTAATGCGCCCTCTGAACCCTTGTACTCCGCGCCTGAAAGGATATCAAACAGCGCTGTTCCATCAAAGAGTTGTGCCTTGAGAGTTCGGACGGTCTGAGAGGTAGTAGTAGCAGGCTTCAGATAGCTCTGACCTTTTAACACACCCTCTTTGGACTCTACTAAGACTTTAGAGCCTGAATCAGTAGAAATGGTACCTGTGCCTGTGGTTTGTATTACGCCGCCAATTGTACCGGATACAGTTAACTTACCATCAACAACAAATGTAGCAATTTCGGAGAGTCCGCTTGCAGATAGCTTCTGATTATCTGGATACAATGGACCAGCATAAAACTGGTCAGTAAAACCATCATAAATAGCTAGAGTACCTGGGATATCCAATATAGCGTTTTTACCGACTGTTAGCTGTGCGCCGGGTAAAAGTTTGAGCATAGTCGGGATAGAGTAGTTGCCATCTTCTAGTGTAATATCAAAATTATACGGTACCGGGAAAAGAATACCTTCAGTGGTAACGGTTACAGTAATTCCAACCGTTATCTTCATAGATAATATGCCGGTACTTGCACCTCCGTAAATGACGATACTTGTACGGCCTACAGCAGATTTGCCTGCCCAAATTGAGTCAGGATTATATGTTGCAGTGAGTCGGGCAGATTCTGATAGATTGATAATTGCATTTTCTGTCCCGATAACTCTTGCGGTTGTTTTATTGTGAGACGTACCACTTGATATGAGGTCACAGTATCCATATAATTCACCGCCGCTCTCTATCGTGAGGGGCGCTTGAATATTAAGCATAGTATAGCTATTAAAAGGGGTGACTTTGTTGGTTTTAGCCGCGACAGCCATATAGGTACCACCGCGAAATTCACAAACAATAAATGGTTCATAAACATCGCCGCCAGGTTGTACTTCAATAGTTCCACTGCCTATGATGTAACCAGTACAGCTAAGAATACCTCCATTTTCTACAATGATGGCAGAACTGCTTGCTAAGTTTATATTGCTGTGATCACCAACCGTTTGACCGCCAAAACCAGTATCGTTACCTCCGTTGCATGATCCGGTAATGCCTCCTACCACTAACTTTGACTCAGCAGGAACCGTAAGCTCGGCACCTTCAGCTAGGGTCAATGTATATATGAGGTCATCCAGTGGTCCTTTAATAAAATCTGAGGCACTATTGGGGGACTCGGAGTTAGCGAAGGGATGCTTATCTGATGATGAGTTAATTTCCGTTTTTTTATAATTGTATGGTATAAGAAGGGTAGTGTTAGATTTAAGCGCAACTTGGCCGGATAAGGTATCATTTCCGATTAAAATAATTGTTTCGCTGGGTTGCGAAGCATTGATTGCAGCATTGATACTGTCGTAAAATGCTCCCTCAATTCGTGCAGTGTAAGCCAGTGGGGGCGCGAAAATTGCATGGATTAAAGATGAATCGATAGCGGTGTGTATATAAGTAGGCTCACTGGAAAGAAGATGATTTTTATTATCCACCCAACCATAAAAAGTATTTGGCTCTTTAGGGGTGGCAGTCAGAACAACCTCAGAACCGGCAAGAACCGATAGCTTAGAGCTGGATGTCTGACCGTCACAAGTGATAGAGACCGACCCGCTGTTTTCTGCGGGCGGCTCTAGAGTAATATCGACTAAATCGTTACGGAATGCAATATTAGACAGCGCGGCTTGTGCATCAGGTGAAACACAATAACTGGATATATATAAAATTCGTTCCTGACCGGCTTCCGTGTCGGTCAAATTAATTACCTTTGATCCTGTAACACCGCTGGGCAGCATATCACCGACACTATACTCATCGGGCGTAAGTTCCGTATCGATAGAGATATAAACGTAGGATTTGTTATCCTGAGCTATTGCCGTGGTATCATAATCAAATTGCAGCACTCCCGGACCGGTGATAGCCATTTTTAGTAAAGTTACCTGTCCTCCCTCTTTGCCGTTGGGGGAGAGAATACCATCTGCAACACTCCAAGGAGCATCGCTCCTGGTCGTAAGGCTGGTTAACCCGGTTCCGGTTATGTCGCCTAATGCTATCCAGTTGAAGAACTTGGCAGAGATAGCATCCGCGTACTCAAACGTATGAACTAACTCCGCCAGAGAAGAAAATTTAACGTTATTGGCGCTCCAATACCAACCATCAAAGTAACAGCCAGCTTTGGGAATAGCTGTTACCGTAGCATCCTGTCCCTTGAGCACGGCAATGGAACTTCCAACTGAAACAGTGGAATTGTTATAATTAACGTCGCCAAGAGAGGCATCGTAATGTATTGGAATATTTAAAGTCTCCGGAGGGGCATCAGTAGGTTGAAATGTGGCAGTAACATTAGAACTTTTACCTAACTCAACATAGAGAATTCCGCTAGAAATATCTTTGCTCGTAAAGTCGACAAATGTATATCCATCGGCTGGAATAGCAGCTAATTTTATATAAGCATTATTGCCACCAAATCCAAAATCGACAGCAGGTAAAGTTAAGACCGTGGTTGTATTTTCACTACCTGAAATAGACTTAGTGGCTACTGAACTGGGCTCACCAGTAGTCATATCAATTACACAGGATTCTGCTGTTACAGTACCGCCGCCGCCGGTAAAGGTAATATTTAGGGTTACTGTGGTTTGCTCTGCCGCAAATGAGGTTGAAGTGTCTACTGGGGTGGCTTTCCCTCCCTGCGCAGGCTCGGAGGAATCTTCCGGGAGTGCTTCCTCCTCCGCTGGGATGGTATCTTCCGCAGCGGGTACGGAGGGGTCCTCCGTGAGGACGTCATCCTCAGCGAAGGCAGGGAGGGGGAGGAGGGACAGGAGCATGGACAGCGTGAGCAAAAGGGAGAGGGTACGCAAGCGGGCTTTCTTTTTCATGATGGGACTCCTCTCGGTGATAATCGGAATTGGGGCTGCGCGTATTCCCAGTCCTGAAAACGCGCAACGAAACGGTCAAGCGCTATAACCGTTTCGTTCTGCGTTTTCAGAAAAAGAGAGCCGCGCAGGCAGGCAGATAAATCTGGCTGCCTGCGCGGCTGAGGTCTGGTAGTTGTAAATTTTACTCGGCTACGCCGAAATCAATGTTGATGGTAACGGTATTTCCATCCACGTCGCCAATGACCTTGTTCACGAGAGAAACAAGATTCTGAGCAATGCTATAAACGGTGGTGGAATCGCGAAGGTCATCAAGGACATTATCATAATCCGCAGTCAGACCGCTGATAGAGATGGTAACATCCTTATCGAGAGTCACGATGCTGGAGCTGACGGCCAGCTGAGTGTTGGCCTTCAGGACGCCGACGATCTGAGCGCCGTTGAGACTTGCGGCGTCGGCCTCGGTATTCAGCTTAACGGCTTCACGGATAGCGGCCTGCAGGGCGTCCATATCGTTGAAGTTGTCCAGTTTAAGGCCGTCTCCAGCATATTCGGACTCAAACTCGAGGCGGTCGGTACCGATTTGGAGATAGGAACCCTTGGCAATAAAGACAAAGCTGTCGTCCTCATGGGTGGTGGAGGTGACATTGGCGGTGAGAGCCTGCCAAGCCTCGCGGGTCTGCTGGATATCCTCGGGCGTGGCGGTGATTGTAGCGAGCTCAGCACCCTTATCGCCCTTGAGGTTGTAGGTGTAGGGGCTGCCGTCGATGGTGCCGGTGATGGTGCCGGACGCAAAGGTAAACGCATTGCTCAGCCAGGAGCCCAGGTCCGGATTGGCAGAAAGGCCGGTGGAAATGCTGATCGTGTGCTCACGAGCCTCGCCCACACCCAGGCTACCCACATTCTGCATCTTGGCATACAGCGTCAGAGTGCTGGAGTTGACTTCTTTGTGGGGAACAGTGACCATGGCGGAGTAGTCATTATAGACGATGGCGTCAACGGTAGTGGGGTCGTCGCCGCCGCCGGAGACAGCCAGATAGAACTTCATGGCGTTGCCGTCCTTGCCGGGGGTATGAGTTTCATCGTTCTCACACTTGCCATCAACAAAGTTGTGGCCCAGCGCGGGAATAACGCGGGTATCGCCGCAGGAGCAGGTCTCGAGGCCGTTGGTGGTGCAGGTGGCGGCGGTAGTCTCGGTGTAGCTGTGATAATGTACATTCCCGCTGCTGCTGGAATTGGTGTTGTCCTTAATCTCCTTGCCGTCGGAGTTGGTGGGGTTCTTTGTGCCGGGGGCCACGTCCACGGTGGTGGGCTTCTTGCCGTCCAGGACCACGTCGTCGGCCTTGACCT
>NZ_JACOPQ010000002.1 GCF_014287675.1 Lawsonibacter faecis | reverse complement strand
CGAGTGTATTTACAGGCATAAGCCGGACACCTTTGAAGAGGCCAACCATGCGATTGCCGAGTTTATTCACTTTTATAACTATGAGCGTATCCAAATAAAAACGGGAGAGGCGCCGCTTGTGCGCCACCTCTCCTCATAATCTGCTTTGCCTACTCACGGGCCGCTTTTTTGTGCTGTCTGAATAACTTGGGGCTGTTCACCGTCCTCTGCGGAGGGTTTTCTCTATTGGTTCTTTTTGGCGGCCTTGCGCTCGGCCTTTTTGGCCTCGCGCTCGGCGCGGCTGCGGCGGCTGGCGTCGGCCACCTGGGTGAGCGCGTCGGAGAGACGCTTGGAGGTCATGCCGCTGTAGGCGTGGCGCAGGTGGCGGCTCTGCCGCTCTGCCTTGGCCAGCAGCTCGTTGTACCGCTGGCGCATGGCGGAGACGGCGGCGTTCTCGGTCTCGGCATCCGGCGTGGGGCCGGGGACGCTGTCGATGGCGTCCTGGGCTGCCTTGACGGCGGTGAGGGTACCGCTGATGCTGTCCCTGGCCCCCTCCAGCCGCTCCGTGATGGAGTCCCTCACGTCCTCCAGACGGTCGGTGAGGGTGTCACGGGCCTCGTCCAGCCGGTCGGAGAGCTCGGACTTGCCCAGGGCGAGCTGGAGCTGGAGCTCCTCGCCCATCTGGTTCAGCTTGCCCAGCATCCGGGTGACCAGGGCGAGGTCCCGGATGGTTGCGGCGGCGTCGGCCACCAGCAGCACCAGCAGCACCAGCGCGACGATGTGCTGGGCCAGCGGGGGGATTTTGTCAATGAGCCGGGCCACCGGGGGGTGAATCCAGAAGATGACGAGATAGGCCAGAACGCCCCAGGTGAGGGAGACCCACAGGCAGATGCGCCCGTGGAGGTTCAACTTGTGCATGCTGTAGTCCCAGTACTTGATGTGGGTGGTGGTCTCCAGAAACCAGCCGACCAGATATTCCCAGGCGGACATGCAGATGACGGCGATGGCATAGAAGAGGATGGGATTGCCCGTGAAGGGGGCGAACCAGCAGATCATCATCAGCACGCCCACGCCGTAGATGGGACAGATGGGGCCGTAGAGGAAGCCGCGGGCCACAAAGCGGCGCTCCCCAATGGAGCAGTAGGTGGTCTCCATAATCCAGCCCAGGAAGGAGTAGACCATGAAATAGAGGAAGAGCAGGGTGATGGGAAAGCCAAACAAAATCGGTTCCGTCATAAATGTTCGTACCTCGCTGTCGGAGCGGGCCTCAGGGAAATCCTACGGCTCGCGCTCTTTGTTATCCGCGTTGTCGGCCTCGGCCAGCAGCACGTCCAGCACGCCGTTGTAAATCTGCTCCGGCCGGGCCTTGAACCCCTCGGCCAGCCGCTCCGACTGGGCCTGGGAGGGGGAGAGCAACTCCAGGGTCAGGATGTTGCCCTCCTCGTCGTCGAGGGAGAGGCGCAGGGTGCAGGTGCCGTCGGCGCGGGGGAGAATCTCGGAGCGGACCTGGGCGTCCCGGCGGAGGGCGGCATTGACCTTGGAGAGGCGGCGGGAGCATTTGGTGCGCACGGAGTAGGGCAGGCTGCTCTCGCACACCGCGCCGTTCTTCCTGCCCTTGTCGGTGATGGCGTAGCTGCCGTCGGTCAGGGTGGCGTGTCCGCTCTCCACCAGCTCGGAGAGGGCCTCGGCAAAGTCGAAATAGTCCACGCCCTCGTCGATCATGGTCAGGTCGGTCAGGGTGGAGAAGTCGAGGGGAGCGGCGGCCCGGGACAGGATATAGAGCAGCAGGAACTTGATATCCAGCTTGTCGTGAATAAATCCGTAGCGGGGCATGGGTTCCCCTCCTTTCTGCAGAGTGGAAAAGACGTTCGTACACAACGAATCATTATAGCGCGAAACCGGAGTTTGGACAAGAGGAAAAATCACCGCCCTGAATTTGGCCCGGTCCCTCTCTACGCGTTCGGGCGGCCATCCCGCGGGATGGCCGCCCTGGCGTTTCCAAAGTCATGTTCACCATTGCGCCCCCGAGAGGGCGGCGCCCTGCCGCACATCAGCCGGGCGGGAAAATACGCCCCTCGATGTCCGCCACGGTGAGGGCGGCCAGCCGGGTCTTGCACAGCCCGTCCAGCTCGCCGTAGAGGCCGTCCATCACCCCGGCCATGCCGGAGGCGATGAGGCACTCCTTGTCGATATCCCCGCTGCGCCAGGAGGCGGAGACAAAGCGCGCGTCCACCGCGTCGGCCACCTGCCGGAGGGTAATCTCGCCGGAGGGGCGCTCCAGGGCGTAGCCGCCCTCGGCGCCCTCCTTGGTGGAGACCAGCCCGGCCTTTTTCAGGCCCGACATGACCTTGCGCACCCGGGCGGGATTGGTGCAGATGTTGTCCGCCAGGGTCTCGCTGGACTGGGTGGCGCCCGGATGGCGGCTGAGGAAGACCAGGGCGTGGATCGCCAGAGAAAATTCGCCTGTCAAGGTTTTTCACCATCCTTATCCAGCTTGCAGGGGATGGCCAGCTCCTGCCGCAGGGTGCGCCAGGTATCCCAGATAAAGTAGAGGTGTAAAGTGATAAGCCCCCCATAGAGCAGGACTGTCTGGAGGGGGGAGCGGTAGCACACCACGCCGCCCAACGCACGGGTCAGGACCCGTACCAGGGCCGCGGTGAAGACGCCCGCCATGGCGAGGTAGGCCAGCGCGGCGCCCCGGCGCCGGGTCTGGAAGAGCAGCAGGGCGGACACGGCCGCCAGGCCCAGCGCCGCCGCCAGGCCCAGGAAGGCCAGGGTAATGGTGAGGACGACCGGGTCGGGAGAGGACTGATGGAGCATATTACTGCGCCTCCTTTACGCGGTTTTTGCTGAGGGTCGGGCAGATGGCCCCGTGGGGGCAGCTCTTTTTGCACACCCCGCAGCGGATGCACTCGGGGGAGTTGGGGGTCTTGTAGACCGGGATATCCATGGGGCAGGCCTTCTGGCAGACGGCGCAGCCGGTGCATTTCTGCCCGTCCACCCTGAAGCGGTAGAAGGCGATGGGGTTAAAGAGGCCGTAGACGGCGCCCAGGGGGCAGAGGTAGCGGCAGAAGGGGCGGTACACCGCCACGGAGAGGAGCAGCAGCACCGCCAGAATTCCCACCTTCCAGGTGAAGAGCCAGCCCAGAGCCTGCTGGAGGGGCGGGCTGGAGGCCACCAGGGGGATGCCCGCGAAGAGGGTGCCCGAGGGGCAGATGTATTTGCAAAACCAGGGCTGGCCCTGGCCGACGATGTCCAGCACCGTCAGGGGCAGGATGATGACGAAGCCGGCGAGAATGACATACTTGAGATATTTGAGGAAGCGGTCGCCGGGAAGCCTGCGCAGCTTTTTGATAAACGGAATTTTGTAGAGCAGGTCCTGCACCAGCCCGAAGGGGCACAGCCACCCGCAGACAAAGCGGCCGAAAACAGCCCCCACCAGCATGAGAAAGCCCACGATGTAGAAGGTGAACTTGTAGTCCCGGCTGGCGATGACGGCCTGGAAGGAGCCGATGGGGCAGGCGCCCAGCGCGCCGGGGCAGGAGTAGCAGTTGAGGCCCGGCACGCAGAAGGCCTTGGTGGGCCCCTTGTAGATAGTACCCTTGGCGAAGCCGGCGGCGTAACCGTTCGTCAGGGCGGTGAAGCCGATCTGCACCCAGGTGCGCAGGCGGCGCCTGACCGATGAGAATACTTTACCCAAGACCGATACACTCCATACAGATATTGACCGCCTTGCGGAAGACGACCTCCACCTCTCCCCGCCATACGCCAACGGCCACGAAGAGGAGTCCGATCAGGAGGACTGCCGCGGCAGAGCGGTTTTTTCGCAGAAAGCTCATTTCCCCACTTCCTCCAGCGCGGCGTCGATAATGGTAATCCAGTCCGCCTTCTCCCGGGCGCCTGAGACGGCATACCCCACCTGCTCGCCGGCGCTGTTGACGAAGAAGGTGGTGGGTACCGCCGAAATTTGGCCCAGCAGGCCGAAGAGGTCCTCGCCGGGGACGATGTGGGGGTAGTCCGCGCCGGTGGACTCCACGATGTCCCCGGCAGTGGCGAGCTGATCCTCGCTGGGGGTGCCGTCCCGGTCCAGCACGTCGGAGACCATGCCCACAATCTGGACGCCCTTGTCGGCGTACTCCGCCGCCAGCTCGCCCAGGTCGGGCATCTCGCGCAGGCAGGGGCCGCAGAAGGTGGCCCATACGTTCACCATGGTCAGGTCGTACCCCTCCAGCATGGTCTGGTCCAGCGCGCCGCCGTCCAGGCCGGTGGCGGTAAAGGAGCTGAGAATGCCGGCCTGGGCCTCCTGGGGCTCGCCGCTCTGGCCGGGGGCGGGATTGCCGGAGGGAGCGGCGGAAGCCGCGCCCGTGGGGGTGGGGGAGACGGAGGGCGCGCCCTCTCCGCCGGTGGCGGGCGCGCAGGCGGAGAGCAGCACGGTCAGGCCCAGCAGCAGGGCGGCGGGAACGGCGATATGACGTTTCATAAGAGCTCCTTTACTGTAACTGAAATGGTTTCAATTCCTTCTGGTTGTAATCATAACAGTTACAGTTGCCGCTGTCAAGTCCTTCCGCAGGAAAACCGCCGGGCTTTTTGCCCGGCGGTGAAAGCGCGAAGCAGAGGCGGCGGAGCTTTGGCCGGAGGCCCTTAGTCCGCCGGCCCGCCGGGGAGAAAGCGCCGCTCGAACTCGGTCCGGGGAACCGGGCGCCCGAAGTAGAAGCCCTGGAGGAAGCTGAGGCCGAAGGGCTTGACGAAGTCCAGCTCGCCGCGGGTCTCCACACCCTCCAGGCAGACCCGGATGCCCACGCTGCGGCACAGCTCCGAGACGAAGCGGAGGAAGGCGCTGTCGAACGCGCTGGCCCTGGCGCCCTGGACGAAGGTGCGGTCGATTTTCACCACGTCAATGGGGTGGTGCTTTAAAAGCCCCAGGGAGGAGTACCCCGTGCCGAAGTCGTCCATGGAGACCATAACCCTCATGCGGCGCAGCTGGAGCAGCGCCTCGGACACGGCCTGGATATTGGCGGCCAGGTAGCTCTCGGTCAGCTCGGCGACCAGGCAGTCGGGCGGGATTTGAAATTCCTCCAGCACACCGGAGACGAAGGGCAGGAAGGTGGGGTCCTCCAGCTGGAGGTAGGACAGGTTGACCCCCATCAGGAAGCCGGGCATCCGCTTCTGCCACAGGGCGCAGGTAGCCACCGCCTGCCGGAAAATCCACCGCCCGGCCTGGTGGATGAGGCCGCTCTCCTCCAGCAGGGGGATGAACTCCACCGGGGAGATGGGGCCGTACTTGCCGCAGCGCCAGCGGCACAGGGCCTCCGCGCCGGACAGGGTCTCGCCCCCGGAGAGGAAGACGGGCTGGTAGTAGAGCTCGAAGCCCTCGAAGCCGTGCTCCACGCTCTCCCGCAGCAGCTCGGTCAGCTCCATGGCGCGCTCCCGGTGGGCGAGCACCTCCCGGGAGAAGAAGCGCAGCTGGTTTTTGCCGGAGGACTTGGCGAAGTCCAGAGCGAAATGGACGTGGCGCAGGAGGGACTGGCAGTCCGCCGCGTCCGGCCCGGAAAAGGCGCAGCCGCAGGAGAGGGTGCAGCAGAATTTCTTCCCGTCGAAGCTCTGCTGGCGGTCGAAGAGGACCTGGAGCTCCCGGTAGAGGGACTGGACGTCCTCCCGGCTCCCGCTGCGGACAATCACGCCGAACTCGTCCCCGTCCATCCGGTAGACGCCCGCGTTGGGGGGCAGGAAGGACTGGATTTTCTGGGCGGTGAGGCGCAGCACCTCGTCCCCGGCGGTGCGGTCGTAGAGGCTGTTGACCCGCTTCAGGTCGTCCACGCCGAAGATCATCAGGGCCAGGGACGCGCCCTGGCCCAGCAGGCGGGAGAGCTCCTCCTCCAGCTCGAACTTGTTCATCAGGCCGGTCAGGTGGTCGACGCGGTTGCGCTTGCCCAGGTTGGTGATGAACCCGGCGAAGAGGGTGGGCGCGCCGTCCCTGTCCCGCATGACCTGCCCCCGGCAGCGCAGCCAGACCCACTCGCCCTTGCGGTTCATGGCCCGGTACTCCACACAGTGGCGGTCGGCCCGGCCGTCGGCAATCTCCTGGTTGGTGGCCAAAAAGGCCTTGCGGTCGTCCGGATGGATTTTCGCCCCCCAGACGGCGGCGGCGTTCTCCACCACCTCGCAGGGCAGGGCGAACTCGGCCGCCATGGCCGGGGGATAGCGGAAGGTGCCGCTCTTCATGTCGGTGACATAGATGTAGTCGTCGGTGCTGCGGATCAGCGCGTCATAGAGCAGGGCGGCGTCGTAGTCCAGCGCCGGGGCGCAGGAGGCGTCCCCCTCCCCGAGGGCGCGGGCGGCGTGGGCGATGTGGAGGTCCCGCTTCTGGTCGTAGAGCCGCTCGTCCACGGCGGACAAGGCCTCGTCCACGGTGAGGGTGCGGGCGGCGGAGATCTCCAGCAGGCCGAAGCAGAAGGTGACGGCCCTGCCGGCGGCGGGGGAGCGGAGGCCGGCCTGCACGCCCTCCACCAGCGCCCGGGCCTGCTCCTGGCCGGCGTCGGAAAAGACGATTACAAACTCATCGCCCGAGAGGCGGAAGAGAAAGTCCTCGGGGCCCAGGCTGTTTTTGACGGCGGACACCACCCTGCGGATGGTCTCGTCGCCCGCGGAGTGGCCGTAGAGGTCGTTGATGTGCTTCAAATCGTCGATATCGAACATGCAGAGGGTGAGGGGCCGCCCCGCGGCGCGGTAGGCGGACAGCCGCTCCCGCAGCCGCTCCTTGCCCACCCGGCGGTTGAGGATGCCGGTCAGCTCGTCGATGCTGGCATATTTGTAGAGCCTGCGGGTCTCGGTCACGTCAATGGACTGCTGGAAGTGGACCAGCCGTCCGTCGGTCCAGCGCATCAGACTGTCGTAATTCTCATAGATCCGGCCGGTCAGCTCATTGTGCTCCTCCCAGATATAGGAGTCCGTGCCGTCCTCGGCGGTGAGGATGTTGACCGGGCAGAAGGCGCACCGCCGCGCGGCGTCCTTCTGGAAGACCTTCCAGCAGATCTGCCCCTCGGGGTCGGCGACGCCGAAGGCCTCCTTCATATTGCGGTTCATGAATAGGATTTCGTCGGTCTCCAGGTCGGTGACATAGACAAAGGCCTTCATCTTGTCCATGACCTCGCCCAGCACCCAGCTCCACTCGGAATACGCCATGGCTCTACCCCCACGCCCAGCATGCCGCCAGATTACGGCTAGTGGAGACATTATACAACAGAGACCGAAAAAATGACAGTGCTTAAATAGAATTTATTGAAAAATATGTAAAGAGACCGGCCGCCCGGGGGCTTAAAAAACACGCCCTCCGCCCCGTGAATCGGAGCGGAGGGCGCAAATCGTTTTTTTGCGGCCGGTCAGAAGGGACCCAGGGGGATGGCGTTGGCGATGAGGATGAAGACGCACTGCAGCAGGAAGGCTGCGCCATAGAAGGGGAGCAGGAATCGATACCACTTCTGGAGCGGCACCTTGGCGATGCCGCAGATGACGGCGCAGGCGGCGGTGGGCCAGAGCATATTGGAGAAGCCGTCGCCCATCTGGAAGGCCAGGACGGCCACCTGCCGGTTCATGCCCAGCAGGTCGGACAGCGGGGTCATGATGGGCATGACCGCCGAGGCCTGGCCCGAGCCGGAGGGGATGAAGAAGTTGAGGATGGTCTGCACCAGCAGCATCCCCACGGGGGCGAGGAACTTGGGCAGGGCGCTCACCGCGTGGTAGAGGCCGTAGACCACCGTGTCGATGACCTGGGCGTCGCTGAGGAGAACCAGAATGCTGCGAGCCAGGCCGATGACGATGACCCCCATGATAATGTCCCTGAAGCCGTCGATGGCCATGCGGACCGACTCCTTGGGTGAGGCGCGCAGGAAGATGCAGGAGAAGACGCCGCCGATGATGAACAGGGCGCTGATCTCGGTGAAGTACCACTCCAGCCGCAGCGCGCCGTAGATCATCAGCCCCACGATGACCAGGAAGCCCAGCAGGACGATCTTGTGCCGGAGGGTGAAGGGCGCGTCGGTGGTGCGGATATCCTCCGCGGCGATGTCGTCGTACCCCGCCAGGCAGTCCGGCCCGCTGTGGGTCCTGGCATAGCGCATGACGTAGAGTGTGTAGGCGGCGACGAAAACGGCGTACACCAGCGTGCGGAAGAGCGCGCCGGAGTAGAGGGGGAGCTCCGCGATTTTCTGGGCCACGCCGATGGTGTAGGGGTTGAAGGCGGAGGAGGCGAAGCCCACCATGACCGCCCCGCCCGAGATGGCAACCCCCACCACCGGGTCGAACCCGGCCATAACGGCGGCGGAGACGAAGAGGGGGATGAGGGGGTAGAGGTCCTCCGTCTCGCCGTAGGTAAAGCCGGTGAGGGAGATGATCAGAATGAAGAAGGGGATCAGCAGGCGCTTATTTTTCCCGAACCGCCGCAGCAGCGTGGAGATGCCGGCGCTGAAGGCGCCCGACTCGGTGATGACCCGGATATAGAAGCTGGAGAAGAAGCACATGAAAATCACGTCGGCGGCGTTCATAAAGCCCAGGTGG
This sequence comes from Lawsonibacter faecis, assembly GCF_014287675.1. Lineage (GTDB taxonomy): Bacteria > Bacillota > Clostridia > Oscillospirales > Oscillospiraceae > Pseudoflavonifractor > Pseudoflavonifractor faecis. Next base: position 469,076 of record NZ_JACOPQ010000002.1, on the reverse strand, counting down.
ATGCCGCTGAAGAAGTCCATGACGCCGATATAGCGCTTCTCCACAAGGTGGAAGGAGGCCCCGTCCACCACCGTGATGCCGGAGACGGGGTCCACCGTCCGGTCGAACTCGCCGGCCGGAATCAGATAGGTGAGTACTGTCACCACCAGCAGGATCATCAAAATCATGACGATGGGAGACGAGAAGGTCTCCTTGATCGATTTCTTCATATGAACGCTCCTCCCTCATGGAAAGCCGGTCCCTCTGTCCCGGCGGGACGTCAAAGGCCCCGGTACTCCTGGTGCCAGCGCTGGATCTCCGCCAGACGCTCCGGCTCGCCGGCCAGGCGCAGGGCGAAGGAGGCGAGCAGCACGGCGGCGTTGTAGAGCCCGCGGTAGCCGCTCTCACACTTCATAAGGGCGGTGAAGCCCTTGTCGTGCACCACCTGGGGCCTGCCGCCGGACACCGACACCAGGGGGTGGAAGGTGGGGATAATCTGGTCCACATTGCCCGCGTCGGTGGAGCCGGAGGGGTCCCCCGGCTCCCGGACGGGCAGGTCCAGGGCGTCGAAGATGTCCCGGAGGGCCTCCAGGCCCGCGGGGGGATTGCTCAGGTCCGCATAGGTCAGGTACTGCTGGGCGCACTCGCAGGTGCAGCCGGTACAGAGGGCGGCGCCCTCCGCGCATTTTTCCGCCTTCGCGTTGAGGTCCAGAAGCTCCTTGAGCGTGCGGGCCCGGAAGTAGTAGTTGAGCTCCACGTCGTCGGGGACGATGCTGGGCAGGTCGCCGCCCTTGGCCACCACGCCGTGGATTTGGGAGTACTTGGGCAGATGCTGGCGCCACATGTCCATGGCGTCCATGAAAATGCGCGCGGCATTGAGGGCGTTGATTCCCTTCTCGGGCATGGCGGAGGCGTGGGCGGCCTTACCCCGGAAGGTAATATACCTGTCGTTGCAGGCCAGCACCCCGAAGCCGGGGGCGTTGTAGTCCATCATGTGGGCCATGGCCGCAAACTCATAGCCCCCGAACGCGCCCGCGTCGGCCAGCATCACCTTGCCGCCGGGGTACTCCTCGCCGGGGGTGCCCATCAGGTCGATGCGCAGGGGGAGGTCCGGGTAGGCGTCGGCCAGGGCCAGGGCGGCCAGCAGGCTGGCGGAGCCGCTCATGGAGTGGCCGCAGCCGTGCCCCACCTCGGGCAGGGCGTCGTACTCGCACATCAAGACCGCCCGGGGGCCGGCGTCGTCCAGCCGGTCCTTACGGACGGCCCGGAAAGAGCAGGGGACCCCCGCCACAGGGGTCTCCACCTGCCAGCCATGCTCCTCCAGCAGGTTGACGTAACGCCCGCAGGCCAGATGCTCCTCGCAGCCCAGCTCCGGGTGGTCGGTAATGTAGTCGGCGTGCTCTCTGCACAGGTCGAAATAGCGGCGGACGCTCTCTGTCAGTCTGGTATCCAAAGCATACATATGCAGCTCTCCTTTTCCGGATTATACCGCGTTTTGAGAAAACAGCGCAAGCCCCGAATCCAGGTCCGGGGCCTGCGCCGCCGCCCGTCAGAACTCCGCGGGAGCGGAGGTCTTCCGGCGCTTCTTGTTCAGGAACATAGCCAGCACAGAGCCCAGCAGGCCGATGACGCCCAGGGCGGCGAAGAAGATGAAGATGGAGAGATAGCCGTCGGCGCCCTGTCTGTCCAGCATTCCGCCCAGGATGGGGCCGAAGAGCAAATCGGGGGTATAGCCGATGATGGAGACGATGCCGATGGCCGTTCCGGTGACCGCCATGGGGATGTGGTACTCCTCATAGAGGGAGCTGGTGAGGCCGTAGACCATCAGCATGAAGGCCGCGGGCAGGATGGAGATGACGCCCAGGACCACGGGGCTTACGCCGGTGGGGGAGAGGGTCACGAAGAGAACGCAGGAGGCCGCCGCGCCGGCGGCGCAGATGATGTACCAGCGGGTGGTGGACTTGAGCTTATCCGCGATGAAGCCGCCGATGAGGGAGGCCACGCACATCATATAGGTGACCCGGATCAGGGAGAGCTGGGCGCCGAAATTGAAGTCCAGGCCCTTGACCTCGGTCAGGTAGCTGCTGAAGTAGTAGGAGTTGGAGTAGAGCCCGTAGGCGCAGAAGATGAGCAGGGCGATGAGCCAGATGAGGGGGTTTCTGAGCACCTGCCCCACCATTTTGAACTGGAAGCCGCCGCCGCTCCCCTCGCCGCGCTCCTGGGCCAGATGCTCGGGGGAGGGCAGGAAGAACTGGCAGGCGAGGCCCGCAGCCAGGTTGATGCCCGCGTTGATGAGGAGCACCACCCTGAGGCCGAAGGCCTGGTCGGGAAAGAGGTTGTAGACCGCCAGAATACCGCTCTGCACCACGATGGACAGGATGCCCTGCATGGCGTAGAAGATGCCGTAGGTCTTGCCCTGCTCGTCGCTCTTGCCGATCATGCGCACCGCCTTCAGCGTGGACGACCAGAAGACGAAGGTGGTGGACAGGGCCAGCAGGAAGAAGACGACGCGGGCGTAGGTAAAGTTCATGAAGAAGGCGAAGGAGGCCACCAGGGCCGCCGTGGCGTACAGGGAGATGGTGATGTTGCGCTTGTAGTTCCACTTGTCGCTCATGATGCCGCCGGGGATGTACAAAATCATGCAGCCGATGGCGAAGAAGCTGACCAGGGAGCCGAACTGGGCGTTGGTGACCCCCAGGGTCTCCACCAGAGGGGCGTAGTACACGTTGCGGATATAGGGCAGGAAGTACACCGCGCCCTGCCCCAGGGCCAGGGCCAGCATAACCAGATACTTTTTCGATTTACTCATTGACAGCGCTCCTCTCTCTGTGCCCCTATTCCAGGGGGGCGGAGGAGACCACCACCGCGTCCACGGCGCAGGTCCCCTTCTCGTACAGGAAGACCGGGTTGAAGTCCATCTCCAGAATGGTGTCCTTGTAATGCACCGCCAGGTCGGATACCGCCAGCACCGCGTCCACGAAGCCGTCCATATCCAGCGCCGGGGCGCCCCGGTAGCCCCGCAGCAGCTTGGCGCCCTTGAGGGAGGCGGCCATGCTCATGGCCTCCGCCCGGGAGACGGGGGCGAGGCAGAGGGCGGTGTCCTTGAAGACCTCCACAAACACGCCGCCCAGGCCCACCAGGACGGTGGGGCCGAAGGAGGGGTCGCTGGCCACGCCGATGATCATCTCGGTGCCCGGCTGGGCCGTCTGCTGGACCAGGATGCCGTTGATGCGGGCGTCCGGATGGTGCTTTTGCGCGTTGAAGACAATCTGCCGGTAGACCTCCCCGGCGGCGGCGGCGTCCCGCACGTTCACCTTCACGCAGCCGCAGTCCGACTTGTGGAGGATGTCCGGGGAGTCGATTTTCATCACCACCGGGAAGCCGATGCGCCGCGCCGCCGCCGCGGCCTCCTCCTCCGAGCGGGCGACCTCCTCGGCGGGGACGCTGAGGCCGAAGCGCCTGGCCAGCAGCTTGCCCTCGTGCTCGCCCAGGGAGCAGCGGGCGCCGCCCCGGGGCCTTTCGGGGACGGCCACGTCCAGGTTGTGGTCGGCGCTGTCGTACCGGATGAAGTCCGCCAGGTAGCGGAGGATGCGGAAGGCGTATACCGGGGGCGGCAGCATGACCACACCGCAGCCCTCCAGCATGTCCAGGTACTTCTGGTTGCGGGTGTTGCCCACGAAGGGGAGCATGGCCATGGGCTTGGCGCCGGGCTCCCGGCTCACCCGCTCCAGGGCGGGGGCCATGTACTCGATGGCCGGGTCGGCGATCTCCTCCAGCAGGGTGTACCCCACCAGCACCATGCCCACGCCGGGATCGCTCATAACGGTGCGCACCGCCCCGGCGTAGAGCTCCGTATCGTAGGAGAGGGAGGCGGTCATGTCCAGGGGATTGGCGGGGGAGGCGTAGCCGGGGAGCTGCTCCCGGAGCTTCGCCAGGGTCTCGGGGGCGAAGTCGGGGTATTCGATTCCCGCGGCCTCGCCCATGTCGGCGCAGATGCCGGTCTCCCCGCCGGAGAGGTTCATGGAGGCAAAGGCGGGCCTCTCCGGCAGCCTGGGCAGCACGGAGAACATCTGGGCGGTGTAGAGCAGCTCCTCCAGGTCGTTGACCCGGACCACGCCGAACTTGGCGAAGAGGGCGTCGAACACCCGGTCGGCCCCGGCCAGGCTCCCGGTGTGGGAGGCGGCCTGCTTTGCCCCCTTCTCGGACCGGCCCGCCTTGAGCACCACGATGGGCTTGCGCTTGAGCGCGGCCTTCCTGAGGGCGGAGACGAACTTGGCGGGGTTTTTCACCCCCTCCAGATAGAGGGCCACCACCCTGGTGTCCGGGTCGTCCACCAAAAAGTCCAGGTAGTCCTCCATCTCCACCACGGCGCAGTTGCCGCTGGAGATGACATAGGAGAAGCGCATGCTGGGGCTGTCCATGAGGGAGAGGCAGAGCTGCCCGCTCTGTGACACCATGCCCACGCTCCCCCGGCGGTCCCGGTCGGCGGAGAGGAAGGCAAAGGGGTAAACCATATCCACGTAGTTGACGAAGCCCGCGCAGTTGGGGCCCATAAGGGCCATGTCCAGCTCCCGGCAGAGGGCGGCAAGGCGCTCCTGGGCGGCCCGGCCCTCCTCCGTGCCCACCTCCTTGTAGCCGCTGGCGAACACCACCGCGCCCCCCGCCCCCTTGGCGGCGGCCTCCCGCAGGAGGTCCTCCACCGTGGACTGGGGGGTGCAGATGACCACCGTGTCGATGGGCTCGGGCAAATCGGAAATGGAGGGGTAGGCCTTTCTGCCGAAGACCTCGCCGCGCCTGGGGTTGACGAAATAGCAGGAGCCCTCGGTCATGTAGCGCATCACGTTCCGGCAGGTGTCCCCGCCGAAGCCGGTCTTCTCGCTGGCGCCCACAATGGCGATTTTGTGGGGTTTTAAAAGCTTGGTAATATCCATAGGCTCACCCCAGCCTCGCACAGCAGGCGAAGCCCCTCTCGTAGCAGGCGGCGTTTTTCGGATTGTGCTTGCCCTTGGAGGCGAAGAAGGCCTCGATGCCCTTCTCAATCACGTCATGGGTGAGGAGTTTCCCGGCGGATGCCAGTGCGCCCAGCATGACGATGTTGGCGCCCCTTGCGTTCTGCTCCTGCTGGGCGATCTCGGTGGCGTCCACGCCGTAGACCTCGATGTCGTCCCGGCGGACCGCGTCCTTGACAATGGTGGTGTTTACCATCAGGGTGCCGCCGGGGCGGAGCATGGGCATGAACTTGTCCAGGGAGGGCTGGTTCATGGCGATGACGATGTCGGCGTGCTTGATAAAGGGGCTGGCGACCATGCCGTCGGTGATTTTTACGCTGCAGTTGGCGGTGCCGCCCCGCATCTCGGAGCCATAGGAGGGAATCCAGGTCACGTTTTTGCCCTCGTCCATGGCGATCTTTGCCAGGATAAGGCCCATGGTCAGCACGCCCTGGCCGCCGAAGCCGGCGCAAATCATATCGGCCATCTCAAAGTCCCTCCTTCTTCACAAACTCACCCAGGGGATAGACGGGCACGACCTCGGCCCTGATGCGCGCAACGGCGTCCATGGCGGAGAGCCCCCAGTTGGTGGGGCAGGGGGAGAGAATCTCAACAAAGGAGTAGCCCACTCCCCTCTCCTGTGCCTCGAAGGCGGTGCGGATGTACTTCTTGGTCTTGAGAATCTCAGCGTTGGAGGTCATGGACCCACGGGCCAGGTAGGCGGGGTCCAGGGGCTTTAAAAGCTCCATGATGTTCATGGGGTCGCCGGTGGTGCGCACATCCCGGCCCCGGGGGGAGGTGGTGGTCCTCTGGCCCTCCAGCGTGGTGGGGGCCATCTGGCCGCCGGTCATGCCGAAGTTGCCGTTGTTGACGAAGATGACGGTGATGTTCTCGTGCCGGACGGCGGCGTACATGGTCTCGGAGAAGCCGATGGCCAGGGCGTCCCCATCGCCCTGGTAGGTGAAGACCAGCTTGTCGGGGCGGCAGCGCTTCATGCCCACCGCCACGGCGGCGGCCCGGCCGTGCTGGGCCTGGACGCAGTCGATGCCGAAGGTGTCCGGCATGAGGGAGGCGCAGCCCACGGCGATGGCGGCCAGGGCGTCCCCGTCCCGGCCCATCTCCTCCAGCACCTCGGCCACCAGACGGTTGGCGATGCCGTGGCCGCAGCCGGGGCAGTACTTATTGTCGATAAAGCAGGCCTTTGGAATGGTCTTGAGCATCTCAGAACGCCTCCTTTGCTTCGCCGGAGAGCACGGCCTCAATCTCGCCGCAGACCTCCGCGGAGTCGTAGAGGGCGGTGCCGCCGGTCTTGGTGTAGATGGGGTGCTTCATGCCGCTGGCCAGGGCCACGTCCTCGGCCATCTGAGCCAGCTTGCTCATCTCCACGGTGAGATAGGCCTTCACACAGGGGAGCGGCTCAAAGGCCTTGACGGGGAAGGGGTACAGGCTGATGGGCCGGATGAGGCCCACCCTGCGGCCCCTGGCCCGGGAGAGGGCCACGGCCTCGGCGCAGATGCGGGAGGAGATGCCGTAGGCCACCAGCACCAGCTCGGCGTCCTCGGTCTGGAAGCTCTCCCAGCGCTGCTCCTTCCCCTCAATCTCTCTGTATTTGCTTTGAATGTATGTATCATAGTCGGACATGTAGTACATCACGGAGGTATGCCGCTTGGATTCGCCGGTTCCCTTGCCCTTCAGGGCCCAGTCAAACTGGTCGGGGTCGTGCTCGCGCATCTCCGGCAGCTCCACCGGCTCCATCATCTGGCTGATGGACGCGTCGGAGAGAAGGGTGACCGGGTTGCGGTACTCCTCCGCCTTCTCAAAGCCCAGGACGGCCAGGTCGGCGATCTCCTGGACGGAGTTGGGGGCATAGACGATGGAGCGGTAGTCGCCGTGGCCGCCGTTTTTGACGCACTGCCAGTAGTCGCTCTGACCGATGAAGATATCGCCCAGTCCGGAGCCGTAGCGCTGTACGTCCAGCAGCAGGCAGGGCAGCTCCGCGCTGGCGATGTAGGAGATGCCCTCCTGCATCAGGCTGTATCCCGGACCGGAGGAGCTGGTGAACGCCCGGAAGCCGCAGGCCGCCGCGCCGTAGATCATGGAGATGCCCGCCAGCTCGGACTCGCTCTGGAGGAAGGTGCCGCCGACCTCGCCCATCCGCTTGGAGAGGTACTCCAGCACCTCGCTCTGGGGGGTGATGGGGTAGCCTGCGAAGAAGCGGCAGCCCGCCCGGACGGCGGCCTCGGCCACGGCCTCGTTGCCTTTCATAAGCTGCCTAGCCATTGCCGCTCACCTCCGCAATCTCAAATACATAGTCGGGACAGACGTTGAAGCATACGCCGCAGGCGATGCATTTCTCATAGTCCACCTGGACGGGGGGATAGCCCTTGGCGTTGATTCGGTTCTCGGCCGCCGAGAGCGCCCCCTTGGGGCAGCTGCGGATGCAGAACTCGCAGTTCTTGCACCAGTCCTCGTGCCGGATGACCAGCTTTTCCAACTGAAACTCCTCCTTTTCAGACCGTAATATGGGGCGTGATTGAAAAATTCGGCGGGGCGTCGGCGGAGCCGGAGGGACCGCCCTGCGGCTTTTCGCTCCGCACCCCGCTTAGTCCCCTGCTCACGGGCGCTCGGAGCTTCTCCTTGTCACGCTCGCGTTGGGCGCATGGCCGGGTCGCCTTCCCGACGACTCCGGGCAAACCCGGACAACGCCTCGCGGGGTCCGGCCTTTTCCGGCTTTCCCCGTCGCTCTGGTCCAGGCTCCCCTATGCGCCTACGCTCGCGCTTCCTACACCGCGGAAAAAGGCATCACGCCGGGAAATCCAAGCTCGGCGCCCCCGGCGGCTGCGGACGCGCCGCCCCCCTCCCGCTCCCGCAGGGTCTCGATGAGCTTCTGCTGGTCGGAGATGTACCCGTTGGGGATGCGCTCCAGGTAGTCGATGATGTTGATTTTCCCCTGGGTCAGCAGGTTGTCCAGGGTGTTGATCTGCGCAATCTCGCTCCAGTAGGCGCTGCCGCCCACGTCCAGCTTCACCGACAGGTTCAGCGCGTCCAGCGCGCCGAAGTCGAAGGGCCGCTCCCCCTCCCCGCCGGAGGCGGGGACCCGGCGCACGCCGTAGTGCAGGCGCATCAGGTCCAGCCAGATATGGGCCAGGTCCTCCAGGCACTGGAAAAAATTCTGCTTTACCAGCTCCAGGGGCACCGAGGAGGCCTTCTGCAGCGCGATGATGGCGCTGGTGTTGTCCGGCCGGACGCTGCCCAGCGCCGCGTCGGTGGCGCCGGAGAACTCCTTGGTGAACTGCACCGCCAGCTCGATGAACTGGTGGACCTGGGGGGAGATGGTGGCGCCGTCCAGGGTCCGAGCCACGCTGTTCATGTCCCCGCCGTTGACGCCGATGGCCGCCCCCACCCGGGAGTCCCATTTGGCCACCCTGGTCCTGTCGTAGACCACCTTGGGGTAGGCCGTGGTCATGAGGGAGATCATGGTCATGGCGAAGAGCTTGTTGACGAAAATCTGGTTTGGAATCAGCCCCGTCACCGCCGCCGCGCCGTGGTAGCAGTCCTGCACGTAGTCCCAGGGCAGCCACACCACGGGGTAGAGCCGCTGCATCGTGGGCCAGGCGGGCCGGATTACGCCGTCCCTGGCGCACTCCATGGCCCAGACGCACTCCCGCCCGTCCTCCTCCCGGACCTTCCACAGCCGCAGCACCGTGGTGCACTTGCCGTCCTCCCCCTGCCGGAAGCCCAAATGCTCCTCCCCGCCGTCCGGCCGGATGGCCCCGCCGTCCCCGCCGTACTCGGCGCAGCGGCGCTTCACCGCCTCCAGCCGCTCCCTGCGCGGCAGGAGCAGATAGGGCTGGCTCTGTACGTCTCTGGAGTTGGGGTTCCCAAAGAGCACCCGGGTGTTCTCCACCACCTCGGTGCGGATGCCGCCCCGCCGGGGCTGGCCCGTCTCGTGGTCGGGGTCGTACCAGGCGTAGAGGCAGGCGTCCCCGTCCACCGCCGCGTTGCGCATGAACTCCCGGGTCAGCCGCCCCAGCTTGTTCTCCTCGTAGAGGGCCTCCAGCTGGGCGTTCACCGCCCGGCAGGCATCTTCCAGGCCGACCCCCGCCGCCATGGGGGAGGCGTTGATTTTCAGGTTGTCGGTGGCGGTGGACGCCACCAGGAAGAGCACGATCCGCCGGATAAAGTTGAATACCGGCGTGGGCAGTCCGTTGGACTGGACCCCCTCCCACTGCTTGCCGATGAAAAAATTCTCGTTGCTGCGCACCGTCTCGTACAGGTCGATGGAGTGGTTGAAGGCCACCCCCTTCTCGTATTCCGCCCAGACGCGCTCGGGCGTGACGTCCTTCTCCATCAGTCCTCCGCCTCCCTGCTTCCCACCTGGTAGGCCATAAGGTTTGCGATGCCCTCCCGCATCCGCTCATCGTCCCGTTTCCGCCGGCCCTCCTCCCGGGCCTCCTCAGGCGGCAGTCTGCGCCGCTCGCCGCTCCACACCAGGAGCGCCAGCGCCAGCGCCGCCGCCCCCACTCCCAGCGCCAGCGCCGAGAGCACCATCCCAGCAATCAGCATCGTTTAAACTCCTTTCTCCTCACTTCGTTCTCCCCTTACGTGTGTGCCTCCTTGACCCGCCCGCCCCTTTCGGGGCCGCCTTGCGGAGGGGGCTTTTCCGGCTTTTCGCTCCGCTCCCCGCTTAGTCCCCTGCTCACGGGCGCTCGGCGATTCTCCTTGTCACGCCTCGCACCCTCCGCGACGGGTCCTAAGCCGTACGACTGCGCAAAAACCCTCCGAGCGGCTTCCGTGGGCCGCCGCCCTGCGGCTTTTCGCTCCGCTCCCCGCTTAGTCCCCTGCTCACGGGCGCTCAGCGCTTCTCCTTGTCACGCTCGCGTTGGGCGCATGGCCGGGGTGATAAGCCGCCATTGCGCGAAAAATGCCGTTGGGCTTGCGTGAGTCGCCCAACCTGTTTTTTCGGCTCCATGACGTCTTATCCCCCCTATGCGCCTGCGCTCGCGCTTCCTACTCCCCCTCATTCCACCACCGCGAGATGAGGTCGCCGCTGTCGCCGGGGGCGCTCTGGGCCATGCTGCCCATAGCCGTCCGGCGGCTGCGCCGGTCCTGTTCCCCGGCGGCGAGCCGGGACTCCAGCGTGCGGATGCGGTGGAGCTGGTAGGCGCCGGTCAGGCTCTTTCCCCCGGCCACCATCTCCCAGACCTCCTTGGGGATGTCCTCCGCCTTCACGTCCGGGTAGTCGGATACAAAATCCCGCATATCCCGGTCCAGCGCCTCGGAGCGCATTCGCTCCTCCCAGTCCCCGCTCTGAGTCCCGCCGGGGAGCGCCGTCTCCCGGCACCGCTCCAGAAACGCCTCCGTGCTCATACCCGAGCGCCGGGCCATCCCCTCCATCAGCTCCAGGGCCGGGGCGGCCTGGGCGCGGAACCCCCGCAGCTCGTCCCGCTCCGCGCGGATGCGGTCGTAGTCCATCCCCTTCTGGGCCAGGGTCACGGCCTCCTCCCGGGGCACCTGCCGCACCTCGCCCATGTACTTCAGCTCCAACCCCTCCGGAGCCGGGGCCGGGGCCGGGGCAGGCTCCGGCTCCTCCTGCGGCTCCCGGACGGGCGGCTGGTCCGCCGCCTCCCAGGCCGCGCTCAAGTCCTCCGCCGCCCCGGCGGTGGTCTCCGCCTGGACGGCCTGCTCGGTGTCCATTGCTTCCAGTTCCATATTCTCTGCTCCTTCTGCCTCTGGTCGGGCAATTTGTTCTCCGGGCCCGGATGGTCTTCCGGCCCGGGAAAAAAGAAAAGAGAGGCCGCCGGCACCTCACGGTGCCGGCGGCCTCTCGGGCTCTTGCTTTCAGCGTTCTCGTACAAATTGTCGTAGTAAAGCCGGTCTATCAGCCGCCGCGGGCGGCTGATAGGGTTCCCCTCTCCCCTGTCTAACCGACGTAGAGGATGGTGTCCTCCCGGTCAAACGCCTCGGGGAGCCCCTTCTCCAGCACTTCGATGCGCATCAGGATCTCGTCCCGGTCCTTTCCCGTGACATTCCTGTTCGTCCATTCCCTCATCAGCCCCAGCTCCCGCAGCGCTTGCTCCAGCTTGTCCTTGCCGAAACCCGTGGGCACCAGAAAGCATCGAAGGCCCAGTTCCTCAGCCGCAGGCTTCCAATACTTTCTGTATATACTTTGAAATGCAACAAATATCTCAAGGCCGAAATCTTCTCCGGGTCTTTCATCTCTACTCACTGAAACTGACATCTTATCCCCCTCCAAAAACTGCGTAAAACTCATAATCCGGGAACAACTCGCTCAACTGATCCATCTCAGCATGAAGGCCTCCCGCAGGGCAGGGGCGGAGGGCTTCCCCAAACGTTTACCTTCCCGCTCGTCTAACCGACGTAGAGGATGGTGTCCTCCCGGTCAAACGCCTCGGGGAGCCCCTTCTCCAGCCCCTCGATGCGCATCAGGATCTCGTCCCGGTCCTTTCCCGTGACATTCCTGTTCGTCCATTCCCTCATCAGCCCCAGCTCCCGCAGCGCCTGCTTCAGCTTATCCTTGCCGAAGCAGGTCGGCGCAATAAAGCACCTGATACCTAATTCCTCAATCGCCGGCTCCCAATACTGGTTATATATGCTCTGAAACGCAACAAATATCTCAAGGCCGAAATCTTCTCCGGGTCTTTCATCTCTACTCACTGAAACTGACATCTTATCCCCCTCCAAAACTGCGTAAAACTCATACTCAGGAAATTCCTGGCTTAATCTGTCCATGGCCGCCTGCACGGCCTCCCGCAGGGCAGGGGCGAAGGGCTTCCCCAAACGTTTACCTTCCCGCTCGTCTAACCGACGTAGAGGATGGTATCCTCCCGGTCAAACGCCTCGGGGAGCCCCTTCTCCAGCCCCTCGATGCGCATCAGGATATACTCCTGATCAGACCCCGTGACGTTCTTCTTCGTCCATTCCCTCATCAGCCCCAGCTCCCGCAGTGCCTGCTCCAGCTTATCCTTGCCGAAACCCGTGGGCACCAGAAAGCATTGAAGGCCCAGTTCCTCAACCGCAGGCTTCCAATACTGCCTATAAACCCGCTGAAATGCAACCGGAATTTCAAGTGAACCCTCTTCGCCGGGTCTCTCATCTCTGATTATTGCAACTGACATACTAATTTCCTCCAAAAACTGCATAAAATTCATAATCCGGGAACAACTCGCTCAACTGATCCATCTCGGCCTGCACGGCCTCCCGCAAGGCGGGCGTGTCCGCGCTAACTCGGAACACATAGGTCCGTATCCCCCTTAACCCTTCTGTTGAAGGTAATGTGGGAGACACTTCGCTGGACATGCGGAACTGTTCTTGCTGTAGTGCGAGTATCCTGTTTTTTGTTCTGTTAAAGATTTGCTTATATGCCCACTGCTGTTCCGTCTGCGGAAAATTAGGATTTTCCATATACAAGCTGCTTGCATCCTTGTCCTCATAGATGATCTGGTCAATCAAATCCACATCATCCAGCTCAGAATTGCGCGGGCCGTGAATATTAACTTCCTTGTATACCGGGTCGGTTTCCGAGCTCTCGTGCCGCGCCTTCGCCTGCAGTATCTCCCCGCCCCGTTCACCTGTTCCTATTATATCATGTTCGCCGGGAATTTCAACGCTTTTGGGAACATTTGTTCCATCGTCTTCCGGCCCCCGCACGCTGGGCTCCGTGTCTCCCCAGCCGTCCTCCAGGGCCTTCCGCGCGCCGTCGTCCAGGGACTCGTCCGCCGGAGCGCCCGCGCCTTCTCTCAGCGCCGCCAGCCCCCGGGCCGCCAGGGCCGAGAGGCCCCCCGCCGCAGCGCCCGCCGCTGCGGCCTGGCCCGGCCGGCGCAGCCAGTACTCCATCAGCGCCCGGGCCCGGGCCTCGCCGCTCTCCAGCCCCTGGGCCTCCAGCGAGCGCACCATGGACTCAAACTCCCCCTTGTCCCCCAGGATGAAGGTGTCCGCCAGCTCCGTGCCCACCTGGCTCAGCGCCGCCTGGCCTGCGGAGAGTCCCGCCTGGGCCGCCGCCCCGGTCACCAGCTCCCGCACCGTTTTCGGCGCCGTTTTCCCCAGGCTGAAGAGGTTCTCCAGCGGCAGGAGCTGGCTCACCGCCTCTATGGTCCCCACCGCCGTGCCCATCGCCGCGGCCTGCCCGGCGCTTCCGCCCCGCTCCGCCGCGCCGGTGGCCGCCTCGCCCGCCGCGCCGGTGCCCTGGTAAAGCGCCGCGAACCCCGGGCCCAGGAACAGCTTGCTCCCCAACCTGCCCATCCCAAGCCCGAGCCCCGCCGCGCCCGCCGCCGCGTCGCCCCAGAACGTACTGCCCGTGGCCTCCTCGGCGGCCTTCCGTGCCGCCGAGCGCACGCCCTGCTCTGTGTCGTGCTGGAGATGGACGCCGGAAAAGGCCTGCGAGTTGGGGTCCACAGGGACCTCCTCCCCGCTCAAAAAGTTTCTCCATGCCTGCTTCATCGTCTCTAAATAGGCCGACGGCGAGGTGAAGGAGCCTGCTATGTTGGCTCCCACCGCCTGAAACGGTTGCTCCTCCGCCCATTTGGGTTGCTCCACCGACTCCCGGGCGCGCTGCCGCTCGTTCAGGTCCCGGTCCAGGGTCTCCAGGTAGGCGCCGATTTTTTCGTACTCCCCGCGCCCCGCGTAGTACATGATGACCGCACGCTGCTCCGGCTCCAGATAGTCCAGGTTCTCCATGGCGTACTCGCTGTTGCCGTCGCTGTGCAGGCGTCTGTAGCCCGGGTCGTTCAGGGTCTTCACCGCCCGGCGGCCCCGGTCCTCCCGGTCCCCATAGGCCCCGGTCCCAAAGCCCAGCTCGCCCAGCATCCGCAGGAACGGGTCCTCCGACGGCCTGCCGACCCGCTCTCCCGCCGCGCGCATCCCGGCGAAGTCCGGCGCGCCCAGCGCCGTCTCCTCGTACTCCGCCCGCTCCGCCGCGCTGCGCCACTTCCACGCGTCCTCCCGCTTGACCGCCGGGGCCGCGCCGCTCACTGTGTCCACCCGGGCCCGCTCCTCCGCCCGCTCCCGGGCGGCCTCCACCGCCCGCTCCACCCGGGCCTGCTCCTCCGCCTCCTGCGCGATGTGCCTGGGCAGCTCCGCGCCGCCCTCCGTCGCCCGGAGCAGGTCGCTCCAGGTCGGGCGGAATTCATCCGCTTCGCCGGAGCCGCCGGAAGCAAATCCACCCGTCCCGGGCGTAAAGCCGCGGGCGCCGCCTCCGCCGCCGGAAGCAAATCCGCCCTTCCTGGGCGTAAAGCCGCGGGTGCCGCCTCCGCCCATGCCGCCCGGCTGGAGCGTCAGTCTCCCGCCCCCGTCTCCGCCTTGCCGGAGCGCCGTCATGACCGGTCCGTAGCGTTTCGCCATCCCCATGCTCTTCCTCTGTTCAACCGACCCTCTCTGCATATCACTACTCCTCTGTTTCCGTCCCCCGTCCCGGCCCGGCGCGGCAGGCCGGCGTGTCCTAAGCCGTACGACTGCGCAAAAACCCTCCGGGCGGCTTTTCGCTCCGCTCCCCGCTTGGTCCCCTGCTCACGGGCGCTCGGCGCTTCTCCTTGTCACGTTCGCGTTGGGCGCATCATACGGTGCGGCTTCCCGCCGACTCCGGCGAAAGCCGGTCAACGCCTGGCGGGATACGGCCTTTTCCGGCTTTCCCCGTCGCTCTGGTCCATCCGCACCTATGCGCCTGCGCTCGCGCTTCTCCTTGTCACGTTCGCGTTGGACACGCGGCCGGGTCCCTAAGTCCTCCGATTCGCCCCGGAACCGGAAGCCCTTCCGTGAGACGGCCTTCCTGGGTTCCAGGTCTCACTCCGGCCTTAGCTTCCCTGCGTGTCTACGCTCGCGCTTCCTTGTCACGCATCGCACCCTCCGCGACGGGTCCTAAGCCGTACGACTGCGCAAAAACCCTCCGGGCGGCTTCCGTGGGCCGCCGCCCTGCGGCTTTTCGCTCCGCTCCCCGCTTGGTCCCCTGCTCACGGGCGCTCGGCGCTTCTAACTGTACATCAAGTACCCCTCGTCCGCCGCTCCGCCGCACATGGCGTCGTCGTAGTCCTCGCCCCGCTCCTCCGGCTCCTCCCGCACCGCCTGCCGGATGGCCCCCAGGGTCCGAAACTGCACGAAATACCGCAGCGCGTCGCAGATATGGGTAATGTCGTGAGGCTCGGTGGCGCAGTCGGAGGGGTTCTTGTCGCTGTGCCGGAGGGCCGGGAGGTTGCGGATGATGCAGGGGCAGTCCTCCGTCACCAGCAGATTGGGCCGCCCGTCCGCCCCCGGCTTCAAATACTCCTTCAGCGTCAGCCAGCCCTGGACCCGGCTGTTGCTGGCCCTCGCCAGCCCCACGCCGTTCCGGGCGAAGACCTCCGCCATGGTCCGTCCCGTGTCCTTCTGGGTGCTCCAGAGGTCCGGCGGCGCGATGGTGTACTCAATCCGCTCCTCCGGCAGCGTGAGGCCGCGCATGAGCGCCGCGGCGTCGGAGACGATGAGCCCCGGCTGCTGCACCTCCCGGTACACCCAGGCCCGCCCCCCGAAATCCACCGCCACCCACAGGCAGGCGAACATGTCCAGGCCGTAGTCGATGGCGCGGTAGCGGGGCCACTCCTGGGGCAGCAGGAAGGGTTTTACCACGTGGGTCTCCCGCCTGAACTCCGCGAAGAACTGCCCCGCCATGGCGTCCCAGTCGCCGTAGCGGTGGGCCGCGCGCAGGTCGTCCGGCAGCAGGTCCAGCATCTGGATGTAGTCCGGCGAGTGGTCCATCAGGGCCGTGTTGTCCTCCACCGTGGCCGGGATGAACAGGTAGTCCTTGGGGTTCTCCCCCGCCCGGAAGTCCCGCTCCACGAAGAGCCGCTTGACCCACAGATGCCCCACCCCGCCGGGGTTGCAGGTGAGGTACATCCGCTTGGGGATTTTGTTCACGCCGCGCAGGGTGGCGGCCAGCACCCTAAACTCCCACTCGGTGAAGTGGGTGGCCTCGTCCATGAAAATCCAGTCGTACTCCTGGCCCTGGTACTCCGTGACGGCGTTTGCGCTCTGGAGGTGGCCGAACTTAATCATGGACCCGTTGGCGAAGAAGAGGGTCCGCATGGTGGCGTTGTAGGTGAAGAGCCTGTCCCCTGCCGGTTTTCCGTCCAGGGCGGCGGTGTTCAGAAGCTCGATGAGGGGGGAGATGATGGTGTTCTCCAGCTCCGGGTAGGTCCGGCGCAGCATCAGAATCTTGATGCCCGGATAGTACAGCGCCCCGCCCACCCCCTTCACCCGCACCGCCCAGCTCTTGCCGCCGCCCCGGGCGCCGCCGTAGGCGGTGTAGCGGTGGTTGGAGGCCAGGAACCTGGCCTGCTTGGGATTGGGCCTGCCCAAATCCAGCTTGATTTCCCCCTTGACCGCCTTGCGCGGAGCGCCTCTGTGCGCCATGTTCCCCACCTCCTGTCATTGCAAGCGGGCGCGGCAGTCCGCATTCCCGTCGGAATGCGAAAAAAAGAGCCAGTCAGCACGGTTTCCCGTACCGACCGGCTCTAAGGCTCTGTCGTCAGTTCCATTTCTCTGTCCCGGCTGCGCGCCTATTGCGTCGACAGCTCCACTTCCTTGTCCCTCTTGCACCAGAGGAGCACGCCTCTGGCCTTCGCGCCGGGCGGCACCCGGCACAGCTTCCCCCAGCACTTGGGGCACAGGGCCCACCCGTCCCGGATTACCGCCTTCAAGCTTTGAACCTTACCCTCCAAAACAATCCTCCTCCCCGCCTGCGAAACCGCCTATTTCACGTACTCGGCGGCCGCCTCAGCGTCCCCGCCGCCAAAGGTCACCGTCACGCTGATGCCGCCCCCGCCGTTCTCCGCGGGCCTGTCGGCGTATCCGCCGTAGCAGGGCTGCTTGAGCCGGAACAGGCTCATGCTGTCGCTCCGCTGCTCCAGATCGTCCCGTATTCTCAGCATGGCCTTTTTCAAGACCTGTGAGAGCCGGGTATAACGGTCCCTCTCATTGTTCAGCCAGGCGTTAAACGCTCCCTCGGTTATATTTAAATATAATATCAAACCGGGTTTTGTACATTTCCTTCCTCCCTCCTCACAGGAGGAGAAGTATAATTGACATTGTCTCTCCAGTTCTTCAGGCGTATAGGTAAGCTCATCCTTACTCCCGTCCCGATCTCCTCCGGTGGGTCTGTCCATGTTCTGAAACACCGCCTATCCAACCTGACGTAAATCTTTATATTCTATATATAGCGCCCCCTCCCGGGCTTGTCAATCCCCCCAAAAAGCAATTAATGTGGACATACGGCGTTTCGATACAATATCTTGTGCCCGCCTGCACAAAAACGCCCGTCCGGCTCTCCCCGCGCAGGCCTCCGCCCCCGTCCGGGCGGAGGCGCGCCGTCCTTCTCCGCCGCAAATCCCCCCTTGCCCTTGACACCCCCGCCTCATGCATTTCCCGCCCTCCCCTCTTGCATCCGCCCTTCAACTGTTGTAAGATAGGTGCAGTTTGAATTCCAGTAGGAGGCGTATGAATATGCAGATCGAAATCGGCGCTATGGGCCGGGCGGAGACCGCCGTCACCGACGCCAATACCGCCATCGCCGCCGGGTCGGGAACCCTTCCCGTCTTCGGCACCCCCTTTATGGCCGCTCTGATGGAGCGCGCGGCGGTCAATGCCCTTGCCCCATATCTGGATGCCGGCGACGGCTCCGTGGGCACGCGGCTCGATATCACCCACGACGCGGCCACCCCCGTGGGCATGTCCGTCCGAGCCGAGGCCGAGGTGACCGGCCTGGACCGCCGCAGGGTGGTCTTCGCCGTGCGCGCCTTCGACGAGGCCGGGCAGATTGGCGGCGGCGTCCATGAGCGCTTTGTGGTGGGGGCGGAGAAATTCCTCGCCAAGGCCCGGAGCCGGAAGGAGGCATGAGCCATGTCCATTGAGATTGTCCGCGACTACTTCCGCTCCCTCGGGCGGGAGGGGGATATTCTGGAGTTCCCCGTCTCCTCCGCCACCGTGGAGCTGGCCGCCCAGGCCGTGGGCTGCGAGGGCGCCCGCATCGCCAAAACCCTCTCCTTCCTGGTGGAAGGCGGCTGCGTCCTCATCGTCTGCGCCGGGGACGCCAAAATCGACAACTCCAAGTTCAAGGCCCAATTCCACACCAAGGCCACCATGCTGACCCCCGAACAGGTGCTGGACTTTACAGGCCATGCCGTGGGCGGGGTATGCCCCTTCGGCATTACCGATGAGCGGGTGACGGCCTACCTGGACGTCTCCCTGCGCCGCTTCGGGACCGTCTACCCCGCCGCCGGCTCCTCCAACTCCGCCATTGAGCTCACCTGCGACGAACTGGCCGGGTACGCCCACAGCGCCGGCTGGGTGGATGTGTGCAAGAACTGGCAGTAGGGCGCATCGCCCGCAGCGGGCCTCCCTTTTGACAAAATTTTGCGATTGTCTAGTGACTTTTGCCGCCTTGGAGGGTATACTGTCATTCAGAAAGGAAGGGATTTTATGCGGGAATTCCTGAAGAATATGAAAGTCAGTTTTCTTCTGGCCTCCGTGCTCTACATCGCCCTGGGGCTGGTGCTGCTCATCTGGCCCGGCATCAGCAGAGACCTTATCTGCTTATCCTTCGGCCTTCTGCTCTTAATCTACGGCATTATCACAATCATCAGCTTTTTTGTTCACGACAGCCGGCTGGGCACCTTCCGCTTCGAGCTGATTCTGGGCATCGTGGCGGCGGCGGCCGGGCTGCTCTTCCTCATCAAGCCCGAGTTCGTCAAGTCCGTCATCCCCGTCGTGCTGGGGATCTACATCATCATCGACGCGCTGCTCAACCTCAAGCGCTCCCTGGAGCTGCACAGCCTCCAGTACGGGCGCTGGTGGGTCATCCTGGTCCTCTCCCTGGTGTCGGTGGCCCTGGGCGTGCTCATCCTCTTCCGGCCCGGTATGACGGCCGACGTGCTCATCATGGTCATCGGCGGCGTGTTCGTCTACAACGGCCTGTCCGACCTGTGGTCCATCTTCAAAATCAGCCGCATCACCAAGGAGTACCGCAAGAACAACCCCATCATCATCGACCCCATCGATATTGAGTAGCCGAAGCTTGTCAGCGAAGCCCCGAAGGTCCTCTTTGACAAGCTGAAGAGCCGCCCTCCATCTGGAGGGCGGCTCTTTTATGCATATTACTCCCAGGACCGGAACCCGGCGTCCAGCACGTCCTTGCGGTGGAAGGTGACGAAGTCGGGCGCGGCGTCCGGGCACTCGGTACGGATGGCTTTCATAATCAGCTCCGGGTTCAGCCCCGGATTCTGCGCACGGATGACGACGTCCAGTGCAATGGTGTCCCGGCGGCCCTCGCAGGTGTATTTTGCAATCAGCGGGATGATGTCCACTTCCACCTGGCCGGACTTTGCCTTCCTGGACTTCTTGACCACCACCAGACCCTCCCGGCCCAGCAGCTCCCGGATGGCGGTCTCCGCCCCGAAGGGCGCGCCGTTCTCGTACTCCAGGGAGAGGATATAGTTCACATAGGTCAGGGCCTTCACGGGCGTCTCCGCGTCATAGCACTTCTGCACCACGATGCCCTCGGGCATCACGGCGTTCAGCCGGGCGGGGACGCTCTCCTTCGCCGTCTCCCCCACCAGCTCGAAATCCAGCACCTCGCACTCGCTGGAGAAGCCTACGGACAGGGGCAGCGGAATGGAGACAAAGGCGTGGGGGTGGAAGCCCTCGGTGTGCTTAATCTCAATCCCCGCCCGCAGGAACGCCCGCTGGAAGGTGGACATCAGGTCCAGGTGGGAGATATACTTGGCCCGGCCCAGCTTGGAGAAGCGCAGTCGGTGACTATTCCGCATCGCAGACACCCCCTTCGTAGAGCTTATCCGCCCCGCAGGCGGTGCACCGCCTGCGGCAGTCGGGGGTGACGGCGGCCCTGTAGCACTGCTCCCGCTCCCGCCAGAGGTAGTCCTTGCGCACGCCGGTGGAGATCATATCCCAGGGCAGCGCCTCGTCCCTGCTCCGCTCACGGCCTGCATAGAAATGGGGGTCCACGCCGCAGCGCTCAAAGGCGTCCAGCCAGCGCTGGAAGCTGAAGTACTCGCTCCAGGAGTCGAACCTGGCACCCGCGCGCCAGGCGTGTTCAATCACGTCGGCCACCCGCCGGTCGCCCCGGGCGAAGACCGCCTCCAGGAAGCTGGTGTCCGGGTCGTGCCAGTTGTAGCTGATGGAGCGGCCCCGCATATTCTCCCGCAGGAGCTTCACCCGGCGGTGGTACTCCTCCATGGAGATCTGCCCCTCCCACTGGAAGGCCGTGTGGGGCTTGGGCACGAAGAAGGCGGTGGAGACGGTGATGCGCACCCCCCGCTTGGGCTCGGGGGTGTACTCCCGCCAGACCCTGTAGACCTTCTCCGCCAGGTCGGCGATGCCCAGCACGTCCTCGTCGGTCTCGGTGGGCAGGCCCAGCATGAAGTAGAGCTTCACGGAGGACCAGCCGCCGGAGAAGGCGGTGCGGCAGGACTGGAGGAGGTCCTCCTCCGTCACGTTCTTGTTGATGGCGTCCCGCAGGCGCTGGGTGCCCGCCTCGGGCGCGAAGGTGAGGCCGGACTTCTTGCCGTGCTGGAGGCGGTGCATCAGGTTCATGGAGAAATTGTCCGCCCGGAGGGAGGGCAGCGCCAGACTCACCTTCTCCGGCTCGCACCACTCCAGCAGGCCGTCGCACAGGTTCAGCAGGTGGCGGTAATCGCTGGTGGAGAGGGACGAGAGGGTCATCTCCTGGTAGCCCGAGTCCTTGCAGGCGTCGATGCCGTACTTCACCAGCAGCTCGGGGTCCCGGGAGCGGACGGGCCGGTAGGCGTACCCCGCCTGACAGAACCGGCAGCCCCGGATACAGCCCCGGAAGACCTCCAGCGTCACCTTGTCCTGGGTGATCTCGGTGGAGGGCACAATGGTCTTCACCGGGAAGTAGGACTGGTTGAAGTCCTGGACGATCCGCTTGGTGACCACCTCCGGGGCGCCGTCCCGGGGGGTGATCGCGGCCACGGTGCCGTCCTCATGGTAGGAAACATCATAGAGCGAGGGCACATAGAGGCCGGGGACCCGTGCGGCGGCCTGGAGAAATTCCTCCTTGGTCCAGTCCTCGCTCTTGGCGGTCCGGTAGAGCTCCAGCAGCTCCACGGACACGTCCTCGCCCTCGCCCAGGGAAAAGATATCCACAAAGGGGGCCAGCGGCTCCGGGTTGAACGCGCAGGTGCCGCCCGCCACCACAATGGGCGAGAGGCCCCGCCGCTCCGCCCCCCGGACCGGAAGGCCCGCCAGGTCCAGCATATTCAGTACGTTGGTATAGGCCATCTCATAGCCCAGGGAGAAGCCGATGAGATCAAAGTCGGCGATGGGGTCGCCGCTCTCCAGGCCGTAGAGGGAGAGTCCCTCGGCGCGCATCTCGGCCTCCATATCGCCCCAGGGGGCAAAAACGCGCTCGCACCAGCACCAGGGCAGATTGTTCATCACCCCGTACAAAATGCGCACGCCCAGGTTGGACATACCAATCTCATAGGTATCCGGGAAGCAGAGGGCATAGCGCACCTCAACGGCTTTCCGGTCCTTCACTACCGCATTATATTCGCCGCCCGTGTAGCGGGCGGGTTTCTGCACCCGTGGGAGGATGCGTTCCAAGCTTCGATTCATGCCAAACCCCCGTCTGTCTCATATAACCTTAATATTCTACCTGTTACATGGGCGATTGGCAAGACTATTTTCTGTTTTTCGGCTATATTTGAGGATTTGGCTCCCCCCCGGCCCGGTTCGGGGCCGGAAAAGCGGGTGAAAGGCGCCCCCGCCCGGCTTTGGGGAAAGGAGCGGGCGGGGGCTTTTCCAGGTCATCCCCGGCAGTAATCCTCCACGACGTCCCCCAGATGGATTGGCGAGACCTGGAGCCGGTTGCATTTGCGCACCAGACGGTCCACCTCCAGGAAGTCGGAGGAGACCCGACGGACGCAGACGCCGCTGTTGGAACGGATGCCAAACATCACCAAAGCCGCGCCGTCGCTGCACACCTCATAATGGTAATCTCTTCTCTCCATGATTCCAGCTCCTTTACTCATTCTCATATTCTCTTTGGTTACAAATTTTGATAGAATACTACACTTTTTTTAAAAAATGTGCTAAAATACAGTTTCCCGGCAATCTTCCTCCCCGATCATTGCGGCCGGAAGTTCCGGCCGCGCGTCTCATGCCACACATGACCGCTTGCGCTGCATCCGCATCTTGTGCTCTGTGAGCGACGCATATCAATATGGTGTATTTTCTTATCGTTGTCAATGTCTTTTCCAATATTTGCTTGGAAGCACTTATTATTTTACCACATTCGGTTAAAGAATGGCAGAATTCGACAGGAGGCCCCCTATGTCCGTGGTGGAAAAACTGGCGTATCTGAAGCGGAAACAAAAAATGAACTCCGAGGACCTTGCGGAGTGCTCCGGCGTCCCCATCGGAACCCTCAACAAGATTCTCTCCGGCGCCACCAAAAACCCGGCGCTGAAAAATATGTATGCAATTGCCAATACCTTTAACGTGCCGGTGCGCTATCTGATCGACGACAGCATTCCGGTGGATTGCGATATGAAGGCGTTTTCCGAATACGAGGGGCTTCTCAACGTCACAAAGGACGAGCTGGAGCTGCTTTCCAAATACCGCAGGCTGCCCGAGCACGACCGCTGCACCTTCGAGCTGCTTCTGGACGATTTTCTGCTCCGCCTGCCCCAGGAGCCGGTCGCTGCGGCCGGCCGGAAGCTCCTCTGCTACGTCCCGGTGGCCAACGGGCTGCGGGGCACCTACGGCGACGCCCTGGAGCTGAAATATCTGACCGCCGCCCCCGATCCGGTCTCCAGCCAGTCGGATTTCGCCGTGATGCTCACCGGGCAGTCCATGGAGCCGGTATACGGCGCGGGCACGGTGCTGGGCGTGCGCAGGACCATGGCAAAGCACAACCAGCTGGGCGTCTTCCTTCTCAACCGGGAGGGGTTTATCCGCAAGCTCTACCAGCGGCGGGACATCCATAAGCTGGTGGCCACCAACGTCAGGCTCAGGGACATCCCCATCCGCGAAGAGGACGAGCTGCGCTGCCTGGGCGTGGTCGTGGGCGCGCTCCGCTCCTTTCGCTGGGTCTGAGAGGGTTTTGCACTTTTTGTCCGCAAAGGGAAGATGAGAGGTTGACAAGTCCACACATTTATGGTAATATCATTTTTGCATTTGGCCGTAGACCGGACGTGGAGAGATGTCCGAGTGGTTTAAGGAGCCGGTCTTGAAAACCGGTGACTCGAAAGAGCCGTGGGTTCGAATCCCACTCTCTCCGCCACTTACTTTTTAAAAGTAAGCCAGGAAAGGCTTCCATGAATGGTTTTCTCCGAATGTAAAAAGCGAATATGGGCAATCTAAACCGGACATGCAGAAGTACCCAAGTGGCCGAAGGGGCTCCCCTGCTAAGGGAGTAGGCGGGTAAAACCGTGCGAGGGTTCAAATCCCTCCTTCTGCGCCAAAAAAGAAGCACTGGCAAAGCCAGTGCTTCTTTTTTGGGCTTCACGCCGCGCTGCGGCGCTCCGCCCGTTTGATTTCATCTGCCCGGGCGGAATAAATCCGCCCGGCATCAAGGTTTTGCCCGGGGCAAAACGCTTGTACGGCGCAAAGGCGCCGCCCCGCCCTGCGGGGCCCCATCTCCCTCATGAAGCACTGGCTTTGCCAGTGTTTCTTTTTTGGGCTTCACGCCGCGCTGCAGCGCTCCGCCCGTTTGATTTCATCTGCCCGGGCGGAATAAATCCGCCCGGCATCAAGGTTTTGCCTGAGACATTCCTCTGGGGAATGTCTTTCTTTTTTATCCGCCGGGGCGCGTGAATCGCCCGGGCCGCGGACCGGGGCGCGTAAATCGCCGCGCATGGGCCAGCCGAACGGACCTCTTCCCTGACTGGAGAAAGGCCGCTCCCGCAGGCCGAATCTGAGAGCGGCGTTTTGTTATCTCTGCGCTGAGACCGCCACGGCGCTCTCGGGACAGAGCTCATGGCAGCAGTAGCAGCGGATACACCGTTTTCCGTCGATCCCGGCCTTTTTGTCTGTCAGGGAGATCGCCTTCACGGGACAGGCGTCCCGGCAGACCCCGCAGCCCACGCATTTCTCCGGGTCCACCCTGGGGGCGCGGCCGAAGAGCCGCCTGGCCGCCCCGGCCAGGGGCCGGAGGAGCCTGGGCATGCCGGTCATGTCCTCCCGCACGCCGGCGGGCAGGCGGAAGTCCTTCAGGCGCAGCTCATCAAGCCGCGCGCCCACAACCTCCACATCCTCAATCCGGACGGGCGTCAGTCCCCGGCGCTCCGCCGCCAGCAGCACCGGGTTATGGGCCCGGGGCAGGCCGATGATCTCCGCCGCCACAAGGTCCAGCGCCAGCGGGCTTTCGCAGGCCAGCAGCAGCCCCATGGCGCGGGGCGTGCCGGAGGCGCCCGGCCCCTCCCCCTCCATGCCCACCACCGCATCCATGATGGACAGGCGCGGCGCCACCAGCCCGGAGAGGTCCAGCAGCATATCGGCGAACTGCTCCTTCTTCTGGAACCGTGTGTGGCAGCCCACCTTCCCCAGGCCCGGAATCGCCCCGAAGCTGTTCTTTACCGCGCCGGTCATGCTCATGAACACATGGGTCTTCAGCTTGCAGAGGTTCAGCACGCCGTCGGCCTGCCGGATGGGCCGGAGGACCTTGAAATGCTTGACCAGCCCGCCCTGGGGGAACGGCACCTCCTCGGCGGCGAGGTCGAAGCTCAGCTCCGCGCCGGATGCCTCCGCCGCCCGGGTCATGCCGCAGGTATCGTAGACCCTTCTGAGCATGGCCTCTGTGCTCCGGTAGCCGCCGGGGCTGTCGCAGATGACCGCCCTGGCGCCCGCGCCGCGCACCTGGCGCGCCGCCGCAGCCGCCACCGCCGGATGGGTGCTCACCGCCCGGTCCGGGTCGGCGGCCTGGAGGAGGTTCACCTTGAGCAGAATCTCCTCCCCCTCCCCCACATAGGCGCTCATTCCGCCCATCAGCGCCATAAGCTCGGAGAGCTTCTCCTCCGCCTGGTCGTAGCCGGGACATTTTACCACATAGACCTTGTGCCTCATATCTCTCACGCCTTCCGTCGTCTCCCACCAGAATAGCGGCGCGGGATGCGTTTGTCAACCGCCTCCGCCCGGGGCGCGGCGCGGAAAGGCCGCCGGCGCCGGGCGCCTCATTTTATCGGGATATAGATGGAAACCTCATTGTCCGGGTCGTCAAAGGCGCGCACCGCGCGGCTGTAGCGTTCAAAGTCCTCCCGCTCGTCCAGCGCCTCCCCCGCCGCGGGCAGCCATGTGCCGAAGATATATTGATAGGTTTGAAACAGCTTCGCAAAGGAGCCGCGGTGGATAAATACGGCGTACCTTCCGGGACCCAGCGTTTTGGGAACCAGCGGCCTGGGCAGGCCGTCGAAGCGCTCCACCGGGCCGCCGGCCACCACGGAAAACGACACGTCGCCGTCCTGCGTGTAGACGGTCTGCTGCGTCTCACAGATTCCATACCCCTCGTCCGACGCGAAGCGCCCCCGCTCCCCGCGCAGGCGCAGAAACTCCTCCCACAGCCCGGGAAGCCGGTTTTGGGAGAGGGACGTCGTCCCCCGCACGCCCGCTATTTTCATCTCTTTCAGGGTCAGAATCTCAGGCGTGTGGGAAATATTGTTCGCAATGTGGTACACATCCCCGGGACTGAGCTCCCTCTTGGCGTTCACCACCAGGTCCAGCCCGGCCTTGCGGTACTCCGCCGGGCTGCTGCCGAAGGCGGCCTTAAACGCGCGGCTGAACGCCTCGGGCGATGCAAACCCGCTGTCAAGCGCGATCTCAATCACACTCCGCCCCGAGCGGAGCAGCTGCCCGGAGGCCTGGTACAGCCTGCGCCGCTGGATGTAGCGGCCCGCCGATTCGCCCAGTACGGACGAGAACAGCCGCGTCATGTGGTAGTAGGAGTAGCCGATCTCCCCGGCCACGTCCCGCAGGCCGATATTCTCATTCAAATGCGCTTCAATGTATTCAACCGCCCGCTCCAGCGGCGATAGCTCTTTCAAACCGGCGCCTCCCTTCGTCGGCTCCATTCTACCATAGCGGGACCGCCGTCTCCACACTGAAATAAATCCAGCAAAAAACATCATGAAAAGCCTCCGCCGGTCCGTTAGAATCAAGGGGACCGCGGCTGGGGCCGGAGCATATCCGCGCCCGGCGGCGGTCCCGGCAAGCCTGTGCAGCGAGATGGAAACACACGCAGAGAGGGGCAGACTGATGGCAGATATCCTGGTACAGGGACTCACGCAGAATAATTTAAAGCACGTCAGCTTCCGCATTCCAAAGGAGAAGATAACCGTATTTACCGGCGTGTCCGGCTCCGGCAAATCCAGCATCGTCTTCGACACCATCGCCGCCGAGTCGCAGCGGCAGATGAACGCCACCTATCCGGCCTACGTCCGGTCCAGGCTGCCCAAGCGCCCGAAGCCGGCTGTGGAGCGGATTGACAACCTGACGCCGTCCGTCGTCGTGGACCAATCGCCCCTGGGGGGAAACGCCCGCTCCACGGTGGGGACCATCAGCGGCCTGTACTCCAGCCTGCGGCTGCTCTTCTCCAGAATCGGGCGGCCCTATGCGGGCACGGCGTCCTGCTTCTCCTTCAACGACCCCAACGGCATGTGCAGAACCTGCTCCGGCCTGGGGAAGATCACAAGGGTGGATGTGGAGGCCATGATTGACCCGGAGAAATCCTGGAACGAGGGCTGCGTGAGGGATTCCCTCTACAGTCCCGGCTCCTGGTATTGGAAGCAGTACGCCCGGTCGGGCCTCTTTGACCTGGACAAGCCCGTGAAGGAGTACTCCCGGGAGGAGTATAACCTCCTCCTCTACGGCTCCCGCGGCGACGCGGGAGCGCCGGAAAACCCGAAGGTGACAGGGCTGTACCACAAATACACGAAAACACTCCTCAACCGGGACATCAGCGGCAAGAGCCGGCACACGCAGGAGAAGTCCCAGAGTCTGGTGGCGGAGCTGGAGTGCACCGACTGCCACGGGCAGCGGCTGAACGAGGCGGCTTTAAGCTGCAAAATCAGCGGCTTCTCCATTGCGGACATGTGCGGTATGGAGCTGACGCAGCTTCGTGAGGTCCTCTCCCGGATTACGGACCGGACGGTGGGCGTGCTGGTGCAGACCCTCATCGAGGGGCTGGACAGGATGATTGAAATCGGCCTGCCCTATCTCCATCTCAACCGCGAGACGCCCTCCCTCTCCGGCGGGGAGGCCCAGCGGCTCAAGCTGGTGCGGTACATGGGCAGCAGCCTGACGGGGATGACCTATATCTTCGACGAGCCCAGCGCCGGGATGCATCCCCGGGACGTCCACCGCATGAACCGTCTGCTCCGAAAGCTGCGCGACAAGGGCAATACGGTCCTGGTGGTGGAGCACGACCGGGACGTCATCTCCATCGCGGACCACATCATCGATGTGGGACCCCTGGCGGGTCAGCACGGCGGGGAGATCGTATTCGAGGGCAGCTTCCAGGCGCTGCTTCATGCCGATACCCTGACGGGCAGGGCCATGCTCCAGTCCCTCCCCGTGAAGGAGACGCCCCGCAAGCCCACGGGCAGCCTGCCGGTGCGGGACGCCTGCCTCCACAACCTGAAGCATGTGGACGTGGACATCCCCCTGGGGATTATGACCGTTGTGACCGGCGTGGCGGGCTCGGGGAAGAGCACCCTCATCTCCCAGGTCTTTGCCAAACAGTACGAAAGCAGCGTGGTGATGATCGACCAAGGGCCCATCACGGCCACCAACCGCTCCACCCCCGCCTCTTACCTGGGCTTCTTCGACGAGATCCGGAAGCTCCTGGCCCGGGAGAGCGGCAAGCCGGACAGCCTGTTCAGCTTCAATTCCGCGGGGGCCTGCCCGGCGTGCGGCGGCAAGGGCGTCATCGTCACCGAGCTGGCCTTCATGGACCCCGTCGTGACCGCGTGTGAGGCCTGCGGCGGCGTGCGGTATAACGAAGAGGCGCTCGCCTGCACCTGCAAGGGGAAAAATATTGTGGAGCTGCTGGGGCTCACCGCCTCCCAGGCGCTGGAGGTGTTTGAGGACGCCAAGATCAGAAAGCGCCTGAAGGTGATGGAGCAGGTGGGGCTGTCCTACCTGACGCTGGGCCAGCCCCTCAGCACCCTCTCCGGCGGCGAGCGCCAGAGAATCAAGCTGGCGAAGCACCTGGGGAAGAAGGGCGGCGTCATCGTGATGGACGAGCCGACCACCGGGCTCCATCCGTCCGACATTCAGAACCTTCTCAAGCTGTTCGACATGATTGTCTCCCGCGGAAACACGCTGGTGGTGATTGAGCACAACCTGGACGTGATGAAGCAGGCGGACTGGATCATCGACATCGGCCCCGACGGCGGGAAGAACGGCGGCGAGGTGGTGTTCGCCGGCACGCCGATGGAGATGGTGCGCGGCGCGAGGACGCTCACGGCGGACAGCCTGCGCTCGTCGTGCCGTCCCCAGGACCGCCCCGCACACTGAGAGACCGCGTGACGGATGGGGCTTGATTGCCTGGGAAAAAGCCGCCCCGTCCGCCATGGGCAGTGTCATTGAGTTAAGACATTCCGCGCGCCGTCCGCCCGGAAGCCGCATTCAGGGGCCGATACGCCCCCGGGCGGCCCGGTTTTGAGCGGCAGGGCGATGGCGGAAAGGGCCCCCGGTATCCAGGCCTGGATACCGGGGGCCCTGCGGCGTCCGCCGTTTCAACATATCGCGATATCCCGTCCGGGCGCCGCCTCAGACCGCCTCCACGGCGATATCCGTCCGAGGCACCTTATCCCAGGAGAAATGAGGCGCCAGCTCCCGCGCCGCCACAGGCTCCGGCCGATCCAGCAGGCCGGCCAGATGGGCCAGCAGGCCCGTCAGCTCCGCCGGGGTGAACCGCCGGCGCAGCGCCCCCATATCCAGGTCCCGCTCCCGCTTGGAGAGGCGGCGGCCGTCGGGAGCGGTCAGCAGGGGCACATGGAAAAACTCCGGCGGCGTGAGGCCCAGCAAGCGGTACAGGTAGAGCTGCCTGGGCGTGGAGTCCAGCAGATCCCGGCCCCGGACCACCTGGGTGACCCCCATGGCTGCGTCGTCCGCCGCCACGGCGAGCTGGTAGGCGTACACCCCGTCGGACCGGCGGATGATGAAATCCCCGCAGTCCCGCAGCAGATTGCGCGTACACCGCCCCATATGCCCGTCGGTAAAGGCCCAGTCCTCGTCCGGGACCCGCACCCGCCAGGCGGGACGGCGGCCCTCCGCCTCCAGCCGCCGGCGTTCAGTCTCCGTCAAGTCTCTGCACTTGCCGGGATAGAGGCTCTGCCCGTCGGAGCGGTGGGGGGCGCTGGCCGCCAGCCGCTCGGCCCGGGTGCAGTAGCAGGGGTAGACCAGCCCCCGCGCCTCCAGCCGCCGGAACGCCTCGGCGTAAGAACCGGTGCGCAGGCTCTGCAGGTATGGTCCCCTCTCCCCGCCCCGCTCATATCCCTCGTCCCAGTCCAGGCCCAGCCAGCGCAGATCGTCGGCCAGCTGCGCGGCGTACTCCGCCCGGCAGCGGTCCGGGTCCAGGTCCTCCACCCGCAGCACCAGATCTCCGCCCGCCGAGCGGGCGGAGAGCCAGGCCAGCAGGGCGGAAAAGAGATTCCCCAAATGCATCCGCCCGCTGGGGCTGGGCGCGAACCGCCCCTTGATTTGCCGCTGTATCATGTGCTTTTCCCACCAGACACGTCCGATTGAAACCTGCAGCCTGTTTTCGGCCCGAAACCCTGTTTCAGCGCCCAAAGTGACCGTTTCACAGTCATTATACCACAAGCCTCCTCCCCTGAAAAGGCCTTGCCTCTCCCGGCTCTTCCTTGCCGTTTATGGTAATTTTTTCTAAGTCTATTGCATTTTTCCATATATTGGTGTATCATTGCGCAAGAGTCAGAGAGGCCGGCACGAGTCGCATGGCCACGGCTTGCGTCGGATTGGGTCAGACCCCGCGCCAAGAGAGGAGGAGCCCCTTGAAACGCCATCGCATTTCGTTCGCACTGGCGGCAGCCGCCATTCTTCTGCTGCTCTCCACTGTTATTCTAATCTTCTATGATTTTGCCGCCCGGCTGCGCTATCATTACCATGAGGCGGCCGCCGCCCTGCTTCTGCGCGCGGTTCTGCTCTGCCTGCTGCTGACGGCCTTGCTGGTGCTGGTGGGCTTTATATTGTTTCTGCTCCAAAAGGAGAAGACCCGCCGCCTGGTAACGGAACGGGGGCAATTCTATCTGCTCTCCCACTTTGCCAATACCTGCCTCTTCGAGCTCAGCTATGAGACCGGCGGACTGCGCCTCAGCGACAATCTGCCCCCCGGCCTGGATCTGCCCCCCGAGGCACGAAGCCTTACGGGGGCCGCGCTCTTCCGCTCCCTGCTCCACGGGGAGGACCGGCCCCGGGTGGAGGCCCTCTACCGCAATCCACCCGCCGCGGGGCGGGAGGCCGCGCTGGAGTTCCGCCTGCGCCACCGGGACGGGAGCTACGTATGGTACGAGTGCAAATCCATCGCCATCCACGACAGCCACGGCGCCCCCATGATGCTCATGGGCCGCTTTGAGGATATCGACGCCCGGAAGGCCCGGGAGGAGGCCCTGATCGCCCGCTCCACCCTGGACGACCTGACCGGTCTTCTGAACAAGAGCGCCTTCGCCATGCGGCTGGAGGAGTGGCGCAACTCCCCCTGCGCCAAGGGGGGCGGCGCCCTTTTGATGCTGGATCTGGACAATTTCAAGTCCATCAACGACAGCTGCGGCCACGCGACGGGCGACAATGCCCTCCGCCTTACAGCCCAGATCCTCCGGGAGACCTTCCGGGGCAGCGATGTGCTGGCCCGTGCGGGGGGCGACGAGTTTCTCATCTTCATGCCCGGCGCGGCGGACGAGGCCCTGGTCCGCCGGAAGGCCGACGAGGTCTGCCGGGCCCTGGCCGCCCGCTCCGGGGACGGGCGCGGCTCCTACCGCTTCACCTGCAGCGTGGGCGCCGCCTTCTACCCCCGGAACGGACGGTGCTTTGCCGACCTCTTCCAGGCCGCCGACGCGGCCATGTACCGCGCCAAGCGGGAGGGAAAGGACGCCTACTGCATTACGGACGGGGAAAACGGCCCGCCGCCCTGCGCAAACGACCCCCTGCCCAAGGGCCCCCGCGCCCAATGAGCGGGCGCCCCGATATTCAGCGGCCCGCTCCGCCGCGGCGGTTGTCTTTTTTCGCCGGGTCTGATATACTTGAATATACCAGAGCGGACCGGCGTCCTGCCGGTCCGCTCTTTTTACGCAGGAGGTCATACGCCATGCAAACCAAGCTGGAATTGGAAGAAGCGGTTTCCCTGCTCACCCGTGATCTCTCCCCCACCCAGGAACAGACGGTCCCTCTGGACGAGGCCGCCGGCCGGGTCCTCGCCGCCGACGTGGCCGCCCCCCGGGATCAGCCTCCGTTCAACCGCTCCCCCCTGGACGGGTACGCCCTCCGTGCCGCCGACCTGGCTGGCGCGGACGACCTCCGCCCCGCCGTGCTGCGCGTGGTGGACAGCCTCTGCGCCGGACAGGCCTCCGCCGTCCCCGTGGGTCCGGGCCAGGCCGTGCGCATTATGACCGGGGCCATGCTCCCCCAGGGCTGCGACGCCGTGGTGCGTCAGGAGGACACCGACTGCGGAACGGAGACGGTGGCCGTTCGCCGCGCCCTGCGGCCCTTTGACAACTTTGTCCCCCGGGGGGACGACTACCGCGCCGGGGACGTTCTGCTCCCCGCCGGGCTGCGGCTGAACGCCGCCGCCGTCGGCCTGCTGGCAAGCCTGGGCATGGCCCGGGTGAGCGTCCGCCGCCGGCCCAGGGTGGCGGTCTTCGCCACCGGGGACGAGCTGGCGGAGCCCGGCGCGCCCCTCCTGCCGGGGCAGATTTACGACGCCAACCGCTATCTTCTCCGCGCCCGGCTGCTGGAGCTGGGCGCCGAGCCGGTTGCGGCGGGCGCCTGCTGCGACGAGCCCGAAGCCCTTGCCCGCGCCCTGGCGGCGGCCGCCGCTCACTGTGATCTCCTGATTACCACCGGCGGCGTCTCCGTGGGGACAAAGGACATCCTCCACGAGGCTCTGCCCCTCCTGGGCGCGGAGCAGGTTTTCTATCAGGTGAGGGTAAAGCCCGGCGGGCACCTCTTCTACTCCCGCTGCCGGGGCACGCCCATCCTCTCCCTATCGGGCAACCCCTACGCCGCCGCCGCCACCTTCGAGGTGCTGGCCGGGCCCGCGCTGGCGGTACTCTCAGGCTGCCCGGATCTGCTGCCCCGCCTCACCCGTGGCCGTCTTGCCACCCCCTTCCCCAAGGCCAGTCCCGCTCGCCGCTTCCTGCGGGGCGTCTTCTCCGGCGGAGAGGTGACGCTCCCCGACAGCCAGGCCTCCGGCTCCCTGGCCTCCCTGGCCCTGTGCAACTGCCTGGTGGACATCCCCGCCGGCACCGGCGCGCTGGCTGTGGGGGACGCGGTGGCCGTGCGCCCCTTCCGGGCGTGAGGGGAGCGACCGTCCCCCGGGCGGTGGCGGTATGCGGCGCGCCCGGCGTGGGCAAGAGCGCACTGATCGAGGGCCTGCTCCCCCTTCTGCGCGCCGCGCGCATACGGACGGCCGTCGTCCGGCGGACGAAGGCCCTCGCCCCCGGCCCCCTCCCCGGCGCGGAGGCGGACCGGCTGCTGGCCGCGGGCGCCCTGGGCTGCGCCGTCTACGACGAGAGGCGTTCCCTGGTCGTCCGGCAGGGCTGCGCCGCCGAGAGCCATTTCATCTCCCAGTTCCGGGACGCGGACCTGGTGCTGCTGGAGGGCTTCGACCACAGCTTCTGGCCCAAGCTGGAGCTGGTGCGGCCCCCGGTGTCTGACAGGGCCGTCTGTGACCCCTCCACCCTGCTCGCCGTGGTCACCGACGCGCCCTTTTCCCTGTATGGCGTTCCCACTTTACCCCTCTCGCCCGGCGCGGTTTCCGCCTTTTTAACGGGCTGGCTCCGGCGGCAGCGGGGCGAGCCGGAACCGGCGGGCGCCCCGCCCGCCGCCCCGGCGCCTGCCGACAGGGGCGGACGGGCCGCCGTTCTCTCCGTGAGCGACGCCGCCTACGCCGGGGAGCGGCCTGACGCCGCCGGGCCCGTGGCTGTCCGCTGCCTGAACGGCGCAGGCTGGCGGGTCGTCTCCACCGGCCTCCTCCCCTGCGACCGCGCCATGCTTGGCGCGGAGCTGCGGCGGCTGTGCGGCGGGGCCGATCTGGTGATCACAGTGGGCGGCTGCGGCCTCTCCCGCTGGGACTGCGCCCCCGAGGCGGCCTGCGACGCGGCGGAGCGCGCCGTTCCCGGCCTCTCCGCCGCCCTGCGGGCGGGATGGCTCGCCCTCTCCCAAAACGCCGTGCTGGACCGGGGGACCGCCATGATCCGCGGCGGCGCGCTCATCGTGAACCTGCCGGGAGACCCGGCGGTTTTACCTGCGCTTTTGGAGACGCTCCTCGCCGCGGTCGGGGACAACGCCGTTTTTTAGCGGAAGGCCCCATGCCCCCTGTCCCCGGAAATGACCGATATCCATTTGACTGCGCCGCCCGCGGGCGGCGCAGCTCTGCGGGGCTTTTTCTGCGGAGGTTTTTTTGAAAGACTGCGGAAGCGCCGCCCCTCCGGGGCGGCGCTTCCGGTTTTATGTACGGTATTCCCGGTAGAACTTCCCAATCTCCTCCACGACCCCCACAGGCACCTTGGGCACCCCGAAATCGGGCCGGGCCAGGTAAAAGCCCTGCAGATAGTCCACCCCCATGGCGATGAGGGTCTCAAGCTCCTCCCGGGTCTCCACCCCCTCGGCCAGCACCATAATGCCCCGCTCCCTGGCGTAGCCGATGAGGTTGCGCAGCAGGGCCTGCCGGTTGGGGTTTAAATTGATCTCCCGGACAATGGAGATGTCCACCTTCACAATATCCGGCGCGATATCCACCAGGATTCTCTCGCTGTTGAAGCCGGTGCCGAAGTCGTCCAGCGCAATCTGCGCGCCCCACGCGGCGGCGGCCGCCTTCTTGCGCTCGGTGAGCTCCGCGCTGGTCTCCTCGTTCTCCGTGATCTCTATGACCAACCGGCTGAGCAGGTCCCCGTACTTGCGCTCCAGCCGCTTTTCGTCGTCCGAGGTGAGGTACTGGTTGCCGATGGAGTTGATGAAGGCCCGCGCCTCTCCCCCCAGCGCGCCGCTGCGGGTCAGGCGCGCAAAGGCGTCCATCGCCTCAAACCAGGTCAGCTCCTCCAGCTGGAGGAGCTTGGACTGGGCCTTGGCCAGCAGGAAAAGGTCCTGAAGGCTGGACAGCTGCTTCAGCGTGGGCCGCATGAGGAATTCGTAGCCGTAAACAGCCCCGTCCCGCGCCGAGACCACGGGCTGGACGGCATAGCGCACCATGCGCCCGTCGATGAGCTGGTTGAGGGCGTCCTGCCCCTGGATGAGGATGGATTTGCGCCCGTACTCCTCCCGGCTGAACTCCTGGATGCTCCCCTTTACCGTGTGTTTGATGCTGTACATGGCGAAATCCGCCAGCCGGAGCAGCTGCTCGTAATTGTCCGCATCGTCGGGATACCACGCAAGGCCGCCGGAGGCCCGCACCCGCATCTGCTCCCCGGTGGGCAGGGTAATGTGGGTCTCCCCCACCAGCGTCCAGAACTCAGCCACGTTTTTCCGCAGCTCCTCCCGGCTCTCATACCCGTAGAGAAAGACGTTGAACTCATCGCCGGACCGGCGGCCCACCACGCTGCGGCAGCCGTAGAAGTACTCCAGGCAGTGGGCAAACGCCTGGATGTAGCGGTCGCCGCTGTCGTGCCCGTAGCCGTCGTTGACGTACTTGAGGTTGTCCAGGTCCAGCATGAGCAGCGCGGCCACCTTCAGTGCGCCCGGCCCCCGCCCGTTGAAGAGATTGTCCATGTGCTCGTCGAAGGCCCGGCGGTTATAGAGGTCGGTGAGAATGTCAAAATCCCGCTCGTACTCAATCTTCCGCTTGGCCTCCACATCGTCCGTCACGTCCAGGAACGCGCTGAGGACGGTCTCCCCCTCTTCCCGGTAGAAGAGCTGGACCCAGCGGTCCCGCCCGCCCTCCCGGGACAGGCGGAAGACCTGTTCCTCTCCCGGCCCGGCGCCGCCCCGCCTGGTAATCTCCTCGATGCGGCGGTCGAACTCCTCCCGGGGGAGATAAGCGTCCCCCTCGGGGCGCTCGGGCCAGTCCAGCACCGTGAACAGGTTGCGGCTGCAGAAGGCCCGGTCCCCGCCCTTCTTGTACTCGCACACGCCGATGGGGATATGGGACATGGCCACGATTTTGGAGATGCGGGAGGCCGACTCCGCCGCCGCGTTGGAGAGGTCCTCCACCGCCCCGGTCAGCGCGTCAATCTCAGTGATGTTGATGCGCCGCAGGCGGATGGGCTTATCCGGGTCGCTCCTCTGCAGATCGTCCACCAGATCGGCGATGGGCTTCGTGAAGTTCTTCGTCGCCAGGATAGTCAGCACCAGTCCCAGCAGCAGGGACACCAGGGTGGACACCAGCAGCATGGAGCGTATCTGGTGTGAGAAGCTGAGCAGGTGCTCGCCGCTGATGATGCCGATCAGCGCCCACACCTCGCCCTCGAAGGGCGTGTTGGTGTTGTAGAGCTTCAGCCTCTGCACCGCGCCGTAGATGGTGCTGTCCGTA
Organism: Lawsonibacter faecis; assembly: GCF_014287675.1. GTDB lineage: Bacteria > Bacillota > Clostridia > Oscillospirales > Oscillospiraceae > Pseudoflavonifractor > Pseudoflavonifractor faecis. The sequence goes on along the minus strand of NZ_JACOPQ010000002.1, from coordinate 433,388 downwards.
TAGCTGTCGCTGCCCAGGGTCACAATGTTCTCGTGCCGGCCGGCCTCCACGGCCAGGGTGTCCGCCTGGCCGAAATAGGCCCGGAAATTGGGGCCGCTGGTGCAGACCGTCTCGTAGGTCGTCCCGCCGTCCCGGCTGATGCCCAGGAAGTACGCGCCCGAGCGCTCCTCCCCCAGCTCGTCGTACTTGAGCTGCTCGGCCAGATAGTCCACCGTCAGGTCCACGCCCAGCACGCCGAACACCGTGCCGTCCTCCCAGATCAGCGGAATGGAGTAGGCCGCCACCGGCCGGTCCGATTCGCTCAGGGAAAAACGGCCGCTCCAGTGGCCGAAGTACTGGCTCTTGCGGTCCCGGACCGGCGCGCTCCTCGCCGCGTCCACCGGTTCGTGGAAGAAGGCTGCGTCCTCCCCGCGGAAGCGGTACAGGGCGCTCCAGTAGCTGTCCATGGTGATGCCCAGAATACGGCCCATCTCAGGCAGGCCCCGCTCCATCAGCAGGTCCTTGTTGTCCGCGGAAAAGCTGGCGGGGTCGTAATCCCGGATGTAGACGCCGGGCCGTGCCTCGTTCTCCCCCGGACAGTCCAGCACCAGGAAGGCGCCGGTGACCCCGTTGCGGCGGAGCATGGAGACGATGTCGTCCGCCGTGGACGCCACCACCTCCTGGCAGAGGGCCTGATCGGTCATAAGGGCCTCTATCCCCACGCCGTGCCGCTCCAGCACGGCGGACACCGCGGTCAGGACCTCGCTCTCCCCCTCGGCCAGGTTGGACCAGCGGCTGACCATGTCGTTTTCCAGGTATACCTTCCGGTTCGCCGTGCGCTCACTGAGGATATAGAAGGCATTGTCCTCCGTCTGTTCCAGGATGCCCCCCTTGAAAAAGACGATCAGGTAGATGAGCAGTTGGATCAGCAGTACCGCCAGGAGCAGGGCCAGCATCCTGCGAAATGTTGTCCTGGACCGCTGCTTTCGTCTCTCCAATCGGCTCATCTCCTCTCTCGGCCGGAGCTTCCGGCTTTTTTACTCCGCGACGGCGCTCTCCAGCGCCTGCCGGAAGGCCTGGAGCCAGGCCTGGAAATTCTCCTCGGTGTCGTACCGGGCCACAGCCTCCCCACGGGAGAGGCCGGAGGCCATCAGCGCCTCCACCTCAGAGCGGTCTCCGGCCGCCTTGTCCTTCATGGAGCTCTCCGCCACGGCGCGGGCGGCGGAGCCGTGCTCAAACGCCTTGCTGGTATAGAGGGCGTACTCCCCCGTCATGGCCACGCCGATGTCCACGCTCTCCTTCAGGACCTTGGACATGGCCTGGCCGTTCTCCTCCGCCGTCAGGGCGATGCGCTCGGTATCATTGCCCTCGTAGGTCACGGGCAGGTAGCCCGAGGCCATGGCGAAGCGGACGTTCTGCTCCGGCTGGGTAAACCACTTGAGGAAGTCCACCGCCGCCTTCTCCCGCTCGGCGTTGGATTTGGTGACCACCATGCCCGCCCCCTGCTGGACCGCCATCGGGTCGGTTCCGGCAAAATTGGGCAGGGCGCGCACGCCCCCGACGATAGGGTAGGTGCTGCCGTCGTCCTGGGTGACCTCAGAGGTGAAGAAGGACGCGCCGCTGCTGGAACCCACGCAGGCAACCAGGTCGCCGGTGCGGATGTCGTCGCTGCGGAAGCGGCCCTTGGCGGTGAACCAGCCGTTGACGTAGGGCACGTAGTAGTTGTCCCACAGGCGGCGCATGACGGCCTCGTCCACATTCAGCGTGACCTTGCCGTCCTTCACCTGGAACAGCTCCACGCCGAGCTGCATGCTGCCGATGATGATGTAGTTGGCGAAGGCGTCCCGGCCGAAGAAGGCCCTGCCGTCGTCGGGCACGTCGGGGGTCTGCCCGTCGGTCCAGTCGTAGTAGGCCTCGGACACGGCGGTTACGCCCTCCCAGGTGGTAAGCGCGTCCTCCCCGGTCCCGGTGGCCGCACAGAATTCCTCCCAGACGGTCTCGTTGAGGAAGAGCAGCTCCGTAGCCTTGGCAATGGGGAAGATCCGGAAGCCCGCCCCCTCCTCAAAGCGCCCCTCATCCAGGTAGGAGGTCACGTACCGGGCCTGCTCCTCCGCGGTCAGGTACTGGGAGATGTCGGCCACCCTGCCCATGCTGCTGATCTCATAGGCGGTGTCGGCATAGGAGGCGAACACGTCGGGCACCTCCTCCGCGCCCACTCTGCCGTGGACCGCGTCCAGCACCTTCTCGTTGAGCTCGTTCACGCCGCCGTAGCTGTGGGCCACCACCACCACGCCCTGCTCCGCGCCGACGGACTCGTTGTACTCCTGCACCAGCTGATCGAAGATCTGCTGCTGGTCGCTGTTGTAGTAATGCCAGATGGTGATTGCCAGCGGGTCTTTGCCTTTTCCAGCGCCTTCTCCGGCGCACCCTCCCAGGAGCGTCAGGCAGGACGCCGCGCACAGCCCCAGCGCCAGTACTCTTCTCCACAGCTTCATTTGATCCATCCTCCATAAAATCGCTTTTATAATATTAGCTTATTTTACCACCGGTCAATCACCATTTCAATCAAAACTCGCGGCATTTACCGCGAGTGCGCAATATCATGCCGAACATGCACAAAAAAGCGAAAACACGCGGGTCTTAAACATTGACAAAAACCCGTAAATGCGGTATCTTATTAAGGCTGCACGGAGCGGTATCGAAGTGGTCATAACGAGCTTGACTCGAAATCGGAATCGCTTCGTGGAACGCTCCACCCGAAAAAGTCTTGATTTATGCAGGTTTTCGAGGGTTCGAAAACAAAAAAATCTTTGAGTTCTCCCCATCAGTTCTCCCCATTTTCCAAAGCGGATTGGGTGAAGATACAACTTGGAGGGTTGTCCGAGTGGTCGAAGGTGCGACTCTCGAAAAGTCGTGTGCCGCAAGGCACCTAGGGTTCGAATCCCTAACCCTCCGCCAACCTGAGAAGCCGGTTTTGCCGGCTTCTCTTTTTTATTCCCGGTTTCCTATCCCTAAGCCAGCAAGCATTGCATCTGCGGAGATAACTTTTGAACTGTACTCAAGGTGTGCGTAAATGTTTGCCGTAGTTGAGAAGTCGCTGTGCCCGAGCCATTCTTGAATCTGCTTCATCGGAACGCCGTTGGCGAGAAGCAGCGAGGCGCAGCTATGTCTCAAATCGTGATAGCGCACTCTGCGCAATCCGTGTTCCTCCAGAAGCTTCGGGAATCCGCAGGAAACATAATTAGGCTTGATGATATCTCCGATTTCATTGATACACACATAGCCCGTGTAATCTTTCACATAGGATCGCCCGCATAAACGCCGGTTTTCCTCCTGTTCTGCTTTAAGCTCCAGAAGCCGTTCCTTTACGAAAGGAACCAGTGGCAGCGTTCTCATGCTGGACTTATTTTTCGTCCGATCTTCTGCGACCGTAATACGCTTTCCATCAAGGGCAACGGTTGTAAGCGTATGCCGGATGGTGATTGTGTCGCGCTCAAAGTCGATGGCATCCCATTTCATACCGAGGGTCTCGCTGCGCCGCATCCCATAGAAAGCACCAAAGAGAATGGGGATTTCAAGTTTGGTGCCTTTGGAGATTTCAAAAAGCCTGTTCACTTCATCGGCATCGTAAAAGTTTGCCATAAAACGCTCCTTCTTTGGTCTTTCGATCTTATCGGCAGGATTACTGGAGATTAGGTCGAGCTTGACAGCATACTTCAACGCCTTGTGGATGTTTGCGTGATAATGAATAACCGAGGACGCGCTCACACGTTCCAGTTCCTTCAGGTAAAAATCCTGGATGTGTTTTGCCGACAGCTCCTGCAATGCAATCTGCCGTTCTCTGAAATACGGCACGATTACTTTTTTGACCATATTGGAGTATGAGGCGAAAGTTGTCACCGCCACGGAACTCTTTATTACCGTAAGCCATTGTTCCATGAAGTCTGCAAAAAGAACGTCTCCTGTAATCGGCACATCTTCCTGGAAACTGCGCCGCTGCTCCTGTAAGAACGCCTCGGCGCGTTTCTTGTTGCCTTTGACCGCAAGCCCTGTTGCGATCCACTTTGTTTTGCGGTTTCCGTGTGCGTCTGTGTAGTTTAGTACGGCATAAAAATAGCCCTTTTTCTCACGAAGGTGTCCTGCCACCATAATAAGATATCCTCCTCTCTTGTTGTGGGCAACACCTGCCGTTGACCTGAGAACAGTATAAATCATTCGAACTGATGCGGAAAGGATGCCGCCAATCGGATTTATTTCTCCATGCAGTCAACAGCCGATGCATAAGTAGGTAAAAAGATGTGCTTTGGGGATACGGTAGGCGCGACCTACTTTTATGCAGCAGATTTTGCCTTCTCGTATCAGTCGATACCCCGTTTTCGTGCTGACATCAAGTATCTGGCACATCTGAACGATATCCATGACATCCGGATACTCTTTCAGCATTAGCTTGTAAGCATCACGCTGGGATAGCGTGGTAGTGGTTTCAGAGTTCATGTTTCGCACCTCCATTCCTATGCGTTGTTTTTGTATGTAAATGACCGCACGATTTCTCTTGCGGTCTGCCTTCCCTTAGAACTTCATGGGAAGGGTCGAATGCTTGCGCCTGCCGTTGTAGATGCGGTAGAACAGGTTGACGTAGCGCTTTACGCCCCGCAGCTCCTTTTCCGCCTTGCCCGCTGCGTAAATAAACTTGGGCTCGTAGGCGCGGAGGCTGTAAATGAGCCGCTCCCGGTCGTACTCGCCGTGGTACAGCTCCACGAAGTGGACGATGCCCTGAATCACCTCGGCTCGGAGGGAATCGGGGTCTCCGTCCCAGGCTTCCAGCAGGATGGTGAGCGCTTCCTTATAAAGCTCCGCCCCGGCACGCCTGAACTCCGCAAAGGCGGTATTGATGCAGAGGATGCGACCCGTGCCGCCGCCCCGCTCAAAGCCCACATGCAGCCCCGCTTCCTCGGTGGCCTCGTAGAACTCGCCCGACGCCTTATCCTTTCCGCGAAGATTGGCGCGGAGCTTTGCACTGGGCGTCAGGGCTGCGGAGCAGCCGGTCTGCATGGCAAACAGCAGGGCTTCCTCAGCCTCTGTCATACCGTAGTACACCTTACAGAGGATCGGCAGGTCGGCATTGCCATTCATGTGCTTGCGCGCCACAATAGTATGTTGCCCGTCAAACACATAATAGTGACCGTCACGAAAGCTAACCTTCGGTTCGTTGGCGATACGCTCATTGAACCCGGCCACGATCTTTGCCACACGCTCGGTGTTCAGCTTGCGCTGGTACGCATCGGGAATCTCCAAATCCCGGCTGCTGACCTCCATCAGCTTGTAGAGTGTCTGAATGCTGTTCATTGTCTGTTTCTCCTTCCAATTTGAGAATGTATTGTTTTGGCTCCTGCATGATTTCAATGACCTGATCTTTGTAGTCCGGCTTTTCCAATAGACCGGGGAAGTTCGTAAAAAGCACGTCGCATGTCTCGACCATGTTCCGCGCCGTATAGCGCAGGCTTACCAGTGCCGAATCCTCCGTGACGCGCTTGGAGTCCTTCATATCCTCGTAGCTTTTGTCGATAGTCGCATAAACCTCTTGCTGGCGCTTTGTGCCGCTCCGGGCAGACTCCTTATCTGCTTTGGGCTTCTTTTCCGGGATCACCCTGAGCTGTTCCGCTTTTTCCCGGCGCTCCTCCGGAGATGCGCGGGCGACAGCCGCCACATCGGTTTCTCTGGGCTTAAACTTTCCGAGCAACAGGTCGTTCTTGATGCCGGGAAGGACTTCCTCGGCAGCGTCAATTCCATCCGAAAAGTGCTCTGCACGAATTACATAGTTTTTGCTGGTATTAGTTTCCTCTGCGATACGGTCACAAGTTTTAAGCGGAGAAATCAAGTTCCCATTTTGGGAACTTGATTTTGCCTGCTCGCTTTTTCTATCGCCGCCGTGTATTTGTTTCTCTGCCTTGTATCGCTGTCCAATCAGGTATTTCTTCTGCTGCGGCGTAAGGTTGCGCCGCCCAAGCTGATTCTTGCAAATCCAGGAAAGGGCTTCGTATTTATTGTTGAAGTTCTTTTCATGGACACGGAACTCGATGCCCGGATGCGCCTGCGCGATGCGGTAGCGGTTGTGACCGTCTACAATCGTATCGTTCCAGACGATGAGGGGCATGAGCACCAGCCCTTCCTCTAAGATGTTTTCTTCCAGCTGGGAAAGCTCGTCCTCGGTCAGCGGCGGGCATTTCGCCTCGAACTCCGGGTCGATGGTCAGTACGGGATTCATTACGGAGCCTCCATTTCTTCGGGAACGTACAAGCCGAGGGCTTCCTCGATGGCTTCCCCAATCTCGTCCATCTGCCGCCGTGTCATTCTGCCCATGTATTTCCTCACGCGCCGCTTGTCGATGGTCTTGATCTGCTCCAGCAGCACCATGCCGGGAAGCTCCAGCCCGTGGATACGCTCCGCATAGTAGTGGGTGGGCTGGGACGGCTTCTTGCCGGCCTTGGACGTGATGGGCGCGACGATCAGCGTGGGGCAGTAGTAGTTGCCGGTGTTGTTCTGCAACACTACGACTGGGCGGGTGCCGCCCTGCTCCGAGCCGATATACGGGTCGAGGTTGGCGAGGTACACGTCGCCCCTGCGGTAAATCCAGTTTTCCTTCATGCGGTTTCTCCGTTCCTTTCTTTCGTTTCTTTCGATATTCCTCAAAGCGAGAAAGCAGGTCATGTCCAAATATCTCTCGCTGTTATATCTGCCCTGTGCGTTCATATTGCGTCTCCTTGTCCTTTGTCATTTTGGTTTTTCGGGTATGTATGCTCTCTATTTGTCCTCGACGCCCCGAGAGCAGGGAGAGCATCAGGCGGCGGTGTGCTGCACCGCTCCATAGGAATCGAACCTCCCCGCCTTCATTGTGGCCGGGCCGCGAATTACGGAAGTATCATTGTCCCCAACACCTGTCATCGCCTCCACCGGGAGCAGCCCGGCTTTTATCGTGTAAGCTGTATCGCTCGCCCGTCTGGGGTCGTGGCGCACTCACGAAAGCGGCTCAGGGGTTCAGCCCATAGCGTTGGGAATGTGCCTGATGCCTGGATATTCAGTTTTCAAGGTTCGCTGAGCCTTGCGGCTCTGAGAAAACTGAATCTCCGTATCCCTTGCGGTGAGATTTGTCCTCTCACCTTTCAATGGACATTTTTTTGCCCTTTGTCAGGTATCACGCAAAATATATTTTTGCTTTTTTGCGGATCAGCGCGATTGCGTCATGCACGCTTTGCCTGGTCATGCCGTGCTCCGCAGCATATGCGGACTGGCTTTTCCCCTCGATGAGGCATTCCGTAAAGATCGAACGCTGGCTGTCCGTCAGCGTTTTGCAGAATGCGTCTGTGAGTTCTGTCGTGAGCACCTCGGAGTCGATGCGCTGCCGCGTATCCAGCAGCCATGCGGCCTCGTCCATGCTTCCGCCGTCGCGGATGGCGTCAAGGCTCAGAACCGGCCCGATGGTCTGCTGTTTTGCGTACTCCCGGCGCATCTGCTTTTCCTGACTGAGCAGCAGCCGCATCACCTCAAGGCTGACCTCCGCTTCCTCTCCGGTGGCTTTGATTCTGGCGAAATATCTCTTTCTTCCGTTTTCCTCGATTGCCCAAAGGTCGTAATCGAACTCCTTTAATGTTTTCATGCCGTGATCTCCTTTGAATTTTTGAATTTGGGTGAAATCAAAAATTCGGAGCTCACGGGTAGCGGCAGATGTATTGTTCAAAGCGGCGTTTCATGGAAAAAGTCCTTTCCCGAGCCAAGCCGGGAAAGGACTTTCAACGCCGTACAAAGAAATCGGGCAGCAAAAAAGCGCCGTCAAAGCAGACCGAACTCATTTACTGGTTCAGTCTGACTTTGTACGGCGCTTGGCAGTCTCCTCAGAATGAATCTGATTCTCTCCGCTTGCTCGATTAAAAGTCGGTTTGTATATTTAGTTGGTCTTTTTCATCGCAATTCTTTTCTATATGCGTTTGAGCGCTTTCTACCAGCGTAAAAGATGTTCAATGCCAGCAGCATGGCGCAGTAGAGCAATATGCCAATTGCAAGAATCAGCTGAAAATCCCGCCATTCCGAATAGGAGACAGTTCGGAAACCCAGCACGCAGAGATGCCCCAGCCCGTAGGCAACGGGAATTAGCATCAGGTACTCCGCTCGACGGCGGATGCGTTCCTTTTTCCGCACGCAAAACCAAATCACAGCAACGATGATGAACAGCATTATGTTGCCCAGCAGCCAATAGCCAAGGGTAAGCCCGGGCAGAGCGACCCAGCCACTGTTATCCGATGCAGCCTCACCATAGAGATTCACCGAGCTGCCATCAGCAATTTGTGTAAAGTAGATCAACAACGGCTTATCGTTCTCCGGTGATACGGTCACAGCCCATGCGCCGTTTTTTTTGAACATTCTGTCCCATGGAGAAGTCCATGCTTCCAAATGGTAAACTGTATTGCGTCCGTCAGGATCGTCGATCTGTTGAAGATTATAGCTCGTTACCTTGCCACTGAAAGAGAGCGTTACCTCGCCGGCTCCGGTCTCCGAAGCAGTCACCAAATCCGATGTATACTCAAAATATTCCGGTGCGATAAGAAGCGAAATGCCGGACAGCAGCAGTGCCAGCAGTACGGCAACCGTGCATAAGATGGTCTGCATTTTTTTCATCAATAACGTCTTTTTCAGCCGTTTCAGCGGTGCGGCGTTGATATCCGGCTCCAGCTGAACTGTCACCGGCTCCCGCAGTTTTTTCAATTCTGCACGGCACTCCGGGCAGCCTCTTAAATGCTCCTTCACAAAACCCGCAGTATCCTCGGACACCATGTCCTCCACGTAGAGTGGCAGGATGTCTTGGACAATGCTGCATTCATTTTTCATTATTGAAACCCTCCATTCCTTCCTGTATCTTTTTTCGCGCCCTGTGATAGGTAACGCACGCCCAGTTTTCCGTTTTGCCGAACAATGCTCCGATTTGTTTAAAGCTTAGCTCTCCAAGTGTCCTCCACATAAAGACCTCCTTGTACGGTTCATCCAGCCCATGGAGCGACCGCTGTATTTCCGTAACGGTTTCCTTTGAAAGCACGGCTTCCATAGGCCCGGATAGAAGGCCGTCGGGAACATCGGCGTCGGAACTTTCAAGGGGCTGTTCCCGTTGGAGCTTTTTAACGTGGGTGAAGTAACAGTTCTTTGCGATTTGACACAGCCACACACGTATATCGCAGTCCTCCCTGAAGCTATCGATTGCGGAAAGTGCCTTGAAGAAGGTCTCGCTCGTAATCTCTTCGGCAATGGCCTCGTTATGTGACAGCTTGCGTATGTACAAATAGACGTAGCTGAAATGTTCCACAAAGGCTGCTTCAATGTCAATCATTTTTCGACCTCCTTCCCGTTTTATAGATTCAGGTTTCCCATGCGATTTAATTATACCATACGTGGACAGCTTTCGGTGAGTTTATTCGCCTGCCCGGTCTGTAATCTGCCCATCCTTCATCCTGATAATCCTGTCGCATCGTTCGGCAACGGAGGTGTCATGGGTGACGATGATCAGCGTTTTCCCCTTCTCGTTGCATAAATCCATTAGAATATCCATAACTCTGTCGCGATTTACAGCGTCGAGCGAACCTGTCGGTTCGTCCGCAAGGATTATCGGTTGGTCACAGACAATGGCTCTTGCAATGGCAACTCTTTGACGTTCGCCGCCGGAAAGCTGTTCGACCTTGCGATGCAGCTTATCCTGAATGAGAAGGCTTTCTGCTGCCCGATGGATACGTTCTTTGTGTTCTCCGCGCTTGATTTTCTTGTTGTATAACAGAGGAATTCGGATGTTGTTGAAAACGCTTTCCCGTTCAATAAGGGCAAAGTCCTGAACGACATAGCCGAAGTAGGAGTTCCGGAAATGGCAGAGAGCAGTGTCTGGCAAATTGGTGACATCCTCGCCATTGATAAGAATGCGTCCAAAGTCGGGATAGATAATCAAGCCCATCATATTCAGTAGGGTAGACTTCCCCGACCCGGAAGGTCCGATTATCGCAACCGAAGTGCCTTTATCCGCTGCGAAATCAGCCTGATTTACAGCTTTTACCACATAATTATTGGTTTGATAGCTTTTGCTTACCTTGTCAAGCATAATTGAGTACATGAGTTAACCCCTCCTTAAACCTTGTGAAAAACATATCTTGAACTGCCTGAATTTGACTGCCGAAATAATCGTTGCAACTGTAAGCACCGTGAGCACAAGAATTATGATATTGACCGGCGAAGCCAGCATGTTCATTGACATAATCAACGCTATCCCACAGAGTGGAAGAATGTTGTAGCCTGCCGTAAACAGGAGCATTCGCATGAAGATATGCTTCCCGGACGCTCCGAACAGATGATGAATCGAATACGTTGGCATCATAAAGCTCAGTGACCGCATCATATTTGCCAGCATAGCTCCGATAAGAGCAACGGATGCTGAAATATAGAACAGCAGATAGGTTTGATGTGTTCTTGTGCCGCCTGCCTCGGCACTCGCTATGAAGGCTTCCATCGACTGAATTCCTACATAGACACCCACCGAATTAAAAAGCACGGTTCGCAATTCCACCAATTCAGCTTCTGTTGCACCGATGGCTATGAGGTGATCCAACAGCATTTCGCCGCTCGCCTGTGGGAACAGCCTGTTAATCAACATGTAGCTGTCTGTAAAAATGTACAGTGTCTTTTTCAATTCTTCTGCGTCTGAGGGCGCGTAGTAATAGGGATGATAAAGATCCATATCGTCGGGCACGGCTGCATCGACCGAGAAGGTCTCTGCCGCGAGAGAAACGGTTTGCCCAACCATTTTTCTCATGTCGGGGGACACAGCAATCACAGTTGATTTTTCTGCCGGAAGGTTGAACCTTGTTAACTCCGCATATTTTCCGAAATAGATTATCACATTGTTGAAGCCGTCCCTGTCAAAGGGCAAGATAACATAGCTTCCGAGGATTCCTTCTGCAGAGAATGCCCTTTCAAAATAGTCCATAAAGGAAGCGGTACTGCTCTGAGAGGGTTCTGAATATGCAGATGTCGGTTCATCCATTGATGACGATGGAACATTAAGGTCACAGCTCTTGATTTGAAGCAGCGAAACATCATTTGCGATGAAACGGGTAATCGCAGAGTTTTGACCGGACACATGTTTATAGCTGAGCCCAACCAGTATGCAAGTCATAACGGTCATTGCAGCAAGAAATCCGTACAGTACTATCCAACCGATTTCCTTGAATAAATCTGAAAGCACCTGTTTTAACAATGTCATGGCCTTTCCCTCCTTGAAACTGCTCTGTTGGTGCTTATGGCGCACACCAATGAAGTACCTGCCGACAATGCCGCAATACCGACCGTTATATAGCAAAACAGGCGATTCAAATCATGTTTTGACATGTAGGACAGTCCGCTGAACAGTATAACTGAAAAAACGCCGACAGCAACAGCTGCAATTAAAGTGGCGATTCCTAATGAGCCAAGCGTTATTTGCTTCATTGACAGGCCGAAGATATGGCGAATTCGCAGGCTTTTAAGATTTTCCCTATACAGCATGACAATGCTATATATAAAGCAGAAAAACAACCCAACCATTGCACAAGCTACTGCACGCGTAACAAACCCATCGGACAGCATTCTATTCACTAATGCGAAAAATGAAAGCGGTCTTTGCACATGAAGAATTTCATAACCTTTGTCATCGAACAGCTTTAACAGCGAGTCAATCTCAGTTGCATCTGTTAAATACACTCCATCCGTTACTTCAGACATTGTTAAGGGATAAAAATAATCACAGCCTGCAAGTGCAGGGGGCAAACCTTCATCGCTGAATGTACCTAAAATTCTTAAATCAGCTTTGCCCGGAAACAATATGTTATCATTTGTATACGCGTCATTGAACGAGTTGCCTTCAGTCGTGTAGACTCCCTTGCCGCCAGTGGTTTCATCCTTTGCCTTTGAAACGCCAAGTGCGGACAACAGCCATCCGGAGTAGTCTGAATAGCCGCAACCGGCTGAAAAGGCATTTTTATGAATAACAGCTGCTTTTGCACTGTTTGCCCAATCGTCGATTTCCTGCATAAGATTCGCCGCATTCTGCGAAGAAGTCGGGTTCTCCATGCCCGGCTCCCAATTGGGGTCATTATAACTTTGACTGGCAACATTGATTGAAATTAGACCTTTCGCAGGGTTATATATGTAATCAGAGTAGATGATTGATACACCAAGCTCAATGATTATCAGTAACGCACAGGAAAGAGTTAAAACCATCAAATTTCTTTGTTTCATTTTTCCTCCTTTTCATTCGAATCGGGGCAACAAAATCGAACAATGGAGAGAACATCCATGTACGAGTCTGCGCCCCTGATCCTTTAGGTGAACGCAATCCGCTATGACCAAATACTCAAGGCATTTTATTTAGTCACATTACCAATTGAGTACGGCAGTGGCCACGGAATAGATTTGTCGCGGTGCGGTTGCCAGATAAATCCATATCTGAACTGCGTCTTATGCGGATTCGGAATAATTGAATCCGTATAAGTGTGACTCTTAGTCAGCAAACGAGAATCTGTCTGATCGGTGCCATAGGGGGTATAGAGTCTCCCGGTGTCATTGACAACATTACCAAGAAGGTCATACCGCCAATAGCGGATATAGCCCGCTTGTGCGTGCGCCCCATCATCGTTATAGGAAGGGCGGCACTGAACGTAACCATAGTAGTAAAGGGACATGTCTTCATGCGAATTCGTTGCATAGTTGGGGGATGCACTGCGAGCAGCGAAAGCCTGTACACAGAGAATACACAGCAAAGCAACGCTTGCGCACACGACGGTAATTTGTTTTGTTCGTATCATAAGGCCTCCTCATTTTTTAATATGTAGCATGTCAGGATTTTCTCAAAACACCTTACATGTTCGGACGGGGAAAGTGCAATGGCGCACACGCCCCCCTTCTTTGGTGTTGTTGGTTGATTAGCTCATCCAACAAAGCTTTAAGTATACCATACTACCACCCCCGGCATTTAGGGATTTCTCCCGCTATTTACTTATTAGACTGAGAAAAAGGGGGAATCTTACAGGAAAAATGAGAAAAAGAAAAATATATTTTTGAGAGGCTTTGCAATCTTGCCCCAGGTTGCCGTAAAAGCAATCGGGCAGCAAAAAAGCGCCGTCAAAGCAGACCGAACCCATTTACTGGTTCAGTCTGACTTTGTACGGCGCTTGGCAGTCTCCTCAGAATGAATCTGATTCTCTCCGCTTGCTCGATTAAAAGTCGGTTTGTCTATTCAGTTTATCGTTTCTGCCTCTCTCTTTTGGAAAACAGGCGGCAGACGGCCTGTTTCGCCTTTATCCTGCGGAAGCAGCCCAGATTGATGGGATACTCCGACTTGCATTTTCGGCAGTAGACCATTTTGTGTCCCGCTGCGTCGGAGAACACCTTCTCCACCAGAAAGCTGCAAAAGGGGCAGTGGATCTCCCGGAGGGTCAGCGCGGCGGATTCCCTGCGGGAATCGGACAGCCTGCGTGACACATCCGGCGAGAGCTTACGAGGAGCGCTTGCTTTTCTCATCCTGTGCCACCGTCCTGTCCCAGCCCCATTTCCTCCGTGATGTACTCCGCCAGCGGGCGGTAACACAGGCAGCCCAGCTCCCGGAGGCGAATGAGAAAGGCGGAGAAGGACACGCCCATGGCGTTGGCCATCTGTTTGATCAGGAGCTTGTCCGCCGTCCGCAGAATGCTGTCCCCATATACGGGGATGCGGTCTGTGCATCCGTGCATGAGCGCTACGTTGTGAACCATGAAGCGGGGCATCAGGAGGGCTGCGCCCATGCGGTCAACCTGCGTCTCCCGAAAGCTGAACAGGTTTTTGAAGTCCTCTTGAGAGTAGATGCGTTCGTTATCAAACTCTCTGTGGAAAGCAGCAGAGGGAACCGCCCTGTCCATGATGTAGTGGGCGCACTCGTGGCTGATGGTGAAGCGCCGCCTGCCGCTTTCGTGCTCCCGCCGCAGGCAGCGCTCGATCACGATGGTTTCTCTGGGATACACGCGCCGGACGACGGTTCCGCCCTCATAGACGCGCAGAGGAGTCACGCCGTCCGCAATGAAGCCGATCTTGTCGCTGTCCTCCTCGGCAAAGCTGCGGTACAGCAGGGGCAGCTTCAGAAAGTCCGTAACGAACCCCTCGATGTCCACGCAGCACGTGCGCTCCGCTTCCTTCCCGAGATATTGGCGGATCAAGCCCTCACCCAATTCGTCGAGTTCCTCATAGGAAAAAATCCTCATGTCTCACAAACACCTCCTATGGGGAGCGGTCAACATACCAGCGCCGACCCTCCCGATACAAATATCTTACCGCACGACCGATTTTGACGGTGTAGCGGACACCTTCAAACTCATCGTGAGATGCAGTACAGGTATGAAGCACCTTTGTCACCTCCCACTGTCTGCCGTCATGCCAGCGGATGAGAAGCGGGCGGATCACGCCGTCCGTATCCACCTCCGCGTTGACGGACACATATTTTTTTTGCATGGGCAATACCTCCGTCAAAGGGCTTTGATCACATGGGTGGCTACGCCCTGTACCCGAAGCCCGGACACATAGATATCCTCCATGTCTTTGTTCTCCGGGTGGAGGTAATAGCTCTGCCGGTCATCGTCATATAAGAGCCGCTTCAGCGTGTTCTTGTCCTCGTCGGTGAGGGCGACGACGATCTCCCCGACCTGAGCGGTGTGCTGTTGCCGGATAATAACAAGGTCGCCGTCGTCGATCTGCGCATCTACCATGGAGCTGCCGGAGGCACGGAGGGCGTAGAAGTCCCCCTTGCCGAAGAAGGACACGGACAGGGGCAGGTATTCCTCCACCTGGGCTTCCTTTTCCTCCGGCGAGCCGCAGGGGATGGAACCGACAATGGCGGCGGGGCTCACCGCCGGATTCATCCGCCGGATCTTCGGCGTGGAGAGCGTACCGTTTTCGTAGAAAACCATATCCTTCTCCGCCATTGCCACAAGGTATCTGTGTGCGGAGGAAACCGCGATCTTCATGGCTCCGGCAATCTCCCGAACGGTTGGGGTAGAGGAATACCGCTCGAAGTAGCTTTCGATGTACTCCCGGATGCGGAGCATAAGCTCCTCGCTCTTGCTTCTCATGGTGTATAATCTCCTTATCTGGAACAAGAGTTCCTGATAGCTCTATTATACACATAACTCGGAGAAAGTCAAGAGAAAAAAAGAAGGTGTGCAATCAGATGCACACCTTCTGCGAAAAATCTTCATTTTTTAACCTGACAGCCATATATGAGGGGTGTTTCAGAGGATGATTACCCGCTGCTGAAGCTCTCCATCATTCTGTGAAAGCCTTTCACCGCTTCCTGCGGTTCCACAATCCGCATCTTCCCGGCAGAGGCAAACACCCAGCCGTAGAAATTGCTGCTGAGATTTACCGTCACCTCCACGCTGAAATGGCTCTCGTCCACGACCTGTGTGGAAACGTCCTCACCGAAGCGGTCGATGATGCTGTTCATGAGGGCGTTTTCGCACAGCAGCGTAACATGGCACGTTTTGCCGGTAAGCATGGAAAATTCCTGTGTAAAATACGCCGACACATCGAAATCCTCGGGCTTTTGAAGGGATGCGTTCTGCGTGATTCGCAAGCCGTCGATGCGGTCTACCCGGAACTTCGCAATCTGCTGCCTGTGTTCGTGGAAGCCCACAAGATAGTAGCTGTCGTTGTTCCAGAGCAGTGCATATGGGGAGACGGAATAGACTTTCCCGCCGTTTCGATGCACGCGCTCCTTGGCGGGGGAGTAATCAAAGTAGCGGAAGGCGATTTTCCTTCGCTCTGCAATAGCGGTCTGGATGCGGTCTACGCTGATGTAGACGCTCTCGTTGACGGCTTTTACGCGGCTGTCGATGTACAGATGCCGTTCCAGCAGCGCGGCGTCTCCGGGAGAAACAAAGGTCGTCAGCCGTTTGACCAGCTCCTTGCTTTTTCCCGGCGTGATGAACCGTGCAGATTGCACCGCATCGATGAGGAGCTTAACCTCCGGGGCTTCAAAGTGCCGGGTTGCCACATGGTAGAGGTTCTGCACTCTGCGTTCTTTGACGATATCCACGCCGAACTCCACAAGCTGTTCAATGTCATTGCGGAGCGTGCGCGGGTCGGCGGTGATGCCGTGTTCCTTCAATTGGGCGGAGATATCCGCAAGGGAGACCGGGTGCGCTTCGCCCGTGGCCTCCCAGAAGTATTTGAACAGGATGAGCGTGCGGTTTGTAAGTGCCATTTTTTCCTCCTTTGCTGGAGCTTGTTCCTGTAAATTATAGGTCAGCTGCAATGAAGTGGATTGATGTCCATATTGTCTCCAGCAGTGGAAGGTCTTTCCCATAACTTATTTGCTGGCTCTATAATACAGTAACGGATGTTCCAATGGACTCCAAGAGAAGATTAAGCGGACGATCGCAGAAAAGACAGAACATCTGACCAAACGGCATCGGATTATTGTGGAAGGACTTTGACCGAATCGCCAAAGGATGCACATACCAGTGTCCTGACCATCATAAGTATTTATACCAAAATCTGTCCAGCAGATACCCAAGCAGCAGGCCAAGCAAAGACGATGAAAAAACCACAAGCAAGGTGTTCCAATTTGAAAATTCTGCGGGCAAATTCGGCGCGATAATCGAAAATGACGCAAAATCGGCTGACCCTGAAATATAAAAGCAAAGTAGGAGATATGCTACAACAGGGATGCAGCCTATCGTCACATTTTTAAGCAGCATGATCATGAAATAGAGGAAATTGATTATAATACTAAACTGCAATGCAAGACGCATATATTCCAGCCAGGATAGATGGAACATGATTACTGCAAATGTAATTGTGGGAAAGACCATCAGCAAATAAGCTGAACAAAGCAAAAGCAATTCGCCAACACAAGTTTTGTGGTATTTTGTGCAGGCACGAAGCGCTTCACACCCGTCGCCTTCTACCCAGACATGGAGATATCCCATCGGCCAAAGCAGTCCACATAAGGGAATAAACACTTGTGCCATGTAAATAAAAGTGCTGCGCGCCTCTGAGGGATCAACATAAAAATACTTGATAGCAGACACGCCCGGCAGCAGGCAGTATGCGATAATGATAGGAATGAAGAACAGGGGCTTACAATTACGCATAATAATGCGTAACAATTTCAAGCGCAGCCTCATCGTATCCCCCTTATCATATTTATATATCCATCTTCAAGTGTCGGTTGAATCGATTTGCCGGGTTGTTCTTCGTTGGAAAGCACACGCAGGTATGCTTCCCCATCAATTTGCTCCCTGCGCAGGATGTAGTATGGAGAAGTAAGTTCTTTCTGCCTTTTCTCTGAAACATGCCACACATGCTTCATTGCAGCCTTCCGTATATTTTCCGGCGTGTCCTGGCAAATACTTTTCCCGTGTGACAGTATGATTATATGGTCGCAAAGAGCTTCAACATCTTCCACGATATGTGTTGAAATCAAAATCGTGCAGTCCTCTCGGTGTTGAGAAATCAGATTTTTGAAGCGCAGTCTTTCTTCAGGATCAAGTCCTGCGGTAGGTTCATCAACAAGGATTAGTTCGGGATTCCCAAGCAGGGCTTGTGCAACACCAAGCCGCCGGATCATTCCGCCGGACAGTGTTTTTACCTTATCAGAATGGCGCTCCCAAAGATTTACATCTTCCAGGCAGTCATGAATGTCCTTTCCTTGGCGATTGGAGGGTATTCCTTTCAATTCTGCAAAATACTCCAGAACCTCATAAACCGTGAGTTCCCGAAATGCTCCAAATTTTTGAGGAAGATACCCCACGTTGGAAGGTGTAATGATTCTTCCATTATAGCGGTAAATTCCTGCAACGCACCGCATAAAGGTTGTTTTCCCGGAACCATTTGGGCCAAGCAAGCCATAAACTCCATGCGTTAGCTGAACAGAAATATTATCAAGAACGGTTTTCTTACCGAAGCTCTTGGAAAGGTTATCAACTGTTAGCATTCTTATTCCCCCAATCTATAAAGAAATTCTATTTGGTTGCATTCTGGAGCCGATTTTTTCAGATACTGATAAACTGCTTTCAAGACGAAGTTTTCTCCTAACAGGTTGGCTTTATAGCTGAACAGTTCAGAAAAGAGATTGCTGGCTTCTATGTACTCTGACCATTCCTCCAAATCTTCTATTTCATTGGCAGAATCATATCGAGTAAGAATTTCAATGCTCGACCACGGGATTTCAGCAACTTCACGGCTGCCGCCAAAAATCAGATAATCCGAGAACACGTTATATAGCAGCATTGTGCTTTTCTCCTTGGGCATCGTTGCAAGTAAATGCTGTTTGCAAAGAGAATCTGCCGTAACCGACCAGTCTGCCGTAATAATATGATCGCTGAATTCGACATATCCTTCCTGACCAGAGTTGGCAGCCATAATTGTTACCGGCTGCATGAAAATGGTCTTTCCCATCAGGTCGAATGCTGCTGTTTCACCAACTTGATCGGCGAGTCTTTTCCAAGCCTCCTGGTATCCGCTGATTTTGATACTCCGGACACCGATGGGGCTATACCAGCATACGATACCCTCTTTCTCTTCGGAAACAATCATTCCTCCGTATAACGACACCGCATCAGCATTTCCAGAGAAGGTATTATCGTCGGTCTTGGGGAGATTAGATGCTACAGCTATGTTTGAATCTACATAAACTTCATAGTATGTGGGTTCAAGATCAGTAGTCACGATTATTTGCCCGGATTCATAGAATTTCACAAAGCCGGGAACAGGATAATACGGCAAATAGCCCGGCAACGCAATGCCTTGATAATTGGAATAATACTTTCCTGCACTTCCGGAATAGGAAAAGTTCAGTTCTTTCGTTCCCATAGGCGCATATACTGTAACATAATCGCCATTTTGGTCGAAATTCAACTTGTCTCCGTTTCCGTCTTTAATGGAGTTTATAACATAACCGTGGTATAAGGTAAAACGATATTCGTTCCGGTCGTTCTCTTTTAACTCAATACGAACAGTTGCCTTCGTATTGTTCCGAACAGTAAGCTCAATACAATATTTTGAAACATGAAAATCAGCCGGCAGTTCTTGCTGCTCAGGATATTTTTGGCGGTAAGTGAATTCATGTTGCAATGTCCCATAGGGTCTGTAATCTTTTCGTATAATGCTATCATTGCTGCGGCAAACGAACCGCACGCCGCAAAGGAAAGAAAGAACAATAAGAACAGAAGTCATCATATAGGTTTTTCTATTTCGTTTGGCTGTTGCGAAAACTATAGCCGCAGTCAATAACAGAATCCAGAATGCTGCAAGAACCCAACGATATGCTTCAATGGATGCCCCATATATGTCGTCTGCGACCCAACTTGTATTTGGAGCAAGAATAGAAAACCAATCGAAAAACGTCAATACCGGATATCCTAATATCGATTCGCTTGCAAATATCCCTGAGGGAACAGGACTACAAACCAGCGCAGAAACAATGATTATGCAGTATGCGACTTCACGAACAGTTTTTTGTGACAAGAGCGCCCCAACTAATATGGCAATTACTCCGGGCAAGAAGAAGTCAATAAAGATGCTGGGAATGGAATTAAGGAAGAACGCTGGGTAGTGAATTTGCAATTGTGCATATTTTCCGAGTATCCAACCAAAGATGTTGATGCTCCAGATCAACAGCAGCGAGATCAAAACCAGACTTTGAGAGCAAAGAAGTTTCGACCTTGAAGAAGGAATAATTTCTAATGCCTCTTGTAAGGCAGATGTCCGGGGCAGGTTGGTATATTCGTAACTTAAGAAGGAAAATACTATGTAGCCGACGATGCCGAGCTTCAAGCTGGCCACATGGAATTCTGCCAAATAATTGGAAGCATTGAAAAATCGCACCAGAAAGAAATTGGATAGCAGAAAAAGGACGGCACAAATCGCCAAATAGATAATGGAGCGAAAAAAGATTTTTATAGAAACGCTCATAGAGATGCGCATATAATCCCTCCCTCTAAGAAAACGGATTTTATTCAAAAGGGCAGGGGGTAAACCAAGAGATTATCCCCCGCCCTCAGGGTTCAGTGTAAATAAGTTCATCGTATGTTAGTTCATGCCCCGTTTACCCCCTGCCTTTAGGGTTCAGTGAGCATGTCAGTCCGTTACGGTCAGCGTTCCAGTTGCGCTGCATCCGCCAGACGGCAAACCGGGAACCCAAAGTTTTGCTCTGCAAAGGTAGACATAGTCGCTGTGTCCCCAAGCCCCGGTGTTTCCTGAAGCCGCAGGAGCTAAAGTGAAAGTACCATAGTTACTCCAACCGCTCCCGGAAGACAATTGCAAAGCAGCACTTACGTTATGCTGAGATGACGCACTATTGGTAGCGGAAACTTTTGCGTGATGGCACGAGAGGCTGCCGGAAGTAGCCTCATTCTGCGTAGTTTTCAAAGTCACACTCTCACTACCACTATAGGCCATCGCTGTAACAGATAGGCAGAAAACCAAAACCAGCACAACGGGAATTGCACGTAGAATTGTACGTAGAATCTTTTTCATCATTTTCACCTCCTCTATCCTTTGTGGTTTGCTTCTATTCTGAACACATAATAGAAAAGCGCACAAGCCGAAAAGAAGCTGTCCGACTCATGCGCACAAGATTACACCCCTGATACGACCTCTCCAGAATTGGGAGCCGCACCAATAGCGCCAATATGCAAAGCCGAAGCCTGTGTCGCAGGGTCGATACATGGTGTTACCTCCAATCGTTGTAGATAGACGCTTTCACATCTTCATGAATAGTATACCATATCCTAAAGGCAGTCTCAACGTCTTGATCGCTCACTTTGGGACATTTTCTTGTAAATGTGGCATAAGAACCGAGATAAATTCTCTCTTTATAAGAGGGGGAGCAAACGAAGGAAATCAAATAGCCACAGCCGCAGAGAGTTTCTGCGGTTTTTTTACGCCCATTTTCAAAATAAGTTGTTCGCGTATTTGGAAAAACACGCTTGCCCGGCGTTGTAGGCAGCAGAGGGAAAATTGCAAAGTTGCTGTGGAGAGAGTACGTGGAAGTCTCAGAGCAAACCAACAGAGGGAACGGATGCCGTCCTCCCTACGGAACGTTTTCCTTATTTAGTATTGCTCAGCACAGATAACGTTGTTAATGCTTAAACGAGAATAATATTACTGTTCTTAACAAATAGTTCCACTTGCCATTAGTCGTGGCTAAATATATTCCGCTGATCGCTCAACACTCTGACATTAAACGAGTCCTTCTCTATGCTCAAGATTCCGAGAGACTCCTGCAGTTTTACTATCAGGCTACTTATCTGCAAAATACCTCTCCACATATAAAACGTTTTCAATCGGCACAGAGGTTACTATTTATTCTTCCGGCTCTAACAACAACTCATAGCCATACCCAAAGCTCCCGGTACTGCCTGCCGGGAGCTTTTGCTCATCAGCAACCATTTAATTGCTATAATTAGCCCATTATTGTTTGGAGGTTATTGCGATGAACATACGATACGGATATGCACGAGTCTCATCCAGGGAACAAAATACCAACCGGCAGCTCGTTGCGCTGAAAAATGCGGGAGTTGAGGGAAGCAACGTTTTTATCGACAAACAGAGCGGGAAGGATTTTGACCGTCCTCAATACCGAAAACTGTTGCGAAAACTGAAACCGGGTGACGAGCTTTTTGTAATGTCCATAGACCGGCTCGGACGCAACTATGAAGAAATCCTGAACCAGTGGAATCTGCTAACCGAGAACAAACGAGTGAACATTATTGTGATAGATATGCCACTTTTGGATACAAGACAACGCATTGACGGGTTGACCGGACTATTCCTGTCTAACATCGTGTTACAGATACTCTCATATGTCGCTCAGGTCGAACGCGAAAACATCCGCAAGCGACAGGCGGAGGGTATTGCCGTAGCAAAGGCGAACGGAGTGCAGTTCGGAAGAAAAAGCATAGAGAAGCCCAAGGATTTCATGGAACAGGTGACAGAGATGCAAAAACAGGGGCTGTCCCGCATCAATATAGCCAAACGGTTCGGCGTAAGCCGCTCATTGTTCTATAAGTGGCTGAGGGAATGAAAGTGTCGCTGCCAGTCATGAATAATATATTAATATATTTGCGATTTTGTGCATAAAAGTACAGGTTTATGCATTGACTTTGCCCTCTGTATTATGTATACTACTGTTGAGAAATGGTAACGGTTTTCTTCGAAATCGCCTGAAATTCACTGTTTTTCTTAACAAGACGCTGTGCAGAAAGCCATGTACATCAACCTGTACTTTGGCGGACAGTTAAAAATAGTGCATAAATATACATTATCACCGGAGGCGTATGCGCATGAAAAAAGACAGCGGACTTAAGCGGCTGAGCCGCACAGATCTGGTGGATATAATACACCGCTTGCAGCACAACGAGGTTCAGCTAAAGGAAGTAAATGTGGAGCTACATTAACGAAAGGATACAAGAACGACTATTTCGGTGAAAAGGGGTACTTTTTTTCAGATTGTACGTTGGACTGTGCCTTCTGTTCGAGCAGGGTGAAGTACCATTATACCTCGGGTTTGGGAATTATCATTTTTGTGCGCAACAACTGCTACAAAGAGCTTCAAGGACAGAACCCGTAATATTACATTCAAAGAGAGGGAAAACATGGCTTTTTTTGACAAGTTAAGCAAGACAGTCACGGAAGTCAGCCAAAAAACCATAGCTAAAGCTAAGGAACTGGCTGATACTTCAAGACTAAACTCAATGATTTCCGAAGAGGAAAAGGTTATCGCCAATCAGTATTTTCAGATTGGCAAACTGTACGTCTCCGTCCACAAAGACGATTTTGAGGATGATTTTGCTGGAATGATAGGTGCTATCGCTGAAGCAGAAGCAAAAATTAAAGACTTCAAGATGCAAATCCAGGACATTAAGGGAGTACAACGCTGTGAAAAGTGTGGTGCGGAAGTCCCCAATGGAGCGGCATTTTGCAGTTCTTGTGGAGCTACCATGCCGAGAATCCGAGTTCCGGTTTCCAATGATTGCATAAAATGTGAAAACTGTGGTGCAGAAGTGAAAAATGGTATGCGCTTCTGTACTTCCTGCGGAAAACCGACAGATGCGGCTAAAGCCGCTTTTGCTGTGCCCGTAACTGAGCCGACGATAATTGTTGAACATAATGAAGTATGTCCTAACTGCGGTGCAAAGGTCGAAGATGGTTTGGCGTTCTGTGCCGAGTGTGGAATAAAGCTGCAATAAGGGAGGAAAACGATATGCAGAAAACAAGACTTGGTATTTCGGTTGGATTGCTCGGAGCAGCAATCTATTTCATGGGGTTATTCAGTGGTTATTTGTTAGCGGTTCTTCTTGCCGGATATGTTTTACTGTTTGAGGAAAACAGTTGGCTGCGAAAGAATGCAGTGAAAGCAATGTCCGTAATGGCAGTTTTTTCGCTGCTGATTACTGTGCTGAACCTCGTTCCCAACGCTATCGGCTTTATTAATGATGTTGTTTCAATTTTTGGTGGTAGTTTCTATGTGGCATTCCTGTCCAATTTGATTTCTGCTGCCGTTGCGGCACTCAACATTATCGAGAAGCTGTTGATAATTGGGTTGGGTGTGAAAGCCTTGACGCAAGGAACAATTGCTGTTCCTGTTGTTGATAATCTGATTAACAAATATATGGGATAAGATGCCAAAGGTTCAGTGGATGACGGTACTGCATCCACTGCTCTTTCTTCATTATAGCGAAGGGAGAGAAGAAAATGTGGCTAAGTTTTGCGGAAAATGCGGCTCGAAGTTAGATGAATCCATCGGGCTCTGTCTTAACTGCGATGCCGATAAACTGAATAAACAAACCGAAACGCCGGAAGTGGTTGAGAAACCAAGACCGAAGCAGGACACGGCTTTAGGAGCTACGGCTAATGCCGATAACTCTATAAATAATCAAAGAATGAGGGTTTCATTATGAAACACACGTCCAAACTGTTGACAGCTCTGCTGTTGACAATGGCATTTCTTGTTTCCGCATTGCCTGTCCATGGCATACATGCCGAGCCGGAAACTGCCACCGTTCAAAAGAATGCTGAACTGGTGTTCGTTATTGATTCTACCGGTTCAATGGGCGACGCCATCAACAACGTCAAAACAGGGATAACATCCTTTGTCAACTCGCTGGAGACACAAGGGGTAAAATTGCGAATAGGCATTGTTGAATACCGTGACATAGAGGAAGACGGATTGGACTCAACCATTATCCATGAGCTGAATCATTCTCCATGGATGAACAGCACTTCCGAAATGGTCGGAGTACTTGGCGGCATTGCTGCCGATGGTGGCGGGGACATCCCGGAATCGGTAATTGATGGGTTAGGATACCTCGTCGATGGGGAAACAATTCCGTGGAGCAGCGATTCATATAAGTTTGCAGTCGTTTTGACAGATGCAGGTTATAAGGTTGCAAACAGGCATGGATTCAACAGCTTGCAAGAGGTTGCAGATGCGCTCCTACATGCTGGTATCAACACTTCTGTTGTCACAGAAGAGAGCGAGTTCTCAACCTATGAAGAACTATACACCACAACGGGAGGCACCAGGGCGAACATTTATTCCGATTTCAGCACTGTCCTTGCGGATTTAGCAAACCAAATCCTCGGACTCACAGGAAAGTCAAAGAAGGCGATATACGTTTTACCCGGATACTTAGGCTCCGAGCTGTACGATGGTCCTGACGGAACCGCAGGAGGAGACCTTGTTTACGTTTCCATTCCCAGGCTTATGCTGAACATGACTAAATTTTTTCAAGACGCTGATAGTAATGGAACACGATTACACGTTGACTATGCGCGCGATGAGTACGGCGCGAATGGTACATACAAAACACTGGTAGATCGCTTAAGGGCTGAATTTGTCGATGAGTATGATGTGAGGTTCTTTCCATACAACTGGCTGGAGGATCTGAACGACAGCGTCAAAAAACTTGAAAGGGACATTCGGAAAAACCATTACGACAGCGTCATCTTTGTAACCCACAGCACAGGCGGATTGTTAGCCTCTGCATTCATAGCGAAGAGCAACGCTAACAAGTTGTTGGTATCCAAAGCCATATTGATAGCAGCCCCCCTTTTCGGGACATACGCTTCGCTGTTACCCATAGAGAGAGGAGATTCCAGGAAATTTGATTTCAACGAAATTCTCTCCAATATCGATTGGTTTTCACATGGACTCGATGCAATCACCCCGAAATCATGGGTTCGCGGATGGGCAAAAAATTCGCCGACCACATACCAGCTGTTGCCAAGCAGCGAATACATTCGTCAAATACCCATGCTTAACTTTAACAGTGATAATTGGTGGAGTCCATGGTCGAATTTGGAAGCTATCGGTTCCATTGGTGGTTATTATAGGATCCTCAATGGAAGTGAGCGCATAAACCTCAATTTGACGAATGGAACTGACCGTAGCCACAGGTATTTTCGTGAAACTGCGTTAAAGGGGGACGTCATAAGCCAGTGGTCGCTTGCATCCCTGATGGAGGTTGATACCTTGTTAATCTGCACAACATCAGGTCATTCAACAACAAAAACGGTGCTATATAGGAACGGAGTTTTCGGCGGGAAAAAGCTGGACGACATAATATACAACAGAAACGGCGATGGCACTGTTCAAGGCATTAGTGCAACAGGTGCCGTTAATGGGATTGTGAAACTCAGGGTCGATTATTACTCAGCTGATCATGGCGGATTGTGTAAGGATTCGGAGGTGCTCAGTCGCATATGCTCCGAAATCAGAGGAATGCGTACCCCTGTTAAGAATCATCATGTAGCAGACACCGCCGGCATTAGTGAATTAATCAAAATCCGCTATAAGGCAGATGTACCCGTTACTGCCACCATCTACGATGCGGAAAACAATGTAGTGGCGCAGGTTTCTTCGGAAGGCATAACCGGCTTTGAAGAGAATGATTTTATCTTCGATTCATTCGCAGATGCGGAAGAAGATGGAGAAAGGACTGAAGCCTCGATTTATATGCCGAACGGCGGATACAAAATTCTGTTCACGCATGGAAATTCCGCAGACGTAAGCGTGAATTTCAACGCCTATGTTTCTACTCTGGTTGATGATGGGTGGAAAGACTTCAGCGTGATAACTTCCGTTGCAAGTACATATGACTCAGGACTGATTGCTTCTTTTGACGGAACCACCCAGGTAATTGACAACGATACGATTACCGAAATCGTAGGTGGAACGGCAGAGGACTGGTTTACAGAATGGGAAATTCCTTCCGCAATCAAGGTAAACAAAGGCGATGTGCTGCCAATAGAGATTTCCGGAAGCGAGACAGGAGCTGTTTCTGATAAATTGGTTTGGCATTCAGCAGATGAATCGATAGCCCGTGTTTCCGAAAGCGGCGTACTTACGGCAGTAGGATACGGCAAAACCATTATATCCGCAACCGACGGCAATAAAGCCGTAACATCTGAAGTTACAGTCGTTCAAAACGCAACCGCTGTGAGCTTTTCCGATGTGGAAATGGTCATTGGCGAAAGAACACTTATCAGACCGTCCTTTGAGCCCGTTTCGACAACCGAAACCGAGCTGACCTACTCAATGGATAAAGAAGGCATCATTGAGATAAATGAATTCGGCGTTATGCACGCACTTGCCGAAGGAAGCGTTATTGTAACCGGAACCACTGCATACGGCGTGTCGGGACAGTTCACTGTCACCGTTAAGGATGATACGAACTACGGCGTTGAATCCATTGCCCTTCCTGCAACGGCTAAAGTCGGATTGAACAATAAAATCACCTTGGATGTAGAGTTTACTCCCGTGAATGCAACGAACAAAAACATCAAATGGTATGTTGAAGACGACAGCATTATCCGCCTCACTCCGGGCGATGCTCAGGCGGAAATTATCGGCA
Source organism: Lawsonibacter faecis (assembly GCF_014287675.1). Lineage (GTDB taxonomy): Bacteria > Bacillota > Clostridia > Oscillospirales > Oscillospiraceae > Pseudoflavonifractor > Pseudoflavonifractor faecis. The sequence continues at coordinate 406,461 of NZ_JACOPQ010000002.1, read as the reverse complement.
CAAAACTTGGCACAACGAAAGTGACGGCAGTTTCGGAAGACGGAGGTCATGTAGCCGAATGCATTGTCACGGTTACAGAGAAGGAAGTGGGACCGCCTGAAACAGGTGCGGTCAGCATGGTACTGACGGGCATTATGCTCGTTGTAGCAGGAATTGCTGTAAATATGGGAAAACGCAGAAAAAAGCATTGACGATTTTATTGCTCATTGGCATCGAGCCAAATTCGAGGTTCCTTCGGATGATTAAGTTCAATTGATGTGAGCGGGTATCATTCTACCGAACCTCGAATCCTGCGTACATGGTTGACTATGGAATATCAATTGTAACCTATTCCATTCAATAAAGAGAAAAAAGGAGATTTTATTATGAAACGCAACTACAAAAAATCCATTGCAGCACTGCTGCTGGTTGTCCTGACCCTTGTCAGCGTACTGCTCACCGGCTGTAAATCGGCGAGCAGCACAAGGGTACACGATTCTACTGCCAAAAAAATTATGGCGGCAATCGACGACTATGATTTTAAGACCGCTTCAAGACTCTTCTTCAGCAGTGAAGCTACGAGTGAAACATTGAAAGATCTCAATAGTGCCTTGCCCACAAAACTTGATGACTTTCTGGATGCATACAAGAAAGGCAGCTTGGAAAAGGGCGTTTTGCTTGCCTTCTGCGAGATGATAGGAGAATGGCAATATAACGGGATTTACACAATAGAGGACGTTCTTGATGAAACGATTACCACAGTTGAAAAACTGGAAGCCTCTAAAAAGGGCTATAAGAATGGCTTGACCGCCTACAATGCCGGGAAATGGCTTGAGGCAGCCGGATTATTCTCGGACGTTTTGCCTGAGGATGAAAACTACGAAGATGCTTCCGCAAAACTTCAGGAATGCATGGAAAAGGTCAATGCAGAAATTGAAGAGAAGCTGGCGGCCAACAAGTACGAAGATGCCATAGAGCTGATAGCCAACGTATTGCGCTATTTCCCGGACGATGACACATATACTGCTATGCAGGAGGATGCCGAAAGGTCATGGGCTGAGTATACTGTTGCGCAGGAAAGGGATGCCGCCATTGAGGAAGCTAAGAGCGAATACAATAATGGCAATTACGCAGAAGCATTCGGCATGTTGGAAGATTATAAAGAGGAGCATGGCAGCGACGATGTACTCAGCAGCGCGTATGATGCGCTCAAAGAAAGCTACATTACAATGGTACTGCAAAAAGCAAGTGATGCAATGGCAGCGAAGGAATATCTCCGTGCACTCTATATCCTCAATGACGCTTCAAAAATCATGCCGGACGAACGCTTTACCGCCAAGCTTAGCGAGCTTAACGCTGTAAAGCCCACATACCTGTGTGAACTGACGTGTTCGGACAGCATACAATATCACCAGGCAGAGTACGGCAAAACCTATACGGACGTTGTAGGTAATACTTATGATTACAATTACGGCAACTTGTTTTATGTTGAACATAACTGGGGTGATGGCAAGGGTACATATAGTTTGAACTACAACTATGCAAAGCTCAAGTTCACTCTTGCTGTTGACGACCGAAGCGATAGCATGGAAGCTGTATTCAAAGTTGTTGGGGATGGAAAGGTTCTCTATTCAATTGATATCAGCAGACAGTTTAATCCGGTTGTTGTTGAAATTGACGTTTCAAACGTTAACTGGATTGAATTTTACGTTGGAGAAGGCTCCAACTATTTTAGTCCAATTTACGCTCTTATCGCAGATGCACAGCTGACAAAGTAAAAGACCACCGGCTTTGGCAAGCAAGGTCTTTTGGAGCCAAAAGACACCAGGCGGAGACTCTGACGAGTCCCCGCCTTTTGCTTGATGGGGCGTTCCCCATACCCCCTGTAACACAGATTTCATCTGTGGCTGCGCGATGTGCCATCGCTATTTTTCCTCGCGCTGCCGCTCGGTGGTCTGCCGGTTCTGTTCGTCCAGCCCCAGCAGATAGGCGGCGTTCGCCTTGTGGATCAGCAGCTCCCGCATCTGCTCCTGCGCCCGGTGGTACTCGGCGTAGGCCGCCTTTTTCTCTGCCATGAGCCTTGCAAATTCTTCGTTCAGGCTCCTGACCGTGGGCAGCTTTTTCAGGCCGAACGCATCAAAGGCTTTCTTCGCCGCCTTGTGGATGAGGATATCCCCCTCATGCTCCGCAAGGTATTTTTTCGAGTACCCCGCCTTGCGGTAGCCGGTGTAAACGCTGCGGGTTCTGGAATAGTTCATGATGTGCGTCCGCAGGGTCTGTATCTCGCCCATACGCGCTTCCGCCGCCTTTATGGCCGCCTTCAAATCATAGAACCGCTTCTCCGCATCGGCGGCGGCATTGACAAGTGCGTCGAAATCGGCAAAGCCCTTTTCTTCCAGATATATCAGCGTCTTTGCCATCTGCTTGAGCTTTACCACCTTCATCGCCTGATCGTAGCGGTAGCCTTTTCCTGCGTTGAGCTTCGCCTCAATGTCGGAAATCAGCGTGGCGCGCTCCCTGCGCTTCGGATATTTTTTCCTGACGAAGGGCTTGTGCGTTCTGCTTCCGGCGAGAACCGCGCGCAGCTCCTGCTCGGAATATCCCTCGCCCAGAGAATCCAGGCGGATGCTCTGTTTCTGGTTTTCGTGCCGCAGCGACAGCCTGCTCTTTCGGGCGACGGAATAGCCGGAAGCCTTCAAAAGCGCCAGCAGCGCGTCGAAGTCCTGGGGCTGCTTTTCAAGCGCCGCGTCTATCGCCATGCGCAGAAGCTCGCGGTTGGAGAGCTTGTCGTGACCGCCGCGCCATTTGTTGTAGCTCAGCCCGTGTTTCTGCGGATTCTCCACCACGGACAGCCGGCGCTCGGCGCAGATCAGGTCGGACAGCCTGCGGACAGCGCGGTAGCTGCCGATGAAGTTCTTGAACTTTTTCGTACAGTCCAGCGCCGTGGAGTTCCAGTAGATGTGGTTATGAATGTGCTTTTTGTCGGTGTGGGTGCAGACGAGAAAAGCGTGCCGGCCCTTTAGGAAGCGTTTGGCAAATTCATATCCTATGCGGTTGGCCTCCTCCGGCGTAACCTCTCCCGGCTTAAAGGACTGCCGTACCTGATAGGCGATGACGTCGCTTTCCTGCACCCGTCCGGTCAGCTCCCGGTACTCCCGCTTGGACAGGGCAAATTCGGAAACGGCGGTCTCCGGCTCGCAGGCGAACGCGGAGATCAGCGCGCCGCCCTCGGTCTTATCCGGATTCATGCCGTACTCCGTCCGGTCGGCAAGGCACTGCGCCAGCGTCTTGCCCTTGTTTAAGTGCATGGGTATGATTCGTGTGGTCGCCATATTCCCTCCATGGAAAAAGACGCAGGAGGGAGCCTGCGCCTTTTCACATTACGCATATTCCGTTTATCCGTAGATTCGCTCCCTGAGCAGCATTCTCATGCCGATAAACCGCGCTGTGAGCTTCACCGCCAAATAGTGCAGTCCGTAGGGGGAGAGCAGAAACGCAATGCCCAGACAGATGCAGCCGTTCTGCACGTTGCTGTCCACAAAGTAAAAGAAGCCTGAAAGCAGAAACAGGGCGGAGGCGATGACACAGACCACGGCGGAAGCCTTGAGCGCCAGCGTGAGCGCCCATTCCACGATCCACAAAACCAGCATAAGGGGCGCAAGCAGCAGTTTCAAAATGAATTTCATAGTCGTTTTCCGTCCTTTTTGATTTCATTATACAGAAAGCGCTGCCCTAAAACAAGGATGCCGGCAGCATGGGCTTATCGTATATTTCTGCCTGCTCACTGAATGGTGGACAGCTTCATAAGAATTTTGTTGGCAAGTCCCCATAGCTGCTTCTGCTTTTCCAGAATCTCCGCAAGGTCGGTGTCGTAAGCTCTGCCGCTCTCGTTGAGCCGTTTGGCGATCTGATTGATGTTGTTGCTCGTGTAGCGCAGAAGCGAGATCATCTGCTTCAGCTCCGGCAAATCCAGCCTGATCACCAGCCCGTCCAGCGCCATCTTCCGCAGGAACGCCTCCTGATTGGTAACACCGATCCGCGCCATCTTTTCCTTCAGCAGCCGGTGCTCCTCCTCCGTCAGGCGAACGGAGATGCGGATGCTCCGGCGCATGAACTGCGCGCTCACAGGGACGGCTCCTTTGCCTTTTTGACTGCCTCCGCCGCCGCTTCGGACGGTCTGCTTTTCAGTCTGCCGAGCACCGAGGGCTTGCGCTCATGCGCCCTTGCGTCCTCCCGCGCCAGCTTGGTAAACAGGTCAACCAGCCCGCTGTGGCTGTTCACCGCCAGATAGCAGTTCCGATCCGTTCCCCATGCGTCGGGGTTCTCCGAAACGGGAACGGTCTTTGCCCATTGTTTGTTGTCCGCAGAGAACCGCCCGTCCCAATCCTTCTGCCGGATGGTAATCGCCAGCACATATAAAATGCGCTCATGCCCGAACTGCTCCGCCACCTGCGCGACGGCTTCCCTGTGCAGGACGTTATCGCAATAATGCTCGGAGATCGCCTTCTCAATGGCCTCCTTGCAGGCGGCATTGGCCTTGTTGGAGGCGCGGTAAAGCTCCAGCTCGCCGTTTTCACGGGCGTGCTCGGCGGGAAATCTGTAAACGGGAATATCCTTCATATTGGTGCATCCTTCCTTTCATTGAGATGTAGTGAAGCGGCTCCGGCAAAATCCATTCTTCGCCGAAGCCGCCGTTTTTTTATCGTTCTTCCTTGTTCCTGTGCTTGATTTTGTCCTCGGCGCAGGGCTGGGACAGCGGCGCCTTCAGCTTCGCCAGCACGGAGGGACGTTCCGCCTTTGCGCTCTGCACGGCGGGCGCGTCCTCCGCCATCTGCTCCATGGGCGTGCGGTCGTCGATGTTCAGCTCGGCGTTCAGCTCCGCAAGCCGCGCGGATTTTGTCCGCAGCTCATCCTCCTGGGGGAAGGGCTTGCCCAGCTCCGCCTTTGCCGTCTCCATCTGCGCGGTGAGCGCGTCCAGCGTGTTTCTGACATTCTGCAATCTGTCCGGCATGGCGTTCAGGGCGTTGTCAATGCGGGTGAGGTTGCCCCGTGCGTCCTTGCCCAGCGTCACGCGGTGGTTCATCCTGCCCTTGAGGGTGAGAATAAAGTCCCGCCCAAAGTCCTCCACGGTCAGGGACATGGAAAAGCCCCGGTAGCTCCCGATGGGAACGGGCTCCATGCCCTTTGCGTCCTTGAAGGCTTCCAGAATGGCAGCGCCTGCGTTGTCCTTGTCGGTGAGAAGGTCGCCCTTGACCTCCATGCCCGCAAAGCCGTTCACGGGGTGCGGATGCTCGGCGAGTGTCTGCATATCGGCGGTGAAGCCCTCCACAAAGCTCTCGTTCTGCCGGATCTGTTCGGGGAAATGCCTGAGCAGATTGTCCTCCAGACGGAACTGCTGGCTCCGGTGGCTGGCCTTCATCAGCTTCAGGCGGGCAACGTCCACATCCAAGTCCATCTTCTCTTTAATTCTCTTGTCTCCGGCGCACAGCGCCTTGATCTCCGCATAGGAAAGAGCGGTCTCGTCCACGTCCTCGCAGGAGCGAACCGGGGATTTTGAGGTCATGATCTGGGAGATGAACTTCTGCTTATTCTCCACCGTCTGCCAGAGGTAGGCATCGAAGGTTGATTCGGTGACGTAGCGGTAGATGTGTACCTCCTTGTTGCGGTTGCCCTGCCGGATGATGCGCCCGCTGCGCTGCTCCAGATCGCCCGGCCGCCACGGGCAATCGAGGTCGTGGAGCGCCACGAGCCTGTCCTGCACGTTCATACCCGCGCCCATTTTGAAGGTGCTGCCCATGAGCACACGCACCTGACCGGAGCGCACCTTTGCAAACAGCTCCTTCTTCCGCGTTTCGGTGTTGGCTTCATGGATGAATGCGATCTGCTCGCGGGGGATTCCTCTGGCGACGAGCTTTTCCCGGATGTCGTCATATACCGTGAAGCCGGGTTCGTCGGGATTTTCCTTGTCGATCAGCCGCTCGACGGCGTTGAGCTCCGGGCTGTCCAGATTCCCGCCCGCCGTCTTTGCCGCCTTCGCCCCGGTCGCGCCGGTTTTCGGGGTGGACAAATCGCAGAACACGAGCTGGGTCAGCTTGTCCGCTTTCCCGTCCTCATAGATCTGCACGATGTTATTCACGCACATATTGACCTTGCTGTTCGGGTCGTCCGGCAGGTCGGGGTTGATGATGCGCTGGTCAAGCCCCAGCTTGCGTCCGTCCGAGGTGATCTTGAGCATATTGTCCGTGCCGGGGTCAACAAGCTGTGCGTGTACCCTTGCGGCGCGCTCGGACAGCTCCTGCACCATCTGCTTCTGTATCTCCGTGGGCTGCGCCACCTCGTTGTGATAGATGGGCGTGGGCGTAGGCAGGTTGAGCTGGTCGGAGGTCTTGATATCCGCCGCCTCCTTGAACAGGGTCATGAGCTCAGGCAGATTAAAGAACTTGGCAAAGCGCGTCCTCGCCCGGTACCCCGTACCCTCGGGAGCCAGCTCAATGGCGGTCTGCGTTTCCCCGAAGGTGGAAGCCCAGCAGTCGAAGTGGGCAAGCCCTTTGCCGCGAATGGCGTCGTGCTGGAGATAGCGCATCATGGTGTACAATTCGGTCATGGAATTTGAGACGGGCGTGCCCGTGGCGAATACCACGCCACGGCTGTCGGTGATCTCGTCGATATACCGGCACTTGAGCAGCATATCCGAGGATTTCTGGGCGTCGGTGGCGGAAAGCCCCGCCACGTTGCGCATCTTGGTGTAGAGAAAAAATGACGATAGGTAATCCTTTGAACGTGATGTGCGGCGAAGCCGCACATTCGTTTCCTCCGGATTTTCCCCCGTCTCACGCCGGGCGTGCACCTTTCAGCGCACCCGGCCTACCATCAGATTGACTTACTTTCTACTGATTTCATTGCATCTGTACCCTCACGAATACAGCGCACTTGTAAATTTCACTTTTTGAGTTTTTCACGATATTTCTTGATTTTGCGTACCGCCTTGGCATCCAACTCTGGCGGTATAGGACTGTTGTGTACCATGCGGTGACACGGTATACATAGCCATGCTAAATTTGGAACTTTGTTGATTCTTTCAATCGGAAGTCGTGGATTTACATGATGACAATGTTTCGGAATCAGTTCAGAGAAATATCTACCACAGCATTTGCATTTTCCCTTATCTCGGTTGTAGGCATATTCCCGATTCATAAAATACTCGAAATTGGCTCTCCATCCCTTGCCGCTAGCGTAGATGGATAAGGCTATATCTTCGGGTGTATTGATGGAGGGGCGGTCACAGGGCAACGGTTTATGCTTGGTACGATAATTTACATACCGCCTGCGTCCATCCTCCGTATAAGGGGTCATTTTCTGGTCAAATGGTTTGCTTTCATAACGACTGTGTGTAATAAACGCATAGGTTATTCCGAACCATTTCCCATCAATTTGAATTGCGAAGGTTTTACTGTCATAACCTTCGTGCCGATGTGGCAGATTACTTAATTCCTTTAACGGCACCTGCATTTGGTTGTACTGCTTGGGAAACAGGTTTTTCCATACTGCCAACGCCGTATTATTCACTCTACGGTCAATGGCATGGTAGGCATGAGAACAGATAGAGGGTTGCAAATACTGGGCCAGTCCCATAATCACGGAGTTCACATACTGGATTTGAGCCGCCTGCGTGTTGGATTGCGTGTATAATCCAATTTTCCTAACTTCTTTTTGCAAGGTATGGATTTTCTTCGTCAATCGTTCCATATCAGGGAATGGCTTTCCTACCAGATTATCTGACCATGTGGCTGGGTCTGGTGTTTTCCTCTTTCGTTCTGCCTTGACTATGTAACCGAGGAAATGAATACCATTCTTTCTCAAATCGGTTACATAGGTCTTTTCCTGTGACAGTTCCAACTTCATGCGATGCTTAAAATACTTTGTCAGTTCATGCTTCATACGGAACGCTTCCTGTTCCGTAGAGGTCAGGATCACCCAATCATCCGCATAGCGAAAATTGTATTTCGGGGTGATTCCAGACCATTTCAGCCTTCTGGTATCGTTGCATTTGTGCTTGCATTGACGGTGCGGCTCCATATAGCAGCGCCCCACATACCAGTCAAAGTCATTGAGATACACATTGGACAGCAACGGAGATAATATACCGCCCTGTGGTGTTCCCATTTCTGTTGCATGGTATAAGTCCTGATCGATATATCCGGCTTTTAGCATTTGGCTGATGATTTTCAGAACCCTCTTATCGTGGATTCCGATTCGCCATAGCTTTTTCAGCAACAATCTATGATTGATGTTGTCAAAACAGCCCTTTATATCTCCCTCGACTGCCCATACCGGCTGGTCTTTGGATTTCACACTTGCATTGATGACATTGACAATATCCCGGATAGCGTGCTTCTGCGCCCGGTAAGGACGGAAACCATAGCTGTGCGGATAGAATCTCGCTTCGCATATCGGTTCCAGAATCAGTCGCATACATTCCTGTATAATCCTATCCAATACAGTGGGAATACCCAGAGGTCGCTTTTTGCCGTTTGCCTTTTCGATATACTTCCGTTTGGCTGGCTTCGGCTTGTAATTGGAGATATTTGATTGAATCAACTGAAATAGTTCTTCTTTTGGCATTTGCAGATACTTGTCCATTTTCATCCTGTCCACACCGGCAGTTTTGCTGCCCTTGTTGGACTTGATGTTATGAACAGCGGTTACAATAGTCACTTCGCTGACCATTGCTTCCAACAGTCCCGTGAATGAAACGCCTTGCCCCGATTTTTCATAGAGCAGGTCTTGAAACTGTTTCAATTCTTTTTCTGTTGAAAATCTGACGCTTAAATGCACAAGGTTTTCACCTCGCAGTTCGTCACCCGTCTTTCAGGGAGTTATTGGATTTTCTTTCGTGAAATTTACAAATCAATCTGACTCGTGCCCTTCGCCGTGGGGCATTTCAGCCCCGTGTAATTGGCATTACCCAATTGCAGACTACTATGGCACGGCTGACTTCCTGTATTCTTCATTGTGCTGTAACACTCCAAATACAGGCTCTCAAACGTTCCCAAATCTCTATCCTTGTGGTCAATAGACCGTTGAAACCCTTAGGCCGCTACCTTACACCGGGAGAACCTAACCACACTTTGAATCACAGTTGTTGTGTGGTTCCGCATGAATATTTCATTTCATGGGGCATATACGGAAAAACCAGCCGTATCTGCTTTCTCCAATCTTCATCCTTTCGGATGCCAAGCACTCTTACGATGCTGCATAGCTTTCACTACTGGATAGCCATAGGTTTCGGAAGCCCGCACCATTATTATCCATGCCTTTCGGTTTAGGTTTTCAGGTTACGACTTCACCACGCTTTGTACCCTGTCTATTTACAGATAGACAACGCACAGTGGAGTATTAGCTCTCGTACTGCCTGCGGTTTGACAGACCGCTGTGGGATTTCTCCTTTCCGGCATTGATTCTGTACGGCAGAGGAATTTCACCTCTGAATTTGAGATTTGAGTTCTCTACGATATTTTCTTGATATATCAAGTGCTATCGCATGGTGCTTTTCGTCATAGCTGTCTGCTACGACTTATGCACAACGTTTCGCACGATTCTTGTAGTTGTGCGCCTCGTCCACATACAGGCGGTCTACGCCCAGCTGCTCAAAGGTCACAACATCGTCCTTTCGGGAGCTGTCCTGGAGCTTTTTGAGCTTGGCTTCAAGGCCGCGCTTGGTGCGCTCCAGAGACTTAATGGTGAACCGCTCCGCCCGCTGGCTTTTCAGCTCCCGCAGTCCTTCCTCCACCTCAAAGATTTGCTCCGCCAAAAGCCGCTGCTGCCGCTCCATGGAGACGGGTATCTTCTCAAACTGCGAGTGACCGATGATAACGGCGTCGTATTCGCCTGTGGCGATGCGGGCGCAGAACTTCTTGCGGTTCTTCGGCTCGAAGTCCTTTTTCGTAGCCACGAGGATGTTGGCGGAGGGGTACAGCCGCAGGAACTCGCCAGACCACTGCTCCGTCAGGTGGTTGGGAACGACAAACAGGGACTTGTGGCACAGCCCCAGCCGTTTGGATTCCATGGCAGCGGCTACCATCTCGAAGGTCTTGCCCGCGCCCACCTCGTGGGCAAGGAGGGTGTTGCCGCCGTAGAGCACATGGGCAACCGCATTGAGCTGGTGCTCCCGCAGCCGGATCTCCGGGTTCATGCCCGCAAAGGTGATGTGGCTGCCGTCATATTCGCGGGGTCTGGTGGAATTGAACAGCTCGTTGTACCTTGCAACCAGGGTGTGCCGCCTGTCGGGGTCGCGCCATATCCAGTCCCGGAAAGCGTCCCGGATAGCCTGCTGCTTCTGTTGGGCGAGGGTGGTTTCCTTGCTGTTGAGGACGCGCCTCTCCCTGCCGTCCGCATCGTGCTTGGTATCATAGATGCGCACGTCGCGCAGGTTCAGGGTATCTTCAAGAATCTTATAGGCGTTTGCGCGCTCCGTGCCGTAGGTCATATATGCGGCAATATTGCTGTAACTGACCGCGTTCTTGTTCCTGATGTTCCACTCGGCGGTGAAGGCGGAATAGGTCACGTCGATCATGCGCTGCTGGTAGAAGGGGGTCTCGAAGGTCTCCCACATGAACTCCCGGATATACGAGGGGTCGATCCACGTTGCGCCAAGCCGCACCTCGATTTCCGAAGCATCAAGGTCTTTGGGCTGCGCGGCTTTCAGCGCTTCCACGTTTCCGGCGTAATCGCCCTCAAACAAATTCTGAGCAGACTGTGCGATACGCAGCTTTTCCCTTACATTGCCGGAGAGGTACTCGTCGGCGGTCTCCCAGCGCTTATTTTCGGGATTGCGGAAGATAACACCACGAAGATCGGAGGCGAGAGCGTCTTCGTCCTTGCCGGTAAGCTGCGCCATATACGCCATATCCACACAGGCTTTTTCGGAGATGGACAGCGCCAGCGCCTCCGAAGCGGTGTCCACGCTGGTCACTGCCTCGTGCGCCCGAATGGTTCGCCGGGTGAACATATCCGCCTTGCGCTTGAGGTTTTTGTCCTCGTCCAGCTCCTCCAGAGAGCAGAGCAGATAGTAGGAGCTGTCCTCGGCAAAGGCCAGGGCGTTGGCGCGGGAGTTAATAAGCCCATACTTTGCGGTGAAGCCGTCGTAGAGGGTATTCAGCTCCGCCTGCGTCTGCCGGATGGTTTCATCCGAAATAAAGCCGTCCATCTGCTGAGAGATGAGCTTCTGCACGCAGTCCCGCAGCTCCACCATGCCCTTGGCACGTTCCTTTGCGGTGGCGTTGAAGTCGGGCTTGGTCATGATGCTGTTCTGCCGGTAGTACAGCTCCCCGTCCACCACGGTGTAGGAGAAATTCCGCACATTCGGGTCTGCCGGGATGGTCTCCACGATGGTCTCATCCTCGCCCAGATCGGGCAGCTCCGCTTCCGCATAGGTTCCACGGATATTCCGAATTGCGCCGCTGAGCTGCTCCGCAAGGTCTGCGCCCTCGATGGGCGCAACGGTAAAGTCCTGCCTGCCGTACTGCGTGCTTTCCGAGGTCTGCCGCCCCAGCACCATCTCCGGGTGGTCGATGAAATACCGGTTGATGGCAAAGCCGTCCGCGTTCGCTCCCGGGTTTCGCCAGATACCCGTGTGTACCCAATCGGGTTCGATCTCAATGGGTCTGTCCCGCTTTTGAAGAAAGATAATATCCGAAACGACATCCGTACCGGCGTTGGCCTTGAAGGCGTTGTTGGGCAGGCGGATCGCGCCGAGCAGGTCTGCGCGCTGGGCAATATACTTCCTTGCGGCGCTGTCCTTGGCGTCCATGGTGTAGCGGGATGTGACGAAGGCCACCACGCCGCCCGGACGCACCTGCTCCAGCGCCTTGGCGAAAAAGTAGTTGTGGATGGAAAAACCGAGCTTGTCAAAAGCCCGGTCACTGACCTGATACTGTCCAAAGGGTACGTTGCCCACGGCGAGGTCGAAGAAGTCCTTTCGGTCGGTGGTTTCAAAGCCGGCCACGGTAATATCCGCCTTGGGATAGAGCTGCTTTGCGATTCTGCCGGTAATACTGTCCAGCTCCACGCCGTAGAGCCTGCTGCTTTTCATGCTCTCCGGCAGCATACCGAAGAAGTTGCCCACGCCCATGCTTGGCTCCAGAATATTGCCGGTCTGGAAACCCATATTCTCCACCGCGTCGTAAATGGCGCGGATAACGGTGGGACTGGTGTAGTGGGCGTTGAGGGTGGAGGCGCGGGCGGCGGTATATTCCTCCGGGGATAGCACGCCTTTCAGCTCGTCGTATTCAACGCGCCAGCCTGCCTTGTCAGGGTCGAAAGCGTCCGCAAGACCTCCCCAGCCCACGTATTGGGAGAGGATATGCTGTTCCTCCGGGGTGGCGTTTCTGCCCTCAGCTTCGGTCTGCTTCAGGGTGGCGATTGCCTTGATGTTGCGCCAGAATTTCTCCTTAGCGCCGCCTTTGCCGAGATCATCGTCCATGATGCGGAAGTTTTCCGCAGGCGGCAGCGGTGCGGGCGGGTCATGCTCCGGCTCGTCAAAGCGCAGGGTGCGAATCTCTACATCATAGGGGAGGTTGTTTTTGTCACCGGGATATACTGCCACGGTTTCCTCGGTGTAGGCGGGTTTTGGTTCTTTTTCGGGGACAGCCGTATTCTCTGCGGCAGTCTTTTCCGGCTGCGGATAGCGCTCCATGAGCCGTGCGAAGCTCTCCCTGCTCTCCGCACGGGAGATAGGGTAGAGAAGCGATGGGTCGCGGAGAGAAATATCAAAAAGCCCGATGCGCTCAATAATGAACGGCTTGCCGTCCTCCAAATATACCGTATCGCCTACGGAATACGGGAACGGTTCTCGCTGCGGGACAGGAGCTGTTTCGGGAACGTCTGTAACTGCTTCCTCCGGCTCGTGCCGGCGGTGCTGCTCCACATCCTCATCCGAAACATGAATGAGATCGCTGAAATCGAGATTTTCCAGCTCGTTGGTAATAATCTCTTGCAAAGAGCCGTACTGCCGGGTTTCCAGATGCTCATCATTCAGATAGCGCTCCAGCCGGTAATTCACAAGGTCGATGTTCACCTGAATGGGAATCTCATCGTCGGTGACGGTGGTGTAGGCGATGCCAATCTTGGTAGGGTCGCTGAAATCCGCCTCCGAGCCGTATTCGCTCCGGCAGAAGTCGGAGATCAGTCCCTTTGCCCGTTCTATAAGCGCCTGCTCCGCCTGTCCTTGCAGTTCCAGCCGGTATGCCTCCGCCTGCCATTCGCTTGTAAATTCCTCGATCACTCCGTCCGCATCCACATAGTAGCCGTGGGTCTCGTCGTCCCACACGGCGTAAAGGGTGCGGAAGCCCCGGTCAAGGCTCACCACATGGAAACGGTCTGCGGGGTCGAAGGCAGGTTCTTCCTGCTGTGCCTTTCTTTCCTGCGCCGCGATCCGCTCCACATCCGCCATAACCTGCCGGATGAAGGGGCTGTTGCGATTAGCTTCCGCATCCACAACCTGCCCATTTACAATACCGCGTTCAGCAAGCGCTTCCCGGATGGCGATGGGGTCAATATTGTCAAAGTTGTCCTGTTCCTGCTCGGTGTAGAAGTTATCGGATTGAATGAGCTGCGCAATGCGCCGCTGCACCTTTGCCCATGACAGCGTGACCGGCTCGGAATTTCCCACGGAGATTTGCAGCGGTTTAGAGGTATCCTTCAAGCCGTACTCCCGTGCCAGCCATGCGGCGGTGTCCCGGTCGCGGGCGTGAGCCTTCATATAGCGGACAACTGCGTGCTTGCTTTCAATCCTGCCGTTCCACTGCTGCAAGGCCGCGTCAATGTCCGCCTGCGTGACCTTGTAGGGCGAGGGCGTAACCGTCGTTGCCAGCGTGGGGTAAAGCTCGTCCAAAAGCTCCTGATGGAGCCGGTTGTGGAACGCGGGCATATCGAAATAGAGCCGTGTGAGCTGCAAATCGCCGGATTCTGTGACGATGCGCCGGATTGCCGCCGCCCCCTCCAGATAGGCGTTTTGACGGTCGGAATTGCGGCAGGCGTTGAGGAAAGCATCGTCCGCGACAAGCGCGTTGCCCACGCTCAGGCGGTATCTCTCGAACAGCTCCTGCACCGTGGGCTGAGCCTGCTCTGCGGCAGGATCGCGGAACACCCTCGTGCCGTCCGCACCGAACTCCGCTTCATAAGCATTGATTGCGGCTTCTGCTTCATGGTCGATAGAGCGCAGCGTGTAAATGTGGCGCTCACCTCTAAAGTCCGGCGCTTCGGCAATCGTCACATCATACTTATCGCGCAGTTTCTCTACATACATCTCTAAATTGTGCGACGGTACACCGCACATCTCCACACGGCCAGCACCGGGGATACTGCGGGAGGTCAGGTTCATATTCAGCAGATCCGACGCCTGTTTTGCATCCTCGCCATACAGCTCAAAGAAATCCCCCACCTGAAACAGCACGAGGTCGTCCGGGTGGGCTTCCTTTACGGCGTTGTAGTCATTCCATGCTGCGCTTCGCGCTGCGGTCTGCCGCTGAAGCTGCTCGTACTGTGTCTTTTCCTCCGGGGTCAGGAAACGATCCTTGCGGATCAGCTCGGAGATACGGGAGGCAACCTTGCTCCATTTTAACTGCACATCGGGACAGTCCTGCTTTTTCAGGCTGATGCCCTTGCCGCTGTGATCCTCACCGCTGTGGGATGCGCCGGATACCGCGTGGGAGCGTCCCCCAATGCCGTATTCATCTTTCAGGAAATCCGCCTGCTCTTTGGGGCTGTGTTTCTCTTTGAAATAGGCGTAGATGCGCCCCTTGCTCCCTTCAATATTGCTGCCACGGGTCAGGGTCGCGGCGATCTCGTCCTCCGTAATGAACCGCTGCACGGCGGGGATCTCCGCCATTTCGGTGCGGTACTCCCTGCGGGGCAGGGACAGCTCCCGTAAACCCTGCTCGATTTTGTCCGGCTTGTGGTAGTGAAAGCGCAGCAGGCTCCTGTCCTCCCGGTAGTCGGAACGGAATTGTGCAAAATCATCCATGAGGACTTCACGGAACGCAGGGTCTCTCAGCCGCTCGGCAAGCCGCTCTGTTTCCTCCGGGAAACCGCCGCCCCGCATATCCGACAGGCAGGAGAGGTAGCCCTGCGCCCGCGCCTTTTCACTTAAATCCTGCCGGAGATACCAGATAGACTGCGCCAGCTCCGTGCGCTCGTGCCCCGGCGCTTCCGCAAACTCTACGTTGGTTGCGTATTCGCCCTGCTCCAAAAGCTCGGAAATGCGCGCTGCCGCCTCCTGCCAGCTTACGACCTTTGCGGAGGTCAGGTATCTTGCCGCGTCCCCATTGGCGATGTGGATGCCGTCGTCGGCGTACCACGCGGAATATCTGCCGTTTTCGGTGACGACGCCGTTGCCGCCGTGGAAGGTGCTCTGAAGAAACGCCGCGATTTCTTCCACGCCCTTGCCCTTGGAGAACTCCGTGGCGATCTTCATGCGGGCATAGTCGGCGTTACCCTCCATGCGCAGAATATGGTCGATATCCGCCTGCGGGATGGACATGGAAAAAGCGGAGGGCGTGTAGCTCTCCGCTTCTGCGATATATGCGATTTGCTCTTCCTCCGTGGGGAACAGGCTCAGTTGGTATGCCTGCGGTATCGGAGGCTGCGCCGGTTCCGCTTCCGGCGTGTCATCGGTCAGTTGTATACCAGCTCGCTGAGGATGATCTCCTCGGCCTGCGCTTTCAGGCTGTTCATCAGCCCCACCCATTTCATCTGGTCGCGGGCTTTCAGCTCCTCCGTCACGCCCGCCGACTTCATCAGCTCCGGCATCATCTGCTCCAGCCTCCGGTTCGCCGTCTCGTCGATCTCCCGCAGGTGCGGGAACAGCTTCTCTGACAGCACCAGACGGCTGTACAGCCCCGGTCTGTGCTCCTGAAGGTAGCTCCTGCGCAGTCTCCCGTACTTGCCCAGGGGTCTCGCGTCCTCCGGCGTCTCGCTCAGCGTCAGGTCGGGAATCAGGTAGTCCCCGTTCTTGGTGTAGGTCAGCTCTGTCATGGTTCCGGCTCCTTTCCGCGAGTTTCTCGCGCTCGTAATTCTTGATGGTGACTTCGATCTGCCGCAGCACCTCTCCGTTGATCCTGCTCACCGCCGTGCCCAGCTCGGCGGCTGCTTCCGGGGTGTTGAAATCGAAGATGCTCAGGAAATCCTCATGCTCGAAGCGGTCGTCCGCTTCAAGCCCGCAGCGGGACATGAGCGAGTAGGCGATGCTGACGGCGGCGGCGCTTTGGAAGGCCGCTCCTACGTTGAACTCATCATACCCGTAAAGAAAGGAATCGTCAACGATGGCGAGGATATCCCGCTTATAGTCTCTCCAGTATTCCTCCGCAAGCTGAGACGCGATGCGCTCAAGCTGATCGGGGAGCCCTCCTTTTCCGTCCACACCGTAGCGGCTTTCCAGCATGGCGCTTACCGCATCCGCGTGTTCCGCCCGGTATTCCCACAGATAGCGGCTCTTTGGAAACTCCCTTCCGCCCGTGTCCGATACGTCGAACACATACCGAAGCCTCGGTCTTTCGCCGCTGCTGTCGATGAGGGCGATGCCCTTGGAGCCCCTGCGGACATACCGGCCCATCTTTTCGTTCCAGAAGTCGTACTCCGCGCAGGCGGTGGCGTCCGGACGCTGGGCGTGGATCATGACCTGCTCGGCGTAGGGGTATTTGTACAGCCTTGCGGCAGTGGTGAGAAAGCCCGTCCAGCCCCGGTAGCTGCCGGTGATTTGCCGCTGCGCCTCGTCCGCCATCTGCATATACGTTTGTAGCTTGCTCGGCATATTGTTCCTCCTTCATGGCATAAATTTAGAGCGCCCGGAACGGACGCTCTATGTAAGGGCGGTATTCGGTTTTCAGTCGGGGACTATACCGCAGTCAGTCCCTCCGTGATTTGTTTGAAAAAGTCTGCGCTCCAGATATTCAGCACGGAGGAATCGTGAATGAACGGCTCCACATCCTGCCTTGCCTGTGCGTAATCGATGCTGTCGAAGCGTTCCGCCAGCATCGCTTTGATTTTCGGCAAGGAACAGTCCGCATCGGCAGAAATATATCCGGAATCAATCAATCGTGCCCGAAGGTGTTTTTGATTGACCGCCGCACCCCTTGAAAGATAGAATACATAGTCGTAAAGATCCCTGCCCTTGATGCGGCTTTGCCACGCACGGCAGATGACCGCATGGATTTTTCCTGCGAACAGGGAGGGCATATCGTACAGCCGCACCTCATACGGCACGGGCAGCAGCCGGTATTTGTGCTCGAATGCGGCGAAGGCGGGCGGGTTAACGTCCACCTCGAACTTAATCTTGACCGCTTCATTCTTCGCTACGCTTCCCGCCACCTTTTCATCCGCGTAGAACAGCAGGAGATGTTCCTTTGTGTTCCCCTTCAGGAAGGCGGAGCGGATGGTGCTTTCTTTTGTCTTTTCCTTTTCCTGAATCTCCACGTTCAGCCCAAAGGCTTTCACTTCCTTCTCCAGCACGGGAAAGTAGGCCGTCAGGTCAAAGTCCAAATCCTCCGCTTCCAGCGAAAAATCCAGATCCTCGGAAAAGCGGTCGAGACCGTAGAAAATTCGCAGGGCGGTTCCGCCGTAGAACGCCGCTTTTTTGAAGAAGCCCGCACGGGACAAGCCGCAGAGCACAATTTCCTGCATGATTTCCTTCATGGCGTTCTTTCTGTCGTAGATATTCTCTACATGGTAGCTTTTCAGCATCTGTTCAATGGCGCTGTTCATGTCAAAGCCTCCTTAAAAGCGAGCAGAGCTTCTTTACGTTCGTGGAATGATACGCTCCGCTGTATTTGCAAACCTTATTTCCGTCCAGCTTCCCAATCTCCGATTCCTCAATCCGCAAATCCTCCGTCAGCAGCCGGAAAAGCTCCTGTGTGTTCGGCACGGGCGGCATAGTATAGAGCCGGTCGCACAGAGCCTTTTCCGGCTCTGCGATCCGATAGAAATAATCGCCCTCCTGCACGAGCCGAATCCCCAGCGGAAACGCCTCGGACGGCACATCCCGATAGGTGAAGGTTCCGAAGGGCGTTTCGTACTTCTTTTTCTTTTTCTTTTCAAAGGTGGCGCAGGTAACGGCATATACCGCCTCGGGAATCAGCCCGTAGCGGCTGAGGGCATATTCAAAGGAAATGTATGAAGGCCCGTAAATACTGCCCGCAAGCAGGTACGCAGGAGCGTTCCGGTCAGTTTCATATAGTCCCCTTGTAATGGGAAAGCATTCGCCCCGCTCCGCCATGCGTGCGAGCTTTGACTTCGGAGAACCGTATTCCCGCAGTTCCTCCAGTAGCATCGCTGTTGTCTTTATCATATTTTCACCTCGCAGTCTTATTATACGCAACTATCCGGTGAAAATCAAGGGATTTCAAAAAATAGTGCGGATTCTTTCCTGCTCATTCTGTGCGTTTTCCGTGGATGTTACGCACTCGAACGGACATTTTTGTAAAGAGAAGGGCAAACCGCATCTATTGAACATTTTTGCGGATACACGCATTTTGTCCAACAATGCGGCAGTGCAGACAAGCGAAGCATCACCATCTATTTCCCAAAATCAATATTTTTTCGATTTTGGGAAATAGAATCGTGAAAGCAAAGCGGGAGCGACCCGAAAGCCGCTCCCGCTGAATCCGCCTTATTCGTCCGTGTCGAAGTCCGGCACCAGCTCCAGCTCCGCGAAGTCCTCATCGGTGATTTCCCCCAGCTTTTGCAGGGCGCTGTCGGTCAGCTCCCGCAGCTCGGCTTCGTCCTCGTCCAAATATCCGCGCATTTCGGTGAGGGCGGCAATCAGCCCGCTGCGGCTGTCGCTCTGGTAGATGCACATGAGGTTCATTTCATCGTTGGTAAAATTCATCATAGCAGCTCTCTTTCCGCGCGCTTTGAACGCGCTGTCTTTTTCGGCTCGTTGACGGGAGGACAGAGCTTTGCCAGCACGGAGGGCTTCTTCTCCTGCCGTGACGCCTGCGCCTGTTCCCGGCGCGCCGCCTGCGCCAGCTCCATGAGGGAGATGGGCTTGCCGGACTTTGCCTGTTCCTCCAGCTCCGCCACGGTCTGCTTCGGCCCGTTGTTGATAACGCCGTCGATCATGCCGTAATCGTCCTCCATGGCCATCTCCGCGTTTTTGAGATAGTTTTCCGGCTTGAGGAAGTCGGGCAGCGCCTTGAAGCCCCGGGAATCAACGTAATGACAGGATACCACGCCGTTCTGCTTCAGCGCCACGATGTCGCTGACGGACAGGCTGTGGCCGCGAAAATCCTCCGGGCGGCGGAGGTTGAAGGTCTCATACAGCTCGTTCAACCTGTCCTGCGTATCGCCCCTGCGGTCGAGGTTTCCCGCGTAGACGGCGGCGTAATTCTCCTTTTCAATGGAAAGCCCCTTCTTCTCCAGATACTCGGCGTTCATAAAGCGGAGCTGCGCCGTATTATCATTATCCCGAAGCTGATAGATGGCAAAGCTGTCGGCGGGGTTACTGAGAAACGCCTTTTCATAGTCCTGCGGCGCAAGGCGTTCCTTGACCGTCTCCCATTCGGAGGCTTCCACGCCGAAGATGCCGTCAAAGCTGCGGATATCCTCTGCATCGAACGCCATGGCCTCGGTGTTGTCCGTGTGAAGCATATACACGCTTACATCCTGTTCCATGAGCTCCAGCGCACGCTCCTTTGTCAGCGGCAGCATATTGGAATCGGTGTAGCCGTAGGCGTTCATGCTCTCAACAGAAATCGCAGGGTCGGGGACGCAGCCGTTGTCCGGTGCTGTGACCGGCTCCGGCTCCTGCACGGCGATATCCTGCACAGGCTGGGCGGCAAGACTCTCCGGTTCCTTATCCAGTCCGCGCTCCTTGCATATTTCTGCGTAATGACGGTCGATATCCGTAATCAGGGCAGAAGATGTTCTGTTGATGGTCTCCAGCGATGCGCGAAGCTCGGTCAGCTCCCTGTCCTTTGCCCAGGTCGCCAGATACCCGAAGCTGTTTTCGCCTGTCTCAATGCCGTAATAGGCGCAGACGGCGAAGGAGATGCTCTCCGCCTGAATCTCCTCGGCGGCGCGGGAGAGCTTTGCCTTTTCCGGGTACTGTGCGTGCAAAAACTCCTTCACGGTCTGCTCGCCGCCCGTGAAGTTCAGCCCGTCCTCGCCCAGATACAAAAAGCCTTGCTCCGGCAGCTCAATGGGCGCTGCTGTGATGACAGAGGCGGCGTGATTGACGGTGACATGGCTTTCAAGCGTTACCGGCATACCCGGATCGTAATCCGAGCCGCGCAGGTCATATACATACAAGCCCTCCGGCAGCTTATCCCGGTCGATGCGCCCGTTGGAGAACAGCGCGGGCTTGCCGAACAGCTCAATCTCCTGATATTTTTCCCCGATCCCGTCCTTATTGTGGAGCCTGGAGTGGGCGATCTCATGGACGGCGGCGCAGACCGTCTGCACCTCGCTCATGCCTTCGCGGACAGCGATACGCTGTTTGTCCACGGAGAAGTAACCGTCCATATTCTCCGCCAGCTTCTCAAAGAAGATGGGTACGGGCGCACTGCGGCGCAGAGCTTCCATGAACACCCCGTAATTCTGCACGTCCCCCGTAAGGTTCGCCGCCAGCTCCGGCAGGGGCTTGCCCGCGGTCTGCTGCACGTCGAACACCACCACGGGCTTGTACATGGGAATCTGCACCGTCTTTTCCTCCGTGATAATATCGCCGTTCTCGTCCCGCAGGGGGAGCTTGGTGTCGGGGTCTAATTTCTGCTGCTCGATTTTCTTCTTGAAGGGCGTGGGGGCGATGATCTTAATGCCCTTTTCGCCCTTTTTGACGCTTCTTCCGAACTGGTCTCGCCATTTGTTGAAGCCCGCCACATGGGTGGCGTCGGGGCGCTGCATATAGATGAGCATGGTGTTGTTGACGCTGTAGCGGTGAAAGCGGCTCATGGTGGCAAGGTACTGCCTGTATTTGTCGCTCTCAAACAGCTCCTTTATGCCCGTCTCTATGCTGTCGGTGATATCCTTGAGCCGTTCCTTGTTGGTCTGTTTTTCAGCCATTTCGTGCATACCTCCTTTGATTCATGGTAAAAACAGCGGCTCCCGCAGGCGAACGAAACGCCCGTGCGGGAGCCTGTGAGGGTCATTTGGTGAAGTCCAGCTTATAGGAGGAACGCGCGCCGTCGTCCTCCAGCAGGATGAATGCGTCGTAGGTCTTGCCGGTTTTCTCGGAGTAGATACCGCTGGCATAGGCGCGTCCCTGCGTCAGGAGCGAGGAAGCCATCTTCTTTGTCAGGCTAATCTTCTTGGCGGCAAGGAAGCGGTTGTCCCGCCACAGCCCGAACTTGCAGCTCCGTCTCTCGCAGAAATAGCCGTTTTTGCTCTCCGTGACCTCTGCACCGCAGCGGGGGCATTTGCCCACAACGGGTCTGCCGGAGGGGAACAGCACCTCCGCGCCGTCCACAGGCGCAGCGTCCCGAACCAGCGCTGCGACCATATCGCAGATGCCGGCGAGGAACTCGTCCGCGCCCAGCTCGCCGCATTCGATCTCCTTGAGGCGGTGCTCCCATTCGGCGGTGAGCAGCGGGGACTGGAGCTGTTCGGGCAGCACGGTAATGAGGGACACGCCCGCTTCGGTGGGAACGAGGCGAACAGCCTTTTTCGCCTTTCTGCGCTCCGCAAAGCCCGTGGCCACCAGTTTTTCAATGACCGCCGCCCGGGTCGCGGGAGTTCCCAGCCCGCGCCGCTCCGCATCCTCCGGCATATCCTCCTTGCCCGCCGTCTCCATAGCAGAGAGGAGGGTATCTTCCGTGAAGTGTTTGGGCGGGGTCGTTTTTCCCTCTTTGACCGCGCAGGAGGAAACGGGAAGCATCTGTCCCTCGGAAAGCTCCGGGAGGGCCTTGTCCGTAAGCTCCGCATCCGCATATGCTTTCCAACCGAGCTGAATCACCATTTTTCCCTTAGCGGCAAAGGCATTTCCGCCGCAGTCCAGCCTTGCCTCGGTCTCCAGATAGACGAAGGGCGCGCTGACCGCCATAAGCACCTGACGGGAAACAAGGCGCAGGATCTCCCGTTCGCCTGCGGGCAAGGTTTCCAAGTCCGTTTCGCCCGCCGCCATGGTGGGAACGACGGCGTGGTGGTCGCTGACCTTTTTGCTGCTGCACACCTGCCCCGAATAGACGGCTGCGGGCAGCTCCGTGCCGCAGATGCCCGCGCAGCACAGCGCCAGCGCGTTTACGCCACCCTCCATATCGTCGGTGAGATAGCGGCTGTCGGTGCGGGGGTAGGTGCAGAGCTTCTTTTCATAAAGGCTTTGCAGATAATCCAGCGTCTGCTGCGCCGTGTACCCAAGCAAGCGGTTCGCGTCCCGCTGGAGCGTGGTCAGGTCGTAGAGCGCCGGGGCTTTCTCTGTCTTTTCCGTCTGCACGACGGAGGTAACAGCGGCGGTCTTGCAGTTGCAGTCCCCGGCAAGCCGCTCCGCCTCTGCCTGCTCCTTCATGCGCCCGCCTGCGGCGGAGAAGCCGTCAAAGTCCAGATGGACGGTGTAGAAGCTCTCCGGCTGAAAGGCATTGATCTCCGCTTCCCGCTGCACCAGCAGCGCAAGCGTGGGCGATACCACGCGCCCCACGTTCAGGGTGCGGTGGTACATCACGGAAAACAGGCGGGTGGCGTTGATACCCACCAGCCAGTCCGCCTTGCTGCGGCAGAGGGCGGAGGCGTAGAGGTTGTCGTACTCCGCGCCGTCGCGGAGATTGTCAAAACCATGGAGAATCGCCGCATCCTCCATGGAGGAGATCCAGAGCCGCTTTACGCGCTTGCGGCAGTTGTTGAGATTATACGCTGTGCGGAAGATCAGCTCGCCCTCGCGTCCGGCGTCGCAGGCGTTGACGACCTCGCAAACGTCCTCTCTGTGCATGAGGGCGCGGAGGGTGTTCATCTGCTTCTGCTTGTCCCTTGATACGGTGTACTGCCAGCTATCCGGCAGGATGGGCAAGTCCTCCCTTCGCCATTTGCCGTACTTTTCATCGTAGGCGTCCGCATCCGAAAGCTCCGCAAGATGCCCGAAGCACCAGGAAACGAGATAGCCGCCACCCGAAAGAAAGCCGTCCCCGCGTTTGCCTGCGCCAAGAACGGCGGCAATGCTCCTTGCCACGGAGGGCTTTTCACACACAACAAGCCGGTAACAGGTCGTATTCATCATTGGTTTTTGTCCTCCTCACTGTCAGCAGTGTTTTCATCTTCAAACTCGTAATCCTCATCTTCCTCGTCCTCGCCGTAGTCGTAATCGTCCAGATCGTCCGCCCCACGGGTGTCGGCCTTGGGCTTGCGGAGCTTGAACCAGTACAGTGCACCGCCGCCGCCCAGCAGGAGCAGGAGGACGACCACAACAAGCCCCGCGCCGTTGGCGCTCTTTTCGGGCGCGGTCTCCGCAGGCTCGGCGGGCTGTGGCGTGGGTTCCGTCACTTCCTTGCCCGCGCACTCGCTCATATTGGTTCTGCACACCTTGCAGCCCGTGTTGATTTTGCCCACAGCGCATTTGTCCGTGCAGGAGCAGGCGGGGACGATGCTCTCGCCGTCCTTGGTCAGAGCCAGCAGGTCGGCCTCGTCCACAAGATTCAGGAAATGGACGTTCTCATTGCCCTTGTCGTCCCGGTCGATGATGAGATAAAAGGTGTTGCCGCCCTTGGTCGTCACGGTGATGAACTGCTTGCCTGCGCCGAAAGCGGAGCCGATATCGTCCATGAGCGTCAGGTTGCCGTCCGGGGTCAAGGGCGCGGAACCTCCGGCAGCGGCGTAATATTGCAGCAGTATCTCCAGCAGTCCCGCAGTATCCGTGTCGTTCTCACCGCCTCCCGCAGAGGTGTTGAGAACCTCAAGGTATTTGCCGTATACATAGCCGGTCTGCTCCGGCACGACCACCTTGTACCAGCCGTTGCTTTCCTCCAGCACCTTCACCTCCGCGCCGTTGAGCAGATGCCCAATCACAGTGTAGTCCGTGCCGGGGCCGGTGCGCAGGTTCAAATAGGTGCGGACGTTGACCACCTTTCCGGCCTGCTCCCGTTTGGCGGGAAGCGTCCAGCTCCGATCCCCGATGGTCACGGTATGGCTCCCATCCGCATTTTCGGTCACAAACACGGTCAGGGTCTGTCCGTTTGGGGTCTGCTCACCAGTATTCGTATTCTCCGGCTGTGTAGTTGCAGTTGGGGTTTCCATGGTCGGGTCGCCCATTGTCGAATCGACCATATCGCCGCCTGCATAGGCCGTAACGGAAAAGACCGTCATGCAGAGCACGACGGCCATTATCACGGCAAAAAATCTCCATTTATTCTTCATCCATAAATTCCTCCGTTTTTCTGTATTCGTCGGGCAGCGCCGCCGTGGGACGCTTTTCCAGCATCGCCATCAGCGCCGCCAGCTGCTCGATGGTCAGTCCATTCTCGCGGACGATGCCCACAATATCCGTGTTTTCCAGCTTCAGAATCTGCTCGTCCAGGGCTTTGAGCCGTGCGGTCAGCGATGCGAGCTTTTCCGCCAGCTTCTCGCGCTCCTGACGCAGCTTTTCAAGTCGCGGGTTCATAACATCCTCCTTTTTGCGTTGATATGGTTGTTGCTAAGGCAATCTGCCGAATTGGAGAAAATGGCTTCGCCAGTAGCTCGTGTCGATGGAAGCGTAGTGAATGGGGTCGCCGCAGTGGAGCATCCTGTTATTGCCCACATAGATGCCCACATGGGACGCGCCTGCGGTGTCGTAGGTTTTTTCAAAGAAGATCAGGTCGCCGGGACGGGCGCTCTCCGGGGAGACATAGGCGCACATGCCCCGCAGCCCCTCCGCGCCCAGCCTGCCGAAGCTCCAATGCAGGCCGCAGTTGTTGTAGACATACGAAACGAAGCCGGAGCAGTCGAAGGAGGTGGCGGGCGAGCTGCCGCCCCAGATATAGGGGTAGCCCAGATACTTTTCCGCTTCCTTTATAACTGCGGCGAATTGCTCGTCCGCCAGCGCCTCCGGGGGTATCTCGTACTTCTCATACTGGGTGTGGTAGTACCGGTTCACATACGGGGAGCCGGGGAACAGGTCGGGACGGTTGCCCAGCACGCTCATATACACGGCGTACATGGAGAGCTGATCGTGGGACATGATATGCACCGGTACATGGGAGAGGTTGAAATTTTCCAGCTCCACATGGCAGATATACCAGGTGTAGGGAACCTCCGCCTCGTACTCGTAGCTTTGCAGATTGCCGTTTTCGTCGGTGTAGTAGCCGATGCGCGTTTCGGTGCGGTATCTGGTTTCCGTGGCGACGGTTTCCGTTAAGATATACTGCTTTTCAAACAGCGTCTCCAGAATCCCGCCTATTTCGTCAATCGTCCATTCTCCGCCCTTGAGGGCGGTAATCATGGAAATGAGCACATAGGGGTCGTGCTCAATCTCGTCCAGGTCGAAGTGGTACTCGTTGTAATCGTGGGTGCTTTCGTAGCTGTTCAGGTATTCCCGCAGCTCGTCCTCCATGGCGCAGTAGGCGGCTTCCGCCGCCAGCATATCCGCATCCTCCAGCGGGTAGGTGGAGGACACAATACCGGAGACGCCGCCCTGAAACAGCGTGGAGCAGGAGGAAATGCAGGTCATGAGCAGCAGTATCGCGGCGGCGATACCGCCCGCGATGAGGAAGCCCTTCTTGTGCCGGACAAAAAAGCTGCCGAGTTCCTTGCTTCCCTCGGCGGCGCGCCCGGCCGCCTTTGCAGTGGTCTCGGACGCTTTGACGGTGTTCCTCGCGCCGTTCCCCGCTTTTGCGGCGGCGTATTCCTTTTTAATGGCCTGCTTCTGCTGCCAGCGGGAATAGGGGTTGGAAGCCCTGCCGTATTCCTGCTCGTACTGTTTGTTCAGCGCCTTGAGATTGGCTTTGTCTGCGCCGGCTTCCGCCTTGTCCGCCCTGCGGTAGGGCTTTTCCGCATGGGAGCGGTGCGCCGATTCCGCAATGCGCCAGGTGCGCTCCGCCGTCTCGGTCAGGGTGTTCGCCGCCTCCGTGCCGGGGTTGTCGTCGCCCTCCTCCCGGAGCTTGCGGTGGACTGCGCTGCGGACGGTATCCGGCGGCGCTTTCCTTGCGGCGTGCGCCAGCTTGGAGGGCGGACGCTTTTTGTCCGCCTCCTCAAAGAAAAGGCGCGTCGTGACCTTGCCGCTCTCACTGTCCACAACGCGCTTTTTGACCTTAACGGTTTTCTTGGGAATTTTCGCTTCGGCCTTCTCCAGCTTAACCGCCGCCCTGTCCGCCTTGCGGACAGCTCGTTCCAGCTCCGGCAGGGCGCGTTCTTCCTCGGTGAAAATCAGCCTTGGCGAGCGTTTTGCCATATTCATCACCTCGATTCTGTGGGGATTGGATCGTCATACGCACGCGGCAAAGACGGCCTGTTCGCTGGCGTCTTTGCCCTCTGCAAGCTCACGGGGCTCCCAGACGCGGATTTTCTCCGCGATTTTCAGAAAATGCGCCTTTCCGGCAGGCGTGACGAGGGTGTATTCGCTTTTTGTGCCGTTGGGAAGGTAAAAATCTCTGGTCACAAACAGCGGGTCGTTGCGCTTGCCGGCTCTGACAAATACACGGTCGCTGCGGTGACGGTCTCTGAACACATACCCCTTTTCCAGCAGGTAGCCGATAAATTTCTTCTGCGGAACGCCCAGCTCCTTGGCGGTATAGCGGAGACAGGTCACGCTCTCAACGCCCACAAAGGAATCGTAGTAGCTGGCCTTCGGAGCCAGCCGCGCGTTCTCGGCTTCCGCCTTTTTCAGCGCCTCCCGCGCGGCGTTCGCCTTTGCGTTTTCCGCACGGAGCTTGCCGATATACTCCGAAATCAGCTCGTGGTGCTCATCCATCCGGCTAAGAAGCGCATCCGTCATATACGCGCCGTGCTTGCGGATGGAGGGCAGCACCTCGGCTGTCACCCAGCGCTTGAACTTCTTTGCGCGCTCCAGCTTACTGGAAAGGACGAGAGCGTAAAGGCCGGATTCATTGATGATAATAACATTCTGCTTTCCGCCGGGGGTCATCATTTCAGTGACCCCTTTGTCCTCATCGTCAACGTGCTTGGAAACAGCATTATTCAGAGACTTCCCCTTGCCATAGCCCAACGCCATCGCAACGTCTCTGCCCACGAACCACGGTTCGCCGTTCATGCGCAGGGAGCGCAGTTCACCGAACTCCGGGTTTTCAAAGATCATCAGATTGTTATTCATATTCGCACATCCTTTCTCGTCTCTATTCTGACTGCACCTGCTCCGAGAGCTTGGTCGTGATGATTTTGTACAGCTCCGTATCCTTGGGGAAGCGGTCTACGAAGGGCAGGATCACGCTGCCGTAGAACAAAAGCCCCTCGCCCTCGGCGGATTGGGTCACATACGAGAGCTGATGGGGCGAGATGTTGAGCTGCTTCGCCAGAATCTGCCGGTCGCCGGAAGCCTGGTTGAGCATATACACATAGTCGGAGTTTTCAAAGATGTTCTCCACCTCACGGCTGGAGAGCAGGTCTTTGACGTTCTGGGTGATGCCCGTGGGAACGCCGCCCCACTTGCGGAATCGCTTCCATATCTCCACCGTATACGCGGCGGTCTGCTCCTCCTTCAGAAGAAGGTGCATTTCGTCGATATAGTAGCGGGTGGACTTGCGCTGCTCACGGTTGATCGTGACGCGGTTCCACACCGCGTCCTGCACCACCAGCATACCGATCTTCTTTAACTGCTTTCCCAGCTCCTTGATATCGAAGCTGACCACGCGGTTTTCGATATTCACGTTGCTGCGGTGGTTGAACACGTTGAGAGAGCCGGTGACGTAGATTTCCAGCGCCGTGGCGATATACTGCGCTTCCTTTTCGTCCTGCCTGCGAAGCTCGTTGTACAAGTCCTCCAGAATAGGCATCTTCTCCGGGCGTGGGTCGCTCAGGTATTCCCGGTAAACAGAGCGCACACAGCGGTCGATGATGGTCTTTTCCACCGGCATGAGGCCGTCCTTGCCGCCCACGATCAGCTCGCACAGGGAGAGGATGAAGTCGGATTTCAGGCTCAGCGGGTTTTCGTCGTCACTGTAATTCAGGTTCAAATCCATGGGGTTCAGATAGTCGGTGGAGGTGGGCGAGATCTTCACCACCTGCCCGTGCAGGTGCTCCACCAGCGGCCCGTACTCCGCCTCCGGGTCGCAGATGATGATATCGTCGTTTGTGACGAGGAACACGTTGGCGATCTCACGCTTGGCGGAGAAGGACTTGCCGCTTCCGGGCGTGCCCAAGATCAGCCCGTTCGGGTTTTTAAGCAGCTTTCTGTCTACCATGATGAGGTTGTTGGAAAGGGCGTTCAGCCCGCAGTACAGGGCTTCCTTGCCGTCCTGAAACAGCTCCTGGGTGGTAAACGGCACGAAAATCGCCACGCTGGAGGTGGTCAGCCCCCGCTGGATCTCGATCTGGTTATACCCCAGCGGAAGCGCGGACATGAAGCCCTCCTCCTGCTGGAAGTCCAGCCGCGTGAGCTGGCAGTTGTACTTCTGGGCGATGGAGCCCGCCTGAAAGACGTTGTTGCCGAGGCGCTGCCTGTTGTCCGCCACGTTCACCACAAGGAAGGTCAAAAGGAACATACGCTCGTTGCGGCTTTGCAGCTCCTGCAAGAGCTTTTTCGCCTCCGTGCCGTAGGTGGCAAGGTCGGAGGGGATAATATCCATATCGTAGCCGGAGCGCACCGCCTTTTTCTGCTCCTCAATGGTCATCTTCTGCAAATCGGTGATCTTGCGCTTGATGGTCTTAATGGCCTTCACCTGATCCACGGACTGGACGTGCATACTGACGATGAGGGAGCTTTCCATATCGAGAAAATCCGCCAGCATCCGGTCGTTGAGCTCCGGCGCTAAAATCTGTAAGAAGGATACGCAGCCGGTCTTGCTGCCCACGCCGAAGCTGCTGCCGGTCTTGAACTCGAAGGCGCTGGGCGCGATGAAGTCCTTCACCGACAGCCCGGAGGGAGCCAGCCAGTCCCACGAAAAGCGGAAGGGCTGCGGCTCGTCCATGTGGAGCATCCCGTGCAGCAGGCGCAGGCGCTCCATGCCGTTCAGGGCTTCCGCCTGCACGCCCAGACGGCGGAAGTTGTTGAGGATATCCGTCTCGATGCGCTCCAATCGGGGCTTTGCGGCTTTCAGGCTGTCCGCCTCCACGCCGAAGGTCAGGTATTTGGTCTTAATAAGCCCGTTGTTGCCGCGGGCAAGCTGGCTTTGCAGCATCCCGGTGTACTCGGTGCGGAGCTTGTCGAAGCAGTCGCCCTGCAAGGGGATGGCGATGCGCCGGGCGTAGGTGTCCCGCGTGGCGGAGAGGTTGATGAAGGAGAGCTGGAAGCGGATGGAGGAATCAAAATAGTTGAGGAAATCGCACCAGCCGTCGAAAATGGCGGTCTTGTCCTCGTTCTGGTTGAGCTGGTAGTTGATATCCTGAAACTGCACGGTTTTCGTGTAGTAGCTGTCCGTCACGCGGCACACGCCGTCGGGGTACATCCGCTGAAAGGGGATGCTGTCCTGGGCGGACTTCTTTCGCTTATCCTGACGCTTGGCTCTTGCAATCGCCGCGTCGATCTGCTTTCGCTCGGCTCGTGTGAGCTTTCTTGCGGGGGTTTTGTTTGTGGACAATCGCGTAGACCTCCTTATCCAAAATATCCTGCCGGTTCAGCAGGTCGTAGAAATTGTTCGTCCTGTACGGGCGCTGCTTGGGGCGCAGGAAGCACACCTGCACGATGTTGCGGATGAGCTTCTCCGGCGGCTGACCGTTCTTTTCGTACATGGCCAGCAGGAAGAAGGGCAGCATGACCAGCATCATGCAAAGAGCCGCCGCGCTGCTGCCGATACTGCCCTTGAGCAGAAAGAAAAGCGGTACGCCGATGAGCGCGCCGCCGCCAAAGCACAGAATCTGCCGTTTTGTTAAATTGAACATGACCTTGGTTTTCACCGCATTCAAGTCCTTGGGTACGGGAACGTATGCCAAATTTCATCACCTCCGTCAGTGGGCGTGGAACAGGCTCCTGGCAAGGGAGCTCGTCTTAAACAGCGTGAAGCACAGCAGCACCGTGTACCCCATGCACGTCCATATGGCCGCCGAGACGCTGCTCTCCACTACGATGTTCTGAATCAGCACCGCGTAGATCGCCACGCAGACGATGATGAGGAAGCCCTGAAAGCCCAGCGCCAGCAGGCTTCTGAGGTAATTCTGGCCCATCTGCCCCCATTCCCGGTTGGCCATGGTCGCCATGGGGATGGGAGCGATGGAGGTCACGCAGTAGATCTCGATCATTCTGCCGTAGCAGATGATGAAAATGCAGATGGTCAGCGCCCACATGGAAAGATGCACGACCACGGACTCCAGCCACAGCCCCAGCAGCGACCAGACCTCCATTTCCGCAAGCGCAGCTTCAAATCCCGCGATATGCTCGTTAAACGTCAGAGACGTGTCCGATATGATAATGCCCGACGCGCTGTTGACGACGCTCTGAGCCGCCTCGAACACGCCCATGACGATGTTCCATGTGTTGGTGACGATGAGCACGGCGCAGGCGGTCTTAAATATCCATTTGAAGAACATCCAGGTGTCCACGTCGTGCATATTGTTCTTTTCCGTAATGAGCTGAATCAGCTCCAGCGTCATGACAAAGGCCAGGATCACGCCCGCGATGGGCAAAATCACATTGTCCGACAGCGTTCGGATCATGCCGTAGACGCCGCTGTTCCAGCCCTGGGGCGTAGCGCCCACCTGTCCGGCGATGCCCGCCACGCGGCTGTTCACGTTGTCAAACAGTCCGTTCACGTTGTCCATGATGCCGCTGACCAGCAGCTCCTTCAGCCATTCGGTGAATTTCTGCCATATCAAATCCAATGGGCTTTACCCTCCTTTCCCGCAGCGCCCGCCCCGAGGGCGGACGCCGCGAAGGATTCGTGCGGGCGATTAACCGAACAGGCCGGAGAGCAGGGGAACGAGAATGACGCCGATGAGCGCCACGCCGCCGCCCGCCATGAGCTGCTTCATGCCCTGCGATTTTGCGCCGGGGTTGTCGTTTCCGTAGCCTTCCAGCAGGTTGATGGCTCCCCAAATGCCGAGGCCGGCACCGAGGGCGATGACGAGGGTCTGGAGAACGCCGACAGCAGAGTTGAAAAATTCCATATTTGTGTTGCCGGAATCATTGGGTGTTGGTTGTGTTGAAATCTCGCGGATACAGCAGGAGCCGGAACGAAAGCTGCGATGCAGCCCCGATTCCGGCTTCTCCTTTCAATTTTTAGTTCGTGGATTCGTTCCGACCCTGCAAGCGAGGAAGCGTCTTTTCTCATCCGTATCTATATGAAAAGCCGCCGCATGAGGGCGGCGGGCTTGTGCGCTCAGACGCGGCCCGCGTCGAACACCTCATAGACCTCATCCGCTTTCGGCACCAGCCTTGTGGAGAGGTACTTTTCGATATCAAAGGCATTCCTTGGGTTTGCGTCCGACAGATACTTATAATTGGGGTGCTTGGTGATATCGTACTTATCCGAGAGGAAGGGGCGCACGCCCCGAAGCTGCAAGATGCACTTGCCGCCGTCCAGCACCGCCAGCTCGTCTATCGTGGCAAGGTCTTTGCCCAGCTTCTGATAGTTCAGGCTGTGGGACACCTCCCGTCCACGGCTCTCGCCGGTATTGAAGGTGTCGATGGTCTCTTTCCCCAGCGCCTGATTCAGCTCCTTCAGCGTACCGGGCTCCTTACCGCCTAAAAAGATGGAGCTGTCGCAGTTGCCGATGATGGTGTCGGCGTTGTCCTTGTACAAAGCCTTTAGCTGACTTTGGGCTTGCAAGACGAGACAGGCGGAAATCTCGCGGCTGCGGATGGTAGCCATGAGCTTTTCCAGATTCGGTATCTGCCCGATGTTGGCGCACTCGTCGATGAGGCAGC
Organism: Lawsonibacter faecis; assembly: GCF_014287675.1. Lineage (GTDB taxonomy): Bacteria > Bacillota > Clostridia > Oscillospirales > Oscillospiraceae > Pseudoflavonifractor > Pseudoflavonifractor faecis. The sequence continues at coordinate 374,561 of NZ_JACOPQ010000002.1, read as the reverse complement.
GCACATGGACGGGGAGCCTTCCGCCGTACACGTCGTCGGCCTTTTCGCACAGCAGGTTGAATAACTGGCTGTAAATCATGGAAATGAGGAAGTTGAAGGTGCTGTCGGTGTCGCTCATGATGAGAAACAGCGCCGTTTTCCGGTCGCCCAGGGTGTCCAGCTCCAGCTCGTCGTACATGGTGATCTCCCGCAGCTCCTGGATATCGAAGGGCGCAAGGCGCGCGCCGCAGGAAATATTGATCGACTTAGCTGTTTTGCCCGCCGCTAATTTGTATTTTTTATATTGCCGCACGGCGAAGTGATTCGGCTCCCGCTGCGCCAGCTCCTTGAAGGCCAGATCCACGTTGTTCTCAAAGGTCTCATCGTCCTCGCGTACCTCCATGGCGTTGATGAACTCGATGAGCGTGGCGAAGTTCTGTTCCTCCTCGGGGGCTTCGTAGTGGATATAGCCGATGAGTGCCGTGTAGAGCAGCGTCTCGGCTTTCTGCCAGAAGTCGTCCCCGGATTTCCCGTCCCCCTTGGTGTTGGCGATGAGGGTCGTGACCAGCTTCAAGATATCCTTCTCACTGTGGATATACGCAAAGGGGTTGTAATGGTGGGACTTCTTGAAGTTGATGGAATTGAATATCTTCACCTTATAGCCATTGCGGAGCATGAGCTTTCCGCACTCCACGGCGATGCTGCCCTTCGGGTCGGTGACAACGTATGAACTGTGTAATTGCATGAGATTTGGCTTAATGAAAAACCTCGTCTTGCCGCTGCCGGAGCCGCCTACTACCAGCACGTTTTTGTTCCGCGCCGTCTTGGGGTCTTTGGGACGGTTGGACATCATGAGCCGCTCAGTCTGGGTGAGAATGACGTTGTTCTCAAACTTCGGATCGACGTAAGGGGCGATATCCTCGGGCTTGCCCCAACGGGCAGAGCCGTATTCCAGATTCTTGCGGAATTTCTTGGCGTTTTTGCCCTTGACGTACACGATAAGCCGAATGAGCAGAGCGGCTGCAACGCCCACGCACAGGTCGATGGGGTGGAAGCTGGGCAGCGCCGATTGGAACGCGGCGGCGAAGCCCTCCATGAGGTGCAGCGCCTTTCCCGAGAAATCCATGCCGGGGGCAAGCCTCCACGCCTGCCCCAGCTTGGTGGCAAAGAGGGCGATAAAGACATACGGGATATTGGGCAGCAGGAACTTCTTGATATTCAGAGGTTTCTTCATATCGTGATGCCCCTGTTCTGGTTTCGGGATTTACCCGGCGTAATGGCCTGAACCTTCGCCTTGAGTGCTTGCAGATGCGCCAGCACGGAGGGACGGTTCTGCGCTTTGGCGGCGCGTTTAAGCTCATATGCCGTGTATTCCTTGAACGCCGCCGTCAGTGCATCCGCGTCCCTCGCCTTAAAGAACACAAAGTATTTCGGCGGTGAAACGCTGCGGTCTTTCTTAACGGCAAAATCCACGCCGTATTTCCGAGCTATGCGCTCAAAGCCTTTGATATTGCTGTTGGTGATCTCAATGTTGGATACGCCCTGATTCTGCCCTATGAGCTGCCTCACCGTCTGCTTGCCGCTGGGCTTTTCAGGCGCGGCACGCGCCTTTTCCATGGCTTTGCTCTTCTTTTCGGAAAGATATTTATCCATCCCGGCCTTCAGCTCCCGTGCGGTCAGCTTGACGGCGGAGATGATCAGAGTGACAGTTCTGTTTTCAATTTCTTCCTGCATGAGTTTTTCCTCCTTCCGTTCGCATTGGGAGTGATGGTATCATCGCTCTGTCACCGGAGCGGTCTTGCCCTTGCCCGCAGCCTTGGCGGGCTCGGTAGGGATCGCCATAATTTTGCTGCCCATCTTCAAAAAGGCTTCCGGCTGACGGAACTTTTCCTCGTATTTCTGTTGCAGCTCCTTCGGCAGAGACGCAAAGTTCTCATCCCCCAGACCGCAGAGGAAGAATTTACCGGCCACAATATCGTAGATATCGCCGTCCTCGTCCCGCAGGGCGCGGTTCAGGGGCTTGCCCTCCAGCTTGGCTTCCTCCCCGCATATCAGCGCCACGGGGTCGTCATATGGGTAGACCGCCTCGATATAGCCGTCCACCGCCTTCTGCAAGGAAGCGAGGTCTGAGCCGATGCGCTCCACGCGCGGGTACTGTCCCGGCTCCACCATGAGCACCTCGAGGGTGTCGTCCTGCGCTTTTTCGGCGGATATTTCCTTGCCGTCATTGCTCTCAAACTCCACCTCCACGAAATTGTCCGCATCCAGAATATGATCCCCGGCGTGCCACTGGTCGCTTACCATCTGTTGTGCTTCCTCTTTGGAAGAAGCCTCCACGGACACGGTGAGCTTCAGCGTTTCGGTGATGGTCACGTCAAATTCCTTCATGCGCGCCGCCTCCCTCGTCAATTTCAGCCGGAAGAAAGGGAAAGAGCAGCTCCGCCACTGCCTTGACCATAGCTTCCGCTTTCGCAATGGACAGCTCGATTTCTTCGCTGTCATCCTCCGTATCGGGTGCATCTTCATATGGGACTTCGGGGCTTTCCTCAAGGTCGTCGGCATATACGCCGCGTTCGTCGCAGCAGTCACAGTGGATGTGTACGTCGCCGTAGATGTTGATGGTTACGTTCATGGATAAACCTGCCTTTCTCAGCGCTCGTTCCGGCGCTGCTGTTTTTTCTGCCACTGCTCCAGGAGCTTGATGATGGTCTGCTGCATTTGCAGGGGCGTGTAGCTTCGGGGGAAATATTTGCGGAGGGTATCGCTGCTCAGCGTGATGCGCTCCTGTTCCTCCTTCTTTTCCTCGGACATGATGGAGCGCATGGCCTCCTGCGTACATCTTCCCTCCCGGCTGAGCTTCTTGAGCCGCTGTGCCTGGGAAAGGGAGGGCGTGTTCTGGGAATAGTCCATTGCGTCCAGAAACTGCTTCTGCTCATCATGGGTGAGATATGACAGCTCCACGGCGGGGCTGAATGCGATCTCCTTGCTGTCCACCTTTTTCTGCACCTCCGGCAGAAGCTCGGTGAGACGGATATATCTGTGTACCTGTCTTTCACTTTCGTTTGCATCAGCACCGACTTTGGCAACAGCCCATGACTTCTCGCCAACTTGGCGAGAAGTTGACTTATCCTCCAAATCCACCCGTTTTCCCTGATGCTTCAACGCTTCCAGCTTCATTTTGTACGCCTGCGCCCGCTCCATGGGGCTGATGGTTTCCCGCTGCAAGTTGCTGTCCACCATGAGGATCACCGCCTCGTCATCGTCAAGATTGCGGACGATGGCCGGTATGGTTTTCAGCCCCGCAAGGTCTGCGGCATGGAGCCGCCTGTGTCCGGCTACCATTTCGTATCCGCCCTCCGGTGCGGGGCGGATGATGGCGGGGTTGAGGACGCCCACCTGCATGATGCTGTCGATGGTCTGCTGCATGAGCTCGTCGTCCGTCACCTTGAAGGGGTGGTTCTTGAAGGGACGAATCTCTGAAAGCGGTATCTGCTGTACCTGTTCGTTGGGTTTCTGTTTCGGCACGGTCGCATCACCTCCTGAAAATGCCAAAGCCGCAGGCAATAACCTGCGGCTCAGATGAATCCCTTCGACATATCGTGGCTCACAAGGCTTCGGTAGTAGTTCCCGATGGTCAGAGGGGCGTTATACAGCGTGGCTAAAAGATACTGGCGCATATTGCGGATGCGGGTGGTGTTTTCCTTCAGCCCGCCCACCACAAAGCGGATGTGCTCGCTGTTCAGCTTCAAAAACTGGCTCCTGACCACCTCGGCGGGCTTATCGTCGCCGGAAATGCGGACGGAGCTTTTTGTCGTACAGACAACATCCACCAGCAGCTCCAGGATTTCTTCCAACGTGTCCTGCTCGTATGGATAGTCTGTCAGGAGTGCGTCATAGGCGATGTTCTCCGCAATAAGCTCTCTGTACCGCTCTCTCAGAGCCGCTTCGTTTCCTTTCGCTTCCCGCCCGTGATCCCTCCTGAACGAAGTGAAGGGAAAGGAATCCGTATCACTAAAATCAGTATCATTATTCTCAGTATTATTAGATCGTGATTTTAACGATTCTTGATCCGTGATTTTCACTGCTCCTGAATCGTGATTTTCACGGTTCTGGAATCGTGATTCCGGGGAGGGTGTGGTACTGCCCGATGTGTTATCCACATGGTTATCCACAAAGTTCTTGACGTAGATGAGGTTGGGCTTGCCCAGCCCCTGCCGCTTGCGCTCGATGAGGCGGCATTTGCTCTCCAGCTCATGCAGCAGCTTTCCGGCCTTCTGGTCGGCGCAGCCCAGAGCGGTCATGACCTCCTCGATGGTGAAGATGATATACACACGTCCTTCTTTATCCAGCCAGCCGTTCTTGCAGCTCAGGCTCATACGGTCAAGGAGCAGACCGTAGAGCACCTTGGCTTCTGCGGAAACGCTTCTGAACCGTTCCTCCGTGAACAGCACCTTGGGGATACGATAGAAGGAGAACTGTTCCGCTTCCGCGCCGTAGAAATAGTCATACATGGCTTCTGTCACGCTCCTTTGGAAGTCCTTCGGCGCGCATGACCTCTTTGGTACACCATCCGATGCAGGGGGCAGCCTTTCCGTAGGGACAGCCCTCGCACTCCGAAACGGGAGCACCGTTGTCCGCAGCTGCATCGTAAACTTGTTCTATGCCGTTCCGTCTTGCGGGCTTTTGCGGGACGGGACAGCAGCAGCCGTCCGGGTAGACGCAGCCCTTGAGCTTCCCTTTCCGGTACAGGCAGTACCGGCAGTCATATACGTTGTAGCCCCACGACTTCCCATATGCTTTCACAATAACACCTCCTTCGCCCGCATCTGGGCATAAAAATAGCGCGCCTGCCGACCCAAGCGCCACTTTGGGTAAACAGACGCGCTATGTACTGTTTTCATGATTTTATGTTGTATTGTTTTCTGAACTCTGTGACAAACAGCTTGTACCTGTACGACTGTTGCGGATTACGGCACATTGCCGCTGAAGCTAAATATTTGATAGCACACTCTTTGGGGATAAAATATTTCCCTCCAATCTTAAATGCCTTCATCTTTTTGCTGCTGCACCAGTTTACTACAGAGGTAGATTTGTATCCAGCAAACACAGCAAGCTCCTCGATTGTAATAAGGTCCGCCATCTCCTTCATTTCCGCTTCAAAAAACAGCTCAAACTTTTTCGTCTGCTCAGGAGTCAGCGTTATCCAGCAGCTTGGAGCTATTGTTTTTTTAGCACCTGCTGTCCCAGCGTACCATCCTTCACTGGCCTTGTACTTTTCCGGGCATATTTCCCTCTGACGCAGGTACTCGATCACATCGTCTGTCTTAATGGTATAGCGACGTGTTTTTTTACCCGTGTCCTTGCATGGAATTGCACCGCTTTGAAGCAAATAGAGTGCGGTTGCCTTGCTTATGTGGGCCACCCGATATAGCTGATCCTTGCTCATGGTTTTTGGGTATTGCTTCTTGATCTCTTTGAAATGCGCTTCTAAATTTTTCATGTTCAAACCACCTTTTCATATTGGTCAACGGCAGGTGGTTTCCCATGAAAGTCTGTTCAAAACGCAGTCGTAGGAACTGCGATTTTTTCTTGTTTGGTCTCCCCAGTTCTCCCCTAGTTCTCCCCAAAATGCTCAGTTCTCCCCTAAAAAGCAGTAAAACCGCTAATTATTCGAACTCATTGATTTTTGGGCGTTTTTCCAGTTTCCGAGCTTTTACCCTTGAAAAACCCTTGAAATACGGGCTTCTTCAAGTTCCGCCATCATCACTCAATTTCTCTTAATTCCGCCTATTTCTAAATAGCGAATTTTGACTCGAAATCAAGTTGTCCGCAAGGGCACGTGGGTTCGAATCCCACCCGCTCCGCCAAAAAGAAAGACATCATCTTTGGATGATGTCTTTCTTTTTGGGTTCCGCCGCCTTTGGCGGCTCCTCCCTTCGGCGTTTTACCTGCTCGAGCGGACTGAATCCGCCCGGCATCAGGGCCTGCATGGACTGTTTTGGCGCCGGATGGGGCAGAAGCAAATCGGCTCTTGGGGGTTGATATGCTCGGGGTGCGGGAGCAAAACCGGCAGGTCCGCACAGGGACTTGCCGGTTTTGACGGTCTCGGTGTATAATAGAGCCGAACCAATACCGGACGGCCCTCTGCGCATTGTCACGCGCGCCGGTCATTCTCTTATGAGGGGGGGCCGATATGAGTCTTCTCTCGCCTGCCGCACCGAAAGAGCAGACCTGACGGTGGGCGCCGTGAAGCGGGCGCACCCCTATGAGGAGCCGGTTATCAACGTCATCCCCCTCTATCGGACCAGCTATTAGCACGGGAAAGGAGCCACTTCCATGCGCATCCTGATTGACGCCGACGGCTGCCCCGTGGTGGACCTCACCGCGGCCATCGCCCGGGAACACCATGCGGAGTGCCTCATCCTCTGCGACACCTGCCACCGGTTTGAAAAGCCCGGGACGACCACGCTGACCTTCTCCAAGGGCGCGGACAGCGTGGACTTCGCGCTGGTGAACCTGCTCCGCCCCGGTGACGTCGTGGTGACCCAGGACTACGGCCTCGCCGCCATGTGCCTCGCCCGGCGGGCGCGGGTGCTCCACCAGGACGGGATGGAGTACACGGGCGGCAACATTGACGCACTGCTCCTGGCCCGCCACACCGCCCGAAAAATCCGCGGCGCCGGAGGGCGGCTGAAGGGTCCGTCCCGCCGCAGGGGCGTCCAGGACGTGGACTTCGCCCTGGCGCTCAGGCGCCTGCTGGCGGAGGTTCAGCTTTCGGAGCGTGAAACGCCGTGAGACACATTGCCATTCTGTCTGACACCCACGGCCTGCTGCGCGGGGAGGTGCTCTCCCGCCTGGCCGGGGCGGACGCGGTCATCCACGCCGGAGACGTGGGCGGCCAGGCCATTGTGGACGCGCTGCGCGCCTGCAAAGAGGCCTATATCGTCCGGGGCAACAACGACAAGGAGTGGGCCCGGGACCTTCCCCACAGCCTCCGTTTTACCCTGGAGGGCGTCCGCTTTTTCCTGGTTCACGATAAGAAGGACGTGCCCGGGGACCTGACCGGCGTGGACGTAATTGTATGCGGCCACTCCCACAGGTACTCCGACGAGGAGAGGGACGGGGTTCTCCGGCTCAACCCCGGCAGCTGCGGCAGGCGGCGCTTCCGCCAGGAGATCACCTTCTGCATGATGGAGGCCAGCCAGGGGCGGTACCGGGTGGAAAAGATTCTGATCCCACACGGGGAGGCGTGAAGATGGAGCTCGGCCTGACCCTTCCTCTCCAGCGGCATCTCAAGCGGGGGCCGCTCCCCGGCGGCCGGGAGCCGGACGGCAGCTTCCGCTGGGATCTCCATATCATCCCCCTCCGGGGCCGGCCCAGCCTGCTGGCCGTCCACTGCCGCAGCCGGTACGCCTTGGTCCTCTTCGATCTCAGCCGGCGGGCGTGGGAGCGCCTGGAGGACACCTTCCGGGACGGCCTGGGCCGCAGCCTTGCGGCCGCCGAACTCCCGCCTGAAGCCGTCGCGGACTACCTGCGCCGGTCCGAAGCGGTGCGGATGACCAAAACACACGGACGGCGGGAGGTTGCCTTCCTCAACCGGGCCTGGGACGATGTGGCGGCGCTGGACTATGCGCTGGACCCCACAGCACGGGAGCAGCCCCTGCTGGAGCACGCCGTAAACGGAAAACCCAGCCGCTGCGTCGGATATGAGGGTCTGGCCCCAGCCGCCGAGCGGCTGGGGCTGTGCCTGCTTGAGGAAGTAAGGAGGTGCGGACTGTGATACGGGACATCATGAGGGACGCCGCCTTTCTCTCCCGGCGGGCGGAGCCCGCCGGTCCGGCCGATCTGCCCGCTGCCGAGGATCTGCTGGAGACCCTGGAGGCCCACAGGGACGGCTGCGTGGGCATGGCGGCCAATATGATCGGCGTCAACAAGCGCCTGATCGCCTTCGACAGCGAGGGGACGTACATGGTGATGTTCAACCCCGAGATTGTGAAGAAGTCCGAACCCTACGAGGCCGTGGAGGGCTGCCTGTCCCTCTCCGGCGCCCGCCGGACCAGGCGTTGGAGGTCCATCAAGGTGCGGTATCAGAACGGGGCCTTTCAGACCCGCTTCAAGACCTTCACCGGCTGGACGGCCCAGATTATCCAGCACGAGATCGACCACTGCGACGGGATACTCATCTAAAATGGACAGAAAAAAGGAGGACCCTTTATGGCGGCAACCGCGTGGATTTTCTCATACAAGCTCAAGAAAAACGTGAGTGCGGAACAGTTTATCGCACGGACAAAAAAGCTGCACGACGAAGTCATCTCCAAGGCGAGCGGATTCATCTCCTGGGAACATTATGTACAGGAGGCCGTGTGGACCGACTTCGTCCTCTGGGAGACGGCGGAAGACGCCGAAAACGCCCTGACGGCCGGACAGGGGAAGGAAGTTACGGAAGCCTTCTATGCCTGTATCCAAATGAATACCTGCAAAACTCTGATTTCACAGCTTGTCCAAAGATACTAGAGGCTCCCCACCCGTGCCCCTGCTTCCCTTTCCGATAGTAAGACGCGCCGGGACAGCGAAATGCTGTCCCGGCGCGTCTTATGATGTCAGCCGTCCTCCCCGCCGTAGACCGCGAAGCCGTTTTTCCCCCGGGCCTTGGCCCGGTAGAGCGCGGCGTCCGCATGCCGGTAGAGGGCGTCCGCGTCGGCCCCGTGCCCGGGCGCCAGCGCCACGCCGATACTGGCGGAGACCTGCCAGCCCACGCCGCTGCGGGTGTGGGTCCGGTTGAGGGCGGCGTTGAGTCCGCGGGCCTTCTCCGCCGCTGCGGCTGCGCCCGTATCCCGGGCAAAGGCGACGAACTCGTCCCCGCCGATCCGCCCCAGTACGTCCCCGCGGCGGAAGTGGGCCTGGATGGTCCCGGCGAAGGCGCAGATGACCGAGTCGCCGAAGGCGTGGCCGTACAGGTCGTTGGCCTGCTTGAAATTGTCGATATCGAAAATAAAATAGGCGAAGTCCTCCCCCGGGTGCGCTGCGAGCAGCTCGTCCACCTGCCGCCGGGTGGCGGTCTTGGTCAGCAGGCCGGTCATCTCGTCGGTCCATGCCAGCTCCTGCATCTTTTGCTCCTGCCGCTTCTCCGCGTCGATGTTCTGGCGGTAGACCAGCATATGGATGCTCCCGTCCGTCTCCCACTTCACGATGCGGCCCGTAATCCGCATCCAGTAGTAGTGCGCGCCGTCCCTGGTGAGCATCAGCTCGTAGGTCAGGCTGTCGCTGCCGGACTCGTAGGTGCGCATGATGTTGGCGGGCGAGAAGGTCTCGATATAGCCCCGGCGGAACGCCTCCTGAATCTGCTTCTCCGCCACGTAGTGCAGCGCCCGCTCATACGGGCAGCCCGGCGGCGCCCCCAGGCTCTCAAAATACGCGGCCGTGGCCGGGTTGGCGGGCAGATCCCGGGTGACGTCAATCTCATAAATATTCTCGAAGAGCTCCTCGGTGACCTTCTCAAAGACGGCCTGGCGCTCCTGCTCCATGGACTGGGTCAGCTCCACGATCCGCCGGTTGAAGCGCCGGATCACCGTGGTGATAATGAAGAGGATGGCCGCCAGAATGACGGCGATGACCACCGCCGTGACCAGAATCTGCCTGCTCAGCTCCGCCACCAGCTCGCTGGTGTCCCGCTCCACCACCAGATGCCAGCGGATTTCAGGCAGGTAGCGGGCGACGATATAGTCCCGCTTCCGTCCCGCCTCGTCCAGGGACCATAAGCTCAGCGCCCTGTCGCCCTCCTTCCAGGCCAGAACGTCCCGCCGCTCCTCCCCGCCGTACTCCGCCTCCAGCTCAAAGAGGTTCACCCGCTCGTAGCCGGAGTAGTCTGTGGAGAGCTCGATGGTGCCCGCGTCGTCAATCAGGTAGGCGTTGACGCCGAACTGGTTCTGGTAATCCTGCAGGGTCCGCTGGAGTCCGTCGATGCGCACGCCCACGCCCACCACGCCCAGCAGCGTCCCGTCGCCGTTTTTAATCTTGCAGTTGACGAACACGGTGATGGCGTTGTCCGCCCCGGCCACCTGGTCGTTGTCCACGTTCATGGTGTACTCCGCCTCGGAGCTTAAAAGGTCGTCGAAGTACCAGAAGTTCTCGGGGTCGCCGGGCTCCAGCACCCGGTCCAGGCCGTTGAAGTTATAGTACCGGGCCGAGGCCGCGGACACCAGGAAGACCGAGTCGTAGCGGTATTTGTTCTGATAGGTGTGCAGGTACTCCCGGATGGTCTCGATATAGGCCGGGTCGTCCAGCCGGTCCGCCTCCTGGGCGAGGGTCTCGTGGAGCAGGCTGTCGTTGGCCATGGTCAGGGAGATGTTGACCGGCTTGGTGAAGGTGGTGCTCATCTGGTAATAGATGCCCTCCGACGTGAGGTCGGACACCTGCTCGATATTCTCCAGTGAGGCGCTGTAGTTGGCCCTGTAGCTCAGGGCCGCCGTCAGCAGGAACCCCACCACGATAACCAGGCAGACCAGCAGATTGGTCTGCATCAGGATGTTCTTTTTCATCTTGCTCCACCTCTCCCGCGGCCTGCGGCGGATATGCCGTCCACGGGGGCGCGCCCTCTCCGCCCGTCAGGCATGCGGGGACGTCCTGAGCCGCTCCAGCCGCTTCACGGCCATATCCAGATAACCGCTCTCGCTGTCGATCCCGATGAATCTCCGGTCCAGCCGTCTCGCCGCCACGCCGGTGGTGCCCGCGCCGCAGAAGGGGTCCAGTATCAGCTCCCCCTCCCGGGTGGAGGCGCGCACAATCCGCTCCAGCAGATACTCGGGCTTCTGGGTGGGGTGGCCGCCGTCCACCTTCTCGGACGGTCTGGTCAGCGCGCCCCGCCACACGTCCTTCATCTGCTTGCCGCCGTTGAGCTCCTTCATGGCGGCGTAGTCGAAATAGTGCCCGGCCTTCTTCCCCGGCTTCTCCGCCCAGAGGATGGTCTCGGTGGAGTGGGTGAAGCACCGGCAGGCCAGATTGGGGGGCGGGTTGGTCTTTTCCCAGGTAATGTTGTTGAGAATGCGAAACCCCTCCTGCTCCAGGGCCATGCCGATGGAGTAGATGTTGTGCAGGGTGCCGGAGGCCCAGATCGCGCCCCCCGGTCTGAGCACCCGCCGGCAGGCGCGAATCCAGCGGCGGTTGAACTGGTGCCTCTCCTGGCGGGTTTTCCCCTCGTCCCAGGCCGCCTTGTTGACGGACACCATCCTCCCGCCCCTGCAGGACACGCCGCCGTTGCTGAGGAAGTACGGCGGGTCGGCGAAGACCATGTCCACGCTCTCCGCCCTCATTTTTCCCAGCGTCTGAAAGCTGTCCCGGCAGAGCAGCAGCACATCCTCCGCCTCGTAAAAGGGCTGCACGGACTTGGGAAAGAGCCTTTCCATTTCAGTTCCCACTTTCGCTTTTCAAATAAACCCCAGGCCCAGCCGGGAGAGCGGCACCTCGCGAAACTCGTACCAGCAGCCCACGGCCTCTATGTACTCCCGCACGTCCCGGTACTGCGCCTGCCGGAAGAAGTCGCACAGCACATAGCCGTATTCCACCCGGCTGATGCCGGTGCCCGCTGTCAGCTTCTCGTACTGCCGCTTTTTAAAATCGCAGGTCTGGAGCTTCTCGTCCACCGAGCCGGCCGCCTGCTGAAACTTCTTCTCCAGGATGTAGAGCGTGTTGTTCATCCGGTTCAGCAGCGCCTCGTCCGGCAGAATTTTTCTGGAGATGCGCGCTCGCCAGTCCACGCCCCGGGGCCCTAAAATCACCGTATAGAGCTCATTCTTCGGGGCGCTCACGGCGATCCACTCGCCGCCGAGGTAGACCCGGTTCCCGGAGATGCGGCAGCCCGCGGCGGCCAGAGCGCTGTCCAGGGAGGTCTCCCGCTCAAACCGGAGCCCGTTCTCGTTGGTCCTGCGTCCGCCTCCATAGATATTTTCCATCCTCGTTCACGTCCCTTCCCCCGCTCCGCCGCCTCACCAGGTCGTGATCAGCAGCTCCTTTATCTTCCCCCGCCCGCCGGTATTGGCGTTGATCATCCGGGTGGCGTCAATTCTGCGCAGCACGCACCCGTCGTAAATCTCCTCAAAGAAATCGTCCGCCGGGTCGGCGTTGTGGGGGTCGGAATTGCTGGCCGCCACCCGCGCCCCCTTCTCCCGTGCCAGGTGCAAAACAAACTCCGCCAGCCGCCGCTGCTCCTCGTCCCCGAAGGCGTTCTCCGTGTAGGAGGTAAACGCGGAGGTCCTGGTCAGGGGGCGGTAGGGCGGGTCGAAATAGGCGAAGGTCCGATCGTCGATAAACTCCTCCGCCCGCCGGTAGTCCCCGTGCACAATCCGCACACTCCGCAGCGCCCCGGAGAGCAGCGCCAGGTTGTCCGCGTCCAGAATCTGGGGGTTCCTGTACGCGCCCATGGGCACGTTGAAAAGCCCCTTCTTGTTCACCCGGTAGAGCCCGTTGAAGCAGGTGCGGTTGAGAAAAATCATATCCGCCGCCCTGGGCAGCGCCCCGCCTCCCCCGGTCTTGAGCTGATTGAAGCGGTCCCGGACGGCGTAGTAGTACTCCTTCCTGCCCTCCATGTCCAGCGCCAGATATGCCTTCTGCATCCGGTACAGGCGCTCGCTCAGGTCGTCCGGCTGGTCCCGGATAACCCCGTAGGCGTTCACCAGCTCCGCGTTGGAGTCGCTGATATAGACCTCCTCCAGCTGGCAGGAGCCCAGGAGGTCCAGCAGCACCGCGCCGCCGCCCACGAAGGGCTCCGCGTATTTTGTGATGCTCCTGCCCAGCTCCTCGGGGTAGATTTTACGAATCTCCGGCAGGAGCTGGCCCTTGCCTCCCGCCCACTTCAGAAAGGGCTTGATTTTCGCGGTGGTGCCGCAGTACCGCAGGCTCCTGCCGTCCTCCGGCTTTTCGGCGTCCTCGGGGACAATCCAGTGGGTGTCCACCTTCCGCGCGCCGGGGACCCTGCCCTCCAGGCACAGCTCAATCACCTGCCGCTGGGTGATGTTCCATTTTGCACTCACCTGCCGGGTGCTCAAAAACTCCATATGCTACTCTCCACACTCCTTGAAAATCAAATCATATTTTACTCTACCTTTGGAAGAATAGCAATTCATTTGTGCGGGGCGCAGGATAAGAAATACCCCCGGAGCCGCTCGGCTCCGGGGGTATTTCCAATCGGTCAAAGAGTCCTTCGGGGCTCTCCGGCGGCCGCTGCACGATTTTTCCGCCCACGCCCAGTGCGTGGTCCTGACCAGCCAAAATTTACTGTCTCAGCAATCCGGCCTGGCGGATGGCTGCGGGCGGCAGCATCTGGACCGCCGCTCCAGCGGCAGATAGCAGGGGCCGGGTTTACAGCACTGTTCGGGCGGCCAGTGCTCCTCGCATGCGCAGGGGGGCGTGGGCGGCGGGCACGGCTGACAGCAGGGACAGGGCTCTGGCATACAGTCCGGGCAGAGTCTGCAGGGCCGGGACGGCTCCGGCGGACAGGGCGGACAAGGCGGATAGGGAGGCTCCGGAGGATAGGGCGGACGGGGCGGATAGGGAGGCTCCGGAGGACAGGGCGGACAAGGCGGACAGGGCGGCTCCGGAGGATAGGGCGGACGGGGCGGATAGGGAGGCTCCGGAGGATAGGGCGGACGGGGCGGATAGGGAGGCTCCGGAGGATAGGGCGGACGGGGCGGATAGGGAGGCTCCGGAGGGTAGGGCGGATAGGGCGGGTAGGGCGGACAGCACCACCCCGGCAGACAGACGGGCGGGAAGAGGATGGGCGGATAACCGCCGCCTGGGCCTCCGCCCTGTCCGCCGTTGTTATTGTTATTGTTGTTGTTATTGTTATTGTTGTTCTGGACGTATACGCCGGAGAAGCCCGGTCCGCCCGGCATTCCCGGCCCGCCGGGGGCGCAGCCCTCCCCCTGCCCGGGGACGGTGACGCACACGCACAGCGAGGCGGTCAGGGTGACGGCATAGTCCTCCAGCACCGCGCCAATGGGCTGATAGTTCAGCGCCGTGCTGGTGGGGTCCATGGTGATCACCCGGGTCACCGTGCCGGAGTGGGTCACGTTCAGGTTGAAGCACAGACTGCCGCCGCAGAAGCGCAGCGCCAGGTAGAACTCCTGCCCCAGGCCGGGCGCGGGGATGGGATTGCCGCAGAAATCGGTGAAGTCGGCGGACAGATCGCCGCCGCAGGCGCAGAAGGGCTCAATGGTAACGGCGGGCGTCCCCTCCACGTTGGAGCGCAGGGAGAAGGGCCCCACCAGCAGGCGGCCGCACACGCTGCGCACCTCGCAGGGACAGCCCCGGAAGCCAATCCGTGGGTCGTTCACATCTCCGGGCGTCTCCGCCTCAGCGGGACAGCACTGGATCAGCTCGCTGCCGCAGCGGCAGGCCGACGCGCCCTCCCCCGTCTGGGCGGGCGCCGCGTCGGCGTAGGCCCCCGCCAGCTGGAGCAGCCGAAGCACGGCGGCCCGCAGCCTGGCGGACTTGGGGTGCTGGTCGGCGCCGCCGCAGTTGAGGAAATATACCTCCTCCGGCGCAATCTGCCCCAGCAGCACCCACAGGGCCACCTGGACCGCCGCGTAGGCGTCGTTGTCGTCCAGCACCGGGGTCTCCCCCGCGTCTACCCCCGCCAGGGCGAAGGTCTCCGCCGCGCTGACCGCGGGATAGGCGTTGGCCATCACCCACGCCAGCATCCGCTTCTGCCGGGCGGTCGCCCCGGGAAAGAGGGTCTCGAAGGGCGCGCTCCGGTAGGGCACGCCGCCGTAAGGCCCGTCCCGGAACTTGTCCAGGCAGTAGGTAGGAATGGTGATGCCCTGGGTGGTCAGATCGAAGCGGAAAATCTGGTTGTGGTCGGGCCGGTTGAGCTGATACCGGGACGCGGCGGCAGGCGCCCAGGAGCAGTAGCTCTCCACGTTGGCGTTGCCCGTGGCGGTGCCGGTGAGGTCGGTGTCCTGATAGACGACGAAGGGCCGGGAGGCGGGCGCGGCGGCCCGGAGCCGGTCGGTGACGGTCACCTGGGACCCGGCCGCCGCGACGCCGGGTCGAATTATATCGGTCATGGGTCTACCTCCTGTTTAAAGTGGCAAGGTTCAACATTGTCGAACTTCGTCTATTGTCAGGATATGCCGGGAGGCGGGCCGCCGTTCCCGCCCGCCTCCGCAAAAAGCCCCCATTCAGGGCTTGTAGTATCAAATTGCTCTGCTATACTGGAAGCACGGTACCGTAAAAATTAAATCAGACGAGGAGATTCTTATGGAATATACAGTAAGGCAGCTTGGTGTAATCCGCGCCGGTGAGGATGGCTTCCGCATTGCGCTGGAGCCGGAGTACCGCGCCGCCCTGGCCGGGCTGGAGGAATTTCGCCGGGTCAACGTCCTCTGGTGGTTCAGCGGCTGCGACGGCCCGGACGCCCGGGCTGTGCGGCGTGAGGAGAAGCCCTATGTCCACGGCCCGGAGGCCCTGGGCGTCTTCGCCACCCGCTCGCCCCGGCGGCCCAACCCCATCGCCCTCTCCTGCGCGGAGGTGACCTGGATGGACGAGGCGGAGGGCCTGGTGGGCCTGGGGTATATCGACGCCGAGGACGGCAGCCCCGTGCTGGACCTGAAGCCCTACACCCCCAGCCTGGACCGGGTGGAAAGCCCCGTCCTCCCCGGCTGGTGCGCCCACTGGCCCAAAAGCGTGGAGGCCAGCGGCGATTTCGACTGGTCCGGGGAGTTCAACTTCTGATTTCCGCCGGGTTGCGAAATGCCCCGGCGGATGGTATCATAAACCCGAGGGAATCTGAGGCCATTGAGGGAGGCGGTACGCCATGATACGAATTGCGCTGGTGGAGGACGAGCCCAGCTATGTGGACACGCTGCGGGAATTCCTGGCCCGCTACGAGCGGGAGCGGGGCGAGCGCCTGCGGGTCTCGGTCTTCTCCGACGGGGACGAGATCGCCCTGGGCTACAGGAGCGACTACGACGTGATTCTCATGGACATTGAAATGCGCTTCATGGACGGCATGACCGCCGCCGAGGAGATCCGCAGGCGGGACCCGGAGGTGGTCATCATCTTCATCACCAACTCCCCCCAGTACGCCATCAAGGGCTACGCCGTGGGCGCGCTGGACTATGTTCTCAAGCCGGTGAGCTACTTCGCCTTCTCCCAGCGCATCGACCGGGCGCTGGAGCGGATGGGCAACCGCAAGAGCAAATTTCTCAACGTCTCCCTCAAGGGCGGGGTCCGCAAGCTGGACGTTTCAAAAATCTGGTTTGTGGAGGTCCAGGATCACGACCTCATCTTCCACACGGAGGAGGGCCCCCTCCCCGCCTCGGGCACCATGCGGGAGGTGGAGCAGGCCCTGGAGGGTCCCGCCTTCTTCCGCTGCAACAAGGGCTACCTGGTGAACCTGGAGCACGTGGACGGCCTCCGGGAGGATTGCGCCGTGGTCCACGGCGAGCTGGTCCAGGTGAGCCGCGCCCGGAAAAAGGCCTTTCTGGACGCCCTCAACGACTTTCTGGGCGAGGTGAGCAAATGACGCTGGGCAACATTCCCCGCCTCTATACCGCCCTGGCCGACTGGATCGCCTGCATGCTCTGCGTCTCCCTGTTCCCCCACAGGCTGAAGGGCTGGCAGCTGCGGGCCGTCCAGGCCTTCTTCCTGGCGGTGATGTGCGTCTTCCTGGCGGCCACCGGAAACGTGCCGGTGGCCTGGTTCGTGCCCTGCATTCTTCTCTCCGCCGCGCTGATGTTCGTCTTCATCTACCTGTGCTGCGACTTCTCCACCGCCAACGCGGGGTACTACTGCGTGCGGGCCTTTATCCTGGCCGAGCTGGCCGCCTCCCTGGAGTGGCAGCTCTACTACTACGCGGCCTACAGCGCCGGCGGGACCAGTCTGCCCATCCGTATTCTGTTCCTGGCGGGGACCTATGCCCTGATCTTCGGGCTGATGTACGCGCTGGAGCGCCGCCGCCGGGAGAGCGTGCGGGAGATGGAGATCACCTGGCGGGAGCTCCTGTCCGCCCTGGCCATCGGCGCGGCCATCTACGCCATCAGCAATCTGAGCTATTTCTACGCCGACACCCCTTTCAGCGGCCGCCTCACCATGGAGATTTTCAATATCCGCACCCTGGTGGACCTGGGGGGCGTGGCCATTCTGTACGCCTACCACATCCAGCTCTCCGAGCTCCACGTCCGGCGGGAGAAGGACGCGCTCACCAATGTCCTGCGCACCCAGTACAGCCAGTACCAGCTCTCTCAGGACAGCGTGGACCTCATCAACCGGAAGTACCACGACCTCAAGCACCAGCTCTCCGTCCTCCGGGCCGAGAGCGATCCGCAGAAGAAGAACGACTATCTGGACCGCATGGAGCAGGAGATCCGCGCCTACGAGGCCCAGAACAAGACGGGCAACCACGTGCTGGACACCGTACTGGCGGGCAAGAGCCTCTACTGCCAGCAGCACGGCGTCAGCCTCACCTGCGTGGCGGACGGCACGGCCCTGGACTTCATGGACGAGATGGACCTGTGCACCCTCTTCGGCAACGCCCTCGATAACGCCATTGAGAGCGTGGAGAAGCTCCCCGATCCGGAGCGGCGGCTCATCCACCTCTCGGTCTCCCGCCAGCGGGGCTTCCTCCACATCCGGGTGGAGAACACCTACGAGGGGGAGCTCCAGTTTGACGGCGGCCTGCCCGCCACCACCAAGGCCGACAAGCGCTACCACGGGTACGGCCTCAAGAGCATCCGGGAGACGGCGAAGAAATACGGCGGCTCCGTGACCATCAGCGCCAAGGGCGGCTGGTTCGAGCTGCGGGTGCTCCTCCCCCTCAGCGCATAACAGATGAAAAACGCCCCTGTCTTTTTGGCGAAACGCACAAAAAGACAGGGGCGTTTTTTGTAATTTTTGTGGGCTCGACATACTGATTGCGGCCAAAAATCAACCGTTCACGGGAGGAAATACCCAATTGTCCAATTCGGTGCTATAGTGAATCGCATCAGACGGCGGAATGAAAAGCGGGGTGTGAGAGGCCTAAGGCATCGACCGCCGTCCACAGAAGAAATCATTCAAAACCAGGGGAGGTATTGCAGGAAATGAAGAAGCACGGAAAAAAAGTGATGGCCTGCGCGCTGGCGGCCGCCATGCTGCTGGGAACCGGGGGCGCGCTGGCGGCGCAGTCTCAGGTTCAGGGTGTCCGAAACTCTGACGTCAAGGTGACGGTGGACGGCAAAAAGGTGGAGCTGAAAGACGTCAAGGGCAATCCCGTGGACCCCATTATCGTGGACGGCACCACCTATCTTCCTGTCCGTGCCGTGTCCGAGGCCAACGGCTTGAAGGTGAATTGGGACGCGGGCGGCAGCGAGGTCAAGCTGGTTACGAAAGACGCCGCGGCGCCGGTCAAGCTGGCGGAAAAGGTTGACAAGAGCACCCAGCCCCGTATTATTATCACCACCGACCTGGAAGTGGACGATATCAACGGCGTCCTGCTGAGCGTGATGTACGCCACCGACTACGACCTTGCCGGTATCGTGTGGACCGCCGGTATGTTCCATTTCAACGGCGACGGCGAGCACACCCTGGCGGAGGTTACCCCCAATTATAAATGCGAGGCCACGACCGCCGGCGGGACGGTGGAAAACGCGGGACAGCTCACCTCCTTCCGGCCCGTGGACCCCGGACTTCTCACCCGGCTGATCGAAGTCAACTACGCCAGCGACTACCAGTATCTGAGCAAGAACGACCCCAATTATCCCACGCCGGAATACCTTCTGAGCATCGCAAAGACCGGCAACATCGCGTTTGAAGGCGATTATCGCTTTGAAACGGAGGGCTCTGAGCTGATTGAGGCCTGTATTCTGGACGACGATCCCAGGCCGCTTTACATCATGCACTGGGGAGGAATCAACACCACCGTCCGGGCGCTGATGAGCATCTATGAGGACTACCACAACACCGACCAGTGGGAAGCCGTTTTGGCAAAGGTGGTGGACAAGGTCCGGTTCATCGGCTCCGGCGAGGACAACTGCCGCGCGGACAGTAAGATTGACGAGCTGTTCCCCGGCCTGAAGGACAGCGAGTGGACCGGCTTTGGCAATTACGGCCAGTATTTCTCCGCCGCTCAGGCCTCGGAAGATCTCCTTCCCTACTATCAGGGTGAATACCTTACGGAGGCGTTCAAGTTTGGTCATGGCCAGCTGATGGGCGCATTCCATCTGATGAACGACGGACAGGTTCTCTATGGCGAGCCGCTCATCTATCAATACGGTCTGCTCAACTACGTGGACTGGGGCGGGGCGGGCAAAGAGGGCTGGGGGCCGCAGGCGCTGTCCTCCTTCCCGCGGGTCGAGCTGGATCAGTTCGACTGGATGTGCTGCCAGTTTGGCTGCGGCTCTTTCATCGACATTGGCCTGCGGCAGGGTGTCAAGAATTCCAACAATCACTATGTGCAGGTTTTGTTTGACGAGCTGGCCGCCCGCGCCGACTGGGCAGTCTGCGCGCCGGAAGACTGCAACCACGCGCCCGTGGTCAGCGCCGATAAGCCGGACTGCACCGCCAAGGCCGGGGAGACCGTGACCCTGACCGGTTCCGCCGCCGATCCCGACAGCGACAAGCTGAATGTAAGCTGGTGGGTGCCCGGCAATGCCTGTACCTATCAGGACGGTGAAGCCGCCGGTCTGGAGGTTTCCGTCACCGATACATGGTCTGCTCAGTTTACCGTGCCGCGGGACGCCGAGTCCGGCGATATCTTTGTTGTAAACATGGAAGTGACCGACGAGGCGGAGCGCCCCATGACCCGTTTTGCTCAGTTTATCATCACGGTTACAAAATAAATACCAATTTCGCTTCCTCTCCGTACGGCTTGTCTCTAACGGACGGCAGCCCGCCGTGCCGGCACGGCGGGCTGCCGTCCGTCTGATCTCTTTCTTCTCGTGAAATTGCTTAATTTTTTGCATTAATTTTTGTCATTATCAGCTACTTGACCCACGGCTTACGGCCAAAAATCAACCGTTCACGGGCACTATGCCCCACCCCGGCCCGTCTTATGGTATGCTCCGGGTACAAAATGAGGCTCAGGCCTCCCCTTGAAGGGAGCCGCCCATATAAACCACCGAAAGGGGCCGATATCATGATCAGACGACCGCTCAACAACGGCTGGGAATTCACCGAGCGCTTTGACGATTCCTTTCTCCGCTTCGAGGGCGACGCCGCCCCCGTGCGCCTCCCCCACACCTGCCGGGAGCTGCCCCTCCACTATGCCGACGAGCGCGACTACCAGATGGTCTGCGGGTACCGCCGCACTCTGGAGCTCCCGGCGGAGTGGAGCGGCAAGCGGCTCTTCCTCACCCTGGACGGCGCGGCCCACCAGGCCACCGTCTTCGTCAACGGGAAAGAGGCCGCCAGCCATTTCTGCGGGTATACCGCCTTCACCGTGGAGCTGACCGGGCTGGTGTCCTGCGGCGGCACGAACCAAATCGCCGTCCGCCTGGACACCCGGGAGAGCCTGGACCAGCCCCCCTTCGGCCATGTCATCGACTACATGACCTTCGGCGGGCTGTACCGGGAGGTCTGGCTGGACGTGGCGGAGCAGGCGTACATTGCGGATATGTTCGTCAGGACCCCCTCCATGGAGCAGGCCCTCGTCGACCTTGCCATTGAGGGAGGCGGCCCGGCGGACGCGGTCAGCCTGTCAATTCTGGACGCCGCCGGAAAAAGCGTCTTTACAGGTACGTTCGGGGCCGCTGAGCGGCTTCAGGCCCTCTCCTGCCCCGTCTCGCATCCCCGCCCCTGGACCCCGGACTCCCCCGGGCTCTACACCCTGGAGGCCGTCCTCATGGACGCCGGCCGGAGGGTCCTGGACGTAAAGCGCACGCGCTTCGGCTTCCGGCAGGCGGAGTTCCGGCCGGACGGCTTCTTCCTCAACGGGGAGAAGCTGAAGCTCCGGGGCCTGAACCGCCACCAGAGCTACCCCTACGTGGGGTACGCCATGCCCGCCTCCATCCAGCGGCACGACGCGCAGGTGCTCAAGCACGAGCTCCAGTGCAACGCCGTGCGCACCAGCCACTACCCCCAGTCCCAGGCCTTTCTGGACGCCTGCGACGAGCTGGGCCTCATCGTCTTCACCGAGATTCCCGGCTGGCAGCACATCGGCGGCGAACGCTGGAAGGACGCGGCCTGTCAGAACACCCGGGATATGCTGCTTCAGTACCGCAACCACCCCTCCATCGTCCTCTGGGGCGTGCGCATCAACGAGTCCCAGGACGACGACGGGTTCTACGAGCGCACCAACGCCATCGCCCGCGAGCTGGACCCCTCCCGCCAGACCAGCGGCGTGCGCTTTTTGTGGAAGAGCAGCCTGCTGGAGGATGTGTACGCCTTCAACGACTTCTCCCACGCCGGGCACAACGGCGGACTTCTCCCCAAGAGCCTCATCTCCCCCGACAAGGGGAAGGGGTACCTCATCAGCGAGTTCAACGGCCATATGTACCCCACCAAGCCCTTCGACTCCCCCGCCCACCGCCTGGACCATGCCCTGCGCCACGCCACGGTGCTGGACGCGGTCTACGGCCGGGAGGACGTGGCGGGCGGCTTCGGCTGGTGCATGGCCGACTACTACACCCACGGGGACTTCGGCTCCGGCGACCGCATCTGCTACCACGGCGTGCTGGACATGTTCCGCAACCCCAAGCTGGCTGCGGCGGTCTACGCCTCCGCCGGAGACGGGGCCGCGGTGCTGGCCGTGGGCTCCGAAATGGACATCGGAGACTACCCCGCCGGCAGCATCGGCGACAACTACATCTTCACCAACGCCGACTTTGTGCGGGTCTGGCGGGACGACAAGCTCCTGGGCGAGTTCAGGCCCGCGGGAAAGCGCTGGAAGAGCCTCAGGCACCCCCCCATCCCCTTCAACGACACCGTGGGCGCCGCCATCGAGGAGGGCGAGGGCTGGAGCCATAAGAAGGCCGAGGCCATCAAGGACTCCCTGCTGGCCATCCAGCGCTTCGGCGTGAAAATTCCGCTCAAATACGTCCTGAAAACCGCCTGGCGGGCGGTCCGCTGGCGGACCGGCCCCAAGACCTTTACCCGGCTCCACGCCGACTATATCAACACCTGGGGCGTGGACGCGCCGGTCTACCGCTTCGAGGCGGTGAAGGACGGCCGGGTGACCGCCGCCCTCACCAAATCCTCCAACGCCGCCCTCCGCCTGGAGGTCGACGCCAGCAGGACCGTCCTCACGGAGGGGGCCTCCTACGACGCCGCCGCCGTGCGCATCCGCATCGTGGACGCCAACGGCTCCACCGCGCCCTACGCCCAGCTCCCCGTCCGCTTTGCCGTCTCCGGCCCCCTGGAGCTGCTCGGCCCGGACGCCGCCTGCGCCGACGGCGGGATGTGCGGCACGTACGTGCGAACCACCGGAGCCGCCGGGACGGGAACCCTGCGCATCACCACCGGCCAGACCGCCCCCCTGGAGCTTACCTTCCAGGTCCGTGTGGAGGACTCCGCCCATGTCTGACCTCTCCGCCGCCCCTGCGGGCCCCTGGGCCCGCTTCCGGGAGAAGCATCCCGGCACGGCCCAGTTTCTGGTCTTCTTCCTCCTCAGCAATGGCATTACCGTCCTGCAGATGGTGATGATGCCCGCCTTCAAGGCCCTGTTCGGCATGACCGGCCTGGTGGATGCCGCTTTCCAGATTCTTCCTGTTGGACACAATTTTGACGGCAGCGTCTACTACATCTTCAACTACCCCGCCGGGTCTATCGCCTCCGGCGGCGGCGGGGGCATGGCCTACTTTCTGGCGGTGCAGCTCACCCTTTTCATCGCCCAGGTCATCAACTTCTTCGCCCAGCGCAGCGTGACCTTCAAGTCCAAGGGCTCCATCGGCAGGGCGGCTGCCTGGTATCTGGCCGCCTACGTGGCCATCACCCTGATTGCCGCCGCCCTCCAGGGGCTCTACAAGGCCCCCATCTACCGCCTCTTCATGGAGACCTGGGCCATGGGCGGCGCGGGCGAGACCATCGCCGACCTCATCACCATGGTCATCAACTGCGCCGTCTCCTTCTGGGTGTACTTCCCCATTCTCAAGCTCATCTTCAAAAAGTAGTCCCCACCCCGGCGCGGCGGCGCTCTGTTCCGCCGCGATATCCGGCACTGAAAGGAGGAGATGGAGCGCGCACTCTTGCAGCCCCGGCAATTTATATTTAAGGAGGATGGATATGTTTCAAAAAACCAAAGTATGGCGCGGCCTGACCGTGGTGTTTGCCCTGTTCCTGGTGTTTTCCCTGATGGCGGCAAACATTTTTGAAATCTACCGCGCCAGCGTGGACGCCTTTTTCGGCACCCGCAGCCAGCAGATTGTAACCGAGGCGTCCGACGATGCCTCGGACGCCTGGACCTACCAGTCCAACTACACCAGCGCCAAGGAGGCCTACGAGGGCTTCCGGGAATTCGCCGTGCGGGAGTCCCAGGAGACCTACGCGCTGCTGAAAAACGAGAACAGCGCCCTCCCCCTCTCCGCCGACGCAAAGCTGACCCTCTTCGGCGTGCGCAGCTACGCGCCGGTCTACGGCAACAACGGCGGCAGCGTGCCCGACGGCAAATCCACCGTGGAGATTTTCGACGCCTTCGCCGAGCGGGGCTTCCAGCTCAACCCCTCCATGCTCTCCGCCTACGAGGCCTTCTTCGCGGGCCAGGAGTGGACCACCCCCAAGTTCGGCGGCGGCATCCTGCCCGAGTACGCCTCCATCACCGCCTACAACGACCCCTGCGAGCTGACCCTGGACGAGCTGCGGGGCCTCAACCCCGGCTTTGACCAGGACTACGCCGCCTACGGCGACGCGGCCATCGTGGTCTTCGGCCGCCCCGGCGGCGAGAACGGCGACGGCTACTACCCCGGCAGCGAGGGCCGGGCCGACGGCGTGAACACCGTCACCGGCAACATCCTCAGCCTGAGCGACGAGGAGGTCGCCATTCTGGAGGAGGCCAAGGCCAACTTCGACAAGGTGGTCGTCCTTATCAACGCCTGCAACCCCATGGAGATCGGCAGCCTGGCCGAGGACCCGGAGGTGGACGCCATCCTCTGGATCGGCTTCCCCGGCGCTTACGGATTCTACGGCGTGGCCGACGTACTGAACGGCACCGTCTCCCCCTCCGCCCATCTGGGCGACGTCTTCGCCAAGAACAGCGCCCTGGCCCCCGCCATGATGAACTACGGCAACATCCCCTGGGCCAACGCCGCCAGCTTCTCCGACGACGCCAACGTCAACTCCTACCTCATCCAGGCCGAGGGCATCTACACCGGCTACCGCTACTATGAGACCCGCTACGCCGACATCGTCCTCGGCAACGGCGGCGCCGGCGCCAGCGCCGGGACCTACGCCAACCCCGACGGCACCGTCGCCGACGCGGACGGCGTCTGGGACTACCAGAACGAGGTGGTCTACCCCTTCGGCCACGGCCTGAGCTACACCACCTTCGAGCAGAAGCTGGACCAGGTGAACGTCCTGGGCTCCCGCGAGACCGCCAGCGTCACCGTTACCGTGACCAACACCGGCTCCGCCGCAGGCAAGTCGGTCATCCAGCTCTACGCCCAGACCCCCTATACCGACTACGACAAGCAGTTCCACATTGAGAAGTCCGCCGTCCAGCTTATGGACTTCGAGAAGACCGACACCCTGGCCCCCGGCGAGAGCCAGACCATCACCATGGAGGTGGACCTCGCCAACCTGGCCAGCTACGACAGCGAGAACGCCAAAACCTTTATTGTGGACGGCGGCGACTACTACTTCGCCATCGGCGAGAACGCCCACGACGCGCTCAACAACATTCTGGCCGCCCGGGGCAAGACCACCGCGGACGGCATGACCGCGGACGGCGACGCCGCCAAGACCTACAAGTGGACCTGGGACGGCGGCGTGGACTCCGCCACCTTCTCCGTCAGCCCCGCGGGCGTCGTCATCACCAACGCCCTGAGCGAGGGCGACTGCGCCATGGACATCAACGCCTTCCTGCCCGGCACGGCCACCTACCTCTCCCGCAGCGACTGGGACGGCACCTTCCCCAAGACCTACTCCGGCCTCGCCGCCAACGACGCCCTCTCCCGGCTGCTCAGCTGCGACCTCATCCCCCTGGCCTCCGGCGAGGACGTGTCCGACCTCACCTTCGGCGACACCACAAGCTCCCTCACGCTCAACGACATGAAGGGCGCCGACTTCGACGACGCCCGCTGGGATGAGCTGGTCGGCAAGGTGACGGTCCAGGAGTTCCTGGACTTCGCCTCCAACGCCTTCCACAACATCGCCGCCATCCCCTCCGTGGGCCTCCTCCAGTACGCGGCGGACGACGGACCCGGCGGCTCCGACTCCCACTACCTCACCGAGGGCTCCTACCAGGGCGTGCCCTACGCCGACGCCGCCGACTACGACTACGGCACCCGCGTGGCCCCCGCCCCCCAGAACCTGGCCTACAGCTGGAACAAGGAGCTGTCCTATGAGAACGGCGAGATCATCCTGGGCGAGAGCACCCTGGTGCTGAACCTGCCCATCATGATCGGCCCCGGCATGAACCTCCACCGCCACGCCTACAACACCCGCGGCGCGGAGTACTACTCCGAGGACCCCATCCTCTCCGGCTACATCGGCTCCGCCGTGGTCCAGGGCGCCCAGAGCAAGGGCTGCCTTGTGAACATCAAGCACGCCGCCTTCAACGATCAGGAGATCAACCGCTCCGGCATTGCGGTGTTCATGACCGAGCAGAAGGCCCGTGAGCTGGAGCTGCGCAACCTCCAGCAGGCCTTCGTGCCCGGCGGCAAGCCCGCCTCCTTCGCGGCCGACGAGAGCAGGGCCGATACCTACACCCTGGGCGCCCTGGGGGTCATGACCTCCTACAACCGCATCGGCGCGGTGCCCCCCAGCGCCAACTACGGCGTGATGGTCCAGATCATGCGCGACGAGTGGGACTTCAACGGCTACAACGTCACCGACTTCACCGGGGTCGCCCTGAAGGCCTCCCCCAAGGAGTCCATCCTCTACGGCACCACCGCCTTCTGCGGCTTCGGCATCAACGAGGGCATCACCTATTGGAACCCCGAGAGCCTCAGCGGCGACCGGGATATGCTCCAGGCCGTCCAGCAGAACACCCACTACCTCCTGTACGCCCTGGCCAACAGCGCCGCCATGAACGGCGTGAACGCCACCACCCACATCGAGAACGTCATGACCTGGTGGCGCGTCCTCTATATCGCGCTGATCGCCGTGTTCTCCGTGCTGGTCGTGGTCTGCGTGATCGGGTACGTCTTCGCGCGGCGCAAGCAGAAAAAGCATTGAGAGGGAGGGCTGAAAAATGACTGTTAAACTGACAAAATCCGGCTGGTCCGTCTGCGTGGCGGCTGTGTCCGCCCTGGCGGGACTGGTATTCTACCTCATCACCTCCATGACCGGCTTCCTGTCCGGCACGGCGATGAGCCCCCTGCCCATCGTCTGCACCGTCGCGGCGATTCTCCTGGCGCTGGTGCTGGTGTGCGCGGCGAAGAAGCTCAGCCCCCTGGCGACCGACTTCTTCGTGGTGGCTGCCGCCCTGCTCCTTATCGCCGCCTTCGCCCTCTTTGCCATGGGCCGGGTGACCTTGGTGGCCGACGTGTACTTCATCCCCGTCAACTACCCCCAGGCGGAGGCCTCCGCCCTCAACCTCTCCATCGTGGGCATGGCGCTCTACCTGGTCGCAATCGCCGCCATGATTATCACGGCTTTTTCCGAAAAAATCACAAAGGATTGAGCCGCCTGCGCAGTATTCGCCGCATCGCGCCCGCTCTTCACTGATATCCGCAAAAAAGCGGCCCGTGACCTCAGGCCTGAGGTCACGGGCCGCTTTTTTGGAATATTCCATGCTTTAACCGCCCAGGGGCACAAATTTGTCCGCCCCCTGCCTGCAGATGGGGCAGATGAAGTCGGCCGGGAGGGTGTCGGCCTCCAGAATATAGCCGCAGACCGTGCAGCGGAAGCCCTTCTTCACCCCGGCCTCGGGCTGATAGGTGGAAGCCTTGGGGGGCGTGACGCCGTTTTTCACCTTGTGGTAATAGGCGTAGGTCATGGGCTCCTCGTCGCTCAGCCGCTCGGCCGAGAGGACCTCGCCCACAAAGAGGATGTGGGTGCCCAGGTCCACCTCATCGATCACCTTACAGCTGAAGCGGGCCACGGTCTGCTCCGCCACATAGGGCACGCCGTTCTCGTCCTCGGCGGTGCGGAACGCGCCGAACTTGTCATAGTCCCTGCTGGAGTGGAAGCCAAAGGCCCCGATGAGCTCCATGCCGGCGGACTGGGCCAGGGCCACGCCGGTAAAGAGGCCGGAGCGCTGGATTACCTGTGCGGTAACGTTGTCCTTGTTGACGGCCACCGTCATGCGGACGGGCTCGGCGGTCACCTGGGAGAGGGTGTTGACGGTGCAGCCCGCCACCGCGTCCCCATCCCTGCTGGAGACCAGGTACAGGCCATAGCTCATATGGAAGAACGCCTTGAGATCGATCATAAGAATGCCTCCTTTATTTTCTTTATCAGTAATAGTTCCTGTTTGTTTTGATATCATATCTCTCCTTCCCCCTTTTGTCAAGTGTTTCCTGAAAAAACAAAAAAATAGCGGCCGCAGCCGCTATTTTTCCCGCTCCGTACTCAATTGGGCGCGCCCGCCCCCAGGCTGGGCGTCTTCTCAAATCATCTCGTCGTATTTGGTCTGCCAGTGGACGTCCATCAAGAAATGGTAGAGCTCGTCGCCCTTCTTCTCCTCAAAGAGGTCCACAATGTGGCGGTGCTCCTCGTTCATATCCCTGTAGACCTCAAAGAGCTGGTCCGCGTCGTCGCTGATATAGGTGTGAGGGGCAAAGCCCACCTGGAGCTCCTCCAGCAGCTTGCGGAGCATGTCGTTTCCGCAGCGCTCCCGGTATACGTCGTGGAAGCGCTGCTGCAGGCGGCAGTATTCGGGGTAGTTGCGGTACTTGATGCTGATGTCGATGAGGTCGATGCACTCGCGCATGCCGTTCAGCTCCTTCTCCCCCATGTATTTCAGGGCCAGCTTGGCGGCGAGGGCGTCCAGGGCGGCCAGCACGTCGTATACATCCATCTTCTCCTTAATGGAGCGTTCGCACACGACAAAGCCCTTTCGGGGCACGTTTTCCAGCAGGCCCTCCGACGCGAGCTGGAGCAGCGCCTCCCGGGCCGGGGTGCGGCTGATCCCCATCGTCTCGCAGAGCTGGGCCTCGCTGATCTTGTCGCCGGGCCGCAGCTCCCCATATTTCACCTGATCCAAAATGCGCTGCCGCACGCGCTCCCGCAGTGAAGTGGTCATGGTACGCATCCTTTCCGAACCGGCGGGGTTTCCGCCTTCCGACTCTGTTGTATTTTATTATACACTTTGTCCCAAAAATGTCAATCGCGTTATAAGTATAAATAATACATATAAGCCGAGCACTATTCCGATTGTTTGATTATTCACAATATTTTTGTGTATTATATCCAATTTTTTATTTTAAATAATGACTTTATTGATAATTGACGCTCATCTTTTTACAGTGTATTATGTATACATAAGCAAGACAACTATTGTTTTGAGAGGAGCGTACACAATGAACAAGAAGCCGTACATCGTTGTGGAATGGAACGATACCGAGAGCGAGGCCAAGGGCTGGCTGTGCGCCTACAATTTTGTCAACCACTACTGCGGCGGCGGCACCCGGATGCATCCCACCGTCACCAGGGAGGAGGTCATCCGGCTGGCCACCACCATGGGCTATAAGTACAAGGCCTGCGAGAGCCGGACCACCGGCGGCTGCAAGGGCGGCATCGCCTACGACTATAAGGCCCCCGACGCCAAGGACGTGCTCCGGCGCTACCTCACCGCCATGGCCCCCTACATCAACGCCGGCGTCTCCATCGGCGGCGATCTGGGCGTGGACTATGCCGATGTGCTCGCCATTCTGGACGATCTGGGCATCGGCCTGCCTCAGACCAAGGCCATGCGGGCCGACCCCAAGTTCCGGCAGTACATCAAAAATCACGACGACGCCTGCGCCATGCGGTACGACGGCTTTCTCATGTACGACATGATCACCGGCTACGGCTGCGCCTTCGCGCTGGACGAGGCGTGGAAGTTCAAGAAGGGCCCGGCCGGGGCCAGGGTGGTGCTTCAGGGCTTTGGCTGCGTGGGCGCCAGCATGGCCTGGTGCCTGGACAAGATGGGCTATAAGGTGGTGGGCATCGCCGACGCGAATCTCCTCGTCACCTGTCAGGACGGCCTGGACGTGCAGAAGCTGGTAAAGACCCGCAAGCCCAAGGGCGAGCTGGACGAGACCGTTTTTGAGGCCAATTACGACGTCCGACCCAACAGCGAGTGGCTGGACGTGGACTGCGATATTCTGGTCCCCGCCGCCCTGGAGGACGTCATCAACAAGGACACCGCCCCCAGAGTAAAGGCCGGCATGATTGTGGAGGCCGCCAACATCCCCACCACGGCCGAGGCGGACGAGATTCTGGCTGAAAAGGGCGTGGATATCTGCGTGGACTTCGTGTCCAACCTGGGCGGCATCCGAATTTACGAGGCTCTGGTCTTCGGCATTGTGGGCCCCATACCCCAGGACATTGTGGACGACACCGAGCGCGTCATCCGCAAGAACACCCGGCTGGTCTTTGAGGAGGCCAAAAAGACGGGCAAGACGCAGCGCGAGGTGGCCCGGGAGCTCTTCGCCCCGGACGTGTTCGACACCCCGGACAACTGAGAAGCGCCGAGCGCCCGGGAGCAGAGGTCTAAGCCGGGAGCGGAGCGAAAAGCCGCAGGGCGGCGGCCCACGCAAGCCGCCCGGAGGGTTTTTGCGCAGTCGTACGGCTTAGGACCCGTCGCGGAGGGTGCGAGGCGTGACAAGGAAGCGCGAGCGTAGGCGCATAGGGGAGATAAGACGGCATGAAGCCGAAAAAACAGGTTGGGCGTCTCACGCAAGCCCAACGGCATTTTTCGCGCAATGGCGGCTTATCGACCCGGCCATGCGCCCAACGCGAGCGTGACAAGGAAGCGCGAGCGCAGGCGCATAGGGGAGCCTGGACCAGAGCGACGGGGAAAGCCGGAAAAGGCCGGACCCCGCGAGGCGTTGTCCGGGTTTGCCCGGAGTCGGCGGGAAGGCGACCCGGCCATGCGCCCAACGCGAGCGTGACAAGGAGAAGCGCCGAGCGCCCGTGAGCAGGGGACTAAGCGGGGAGCGGAGCGAAAGGCCGCAGGGGGGCGTCCCACGCAAGCCGCCCGGAGGATTTTTGCGCAGTCGTACGGCTTAGGACCCGTCGCGGAGGGTGCGAGGCGTGACAAGGAAGCGCGAGCGCAGGCGCATAGGTGCGGATGGACCAGAGCGACGGGGGAAGCCGGAAAAGGCCGTACCCCGCCAGGCGTTGACCGGCTTTCGCCGGAGTCGGCGGGAAGCCGCACCGTATGATGCGCCCAACGCGAGCGTGACAAGGAAGCGCCGAGCGCCTGTGAGCAGGGGACTAAGCGGGGAGCGGAGCGAAAGGCCGCAGGGCGCGCACAGACAACAACACAACTGATAAATGGAGGTAAATGGAATGTCTGCAATCAATTATGCAACCGCCTTTTCGCCCAAGGTGGCGGAGAGCTTTTTCAAGGAATCCCTGACCGACAGCGCCACGGGGAAGGACTACTCCTTCTCCGGGGCCAAGACCGTGCGGGTGTTCACCGTGGACACGGTGCCCCTCAACAACTACAGCCGCACCGGCGCCAACCGCTACGGCGAGCCCGTGGAGCTGGGCGACACCGTCCAGGAGCTGGTGATGGGGGACGACAAGTCCTTCGCCATGACCATCGACAAGGGCAACCAGGCCGACCAGATGAACATCAAGGGCGCGGCCCGGGCTATGAAGCGGGAGACCGAGCAGGTGGTGGTCCCCTACATCGACAAATACCGCTTCGACAAGTGGGCCAGGGGCGCGGGCATCGTGAAGGGCCTGAGCGGCGCGCCCACCAAGGCCAACATTGTGGAGCTCATCTTCGACGCGGGCGCCGAGATGGACAACCGCCTGGTGCCCGCCGCGGGCCGCACCCTCTTCCTCCCCAACACCTACTATAAGCTCCTGGCCCTGTCCGACCAGTTCATCGGCGTGGACAGGCTGGGGGAGAAGGCCCTCAGCAAGGGCGTGGTGGGCGAGGTGGACGGCATGACCGTCAAGCGGGTGCCCGACAGCTATTTCCCCGCGGACGTCTACTTCATGGTGAAGTGGAAGGGCTCCACCGTGGACCCGGTGAAGCTCCAGGACGCCAAAATCCACAAGGACCCTCCCGGCCTGAGCGGCAATCTGCTGGAGGGGCGCATCTACCACGACGCGTTCGTCATCGGCGCCAAGGCGGACGGCATCTATGTGGCCGCCGCCGCCTCCGCCGTGACCGCCGCGCCCACCGTCACCGTGGCGAACAACAAGGCCGCCATCGCAAGCGCCACCGGCGGCGCGGTCGTCAGGTACACGCTGGACGGCTCCGACCCCCGCTACAGCGACAGCGCGAAGGTCTATTCCGCCGCCGTGGACGTACACGCGGGCGACAGGGTGCGGGCTTACGCCTGCACCGAGTCCGGCTACGCCTCCGCGGTGACGGACAAGACGGTTTGAGAAGCGCCGGGCGCAGGCGCATAGGGGGATAAGACCTCATGGAGCCGAAAAGACAGGTTGGGGTTCCACGCAAGCCCAACGGCATTTTTCGCGGAGCCTTCACTTAAACGACATGGGGGGTAAGGAGTACTCCTTACCCCCCAGCCGTAAAAGGTCATCCCGGTAAGACCGCGATAACTGCAAAATGCAAGACTTGATTGGAGATGAACACATGTCGACAACGGCGCAGGAGGTATTCGAGACGGCGATGCACCTGATGGACGAGGTGAACGAGTCCACGGGAAAGGCGGACGCCTCGGACACCAAGGAGTACAAAAACCGGGCCATCCCCATTCTCAACATCCTGCGGGTGGAGTGCTTTCCCGCCTCCGATACGTATAAGGCGGAGCCGGGGAAGCGCCCGGTCTGCCCCCGGATTGAGGAGTTCGAGTCACCCATCGGCCTGGACGACGGAATCTGTCAAGGCGTACTGCCTTACGGACTTGCGGCCCATCTGCTGCTGGACGAGAACCCGGACGTGGCGGGCTATTTCAGCCAGCGGTACGAGGAGCTGCTGGCCGCCGCCGGGCGGGGCCTGCCCGCCGGGAGCGAGGATATCACGGACCTGTACGGCGGGATTGAGCTGGGCCAGTTTGCGAGATGGTGAGGTGAGACAATTTGGCACAGATTTATTCCACAAATGATACAAAGGTGTTCGCGGTCCAGAAATGGCTGGGGCTCAACGAGAGCCCGGACGGGGACACGGGGCTGAAAATGGGCGAGGCGGCCGAGATGCGCAACTTCCGTGTGACAAGGGAAAATCATTTACAGGTGCGGCCCGGCTATGCGCCCATGGTCACGCTGGCGGACGGGCATCCGGTGCGCGGGGTGTGGTCCGGGTACGTGGCGGGCGCGTTCCACCTGCTGGCGGCCTGCGGCGGGCGGCTCTGGGACGTCCGCCCCGCCGATTGGTCCAAGACGGACTTGGGGGCCGTGGAGGACGCGGAGACCTCCTTTTTCGGGTTTTCCAGGAAGGTGTATCTTCTGACCGGGAGCGAGTACTACTGCTGGGACGGCGAAGGGCAGGCGGAGCCGGTGGAGGGGTATGTGCCCATCGTGGCCACCGCCACGGCCCCCTCCGGCGGCGGCACGCTGCTGGAGAGCGTGAACAAGCTCAGCGGGAAGCGGCGGCAGCAGTTCTCCCCGGACGGGGAGGACAAGGTGTTCCACCTGGTGGAGGGGGAGATTGACGAGGTGCTGGCCGTGGAGGGGACCGATATTTCCTGGACCGCCGACCTGAAGGCCGGAAGCCTCACCTTTGCAAGCGCCCCGGCCAAGGGGGTCAACACCGTCACCATCACCTGGAGGAAGGGCAGCGGCGACCGGGGAAAGGTGGCGGGGATGCGCTTTGCCGAGATGTACAACGGCGCTTCGGACAGCCGGGTATTCCTCTACGGCGACGGCACCAACGAGGCCGTTTACTCCGGGCTGGACGAGCTGGGGCAGCCCTGCGCGGAGTACTTCCCGGACCTGAACGTCATGGCGGTGGACAGCGCCAACACGCCCATCACCGCGATGATCCGCCACTACGACCGGCTGCTGGTGTTCAAGACCGACAGCGCCCACTCCTGCCAGTACGCCTCCATCACCCTGGCGGACGGCAGCGCGGCCCCGGCGTTCTACGCCAATCCGCTCAACCGGGAGATTGGCTGCGCCGCGCCGGGGCAGGCGCGGCTGGTGGACAACGACCCCCGGACCCTCTTCGGGCGGGGGGTGTACCAGTGGTCGCTGACGGTGGGAGCCAGCCGGGACGAGCGCAACGCCAAGCGGCTGAGCGACCGGGTGGAGGCGACCCTGGCCGGATTCGACCTGGAGCGGACCGCCGTCTTCGATGACGAGGAGGAGCGGGAGTACTATGTGGTCTGCGGGGAGCGGGCCTTAATCCACAACTACGCCAACAACACCTGGTACTACTACGACCACTTCCCGGCGGCCGCCATGGTGAAGGTGGGCGGAAAACTGTATTTCGGGACGCCGGACGGGCGGGTGATGCACCTGTCCCGGCAGTACCGTAACGATGCCCTGGAGCCCATCGACGCCTACTGGGAGAGCGGGAGCATGGACTTCTCCACGGACTGGAGGCGCAAGTACGGCTCGGTGCTGTGGGTGTCCATCAAGCCGGAGAGCCAGGCCCGGGTGACGGTGACGGCCCAGTCCAACGTGAAGTCCAGCTACATCCGGAAGGAGGTGGCCTCGGGCCTGTCCTCCTTCCTCAACACCAGCTTCGCCCACTGGAGCTTCGGCACCAACCGGAATCCCCAGGTGGCGCGGGTGCGGCTGAAGGTCAAGAAATTCACGTTCTACAAGCTGATTTTCTCCTCCCGCTCCATCTCGGCCACCGCCACCATCCTGGCGGCGGATTTCCAGGTGAGATATACCGGCAATGTGAAATAGGAGGGGGGCCACGCACGATGCGTAGCATCGGGTGGGGAGAGGACGAGCAACGCAATGGAGCGGATATCCGCCGACAGGCGGATGGAGCGGAAAGGAGTTTGTGAGGACGATATGGCGCTGACCAAATTTGAGAAGGATATGAAAATCGTCGCCAAGCTGGACGACGAGCCCAACGACGTGGGGGGCCTGACCCCCGCGGAGCTGAAGGAGAAATTCGACGAGGGGGGCGAGGCCCTCCAGACCTATCTGAACACGGTGCTTCTGCCTGAGCTGGAGGCGGCCGGGGTGCCGGCGATTGTCCGCAGCGGCGATATGACGGCGCTCAAATATCTGCGGCTGAACGGGGACCGTGTGCTGGAGACCTCGGCGGACGGCAGGACGTGGGAGGCCACCGGGTCCAGCGGGCACCTGATACTGGGCGGCGACGGCGCGGCGCTGCCCCAGCGGAGCCGGATGCGGTTTGCCAACTGCGAGGTGGAGGACGACGGGAGCGTCACCATCGTGCGGGGCGTCACCGGGCCGAGGGGGGAGAAGGGGGACACGGGAGCGCGGGGCCCCCAGGGGATTCAGGGAGCGCGGGGCCCCACGGGACAGGCCGTCATCCCCAGCGTGGACCAGAACACGGGACTGATGAGCTTTGCCGCCGGGGAGCTGGGGGCGGTGCCCGCGCCGGTGTACGTGAGAGGACCCCAGGGCCCCCAGGGCGTGCAGGGCAAGCAGGGAGACCCCGGCCCCCAGGGGTCCCAGGGGCTCCAGGGCGTACAGGGCCCGCAAGGTCCCCAGGGCCTCAAGGGCGGGGCCGGACCGGAGGGGGCCCAGGGTCCCCAGGGACTCCAGGGCCTCCCCGGGGAGCAGGGACCACGGGGCCTGGAGGGCCCCCAGGGACCGCGGGGCCCCCAGGGCATCCAGGGCGAGCAGGGTCCTGCGGGCGTCATGGGCCCCCAGGGACCCAGAGGCGAGGCGGGGCCCAAGGGCGACAAGGGCGACGCGGGCGCGGCGGGGGAAAAGGGCGCCCAGGGCCCCCAGGGCGTCCAGGGCCTCCAGGGTCCCAGGGGCCTCACCGGTCCCCAGGGCGAGCCGGGCCCCCAGGGCGCGGCGGGTCCCCAGGGCCTGCGGGGCGAAACCGGCCCCAAGGGGGACAAGGGCGATACCGGAGAGGCCGGACCCGCCGGACCCCAGGGGCTACAGGGCCCCCAGGGCACGAGAGGGGCCCAGGGCATCCAGGGTCCGGCGGGACCCCAGGGTCCCCAGGGGATTCAGGGGCCCAAGGGGGACCGGGGCCTGGACGGGCGCAGCTTCGAGATTGAGGACGTGTACCCCACCCTGGCCCGGCTCCAGGCGGCGTTCCCGGAGGGGGCCGCCGGGGCGTTCCAGGTGGAGGCCAACGGGGAGCTGTATATCTGGAGCGAGGCGAACCTGGCGTGGCAGAGCATCGGGGCGCTCCAGGGGCCGGAGGGACCCCGTGGCCCCCAGGGGGTTCAGGGTCCCCAGGGACCCCAGGGCGAGGTGGGCCCCCAGGGACCCCAGGGAGAGCGGGGGATTCAGGGGCCTATCGGCCTGACCGGCCCCGCCGGACCTAAGGGGGACAAGGGCGATACCGGGGCCGCCGGGCCCACCGGCCTGACAGGCCCCCAGGGGCCGAAGGGTGATACCGGGGCGGAGGGCCCCCAGGGACCCCAGGGCGAGCAGGGGATTCAGGGGCCCATCGGCCTGACGGGCCCCCAGGGCCCGAAGGGCGAGAAGGGGGATACCGGGGCCGCCGGCCCCAAGGGGGATACCGGGGCCAAGGGGCCCCAGGGCATCCAGGGCCTGCCCGGCGAACAGGGGCCCAAGGGAGACCAGGGCATCCAGGGCCCCAAGGGGGACAAGGGAGATACCGGACCCCAGGGCCCCCAGGGACTGAAGGGGGACCCCGGCGTGCAGGGTCCCCAGGGCGAGCAGGGGCCCCAGGGCGTCCAGGGCGCGGCGGGGCCCAAGGGAGATACCGGCGCGGCGGGAAAGGACGGCGCGGCGGGAAAGAGCGCCTATCAGCAGGCGGTGGACGCGGGCTACACGGGGACCGAGGCGGCGTTTTACGCGGCGCTGGTGAGTTTGAAGGATGGACCGTTTTTGCCGCTGAGCGGCGGGACCATGGCGGGGGACCTGAAGCTGGCGGAAAGCGCCGTCTTAGAGCTGGGGCAGTCCTATATTTCCAGCGACAGCGGGATACTCTCCCTGTGCCCGGGCAGCGAGATAGACGCGGCAAACAGCAAAATTACAAATGTATCGGCGCCCGAATTCCCGATGGACGCCGCCAACAGGGCGTTTGTGGACACACAGGCGGTCAAGTACGGAACCTGTGCGACGGCGGCGGCGACGCTGGCCAAGACGGCGGCGCTTCCCGGCTTTACCCTGGACAGCGGGGCGGTGGTTTGTGTGAAGTTCACCTACGCCAACACCAGCACGGCGGCCACGCTGAACGTCAACTCCACCGGCGCCAAGAGCATCCGGGCCAACGGCGGGGCCGTCAGGAGCGGGATGATCCGGGCGGGAATGTGCGCGCTGCTGCGCTATGACGGGACCTATTGGCAGCTGCTCAACCCGGCCGGGGCGGAGACGCTGGTCTTCACGGGCAAGAGCGTGGCCGTCTCCGCGTGGACGGCAAACGGCACCTACGGCGCCCAGGAGTACGGCTACCGTGCCGCCGTACCCTGTACGGGCGTGACCGCCTCCCACCGGCCCGACGTGGCTTTCGGGGCCGCCGACACGGTGAGCGGCAACTTCGCCCCTGTGAGCGACAGCTATGCGGGCGGGGTGTATATCTACTGCAGGGTCAAGCCGACGGCAACGGTTACCGTTGCCAGTATCGTATTTATCAAGGGGGAGTAAGGTATGACAGGACGGACGAATGCGGTGGTGACGAGAACCTCCGCGGCCTTCTACGCCGCCTCGTGGGCGGAGATCAACGCGGTCGCGCAGAGCGGCAGGGCGTCCCAGGCGTGGGCCCTGGGAGACGCGAAGGAGGTGACGCTCACCACGGGAGAGACCATCCTAATCCGCATCGAGGACTTTGACCATGACGACCTGGCGGGCGGCGGCAAGGCGCCGCTGACGCTGGGCATGAGCAAATGCCTGAACGCGGGCAGGCAGATGAACGGCTCGGCCTCGAGCAGCGGCGGCTGGGGACAGTCCGCCATGCGCGCGTGGATGCCCACACTGCTGGGACAGCTGCCCTCCGACCTCCGGGCGCTCATTAAGCAGGCCCAGAAAAAGACCTACGACGGCTACGGAAGCTCCCATATCGAGGTTACGTCGGATAAGCTGTGGCTCTTCTCGGAGGTGGAGGTGCGGGGGTCCACCTTTGTCTCGGCCGAGGGGGAGGGGACGCTCTACCCGCTCTTCCGCTCCGACGCCGCCCGCATCAAGACGGCGGGGGGCTCCCCGTCGGTGTGGTGGCTGCGCTCGCCGCATATCGGCACCGGGGTGCATTTCTGCTCCGTGGACGCGCAGGGCGGGAACGGCTCCACCCTGGCCAGCGGCACGGCCGGAGTGTCGGTTGGATTTTGTATTTAAAGGAGGCGCGGAGTATGGACGTTTCTTCCCCGGGCATCGGCGGGGTGGCCGTCGTCACGGTCATCTGCTTCCTGGCGGGGCGGCTCGTCGAGGCGACCGGGCTGGACAACAAGCATATCCCCGTTATCGTGGGCGCGCCGGGCATGTTCGTCATGCCGGACTTCCCCGCCGCGGACTGCATGACCGCCGCTGCCGTGGGCGTCGTCTCCGGCCTTGCGGCCACGGGCGTGCATCAGGCATATAAGCAGCTTAACAAGGGGGAGTAGGGATGGAGCCGGAAATTGCAGTGGCCCTCCTGGCCCTGCTGGGGACGCTGGGCGGGTCGTTCTTCGGCGTGCTGGCCTCCAACAAGCTCACCAACTTCCGCATTGAGGAGCTGGAGAAGAAGGTGGAGAAGCACAACAACCTCGTGGAGCGCATGGCTCTGGTGGAGGCCTCCGCCAAGTCCGCCCACAAGCGGCTGGACGAGCTGCACGAGGAGAAGGAGTAAAAAATAGGGGGCGCCGGACTTTTGGGGGCCCCGCAAAGCCACAGGGGCTCTGCGGGGAGAGGAGGGGCAAGGCTGCGCCCGCAGGCGCGTTTCGGAGGCCAACCGCCGAAGGCGGCTCTTAGGCCGGAGATGAGCGGAGTGAGGAATGCCCTCTCCCGCAGGCCGTTGCGAATGGAACGGACTTTGCCCCGACGAGGTCCGGCGCCCCATCCATTTTTGAGGAGGGAACGATTATGGCAAAGACGCTCGCGCAGCTTGAGGCGGAGAAAAAGGCCAATTCTGCGGCGTGGCACACGGCGAGCCAGGCGGACAGGGACCGGCTGCACGCGGCCAACCAGGAGATCCAAAAACAGATTGACAGCATGAGCGGCAGCACGTCCAGCTTTGACGACAAGAGCGGCACATGGACCACCGCCCCCAACCGCAGGCCCTCCGGGGGCGGCTCCGGCGGCGGGGGCGGTATCCCGTCCTCCGGCGGCCTGCCCAGCGGCTTCCAGGGTTCCGCCGCCGGAGTACAGACCAGCACCAGCCAGCAGGAACAGTGGCGGCAGGAGATGAACGACAATTCCGCGAAGTGGCATACAGCGGATGATGCGGCCAAAAAGGAGCTTGAGGAGCGGAATAAGTATCTGGCGGGTCTCATGGGCGGCTCGGTGAACTTCGATTCCGGCACCGGCACATGGAGCGGTGCGGCGGAGCAGCCCAAGCCGCAGGGGCCGCAGACCGGCGGCGTCAACGACTACTCGGACTATATCGAGGCCATGAACAGGGCCCAGCGGGAGGCGGCGCTGGCGGCGCTCCGGGCGGCCTACGAGAAGAATGTGGCCGGATTGGACCGCACTCAGGCGGGCATCGCCCCCCAGTACCAGAGCGCCCGGAACCAGGCGGCGGGCCAGTCCGAGCAGCGCAAGCGGGCCTTTGCCGAGTACGCCGCCGCCCAGGGCCTCAACTCCGGCGCGGGCGGGCAGGCCATGCTGGCGATGGGCAACGCGCTCCAGAACAGCCTCTCCGGCATCGGCCAGGCGGAGGCGTCCACCATGGCGGACCTGGAGCTCCAGCGCAGCCAAATGGAGACCGACTACAACAATGCCATCGCCCAGGCCGAGGCCCAGGGGAACTACGAGCTGGCCCAGCAGCTCTACCAGGAGAAGGTCCGCCAGGACGAGGCCCTGCGGCAGCAGATGCAGTGGCAGGCCCAGATGGACCTCCAGCGGCAGCAGATGCAGTTCCAGCAGGGGCAGGCGGATATCTCCAACCAGCAGTGGAACCAGCAGTTCCAGAGCGGGGAAGGGCAGTGGAACCGGCAGTGGGCCTACCAGCAGGCCCAGGAGCTGGCCCGGTACGGCGACTTCTCCGGCTATAAGGCCCTGGGCTACTCGGACGAGCAGATTCAGGGCATGAAGGACGCCTATGAGTACCGGAAGCAGCCCGCGGCGGCCCAGGCGGCGGGCACGGGCGGCGGGGGCAGTTCGGGGGGAACAGGCGGGCCGGAGAAGCCGGTGCTCACCTACGCCAACATGATGAACGCCGTGGAAAGCGGGAACATCACCCCCGCCGTCCGGGCCGCGTGGCAGTACTATATGGGCGAGCCCTGGCAACAGGAGGAGAAGACTGCCCAGGGCGGCACAATTACGGACATTTCCCAGTGCGGACCGGCGGCACAGAGCATCCTGTCCAGCGCCGCACGGGGCAATGCATCGGCAGGAAGCATTGCCGCCAAGGTGGATGAGGCATTGAAAACCGGCGCAATTACCGATGCAGAGGCGGACTTTATTTTGCGGTCAATCGGGTATTGATGAGGTGCTGCCGTGACAATTCAAGAGCGCATCGCCGCAGCGAAAAGAAGCCAATCGGGTCTCGCTCAGGTCGGCGGCCAGCGCGGAGAGAATCGTTTGCCGACCATCTCCCGGCGGCTGGATGCCGCCAAGAGCACAGGCGGACGCTTGGGAGGCGCGAGCATGGTGCCGGGGGCCGTGTCGGCCACCGCTCCGACTGCCGGCGGCGCGGGCGGCGAGGTGATGAGTACCGGGAAGTTTGGCCGCGGGGGGCCGCAGATTCGCGCCGTCGGCGCGGAGGAATTGCAGCTCCCCGCGGTACGGAGAAAATCGGTTTTGACGCTGCCGACCTTTAACCGCATTGATAACAGCCCCGGAGAGCCGCTTGCAAGTCCACAGGAGGTTCAAAACGTACAGGCCCAGATGAAGGGCCTGTGGAGGCCGTCCGACGCGCTGAGAGACGGCGTGGAGGACAAGAGCGCCAGGCGGGATGAGCTGGAGCGGCAGAGAAGCATCCTCCAGCGGGCACAGGGCCGCTAC
Organism: Lawsonibacter faecis; assembly: GCF_014287675.1. Classification (GTDB taxonomy): domain Bacteria; phylum Bacillota; class Clostridia; order Oscillospirales; family Oscillospiraceae; genus Pseudoflavonifractor; species Pseudoflavonifractor faecis. Next base: position 334,172 of record NZ_JACOPQ010000002.1, on the reverse strand, counting down.
GAGGGGGCCTGGCTGGACAAGGTGGATATGAAGCCCGGAGAATCTGCGGCGGACGCTCTGAAAAGGGTGGAGGCTGAGCTTGCGGATACCGACCGGGAACTGGCGGGACAGCACTGGAACTACTACGCCGCGGACAACGAGGAGCAGCTTGCCCGTTTGGCGCGGCAGCCCGAGAGCGGGACGCTCTATGAGCAGGCCGGGACGGCGGGAGCGCCGGACGTGGTAATCGGGCGTATCCTGTCCGCACTGCAAAACGGCGGCGCCCCGGAGGGGGACCCCGCCGCTGTAGCGCAGATTCGGGAGCGGTTCGGCGTGTCGCCGGAGAAATCCGGGTCGACGGCGCAGTATATGAACGACCTGACCGCACTGCTGGGAACGGACCTGGAGACCCGGGATGTGCAGACCGAGGCCATTGGCGAGCTGAAGAGGCGGGGCTACAACTACAGCCGCATTTCCGGCTATGAGCGGACCAGGAAAGAGGCGGAGGAGTACGCCCGGAAGATGGAGGAGCGGCAGGAGGCGGCCAGGGAACATCCCGTTCTTTCATCGGCGGCGAGCGTGCTGGCCTCCCCGCTCCAGGGGCTGGACTTCCTGGACGCGGCGCTGCGGAGCATGGGGCCGAACAGCGACGAAAAGGACCTCTCCAGCTACGTGCCTCTGGACCCCTACGCCATGGAGGCAACCAATCTGGTGCGGACGCTGCGCGGGACGGTGGCTGAGGAGATTGAGAAAAACACCGTCTGGGAGATTGCAGGGCAGAACGCGGCCTCCTTCCTCTACCAGACGGGGATGAGCATTGCAGACAGCGCGGCCCAGATTGCCGCATTCGGACCCGCAGCCACCTACTTTATGGGGGCCGGCGCCGCGTCCAACCAGGCCCGGGACATTATGGCCCGGGGCGGGACCAACCGTCAGGTGCTTCTGGGCGGGCTGGCGGCGGGGGCCGCCGAGGCGGTCTTCGAGAAGTTCAGCATTGACCATCTGCTGAGTGCCAAGACGGTGGGGGGTGCTAAGGACCTGCTGCGGGAGACCCTGAAGCAGGCGGGGGTGGAGGCCAGCGAGGAGACCTTTACCGAAATTGCCAACATCCTCTCCGACGCGGCCATTATGGGCGGAAGCTCCGGCTTTGAGCTGGCCGTGCGGGATTACGAGGCCCAGGGCATGGGCAGGGAAGAGGCCAGGCGGCGGGCCTACCTGGACCTGGTGGGGCAGGTGGCCTGGGCGGGCGCGGGCGGCGCGCTGTCCGGCGGCATCATGGGCGGCGCGGTCCGTGGGAAGCAGTACCTGGGCGGGCGGCTGGGCGGCGTGGAGCTCATGCCGGGGGCCGCCGATACCCAGACGGAGGGGCGGCAAAAAGCCGCCTCCACGGGGGAGGCGGCGGAATATCGGGCGGAGCGGCCGCAGAACGTGGAACTGCCGACGGTGCCGGTTATCAATTTGTCGATGCAGACGGTGGCGGATATGAACGGAGGGGTCATGCCCAAGGCCGGGAACTACATCCGGAAAGCAGCACTGGAGAAAACGGAGGCACGTCTCGGCCTGGATAAGAACCCGGCCGCCTATATTGAAGCCAGCAATGTGACCAGAAATGGGGACGCTTATGTAATTAAAATAACGAAATCCTCACTAAATAAAATGCTATCCGCCAGCAGCTATCCAGAGCGGGTGGTTCCGTTGGAAAGCATCGCAGTTCTAAGCCAATTAGAGCGCATTGCCCAAAACGGCGTGTATTTCAGTAGCGAAGGAGACCGGCGCGGGCGGGCGCAGATTGCCGGGTATGACCATCTCATGACCACGGTATATATCGACGGAGTTCCATATCTGGTTGATATGCGTGTTCGTGTGGAGGATGAAAAAGCCGGCGGAGGAAATCGGCTGTATCACTTCACCCCAGAGACCATAGAAGTGACAAAAAAGAACGATGGCGCAGCATCCACGGCTGGCCGTCACGCGACCAGCGTTCGTAGCACGGATACTGCGCCATCTTCTGACCCCACTATAACCCAAGACGGGCCGGGTGTCAAGGGGAAGGATGCCCGGATGGTTGGCGCGGTATTCCTGCCGGGGAGCGGGCTTGACGCGGGGGACATGGGGCCCTACAATGGAGCAAAGGAGGCGGTCAGCTATGGAAGAGGAGAAGAGGCCCTTACCGGGCTACAAGGAGTTCCTGGAGCGGATGTATGGGGTGAAAATCGAGGAGCCGAAGCCACTGACGCCGGAATACCGCGAGGCGGTGGTTCGGAGAATGGAGGAATACAGGAAGCACCGGGACGAGGTGGAGGTGCTGGAGCGAGACTCCCAGCCTGGGCCGAAGGACACGTAGTCGAGAAAGCCTCTAACCCCGGCACCGTTCGAGCACAAGAGGCCGCCCGCAGCTTCATTGATGGTGTTGTTGTCGTATCGGACACTGCACTGAAGGGACAACACGAGGGCGCATGGGCATTGACCAGCGGAGGAACGGTTCTTCTCTCCGACAAAATACCGCCCGAGCTGGCGGAGCCCGTCGGCTACCATGAAGTCGTTCATGCGGTACGGCAAAGAGGCAGTGAAGTTTATCGCGCATTTTTGAGCCGGCTGGATGATAGAGTCAATTTCTCCGCAGATCAGGCGGTGTTCGTTTTGGATACAGTGGTAAAGAGCCGATTTGCCGGGAAAGACCTGTTGGAACTTAACGACGTTGAGCTGAAAACCGTCTACGATGAACTGAATGCCCTGGTTTGGGGCTACTACAAGGCGGACCCGGAGCACGCGCGGGCGGAGTTCGGAGGCGTTTTCACCGACTATGACGGCTATATCGCCGAGCTGGACGCCATCATGGAGGGGGCGCGGGGCGCGTATGCCGAGGGCGGAAGGACCCCGCCCGGCGGGGAGGGCGCGGCTCTGGACGCCGGGGAGCGGCGGGCCCTGGAGGAGGGCTGGAGAGACGAGGAGCCCGGCGTGAGGGCCGCCGGGCGGCAAAAAGCCGCCTCCACGGGGGAGGCGGCGGAATATCGGGCGGAGCGGCCGCAGAACGTGGAACTGCCGACGGTGCCGGTTATCAACCTCTCGCTTGACGAGGTGGCGCAGCTCAATGGCGGGACCCTTCCCCAGGACGGCGGGCATATCCGCGACACGGTCATAGAGAGGGCGAGAGAACGGCTCGGGCTCGATAGACACAGCGCGGCGTTCATTCCCGCGAGCAACGTTTTCCGCAACGGCGAGGAGTACGTCTTGAAAATCACCAAGGCGACGCTGAACAAGATGTTCAGCGTCGCGGACGGCGGACCAGTCCCGATTGAGTCCGCCGCCATCATGGAACATCTGGAGCGCATTGCGAACAACGGCGTGTATTTTAAGAGCGAGGGGGACCGAAAGGGCAGGCCGCAGATCAACGGCATCGACCATTTGATGACCACGGTCTACATCGACGGCACGCCCACGCTTGTGGATATGCGGGTGCGCCTGGTCCAGCAGGAAAAGGCTGGTCCGACGGAGAACGTGCTCTACTACTTCTCGCCGGAGACCATTACGCTTACGCCGAAAAAGGGAGACGGCAACACCCCGGCAGCGGAACGTCAGGCATTCCGCGGTGAGGCATCACCGTCTCCTATGGACACTATACCCCGGGCGGGGCCGGGTGTCAAGGGGAAGGATGCCCGGATGGTCGGCGCGGTATTCCTGCCGGGGAGCGGGCTTGACGCGGGGGCCGCGGGGCCATACAATGGAGCAAAGGAGGCGGTCGGCTATGGAAGAGGAGAAGAGGCCCTTACCGGGCTACAAGGAGTTCCTGGAGCGGATGTACGGGGTGGAAATTTCGGACCCGACGCCGGAGGAGCGAAAGCAGATACAGCAGCGATTGGAGCTTTACAGGCAGAGCAAACAGAAGCAAAAAGACTCCCAAGCTGGGCCGAAGGACACGTAGTCGAGAATGTGACAAATCCCGGCTCAGTCCGGGCGCAGGAGATTGCTAAGGGCTACGTGCCTGACATCGCTGTTGTGCCGGATGCTGTTTTGAAGGCTCGGCACGAGGGCGCGTGGGCGCTGACCAGCGATGGGACTGTTTTGCTCTCTGACGCCATTCCTGATGAACTGGCGGACCCAATCGGTTATCACGAGGTTGTGCACGCTGTCAAGCAGCGTGGAAGCGTTGAATATCGTGCGTTCGTAGACAAGACCGGGGAACTGCTCAACTACAAAAATACAAACTTGGAAGAAGAGTTTTTAAAGGCAATCGTGGATAGTCGCTTCCCCGGGAAAGTCTTCATGGAACTGAAAGACGTAGAGCTGGATAAGGTATTTGATGAAGTGAACGCGGTGGTATGGGGCTATTACAAGGCGGACCCGGAGCACGCGCGGGTGGAGTTCGGAGGCGTTTTCACCGACTATGACGGCTATATCGCCGAGCTGGACGCCATCATGGAGGGGGCGCGGGGCGCGTATGCCGAGGGCGGAAGGACCCCGCCCGGCGGGGAGGGCGCGGCCCTGGACGCCGGGGAGCAGAGGGCCCTGGAGGAGGGCTGGAGAGACGAGGAGCCCGGCGTGAGGGCCGCCGGGCGGTAAAAAACCGCCTCCATGGGGGAGGCGGTGGGGTATACGCCGATGGAGGCCGATGCGATACGATATGAGGGTAAGACCTTCCGAAATATCATCGCGGGGATCGACTCCAGCGTATCGGCATTCTTTGACAAATGGCGTTCCGGGAGAAAAGGAAAGCCGGATGCGAAGCTGGAAAAGCTGTACCTCGGAAAAATGGATGGGGAGACTGCGGCAAAGGTTGGAGACATTCTCGGGTATGAGATCGGGGCGCGGGACTTCATTGTGACAAACGATGGCGTGAAGCATATTATGGACACCCATGGAGACGCGGAGGGTGAAATCAGGAAGGGAAACGCTCCGCTCACGGCTGCGATTATTGATGCGCTTCCCGATGTGGTGGCGCACCCCGATGTGGTACGCCCTGGGAACATAGAGAAGAGCTCTCCATACCGGCAGGGCGTAATTTATGAAAAGATGCTTCCTGACGGAACCGCCGTGTACATCCAGTTTGACAATTCCGGGAGGGGGACTTTTGAGGGCAGAACGCTCTATGTAAAAGAAAAAGAAAGCTCCTCCTCCGGGGTGAATATCTCCGAGGAGACCCACACCTCTACGTCCAAGACGACGGAGCCCGAGCTTTCTTCTGACACCATCATACCCCAGGAGGGGCAGGGTGTCAAGGGGAAGGATGCCCGGATGGTCGGCGCGGTATTCCTGCCGGGGAGCGGGCTTGACGCGGGGGCGTGGGGCCCTACAATGGAGCAAAGGAGGCGGTCGGTTATGGAAGAGAAGAAGGAGCCGCTGAGCTTCGAGGAGTTTATGGAAGCGATGTACGGGGTGAAGCCCAGGGAGTTGACGCCGGAGGAGAAAGCCCATATCAGGAAACTGGTGGAGGAATCAGCGAGAAAAGACCAGCCGCCGATTGGTCAAAAGGACACATCGTCGAGCAACCGCTGAATCAGGCGTCTGTACGGGCGGGTGAACGGGCAAGCAGCTACATACCCGACGTATATACGGTTGAGGATGCGGCCCTGAAGAAGCGTTCCCCCGGCGCGTTGGCCATCACAAGCGACGGGGTGATTCACCTCTCAGATGCGATTCCTGAGCCGTTGGCGGATGCAATCGGATACCATGAGGTGGTCCACGCGGTCAAGCAGCGGGGAAGCGCGGAGTATCACGCCTTCCTGGAAGATATCGGAGGGCGCATTAACCCGCTAAGCGACAAGGCGGACGAAGTGCTGGGCGTTATTTTGCGCAGCAGATTTGGCGGGAAAGATTTGCTGGACCTTAGTGCCGGGGAATTGAAAACGGCCTATGACGAGCTGAGCGCGGTGGTATGGGGGTTTCATAAGGCGGACCCCGAAAATGCCAGGGCGAAATTTGCCGAGGTATTCACCGACTATGACGGCTATATCGCCGAGCTGGACGCCATCATGGAGGGGGCGCGGGGCGCGTATGCCGAGGGCGGAAGGACCCCGCCCGGCGGGGAGGGCGCGGCCCTGGACGCCGGGGAGCAGAGGGCCCTGGAGGAGGGCTGGAGAGACGAGGAGCCCGGCGTGAGGGCCGCCGGGCCCTACAGTGGAGCAAAGGAGGCGGTCAGCTATGGAAGAGGAGAAGAGGCCCTTACCGGGCTACAAGGAGTTCCTGGAGCGGATGTACGGGGTGAAAATCCCGGAGCCGACGCCGGAGGAGCTGGCGGAAGCAAGACGGTTCTTGGAGCAATATCGGAAACAGCACGAGGAACGAAAAGTATCCCAGGATGGGCCGAAGGACACGTAGTTGAGAACCCCCGGAATCCTGCGGCGGTCCGCGGCACAGAGCTGGCGGGCGCTTATATCCCCGACACCATCGTGGTGGAGGACAGTGCCCTGAAACAGCTAAATCCCGGCGCGCTTGCTATGACCAGTAACGGGACGATCTGCCTGTCCGACGCAATAGAGGCAGATATGGTTGATACTGTTTCTTACCATGAGGTGGTACACGCAGTCAAGCAGCGAGGGAGCGTGGAGTATAAGGCATTCCTGGGAGCTGTGGGCGGAAGGTTGAATTTCCAAAGTCCCTCCCTTGACTTTGTTTTGCACACCGTACGAAAAAGCCGGTTTGGTGAGAGAGGCTTTTTCGACCTCTCTCCCAGCGAAGTAGATACGGTCTTCGACGAGCTCAACGCCCTGGTCTGGGGACACTTCAAGGCCGACCCGGAGCACGCGCGGGCGGAGTTTGGGGGCGTTTTCACCGATTTTGACGGCTATATCGCCGAGCTGGACGCCATCATGGAGGGGGCGCGGGGCGCGTATGCCGAGGGCGGAAGGACCCCGCCCGGCGGGGAGGGCGCGGCTCTGGACGCCGGGGAGCGGCGGGCCCTGGAGGAGGGCTGGAGAGACGAGGAGCCCGGCGTGAGGGCCGCCGGGCCCTACAATGGAGCAAAGGAGGCGGGCGGATATGGAAGAGGAGAAGAGGCCCTTACCGGGCTACAAGGAGTTCCTGGAGCGGATGTACGGGGTGAAAATCGAGGACCCGAAGCCACTGACGCCGGAATACCGTGAGGCGGTGGTTCGGAGAATGGAGGAATACAGGAAGCACCGGGACGAGGTGGAGGTGCTGGAGCGAGACTCCCAGCCTGGGCCGAAGGACACGTAGAAGAGGGGGGGTATTGAACATGGGAGAGCAGAGAGAACCGCTGTCGCTGGACCAGCTTTTGGAGATGATGTACGGGGTGAAGTCCAGGGAGCTGTCCCCGGAGGAGAGCTTGCATCTGGAAAAGCTGATGGAGGAAGCCGCGAAAAAAGACCCGTCGCCGATTGGTCAAAAGGACACATCGTCGAGCGACCGCTGAATCAGGCGTCTGTACGGGCAGGAGAGCAGGCCAAAGGCTACATATCGGATGTTTACACGGTTGACGGCGCGGTGCTGAAAGAAAAATTTCCAGGAGCGTGGGCCGTTACAAGCGATGGCGTGATCTATCTCTCTGATTCGATCCCGGATGCATTGGCGGATGTGGTAGGACACCATGAGGTGGTACACGCCGTCAAACAACGGGGGAGTTCGGAATATCAGGCACTTTTGGATGACGTCGGAGGCAGAATCAACTACCGAGATAAAACTGCAAAAAAAGTTATGGATGCTATTTTAAACAGTCGATTTAGAGGCAAAAGCTTTTTTGACCTGAGCCCGGCAGAAATTAAGACAGCATATGACGAAATGAATGCCCTGGTTTGGGGCTATTACAAGGCGGACCCGGAGCACGCGCGGGCGGAGTTCGGAGGCGTTTTCACCGACTTTGACGGCTATATCGCCGAGCTGGACGCCGTCATGGAGGGCGTGCGGGGCGCGTATGCGGAGGGCGGAAGGACCCCGCCCGGCGGGGAGGGCGCGGCCCTGGACGCCGGGGAGCGGCGGGCCCTGGAGGAGGGCTGGAGAGACGAGGAGTCCAGCGTAAGGGGGCCTGGGAACGATGAAACGGATGCTGCGGACGGCTTTGATATTGGGGATAGTGGTCTTATTGAAACAGACTATCAGCCAATCTCCCCCAGTGGGGTCTACGACCCCGATGCAGCTCCGGGGGGAAGGCCGTCTCAGCTTTATCGCAAAATGAATGAATCGACGAGACGCTCCATCACCAGGGAAAATGAGGCCGCCCGGACGCTGGCACAGTGGGGATATGCAGTAGAGCAGCAGCCGGAGACCGGGGGCGCTAAAAAGCCGGATTACCGCATCGAGGGCAGGATTTTTGACTGCTATTCACCGCAGGCAGGGCAGAGTGCGAGGGGCATCTGGATAGGGATTCAAAAAAAGCTATCAAGGGGGCAGACAAGGCGGATTGTTTTGAGTCTGGACGACTGGGATGGGGACCTGGAGCAGTTGGTCCGGCAGCTGAACGATTACATTTTATTTGAGCTGGAAGAGGTCCTGGTTGTGCGCAGCGGTACGGTCACGCATATTTATCCGTGAGAAAGGGGGGGCTTTTGATGTCGATTGATATGGACTATATGGCCGGGGAGGAATTCATCACCGCAGAGGAGCTGGGGCAGGAGCTTGCGGCCTTCTTCGGCCTGAGCGCCGGTGACACTGTTCCGGAGAGGGTGAGCGAGCAGGTCGTCGTATTTGGCGGAGTGTTCGAGCCGGTGGGCTTTCTGGTATTTCATATTGTTCGCAAGGGCGGCATGTACCCTGGCGTATATGAATCCGCCATTTTGAAGAGGGATTTCCCCTATGAGCAGTCTGTTTCGTTCCGCCTGGACAAGGAGCGCAACATCCCCGAAACGCTGAACGTTGTCCTGCGGTTTGTCTGCCACCTGTTTCGGAAGTACCCTGTAAACGCGCTTTTAGAGGTGCTTGACAGGGATGAATGCCTGTTTGAGAAGGAGAGCGGGAAAATCTGCCTGCGCCCCGGGTCGGATTGTTTCAGCCCCGAGACGCTCCGGGCGTGCGGGATTGAGGCATTGCGGGCGGGCGCGGGAGAACACTGAAAAAGGACAGGGCGGCCGTCGGCGCTGTGTGGCGCCGACGGCCGCTTCCCGTTTGGCGGGGCTGCCCCTGCCGCGTATGGACCGCGCAGCGGCGGCCCCTCGGACTGGTGCGCCCCAGGGCGGTCTCTCTTGCCCCTTCGGGACAATTCACCGTCAAGAATCCCCTTCAATAGAAGTACCAGCCCCTGAAAAGGGGCTTCTTCGCCGGTGTACCCGCAAGGGGTACGCCGCATCCGTAAGGCGGCAAAGCCGCCGGCGGCTGCGCTGTGCGTACCGCATCTGAATGACAGCTTTAGGGTAGAAAGTACGCGCAGCGCCTTCCCTGAATGGCATTGTACGGGGGCATACGGCTCAGCCGTTGGGCGGCAGGCCCAGCTTATTGCGCCAGAGGTAGACCGAATTGCGGCTCACGCCCAGGCTGCGGGCAATCGCGCCGTCGGTCAGGCCCTGGGCGTGGAGGCGGAACAGGCCGGGCAGGTTCACCGACTGCCGGCGGCCGCCCCGCCGCCCCGCCTCATTGGGCGGGCAGCCGTTCAGCACGCGCCACATGAGGGCCGCGCCGGACGGGAGGGCGAGCGCCTCGTCAATTGCCGCGTCGGGCTGGGAGCCCATATACAGCGACTCGATTGCCGCCGCAAATTTGACAGCGGCTTTCGTGCTCGTCATGGGGGTTCCTCCCTTTCTCCTATGCGGCCGGGCGGGCCGCCGTCAATCGTATCTGGTCATGTCCAGGCCCATCTCCAGGGCCACCTGGCAGGGGTCTTCGCGCAGGAGCCGTTCAACGGCGGCCACGAAGGTCTCCCGGCAGACCTCCCGGCCCTCCCAGCGGAAGGTGGTCTCACCGCGCCAAATCTCCGCCCCGTCGGCGTCGCGGGCGGCGGGGCCGGCGTCCTGGGCGTCGCGGAGGGGGTAGGGGTTGAGAGACATCGGTCATCGCTCCTTTCTGCCCCGCGCTCCGGCGTTTTCCGGCCGCGGCGCGGGCTCTGGCATTGCCCGCCCCTCCCGGAAGAAAAGGGGAGTTTATGGGACAGGGGCGGGTATAAGATAGATATGCGGCCGGGGGACGGCGGATGATGGAGCCCCGTTCCCCCGCGCCATCGCAGGCGCGGGGGAGGGCTCAGGCGCCCGCTCCGCCGGCGTACAGGTCCTCAATGCTGCAGTGGAGCGCCCGGGCGATGCCGGGGAGCAGCGTGCTGGGCGGGCGGCGGACGCCGTTCTCCCACATGGCGACGGTACTGGGGCTTTTCAGGTCCAGCCGGAAGGCCAGCTGCGCCTGCGTCAGTCCCCGGACCCGGCGCAGCTCCCTGATGCGGAATTGGTTGGACATTTCGATTACCTCCTGAATCTCAGCTTGTGAATTCAGTATAGTCTCAAAATGTGAATTGTGCAATTGGCATTGTCCACAAAATTCTCAATTTGTGATTGTACTTGATTGTTCACAATCTGTGATGTATATTGTGGATGAGGTGAGCGAAATGAGAATTAAGGAGCTGCGCGAGGCGCGCGGCCTTCTGCAGAAGGACCTGGGCAGGGCGCTGGATATCGCCGCCAACACCCTGAGCCAGTATGAGAATGGAAAACGGGAGCCCGACCTGGAGACAACGCAGCGCATCGCGGATTTTTTCGGGGTGTCCGTGGACTGCCTGCTGGGCAGGGAGGGGCGGGAAAAGGCGCCCGGCGCGGGAGAGGGAGTTACGCTGGACAGCTTCACCTACGCCATGCAGGAGGAGACCAGGGACCTGACCGAGATGGACAAGCAGATTCTGCTGTCCATGGCGAGGCAGCTCAACGATGCGAGGAAGCGGAGAGATGGAGAATCTGGATAGCCTGTATCAATGGCTGTGCGGCGAGGGCGTTTTCCTGTTCGACAGGCAGCTCCCGTTCAGCAATGATGGGACCAAGGCGCTGACCATACAACTGAACGGGGCGGACGCCTGGGGGATTTTTCTGGACAAGGGGCGGATGAAGACCAGGGCCGAGGAGGAGTCCGCCGCCCTCCACGAGGCCGGGCACTACGCCACCGGGGCCACCCATAGGGTGTGCAGTCCCTACGACCTGGTGGAAAAGCATGAGCGCAAGGCCGACAAGTGGGCCGTCGAACGCAAGCTGTCCGCCGAGGAGCTGGACGACGCGGTGGCCGAGGGGTGCACCGAGCTCTGGTCCCTGGCGGAGCGCTTCGGCGTGACGGAAGAGTTCATGCGCAGGGCCGTGTGCTGGTATACCTACGGAAATCTCGCGGTGGAGGAGTATATGAGCTTTTAGGCCCTGCTTGAAACCCGTCGGCACGGCTGACCGGCGGGTCCTTTCCCGCCTGGACGGCCCGGTGATTTCTTGAAGCCCGCCGGGATTCCTGGGAAGAAGCTGCCTGCCACACGAAAAAAACCGCGCCGCCGGGCGCATTGCCGTGGATCGGGCAAGGCCTGGACAGAGAGACTGATGGAGGGGGAGCCCAAGATGAGAGAGAGAACCCTGCGGGAACAGTTTTACCGGGGCGGTACGCCCATGAGATGGCACTGCTTTTTGCTGTACGTGCTGCTGCCGCTCCAAATTCTCATGTGGTTAATCAGCATTCCTGCTGTGTTTACCCAGCAGGAGTATCTGCGGTGGACCGAATTCGAGTGGATAAGCGAGTTTAATGGCGTCTGTACCGTGGTGATTTTGTGCGTCCTCCTGGCGGCCGAGCTGGGACTGGCCTGCAGAGCCTGGCTGGGCCCCTGCGCCATAGTCGCGGCGCAGGGGGCGCTGGTGATCAGCTACGCCGTAAACATCATCGCGGGGGTCGTCCTGGGCACGGGGGACGTTTTCATCTGGGCGACCGCGGGGCAGCTGTTGTGCGCCGCCCTGTTCGGGGTCCTGAATTGGATTTATTACAGAAAGCGCCGGGCGCTCTTCCTGCTTGAGGAGGACGGCGGGCGGCAGTGTGCGGACATGGAGACGGACGCGGCGGGCCTGCCTGAAAGGGAGGGCTCTTACTACTTTGCGCCCCCGCCCGTACAGGCGGCCGGAGCGGCCGTGGCGGCGGAGGAGCGGAGGGTCTGCGGGCCGCTGGACGCGCCGGAGAGGGGGGCACGCAGGGGCGCGCCGGTGTGGCTGGCGGCGGCGCTGGGCGTGCTGTGCCTGGGGCTGGCCGCCGGGTGCGGGATTCTGGGGTGGCAGAGCGCCGGGGCCGCCGCGGAGCGGGAGAGCCTGGCGGCGGAGAACGCCCGGCTGGCGGACCGGGTGGAGCGCCTGGAGGCGGCCGCCGGAGTGTACGAGAGAAAGCTAACCGCCTATGGGAACACGGTGGACAGGCTGGAGGAGGAAAACCAGCGGCTGTCGGACCTGGAGCGGGTATATTATCTGTATAAAAACAGCATCGGGTATCTGGTCGAAGGCTCGCAGTTTTACCATACGGCGGAATGCGCGGTGTTCCTGTCTGCGGACGCCTATTGGGCCTACAACAAGGAGAACTGCGCCCGCCTGGGGTATTCGCCCTGCCCCCTCTGCTGGGGAAAGTGAGCGCCCTGCCGGTTGGCGGGTGAAGTTGAGAGAGGGGCGGTTGATGGTATGGAGCCGACGGAAGAGATGCTTGCGCGGATCAGGGGCAGATATGGGCTGGAGCCGCCCAAGGCGCGGGAGGAGCGGCCCGCGCCCCCCGCGCCCCTCCGCCGGGGAAGCAGGAGGCCGCCGGAGCCCCGGGCGGTGGAGATTCTCCCGGGCCGGGCCGTGGGCGCTCTGGCGCTGGGCATGGCCAGGGAGGAGCTTGAGGCGGCCCTGGCGCGCAGGCGGGCGGCGGAGGCAGAGCTGGACGACCCCGCCGCGCCGCTCTATCCGGGGCCGCTGGGGCTTGATTACGGCGGCTGCGGCGGCGTGGAGAGCGTGCGGTACTTTGTGACGCCCTACGAGCTTTACCTCGTGGACTACGAGGGCGGCCGCGCGGTGAGCATCGGCGTCCAGCGGGACGTGCTGGCGCGGTACGTCCCCACGCTGTACGGCGTGAGCGTGTTCGAGACCCACGCGGAGGAGCTGGTGGCCCGGCTGAAGGCCCGGGGCCCGTGCACCTGCGGCGGGCCGGACGAGGAGCTGGGCTGCGCCTATACCTTTGAGACCCTGGGGCTGAGCCTCTGGCGGGAGAGGGCCTTCCACCCGAAGCTGCTGGAGGACGGGGCCTTTGCGCAGGCGTTCCGGGGGGAGCTGCTGGAGGAGGAGATGCGCTATTGGTACTTTGAAATCGTCTCCGTGCACAGGCCGAAGAAGTAGAACCGCGCCGAAAGGGCCGCCCGCCGGGCGGCCCTTTCGGTTTATATGCACAGAGAAACGCGGTAAACTTTGTGCGTAATAGACCGGGCGGGGGAGGGGAAAAAGCTGGTATAATGGAGGCGGAATAAGGCGGACAGCCTTGCCGCCCACGGCCGGGAACGGGCGGAGGGGCGGAAAAACGACGGGCGGGGGTCGCATATGGAAAAGGAACGCATTGAATTTACGCTCAACGGGGAGCCGGTCTCCTGCTGGTGCGGGGCGGGGGAGACCCTGCTCCAATATCTGCGGGGGACGGCCTGCCTGCGGGGGGCCAAGAACGGCTGCGGCACGGGCCACTGCGGCGCGTGCACCGTGCTGCTGGACGACAAGCCCGTCCGCTCCTGCGTGACCAGGCTCAGCCGCGCCGCGGGGCGGCGGGTCCTCACCATTGAGGGGCTGCGGGGCGCCGACGGCGGGCTGCACCCCATCCAAAAGGCCTTTCTGGACGTGGGGGCGGTGCAGTGCGGATTCTGCACGCCGGGGATGGTGCTGGCGGCCAAGGCCCTGCTGGACCGGCGCCCCGACCCCACGGAGGAGGAGATCGCCTCGGCCCTGGAGCACAACTACTGCCGCTGCACGGGCTACGTGAAGATCATCGAGGCCGTCCGGCTGGCCGGAGCCCGCCTGCGGGGGGAGGACCCGGGGCTTGAGGCGGTGCGCACCCTGGAGCACACCACGGTGCTGCAGGGGAGGGGAGCGACGGCCCGGCCCCGCCGGGTGGTGGGCAGGTCCCTCCCGGACCTGGACGGCCCGGCCAAGGTCCAGGGCACGCTGGAGTACTGCGGCGATCTGCAGCGGGAGGGGATGCTCCACGGGGCCTTCGTCTGGGCGCCCGCCCCCAGGGGGGTCATCCTGGGGCTGGACGCCGCCGGGGCGGAGGAAATGCCCGGCGTGCGGCGCGTCCTGACCCACGCCGACGTGCCCGGCGAAAACCGCCTGGGCACCTTTGAGCGGGAGCAGCAGGTCTTCTGCGAAAAGGAGTTCTATTTCCTGGGAGATATGCTGGCGCTGGTGGTGGCGGAGACCGAGCGGCAGGCCAGAGCCGCCGCCGCGGCGGTCCGGGTCCGCTGGGAGGCGCGGGAGGGGATTTACACCATCGCCGCGGGGCTTGAAAAGGGCTGCGTCCTGGCGGAGAGCGGGCGGAGGATCGGCGACGTGGCCGGGGCGAAGGCGCAGGCCGCCCTGGTGGTCTCCGGGGAATACGAGCTGGAGCGGGTGGAGCACGGCTGCCTGGAGCCGGAGAGCGCCGTGGGCTGCCTGGAGGACGGCCGCCTCACCGTCTACGCCACCACCCAGTCCCCCTTTGAAATCCGGGCCATGCTGGCCCATGTGATGGACATGGACGAGGAGAAGCTGCGGGTGGTGGGCACGCCCCTGGGCGGGGGCTTCGGCAGCAAGTGCGACGCCCACATCGAGGCCGCGGCGGCGGTGGCGGCCCACGCGCTGGGCGCGCCGGTAAAAATCACCCTGGACCGCCGGGAGTCCCTCCTCCTCTCCACCAAGCGGCACGCCTACCAAACCCGGTACGAGGCGGGCTTCGACGCCGACGGGGCCATCCGCTATCTGGACGCCGCCCTCTGCTCCGACGCGGGGCCCTACGACAACCTCAGCTCCGGCGTGCTGATGCAGAGCTGCATCTTCGCCGGGGGGCCCTACCGCATCCCCAACATCTCGGTGGCGGGCAGGGCGGTGCGCACCAACAACGTGCTGGGCGGGGCGTTTCGGGGCTTCGGCATCAACCAGGGGGCCGTCTGCATTGAGACCCTGCTGGACGAGGCCGCCGAAAAGCTGGGGCTGGACCCCTTCGAGCTGCGCCGCCGCAACGCCCTGCGGGCGGGGTCCCTCACCGTGGGCGGCGAGAAGCTCCGCCACAGCGTGGGGCTGCTGGACACCATCGACGCCTGCGAGAGGCTCACGAGGGAGGCGCTGGCGGAGTACGCGCCCCGCTACCCCCGGGGGGACAAGGCGCTGGGCGTGGGCGTGGCCAGCGGGTACAAGAACGTGGGCGTGGGCAAGGGCGTACCCGACGACGGCGGCTGCATCCTCACGGTCAAGCCCGACGGGCGGCTGGAGATGCGGGTGTCGGGCATCGACATGGGCCAGGGCTTCCGCACCGCCATGCTCCAGCTCTGCGCCGAGGCCGCCGGGTGGGAGACGGGGGAGATCGACGTCGTCTCCGGCGACACCGCCCGCACCCTGCGCCACGGGCAGGCGGTCAGCGAGCGGCAGACCCTGAACTCCGGCCGGGCCGTGGTGGAGGCCGCCGCCCGGCTGAGGGAGGTCCTGGAGAGGGACCCCTGGCGGCCGGGGGAGACGCGCTCGGCGGAGTACTACTTCAGGGCCCCGCCCACCTACCCCCTGGAGGACGGGGAGGCCCGGCGGCGGGAGGGGGAGGAGTACCGCAATTACCCCGCCTACGCCTACACCACCCAGGCCGCCATCGTGGAGGTGGACCGGGGGACGGGGGCGGTGAAGGTTCTCAAGGTGGTGGCGGCCCACGACGTGGGCCGGGCCATCAACCCCCACATCATCGAGGGGCAGATTGAGGGCAGCTGCTCCATGGGCATCGGCTACGCCCTCGGGGAGTCCTTCCCCTCGGTGGAGGGCGTACCGGTCAATCTCAGCTACGGGAAGCTGGGCCTGCCCCGGATCGGGGAGACCCCCGCCTATGAGCTGGCCCTGGTGGAGGACCCCGAGCCCCTGGGGCCCTTCGGGGCCAAGGGCATCTCCGAGGTGGCCACCGTCCCCATGACGCCCGCCGTCCTCAACGCCATCCACGACGCGGTGGGCGTGCGCATCCGCACGCTGCCGGCCACGCCCGGCCGGGTGCTGGAGGCCATGAGGAGGGCCCGGGGCGAATAGGGGGAAGGCCCCACAGACTGGTGCGCCCCAGGGCGGTCTCTCTTGCCCCCTCGGGACAATTCACCTCCAGGAATTCCGATCAACAGGAGCATCAGACCCTGAAGGACAGCTTTGGGAAGAAATTTGAATGACGGCTTTGGGGCGGAACACGCACTGAATGCTTCACTGAACGACATGGGGGGATGAGATGGTCAGCGTCAAGGATCTGCTGGAGCTGGACGCCTTCCGCGCCATGGAGCTGGCGGCGGGGCGGCGGGGGCTCCACCGCCGGGTGTCCTGGCCCAATATCGCCCAGACGGAGAGCATCCGGGAGTGGCTCATGGGGGGCGACGTGATTTTAATGACCGGCGTGGGCCTGGCGCACACGGCGGAATTTCTCAATCATATCGTGCGCCAGGCGGTGGAGGGGGAGGCGGCCTGCCTCATCATATGGCTGTGCGACGATCTCATCGCCCAAATTCCCCCGGAGACCGCCGCCCTGGCAGACGAGCTGCGCCTGCCGCTGCTGACCGCGCCGTGGGACACCCACATCGCCGGCCTTATCGGGGAGATCTCCACCCGCATCCTCACCGACCAGTACGGCGAAAACGCCATGAACGAGCTGCTGGAGATGCTCCTCTTTCAGCGGGAGCCGGTGCCGGAGGAGCTGATGGCGGCCTTCGTGGAGAAGTACCGCCTGACCGGGCGGCATCTGGTGGCGGCGGCGGAGTGCCGCTGGGAGAGCGGGGGGGACGGGGAGGGACCCATGGGGGAGCTGCCCTCCCGCCGGCAGGTCAACAGCCTCATCATCCAGTCCCTCAAGAGCGCCTTCCCGCAGACCTACTACATCAGCCGCAACTGGAACCCGGTCTTTCTCCTCCGGCTGGAGAAGCGCCAGGAGGCGGCCCTCCGGGAGGTGCTGCTGGCCGTCCGGGAGAAGGCCGCGCGGGACTACCCCCGGCTGGAGGTGCGCTTCGGCGTGGGCGGCGCCTGCGGCGAGCCCGCCCTCTTCGCCCGGAGCTGCCGGGAGGCCATGAAGGCCCTCAGCCTGTGCGGGCCGGAGGGGGTGACGGCGTTCTCCGAGCTGGGGATCTTCCAGCTGCTGATGGAGGTGCCCGACCAGAAGCGGGTGCGGGAGTACGCCCTGGCCCAGCTGGAGCCCCTGATCGCCTACGACGCCAAGTACGGAAAGAACCTGCTGCGGACACTGGAGGTCTATCTGCAGGCCAACTGCAGCCTTGTGAGGACCGCCCAGCGCATGTACCTGCACCGCAACACGCTGGCCTATCGGCTTGAGAAGATACGGGAGCTGCTGGACCTGCCCATCGAGGAGGCGCAGGCGCGCAACCACCTCTATAACTGCCTGAAAATCTACCGGTACGGCAAGTAGCGGGCCGCGCCCGTGCGCGGCGCCGGAAAAGAGGGCGCAGAATTGTGGCGCGCGCACGAATCAAAGGGCCGCCGGGTGTGCTATAGTGGAGCCGGAACCCCGTTCGCACGGGCCGCGGGGAGTACCAACCACACTGATAAGGAGGACGCGCGGATGAAAGCCTATTTTGACAACGTGGCCAGGGAAGTCCCTGAGGAGCTGAGGGAGGTCTTCCTGCAGCGCAGGGATACGGCCATCATCACCATCGACATGCACGACGGACACCTCTCCCCGGACCCGGACTGCCCCTGTCCGTCCCCCCGGGGCCGGGAGATCGTGCAGCCGCTCAACCGCTTTATGGAGGAGGGGCGCGCCCTGGGCGTGCCCGTCATCCACGTCCGCTCCACCCTGCGCAGGGACGGCGCGGACGAGAGGCGCTACCCCTCGGCCTGGCGGATGGTCTTCCCCGTCACGGTGGGGGAGATCCCCAACATCGCCGAGCACGCCCTCGAGGGCACCCGCTGGAACGCGATGTCCATCGACGTGCGCGGCGAGGACTATATGGTCACCGGCAAGAAGCGCCTGTCGGCCTTCTATCCCACCGACCTGGAGCTGCTGCTCAGGAACCTGGGGATCCGCCGCATCGTTCTCACCGGCTGCATGACCGACTGCTGCGTCATCAACACCGCCTTCGACGGGGCCAACCGGGACTTCCGGGTGGTGGTGCCCCGGGACCTGACCCGCGGGTCGGAGCACCTGGAGCTGCCCGCCCTGCGGATGATCTCCCTCCACCTGGGGCTGGTGGTGGACTCCGCCGACCTGCTCTCGGAGTGGAAGCGCCAGGCGTGAGCCCGGCCCCCGCGCCGCCGCCGCAAATTTTTGCGGCGGCGGTTTTTTCCTTTTCTATCAGTATCAAATGGAAACCATGTAACGGAAAAGTGCTTACTTTACACATGAAACCGCCGCGCCTATAATGGACTTCGGAGAGGCGGCAGAGGGCTGCCCGGCATACGATACCCGGAGGGAGACAGAATGGACGAAAAAGCGAGAAAGTATGTGGAGCTGTTCCGGACGGTGAAAATCGCCTCTGCGGCGACGGTGGACGGCGCGGGCCGTCCCCGGAGCAGGATTATCAACGTGATGCTGGCCGGCGGCGACGGCATGGTCATCGTCACCTCCAGGGGCAAGCCCTTCTGGAAGCAGCTCACCGACACGGGGGAGGTGGCCCTCTCCGCCATGTGCCCGGACTGCCAGTCCCTGAAATTCCTGGGGAAGGTGGAGGTCCTGGACAGGACCTGGGTGGACAGGGTCTTTGAGGCCAACCCCGGCATGAACGAGGTATACCCCGGTGAGAGCCGTTACGCCCTGGACGCGTTTCGCATCTATGCCGGGCACGGCGAGTGGTTCGACCTGCTGCACTACCCCATCCGCCGGGAGAGCTTCGCCTACGGCGGCTGCGCCGAGGAGCGCTGCGGCTTCGCCATTACGGCCGCCTGCACCGGCTGCGGCGCCTGCGCGGAGGCCTGCCCCCAGAAGTGCATCGTCCCCGGCGCGCCCTACGCCGTGGAGCGGAGCCACTGCCTCCAGTGCGGCCTCTGCGCCGAGCAATGCCCCGCGGGCGCGGTGGAGCGGCTGCACCCCTGACGGGGGGCATGTATTGCGCGCCGCGGGCTGGGCAAAGTATGGCAGGCCCCGCGGGGCGCATCCTGAAGGGGGGAACACCCATCGAAAACCTGATTGAACTGCTCCGGTCCGCCCTTGAGCTCTATGTGGAGCGCTGGGACTGGTTTTTAAATCTGCTGCTGGTCCACATGGGCCTGGCGGCCTCGGCCATTGGGATTGCCGGAACCCTGGGGCTGCTGCTGGGGGTCCTCATCGCCGAGCACCCCCGGTATGCCGGGGCGGTGATGGGGGTCACCAACGTCTTTTACACCGTCCCGGCCATCTCCCTGCTGGGCATTCTGATCCCCTTCCTGGGGATCGGGAACAAAACGGCGGTGGCCGCCCTCACGGTCTACGCCCTCATGCCCATGGTCCGCAACACCTACGCGGGCCTCACCGCCATTGATTCCGACATTGTGGAGGCCGCCAGGGGCATGGGCAGCACCCGGGCGCAGATCCTCTTCCGGGTCAAGCTGCCGCTGGCCCTGGGGGTCATTCTGGCGGGGCTGAGGAACATGGTGGTCATGTCCATCTCGGTGTGCAGTGTGGCCTCCTTCATCGGCGCCGGGGGCCTGGGCGTGGCGATCTACCGGGGCATCACCACCTATAAGCCGGCCATGACCTTCGCCGGCAGTTTGCTGATCGCGCTCCTGGCCCTGGCCTGCGACTTCCTGCTGGGCCGGGTGGAGCGCCACTACAAGAAGAAATGGAGATTGACCATATGAAAAAGAAGCTGCCGGCGGCCGCCATGGCCGTTTTGCTCCTCCTCTCCGCCGCGGGATGCGGCGCGCCGAAGGGGGAGGCGGGTCCGGTGAAAATCGCCACCAAGCCCATGACTGAGCAGTATATCCTGGGAGAGATGCTGGGGCTGCTCATTGAGGACGCGGGCTACACCGTGGAGATCACCAAGGGCATCGGCGGGGGCACCAGCAATATCCAGCCCGCCATGGAGAAGGGGGAGTTCGACCTCTATCCCGAGTACACCTCCACCGGCTATGTGATGGTCCTGGACCACGACGCCGCAGGCGTGACCGACGACGAGATCTGGGAGACCCTCCGGACCGAGTACCACGACAAATACCGTATGGCCTGGGTGGGACAGTACGGCTTTAACAACACCTTTACCGTGGCGGTGCGCGCCGCAGCGGCGAAGGAGTACGGCATCAGGACCTGCTCCGACCTGGGGCGGGCCTCGGGCGGGCTGGTCTTCGGGGGCAACCCGGACTATATCGAGCGCGCCGACGGCTTCAACCTCCTCTGCGAGACCTACGGCATGGACTTCAAGGACGTGCGGGACATCGACATCGGCCTGAAGTACGCCGCCCTGGCCTCCGGCGACATCGACGTGACCAACGCCTTCACCACCGACGCCCAGCTGGCCGTGGCCGACGTGGTCACGCTGGAGGACGACCTCCGCCTGCAGGTGAACTACTTCTGCGCCACCGTGGTCCGGGAGGACGCGCTGGAGAAGTACCCCGGCCTGGAGGACGCCCTGAAGAAGATGGAGGGCATCCTCACCGACCAGGAGATGGCGGCGCTGAACTATCAGGTGGAGGTGGAGGAGCGGGGCGAGCGGGACGTGGCCCGGGCGTTCCTGGCCTCCAAGGGCCTGCTGGAGGAGTAAAGTGGAGGAGCTTGCCATCCGTTTTGACCACGTCTCCAAGCGCTACGGGGAAACCCCTGTGCTGGACGATTTGTGCCTTGACGTGCGTAAAGGGACTTTCCTTACCATCATTGGCCGCTCGGGCTGCGGCAAGACCACCGCCCTGAAGCTGGTAAACGGCCTTCTCACCCCGGACGGCGGCGCGGTCTATGTGGACGGGGCGGACGTGGCCGCGTCGGACCCCATCGCCCTGCGGCGGCGCGTCGGCTACGCCATCCAGGGGGTGGGCCTCTTCCCCCACATGACGGTGGCAAAGAACATCGCCTACGTGCCCTCCCTGTCCCGCCGGTGGGACAGGGAGACCGGGGCGCGGCGGGTGGGGGAGCTGCTGGAGACCGTGGGACTGGAGCCGGAGATGGCCGGGCGCTACCCCGGCGAGCTCTCCGGCGGCCAGCGCCAGCGTGTGGGCATCGCCCGGGCCCTGGCGGGGGAGCCGGACATCCTCCTCATGGACGAGCCCTTCGGCGCCGTGGACGGGATTACCCGCCGGGACCTGCAGGACCAGCTTCAAGCCCTCTGGCGGCGGCTGGGACTCACGGTGGTCTTTGTCACCCATGACATCCGGGAGGCCCTCAGGCTGGGCAGCTTGGTGCTGGTGATGGAGGCGGGGCGCATCGCCCAGCTGGCCCCGCCGGAGGAGCTGTGCGCCCACCCCGCCGGGGGCTTTGTGCGGCGCCTGCTGTCGGACAGGTAACGCCGCGCGCCGGCCTTCCCGTACCGGACCCAAACCCCGCTGGCAAATCTTACGCCTTGTTCCAGCAGGCCAAATAAGTTACAATTTGGTTACAAACCTGGACAAAGGATGTGTGACCAATGGGACGACCCCTGCGCCTGGCCCTGGGCCTGGTACTGGCGGCGGCGCTGTGCGGCAGCGCCGCCGCCGTGGAAATTGAGGTGGACGGGAGGCCGCTTGTCAGCGACGCCCCGCCCCAGATTGTCAACGAGACCACCTACGTGCCCCTGCGGGCCGTTACACAGGCCCTCAGCCCCGGGGCCGAGGTGGGCTGGGAGGGCCGGGCCGTGGTCCGGGGGGCGGGCCTCACCCTCACCGCCGAGCCGGGCGCGCCCTACATAGAGGCCAACGGCCGCGCGCTCTACGTGAAGGACGGCGTTCTGGCCCGACAGGGGCGGACCATGGTGCCCATCCGCGCCCTGGCCCGGGCCATGGGGGCCGCGGTGGAGTGGGACGCTTCCACGGGCACGGTCCGCGTGTACAGCGGCGGCGGACCCATCACCGCCGCCTCCTCTTATTATAAGGAGGACGAGCTCTACTGGCTGTCCCGGATTATCTCCGCCGAGAGCAGGGGGGAGCCGCTGACGGGCAAAATCGCCGTGGGCAACGTGGTGCTCAACCGGGTCGGGGACGGCGGGTTCCCCGACACCATCTACGGCGTGATTTTCGACGACCGCTGGGGCGGGCAGTTCGAGCCGGTCCGCAACGGCACGATATACGCCCCGCCCACCGGGGAGAGCGTCCTGGCGGCCAAGCTCTGCCTGGAGGGAGCCGACATCGCGGGGGACAGCCTCTATTTCCTGGCCCCCGCCCTGACCAGCAACCACTGGATCATGGAAAACCGGCCCTATGTGATGACCATCGGAGCCCACTGGTTCTACCGATAGGGAAAAATCCCGGCCAAATTGGCCGGGATTTTTCCTTATCCTGGGAGAAAAGCGCCCCGGGACACGGAAAAATGAGAAAAAATTTTGCGGAAACTTATGTAAATCTGGGCCGGGCCGGGCTTCTTCCAGTATTTATCTAGCAGATGAGCCTTTTAATGGCTTTCTTATACTGAATCTGGAAGAAAACAGCCTGAGACAGAGGGCCGGGCGGCGGGGACGCTCTGGAAAGACCTTCGGCAGATGGAAAAATCATCCTGCCTGGGCAGCCCTTGGGCCGCAGGCGATAGAGCGGTTTTTGCACAGCAAACCGGGGGCCAAGTCCTATGTGGGAGGGGGACGCCGGGAGGGGCGAGGTCCGCGAAATATCCTGTTTTTTCAATTTAATGAAAATTTATGGTTAAGATACCAGCGGGGAGGGTATGCTATTGTCACCGTTTGTAACCAATAAAAGGTCAAAAAAGTGGTCGAAAACCGCTTGCGACAAAAGTTTTCCTTGCGTTTCGAGGAAAAGTGGGTTACAATACGGTAACAAAATTGAAGAAAAGGAAACAGGAGTACATTGCTATGAAAAAGCGAGTTCTTTCTGCGGTCCTCTGTCTGACCATGGTCATCGCACTGGCCGGACAGGCGACCGCCGTGGAGAGCCCCAGCATTCGATTGGACGGCGAGACCCTCCCCATGGAGACCGCGCCTGTGGTCATCAACCGCACCACCTATGTGTGCTACTGGTCCGTTGTGCGGGCCATGTATCCCGACGCCACCGCCGCCTGGGAGAACGGACAGGCCGTGGTGCGGGCGGAGGGGCTGACCCTCACCATCCAGCTGGGCGCCAAATATCTGGTGGCCAACGGCCGGTATCTCTACTTCCCCGACGGCGTGCAGGTCCGCGACGGCAACATCTTGGTGCCCGTGCGCACCCTGGCCCACGCCCTGGGCGCGGACGTGACCTGGGATTCCGGCAGCGGCGCGGTGGAGCTCCGCTCCGGGACCGGGCCCATCCTCTCCGGCGACCAGTACTACAACGCCGACAACCTCTACTGGCTCTCCCACATCATCTACGCCGAGAGCGGCAACCAGCCCCTGGACGGCAAGATTGCCGTGGGCAACGTGGTCCTCAACCGGATGAACAGCCCCATGTTCCCCAACACGGTCTACGGGGTGGTCTTCCAGCGCAACCAGTTCACCCCCGTGGCCAACGGCAGCATCTACCTGGAGCCCAACGAGGAGAGCGTCGCCGCCGCCAAGCTCTGCATGGACGGCGCCAACACGGCGGGCAGCAGCCTCTACTTCGTGAATCCCCGCACGGCGCCCAACAGCTGGGCCTCCCGCAACCGCCCCTATGTGGCGACCATCGGCGCCCACGCCTTTTTCGGCTGAACAGGATATGGACAGGCCCGGCCGTCGGCCGGGCCTGTCGCTTGTCAAAGAAGCCCCGAGGGGCTTCTTTTCTCCTCCCCCCCGGCGGGGGGGAGGAGAAAAGAACTCCGATTTTTGCAAAAATCGAGCTTGCCAAGCCGGGAAACCTGTGCTATAATATCAAAGTCGATTTCCCTTGTGCAGGTATAGTTCAGTGGCAGAACGTCAGCTTCCCAAGCTGAATATGAGGGTTCGATTCCCTTTACCTGCTCCAAAAAGAAAGACAGAAAAGATTTTATCTTTTCTGTCTTTCTTTTTGGGTTCCGCCGCCTTTGGCGGCTGCACCCGGTTTATTTGATCTGCCCGGGCGGAGTGAATCCGCCCGGCATCAAGGTTTTGCCCGCGGGCAAAACGCTTGTACGGCGCAAAAGCGCCGCCCCGCACGGCGGGGCCCCATCTCCCTCATCTTGATTCTGCTGTATTGGGGCAAAAGAAGGACAGAAAAGAGTTTATCTTTTCTGTCCTTCTTTTTCGTGGGCGGAGTGCCGCTCCGCCCATTTTTCTTATCTACCCGGCCGTACCCGAGTGATGTGAAGGGCAGGTGAGGAAGGCCTCCCCCGCCCGGGATACCGGGCCGAATCAGCCTCGCAGATTGATGTAATCACAGATCATGCCGGCGGCGGCGTCAACACCGCAGGAGCTGTCGATGCAGAGGTGATAGCCGTGAGGATCGCCCCATTTGCCGCTCGAAATACTGTTGTAGTAGGACGCGCGCGCAGCGTCGGAACGGCCGATGCTCTTCTGCGCCTCGTCCTCCGTGTCGCCGTACATTTCCATCACCTTTTTGACACGGTACTCTTTGGGGGCATGGATGAAGACGCGGACCACATCGGGGTAATCGCTCAGTACGCAGTCGGCGGCGCGGCCCACAATGACGCAGGAGCCGCTGTCGGCAATCCTGCGGATGATCTGTTCCTGGGCCACGATTGCCTGCTGAACGACGTCTGTGCTGAGGTACAGGGAGCGCAGCGCCTCCGGCGCGTTTTCATTGATGTCCGAGACAAAGCGCCGGTCCAAGCCGATCTCCAGCGCAGCCAGCGCGGTCATCTCCTTATAGTAGCAGGCCACGCCCATCCGCTCCGCCACAAGCCGGGCGATCCGCTTCCCGCAGGAGCCGTGCTCGCGGGCGATGGTAACGATTACGCCTCTATGGGAGGGGCGGATGACTGCATTTTCCGGGACGGGCTCCCGGCCTTCGCCGGACTCCATTGTTTTGAAATAACGCACGGTCAGGCATACGGCGACGATCATGCCGATGACATCTGCGGCGGGTGCGGCAAACAGGAGCGCATTGATGCCGCTGCCCGCTTGGTTTCTCTCAAAAATCGAAGGAATCAGAATCACCAGCGGCACAAAGCAGACGATATCGCGGGTCAGCGACGCGATGACCGCCACGACGGGCTTGCCCACGGCCTGAAAGAAGATGGAGGACATTTTGACTAGACAGGTAAAGACGACGAGCGACAGGAAAATACGGAACGTGCGCGTTGCATATTCGAGGTAGAGCGCATCGTTTCCGGAGCCGAAAATGTTGATAACAGCCTGCGGGCAAATCTCAAAAACCAGTGTGGACGCAACGCCGACCGCCAGGGTCGCAATGAGGATGGCGCGGTACGTTTCTCTGACGCGATCATATTTTTTCGCGCCGTAATTATAGCCCAATATCGGCTGTCCGCCCAGGACGATGCCGACGACGATGTTGATGACAATGGTAAAGACCTTTGTCTCGATGCTGATGACCGAGATGGGAATATCCTGCCCGTAGACGGAGGCGGCGCCGTATTTGGCGAGCATGATGTTGCAGGTCAGGGAGATGACCACAATGGACATCTGGGTGATGAACGACGACGCGCCCAGCTTCAGGGCATTGCTGAAAATTGGAAACTGGGGCATAAAGCTCTTTTTCTCCAGCCGGAAGCTCTTCGTTCTGAAGAAGTAGAGTGCGCTGACGAGGAAAGAAACGCTCTGCCCGATCACGGTTGCCCATGCCGCGCCGGCGATCCCCCGGTCCAGGCCGAAGATGAATACCGGGTCAAGGATGATATTCAAAATCGCGCCAAGGGACATGGACGCCATGGAAACCGCCGGACTTCCGTCCGCGCGGATGACGGCGTTCATCATGTTCATCAGCATGAAGGCCGGGAAGAAGCTGAGTACGATGGTGAAGTATTCCGCCGCCATTCCGAGGGTCTGATCCGACGCGCCGAACACGCGGAGCAGCGGCTGCTTCCATACCGCGCAGAGAACCAGCATGACAATACTGAGAATCAGTGTGAGCGTTATGCCGGTTCCGATACAGCGGTGGGCATTCTGCGTGTCCTTTTTCCCCTGGCAAATGCTGAGATAGGCGGCGCAGCCGTCCCCGACGCACCACGCGAAGGCCTGTGCGATGATCAGGATGGGAAATACAATTCCCGTGGCCGCGTTGCCGAGATACCCTAACGCGCTGTTGCCGACAAAAATTTGGTCGACGATGTTGTAGAGGGCGCTGATGAGCAGGGAGAGGATACAGGGGATCGAAAATTTCACCAGCAGCTTTGATATTTTTTCCTCACCCAGCATTCGGTTCTGCATTGCTTGTTCCATGGTTCTCCTCCTGATACGGAATATAAGATTTGGAGTCTTTATCGGAGAAAAGCTGCCTGAAAACTGCGGAGGACAAAAAAAGAGTGCGTAGAATTCGTTCGGAATTCTACGCACTCAGCTGTCCAACATCATTATAATATCATATTTTTCTTTCCAAAGTCAAGTTTTGCCCGCCTCCCCGTCATACACGGCGGCGACGGCAAGGATTCTGCGCCTCATCTCTGCGCGGACGTGGGGCGGCTCCACGCACTCGCATTTCGCGCCGAAGCCCAGAAGAAGATCGTAGTGGTAATCGTTTTCTATGAAAGGGAAGCGCACTTTGTAGTGCTCGTCACCGTCCGGAGTAAAATTCTCATAGGCGCAGTGGTCAAGCACCCTGTCCATGACGGATTTGTGAATGCGGATTGTGATGCAGGTCTGCAGGGTCTCCAGCATTTCCGTAAAGTCCAGGGCCGGTTTTGGAGCGTCCCGGGGGGTAAAGGTCTCCTCCCCCATGCGCAGGTTCGACATGCGGGACAGCCTGAACAGGCGGAAGTCGCTTCTGCTGCGGCAATACCCCTGCAAATACCAGCGGCTGCCCTTCAGCACAAGCCGGCACGGCTCGGCGGTCCGCGCGGTTTTCTTTCCGTGGTGGGCGATATAGTCGAAGGCCAGCAGCCTGCTCTCCTGCAGCGCCTCTTTGATGAGCTCCAGACAGGGCTGTATGCCGCCGCTGCCCATCCACGGGCTTAAATCGATACAGATCTGATTTACCCTCAGCTCGATTTCCCCCGCCCTGTCGGCGGGGATTAAGCTCCTGACCTTGGCCAGCGCGTGCACCAGCTCGTCGCCCCGCACCATGCCCGAGAGGCTGGAGAGCCCCATCAGGAGGGCGGAGAGGTCGTCCGTGGAAAAGACCCTCCTGTCGAGCTTGTATTCCTGCATGATTTCAAAGCCGCCGCCCACCCCCGGCGCGGCGCGGACGGGAATCCCCGCCGCGCTGATGGCGTCGATATCCCGGTAGATTGTGCGGGGGGATACCTCGAACATATCCGCCAGCTCCCGTGCGCCGATGCGCCGCTTATCGAGGAGCACCATGAGAATGCTCACAAGCCTGTCAATCTTCATCCGTCAGCCGCCGTCCCAAATTTATTTTTGATCGCTGCCATAGTGCTGTCAGCAATTACATGGTACTATCATAATGCGGATAAATCAATGTGGCAATGAAAACGGAGGAAGTTTATGTTTACAATCTATGTTTATGTTCTGGATACCCTGGCCGACTGGGAGCTTGGGCATGTGACCGCGGAGCTGAATTCCGGGCGGTTCTTCCGGGCGGGCGCGCCGCGCGTATCCCTCAAGACGGTCGGCGCTTCAGGGGAGCCGGTCCGTACCATGGGCGGCCTGACAATCGTGCCCGACTGCCGGGTGGGCGACGTCGCTGTGAGTGAAACCAGCGTGCTGCTCCTGCCGGGGGCGAATACGTGGAACGATCCCAGGCACGGCGCCGTGCTCGAAAAAGCGGGCGAACTGCTCCGTGCAGGCGCCGCGGTGTGTGCAATCTGCGGGGCCACCGCCGCGCTGGCCGGCCTGGGGCTGCTGGATGGCCGTGCGCATACCAGCAACGGGGCGGGATTTCTTGAAATGGTTTCGCCGGGCTATCAAGGGCAGCGCTTTTATCGGGACGAGCCGTCGGTCGCGGACGGCAACCTCATCACGGCGGGCTCCACCGGGGCGCTGCTGTGGGCGAAGCAGATCATCGGGCGTCTGGGCGTTTTTGAAGCAGGCACGCTGGAGGCGTGGTACGACTATTTCCGTACCGGCGAGGCCGGGCATTTCTTCACCCTCATGGGGACGCTGCCGCCCGAACATGGAAATTGACCCGCCGTCCCGGACGGAGCCGTCGGGCATATCCGGTGCCGCCGGGGCGGCAGGGCGGCCCGCCTGTGGGGGCGGGCCGCTCTGTTTTACCAGGTAATCAGAGCAGTTCACAAATTGTTTACAAGAAATTTATGCAAAGCAGACAAATGTCTTCTTGCTTTTCCTGGAAGATGAGGTATAATAAGAGCACAACAGAAGAAAGGAGGTACAGCGTATGTATTTTAAGGACATCCACAGCACGGATGTCGACGAACTGATTTTTGGCTCTGACGAGAGCGTTATCATCAGCGAGCGGTAATTTCCGTGCGACAGCAGAGAGGTCCCACACCATGAATGTTGGTGTGGCTTTTTTGTTTTTATAGGCGTCTCCCCGGAGGCGCGCCGCGTGAAACTGCGGTGAAAAAGGCCGGCCCCTCACAGGGCCGGCCTTTTTCAATCTGTGCGGAGCTTAGGTGCAGCAGCCCTTGACGCTCTGGTAGTTGTCGCAGGGGGCGCCCATGGCGTTGGGGGGGAAGAACTCGTTGACGGGGAACTTCACATGGCGGAAGATCTCGCAGGGGTCGTCCTCGCAGCTACCGCCGCCGCAGCCGCACTCCTTCTCGGGCATGCAGTAGTCGTAGACGGGCATGAGGAGCTGGGTCTCCCGCTCCAGGCGGATAATGGAGAACTGGCCCAGGGTGACATAGACCCGCTTGCCGTCGTTGCCGAAGCACAGGTCGCTGCCGAAGCAGGCACAGATGCAGGGGGGGATCTCGGTGAGCTCGCAGTCGCAGGGGCGGCACTCGCAGACGTCCACCAGCTTCATGTTGAGCACGATGGGGTCCACCGCCTCTACAACGGCGGTGGGGAGATTGCTCTTCATAATGTTCTGCTCGTCCAGGCCGTCGAAGACGACCTCGGAGGAGAAGACCTTGGCGTTGCCCTCGCTGCCGAAGAGAATGACGCGCTTGTCAAAGACGCACAGGCCGCAGATCTGCACGGGCCGGGCGGCGCCCACAAAGGCGTCGGCGGTCACGCGGTAGAAATAGCGGACGTCCACGGTGTAGAAGCCGCGGTTGAAGCCGATGGGCTCCACGTCGATGTACACGTACAGGAGCTCGGCTGCGCCGGCCTTGATGGAGATGGCCCGGTCAATGGCGCACTGGGAGCTCTGGGTGGGGTAAAAACGCAGATCCTCGATACAGTCCTTGTCGCAGGATATAGCACCTTATAGAAACTTGAACCCATTGCGCCGCAAGAGTTTGTGGATTGGGCATATTGACGAACGCTTACAAATAGCCCTTTACGTCCAGTTTGAGCTGGAAATCACGGGGCTTTGTCTTTTTCTCCTTGGTGTACCAAATGACGTTGACCACGCTCTTGAGCAGGGCGTTTCGGTTCGCGGCGTCGGCGGCGTCGTAGGCGTCCAGGACGGCTCGGATCTGCTTTGCCACGGCTGGAGGGTCTGCGCGGTCGGCGTCCCGTATGGCGCGGCTGAGCTCCGCCTCCTGGCGCTCCAGGCCGGAGAGCTTGTCCTTTACCTTGCCCATACGCTCCCGGTATGTGGGGAGGTCATACTCGCCAATTTCCAGCAGCTCGTGGAGCTTGTCCTTCTGCCTGCCGGTGGAGGCAATCTCCTTGCGCACCATGGCCAGGGACTCCTCCAGCGGGGCGATATTCTGCGGGACGGCCTCCGGCTTGGACAGGGACAGCTCCGTCATAATCTCACGGAGCTGGTGGAGGACCTGCGCCTCCACATACTCAAATTTGGCGCTGGCGCAGCAGCCGACAGTGTTACAGAGCAGGTATGGGCCGCCGTGCATCATTAGGCGCTGCATATTCTTCCCACATCGAGCGCACTTGACGAGACCGGCCAGGGGGCTCTTGATGGTGCCGTCATTTTTGCTGGGGGTATAGCGCCCGCGCATAATCTCCTGCGCCCTGTCAAACAGCTCCCGGCCAATGATAGCCGGATGCTGGCCGTCGGTGACGATCCATTTCTCGGGCGGATTGTAGATCGTAATTTGCTTCGGGTTGCCCCGCACGCCCTTTTTGATGTGACTCTTCTGGTTCCACGCGACTTTGCCCACATAGACGGGGTTGGTCAATATCCTGGCAATGGAGGAGCGGGTAAAGGTGTCTGAGCGGCGCGGGCGGGCCCCCAGGGCGTTGATGTGCCGGGCGACGGAGACGCAGCCGTAGCCCTGGGTATAGAGCTCAAACATCATACGGACAAACTTCGCCTCCTCCTCGACGACTTCAAGGGTGGGGTGGCGGTCCACAGTTATTTTGCGGTAGCCATAGGGGGCGTTGGCGACATACCAGCCGTCGTTGATGCTCTGCCGCAGTCCGCGCTGTAAGCGCTTATTGATGATCTTATACTCGCGGCGGGACATAAACGTTTTAAACTCGGCCAGCTCCGCGTCCATCTCATCGGACAGGTCGTAGGTCTTTTCCGGGGTGATGATGAGCGTCCCCGATTCGGCAAAGGTGTCCAGGATAATGCCCTGGTCCTTCATGCGGCCACGAGAGAGGCGGTCCAGGTCCATGACCAAGACCGCCTCGTATTTACCCGCTTCCACGTCCTCCAGCAGCCGGAGCATCTCAGGCCGGGCATAGAGAGATTCGCCGCTTTTGACCTCGGGGTAGGTCTCTATAATATTGATGCCGTTGGCGGAGGCATAGTCGGCCAGGGCCTTGCGGTGCCGGGCAAGGACCTCTTCCGTGTCCATGCCCTCCTCCATCCGGGATTTGCGGAGATATTCAGCGGCGTCCATGGCGGGCTCCTCTCTGTCTGACAGATTCAAATCCGCAACCGGTTGCGGATTTGATTAGCACTTTTATCTTCAGCTTGTCAGTCCCCTCCCATAAGATTCTCAGCGCCAATCATATCATAAAAAACATTTTCTGATATTGTAGTAATATCGTAACCGTCTATCTGGAGCTTCTCAGCCTTTTT
The DNA here is from genome assembly GCF_014287675.1 of Lawsonibacter faecis. Taxonomy (GTDB): domain Bacteria; phylum Bacillota; class Clostridia; order Oscillospirales; family Oscillospiraceae; genus Pseudoflavonifractor; species Pseudoflavonifractor faecis. Next base: position 302,958 of record NZ_JACOPQ010000002.1, on the reverse strand, counting down.
TTGCTTGCTACTCTTGCCACCCTTAATCGCTTTACAGTAATCGTTATTTCCTAGTACTAAGAAATTTGTCTTTTGCGTGACTCCGTCTCCACATATCCCGCCAGCATTGACAACTAGTTGCATTGCGTCCTTTCTGGGCATTTTCTCAAGCGTGCCAGTGAAAGCAAAAACCCGTCCATAGACGGGACTGTCCAGATCAAATTGATCAGTTTGTGCATGTATCCGTTTGGACATAGTCCCGTAGTGCTCCCATAGCGTATCAAGAGAGAGATTATTTGCGGAAATATAGCCTTTCATTGACTCAAAGCAGAGATGCGTATTTACGCAGTCTGAGAGTGCCCTATGCTCAACAGTATCTGAAATATTAAGATTATTAACTAAAGTTTGCAATTTGTGGTTATCCCAATTGGGGAAAATACGGCGGCTAAGACGCAGGGTATCAATAAAGTCATTTTTAAGTGGGGGGAGATCCAACAAGCGAGTAAAATCATATATAAAGTTTACATCAAAATTTGCATTATGTGCGACTAATACAGAAGTTCCAATAAAGCTAAGAAATTGCGGTAATACCACATCGATTCCGGGGGAATTTTCCACCATTTCATTTGTAATACCGGTTAGCTCAGAGATGAATGTGCTTATCTCTTGATTAGGCTTGACCAACGAGTTAAACCGATTAATTTCTTGTCCGTTTGATACTTGTATCGCGGCTATTTCAATAATTTCATCAAAATGTGAATCTAGCCCCGTAGTTTCGATATCAACGACTGTATAGGTATTTAAAAGCTCAATCATGCTCGTTCCTTTGAAAGGCCGATTTGGATTTGCATAATCATTTCCGAAACAAATATAGATGCCCGCCATTATATTTCACCACCTACACAATTTAGTTAAGCCAGACATGACGGAAGAATTACCATACATAGCCCGACCCTGCCGGGCAAAAAATAATCGCTGAAAGTGTTGGAAATCAAGGCAGCTTTAGCGACACTCCGCTAAAGCCGTATTTTTCGACATATTTCGAGTACAATGTATTCAAAAATGCGATTTAATAGAATTGCGGGGAGCAAAATATGGTAAATATGGCAGTTAAGGTAGCGGCGCGGCGAAAGGAGCTGGGCATGACTCAGATGGAGCTGGCCCGGGCCGCCGGAGTCGGGCAGCACACGGTCAGCGACATTGAAACAGGACGGCACATCCCCAAGGTAGACGTTGCAATCCTCATCTGCCGGGCGCTCGACCGCGCCGTGGAAGAGCTATTCGTGGTGGATGGACAAGGGAATGCCAAGCCTATTTAGGCAGTGTCAATAGCTGTAAAGCTAAAATGCTTGCCAAATATGCCCCGCCTATTTTATATAGTTTGCCACTGGAATTAATAGAACGAACGTTCTATAATATAGGGCACACAGACAAAGATAGGGGAGGGGCAATACATATGGATAAAGAAAAAGAGCTGTACAAAGCTATCTGTGAAGAGTGCGGCGTGGAAAACCTAACAGATGAGGAAATAAGGGGTATTGCCTTACTCCTCAAAGAGCGTCTTGGCCAGCTTAGCGATCTTGCGGACATCGGCCTCGGAGAGCTGGGCCACATCGATGCCAATGTCTCGTAGCGCCTGCGCAAGTTTCGCGGCGTGCCCATCATCGGAAACGATGGTGGGCTCTTTTTCTTTTTCGCCCAAAATATCAGAAACACTACATCCGAGATACTCAGCCAACAATCGTATTTTTTCGATTGATGGCTGAGTACCTCGCTTTTTCATATTAGTAATTAAATCTTTGCCTGCGCCACTCTCGCGTGCGGCAACTGTAGGCTTAACGCCCTTGCTATTGCAGAGTTCTTGTATATTTTGAACGACTTTCATAACATCCAAATTGTATCACCACCCAATAAAATCTAATATTTTCGATTTTTCTATTGACAATCGTATAATTACGATTTATGATTATAACCAGAGATAAGGGTGCAGACCCAAAGCGAAAGGAGGTGCAAAATTATGCGATTGCCATACCGTATACCAGAATCGGATGAAGAGACAATTGCGCTTGCCAGTAAAATTGTAGAGCTAATTATTTCCAGCGGGCTTTCCTACAGGCAGGCATCAGCCGCGCTGGAGGAAGCTCAAGAAGTACTGCTCAGCACCACGAAGCCCATCAATCTGGCATTTCCTCAGTAAGTCGGTTAATCAATGAGACGCGAAATAATTCAAACTCTTCATCCAGTGCCCGTTCAACCTGCCCGGCAACTTTTGGGGGAAGCTGCTTTTTAAGAACTTCGCTCACATCATTCTGGTATACGCGAAAAAAGCGCTCCAAATCCGATTGTAATTTTTGCGTCACTTAGAAAGACTCCTTTCAGAGGAACTTAGATTATGCTTATAACCATAGGTAAAGTTATTCTATCACGATGGAACAAGAGAGACAAGCCAAATATGAAAGGAGGTTGTGGAATGCGTATCAAGGAGCTGCGGGAGGCAAGAGGGTTGAACCAGACTCGCGTCGCCGAGGCCATGGGTGTATCGCAAGTGGCAGTGGCAAAATGGGAGGCTGGCCGAGCATTTCCGGCTGGGGAAAGGTTGCCCGCGCTGGCGGACCTGCTCGGTTGTACCATTGATGCCCTCTATGGCCGCAAGCCGCCCCAGGAGCCGCCCAGCGCGGCCGCAAGTTGAAAGGAGAATAAACATGTACCAAGCCGGAACCCCTGAATTGCGCAGAATCATGCGCTGGCTGGACGCAGAATACCCCGACGGCAATCTGCGCTCCGTAGAGCCCATCACCAAAAACGCCGTCCGCATTGTGTACCATAGCGGCGACTGCGCCATCGTCGTATGCCGCCAGGACGGCACCATGGACCTGCGGTCCATCGACGAAGCCTGCTGAGCTCAATATCATCATACCCCACGGAGGAGGTATTTACCATGCCGGAGGAATACCGGAATATCTACAAAACAGCCCGCAAAACGCGGGGTTACACTCAAGAATCCGCAGCGGAGCGGCTGAATATCAGCATTAGCAGCTTGCAGGCGTATGAAACGGGCGCGAGAATCCCATCCAACGATGTGGTGGAGTTGATGGTCATTTGCTACGACAATCAAGCCCTTGCATATCAGCACCTGCGGGAGAGCAGCGCCCTGATGAACCGCGTAGTGCCCAAGCTGGAGCCGCGCAGCGTGTTGGAGATTGCCGTGCGCATCCATAACCGCATCAAAGAACTGGAGAATAAGGGCGGGTTGGACCGTCTCATGGCCATTGCCGAGAATAACGTCATTGACGATGATGAGCGGCCGGAGTTTTACGCCATTGTGGCGGAGGTAAGGGAGATTGTCCGCTCCGGCCTGGAGCTGGACGTTTACTGCGCCAGCGATTTCATGCCGGTATAGGACAATCCGGCCCGCGAATAGCTTTCGGAAGGGGGTGAGCGTCTTGGCGACAAAGACCATGTTCGGGGTCCAGGTCACGGACCTGGGGAACGTAATAGAGACCGTGGAGGAGCACATGGAGACGGTGAGGGGCAAACCCTTCCGGGCGAAGCTCTACCGCAGAAACGGCCTTGCACAGTACATAGAGCGCGACGGCAGCGTGACCCTGGCGGACTCAGCCTGCTTTTACGACTGCGGAAGCGACGGCGTGAGCCGGAGCTATATCAGTCACCGGGACGAGCTGCCCACGGAGGAAGAAAAGGCGGCGGGCCGAAAGCTGATCCAGGAAGCCGCCACCAGGGCGATGGTAGCGGCGGGCATCTGGTAGGGGAGGAGTACCATGCACAGACGTAAAAAGAGGCCCCCGGCGGACACCGGCGGCCTGGACAAAAAAGGGACGAGCCCCCGTACCCTCGGACCAGGGCACAGAAGCTCGTCACATAATGAAAACCACGATTATGATAGCACATACGGACGGATTTTGCAAGGGGGTGGCGTGGGTGAACGAGTACCAATTCAAGCCTGAGATCGCGATACTGTACGGCGTGAATGAGGCCATCTTTCTGCATTCACTTTCCTTCTGGCTGGCAAAAAACCGGTCCAACAGCATCAACTTCCACGATGGCCGCTACTGGTCCTACGATACCTACAAGGCCATAGCGGAGCGGTTCCCATTTTGGACGGTCCGGCAGGTGGAGCGCATTATCTCCAACTGCAAGGAGCAGGGGGCCATCCTGGTCGGAAATTACAACGAGGATAAGACCGACCGTACAAAATGGTACACCTTGGCGGGAGAGGCGGAAGACATCTACTTTCCCAAAACGGTGGAATGCATTCCACCAAACGGTGAAATGCCTGTGCCGCAAGGGATTGAGGCGGACACGGTGAGAGATAAACCCATTCCACCAAACGGTGAAATGCAATTCACCGAAGCGGGGGACCCATTTCACCAAACGGTGGATTGTATTAAAGGAACAGTTACTAACCAGTTATCTAATACCCCCCATAAGCCCCCCAAGGGGGGCCAGCGGAAGGGGAGTGGATTGAGTGACAAGGCCCGCGCCATGCTTAACGAGTACGTGGCGGGGGACCGAGAGTTGACGGAGGCTATGGTGGCCCTCATGGAGATACGGGAGCTAAGCCCAAAGGCCAAGAACACGGACCGGGCGGTCAAGATGCTCCTTGCTGAGCTGGACGAGCTGTCCGGCGGCGATAGGGAGGCCAAACTCAAGATTATCAAACAGTCTGTCCTTAATGGCTGGGCAGGCGTGTTCCCGCTCAAGGGCGGGACAGCCGCCCCGTTAAAGCGAAAGGAAGTGCGCCATGTCGAATAGTCTTCCCAGTGCCAGCGAATGGCTGGCCTATGAGCCGTTTTACCTGGACCCGAGCCTGCCGACCGGATTCTGGCTGTGCAGTACCCCGGAGGACGCGCTGGCCGTTAAGGTCAACGCCGGGTGCCTGCGGACGACAGCCACCTGGGAGGACCTGCCCCGGTGCGAAAAATTTTTGGCGTCGTTTCCGTATGTGCTGATTGTCTGCCCTGACCGCAAGCTGAGAACGAAAATGGCGGCAGAGGCCCGAGAGCGGCTTCCGGGGCTGGTCCTGCTGGTGGCGAACGACTCTGGTTTTCGCAAGTGCGCGACACTCCAGGAGCTGCGGGACCAATACGGGCTGAAATCTCTGGATCACCTCCTGCTGGATACCACAGAGCTTCCCGGCTTTGGCCTCCTCGACCTCGCGGATGTAGTCCCGCCGGATATATCAAAAATGCCGAAGGTGCGTACCGGCATCGCCAAGTTGGACAACATTATCGGCGGGTATTACTTGGGGGAGCTGTCCATCTGGACCGGCAAGCGGGGAGAGGGCAAAAGTACCTTTTTAGATCAGATGCTGCTGGAGAGCATTGACCAAGCTGTGCCTGTTTGTGCGTACTCAGGGGAGTTGCAGGCGTGGAAGTTTAAGTATTGGGCTACGCTCCAGGCCGCCGGGCCCAAAAATATCACGCAGAGCACGGACCCGCAGAGCGGCAAAGTGATTCCGGGTGTCAATCCTTTTGTACAAAGACGGATTGATGAGTGGTGGCGTGGGCGGTTCTTGCTCTACGATATCGGCAAGAGCGCTCGGCATGATATCGCCCGCATCCTAAAAGCGTTTGATTACGCCCGCAAGCGCTACGGCGCGAAGGTTTTTCTGGTAGATAACTTGATGACAGCACGGTATAAGGGCGTTAAGGATTCCGACTACTACCGCGCACAGTCAAACTTTGTCGGAGAGCTGGCGTCGTTTGCAAAGGGTTATGATGTCCATGTGCATCTGGTGGCCCATCCGCGCAAAACGGACAAGCCCCTTGACAACGACGCTGTGAGCGGGATAGGCGACATCACCAACATGGCGGACAACGTATTTTCCATGGAGCGGACCGACCAGGGCGGCAACGGCGGAGACAGCGAGTATGAGGGCACGAAGTCGGGAACGGTGCTGACCATCCTCAAAAACCGCTTTTTCGGTGAGACACAGCGCAGTATAGGGCTTGACTTTGATAAAAAGTCAAAGCGGTTTTATAAATCGGGCGGGGGAACTCCCCACAAGGCGTATGGGTGGGAATTTGACGGCGAAGAGCAGCCGTCTTTCCTGGATGACGGAGCGCCGGTGGAGGACCCTTTCGACGACAGCAAGAAAGGAGCCTGACATGGACAAGCCCAGGCGGATACGGCTGATTGAGGCGGAGGCCCGGCGGCATCGCAGCATGGCCGCCCTTGACGCCGAGCGCCGCCTGGAGCATTTGGAGGTGGCAAAGGCCCTGGAGTGGGCCGTGGGCCGCCTCGGCGGAAAGGAGCACGTATGCAGGTCGGAGATAAAATCACCTTCATTCCCTCGGCCTTTGAGGTAGAGAAGAGCGGCAAGCCGCCCGACAGGTGGCAAAAACCCCGGCAGGTAGTTGGGCGCGTTATATTCATCCATCCCCAGCGGCGGTATTTTACCGTCGAGGCGGAGGTCAACGGACGGACCATCCGCGAGTCACTGTACTTCAAAAAGTAAAGGAGCTTACATAATGAAAACCATTGCTATCCTCAATTTAAAGGGCGGCGTAGCCAAAACCACCACCGCCATCAACATGGCCGCCATCATGGCCACCGAGCACGACAAGCGGGTGCTCCTCGTAGACGCGGACAGCCAGGGGGACGCGACCAAGACCCTGCTGCCGCCGGGAGAGTACAACACGCTGGCGGACCTCCTGCTGGACCCCATGCAGTATGTCCACGACCTGATCTATCGCTCCTCCGTCCGTGGGCTGGATGTGCTGCCCTCTGATTTTGCCCTTGCCACGGTTGGTATGCCCAACGTCAACAAGGGGCGGTATTCCCAGCGGGCGCTTTTGGACCTGCGGGATGAGTTGAGCGGGGAATACGTCTATGATTACATCATCATCGACTGCCCCAGCTCGTTTATCCACCCGGGGGCCCAGGCGGCGGTCCTGGCTGCCGATGAGATAATCGTGCCCGTCAAGGCGGATGCCTACAGCATTTCCGGCGCGGCTGAGCTGGCGGCCCAAGTGGATTGTCTGCGGTCGGTCAATCCGGGTCTGCGGGTAGCCGGGTGTGTGCTGACCATGTACTACCGCGACGAGTACGTGGACCGCAAGATAGCCGAGTTTACCGAGAGTGCCCCGGTGCACATCTACAGCGCCCGCATCCGCCGCAGCGCCAAGGCCGACGGCGGCACGGAATCCGCAGGGGGTATCATGCCCTACTCTCCCCGCAGCGCCATTGCACGGGATACCAGGGCGTTTGTGGCCGAGTATCTGGGAGGTGAGGGCAAATGAGTACCCCTATCAATATTGCCGCCGCTATGGCGGGTGCGCATGTACAGCCCCGGGAGAGGACCATTGAGGTTATCACCGAGGAGATAATCGCCCAAAAGGACAGGGTGGGGGCCGGTATCCTGGAGATCGGCCGTGGTCTCATCGAGGCCAAGGAAAAGCTGAGTCATGGCGAGTGGCTGCCCTGGCTCAATAACCGGGTTGAAATATCCGAGCGCATGGCGCAGAACTTTATGCGTCTTGCCCGGGAGTACCCAAATCCGCAACCGGTTGCGGATTTGGGGGCCCGAAAGGCCCTGGCGCTGCTGGAGCTGCCCGCCTCTGAGCGGGAGGCGTTCATGGCTGGGGAGCATGTAGTCAACGGCGAGGTGAAGCAGTCCTCCGAGCTGACCGCCAGGGAGCTGGAGCAGGCCATCAGGGACCGCAAAGCGGCCCTTGAGGCCAAGGAGCGGGCGGAGGCCGCCGCCAAGGCCGCCGAGGACGCCCGGGCTAAGATGGAGCAGGAGATGGCGCTGGCAAAGGCGCGTCTGGACGCCGCCGCGCTGGATGAGGCCAGAGCCGAGGGTGCGGCTGCCGCACGAAAAGAGGCGGAGGACGCGCTCCAGGCCAAGCTGGACAAGGCCACAACCGCCGAGAAGGAGGCCCGGGAAAAGCTGCGGGAGCTGCGGGAGGCCGCCAAGCAGACGGAAAAGACCCTGGCGGAGCAGAACCGGGCGCTGTCCGAAAAGGTGGACGGACTTGAGAAAAAGCTCCGCGTGGCCGGTGGCAAGGAGCTGGCAACCTTCTCCGTCTACTTTGAGGCAGTGCAGGAGGATTACAACCGCTGCCTGGGGTGTCTCCAGATGCTGTCGAAAAATGGAGACGGCAATAACCATGATAAGCTGCTGACCGCGCTCGAAACGATGCTGGCATCGCTGAGAGACAGGCTCCCGGCGAAAAAGGAGGCCCAGAAAAATGCTGATTGAAGCGCCCTGCCTCCTGGGGGAGCAGTTTGAGCACAATAAGAGATGGGGCGACCGAGGCCCGCTGTACCTCGTTGGGCTGGACTTGTTTGCATGGAGTTGTGGTTTAGACGGCGTGACGCTATTAGGCAACCGGTCCCGGTATGCGGCTTACCACACAGATTTCTTTGACCGGGGTGATGTGCTGGAGACCCCTATCTCTTTTGAGGTCCCTGACCGCTGTATTTGTAACGGTGCGGGGGTCCCGCTGAGGGAACTGGGCCTGGAGTCAGATAAAATCGGGTGGCTGCGAAGCCTCCGCATGTACGAGGATGGGACATGGCGATACGGTGTAATCTGCGGACGAGATAAAGAAAGCCGCGAAGTAAGGACCGAAGCGCTGGACAGACTGTTTTCGCCCGTCCTTCCCGCTGTCAGGATGACAGTGACCGATTTTATGTAAGGGGGCCTAAAAATGATTTCGGAAGCGATAGAAAAAATCAGGGCTCAACAGCCGAAGGAGCGGACGGCGGTATGGATGGTGGGGGAGCAGTTGAAGGACATGGTGCGCGACGAGCCCCACCTGGCTGAGCTGGTGGCCCGGGATTTGGAGATTGAGGCTATGTCGTTGAGCGAATGCGAGAAGAAAATCAAGGCATACGCCGACAAGCACAAAACCGGCTCTTTCTCCTGCGTCCTGCCAGCGGAGGCAGAGAAGATTATCCGGGAGTTCTACGGCCTGTCCAAGGCCGTAGAAGCGCCCGCGCCCGGAGAAGCGCCGAAAATCATTAGTCTGTCGGATTTCCTATGAGGGGGCGGACGTTGTGAAGGACTATCGGAAATTGGTGTCACGAAAGCCGCCCGAGGGGCTGCTGGGCTTTGCCCTTGCCCGGGGAGAGCTGGACACGGCGGGGCTGGTCTATGAAATTGCGTGGGTACAGGACGGCGGCATAGAGGCCATGTTTGAGAACCCTGGGCGCAAAATGAAGGCGGTCCGTTGTACCTGTTCGGAGTGCGGACAGAGCATGATTATGCCATACGCACCGCCGAACCACACATGGACTCCTAAAAAGGATGTGTATGGGTTTTACGTCGATGTCTGCCAGGGAATGGAGCCAGTGACCAACGGGGACAGCACCCTTTGCCCGATTTGCGGCAGCCCGGTTTCCGTGCGGTGTGCAGCGCGGATAGGGCGCGGGGAGTTCACGGCGGACGAGGCCAGGGTTATGTCCGCGTCTCTACTGCCTGGAGAGCCGGGGGAGCGTCCTCTTGTACTTACGGGGTGGGAAATCCGCAGGCTGGTAAACCGCTGCGGATATGAGCGGTATGACATCAGGCCGCTGGAAGCCTATGTCTTTGAGAAGGATTCCGCCTGTAAGCTCAGCGGGTGGGTAAAATCATATTCCGGGACCGCCGGATATTTTATGTCTGTGGGTCGGGAATGGCGGCAGCCCCGCGACTGGAGCGAGACCTGGGGGCAGGTGCAATCCGTCTTTGGGCTGACGCCGGAGCTGATGGCGGATAGCTGCCTGTACAACAGCAAATTGGACGTTTACATGGCGGAAGGACGTGCGGGCTGGATGAAGAGCCCGGTGGAATATCTGCGGCTCTATCAGAATCACCCTCAAGTGGAAAATCTGGTGGTGCAGGGGTGCGGGTATCTGCTTGACCGCCTGTTTGATGAAACGATGCAGCGCTCCACCTGGGAGAACAACCCGGGCGGCGTGATGGAGCTGCCGGAGCTTCACTTTGAGGAGAAGCGCCCGGCGCAACTGTTGGGGCTGACGGCGGAGGAGTTCCGTGTGATGCGGAAACAGCACTGGGATCTGTACCACTGGCGGGTCTACGTCAAGGCCAAGGCCGCCGGGGACAGGTTGCGCCTGCCGGAGGATATCACGCTGCTGCACGAGTACGGCGGGGAGGATATTGAGCGGGTGATTGGCCGGGCCCCGGTAGGGAAGACACTGCGGTATCTCCTGAAGGCAATCCGGGAGTGGGGCGCGGCAAACGACCCGTACAATGAGTACGTGGACTACATGCCCGAAGACGACAGGCTGAACGCGGCATTTCTGGTGGATTACTGGAACATGGCGGAGGCGGCGGGATGGGACCTGAGCAACCCGGAGGTCCGCTGGCCCAACAACCTGATCGCCGCCCACGAACGGGCCATGACTGTGGAAAAGGTTGTGAGGACAAAAGCGCTGGCACGTAAATTCAGGGAGCGGGCCAAAGCACTGGCGAGATATACCTATGTCAGCGGCCCCCTGATGATATCCCCGGCGACCAACCAGAATAGTTTAACCCGGGAGGGTGCCCTGCTGAGGCATTGCGTGGCGGGATATGGGGAGGATGTAGCCCTGGGGAAGACGTCAATATTTTTTATCCGCCACACCTGGGCACCCAAAAAGCCTTACTACACGCTGGAATTTGACGAGCAGAAGGAGCGTGTCAGGCAGAATCAAGGTTACAGGCACGCCGCCAGGACGCCGGAGGTGGAGGCGTTTGAAAAGGAATGGCTGGCGTGGGTTAAAAAGGGGTGTAAGCGGAAAAAGGACGGTACGCCCGTGGGCGCGAAACCGCCGGTGAAGGTTGATCCGAGCAAAAAGGAATTGGCGCAGAGCTTCAGGCAAGACTGCGCGTAGCCGGAGGAGGGGGAGCAAAATGTATGAAGAGCTGATTCAGAGGGCAAAGGCCCTTGACGAAAAGGCAACCCCGGGACCGTGGATGTGGGACATGAGGACTGCACACCACACATGCCAATTGGTGACGGCCCACAGCGGACAGTATTACGTCATGCAGTTTTCCCGCTGGGGGATGCAAGACGCTTGCCCGGAGTTCCAGCGGTTTAAGCGGTATTCCGGCCCGGTGACTGAGCGCGGCGGGCTGGGCATGGTTCGGGCGGACAAAATGGCAAAGTCCTACCCAGGTAAGGAACACCACAAAGGATTTGATGATTACATAGACCACCCGGACGCGGTGTTTATCGCTGCGTCGCGGGCACTGGTGACGGAGCTAATTGAGGCCGTGACCGCCCTCCAGTCCGAGAACGGGTCGAAGGACAAGGAGATTGAGCGGCTGAAAAAGACGGTTTCTGCATTGGTAAGCGACCGTGCCAGAGCGTGGGCGGAACGGGACGCGGCGGTGGAGGACATCCGCTTCGCTGTGGTGCGCGACGATTGGTGCGTATTGTGTGCCCACTACTGTATTGACGGAAAGCCAGCATACAGGCCGGGTGAGGGCTATTTGGAGTTCTGCATGGACTGTGGCAATGGTTGCAGACACTTTGAGTGGCGCGGCGCGCAGGGGGGCGTGAACATGGGAGTAACGATTGAATGCAAAAAGACGGGCCGAAGTATTGACCTTGGATGCGGCGGGTTTAATAATTTGCGAAATAAAGTAGCTGAGTTAGTCGGAAATCCGTTTGCAGAACACTATTTACTCCTATCGGAACCAAGCGTGATGTTTATGATGGGCGAAGCTAGAAAGGCGTATTTTGAAAAATATGACCAGGAAACGGAAAAACTTGTCACAGAGAAAAAAGTACATATCAAGATTGCCGACTTCCTGTACCAATGCGACTGCGGCGGGAAAATCCGATACGGTGCCTGTAAGGAAATTTTGAAGGTAATTGGAGACTATGACGACAACATTTTGTACGGCTATTGTGGCCGCGCTGATTGTGCAAAGTTCTCTGATTTTAAGGCAATCCTGAAAGACTGTGTAGCAAATAAATCTGACATGGTGTGGAGTTAGGAGTGGTGAGCATGGAGCGATACACCTATATGGACGGCGGCAAATGGCGTCTGCGCGCCGGTGATACCGAGTATAGCGGGCCATGGGTTGACCGCCTCGCCGCCTACGAGGACACGGGGCTGGAGCCGGATGGAATAGACGAAGCGCTGAATGAGGCACACGATTTAGGCTATCAAGCGTGTCTGAATTATAAGGGAAGTACATGGTCAGAGGCCGCCGAGCTGCAAGCCTACCGCGCCCTCGGCACCGTCGAGGAGCTGACCGCGCTGGTCAAGGACTGGGACGAGGGACGGGTGCATATCGACCCGCCGCCCGCAAAAGAGGGCGACCCCCAACCGGATTGCTTTGAGGACTATGGGGGAAGCCTCTGGTGCCTTGGATATCAGCGGTCAGAAAATGTCGATGAGCCGTGTGACCGATGTAAGCGGTGTTGGTATTGCAAGAACGGAGATTATGCCGATGCCAGCCCCGAGGCAGAGGCGGCGCTGGGAGGTGGCGGGGATGGCTGAATGCATCTGGAAAGGACCATACGGGAAATGCCTTGCGCACGTCCATATGGAAGGTCTCTTTCTTGTAACAGAATACTGTGTTGAGGGGCCGTGCCCCGATGAAGAATTTCCGCCAGAGGCGTCGCAGCGTGAGGAGGGGCAGGACCATAAACACCCGCTTGATAGCAAAGAAAACTAAAAAAGGGCGGCGGGGCTACGGCCCCGCCTTTGCCCGTCTGGGAGGTAGAGGGAAACGAAGCGAAAAAAAGTGATAACAGCGGGGCGTCTGGTCATTGGCGTGTCGTACACGGTGGCCGCTCTCCAGGACAGCCCCAAGGCCCGGGCGGATAAGACGCAGATGTCCAGCGCGGCCCAAGAGCTCATCAATCTGCGGTATAGCTGGCAAAAATGCGAGGTGCTGTTGGCAGCTAACTTTACCGGCAAGGACCTGTTTGTTACGCTGACCTATGACGAAGCCAACCTGCCACCGACCAGGGCAGCGGCAGTTGAGCGGATGAAAAAGTTTATCGCCAAGCTGCGGTCCGCCCGGAAGCTGCGAGGAGAGCCAACGAAATACATCTATGTAACGGAGCAGCTATCGTCGGAGGGCGGCCGCCTCCACCACCATATGGTGCTCAACGGGACCGGGGACGATTACGACACGATCCGCAGCTTGTGGGAGTGGGGCGAGGTGGAAATAAAGCCGCTGGAGGTTGGCGGCAATGACGACGGGTATGAGGTAGTCGCCAAATACCTGACAAAAGAGCCCCGGGAGTGCGGTAAGGCAGATGTAGGGGCCAGGACCTGGACCCCATCGCTGGGCCTCATCCGTCCCAAGCCGGAGGTCAGTAATATGGCCGATAACGAGACTATCACAGCACCGCCCGGAGCCTATATCCTTTGCGCCCCTGCACCGAGCCGAAACGAGTTCGGGGAGTTCGTTTACATTAAATACCTATTACCATTGATAAAGGAGGAGCAGTCACTAAGACGACCGCAGCGGCGGAAAAAGAAAAAGCGAGTTCAGCCTTAATCGGTCTTGAAACACAGATTATCATCTCTGAAAAGCTATAGAAAGGCGGTTGAAAGGGTTGCAACAGGGCATTAATAGTAGTAGAATAGTCACAGAGGACGGACGAGTAATCTGTCCCAGGTGCGGACGGCCTACCCAGCAGAGGGTGCGGCCCGACACCACGGCCCGCAACTGGCCGGTTTGGTGCAAGCACTGCAAGCAAGAATCCATCGTGAATATCGACGAGAGCCTGAGCCAGTGTCGTACAACGACGAGCGCCTGAGCCACTACACCCACCGGGAAACCGGGGATGTGTTGGCTCAGGCGCTTTTTGTTTTGCCCGGAGGTGATAGCCCGTGGCCCTAAAGCCCCTGCGGCCATGCCGCAAACCCGGATGTCCAAACCTCACACGGGATGGCTGGTGCCCAGAACACAGGCCGAAAAAAGCTGCCAGGACCGAAAGCGCGGAGTGGCGCTGGATGTATCGGACCAAGGTCTGGCTGGAAGAACTGCGGCCCGGCCAGTTACTGCGGGAGCCATTCTGCCGCGAGTGCGCAGCATTGGGGCTGCGGGTGCGGGCTACGGTCGTTGACCACGTAACGCCGCATCGGGGAGATTGGGCGCTCTTTGTGGACAAGTCTAATCTCCAGAGTTTGTGTGAGCGGCATCATAACCGCAAGACGGCCACCGAAATGGCCGAAAGAAAACAAAAACAGCGAAAAAACTAGTGGGCCGCAGATAGCAAATTGCCGCGAGGCTTAGGCGCACAGGCGCTTGAGCGCGTGGCGCAGGCGTGCCCAGGGGCAAGCCCTTGGCTTGCCGTGAACCCTCCCCCCACCCTAAAAAAGTTCGGGGCGAGGGGTGCAAGACCGCATGGCCCCCTCGGCGCGGGATTTTCTCCCCATGGGAAAGTTCAGGCGGCGGAGGGCGTGGGAGACAAAACGGCGTGGGAGACAAAACGGCGCGGGAGACAAAACGGCGCGGGAGGAGGAGGAGACCATGCCGGGACCGAGAATGCCGCTGGCCGTACTGGAGGCCAACGGGAAAAAGCATCTGAGCGAGGCGGAAAAGGCGGAGCGGGCCGCCCAGGAGGTCAAGCTGCCCAGGCCGAAGAAAATCAGCCCGCCGTCCTGGCTGCCGGAGTACCTGAAGGGGGATTTCCGCAAGCTGGCCAAGGAGCTGCTGGAGGCCGACATGGGCGCGGCCGGGCTGGACCGGGATACCATTGGGCGCTACCTGGTTGCCCAGCGGCAGTATACGGCGGCGGCCCGGCACGTAAGCGACGCCCTGGACGCCGAGGACGTGGAGGAGGTGGCAGCCTGGGGGAAGGAGCAGGAGCGGTGCTTCAAGCAGTGCCGGGCCTGCGCCGCCGACATGGGCCTGACCATCTCCAGCCGGTGCCGCCTGGTGCTGCTGCCCAAGAAGGAGGCGGCGGAGACCAACCCTTTCCTCACGCTGATGGAGGGGCGGCGGGACCGTGCCTGAGACGCTGTGGCTGACGCCGTTTATCCATGTGCCCGCGCCGGAGGACGGCGCAGAGCTGCGCTACAGCCCCGAGGCCGTGCAGCGGGTGATGGACTTCTTCGCACTGCTGGTGTTCGGACAAAACGAGTGGGCGGGCAGGCCCTTTGAGCTGCTGCCCTGGGAGGAGCAGGCCATCCGGGAGTTCTACGGCGTCCAGGTTAGGGACGACGACGGGGAATGGGTGCGCTACCGCCGGTTTTTGTACGACGAGATCGCCAAGAAGAACGGCAAGAGCGAGTTTGCCGCCGGGCTGGGCCTGTATCACCTCCTCTGTGACGGCGAGACGCGGCCCCAGGTGGGCGTCTTCGCGGCGGACAAAATCAACGCCGATATCATCTACCAGTGCGCCAAATTCATGGTGGAGCACACGGCCCTCTCAAAGCCCGCCCACGCGCCCCTGGCCTGGTGCCGGGACAGCGTGCGGGAAATCCGTACCCGGTTCGGCGGCGTGATGAAGGTGTACTCCAGCGAGGCGGAGAGCAAGCACGGCTTTTCATTTTCCGCCATCATCATCGACGAGCTGCACGCCCAGCCCAACCGGCGGCTGTGGGACGTGCTGACCACCGGGTCCGACGCGGCGCGGCGGCAGCAGGCTGTGATCGTGCTGACCACGGCCGGGGACGACCCGGACCGAAAGAGCATCGGCTGGGAGGTGCATGAGAAATGCAGGCGGCTCCTGGCGTGGCGAAACGGGGAGCCCGAGCGGGAGCTGGACGAGGACGACCCCCAGTGGTGCCCCATCATGTACGGCGTGAGCGTCCTGACCGGCGACGACCCGGAGAGGATAGCCGCGCTGGACATCTACGACGAGGCGCTGTGGAAGCTGTGCAATCCCTCCTACGGCGTGACCATCAAGCCCAGGCAGTTCCGGGCGGAGGCCCGGGCGGCCAGACAGAACGAGGCGGCGGAGCGGAATTTCCGCTGGCTGCGGCTAAACCAGTGGATAGCCACCAAGGACGTGGGGTGGATTCCCCTGACCATCTACGACAAGACACAGTGGGGGCCGTCGGCCAAGGCCGACCGGGAGGCGTGGCTGGAGCGGCTGCGTGGCAAGAAGTGCTTTGGCGGCCTGGACCTCTCCACCACAACGGACCTGACGGCCCTGGTGCTCCTCTTCCCGCCCCAGGAGGGGCTGGACACCTGGGTGGCCCTCTTCCGGGCGTGGCGGCCCGGGGACGGGGTGCTGGAGGCGGAGCAGCGGGACCATGTGCCGTACCGCGATTGGGAGCGGGCCGGGTTCCTGGAGCTGTGCGAGGGCGACATGATCGACTTTGTGCAGGTGGAGGAGGCGGCGGCCCGGGCGGCGGAGGAGTACAAGCTGCTGGCGCTGGGGGTGGACCCCTACCTCTCCCGGACCCTGACCCAGCGGCTGATGGAGCGGGGGCTGGAGGTGATTGAGATACCCCAGACCATGCTCTCCATGTCCCCGGCCATGAAGGAGCTGGAGCGGCTGCTCCGCGCCCGGGAAATGCGCCACGTACACAACACCTGCGCCCGGTGGTGCTTCGGCAACGTGCGGTGCGCCGTGGACGGAAACGAGAACATGAAGCCCATGAAAAACCGCAGCATCGGCCGCATCGACATCACGGTGGCCTGGATAATCGCCATGGCCGTGGCGCTGGTGAAAATGCCGACCGGGCCGGATATCAACGAGCACGTACTGTCCGAGGATTGGGGGATATGAGTTTGAAGAAGCTGAAACACATATGGAGCCGGGTGGCCCCGGTTGTGGGCAGACTGCCCGGGCGGACGGCGGAGGTGCTGGGGACCTACCTGGACGACCTGCTACTCCTGGCGGCGGGTATTTGCTTCGTCCTGGCGGCCCTGGAGCTGCTGGGGCGGCCCTGGGCGCTGGTGACGGCGGGGGTGTGCCTGGCGGTTTACGCCGTGGTGGTGGCCCGCTCCAGGAGAGGGGGCGGGGGCTGATGCTCTTCGGCAAGGCGATGGGCCGCCCCCGGGCCGCCATGGAGGAGCGGACGCTGGAGTGGGGCGATATGCAGGCATGGCTGCGGGAGGTGTTCTTCAGCGGCGAGGAGCTGGGCGTGAACACCACCAGCGCGGAGCGGCTTTCCCCGGTGGCCGCCGCCCACCGCATCCTGACGAACGCCTTTGGGCTGATCCCCTTCGGCGTCTACAAAAAGGACGGGGACGCCCGGGCGTCGGTGAGCGACGAGGCGCTGGACCGGGTGCTGAAGGTCCGGCCGAATATCAATATGTCCCCCTTCCTGCTGGGCAAGGTGGTCATGTCAAACGCCTTTTGGCATGGGGTGGGCTACTGCTGGAACAGGCGGGACCCCTCCGGCGCGGTGACGGAGCGTATCCCGCTGCCGACGGAATGCTGCTCCGTCCGGCGGGACAGCGCGACGGGGCTCTACTGGTACGACTTCAACGTGGACGGGGTGCAGAGGACCTTTGCCTCCTACGAGCTGTCCATGCTGTTCTTTGAGAGCTATGACGGCATCCGGGGGCGGGGGCTGCTGGACCTGGCCCGGGAGACGGTGGCCTCCGACGGCATGGCCCAGCGGTACGGCAAGAAGTTCTACCAGAACGGGGCGCGGCTCTCCGGCGTGCTGGAGGTGGACACCAACGCCAGCCGGGAGACCCGGGACAAGCTCAAAAGCGAGTTCCGGCAGTACGCCACAGACGACGCTTTTGCCGTGGCCGTGCTGGACCACGGAATGAAGTATACCCCCATCGGGGTGAGCCAGAGCGACGCACAATTTATTGAGAGCCGCCAGTTCGGCGTGGAGGAGATTTCCCGGTTTACGGGCATCCCGAAGTATATGCTCCAGGTGGGCAAGGAGGCGTACAACAGCAACGCCCAGCAGCGGATCGACTGGGTGACGGACACGCTGCTGCCCTACGTCCTCCAGTGGGAGCAGGAGAACACCTACAAGCTGCCGACGCCCCAGCAGAGGGCGCAGGGCTGGTATCTCCGGGGGAACGTGGAGGTGCTGCTCCGCGCCGACCCCAAGACCCGGGCGGAGTTCTACGAGAAGATGGTGCAAAACTCCGTGTACTGCCCGGACGACTGCCGGGCCAAGGAGGAGAAGAACCCCATCCCCGGCGGCCTGGGCCAGGAGTTTCTGGCGACCAAGAATCTGGGTTCGCTGCGGGCTATCCTGAAAGGAGAGGAGTAAATGGACATCAATCTCAGGGGGGAGCTCTGGGACAACGACTCCGCCGACGTGCTGCGATTCTGGGGCTGGCGGGATATCACCGCCCCCATGGACATCGCAAGCGCCCTGGAGCAGGCGGGGGGCGAGGACGTGACGGTGCTCATCAATTCCCCGGGCGGGGATATGACGGTGGGCATGGAGATCCGCTCCCTGCTGCGGCGCTACCAGGGGAAGACCACGGCCCTGTTCCAGGGCTACGGGGCATCCTCCGCCACGCTGGCGGCCTCTGGCTGCAACAGCATTGAGTGTGAGCCCGGGGCCCTGCTCTGCTACCACAATCCAACCGGCGGCGCGGAGGGGGACTACAAGGACCTGTCGCTGGCGGCCGAGGGCCTGCGCAACGCCCGGGACTGCATCCTGGAGGCGTACACGGCGAGAAAATCCGCCAAGAGCCCCGAGGAGCTGGCCGAGCTGATGGACAAAAACATCTGGATTTCCCCCACCCAGGCGCTGGAGTACGGGCTCATCGACGCCATTGTGCCGCTGGAGGCGGGGGACGGGGACCCGGCCGCTTTCGTGGCGGCGGCGGGCGGCCGCATCCGGCTGACGGCGGCCATGCGGGAGAAGTACCGGGCCCACGTTGCGGACGAGCGGGCCGCAGCGGCCCAGGAGGTATTGGCAAGGCGCGCCATGGCTCGGATGAGGGCGCTTGCAACTTATTAAGTGAAAGGGGACAACAAAAATGGTTGACTACATGGAGAAAATCACCGGGCTGCGGGCGCAGAAGAGCCAGTTGCTCAGCCAGGCCGAGGGCCTGGTCAGCGAGAACAAGTTTGAGGAGGCCGACAAGATTACCGCCCAGATGGAGGGCATCAACGCCCAGATTCAGAGTCTGGAGAAGCTGGCCGCCGCCAGCAATCAGGCGGCGGAGAGCGCCTATGACGGGGCGCTCCACACCCCCGATCCGGGCGGAAAGCCCGAGGACAAGCGGGATGAGGCCCGGCCCTTCGCCACACTGGGCGAACAGCTCAAGGCGGTCTACTCCTTCCGCAAGAACCACATTGAGGACAAGCGCCTGTTCCAGGTGAACAACGCCGCGCTGGGGGCGAACGAGGGCACGGGCGCTGACGGCGGCTTTGTGCTTCAGACCGACTTTGCCGGGATGATTCTGGAGAGCGCGGTGCAGTCGAGCCCCCTGCTCAACCGCCTGGACCGCTACACCTGCTCCAGCGCCGCCAACGCCATGCGCTGGCTGAGCGCGGACGAGACGGACACCTCCAAGGCGGTGTTCGGCGGGGTACAGATGTACTGGGCCAGCGAGGCGGCCTCCGTCGCCGCCAGCAAGCCCCAGTTCAAAGAGATGAAGATGGATCTGGAGAAGATGATGGGCTTTGCCTACGCCACCGATGAGATGCTGGAGGACGCGGCCTTTATGTCCGGCTTCTTCGGCAATGCGTTCACCCTGGCGGGGGACCGGCTGCTGACGGAATCCGTGCTGTGCGGCGACGGCGTGGGCAAGCCCCTGGGCATCCAGAAGTCCGGCGCGATGATCGTGGTGGACAAGGAGTCCGGCCAGGCGGCGGGGTCCTTCCTGGGGGCCAACGCCATCAAGATGCAGGCCCGGGCCATGCCCCGGAACCGGGACAGGCTGGTGTGGCTGATGCATCCCGACGTGGAGGAGGTGCTGCCCTATCTCGCCATCCAGAGCGGCGAGGCGGCCAAGTTCCTGTGGAACCCCGAGGGCGGGCTGGGGGCGTTCGACACCCAGCGGGTGCTGAACAAGCCCGTGCTCTTTGAGGACAACTGCTCCGCCCTGGGCTCGAAGGGCGACATTATGCTGGTGGACCCCTATCAGTACATCCTCCTGACCAAGGGCACCGTCAAGCAGGAGTGGTCCATCCATGTGGAGTTCCTGACCGACCAGAACTGCTTCCGGGTGGTCTTCCGCTGCAACGGCGGGCCCAAGGCGAACAAGCCCATGACCATCAAGAACAGCACCAAGACCCGCAGCCCCTTCGTGGCCCTGGCGGCCCGGACCTGATTGAGAGAGGAGAGAGCGAAATGAAGCG
Organism: Lawsonibacter faecis; assembly: GCF_014287675.1. Classification (GTDB taxonomy): domain Bacteria; phylum Bacillota; class Clostridia; order Oscillospirales; family Oscillospiraceae; genus Pseudoflavonifractor; species Pseudoflavonifractor faecis. Next base: position 282,814 of record NZ_JACOPQ010000002.1, on the reverse strand, counting down.
CATTTTTGAAGAGCTGGCCCGTGGAATCGTCTTCGCGCCCCAGGCGGTGTCCACCGCCACCCAGAAGACCAGCGGGTTTGTGGCCGCGTCCGAGACCGGGGAGGTGGAGTTCCTGCTGGCCACCGGCCCGGTGGCCAGCGGAAAGAAGCTGACCGTGGAGGTTTACGCCGCCGGCGACGAGGCGGGCACCGGCGCGGTAAAGGTGGCGGACGCGGTATTTACCGCCGATAAGGCCATGAGCGAAGCGCTGGTGACGGTCTCCTGCAAGCCCCACGCGGAGCACGGGGCCTATCTCGGCGTCAAGTTCAAGCACGACACGGGCGCGGACCTTGTTTGCGCGGTCGTGGCGGCCTCCCGGGTTGACTTCCTGCCCGCCGAAAACGGGTGGACCCTGGCGGTGTGAGCATGGGCGCGGCGGGACTGACGGCGGAGGAGCTGGCGGCCGCCAAGGCGTATCTGCGGGTGGAGGGTGAGGAGGACGACGCCGTGGTGACGGCCTGCGTCCTGGCCGCCCGGGAATACCTGGCCGGGGCGGGGGTGGCCCTCCCCCCGGCGGAGCACCCACGGCGGGCCCTCTACGATCTGGCGGCCCACGCCATCGCCCTGGGCAGCTACGACCTGCGGGACCCGGTGCTGACCGGGAGCGTGGCCGAAAACCCCCAGCTCCGGCGGACCGTCGTCCAGCTCAAGCTGACCGAGCCCCAGGGCTGAAAGGAGCGGAGACGGATGAAAAACAGCGCGGGAGCGCTGCGGGAGCGCGTGGAGCTGCTGGGGCTGACGGAGACGGCCGGGGGCTGGGAGTATATCAAGTACGCCGAGGTATGGGCCGCCGTGGAGCTGACCGGCAAGACCAGCCTGTTTTCCAAAATCGGCATCGGGGCCAGGGCGGCGGAGCTGACGCTGCGCCGCCGGGCCCTGACCCTCCACCAGGCCGCCCGCTGGCGGGGACAGCACCTGTTCCTCAGCGAAATAACCGAGCCTGCGCGGGGGTGGCTCAGCGTCCAGGCCGCCGTGGTGGAGGTGACGGAGTGCACCGCCCGCCACAGGGAGGCGGCGGTGGACAAGAGCCGGGGCAACCGGCCGGTGCGGACGGTGGGTCCGCCCTTTGCCTTCCCCGGGGTGTTGACCGAGAAATACGTGCGCTACGAGCGCGAGGCGACCCACGCCGCCGCCGGGGCGGGGCTGGTGCTGGTGGCACCCAAGCCGGTGGCGCTGGATGAGGGGGACTTTGTGGACGCGCTCGGGGCGCGGCACTACGTGACCGCCGTCCACTCCCTGGACCCCTGGAAAAACGAGTATGAGATTGAGCGGAGGGAGGATGTGTAGGCTTGCAGAGCGGAAATTTGAGCGGACTGGACCGGCTGCTGAACTGGCTGGACGACCTGCGGGAGGAGCATCCCCGCCGGAAGCGGCAGCTTCTGGACCGGCTGGGCAAGGCCCTCCAGCGCACCGCTGCGGAGCAGGCGGCCGCTTCCGGCATGAAGAACGGCGGCGGCCGGGTGCCGGGGTGGCAGAAGTACCACCTGGGCAGCAGGCTGGGGTATACGGCGGTGCGCCCCGTGGGGGGAAAAGAGGGTGCGGAGACCGGGCCCAACGGCCCAGGGGCCGTCACCAACTATACCGAGAACGGCCACGCCATCCGCAGACCCTCCGCCGTCAGGCGCGGGGGCTACCGCTACCGGCCCCGGATTAAGGTTGCTGCGGTAAGGGGCTACCACTACTACGCCCGCTCCGAGCGTTCGGCGCTGGCGGCCTGCGAGGCCGAGAGCAGGGCCTGGTGCGAGGAGATGGGCAGGGAGATGGGAGGGCCCGCATGACGCTGATGGAGCTTGGAGACGCGCTGGGGGAGCGCATCTGCTCCCGCTGGCCGGACAGAATCATCTACCGGGACGTGTGCCCGGCGGACTTTGAGCGGCCGTCCTTCTTCCTACAGATGACCCGGGCGGAGGCCAGCGACGCCAACGCCCTGCTTCAGGGGTGGGACGCCGAGTGGAGCCTGGAAATCTTCGACGAGAAGGACGACGACTACGTGAGCAGCAGCGAGCGGCTGATGGAGACCCAGGCGGCGGTGCTGACGCTCTTCGGCGCGGGCTATGTGCGGTGCTGCGGAAGGGCCGTGTCCGTGCTGGCCGTGGCAGAGGGCAGGGAGCCGGAGTCGGCCTTTGTGACGCTGCGGTGCAACTGGTTTGCCGGGCGGCCGGGGGCAGCCGTGCGGGAGGCCCCGCCCATGGAGCACCTGGACCTGCGGCTGAGGGAGCCCGGCGGCCCGGGAGCAGACAGAAAGTAAGGAGTGAATGACATGGCAATTGGACTGCCCAAGCTGGAGCAGGAATTTTACGCGGCCGCGCAGGCGGCCTCCGCCCGGGACAAAAAGGGCGTTGTGGCCCTGATTCTGCGGGACGCCAAGGCGGCGGGCCTCCATGAGGTGGTGTGGGAGAGCGACATCCCCGCCGAACTGGGGGAGGCCAACCGGCGCAACGTGGAGCGGTGCATGACGGGGTCCGACATGGGGACCCCGTCCAAGGTGTATCTGGCCGTCATCCCCCCGGACGGGGAGAGCGGGGCCGCTACCCTGGCCCCGGCCCTGGCCCTGCTGGACAACTACTCCGCCGACTACGTGGCCGGGCCCCCCGACATGAGCGAGGCGGAGTGCGGGGAGCTGGCGGCCTGGATTAAGAAGCGCCGGGAAAAGGGCGGAAACACCGAAAAGGCGGTGCTCCCCCACACGGCGGCCGACCACATGGGAATCGTCAACTTTACCACGGACGATATCAAGGCTGGGGCGGAGACCTTCACGGCGGGGGAGTACTGCTCCCGCATCGCCGGGATTCTGGCCGGGGTGCCCTCCACCTGCTCGGCCACCTCCTGCGTGCTGCCCGAGGTGACGGGGGTCCCCGCTGTGGAGGACGCGGACGCCAGGGTGGGCAAGGGGGAGCTTTTCCTCATCCGGGACGGGGTGCAGGTGGAGATCGCCCGGGCGGTCAACTCCCTGGTGACGGTGGGCGCGGACCAGAAGGAGGACTGGAAGAAGGTCAAAATCGTGGAGACCATGGACCTTTTGACCTACTTCGGGACGACCACCATCAAGCACGGCTACCGGGGCAAGTGCGCCAACAGCTACCCGAATAAGCTGCTGCTCCTGCTGGCCTTCGAGACCTTCTTTAAAACCCTGGAGCCGGACATCCTCCAGAAGGGACGCAGCAGCATGGACCTGGACCTGGATAATCAGCGCAAATGGCTGAAAAACAGCGGAGCCGACGTGGGGAGCATGACCGACCAGGAGATCCGGGAGGCCGACACGGGGAGCTATGTCTTCCTGCTGGGGCTGGTGAAGATACTGGACACCATGGAGGATTTCCTCATTCGGTATGAAGTATAGGGGGGATAGGATATGTCAGTGACAATTGACAGCGCAGAGCGCGTTATCAACGGCACTTACGGCCAGGTATGGCGCACCGGGCGGATTATGGCCGAGGTCAGCGGGTTCACGGCCAAGGTGGCCAAGACCAAGGAGGCGGTCAACCTCTGCGGCGAGCTGTGGGAAGACACCAAAATGACCAAGAAGAAGGGCACCGGGACCCTGGAGTTTTTGAAGGTGGACAGCGCCATGATTGAGGACGAGGGGGACCCGGAGACCGGGGGCTACGGCCGGGACAAGATTATCTGCCAGTTGGCGGACCCCGCCTCCTGGGGCGCGGAGCGCATCGCCCTCTACGGGGTCAACTTCGACGAGGTGCAGCTTGCCAACTGGAAGGCGGCCAGTGTCACCCGGCATTCGGTGCCGTTCACCTTCACGGGCTACAAGCTGCTGGACAGGATTGCGGAGCGGTAAAGGGGCCCGCGAAGGGGGCCCGGCGACGAGAGAGGAGATAAAGCGATGAGTACGACCATGGACAGGCTGCTGGGGCTGGAGCTGCCCAAGCCGGAGCTGAGGCAGAAGAAGATTAAGCGCCTCTCCGAGCTGGCGGGGGAGGATGTGGTCTTCACCCTGCGGGAGCTGACCAGCGCCCAGATTGAGGCGGCGGCCGGTCTTCAGAAGGACCGGGACGCCAACTATGTGCTGGAGGGCGTGCAGGAGCCCAACCTGCGGGACCCACGCTGGTACGAGGACAAGATGGGCTGTGAGACGCCTGCGGACGCCCTGAAGAAGCTGCTGCGGCCCGGCGAGCTGCGGGCCCTGGCCCGTGAGCTGGACGAGCTGGCGGGCTACGGACCCGGCGTGCTGGAGGACATCTCAAAAAACTGAGGACGGATGGGGAGTTGCAGACCGCACAGTGGCTCCTCATCCGCCACGGCATTCTCCCGGGGACCTACTACCGGCTGAGCGACGGGGAGAAGCTGCTCATCCGGGGACTGCTGACGGACTACTTAGAGGGGAGGGAGTAGCATGGCGGAAGCCAGCATCGCACTGAAGCTCCAGGACAATTTTTCGCAGGCGATTATCAATATGCGCAACGCCTGCACGCCCTTCCGCTCCGATGTGACGGAGCTGCAAAAGGAGCTGGACAGGCTCAATGGCAAGAGGGTTGACCTGAAGGTGGACCTGACCCGGGCGAAGAACGAGCTGGCCCAGGCCAGAAGGGCGTTCAAGGAGGCCGAGGCCGGGACGGACGAGATGGAAAAGGCGACCAAGCGGGCGGCGCTGGCCGCCGCCGAGGCGGACTACTCCAACCTGACGGAGCAGCTTTCCGTGGTGAGCCAGCAGGCCAGAAGGACGCAGAGAGATATCGACGCCGCCTCCGACGCGGCATCCAGGGCGGATAACCGGGCGGGTGCCAGGAATAACGGCGGGGCCGGAAGCGGAGGGGCCGCCGGCGGCGACGTTCTGGGGACGCTGGGGAAGGCGGGGCTCATGGGGATGCTGGGGCAGAGCCTGGGACAGGTGACGGACACCTTCCTGGGCTCCGCCCTGGGGGGAAGCGTGGGCTCCGCCCTCTCCGGGGGCATCTCCGGCGCGGCGGCCGGGGCAGCCATCGGCTCGGTGATTCCGGGCATCGGAACCGCCATCGGGGCCGCCGTGGGCGGCTTGACGGGGCTGGTGGGGGGCGCGGCCGACATCTTCAAGGAGCAGGACGACGCATTTAAAAGCTACGTCCGCGACCAGTACGGCTCGCTACAAAGCGCCCGGACCGCCGAGCTGGAGAGCGGCGGGCAAATCGCGTCCGGCCGGGAGACCAGCCTCACCTCCTTTGCCACCCTCCTGGGCGGACGGGAGAATGCCGTCAGCTATCTGGACGAGGTGAAGACTCTGGCCAACAGCACGCCGTTTCTCTACGACGACATCACGGGCCTGTCCAAGACCATGTTGACGTTCGGCACGGCGGTGGATGAGATCATCCCCACGCTGACCGCCGTGGGCGACACGGGGGCCGCGCTGGGCATGGGCACGGCGGATATCAACACCGTGGCCACCGCCCTGGGGCGGATGCAGTCCACCGACAAGGCGAGCCTGGAATACATCAACCTGATGACCGAGCGGGGCATCGGGGCGCTGAACTGGCTGGCGGAGAAGGACGGCATCTCTGTGGCCCAGGTGTACGAAAACATCTCCAAGGGCAATTACAGCGGCCGGGAGGTTGCGGACTTCCTCATCAAGAGGATGCAGAAGGATTACGGCGGGGCCATGGAGGAACAGTCCCTGACTTATGCGGGCCTCTCCTCCACCATGGAGGGATGGACCCAGGAGATGCGCAGCGCCCAGGGCGACGCCTACAACGAGAAGGCGAAGCTGGGCCTCCAGGACAATATCGCATTCCTCCAGGGGGAGGCGGGAGCCGCCCTGGAGCAGATGAATGCCTACATCGGAGAGGGAAAGGCCCTGGCGGAGAACCTGTCCGGCCAGTACCAGCGGGAGGCCATGTCCGCCCTGCTGCTGGGAGGCCCCACCAGCCTTTACGGCGAGGAGCAGGCGGGGACCCTCCAGGCGATGCACGAGGAGTACGCCGCCCTGCAAAAGCAGTTTGACGAGGGGGACGACGAGTCGAAGGCCGTCGCGGCCGCCAACATGGAACGCCTCAAGAGCGCGGCCGAGGGGCTGGCCGAGGACGCCTACAACGTCAGCGACACGGCCAAGGGCGTTCAGGAGGCGGAGCGTGATCTGGTGAAGGCCCTCCAGGACAACACGGCGGCGCTCCAGGCCCATATGCCCGAGTACCTCATGGGCCAGCAGCAGGACAAGGGACAGGCGGCGTCGGCGTTCAGCCAGTTCATGCTGGGCCCGAAGGGGGACGGCGAGGGCGGCTTTTCCACAGCCTGGACCCAGCGGATGGAGGCCGAGGGAGACCTGCTCGCGGCGGGGATGGGGGTCAATTCCCACGCCACCGGCCTGAAGCGGGTGCCCTACGACAACTACTTTGCCCTGCTCCACCAGGACGAGGAGATCGTCCCGGCCTCCGAGGCCCGGGGCCGCGCCTCCGGCGGGGGCGGCGGGGGCGTCGTGATTACGGGCAACGAGTTCCACATCCGCCAGGAGAGCGATATCCAGGACGTGGCCAGGGAGCTGATGCAGGAAATCCGGCTGGCCCGGTTGGCGGGGGAGTACGGCCTATGAGACGCAGACAGATTTTTGTGGACGCGGCGGCGGGAGTGGAGCTGGTGCTCCCCGTGACCCCGGCCGGGTACGGCTGGGAGCACGGCATCAACGTGGAACAGGTCAACATCGACCGGCTGGGGGACCTGAACCTCCCCGGCTACGGCACCCTGGACAAACGGAGCGTGGAGTGCTTCTTTCCGGCCAGGGACTACCCCTTCAACGAGCCGGGGACGGTGCTCAATCCCTGGTGGTATCTGGAGCGGATTGAGCGGTGGATTGACGCCCGGCGGAGCGTGCGCTACATCGTGTCCGGGACGCCCCTCAACGCCCTGGTGCTCATCCAGAGCGTGGAATACCGGGAGAAGGACGGCACCAACGACGTATACGCCGCCATCGCCCTGCGGCAGTACCGCACGCCCGACGCGCCGGAGACGGCGGCGGCCCGGGAGGTACGGGGGGCGGACGCGGCCCTGGCCGCGTCCGGCAGCTACGTGGTGGCGGAGGGGGACACCCTGTCCGCCATTGCCCGGCGCTTCTACGGCGACGAGAGCAAATACCTGGCCCTGGCCAAGGCAAACAGCATTGCAAACCCCAACCTGATTTTCCCCGGACAGGTGCTGACCATCCCGGGGTTGGACGCGCTCCCGGCGGCGGCCGCGCCCACGGCCCGGTCCGCCAGGGTGGCCGGGGCCACCAAATTTGTACGCACCGAGACGGGACAGCGGGTGATGACCACCCTGAAGGAAGAGAGGGAGGCGGGCGGCCTTGGCACGTTTTTCTGGTAGGGGCGGCGACGGCCTGAAGGTCTTCGTCCCCACGGCTGCGGGGCGGCGGGAGATTACCCGGCTGCTGACCGGCTACACCTGGAGCGGGAGCATCAAGCGGTGCGCCCGGGAGTTTGCCTTTGACATGGCGGCGTCTGAGCTGGACGCGGACCTCCCCCGGGTGGACTGCCCCATGGGGACGGCGGTGTCCGTGGAGGACGGCGCGGGGAGGGCGGTCTTTGAGGGCATGGTGGTCTACCGCAAGCGCACCGGCGGCGGCGCGGCCATTTCCCACCGCTGCCTGGACGAGGGGCGGCGGCTCTCCGCCTGCCAGGGCTGGTACAACTGGCACGGTGCGCCCGAGGCCGCCGTGCGGCAGATCTGCGCCGACTTCGGCTTTACCCCGGGGCGGATTGCCGCCACGGGGGCGGCGGTGAGCCGGAAGTTTACCGGCGTGGCCTGCCAGAAAATCATCAATACCCTCTACACCAAGGCCGCCGAGACCACCGGGCGGCGGTATGTGATCCGGGTGGAGGGAAAGGCCCTCTCCGTGCTGGAGAAGCCCGTGGAGAGCGACTGCATCCTGGCCCCCAGGCAGACCATCATGCACTCCTCCATCGCGGAGAGCATTGAAAAGCTGGTGGACAGCGTGGCCGTATACGACGAGTACGGAAATAAGCTCCGGGTGGTCCGGGACGACGACGCCGTGGCCCTCTACGGACTCATGGAGCGGGCCGTCACCCAGCGCAGGGGCGCGGACGCGGCGGCGGAGGCCGGGGAGCTGCTGGAGGACAACGGTCCGGCCCAGACGGTGACGGTGGAGTGCCTGGGCGACCTGGACCTCATCTCCGGGGAGGCGGTGGTGGTCCGGGAGACCTCCGCCGGGGCGGCGGGGCTCTTTTGGATCGACAGCGACCGCCACCAGTGGAAAAACGGCCAGTACGTGGCCAAGCTGGACCTGAACTTCAGAAACCTGATGGACGAGACCAATGCGGGAAAGGAGAAATGACCATGGACCCCTTTGCTGAGATGGCGGCGCTCCTCACGCCGAGCGTGGCGAAGTCCGCCCCCGAGGGGCTGGTGCTTCAGGCGGGGAACGGACTGCCCCTCCGGGTGGCGGCCCATGGGCTGCCGCTGGAGGCCGGGGACCTGGCGGTAAATCCCGCCCTGGACTGGCGCTGGACCGAGGACGACGGCGCGCCGGAAAAGCTCCGGGCCGGGGACCGGGTGGTCCTCCTGACCGGGGACGGGGAGCGGTATTATATCCTGTGTAAGGTGGTGGACGCATGAGAGAAGCGCGCAGGCCGCGAGCAGGGGAGCCTGGACTGGAGCGACGGGCAAAGCCCAGGCGGAGCCGACCCCCGCAAGGCTCGGCCGGGTTTGGCCGGAGTCGGAGGGAAGGCGGCCCGCCCGCGAGCGTGACGGAGCGTGACAGGGACGGGAGGGGGTTGCGGCGTGGTTAAGGAGCTCTTTCCCATCGCCCCCGGCCCGGCGGAGGACGCCCGGCGGAGCCTGCCCCTGTACCGGGATATTGCCTGGGACCGGGAGCGGAACGCGCCCCGCTGGCAGGACGGCGAGCCGGTGTTTGCCGAGGGGCTGGAGGCCGTGCTGACCTGGGCGGTCAACGCCGTGGGGACCGCCCGCTACCGCTGGGAGCAGTTCAGCCCCGATTACGGGTGCTCCCTGGCCGCCCTCACCGGCCAGCCCTACGGCGAGGACACCAAGCTGGCCGAGGCGGAGCGCTACGTCCGGGAGGCCCTGATGGTAAGCCCCTACATCACGGGGGTGCGGGTATCGGGGACCGCCTTCAGCGGCGGCAGATTCTCCATGGATCTGAAGCTGGAGACGATATACGGGGAGGTGAGCTTCGATGTTTGAAGACCTGACCGTCGAGACGGTCAAGAAAGAGATATTGGACTACGTGGCGGAGCACTACCCCAAGCTGTCCGCCAGGGAGGGGAGCTTCCTGGACGTGACCTGGGGGGCGCTGGCCGTGCAGTACTGGGAGATGCTGCGGACGCTGGACGCCTTTATTCCGGCCTTTTACATCGACGAGACCTCCGGGGGATATATCGACCTCCAGAGCGGGAGCATCGGAATGACCCGGAAGGCGGGCACCAGGGCCCGGGCGGAGATCACCCTGACCGGCCGGGCGGGGACCGCCCTCGCCGCCGGGACGGTCTTTCTCACCGCCGGGGGACTGGAATTTGAGCTGACGGAGGCCGTGGCCATCGGGGAGGACGGCGCGGCCGTGGGAGAGCTGGAGGCCGCAGAGGTGGGGAGCGCCTACAACGTGGAGGCCGGGGCCATCTGCCGGATGTACGTCAACCCCCTGGGGCTGGACGGCTTTGCCGCCGGTGCCGCCCGGGGCGGCACCGACGCCGAGACCGACGCGGAGCTGGTGGCGCGGTATTACGAGCGCCGCAGGAAGCCCCCCACCTCCGGCAACGTCTACCACTACGACCAGTGGGCCAGGGAGGTGGACGGGGTGGGGCTGTGCAAGGTCCTGCCCCTGTGGGCCGGGCCGGGGAGCGTCAGGGTGCTGGTCTCCGACAAGGACCTGGGAGAGGCCGCAGGGGCCATTCTGGAGGCCGTGGAGGCCCACATCCGGGAGGAAATGCCCATCGGGCCCGCCGTCACCGTGGCGGGCATGGAGGCGGTGGAGATCGCCGTCTCCGTCTCCGGGCTGCTGCTGGACGCCTCCGCCACCCTGGCCCAGGTCCAGAGCGCCCTGACCGCCGCCCTGGGGGCCTACTTCCGCGCCCAGGCCGAGAGCAGCGTGGCGCAGCATTACCGCTGGTACGCCGCCCACTGCGGCGCGGGCGTGACGCAGATCGACTACGCCGGGGACACCTACACCCTGCGGCACAACGCCGTGGCCATGGAGCTGCTGAGCATTCCCGGGGTGCTGGACTTCGGCGCGCTGACCATGAACGGCTCTGAAGGGAACCTTCAGCTCGCCGTGGGGCAGCTCCCAAGGCTGGGCAGGGTGGAGGTGGCGCTGTGAGGTACACCGCCAAGCTCAACCGCAGGGATACCCCCTACGTGATTGCCGACGAGGCGCTGACCCTCTCCGGCGGGCGCTGGGAGGGCTGGCCGGGGCACGACAACGTGGACCCGGCCACCATTGAAATCTACACCCTGCCGGGGCGGCAGGGGGAGAAGGTGCTCAACTACACCACCGAAATCCGGGACGGGGCCGAGTGGAAGCTGTGGCTGCGGGTCTTCGCGGCGGCGGATGTGCTCTATCTCAGCTACGAGACCACCGGCGACGTGGTGGAGGCCGATGATATCAACCAGCTCCAGGGGGACCTGGAGGGCCTGGCGGCGGAGGCCGAGGCCGACCGGCTGGCACTGGACGGAGCGCTGAAGCGCAAGGCCGACCTGGTGGGCGGGACGGTGCCCGTGGAGCAGCTACCGGCGGAGGTGGTGTCCGGCGATATCGACTTCGGGACGTTTGACGACGCGGATGCCCTGACGCTGCACGAGACCTCCCGGACGGCCCACCCGTGGATGCTGGTGGACGGGAACTATTCGGCGGCAGCAGACACGTCCCAGACGTTGGAGGAGCACATGGCAAATCCAATGGCTCATCAAAATTTGGATATCGATGGAAACGGAACATAGGAGGGAAATAAACCATGGCGGGAAGAATCCGAATTAAGCGAGGCGCTCAGGTCGGTGTGGAGAATCTGGTCCTATCCGAGGGCGAGATGGCCGTAGCCCTGGACACTGGAAATGTCTATATCGGAACCACGGCAGGCAAGGTTCATATCAACCCGAAGGGCGGCACATCGGACCAGGCGGTGAAGCTGATGAATGCCCGGGAGTTTTCGATCAGCGGAGACGCCACAAGCCCGGCGGTTCCCTTTGACGGCACCCAGGCGGTGGAGCTGGTGCTGACCCTGGCCACCATGAGCGGGCTGACGGCGGGGACCTACACCAAGCTCACCGTTGATGCAAAGGGCCGGGTGACGGCGGGGGCGGCGCTGACCATTGAGGACCTGCCCAGCATTCCGGCCAGCAAAGTGACGGGGCTGCCCACGAAGGTGTCCCAGCTCACCAACGACAGCGCGTACCAGACCGAGGCGCAGGTGGCGGCCAAGGTGTCCGCCCTGGTGGCTTCCGCACCCGAGGCTCTGGACACCCTCAAGGAGCTGGCCGACGCCCTGGGCAACGACCCGAACTTTGCCGCGACGATTACGACACAAATTTCCGGCAAGGAGGCACTCTTAAAAAACGCTGCGGAGAAGACCTCGCTGGCGGACGCGGATCTGCTGGCGGCACTGGACAGCGCCGCGTCGAGCGCCACGAAGAAGGTCAAATTCTCCACGCTGAAAGCGGCGCTGAAGACCTATTTTGACGCTCTGTACAACAAGTACGTGCATCCCGCCTACACGGCCAAGACCGCCGGGCTTTACAAGGTGACGGTGGACGCTACCGGGCATGTGAGCGCGGCCACGGCGGTGGCAAAGTCCGATATTACGGCCTTGGGCATCCCGGGGCAGGACACGGTTTACACCCTGCCCACGGCTTCGGCCAGCGTCCTGGGCGGCGTGAAGGTGGGGGCCGGGCTTGCCATGGCCTCCGGGGTGCTGAGCGTGGGCGATATCGACGGCGGGACGTTTTAAGGAGGGCCTATGAGCCGTAAGCTGCAACTGAAAAGAGGGGCCAAGGCAAAGCTGCCCATCCTGTCGGAGGGCGAGCCGGGCTTTGTGACCGATGAGAAAAAGCTGTACCTCGGCACCGGGACGGAAAACGTGCCGATGGCAAAGGACGCCGACCTCATTGCCCATGCCGTGAGCAAGAGCAACCCCCACGGCGTAACGGCGGCACAGGTGGGGGCAAGGCCCAGCACTTGGACGCCCTCCAAGGCGGATGTGGGGCTGGAGAGCGTCCCAAACGTGGCCACCAACGACCAAACGCCCACTTTCACGCAGGCGGGGGCGCGGGCCAATCTGGTGAGCGGTGAAAAGCTCTCCGTGCTCCTGGGGAAGGTCATGAAATGGTTCGCGGACCTGAAGACCGTTGCCTTCAGCGGGAGCTACAACGACCTGAGCGACAAGCCCACCATACCCGGCGTGCCGTCCAGCCTGCCGCCCTCCGGCCCGGCCGGGGGGGATCTGGAGGGGACCTATCCAAGCCCCGCCGTCAAGGATAATTCCCACCTGCACACCATGGCCAACGTGACCGGGCTGAGCGGGGCGCTGGACGGCAAGGCGGACACGGGGCACACCCACACCGGCTATCTCCCCACCGGGGGCCTGACCTGGGACGCCCTAAAGGGGGGCGGCGGCTGATGAAGTACGGCGAAGGGCGCTATGGCGCTGCGGGCTACGGCCTGAGCGACGCCGGGCCCGGCGGCGACGACGCCCGGCCAGTGGACCTCCTGTCCAGAATCCCACCGCAGTGGCGGGGGAGCGAGGAGATGCAGGCTCTCCAGGGCGTGATGGGCTGGCAGGCCGGGCGGCTGCGGGCATGGTTTGACGGCTTTGCAAGGCAGCTTGCGCTGGAGACCGCCACATGGGGCCTCGTCTACTGGGAGCGGGCCTTTGGCCTGGAGAGCGACGCCGGGAAGACCTACGCATTCCGCCGGGAGCGGGTTAAGGCCAAGCTCCGGGGGGCCGGGACCACTACGCGGCAGGCCCTGGTCAACGTGGCCTCCGCCTTTGCCAACGGCGAGGCGGAGGTGATCGTCTACCCGGAGGAGTACCGCTTTGTGATCAAGTTCGTGGGCGTGAAGGGCGTCCCCGCCAACATCAAGGGGCTGGAGGAGGCCGTGGTGGAGGCCAAGCCCGCCCACCTGGCGTTTTCTTTCGAGTACCTTTACAACGTCTGGGACAACCTGGCAGCCGTCACATGGACCGAGGCGGGGAGCAGCACATGGGACCGGCTGAGAATCCTTTAGAGGGGAGCGGAAAATGAGAAAGACGACCAACTATCAGCTCAATATGCCGGACGGAACCGACACCGTGGATATTGAAATACTCAACGCCAACGCGGCGGCCATCGACGCCGCGCTGAAGGGGCTGAGCGACGAAAAGGAGGCAAAGCTCAGCGGCGCGGCGGCGAAGACCACGCTGGCCGACGCGGACGCCCTGCCGCTGCTGGATTCGGCGGCCAGCTCCGCCACCAAGCGGATCACCTTTGCCAACCTGATCACGGCTATGAAGGCGAAGCTGGGCACGGTGTACGCCGCGCTGAGCCACACACATACCAGGAGCCAGATTACCGACTTCCCCGCCAGCATGACGCCGACAGCGCACACGCATGGAACGGGGGATGTGACGGGGCTGTCCACTGCGCTGAGCGCCAAGGCGGAGCGGAAGACGGCAACGGGGACGCTGAGCACCACCGGGTGGACGGGGAGCGCGGGGAACTGGAGCCAGGCGGTTACGGTGAGCTGGATGCTGGCTGCGGACGTGCCCAAGGCCCGGCTGACGGGGACCACGGCGGCCCAGATGGACGCCTGGGACACGCTGGAGCCCTACGTGGACAGCGCGGCGGGCAAGGTGACATTCTACTGCAAGCAGACGGCCAAGCCGTCCGCAGCGATGAGTGTTGGAATTGAGGTGATACGATGAGCAGAGGGACTGTCGTCGGGCAGAGAATGCCCGCGCCCGCCGCCCTGCGGGGCAGGATTGTGTACGGCTCCTACCAGGGCGACGACGCGGAAACACGGACGATTAACCTTGGATTTCAGCCTGATATTGTGCTGCTGGTGATGGCAGATGGCAGCATGGCTTTCCAGAACTCCGGCTTTTCTATGCACTATGGCGGGCTTGCAGTATCCGGGAGTCCTGCAAACTACGCATCAGGCAAGGACTCGGCCAAGGACTATATCACTTGCACGGCCAATGGGTTTTTAGTTAAATCCTTTACCCGGTCGGATGTTGTAGTCAATAGCAGCCCCAGCGTTTACAACTATGTAGCTATCAAGACAGGAGGCTAGCGTAATATGACCATCATTCAGATTGACTCAGTTGGGAACGGCCTGCACCGGATTGAGCAGCAGAGCGGCCGGAGGGCCTGCTGGCTGGAGGGGTACATAGAGGTCCCCGCCCATCTGGAGGCGGCGGCATGGGATACCTGCGGATACTGCGACCTGACCATTGAGGGCGGGAAGCTGGTGGGGGTGACGCCCACCGAGCGGCCCGCGCCGGAGCCGCTGCCGGAGCCGGAGCCCACGCTGGAGGAGCGCAACCGGGCGGATATCGACTATCTGGCGGCGCTGCAGGGGGTGAGCCTGTGAGCGTGTACGAGCTGGCGAAGAAATATTACCCCAGGCTGTGGGGCGCGGAGCGCATCAATGCGCTGGTGGAGGCCGGGCGGTTGAGCCGGGCCGAGGCGGACGAAATCACGGCTGTGGAGAACTCCACAGAGGAGGGCAAGCAATGAGAATTATCAAAAATTACCGGGGGGGGGCACTCTTATTACAGGGTAGCCCGGACCCGGATTGTGGACAAAAAGGAGGTGCAGCATGGCTAGAGGTCAGCTAGTAGGCCAGCGGGCCGCGCCGCCCTCCGTGTTGGAGAAAATGGTGTTGGCGCAGAAGACGCCGGTCACGTTGGGGAGCGTGGCGGTGGGGGAGACCATCGTGCTCAAGGTGGACGGAGCGCCCAGAGAGTGGATCGTGGTCCATCACGGGAAGCCCTCCGGCATCTACTCCAGCACCTTTACCGGCGGTACTGTTTTGCTGATGAAGGATATCTACGAAAAGCGCCAATGGCACAGTGCCGACGTAAACGACTACGCCAACAGCACTATCCATACTTACCTCAACAATACCTTCATTGCGAAGCTGGACGCTGATGTTCAGGCTGCAATAAAGCAGGTCAAGATACCCTACCGGGCGGGGAGCGGAAATGGAACGGCGGTTACGTCCGGGGAGAGTGGATTGGCTGCAAAGGTATGGCTCCCGTCCGGGTATGAGCTGGGGTTGACAAAATCGGCCTCTGACGGCGCCACCTTCCCCGCAGAGGGCGCCAAATTCGCCTACTTTTTGAGTGGAGAAACAACTGAAGCAAACAAAAAACGAATCGGGCTTATGAGCGGTACCGCTCAAAATTGGGAGACCCGCTCCCCGTACTGCCATAGCAGCACCGGAGCAACAAGCATATTGCTTGTCGGCACGACAGGAGAGGCACGCCGGGGCACCGGTTCGGGCGCATACACCATCCGCCCCTGTATTGTTTTGCCCGATACTTTTACAGCGTCAGTGCCGACCTTCATCACGGACGCGCACGGAACCCCGCTGTATATCCCGGAAGAACAGGTAATCGGCGGCGTGAAGACAGCCGCCGGGAGCTATACGGGGACGGGAAAGTACGGGGCCAGCAACCCCAATGCCTTGACGCTTGGCTTTGCGCCTAAGCTGGTGATTATAACATGCCGGGCAGAGGAGTCTTACGGCGGCTTCGGGTGGGTGTCCGGCACACCAAAGGGGAAGACGGCGGTCATAGGCAATACTCTCTATAAGGCCAACATCACATGGAGGTCTGACGGCCTGAGCTGGTATGCCGATGGAGATTCGCAGCAGCTCAACCAGAGCGACCTTGTGTACGACTATATTGCCATCGGCTGACCCGACTACGGCAAAACCACCCGCCACGGCGGGAGTGAGGTGAGATACATATGAGCAATTACAAGATAGCGACCTACCCCCAGGACAAGTACCGCTTTGAGCTTTTTGATAACGTGGACCGCCTGACGTGGCAGGAGATTAAGAAGCGGACCGGGTGCTGTGCCATCATCAATCTGTGGTATTTCGCGCTGGCGGCTCAGCCCGGCGCCGGGGTGAAGTACTTTGACCACCAGAACGGCGGCGTGATGCTCCGGGGCAAATGGGTCTACGAGAAATACGACTTCCCCGGCATTTGCATCGACGCTGCCGGGCGGGTCTCCACCGGCTGGAAGGAGGACGCCGAGTGGGACTATGCGGCGGCAGGCCAGGCGGCGTATCTGGGCGGGCGGCTCAACAACAAGACCGCCTACAGCCGAAACGGAGTGACGTATACGGGCGTCAAGGGAGACGGCTCGGTGGTGTGCCTGCTGGCCTCCAGGGACGCGGGCCTGACCGGCGAGGAGGCCGTGGCGGCCATGCTGGGGGCCGGGTGCGTGGACATCCTGCGTTGGGACGGCTCCTGGAGCAGCCAGGGGAGCCTCGGGCCGGGGATGGACGTGCAGCCCAGCCAAAAACGCATCTGCCGGGGGTGGCTGCTGGTGTTTCCCAGGGAGACGCGGGAGGAGCCCAAGACCCTGTACAGGGTCCAAGTGGGGGCGTTCTCCGTCAAGGCCAACGCGGAGCGTCTGCGGGACGAGCTGAAGGCCAAGGGATACCCCGGATTTATCCAGGAGGTGGAGCAGTGATGGAGATACGCAAGGACTACCCCTGCAACCCCAGAAACCATCAGGGCAGGCGGGTGAAGCCGGTCCGGTGGCTGGTGATCCACTATGTCGGAGCGCTGGGAGACGCCCGACAGAACGCATGGTACTACCACAACACGCCGGGCATCGGGGCCAGCGCCCACTACTTTGTCGGCCACACCGAGGACGGCGCGGACGTGTGGGCCAGCGTGGCGGAGGACTGCGTGGCCTCCCACTGCGGCCGCAGCGACGGCAGGTACAGGCATCCCGACTGCCGCAACGCCAACAGCATCGGCATTGAGATGTGCTGCCACCGGGACGGGGCGGGGAAGTGGTACTTTGACCCGGAGACCGTGGACAGGACGGTGGAGCTGGCCCGGGATATCATGGCCCGGCACGGCATCGACGCCGCCCATGTGCTCCGCCATTACGACGTAACCGGCAAGATTTGCCCAGCGCCCTACGTCAACGACGGGGCGGCGTGGGAGACGTTTAAAAAGCGATTGGAGGGAAGCGAAATGACCAGGCAAGAGGTGCAGGCCCTCGTGGACGAGGCCGTGAGGTCCGCGCAGCCCAGGGTATACACGGATATGGACGAGGTGCCGAAGTGGGCGCAGGGGCTTGTGAGGCGGGCGGTGGAGACCGGCATTATCAGAGGCGACGGCGCGGGCAGGCTCCACCTGACGGACGACCTCCTGGTGACGCTCCAGATGATGTTCAACATGGCCGATAGGCCCGTGACGCCGGAAAGGAGCGTGTGACGTGGAGACCGTTGTCAACATTAAGGATATGGTGCTGGTGACACTTGCCGCAATTGGCAGCGTCCTTGCAAACCTGTTTGGAGGCTGGGACGTGACGCTGCAGGTACTTATCGGATGTATGGCCGTGGACTACGCCACCGGCTGGGTGGTGGCGGCCGTGTTCAAAAAATCCCCCAAGAGCGAGGGCGGAGCGCTGGAGAGCCGGGCCGGGTTTAAGGGGCTGGTGAGAAAGGTGGGCATCCTGGCCCTGGTGCTGGTGGCCGTTTGGCTGGACAAGCTGCTGGGGGCCGCATACGTGCGTGTGGCGGTGTGCCTGTTCTTCATCGCCAACGAGGGACTGAGCATCCTGGAGAACCTGGGCCTGATGGGGGTCCCCCTGCCGCCCTTCCTCAAAAACATGCTGGAAGCCATGAAGGAGAAGAGCGGCAACGGCAAGGCTGAGGGCAAGACATAAAGAGAGCTGGAGACCCGGATCACTCCGGGTCTCCAGCTCTCTTTATTCGTCGTTAGGTTTATCGGTATCGGCTGCATCCTTTTTGCGCTCAACTTTGCGCCGAAGTAGGTGCGTTGTTGTTCCGCAAGGCGCTGCTTCACTTCCGGGGGAAGGGTCTCACATCGGTGTCCGCCGGGATGAGAACGCGCCCATTCTTTTGCCGCTCCAATCTGAGGAGGTTTCGGACTGCACCCAACAGTCTATCATCAGGCGGGTCTGTCCTCGTTCAGCTCATGCAGTCTCTTGCTCACGCCCAGGAGCTGCGCGAGGTCCCACAGCTCATTGATGGCGGCGATATGTAAGTCCCTGATGCTGTACCGCCCAAAGGGGTGCGGGCCGGGGCTGTCCTTGATGGCCTCGCACTCCTTCAGCTCCTCGTAGATCACCAGGGCTACGTGTTCACGGGTAAGTTTCATTGCTCCTCCTTGTTGTGGGAGGCTAGGCTGTGTTATAATGGCCTTGCCTCTGGTGGTTGGTTGTTCTTCTGCTGGCGGCTCGCCTCGGGCAGCTCCGTCAAGCTGGCCGGGGCACTTTTATTCGATAAACAAAACAGACGGCAGCGGATATCCGGCACCGTCTGTCAAGCTATGTAGTTACTGCCCGGACGCGGGCTTGGAAAAAGGAATTTTCAGGAGGAAACCCGCATTGTCTGCCCACTCAGCTACCTTGTTCACACCCTCACGGGTTTCTGTTGCGTACTCCTTTAGTTCTGCTACGTCATCCTTTAGCTCCGTTACGTCATCCTTCAGTTCCGTTACGTCCTCTTTTATGCTAGAAATATCCTTTTGCATAGATGCAAGCATTTCTAAAATCTTCTCTTCGTTTGTCATGCGTATCACCTCGTGTTGTTATTATACGGTGCCGGATATTCGGTTGTCAAGGTGCCGTTGTCATTGGGTTTCCCCTCCTGACAATTATATTATAACACTAGCTTTAGTACATATCAATGCATGTTATGTACAAACTTTAGTGTATAATTCTGCGTAAGATTACACTAGAAATAGTACATATATTTTGATATAGTATCAATAGAAGGATGTGATATTGTGCCAATGAGGTATGATAAGCTGTTTACAATGTTAGAGGCAAAAAAAATGACGATGTACACTCTACGCCGGGATAAAGTAGTGGGTGTGGCTACATTGGAGAAGATGCGCAAAGGGGAGGGGCATGTGGATACCCGCTCCTTGGAAAGCCTTTGCGAGTATCTACAGTGCCAGCCCGGCGATATTATGGAGTATGTGCCAGAAAAATAAGAGCAGCCCGGGGTCATGCCCTGGGCTGCTCTTCCTATAAGACGTTATATCTTCCTCGCGGCACGAATCGAAAATCTTCTTGGTGTGAATGCACACGGCCTCACGGATACAGGCATTATCCTGCACGGGGCCTGGCATGACCTTTTCAGGCATTGCAATACCTCCCAAAAGAGTAGTAAAGGGTTTTCGTGGGAAGGGCTCGACACCCCTCATGCCATTCTATGAAGGAGGCGGGGTTTGGTGCGGGGAGGGTCTGCACGGCGGCGCTTCAGCGCATATCATAGAGGCCGGAAAAGAGAAAAGCCCCCACAAAACGGGACCGGGAGCGGGAAATGACAGTGAACAGGGCGGCTTTCATTATTATCATATGCCCGGGCGCTCCCTCCACGGTATTATCGTATCCGGATGGCCAGCGGCCAGCCGGGCGCGGCATAGAAGAGGGCGGCGGGGTACTTCAGCTCGTTTGCCACCGACGTAAACAGATAGGCCGTGGCGACGGAAAGCTCGTACTCATAGACAGGCCGGAGCGGGTCGGCGTGCCAGCCGTCCGTATCGATGGGGCCCCGGTAGCCGGGGAGCCAGACGCCTTTTTTCACAGACACGATTTCCCGCTTCCAGTAGACGCGCTCCTCCACCGGCTTGCGCCGTATCATGACCTCCGAGCAGCGGGATTCAAAGCAGCGGGCGGGATCGGCCACAAAGAGCATCTGCGCGGGCGGGAACATGGCCTGCATGACGTCGTAAAGCCGCCGCCGGTAGTCCTGCAGATCAAAGGAGGAGGCATACTGGCGCAAGAAACCCTCGGAGCTGATCTCCGGCAGTGCGGGGAGCGTCCTGTCGGGCCTCCTGCCCCACTCATAGAGCTCACGGGCCAACTGCTCAAGGCGCTCCACGATGGGCGCCCCGTCCTTTGTCTGCCGGGGTCTGCTCTGCGGGGCGGGAGATCTGGTGGCGGGAAGCCGCTGTATTTTTATTTCCTTCACGACAAAGCGTCCTTTCTGCATGGGCTGACCACTATACTACCATAATATAGACGGATATGCTATCATAGGGACATAAATTTGGCGCGGAAAACCGCAGCCACAGGGAGGAGCGGCAAAATGGAGTTTCATCACGAGACAGGGCGGGTCTATGTACTGGGGGAAGACGGCAGCGTGCTTGCGCAGGTCACGTTCCCCGAGGCGGCCGGCAGGGCGGACATCAACCATACCTTTGTGGACCCTTCGCTGAGGGGGCAGGGCGTGGCGGGCCGCCTGATGGAGGAGGCCGTGAGCCGGCTCCGCGCGGAGGGCCGGAAGGCCCGTGCCACCTGCTCCTATGCGGTGAAGTGGTTCGGGGAGCACCCGGAGCACGCTGACCTTCTGAAATAAGGGGCGCCCGGGGCCTGTCAATGGCTCCGGGCGCTCTCGGCCATGGTGCCGAGGAAGCCGATGGGATGCACGATGTTGGTCCCCTTCGCGTCCAGGTCCAGGGCCGGATCGGTGAGCATGATGCACCGGCGGAGACTCCCGTAGCCGTATTTGCCGCGGATGCGGTCCACGGCCTCCTCCAGGTCGGTGCGCCTGAGCCGCCTCGCCTCCTCCGGCAGAAACGAGAGCTGGGGCGCCTCGTCCGCCAGGGAGAGGCCGAGGGCGCGCACGGACAGGCTGCGCACCGCGTACCGGGGGCGGTTGCCTGCAAACAGGGCGAAGGCGGCCTGGAAGAGGCTGGTGGAGTCGCAGGCCGGGCGCAGGAGCTGCGCCTGCCGCTCGTACCACAGCAGGCCGGTGTCCCGGATGCCGATTTGGACGGCGCTGCACATGCTGCGCTGCTCCCGGAGCCGGGCGGCGACGCTGTCGCACAGGGCGTACAGCGTGATTTTAACGTCGTCGTCGCTCTCCAGGTCCCGCGGGGCGGTGGTGCTGTTGCCGATGGTCTTGACCGGCGGGACGGCATAATAGGGGGCGACCCCGGCGCCGTCCTGCCCGTTGGCGAACTGCCAGAGCATCACGCCGACCTTGCCCAGGAGCGTGTGGAGAAACTCCAGGCTGGACTGCGCAAGCTGGCCGATGGTGTATACCCCGTACCTGCTCAGCTTGCGGGTGGTGGCCGGACCGACGTAGAGCAGGTCGGAGACCGGCAGCGCCCACACCACGGAGCGGTAATTCTCCTGTGTGATGAGGGTGGTGGCGTCGGGCTTCCGATAGTCGCTGCCCAGCTTGGCGAAGACCTTGTTGAAGGACACCCCCACCGAAGCGGTAAGGCCCAGCTCCCGCCGAATCCGGGCGCGGATGTCGTCCGCGATGGCCTTGCCCGGTCCGAAGAGCCCGGCGCTGCCGCCCACGTCCAGCCAGCACTCGTCCAGCCCGAAGGGCTCCACGCGGTCGGTATAGGAGATATAGATGTCCCTGACCGCCGCGGAGAGCTCCAGGTAGCGGTCGTAGCGGGGCGGGACGACCACGAGGTCCCGGCACCGCTCACGGGCCTGCCAGACGGCCTGCCCGGTCTTCACGCCGCACCGCTTGGCCTCCTGGGACTTGGCCAGGACAATGCCGTGCCGCGCCGCGGGGTCGCCGCAGACCGCCACAGGCCTGCCGCGCAGCTCCGGGTTGTCCCGGCACTCCGCTGAGGCATAAAAATTGTTGAGATCCGAGTGCAGGATGACCCGCTCCATAAGTACACCACCAAACAAATGTTCTGGTAAGAGTATATGGCGCAGGCGGGTAAAATATCTACGAGTAAGTATTGGTAAGTTGCCGGAGGACGCGGCATACTGAAGTCAGTCCTCAAAGGGCGCGGCGGCGCTTTGACCGGACAAAATCTAAGGCAGAGGTGATTTTTATGTGCGGACGCTATCAGCTGGACCCGGCGGAGAGCGCGGAAATTGAGCGGATTGTGCGGCAGGTCCAGGACCGTGTGAAGACGGGGGAAATCTTCCCCACCAACGCCGTGCCCGTGCTGGCCGGATTTGCCGGCGGGCTGGCGCCCCGGCCCATGGTGTGGGGCTACCCCCGGTTCGGGGACAAGCCGGGCAGTATTATCAACGCCCGGAGCGAGACGGCGGGGGAGCGGCCCATGTTCCGCAAATCGCTGGCGGAGCGGCGCTGCGTTGTGCCGACCACGGGTTTTTTCGAGTGGGGAGCGGACGGGGAGGGGAAAAAGCGGAAGTACCGCTTCAATCTGCCGGGGGACAGGGCCCTCTATCTGGCCGGGCTGTGGAATGACTTCGCCGGGCAGGAGAAATGCGTCATACTCACCACCGCGGCAAATGGGAGCATGGACGGCGTCCACGACCGTATGCCGGTAGTGCTCACGCGGGCGGAGGCGGAGCCCTGGGTCAGGGACGCCGGCTTTGCCTCCGGGGTGGTGCGGCGCGTTCCGCCCGCGCTGGTCCATATCCGGGCGTAGGGAGGGCCCGGCTCCGCCGCGTCGGGAGTGCGTTTCCCGCGCAAGGGGCTTGCGTCCGCCGCCCGGATGACTTATGATAGAGTCCATAACGGCGGAGGAGGACTGGATATGAGACGCAGAGAGCGGGAAAAGACGCGGGAATTCGCCCTTTCCATCATTGACAAATCGGCCCATATGGTGCTGGCCGTGACGGGGGAGGACGGCGCGCCCTACTGTGTGCCCCTCTCTCCCGTGCGGTGGGACGACCATATTTACTTCCACTGCGCCCTGGAGGGCCGTAAGCTGGACGCCATGCGGGGTGAGCCCCGGGTGTGCATGACCTTTGTGGGGGACGCGCAGGTGCCCGCAGGGCGCTTTACCACCTACTACGAGTCCGCCGTGGCCTTCGGCCGGGCCAGCGAGGTGACGGAGGAGGGGGAGATGGTGGAGGCCCTGCGCCGCCTGTGCCTCAAGTACTGCCCGGAGGATATGGAGCTTTTCGGGCGGGAGGTCCGGCGCAGCCTGCCCCGGACCGGCATTTGGAAGCTCAGCCTGGACGAGGTGACGGGAAAGAGCAATTTCCCGGCGCGGGGGGAACGGGCGGCGCGGGCGACCGTGGAATAAAAGAAGCACTTTTTTGAAAATTCCCCTTGACTCTCATGCTGCACGAGGGTCTATTCTGGTCTCACCAGGCGGAAAGGACGTGGAACTATGCACAGGATAGGGGCATTCTCACAGCTGTCAAAGGTGACGGTGGCCGCGCTGCGGTACTACGACGAGGTGGGGCTGCTCAAGCCCGCCCGGGTGGACCCGGACACCGGCTACCGGCTCTACACCACGGCGCAGCTCGTGCCCCTCCAGCGCATCGTCGCCCTGCGCCAGGCCGGATTGTCCATCGACGAGGTCTCCGCCGTCCTGTCCGGACAGGACGGCGCCGCCGTTCTGGAGCGGCGGCGGGAGGAGATGCGGTGGGAAATCACGCTGGCCCGGGGCCGTCTCGCCCGCCTGGAATCTATTTTACGCCAGGAGGATATTTTCATGGAGTATCAGGCCGTTATCAGGGACATTCCCAGCTGTATCGTGTTCTACAAGGAGGGGGTCATCCCCAGCTACGCCAGCCTGAGCGAGTTCGTCACCCAGGCCGGCGCGGAGTGCGCCGCCGCCAATCCCACCCTCAAATGCGCGCAGCCCGACTACAGCTTCGTCTCCTACGTGGACCACGAGTACAAGGAGAAGGACGTGGGGCTGATGTACGCCCAGGCGGTCACCTCCGTGGGCAGGGAGACCGACGCCATCAAGTTCAAGACCATGCCCGCCGTCCAGGCGGTGTGCGTCTACCACAGGGGCAGCTACGAGAAACTGGGCGAGGCCTATGCCTTCGCCATGAACTGGCTGGAGCAGAACGGCTACCGGTGCGTTGATACGGCCCGCGAGTGCTATATCGACGGCTGCTGGAACAAGGAGGACCCGGCGGAATACCTGACGGAGCTTCAGTTCCCGGTGAAGCATATCTAGGGTGTATCTGAAAAGAAGCGGCCCGGGACGTGGAATTTGCCGAAATTCCCCGTCCCGGGCTGTTTTTTACCAAAATACTCTTGTAAAGCGGAACCACTTTCGCTATAATGAAAAGACCAAGAGCGGCAGGAGGGATGGAAATGGGACTCTGGACCAAGCTGAAAGACCTGGTTTTGGGCGAGCCGATTGAGGATGAATATGACGCCCTCACCGGCGGGCCGGAGGGTGAGGAGGCCCGTTCGCCTTCTCCCCCAGTCTACTCCGGCGCGGGCAAGGTGGTGCTGGTGCGCCCGGACCGCTATGTGGAGGCGGGCAGAATTGCCGACTACCTCTGCGAGGGGTACACCGTCCTGCTGGACCTGGAGGAGGTCCCTCCGGAGGCCAACCGCCGGATCGTGGACTTCCTCAGCGGCTCGGCCTACGCCCGGGACGGGCGGATGCTGCAGGTAGCCTGTAAGGCGTATCTCCTTGCGCCATCCGGCGTGGACATTCTGGACGGCGAGACCGAGGCGCCGGACGACTGGGAGTACGACCGGGCGTTCGGCTTTTGAAAACAAGCAGAGAGCGGCCCCCCGCCGGCACTGCCGGCGGGGGGCCGCTTTTAAACCCCTCCTTATTCCTGCTGCAGTTCATAGTGGCTTATCAGGGCCTCCACCCGCGCGAGGCTGTCGCCGCCCACCCAGAGGTCGGGGTGGAAGCCCACGGTCTCGTCAAAGGTCTCGCCGTCGTAATAGAGGTAGAGGGAGACGCTGAGCTGGACCCGGATGCCGGAATGGGGCAGCACCGTTAAAACGCCGGGATCTCCCAGGAGGGCGCCCTTGGTATTGGTGCCCACAAAGATCGTATTCTCCCGGCCGTGGAGGGCCGCGGCCAGGTGCTCGGCGCAGGACATGGACGCCGAATCGGTGAGGACGAAGAGCAGGCCGCCGCCTTCCGCCCGCTCCACCGCCTCGGACTGGTGCAGGGTGGAGTAATTGCCCCTGCGCCGATAGTCTGTCATAAATTTATCATGGTACTGCTCCGGCGTGCCGAGATAATTTAAAAAGGGCAGCCGCCGCGGCGTGTCGTGGGCCTTGATGTAGGATGTGGCCCTGGTGGAGAGGAACACGCCGATATCGCCGCAGAAGGGGGCCAGGCCGCCGCAGCCGTAGGCGTAGAGCCACGCGGAAGCCGTGCTCAGCATTCCGCCGCCGTTGCCCCGCAGGTCCAGAATGGCCAGCGGCTCCTCCGCCAGAGGCGCGCCGGTCGCGATAAACGGATTTCTGATGTCCGCGTCGGTGAAATCCCGCATGGTGACTGTGGGAACGCCGTCCCAGGAGGCGGAGAAGGCGGGCGTGCGTTCATAGCCCGTGTAGGGCTGGGCCTCGGCTAGGGTGAGGTTCAGCTCACCGTCCTCCAGGGTATATACCGCCTCCACCGCCGGATCGCCGGAGGGCGCCAGGGTGCCGGGGTACCATACAAGCCGCCCCCCGGGCGAGATGGAGGGGACGATCCAGTGCTCCAGGTCTGTGCCGCCGTTAACGGCGGTCAGCCGGACGGGAAGGACCCCGTCGATCACATACCCGCCCGCGCCATCGGGCAGGAAGGCGGCCTCCTCGCTGTAGTAGAGGCGTTGACGCGGTGTGAAGGGCCGGCCGTTCAGGGAGGAGTGGCCGTCGGTAATGAAAGAGAGGCGGGTGAAGAGAATCTCCTCCAGCCGCCCGGCTGTAATAAACCGCTGTCCCGCCAAATCCTTTTCCACGGCGGCGCGGGCCGCGTCGAAGGCCTTACGGCCCCCGTAGTACTCGTACAGGGCGAAGCAGTAGCGGAAGAGCCGGAACAGCAAGTCCACGTCCCGGTCGGCCTCTTCGGCGGTGAGGGTGGTGCGGGCGCTGTAAAGCGCGTCATACTGTACCAGGGCGGCCAGCTCCTCCTCCGTAAAGCCCGCCGCCTTCAGGTCGCCTCCGGAGAATTCGCATAGATAGGGGGAGAGGTCCTCCACCAGGTGGCGGTCCACCATGTCGGCGTGCCGGGCGTTGGAATCGGTCAGCACGTCCTCAAAGGAGGGGAGGGGGACCGGAGCGGGGCTGGGCGTAGGTGTGAGAACCGGGCCGGCGGTGCCGCAGGCGGAGAGCAGGAGCAGAAGGCAGAGCATCAGGCCGGTCAGCCGTCTCATGGCGCACCTCGCAATCGTTACTCAAAGGCAATCTCGGCGTCGGTGGGGACGATGTTCACATAGGTCTTCCCCCGGCCGAAGACGATGGGATTGCCGTCCAAATCGGTATAGTGGAACTGGCCGCCGGGCCGCTCCTTGGACCAGAGGATGTCGATGACCTTTCCGCCGCAGGCGAAGTACCCGGTGCCGGTGCCGTCCAGGTCCACCTTGATATGCCCGTAGGAGTCTCCGGTGTTCTGGTGGCCGGTCCTGACCACCACCACGTTGGTGACGCCCACCTGCTCGCCGGTGCTGCCGTCCTTGTAGGGCTTGCCGTACTCCTCAATCATGTAGAGCCCGGTCCCGGCGTCGTAGGTGAATTTCCCGGTCTTGTAGTTGGAGAAGGGGACGGTGATGACCCCGGCGGCCGCCCCGCCCGCAGGGGTGCCGTCCTCGGCGAAGGCCATCTCGTAGACAAAGCCGTCCTCATGCTCCGTGCGGAAGGAGGCGTTGGCGAAGACCTCCTGAATCTTCTCCCCGGTGGTGACCACGCTGTGGACCGATCCGTTGTTCTTCTTGCGGGCCGGGTCCCGCCACATGAGATTCCCCTCCACGGAGTTGCTCATATAGGGGCCGCGGACGCCGTCCAGGCTGGTGACGCCCCAGGCCTTGATTTTGCCGTAGGCGTCCTCGTATTTGGGCTCGTCGCTGCCGCCGGCGTGGATAAAGACCGCGTCGTGGGCCAGGGCCAGCTCCAGGTAGTAGGTGCGGGCGGAGCGGATGGAGCCCACCATCCCCACGCCGTCCAGGGACTGGTAGACCCCCATCATCCGGGTGATGCCGCCCTCCTCCAGGGCCTCGTAGATGATGTCCGCCTGGCTCTGGCCCAGCTGGGGCTGGGCCTCCTTCAGGTTGTTGAGCATAATGGCCACCGGCCGCCTGCCCACCCACTCCTCGCCCATGGGCAGGCCGGTGAGGGGGTTGAGCGGGCCGGTGTACTCCGGCTCGGGCTCTGATGTGGGCGTCGGCGTGGGGGAGGGGGCCTCGGTTCTGGGCGGCAGTCTGGGCAGCTCCGGCGGGGCGGGCGTCACATCGGCGGTCTTGCCGCCGCAGGCGGAGAGGACCAGCAGCAGCGCCAGGCAGTAGGAGAGAAGCCGTTTCTTTTTCATGAGGAGATGCCCCCGTTCGTCGCATTTCGTTCTTACCATCATAACCCGGCGGGCCGGAATCTGTCAAGGCGGGACGAAACGAGCTTCTGTGGCGCTCAGCGTGGTCAAGCTGTGCATGCGGGGCTGAAATCATGCAACGTCAGCCCTCTGAAAATGGGGCCGTTCAGGCGATTGCATTTGCACATGAACTCTCTTATAATTACATTAAAAAGGCGTATTGGATTGACCCGGTACGCCTCGGGCGGAAAAGACGCGCTGAAAATACGGCAGGAGTGGTGTTGTGATGCAAAAATACTTCAACCTTTTACAAGAGGGCGGCGCGGATTTGGCAGTCAGGATTGACGCAAAAACAATCGTGACAGCGGCTTGGACGGTTTATCGCTGCAAGTTTGGCTGCAATACATATGGAAAAAATCATTGTTGCCCGCCATATTCACCGACATGGAAAGAAACGCGGGAAATGATTGACTGCTTTGAATATGGCATACTGTTCAGATGCCACGAAATGAGTCTGATAACGCCTCTGGCCGTTAAAGCCGCACGGGAGTTATTTTTGGACGACTATTACAAGGTAATCGCTTTTGGAAGCGGTCCATGCGAAAAATGCAAGAAGTGCGGTCAGGACTCCTGCAATTTTCCTGATAAAACAGTACCAGCGATGGAAGCTTGTGGTATAGACGTTTTTGCCACGGTAAGAAATAATGGACTTGAAATCCATACGCTCAGAGAAAAAGGGGAAATTCAAAATCATTTTGGTCTTATTCTCGTCGAATAATCTGTTGCTTTGTTGAGTTGGCTTAATGCGCCTTGTGCCGATAAGGCGCAGCATACGAATATATGGGGAGGCCGCCCGAACGGGCGGCCTTTTATATTACCGGATACAGGTTCGGATTTAACACCAGGTTTTTTCCCAGACCGCGCTGAACGTGAGAGAACCCGGGGCGGCTCCTGCTGCGGAAAAGTGCTGATACTCGGTCTGCCCGGCCCCGCTCGGCCGAAAGATGCAAACCGGGGCAGCCGCCAGCTTCAGGCGGCTGCCCCGTAAACGGAACGCTATTCGTCGTCCTGATTGCGGTTACTGCGCCTGTACCGAATGAAGTACACGACAGCCCCCGCACCGAATGCGAGCACATAGCAGCCCTGCAATACCGGCAGAGCATATAAGTGACAATGCTCCAAATCACAGCGGCCGTGGCAAACAGTATGGATGAAACAAGGTATGCCTTTGCCCTCTTCACGGCAGGTCCCGTTACGGTGCTTGCCGCCGGTTTGAAACCCATTCAGGGAGGTCCGCGGAGGGCCTCCCCCGGGGCTGCCGTTTATCGCCCGGTCCGCTCCGCTTTTCCGGCCGCCCTGATAAGCCCGTCCGGATGTACAAAAAATGAGCGGCGGCCCCGGGGCCGCCGCTCATTTCAGGTTTACTCCGTGGTGTAGTTGTCGAAATACCCCTGGATATAGACAATGGGGGTGCCCTTGTCGCCGGAGCCGGAGGTCAGGTCGCACAGGGAACCGATGAGGTCGGTGAGCCGCCGGGGCGTGGTGCCCTGGGCGGCCATATTGCCCACCAGGCTGCCGTCCTTCTTCTTGATCTGCTCCTTGATGGCGTCCCGCAGGGCCTCGCCGGTCAGGGCGGCGAAGTCGTTGTCAGCCAGGTACTTGAGCTTGAGTTCATTGGGGGTGCCCTCCAGGCCGGGGGTGTAGGCGGGGGAGACCACTGGATCGGCCAGCTCCCAGATCTTGCCCACCGGGTCCTTGAACGCGCCGTCGCCGTAGACCATGACCTCCACATGCCTGCCGGTCTTCTCCAGCATTTTGGCCTGGATGGCGTCCACCAGGGGCTGGGGGTCCCGGGGGAAGAGCTTCACGGTCTCCTCCGTGGCCTTGTTGGAGCCCAGCAGGCCGTACTTCTCGTTGCAGCCGCCCGCGCTGCCGGGGGTGGTCATGATGTCGTCCAGGGTGCAGACGACCTCGGCCCCGGCGGCCTTCAGCAGGCGCTTGGTCCGCGCGCGGGTGTGAATGTCGCAGGCGAGGACGTTCTTGGCATAGGGCAGGACGGCGCGGGGGTCGTTGGCGAAGAGGACCTCCACCTCGGCCCCGCACTCCCGGATGAGGTTCTCGTAGTACTCCACGTAGTCCACGCCGGTAAAGGGGTGCTTCTCATAGCCGAAGAGCTCCCGGTAGCGCGCCAGGGTCAGCACGTCCCTGTAGGGGTCCACGCCCTTCCCGTCCACCGCGTCCACGCTGACAAGGTGGTTGCCCACCTCGTCGGAGGGGTAGGAGAGCATCAGAACCACCTTCCTGCAGCCCTTGGCAATGCCCCGCAGGCAGATGGCGAAGCGGTTGCGGGAGAGGATGGGGAAAATGACGCCCACGGTGCCGCCGCCCAGCTTGGCGCGCACGTCGGCGGCGATGTCGTCCACGCTGGCGTAGTTGCCCTGGGCGCGGGCCACAATGGCCTCGGTAATGGCGATGACGTCCCGGTCCTGAACGGCGAAGCCCGCGTCGGCGGAGGCGTCCAGAACGGATTTGGTGACGATCTCCACCAAGTCGTCCCCAGCGCGGATAATGGGCGCACGGATACCTCTCGAAACTGTTCCGACCATCCGGCTCATAGTTAACACTCCTAATTTTTGGAATAAATCAGCGCGGAACATTTCCGCGACAAATTATTATACAATATATAATGTCGAATGTAAAACAAAAATTTTGAGAAACCGGGTAAATTTTACGGGACGAAACCGGCGCCGAAATCATGCCCGGGCGCCGCCGGCGCCCGGGCATTGAGAGGCTTATTTCCGCCGGATAATCTCGTGGCGCCTGGGGCCGGTGGAGACGGTCCCCACACGCACGCCCAGCAGGCGCTCAATGAACTCCACATAGTCCCGGGCCTCCCGGGGCAGCTGATCAAACTCGGTGACGCCCCGCACGTCGCATTTCCAGCCGGGCAGAGTCTCATAGACCGGCCTGGCCCGCTCCAGCAGGGGGGCCACGGGGAAGGCGTCGGTGACGGCCCCGTCAATCTCGTAGCCGGTGCAGACCTTAATCTCGTCCAGGTAGCCCAGGCAGTCGATGGCGGTGAGGACCACCTCGGTGGCCCCCTGGACCATGCAGCCGTACCTGGTGGCCACGGCGTCGAACCAGCCCACCCTTCTGGCCCGCCCGGTGGTGGCGCCGAACTCGCCTGCGTCGCCGCCCCGGCGGCGCAGCTCGTCCGCCTCGTCCCCGAACAGCTCGGAGACAAAGGCGCCCGCGCCCACGGCGGAGGAGTAGGCCTTGGTCACGCACACCACGTCGGTGATGGCGGTGGGGGGCACGGCGGCGCCCACGGCGCCGAAGCCCGCCAGGGTGTGGGAGGAGGTGGTGAAGGGGTAGATGCCCAGGTCCGGGTCCTTCATGGAGCCGAGCTGGCCCTCCAGCAGAATCCTCCTGTCCTCCCGGATGGCCCGGTGGACAAAGCTCATGGCGTCCCCCACGTAGGGGGCGATCATCTCCCGGTAGCCCATCAGGGTCTCAAAGAGCGCCCCGGGGTCCAGGGGGGGCTTGTGGTAGAGATGCTCGAAGAGCACGTTCTTGATGACGCAGACATGCTCCAGCCGGGCCATGAGCCGCGCCTCGTCGAAGAGATCGCAGACCTGGACGCCCATTTTGGCGTACTTGTCGGCGTAGAAGGGGGCGATGCCCGACTTGGTGGAGCCGAAGGCCGCGCCCGCCAGCCGCTCCTCCTCGCAGACGTCCTGCAGCACGTGGTAGGGCATCAGCACCTGGGTGCGCTGGTCCACGATGATGCGGGGGGCGGGCACGCCGCCGTCGGCGAGGGTCTTCAGCTCGTCGACGAGCTTGGGCACATCCAGCGCCACGCCGTTTCCGATGATGTTGGTGGTGTGCGGGTAAAATACCCCGGAGGGGAGCTGGTGCAGGGCGAATTTGCCGTAGCCGCAGATGATGGTGTGGCCCGCGTTGGCCCCGCCCTGAAAGCGGATGACCACGTCGGACTCCTCCGCCAGCAGGTCGGTGATCTTGCCCTTGCCCTCGTCGCCCCAGTTGGCCCCGACGATCGCTTTTACCATGGTGGTTCCTCCTTCCGCAGGGATTCGCACTGGCAGGCGGACCGCCTCCCTTGGCCTTTTCCCACGGAACGCCGATATTATATAGTATCATGCCCACCGTTGCAAGAAAGAATTTTCCATTTAAAGTATTTTTATTGCTTTTTTTGGTCGGACGACTGCTCCGGCGGCTCCTCTTTGGGCAGTTCGGGGGGAAGGGGCCACGGGATGGTAAACGCGGGCATCCCCTCCACGTAGGGGGCCAGGGTGTAGAGGGGGTAAAATACCGTCACGCCCTCCTGCGTCAGATAGAACCGCCCGGGGTCGAACTCGGTCTCGGCCTTCTTCTCCCAGTCGTCGAAGTAGACAGACTCCCCGGTGGCGAGCCGGGCGGCGATCTGGGTCCGCACCGCCTCCAGCACCTGCCGCCGCCAGCGGCTCCTGGGCGGGAAGAAGGAGCTCAGGGAGCGGGGCGAGCCGTCCGTGAGGTCCCAGGCGTCGGCGCAGCGCACCGTCATGCCGTGGGCTCCGCCGGTATACTCATAGGCGTCCGAGAAGAGGCTCAGCAGGCCGTTTTCATTGTAGGTGACGGTGTAAACCAACTGCGCCTGCCAGGGCTGGAAGGGGCGGGAATTCTCCCGGGCCTCGGCCAGGGCGGCACAGGCCCGGGCGTAGAGCGCCGCCTCCCACCGGGCCTTCCACTGGTCGGCAAAGCGCTGGTAATAACGGCTGATGCGCCGCAGGGCCGCGTTTTCGTCGGGCAGCCTGGGCCAGCGCAGGTCCAGGGTGAGCACCGGCTCCTCCTCGCACTTGAGTACATGCTTCCACTGGCCGGAATCCACGTTCGCCGGCCCGGCGGGCTTTTTACCGCGTTTCATAGGGCGGACCTCCTTTTTTCTCTCATAGGTCAGTCTATGCGCCGGACGGGGATTTGACAGGGCTTCGGCGGCGTGGTAGAGTGAAATTGAAGAAAAACGGGAGAGCGGCGGCGCTCAGGCCGCCGCCGGGGTGATTGGAGGAATTTCCATGGTCCGCAAGAGGATTGTGGCGGCCGGCCTGGTCCAGTGCGTGGGCTTCCGCTGGTTCGCCGGCCAGAACGCCGCCCGCCTGGGCCTGACGGGCTGGGTCTGCAACCGGGAGGACGGCACGGTGGAGATGGAGGTCCAGGGCGCGGCGGAGGCGGTGGACGCCTTCATCGGCGCGGCCGCCCGCGGTCCCCGCTATGCCGAGGTGACCCATATCGAGGTGGAGGGCAGAAAACCGGACCCGGACGAGCGGTCTTTCCATGTGCGGGGGGCATAGGCGGCGTGTAAAATCGGGAGAAAAGCGGCAAAACAGGTTTACTTTCATACTTCACAGTGTTAGAATATCAGCGAAATAACAAAACAAAGGAGGCATCCGTCTCATGACCAAAGGCGAGAAACGGGAGCAGAGCGATATTCTCTATGAGACCATCCTCACCCTCAAGGATCTGGACGAGTGCAAAAAATTCTTTTCCGACCTGTGCACCGTGGCGGAGCTGCGGGCCATGGAGCAGCGGTTTGAGGTGGCGCTGCTCCTCTCAGACGGGATGATCTACAACGATATCCTGGAGCGCACCGGCGCGTCCAGCGCCACCATCAGCCGGGTCAACCGCTCCCTCAACTACGGCGCAGAGGGCTATACCACCGTCCTGCCCCGGGCCAAGGAGAAGCTGAAGGCCGATGGAAAGCTATGAGTTCCTGGCCGGGTGCTACGATGAGCTGACCCAGGACGTGGGCTATGCCCGCTGGGCGGACTATCTGGAGCGCCACTTTGCCCGCGGCGCGCTGAGGGTCCATACGGTGCTGGACCTGGCCTGCGGCACGGGAAGCCTGACAAGGGAACTGGCTTTACGCGGCTATGAGATGATAGGTGCGGACCGCTCGGAGGAGATGCTCTCCCGGGCGGCGGAGAAGTGCAGGGGGCTCGCCGGCGAGCCCCCCATTTTCCTGCACCAGCCCATGGAGAAGCTGGACCTATACGGCACCATCGACGCCTGCGTCTGCTGCCTGGACAGCATAAATTACGTCACCCGCCCCAAGATACTGCAAAAGGCCTTTGAGCGGGTCCATCTGTTTCTCATGCCGGGGGGCCTCTTCCTCTTCGACGTCAACACCCCGGAGAAGCTGAGGAACCTGGACGGGCAGATGTTTATCGACGAGACCGACGACGCATACTGTGTCTGGCGGGCGGAGTACTCGCCGCGCCGCCGCATCTGTACCTACGGCATGGACATCTTCCGCCGGGAGGACGACGGCCGCTGGGCGCGGGGGGAGGAGCTCCACGAGGAGTACGCCTATGAGCCGGACGAGCTGGAGGAGTACCTCCGCGCCGCGGGCTTCCGCCGCATCAGGCGGTATGGGGAGCTGAAAATGCGCCCGCCCGGGCCCGGCGAGGAGCGCGTCTTTTTCGCTGCGCGGAAGGACGGATAGGGCAGGGGGGCCTGCCCCCGCCGCCTGATTGACGCACGCTTTTTACAAATGGAAGGATGAAGCATTTCATGGCAGACCGGATCATTCGCATGCTGGCCAAGGACGCGCCCGTGAAGGCGTCGGTCATCACGGCCAGGGACCTGGTGGAGCGCGCCCGCCAGATCCACCTGACCCTCCCCACCGCCACCGCGGCCCTGGGGCGCACCCTCATGGCGGCGTCCATGATGGGCAACCAGCTCAAGGAGGAGGACGGCTCCATCACCCTGCGCGTCAAGGGCGACGGCCCCCTGGGCGCCATCACCGTGGTCTCCGACAGCGCCGGGAACGTCCGGGGCTATGTCCAGGACCCCGCCGTGGACCTGCCCCTCAAGGCCCCCGGAAAGCTGGATGTGGGCAGCGCCGTGGGCGCGGGCTCGCTGACCGTGATTAAGGACCTGAACCTGAAGGAGCCCTATGTGGGCACCATCGAGCTGCTCTCCGGCGAGATTGCCGACGATATCGCCGCCTATTTCTCCGAGAGCGAGCAGATCCCCACCGCCTGCGCCCTGGGCGTGCTGGTGGATACCGACCAGTCCATCGCCTGCGCCGGCGGGTATCTCATCCAGCTCCTGCCGGGGGCGGAGGAGGAGGTCATCTCCGCCATTGAGCGGGGCGTTATGGAGGTGGGGCCGGTCACCGAGGCCCTGAGGACCGGGATAGGCCCCCGGGAGCTTCTGGAGCGGGTCCTGCGGGACTTCGAGCTGGAGGCGGTGGAGGAGTCTGACGTGGAGTACCGCTGCTACTGCAGCCGTGAGCGGGTGACCAGGGCCCTTATCAGCATGGGCAGGGAGGAGCTGCGCTCCCTCATTGAGGAGCAGGGCCGCGCGGAGCTCACCTGCCAGTTCTGCGACAAGGTCTACGACTACTCCAGGGAGGAGCTTGAGGAGCTGCTCGCCTCCCTGTAGCGCAGAAAAACGCCGCCCCCGGAAGCAGTCCGGGGGCGGCGTTTTTGTCTATGTCCGGCGGGGCGGGGCTCAGCCCACCCGCGCGCCCCGCTCCTCGTCCAGGTAGCGGAAGGCGGCGCCGCAGCGGCAGCAGAAGTCCCGCTCCGTGCGCTGGGCGGTCCAGCAGTGGGGGCAGGTGAGCGTCTTTACCCCCCGGGAGGGGAGGAGGATATCGCTGGGACCCACATTCTTACTGTGTTGAGACCTCATAAGCAGCTCCTTTCCGGCAGGGATGAATTGCCGTTCTCTCTTCGGGTATACTGTACCACAGGGGCGGAATGGGGCGGTATGACAGATGTCACACCTGTAAAAAAACAAGCAGTCCCAAGGGTTTGCGGATTTTTGAGAAAAAATCGGTAATTTAGTGTTGACATCCGGTACTCGTTTTAGTATAATAACTTTCGCCGCGTATGACAGATGAGCGGCCAACAGGGGAGCATAGCTCAGCTGGTAGAGCGCATGCCTTACAAGCATGATGTCACAGGTTCGAGCCCTGTTGTTCCCACCATAGACACATCGCTTTTCTGCGGAAAAGCGTTCGCTGCGCGAAGGATGTGTCTTCCAGGGGGAACCTTGTTCCCCCTAGATACGGGCCGTTGGCCCGATACCCCTTCTGCCCTACGGGGTGGAACAGGGAAGGGGTTACCTTTACAAATGGCGTGGTAGTTCAGTTGGTTAGAACGCCGGCCTGTCACGCCGGAGGTCGAGGGTTCAAGTCCCTTCCGCGTCGCCATTTGCCTCTGTAGCTCAGTTGGTAGAGCAGGGGACTGAAAATCCCCGTGTCGCTGGTTCGATTCCGGCCGGAGGCACCATTTCTCTCTGAATTGCATAGAGTGATTCAGAGAGAAGCCCATGCGGGTGTAGCTCATCTGGTAGAGCGCCACCTTGCCAAGGTGGAGGTAGCGAGTTCGAGCCTCGTCACCCGCTCCATGTACAAATGATAACAGGAGCAAGTTGTTGCTCCTGTTATCTATATGGCGACATAGCCAAGTGGTAAGGCAGAGGTCTGCAAAATCTCCACCCCCAGTTCGAGTCTGGGTGTCGCCTCCAAAAAGAAAGACATTCCTTCGGGAATGTCTTTCTTTTTGGGTTTCGCCGCCTTTGCGGCTCCACCCGATTCATTTTATCTGCTCGGGGCGAGTGAATCGCCCCGGCATCAAGGTTTTGGGCCCCAGGCCCAAAACGCTTGTACGGCGCAAAAGCGCCGCCCCGCCGTGCGGGGCCCCGGAGGGCGCCATTCATAGCGTGAAGATTTTACAAAAAGAAGGACACGACATAGTCGTGTCCTTCTTTTTGGATTTCGCGCCGCATTGCGGCGCTCCGCCCGTTTGATTTTACCGGCCCGGGCGCAATGGATCGCCCCGGCGTCAGCTTTTCCGCCGGCGGCAATTTGCCTGCCCCGCCGCAAGTGCGGCGGGGCTTCCGCCTTCATTGCCGCAGCTTAGAAGCTGAACTTGCCCACGGACTCGCCGTTGATGACGCAGTAGACCGCGCCGTCCTCGGGCTTCACGTAGAGCTCCATGGTCTTGATGGCCTCGGTCCGGCCGGCCTGGGCCCAGACCCTCTCCGCGCCGGCTAGGATGTCGGCCTGCATGACCTGGCGGCCCTGGTACTCCACCACGATGTTGGCCTTGGGGGCGGCGGCCTTCTTGGCGGCGGGCTTTTTCTCAGCGGGCTTTTTCTCGGCGGCCTTCCTGGCGGCGGGCTTTTTGGACTCGGCCTTGGGAGCCTCGGTCTTAACCGCGGCGGGAGCCTCGGTCTTAACCGCGGCGGGAGCCTCGACCTTGACGCTGGCGGCCTTTACGGCCTTCTCCTCGGCGGGCTTAGCGGCGGCTACGGAAGCCTCGGAACGCTTCGGCGCAGTAGTCATTTGAATCACTCCTATAAAAAATGGGGTTTACTATTTCGCTATCGTATTTATTCTACAGCAAAACGGCGGGAAATGGCATATGTGAAATGTAAGAAATTTGAAGGGAATGGAAATAGGAATTTGGGTACTATGGGTGAAAACAGGTGAATCCCGGCCTGGAAACGCGGTCAGGGAGCGAAAACAGGGGATTTGACCGCCGCGGAGCGCCGTCCGGCGGGGGAGAGGGCGCGCCCGGCCGGAATGTCCGGTTATGTCGATTTTGAAAGCGCAGGTAATATGTAGAAATAGAAAAAATACGGACGTTTTTTAGACATAAAAGGACAGTTGCCGAAAAAATATTGATTGGATATGTGGAATATGCTAGACTTAGCTCGAAATTTGTAAAAGGAGCGCGTACATGGATACGGAGAACAAAATACGCATTTTGCTGGTGGAAGACAATCCGGATGACTGCAAGTGGTATCAGAACTGCTACAGCGTGATACCGGGCGTGGAGCTCTCCGTGGTCAATACCATGACGGAGGGCGTCCGCGCCGTGCGTGAGCGGCGGCCGGACGCCCTGATTTTGGATCACCAGCTCACGGAGGGGAAGAGCAGCATCGACCTTTTGGAGGAGATACGGACCTTTGTCAATCTGGACGAGATCCCCTCCGTCACGCTGATGCGCACCGGGAGCGGCCCGGTGGAGGATATCTATACCATGGACTACGGCACCGCGTATGTCTGGCACAAGGACGATACGGGCTACGCCCAGACCGGCCCCTACGAGGTGCTCTCCCTGCTGCGCAGGTGCGTTCCCAAGGCCCGGCGGCGGAGGAGGATGCGCGAGCAGGGGATTGCGGTGCCCAGGCAGGTGGGCTGGGCCTTTGACGACGATGAGACTCAGCTCTGCCTGATATCCGAGTACCTGGCGAAATATGTGAGCTGGGAGCAGGGGGACATGCAGCACGTCTATGTCGCCAAGGGCATTCAGCACCAGATCCACATCGGCGGTATCCTGGTGGAGCTGGAAAATAAAATTCTGCCCCTGCTGGAGCAGGAATTCAAGGGGGCCACCCGCGGCACCATCCGCAAGGGGATGCAGCGCTTTGTGGAGGCGGCGACCAGCGAGGAGGAGCGGCGGACGATGATGGCGGACTACAGCGAGGGTGAGCGGCGGGCGCTCCGGGTCCCGGGGGAAAAGCCCGAGCGGATTCGCAGCGGCAGGACCATCCGGCCCTTCATCTGCCACTGCGCCTGTGAGCTGCGCATCATGTACGGCTGGCGGGCCAAGGGGACCGGAGAGGAGGAGACGAAATGAACCGTGAATTTGACGGGGAGCAGCCCAAAATGCGCATCCTCCTGGTGGAGGACGACGCGATGGAGCGGGAGAAGCTGCTGGCCTGCCTGGAGCAGGCGCCCGACGTGAAGGTGATCGACTGGACCGGGTCCATGAGCGAGGCGCTCCATCTGACGGAGGTCCAGCGCCCGGACGCGATTATTCTGGATATCCGCCTGGACGAGGGGGACGGAGTCTCCTTCCTGTATCATTTAAAGGAGCTGGATATGATCCGCCGCCCCTACATACTGGCCACCACCTGGACCAGCGACAAGGCGACCATCCGCAGCATCCTCGACAACGGCGTGGGGTTCGTGCAGGTGAAGTCCCAGCCCGGCTATCAGGAGAAGGGGCCGGAGATGGTGCTGAGCACCCTGCGCAGGATGCGGCCCTACTTCGGCTTTGTGGACAAGCCCCAGGGGACCCAGGTGAACACCTCCGGCATGACGGTGCTCGACCCGGACTCCGCAATGCGCCGCCGCATTGCGGAAAAGCTGGGCCGCATCAACGTAAAAATCGGCACCGTGGGGCACACATACCTGGTGGAGTCGATCCTGATTGCCAGCAAGAATAAGAGCGGTGTGGTGGATATGGAGAACGAGATATACCCGGAGCTGATGAATAAGTACCGGGTGACAAAATGGAGCATCGAGCGGATCATGCGGGATAGAATTGAAAAGACGTGGAAGAAGACAGCGGTGGAGATTTTGGAGCAGGAGTATACCCAGCAGGTGGACCCGGAGAAGGGAAAGCCGGAGCTGAAGGAGTTCATCTCCTACTATGCCTCACTGTTTCGCTGATGCCTACATGGGGAGAGGACCCGGTCCGCAAGGACCGGGTCCTTTTTTATTACTCAATCGATAGTTTGTGTATTTTTTAACTATCAAACGGTGATATTTTCTGATCAAGGCGAAATTCGCCTTTTTTCCTGTAACAGAAAGCGACATGAAAGTGTGCAGAGGAGCGCCCCGGAACCTGCGGGAAGGGAGTTGACATAATTTAGCAGGCCAAATCAGAAATAATGCGACATATTCTGGATGATTCAGGGCGGATTTTTTAGACATGGGTATCCCTTCCAACTGTGTTAGTTTTTTGTGCGGCAGCTGCGAGAGACTGACACGGAAGGAGGGAAGGCCTTATGTGGGATGGATTCTGGGAGTTTGTCTATAACTATATCCGTGAGCACGGTTAATCCCTACATTGATGGAGGGGTATGGCATTAATACCCCTCCATCTAATCAATGTACCGTCTTAAACTGCCCTTTCATGTGATAATAGATTATCAAAAGAATAGTGAAAGGGGAAAGTGAATGATGGGTTTTCTACGGATGATAGATGCCTTAATTCTATGTGCAACTTTACTAATTACACAGCGTATTATATACCCCAAGGCAGTGGGTGGGATTTTTGCAAGGATATCTACACTTTTTATTATCTCAAGCATTAGATTTATTTTTCGAAGTGTTGGGGCAGAACCCTTCACCACGATTGCGGTTGTACTTGTATGTACTGGCTGTATCGCAGTAGGAAAAAGAGGCGATTTCCTAGAAGGAAGTGTTGCAGTACTTGAATGCTATTTAGCAGCAAAGGCACTTACTTGGTTCGGTATAATTGTTGCTGCATTTTTTGTTTATCCAATTACGGGTGCTGTTGGTTATAATGCAGCCATGCTAATAGTACGGGTTATATTTCATGCGCTAGCTTTAGTAGCATTTGCAATCGGAGTCCGAGCGACGAATTTTAAGTTGGATATTCGTAACCATGTTAAAGCAACAGTCATTTGTACAGCGTTACTGTTGATCGTCTCATTTTGCATTGTTGAGCAGCCATTTGAGGCGGTTGGCGAACAATTTTTTGGCTATGTCCTATGGGTTTTATTTGTATCTATAGGAATGCTGGTGGCGGCTACAATCCTGGACAACAAGGACGGCAAGAAGGAACGTAAGCTGTTAACCGAACACGAACAATCCGAAGCGGGCCGCATTGAGGCGGAAGCCGCCCACAGGGCCGCGGTCAAGGTCAGCCACGACATCAAGGAGGATCTCCAAAAGCATTTGCGGGAGTACCGAATGGAGGCCGCGTCCGACGCTGCGCCCGAGCTGCCCGGCAGGGTAGTGGCGCAGACGTACAGGGATATGGAGCGGCGCACGTCGCAGGAGCTCCGCGACGGAAAGAGGCTCCCCCGCACGGGGGTATCCGCCCTGGACGCACGTCTTATGAGGTCGCTGGCCCTGGCCCATGGGCTGGACGTGGACCTCGACCTCATGGCCCTCGCCCCCATCGGCGGGGCCGTCGGGAGGGGCGTCACGGCGGACGCGCTCGCGGAGGCGGTCGGCGGTGTCGTGGACGGCGCGGCCCGGGCTGCGGCCGCGTGCGACAACCCGGTGCGGCGGGTTCTGCTCACCGTCGACATGGCAGGCGACCTGTTCCCCAGCATTCGGATTGAGAGCACCAGCGCGCAATTCCCGGAGCCGGACATTTTGAAGGCCGTCTCACAACTGCTCTCCCCCGGCGGCGTGAGCATTGAGATCAGCGCCGATATGTTACCCGGCGATATTTATGAAAAGACCGTGCATCTGCTATTTGACGGAGAGGGGAGACGTGTGGGCTCCGGCCTCTCTGAAACTGCAGCGGTGTAAATTACGATCGAGGAGGACGAGGAATATGTATGAGGTGGTTCCCGAGATACATTCGGGCGAGGAGTACGGACTGGGCGTCTATCAAACCTACGCGCTGAGGGCTCCATCCGGATACGTCGTGCACGACGTTACCACATACGCCAGGAGGCTGGAGGGGTTCGCATCGCGCCTGAATCGATTTCATGCGTCGGAAATCCACCTGCTTGACCTGATTTACGATTTTATCGCCTGACCCGGCGCCGGCTTGAAAAGGAGCGTACCGTCCGAAACGGTACGCTCCTTTTTGAGCCGGAACGGGATGATCCGCGCCGCCGGACGCCATGTCCCCTGTGCGGGCATGAAAAGAGTGAGACGGGCATACCTCTTGTAGTAAGGGGGAATGGACATGGCTTTTTTGGCGCGGGTGGGGGACTTTATCTGGAATCCCTGGCTTCTGGGCCTCTTTTTGCTCACGGGGCTCTATTTTTCCATCAGGACCGGCTTTTTTCAGGTATTTGACATCGGGCTGTGGTTCAAAACCACGCTGGGCTCTATTTTAAAGCCCTCCAAACAGAAAAAGGGCGGGGGCATCACCCAGTTCCAGGCCCTCTCCACCGCCCTGGCCTCCACCATCGGCACGGGCAGCATCGCCGGCGTGGCCACGGCCATCTTCTACGGCGGGCCGGGCGCGGTCTTCTGGATGTGGGTCTCCGCCTTCCTGAGTATGATGACGGGCTGCATCGAAAAGACCCTGGCTGTGCGCTACCGGGAGCCGTCTCCCGAGGGCGGCTGGCAGGGGGGGCCCATGTGCTATATGGAGAAGGGCCTGCACAGCCGCTTTCTGGCGGTGCTCTTTTCGGTGTGCTGCGTGTGCGCCTCCCTGGGGGGCGGGAACCTGGTGCAGTCCAACTCCATCGCCACCGCCCTGGAGCACAGCTTCGGCTGGGACCGGCTGGCGGTGGGGGTGGTGACCGCCGTCCTGACGGGAATCGTGATTCTGGGCGGCATCGGCCGCATCGGCAAGGTGAGCGAGAAGCTGGTGCCCGCCATGGCCCTGCTCTTTATCGGCGGGGGCGCGGTGGTGCTGGCGGTCAACGCCGCCGCCCTGCCGGGTGCGCTGGAGAGCATCGTAATGGGGGCGGTCGCCCCCAAGGCCGCCCTGGGGGGCGCTCTGGGGTACGGCGTGGCGGCGGCCATGCGCTTCGGCGTGGCCCGGGGGGTGTTCACCAACGAGGCGGGCATGGGCTCCTCCGCCATGGCCCACGCCGCGTCCGACGTGAAGGAGCCGGCGGAGCAGGGCATGTGGGGTGTGTTCGAGGTCTTTGTGGCCACGCTGGTGGTCTGCTCCATCACCGCGCTGGTGATTCTCACCACCGGGGTCTACGACCCCGCGGCCGCCCTGGCGGCCATCGAGGGCGGCGCGGTGACCAACGCCATGCTGGGCGCGCCCCTCTCCGCCGCCGCCTTCGGGACGGTGTTCGGCCGGTGGGGCGGGGTGTTCGTGTCGGTGTGCCTGCTCCTGTTCGCGTTCACCTCCCTGCTGGGGTGGAGCTACTACGGCGAGCGGGGCCTCTCCTACCTGACGGGCACCACGCGGTGGAAATGGCTTTACCGGGTATTTTTTATGGTGATGGTGGTGCTGGGCAGCGTGGGGGATATGTCCTCCATGTGGCAGCTGGCGGACATCTTCAACGGCCTGATGGCCCTGCCCAACCTGGCGGCGCTGCTCCTGCTGTCTCCCGAGGCGCTGCGCCTCCTGGGGGAGTGGAAGCGCTCGCGGAGGAGGGTGCGGGGGCGGTAGGCCCCGCACCGTCGGGGGCGGGGGACAGGGACGGCCCGTGGGGTTTTTCTGGTATTTCAGGGTGGGTCGTGGTATGATAGGGACAGGTTTGTTGTACCTGTGAAACCAAGGAGGAAAACGCGATGCCCACCAAAGAATGGCTTGCCGAATATGAGAAGAAGCGGGCCTTTACCCGCTGCCCCAACGATTTGAACGCCTATTTCACCCTGGACATGCTGGCCGGGAAACGGCTGGACCGTCTGAGCCTGGGGCCGGTCTCCCTGCCCACGGGGCGGGTGCTGGTCCGGGACCCCCTGGTCTACCTGGACGATGAGGAGGAGCCCTACTTCCAGACCGTCCCGGCGGGGGAGTACGAGGCCGTGGCCTGTGTGGTGGTCCCGGCGGACGGGGACTGCGCGCGGTACGCCGCCGTCCGGGTCTGCTT
Source organism: Lawsonibacter faecis (assembly GCF_014287675.1). Classification (GTDB taxonomy): domain Bacteria; phylum Bacillota; class Clostridia; order Oscillospirales; family Oscillospiraceae; genus Pseudoflavonifractor; species Pseudoflavonifractor faecis. The sequence continues at coordinate 239,948 of NZ_JACOPQ010000002.1, read as the reverse complement.
CACCGACGCGCCCGCCGTCCGCTTTGAGGAGGCCCTGCTGGGCAGCGAGGACCTGAGCGCCTTTGAGGATGGGGAGTACTTCGGCTTCAACGTGGACGCGGGCCTGGCCTGCATCTGCGACGAGGCCGCCCGGGACGCCTTCTGCGTCTTCGCCGCGCTCTGGAGCGACGCCCACCCGGAGGAGAACCTCTATGACGATTACTTCGCCGCCCTCTTCGCGGAGAACTATAGAAAGCACCCAAGGTACCAGCGGGAGGGGGGCGACTGGCTCAACTGGGAGGTCCCCGGCGCAAGGCTCCACATGCCCATCTTCCAGTCCGGCTTCGGCGACGGAACCTACCCCGTCTACTTCGGGTACGACGGGGCGGGGAACCTCTGCCAGCTCGCCGTCCAGTTCATCGACATTGAGATGGCCTACGGGGAGGAGCGGGCATGACCTTTCTGGAGCAGCTTGACCGCTGGCATGAGGACGACGAGCACGAGAAGATTGTGGACGCTATCCTGGCGCTGCCCCCCGAGGGGCGCGGCTACGATCTGACCGGCCGCCTGGCCCGGGCGCTGAACAACCTGAGCCGGGAGGCGGAGGGGCTGGCCGTCCTGGACGGCGTGGCGGAGGAGGGGGAGAACGACCCCCTCTGGCACTACCGCCGGGGGTATGCCCTCTACTACCTGGACCGGGAGGCGGAGGCCAAGGCGGAGTTTGAGCGGGCCGCGGCCCTGGACCCCGGCGACGCCGACAGCCGGGAGTTTATCCGCATGTGCGACGCCATTCTGGAGCGGGAGGCGGCCGGGGACAGCCCGGAGCTCTACGGCGAGGCCGAGCTGGAGGCCCTGGACCGCTTCATCACCGGGCGCTTTGGCCCCTATGAGAGCGTCTTCCACGAGCTGGCCTCCCCGGACATCCACGTGGACATCTGCGTCATCCCGCCCCGGCCGGAGCGGAATTACTACACCCTGGTCACCATGGGCATGGGGGCCCACCGCATGGACGTGCCCGAGGGGCTGAGGGACAGGAAGCTGGAGCGGGCGGAGATGGTGGTATGCCTGCCGCCGGACTGGCCCCTCAGCGACCATGACGAGCGCTGGTACTGGCCCCTGCGGTGGCTGAAAATTCTGGCCCGCCTCCCCGGCGAGCAGGACACCTGGCTGGGCTGGGGCCATACCGTGAGCAACGAGGAGCCCTTCGCGGACAACACCGGGCTCTGCGCCGTCATTCTGGACGTGCCCCGGGCCTTCGGCGGGGAGGCCTTCTGCTGCCCGCTGCCCGGCGGGGACGAGGTGAATTTCTACCAGTATGTCCCCATCTACCAGGAGGAGCTGGACTACAAGCTCTCCCACAGCGCCGAGGCCCTCTTCGCCCGGCTGGAGGGGGAGACGGAGGTGCTGGACCCGGAGCGGGAGAATACCTGCGAGGATTTGGACGGGGACGGGGAGGAGGGCCCCTCCTTCCGGGAGCGCTCCGACGCCTTCTGGGAGTGGTTCGGCGAGCAGGAGGAGACCCTCTCCGACATGGTGGAGCACCGGGAGGCCCACGAGGCGGAGGAGGTGATCGGCCTACTCGACCAGGGGGTGGGCCTCATCTCCCCGGACCTCCACTTCAACGTGGGGGGCGACCATGAGTTCACCTTCACCGCCGAGGGAGGCGGGCACCTCTTCTACCTGATGCCCTGGCTGGTGGCCCGGATGCCCGGGGAGTACGAGGGCAAGTGGCATTTCTCCCCCTGGATGCGCAGCAGCAAGGGGAAGCAATTCAGCCTCTCCATCCACGGCGTGGAGGCCGGGGTGGACGAGGTGCGGGTCAGCGCGGAGTACGACCCCTCCACGGACCGCTTCGGCATCCGCTTCTGGCACGGGGGACTCTGCGCTCTGGATGGGGCGAAGGGGTACAACGCCTTCTTTTTGCTGATGGAAAACTGCATTGGCGAGGGGCTCTCCTATCTTTATATAGGAGAGGTCGCCAGGGCCGAGGGGCCTGAGGAGGGCATGTTCCCCCTGGCGGAGCTGGAGGACCGTATGGCCGACGTCCTGCGCCGGGCGGGGAAGAAGATGTTCACCCGTCCGGACCGGCGCTACACGGTCTACCAGGTGGCGATGGACGACCGCGACGCGCCCCGGTACGACATCACCATCGGCGACACCTGCTGGTCCGAGCTGGTGAACGCCTACTACCGGGACGACACGCAGCTGCCCGACGCGCTGGAGGCCTGCGGCGCCCGGGCCGTCTACCTCTCCTTCCCGGTGGAGGACGTGGCCGAGGGCCAGTCCCCCCTGGATGTGCGCCACGAGCTGGAGGAGCTCATTGAGAGCGAGGTTCTGGGCGAGCGGGGCAGCGGGGAGGAGCTGGGCATCCTCCTGGGCGCCGCCATGGGCAGCGAGCGGGCCTATATCGATCTGCTGCTCTACGACGAGGCCGCCTTCTGGGACGAGATCGGCGCCCTCCTGGGCCAATACCCCTACGATTTTCGCATCTCCGACTTCCGCCCCGGCGGGGACGGAGAGGAGGACGGGGCGTTTTAAGGGTTCCCATGCGCCCAGCGGACGCCACAGGATACTGTCCTTCAGAGCCGGTCCTCAATCTGGGGAAGAATCCCCGTTCAGAGGCTGCCGCGTCTCCCGAGGGGGCTTCTCCGCCGGCGTGGGCACTGGCACTGAATGATATTTCAAATTGACAAACGCGGGGCCGCCCTTGACAGGGCGGCCCCGCGTTTGTCAATCGAAGGCGGCGGATGGACCGGAGATGCGCGGAAGGTGCGGCGGGATGACTGTGTGAAAAGAATGACGTGCACGTGCACTAAATTTGAGATGTTTTAGTCAATTTTATAACAATAATTCCGTATTGTTATAAAAATATCGCATTTTTTGGGTGAAAACAGCCGAAACTTCGTCAAAAAATAAATTAGACAAATTGACAAATTTATCACAGAAAATATGTGTATTTTTTTGTATGATGACCACAAAGCAGCCGATGAAAACGGGAACGCATTTTGTCAACTCCCACAGTTTACTTTTTCCATTTTTGCCATCAGGATAAGAGTCAGCAAGAGCAACATTGAACTGGAGGTAATAAGACATGGGAATCTATGTAGTGACCGGCGGCACCAGCGGCATCGGCGCACGGACGGTAGCCATTCTGAAGGAGAAGGGCCACGAGGTGGTCAACATCGACCTCAAGGGCGGCGACATCAACGCCAACCTGGCCACCCGGGAGGGCCGGGAGAAGGCCGTCAAGGAGCTGCACGACAGATACCCCGACGGCATCGACGCCATGATCTGCAACGCCGGCGTCTCCGGCGGCTGCGGCAACATCCCCCTCATCATCTCCCTGAACTACTTCGGCGCCACCGCCATGGCCCAGGGCGCCCGGGACCTGCTGGAGAAGAAGCACGGCTCCTGCGTGGTGACCTCCTCCAACTCCATCGCCCAGGGCGGCGCCCGCATGGACGTGGTGGGCCTGCTGAACAACCAGGCCGACGAGGAGCGCATCCTCAACCTCATCAAGGACGCCGACCCCAAGACCGGCCACACCTTCTACGCCGCCACCAAGTACGCCCTGGCCCGCTGGGCCCGCCGTGTGTCCGCCGACTGGGCCGCCCACGGCGTGCGCATCAACGCCGTCGCCCCGGGCAACGTCCACACCGCCATGACCGACAAGCTGGAGGGCGCCCACCGGGTGGCGGTGGAGGCTCTGCCCGTGCCCCTCAACTACGGCACCAAGGACCTGATGGACCCGCTGGACATCGCCAACGCCATCGCCTTCCTGGCCTCCCCCGAGGCCCACGGCGTCTGCGGTGTGGTCCTCTTTGTGGATGCCGGCACCGACGCGCTTCTCAACTCTGAGAAGGTCTATTAAGGGAGGGATATTGACATGATGATTTGGGATTACATCAACGCCATGGAGAACAAGGACTATGTGGCCCTCTCCAAGTGCTTCTCCGAGAACTGCCGCCTGTTCGACTACTGCCCCGGCAACATCGGCCAGGAGAATTTCTTCATCTACGGCCAGCGGGCCATCGATATGTTCTACCACAATAAGTTTGTCCTGGGGGGGCTCTCTATTGTGGACCCGTTCATTGTGGACGAGCGTACGGTGAACTTCTACGCCACCTACGGCGGCGTCATCCTCCACGCCGTGGCCACCATCGAGTCCTATGACCACAAGACCGGGCTGATTCAGGAAATGGTCATCCGCCCCGCGTAACGGGAAGCGCCGAGCGCCCGTGAGCAGGGGACTAAGCCGGGAGCGGAACGAAAAATCTCCAGGCGGCTTGCGCAAGCCGCCTGGAGATTTTTTGTGCAGTCGTACGGCTTGGGACCCGTCGCGGAGGGTGCGAAGCGTGACAAGGAAGCGCGAGCGCAGGCGCATAGGGACGGATGGACCAGAGCGGAGGGGAAAGCCGGAAAAGGCCGGCCCCCGCAAGGCGTTGTCCGGGTTTGCCCGGAGTCATCGGGAAGCCGTCCCGTATGATGCGCCCAACGCGAACGTGACAGGGAAGCGCGCCTCTTGAGCCGTAGATAGCCCGCAGGCCGGCGGACTGACCGGGACCTTAGGCCTCCGGCAGCCCCATCTCTCTGAGCGCGGCCTCCATCAGCGCCCCCTGGCGCACCAGGCGCTCCGCCACGGGGCGGGCAATCTGCCCGCTGCGAATCATGTCCGCCACCTCGTCACGCCCGGCCCAGCGGGCGCTCACGGTCTCGCCCGGCTGCATCACCAGGTCTGTGAGGGGCGCGTCCTTCATCAGCAGGTAGAAGTCCATATGGCAGAAGGGCGCGTCGAAGGGCTCGGCGGTGGAGCAGAGGTAGCGCAGCTCCTCCGGCGCGGCCCGGATGCCCGTCTCCTCGAAGAGCTCCCGCACCGCGCCCTGGAGGCTTTCCTCCCCGGCCAGCACCGAGCCGCCGGTGCATTCCCAGAGGTTGGGGTATTTCTGCTTCTCGCCGCTTCGGAGGGTGAGGAGCAGCTCGCCCTTCCGGTTCACCGTGCACACCTCGGCCACCAGGTGGAATTCACCGGGGGAGAGGGGCTCGCCCCGGACGTGGGTGCGGTTCAGGGGGCGGCGGTGCGCGTCATACAGGTCCCAGAGTTCCATCAGATTTCCTCCCAGTCAAAAAAGCGGTATACAAAGCGGCCCGGTCTGAGACCGGGCCGCCGTTTGCCGAGCTGTTATCTGCCCTTGCGGTCCAGGGTGACGGAGTAGCCGTCCAGGATGAGGGCCGCGGAGCCCTCGGGCAGGGGGGCATGGTCGATGGTGACGGCGTCGCCCAGATCCAGAATCACCGCCACGTCGTTGTCCTTGGCGGAGAGGGAGTAGTACATGTCGTCGCCCCGCAGGCGGATGAGGTAGCGGGTGTTGCCGTCCACCACCTCGGAGCGGAGGTCGTCGATGACGCCGGAGACGCTGGTCTGGGGCAGTGCCTCGGGGACGATGACATTGCTGTCGGCCAGCATCTGGACGTACTTGGTCTCGCAGGCCGCCACCGACGCGTCGGTGGCCACCAAGGTGCTGTACTGGGAGACGTTGACCATGGCGTACTGCTTGACCAGCGCGCTGTTGTCCTTGAGGGCCATAAAGTAGGTGGGCTGGCCGGAGATATTGAGGAGGATGGGCCAGGTGGCGGTATACCCCAGGTCCTGGACCACGCCCATGGCGGAGTTCCTGGCGGCCTGCTCGGTGGCGCCCGGGGCGGTGTAGAACTTGGTCTCCTTGGTCCGCTGGTTGCAGAGGAGGAAGCCCAGGTTGGACTGGTCGCTGGTGGCGGAGGTGACGCCGGAGTAGACGTACACATCGTCGTTCATGGCGATGTAGTTGTCGCCCTCGGTGACCACCTTCACGTCCCGCTGGCCGAAGACCGAGTTGATGAAGCCGTGGACCAGGGTGCCGTAGTAGTTGTACTGCTCCATAATGAGGCTGTCAGGGTAGACGTGGTCCACCCACTGAGGGATGTCGGCGCTCTCGTAGTAGGTGCTCTCGCCGGTGACGGCGTTCATCAGCACCGCGCCGCTCACGTCGGTGCCGCCGAAGAGGCCGATGGTCTTCACCACCCGGGGGCAGATCCACCAGGGGTCGCCGTTCTCGTCGATCTCAAAGGAGGGGGTGGCGAACATGAAGGTGGGGTACTGGAAGCGCAGGTGGCGGTATACGTTGCGGTTGAGGGGCTCGGAGGGGGAGAACTTGATCCCCTGGCCCTCGGGCAGGCGGACCACCTGGACCTCCTGGGACACCATGTCCACCACGATATAGGCGGGCAGGCCCTGGGAGCGGTTGGTAAACCACTTGATAAGGTCGGCGTACTCCAGAGGGGCCACGCGGACGGGGCGGCCCTGGTAGTTGATCTGGGTGTACTCCCCGGCCACCTCGAACTGGCTGACCATGTCGGGGATGGTGCCCATCTGGGTGGTGCCCAGGCGCTTGGCGGACTCCTCGTCCAGCAGGGGAATCTCGTCGAAGGAGATCTCCGCCACGTCGGCGGCGAAGTTGCCCGCGGGCAGCTCCTGCACGTCCAGCAGCTCCCGGTAGGACCCGGCGCGGAAGATGGGGGCCGAGATGATGGAGCCCACCAGGGCCACCACGATCAGCACGCCCAGCAGGATGCCGATGGGCAGGCACTGGCTCTTGATAAACCTGAAGTACTCCTTCACCTTTCCGCCGTCGATGTTGACCACGCCGCCGGTGACGGTGGCGGCCTTGCCGCCCTCCAGGTGGAAGCCGGAGGTGATGAAGGCGCAGACGATGTACACCACGCAGAGCAGGCCCACGAAGAAGTAGAAATCGCTGGACTGGAGGTTCAGCGCGGGGAGGGAGACGTAGAAGTAGATGAAGCCCACGACCAGCGTAACCGCCAGGTTCAGCGCGATTTTGCCCAGCTTGCTCCTGGGCGCGTGGAGCTTACCCTTGCCCTTGGCTTTCGCTTTCTTTTGTTCCAATTTACAATTCTCCTTACCAAATGGTGAATATGGACAAAATATAGTATAGCCTAGTTTGCCGTGCAAAGCAACAAAGGGAAAAGCCCCCAAGATTAAAATTACATAAAAAAGGCGGCCACAGGCCGCCTTTTTGGGAATTACAGGGCCGCAAGCTCGGCCTCAACCGCCGCCTCGCCGGCCTTCATGGCCCGGAGGGTCCTGTCCAGCAGGTCCGTAAGCTCCCAGCCCAGCAGCTGCGCGCCCTGGGTGATGGTCTCCCGGGAACAGCCCGCGGCAAACTTCTTGTCCTTGAACTTCTTTTTCAGGCTGGACACCTCCATGTCCTGGGTGCTCCTGGAGGGGCGCATGAGGGCGGCCGCGCCGATGAGGCCGGTGAGCTCGTCGGCGGCGAAGAGGACCTTCTCCATCTCGTGCTCCGGCTTCACGTCCGCGCCGGTCATACCCCAGCCGTGGCTCACCACGGCGCGGATGAGGGCCTCGTCCAGGCCCTGCGCCTCCATCAGCTCCCGCACCTTGACGCAGTGCTCGTCGGGCCACAGCTCGAAGTCCAGGTCGTGGAGCAGACCCACCGCGGCCCAGAAGTCGGCCTCGCCGCCGTAACCCAGCTCATTGGCGTACCAGCGCATGACGGCCTCCACGGTGAGGGCGTGGCGGCGGTGGAAGGGTTCCTTGTTGTACTCTTTCAGCAGGTCCAGCGCCTGCGCGCGGGTCAGTTCCATTATTATCGCTCCATTCATAAGGTTTGGCATTTGGTATAATGCAATAGTTTAGACGCTTTTCCCGCCCAGGTCAACACCTAACCGCATCTGCAATGGAAGGCGGTTTTACTTGTGGTATTTCGCTTTCCGTAGTATAATTGTACAAAGAACCCCATATTAAAATCAAAATGAAACAGGAGGTTGGAGAGATGAAGTATCAAGTAATCGGCGAGCCGATGCCCGTTGTGGTGTGCGAGCTGGAGGGCGGGGAGTCCATGATCACCGAGCGGGGCTCCATGTGCTGGATGAGTCCCAATATGGAGATGCAGACCTCGGCGGGCGGATTCGGCAAGGCCTTCGGGCGGATGTTCTCCGGCGAGTCCATGTTCCAGAATATCTATACGGCCAAGGGCGCGGGCATGATCGCCTTCGCCTCCAGCTTTCCCGGCTCCATCAAGGCCGTGGAGATTACCCCCGACCGGCCGGTGGTCGTCCAGAAGAGCGGCTTCCTGGCCTCCGAGTCCGGGGTGGAGCTTTCGGTCTTCTTCCAGAAGAAGGCGGGCGCGGGCTTCTTCGGCGGCGAGGGCTTTATCATGCAGAAGCTCTCCGGCCATGGGACGGCCTTCCTGGAGGTGGACGGCTACGCCGTGGAGTACGAGCTCCAGGCCGGACAGCAGATTGTGGTGGACACGGGGAATCTGGCTATGATTGACGCCACCTGCTCCATCGATATCCAGACCGTCAAGGGCGTGAAGAATGTGCTCTTCGGCGGGGAGGGGATGTTCAACACCGTGGTCAGCGGCCCGGGCAGGGTGGTGCTTCAGACCATGCCGGTCAGCGGCTTCGCCTCGGCGCTGGCGCCCTTCTTCAACACGGGCAGCAAATAATTGCCCGATGCGCCCGGCGGCGGAGGCTTCCGGCCTCCGCCGCCGGGCGCAAAAATTTCCTTTTAATTTTCATTTTTCTCTTGACTCGAACAGGAAAAGTGGTTATAATAATCAACGTTGCTTCGGCAGCAAACAATTGAATCGCGGTTTGCTGTTTGTCAACTGCCATGGAGAGATGGCTGAGTGGACGAAGGCGCACGATTGGAAATCGTGTGTACGTTGATAGCGTACCGAGGGTTCGAATCCCTCTCTCTCCGCCAAAGCAGACAAAATCTGCGTATAACTATCGTTATACGCAGATTTTGCTATTTAGTGTTGAATTTGCATTAAAGTGTGGGTTCTAAATTAGTTATCATCACTATATCAGAAGAATTGCTAAGCAGATTTGAGTGAGTCGGTTCTCATTCAAACCTGCTTTTATTTATGTTTAAGGAAGTGAGGCGGTAAATATGAGGATACCCTATGGATACATTTTGGTGGGTGACGAAAAGGGGGAAACCGTCCGCAGTATCTTTGCTTATTACCTCGTTGGAGCCAGCTTGGGCAAGGCAGTGGATATGCTTTGCGAGAAGGGAATCCCCTCTCCAACCGGTAACCTCAGATGGATCAGGGCGGCGGTGGATGAACTGTTGGCCAGTGCGAAGTACATCCTATGGTTGGCTTGACCACTTATATGGACGTCCAGTTTGAAAAGGAATACCCATGCAACATTAACTACGGATGCTTCCAGTATTCGGAGATGGAGGAGTTAAAGCGAAGTTGTCATTATAAAATTAAGCTTGGTGAAGCAGACTACCCAAGCAATGCTAAGGATGTGCAAAGCTAGTTTGCCAGGCAGATGCAGTAGAGGAACGACTACAATTTGACAACAGGGAACTGTTCCCATATATTGAGGCAGTATTCTCTAAGCTTGAAAATATTGTTAAACCGTCTCCCTTTATTTTTTAGTTATTCAAACGGTTGGGCAAGACTGCGTGGCATCTATTTTGTTTGTGTGTTACACTCTTGGAGCCCTTGCAATTGCTAGAAAAGCTAGTGATTGCAAGGGCTTTCTGTTTTTGGGAGCAGAGCTTTCCTTGTACTGCCGGAATAACGCACAAATAACCAGTGAATTGATTTCCGCCTTTTGAGAAAAATCGCCAAATTTCGATTGCAACATGATTTGCCCTGTCGTATAATATGTATATTTGACACATTCGTGTATTCAAATATACATATGGAGGAAATTCTGATGTATCTTGTCGGCGATGAACAGCTTTTGATTGATAGAATGTCGATCCGCACGCCAATCCTTGTTTTGGGCGCCGGCTTTTCCAAGGGTATCCAGAGCCAGGACGGCAAACCGCTGCCGGCCGGCAGCGAGTTGGCCGGAGAACTGTTTGACGAAGTCTTGGCCAAAAGCAAGACGGTTAAGAAGGAGGATTTGGAGGATTACTGGGCCGAACGCTCCGATTTGAAGAAAACCTGCGACAACATTGAGATGGAACACCTAGTGGAGCAGAGGGACCGCTTCCTGCAAAAGCGCTTTTCGGGCTGCCGCTGCTTAAGCGGCGATTTTCATATGTTCCTGCTGGACTACCCGTGGCGGCATATTTTTACACTGAATATTGACGATCTGGTCGAGGCCATTTATTCAAACGTGCCGGCGAAGCAGCGCCCTCTTGTCCATGTCAAGCAATGCTCCACGCTGCACAACGGGACTTCGCTGGAGCTGTACAAGCTGCACGGCTCTGTAAACAGACCGGATTTGGGCTTCGTCTTTGACTCCGCCGAATACAGAAACTATGAAGCGATCCCCAGCTGGGCGCTGAACACGTTCGGATATCTCTCCCTGACCAATGACGTCGTCTTTCTGGGGACGGAATTTCAGGAGGAGGACCTGCAGCTTATCATCCAGCAGCTCAATTCCATGGTTGAAATTGTCCAGCCGCCCCATTATTTCTTTGTCTCGCCCAAGATCAACAATCGGAAGCTTGTGCGCAAAATTGAGGAAAAGCGGAACATGCACTTTATCCCCTGGACGGCGCAGAAATTCTTGACCACGATCAAAGACCGCATTGCAGCGGTGGGCGAGGCGCGGCGGAAAATGCGCGATTATGGAATGGTTTTCTATGACGAGCAGGTCCCGGCGGATGAGAACAAGCTCAATCAATACATGAGCGAATTATACATGGGGGCGCCGCCGCGGCCGTACGACTTCATCAAGAATATTGATATCATAAGGCCGCAGGTGGACGGGAGGGCCAAGGCCCTCGCGTCCAAAGGGAAGCATCATCTGGTGGCGATTTATGGCGAGGCGTATGTGGGGAAAACATGCGCGGCCATTCGGCTTGGCGTGGATTTGATGCGGCTTGACTATGAGTTTTCCGTCTTCAACCTCCCCTATTCCATGAACGCGACCGCATACCAGGAGCGGATTATCGAATATCTGGAGGTCCTCCCCGAGGGGGCAAAGGTGGCGATTCTGGCGGAGAGGATGTCGTACTACTACAATCGTGTAAAGGATATCCTCAATAAATGCCCGCCTAACGTCAGCAGCCTGATCTTTATCTGTACGGGCAGTCTGCAGGACCACAATTCAAAGAAATATTTATTGGATTCCTACGAGAGCCTGGAAGAGGTCTATATTTCCGAAAAGACAAAAGACGGGCGCCAGGCGGCCAATATCTACGACAAGCTGGAGGAGACAAATCACCTGAACAAACTGCGGCTTTACGGGAACACGCGGAAGGAGTGCATCGACTATATCCGGAAGCTGAACGACCTGATTGACGTGCTTTATACGGCGCAGGAGGGGCGCCAGTTTGTCAGCTATTTTTCCGACATGATTGAGCGCATGCAGGCGTCCCAAAACAAGACGGCCTTTCTCATCCTCAGCACGTTTGGCGCTCTGGACATATCAGAGATTTCCGCAGCGCTTTTTTCCAATATTCTCTCCGGCTGCGGGCTGGAGGTGGACATGCACACATTCGCGCTGGACTACGCCGACCTAATCCGCCTGCAGGACGACCGGATTTCCATACGGTGCTCCCGGCTTCTGTGGGCGTCGGTGCAAACGCAGCTGGACCGGGACGAGCTTTTGTCCTGGATCAACTTTGCCGTGCGCTTCCTCGCCCGGAACCTCAGCGAGCAGGAGGAGACGGTTCAAAACGAAATATTCCAAAAGCTGCTTAAGATTAAAAGCCTGCGCAAACAATTGCAGCTCGACGATTCCATGATGCTCAACCTGTTTTTGCAGATTGAGAAGGTGTGTAAGCATCTAAGCTATTATTGGGTGCAGCGGGGTATCCTGCACCGGGACATGGAACATTTTGAAGAGGCGAACAATGCGTTTTCCGAGGCGGCGGCGATTCGCAATAATACCTCTTACCATGTAAAGCATGCGCAGGCCAAAAATTATATGACCTGGGGGGTATGGGGCGTTTACAATGAGCCGCAGCATGCGCAGTATTATTTTGACATAGGAAAAAAGCAGATTGAGGAGCTGATTGAAAAGGCGTCCTACCGCTATTTTGCATATTCCGTTCATACGTACGTGGATATGATAATAAAATACCATTCGGCCAGCGGTGAGGGAATATCGGATGCTGCGCTGCTGAATATGGCGCAGCTCCTTTTGCGGATGCCAGACGTCTACAGCGACAGGCTGGGGCCGAGCATTGTTAAAAAGTTTTCGGATTACTGCGGCCGCATCAGCTGGAAAAACGAATGCCTGACCGCTTTGGACAATAAATACAACCGGGTGGACAAGGGAATCAACCCCGGGCTGGCGGAATGTGAGTTTGACAGCGACGACATTGTAGTCGTCGGCAATGACGAGATCGCCGAAAGCGTCCAATCAGATGGATAGGAAGGCGCAGCCGCGCTGGGCCGCCTCCGTTTGACAAAAAACCTCTGACCAAAGGATTCAGAGGGAAATTCAGGGGCTGCTACTCCTATGAAAAGGGATTCTGGGAGGTGAATTGTCCCGCAGGGGCAAGAGAGACCGCCCCGGGGCGCGCCAGGCTGTGGGGCCGCGCTTTCGTTGGCCGCGCGGTTCCCTTCGGTCCGCCGCTGCGCGGCCCAGTTCTGAATGACAGATGAACGGGAAAACGCTTTACCGAAAGACGTTGATTTCGTGGGCGGCCCCCTTTTTTTGTTCCGCGCCCTGCATCTCATCCGCCCGGGCCGAATGAACGCGGAGGATTTGCGGACCTTCGGGTTCATACTTCGCCTCCCGGCAGGCATACTATCCACGGGTGATAAAGTATGAGATGGAAAAAATATATGCCCTACCTTGTGTTTATCCTGATATCCCTTGCGGCCGGCGGACTGTCGGCCATTGCCGTCATGAGAGGGCTGCCCGCCTACGAGCGGCTCGCCAAGCCGCCGCTGACGCCGCCCTCCGCGGCCTTTCCCGTGGTCTGGGGCATTTTGTATATTCTCATGGGCGCCGGGGCGGCGCGGGTCTGGCTGACCCGCGGGAGGGGGCGCGGCGCGGCGCTTGCGCTCTACGGCCTTCAGCTCGCCATCTCCTGTGGAGCGTGTGGTTCTTCGCTCTGGGGCTGCGCCTCTTCGCCTTTGTGTGGCTGCTCGCCCTGGCCGCCGCCGTCGGGCTTATGATCCGGGCCTATTATAAAATCGACAGGCCCGCCGCCTGGCTTCAGGTTCCGTATCTGGCGTGGTCGGTCTTTGCGGCCTATCTCAACTTCGGCGTCTGGCTCCTGAACCGCTGACGCCGCCGCTGCCAGCATCCACCATCTCCCTGGCCGTCGTTTCGCGGCATACTAAGCGGGGTGATGAATTTGAAATACAGGGAACCGGCCATGGAGCGGTACTTCTCCTCTCTGCCGCCGGCGGTGAAGAGCTATATCAACCGCTCCGGCGTGGAGATCTCCACCTACGGGGAGCTTATGCAGATTGGCGAGCACTTCCGGCACAGCATGAGCGCCGGGCACGGGGAAAAATCATGAAAGACCGCCTGAGAGGGCCGCGGCCCTCTCAGGCGGTCTTTCTGCACGCCTCCGGCGGCGTCTGACGGGATTCGTCACACGCCGCCCTCTCCCGACATATCCTGTGTTGTAGTGATTGGAGGTGCCCGACATGATAATGCATGCAGCCGTGCTCGACGTGCAGTGGGGGCGTCTGCTGGTACTGGACCGGGAGACCCGGCAGAGAGTGGTGGTCCATACGCCCGCCGCCAACCGGTTTCAGCCCGGCGACCTGGTACGTATCTGGTATAACGGCGTGATGACCAACAGCATTCCGCCGCAGATCAGCGCCCAGAGAATTGAGCTGATACCGGCGGTATTTCCGCCCACGGTGCTCCCGCCCGTGGTGCGCCCGCCCTTCGGGTGCCGCGGCTGCCGCCCGCCCCGCCGCAGATGACCCGCCCGCCGCCCCGTTCCGGGGCGGTTTTCTTTTTGTCATGACACCTCTTACATTTCATCGGCCCGCGCAGTTGCGGCGCGGGCCGAAATCCGGTACAATACCTCAGAACCGTTGCCGTTTTGATGCCGGAACGATGTATGCTGGGCGGCGGTAAGGAGGGATAGCATGATAAGAATCCTGATTGTGGAGGACGAGAAGCCCATCTCCAATCTGCTTCGCCTCAGCCTGACCAAGGAGGGCTACGCCTGTACCTGCGCCTTTGACGGGGCGGAGGCCGCCGATCTGCTGGAGCGGGGCCGCTATGACCTCGTCCTGCTGGACGTGATGCTCCCCGAGATCGACGGCTTTGAGCTGATGGAGTACATCCGCCCCATGGAGATGCCGGTCATCTTCATCACGGCGAAAAACGCGGTGAACGACCGGGTGCGGGGCCTCCGGGCCGGGGCTGAGGACTATATCGTCAAGCCCTTTGAAATTGTGGAGCTGCTGGCCCGGGTGGACGTGGTGCTGCGCCGCTGGCGGAAGAACGAGGCGGTGCTCCGGGTGGGCGGCCTGGAGATTGACCCCTGCGCCATGCAGGTGCGCCGGGACGGCGCGGAGATTGCCCTGACCAAAAAGGAGTACGACCTGCTGCTCCTCTTCGCCCGGAACCCCCGCCGGGCCCTGTTCCGGGAGACCATCTACGAGCGGGTCTGGGGCGAGGAGTACCAGTTCGGCAGCAAGACGGTGGACCTGCACGTGCAGCGCCTGCGGAAAAAGGTGGGCTGGGAGAAGCAGCTCCAGGCGGTGAACAAGGTGGGCTACCGCCTGGAGGTATAGGATGAAGTTTCGCCTGAAGATGACCCTCTGTATGCTGGGGCTGCTGTCGGTTCTGTTCGGCGTGGGGGGCAGCCTGCTCATCTCCATCTCGTTTCAGAACACGCTGGAGCGGGAGCAGCAGGCGGCGTACAACGCCTACCAGATGGTGGTGGGCACCCTGCGCATCGTCAACAGCGCCGCCGGCCAGTCCGATTACGCCGATATCTCCTCCACGCTGGAGCAGCTCTCGGGCCGGAACGGGGGGGCCTGGACGGCCCTGCGCCTCTCCGCCGGCGGGGAGAGCGTCTATGCGTTCGGCCCCGCCGCGCTGGCCGTTTCCCCGCAGCCCGTGCAGCCCGGCCGGTGCGTGATGCGCTATGTGCCCACGGACGGCGGCGGGTACGCCCTGGCCCTGACCGGCGCCCTGGAGGCGGGGGGAGAGACGCTCCGCCTGGACCTGGCCCGGGACATCTCGTCCCTCTTCGAGACCCGCCGGATGCAGCAGCAGACCTACCTGTGGGTCTTCCTTCTGACCGCCGGCCTGTGCGCCCTGCTCTCGTACAGCATCTCCCATGTGCTCACAAAGCCCCTGGTGAGCCTCTCCGGGGCGTCCCGGGCTCTGGCCTCCGGGCGGCTCTCCAGCCGGGTGCGGGTCCGCTCTGAGGACGAGATTGGCCTCGTCGCCCGGGATTTCAACACCATGGCCGAAGCGCTGGAGGGCACCATCTCCCAGCTGGAGGAGGCGGTGGAACGGCAGGAGCGTTTTTTGGGCAGCTTTGCCCACGAGATGAAGACCCCCATGACCTCCATCATCGGCTATGCCGATCTGCTCCGGGGCCAGACCCTGAGCCCCCAGGAGCAGGCCGAGGCCGCAAACTATATCGTGGCCGAGGGCAAGCGGCTGGAGAACCTCTCCCAGAAGCTGATGGACCTGCTGGTGCTGAGGCGGGGCGGGGCGTCCCTCGTCCCGGTCCGGCCCGCCGCCCTGATCCGGGGCCTGGCCGCCCATCTGGGGCCGATTTACGCGCGGCAGGGGGTGGCGCTCACCTGCATCTGCGCCGAGGGGGTCTGCCTCATGGAGCCGGACCTCGTCAAGTCTCTGCTGGTCAACCTCTGGGACAACGCCCTCAAGGCCATGGACGGCCGGGGGGGCGAGATCCGCGTCCGCTCCGAAATGCTGCCCGGCGGCTGCCGCATTACCGTGCGGGACAGCGGGCGGGGTATTCCGCCCCAGGCCCTGGAGCACCTGACCGACGCCTTTTACCGGGTGGACAAATCCCGCTCCCGGGAGCAGGGGGGCGCGGGGCTGGGCCTGGCCCTGTGCCGGGAGATCGCGGCGCTCCACGGCGGAGCCCTCCGCTTTGAGAGCGCGCCGGGGCAGGGGACCACCGTAACGGCGGAGCTGAGAGGGGGCGCGGCATGAAGCGGGCTGCTAAGCTGATACCCATCCTCCTCACGCTCCTGCTTCTGTGCGTGGGCGCGGCCCTGCCGCGCATCACCGCGCTGGCCCTGGACCGGCGGCTGCTGGGGGAGATCTCCCAGCGGGAGGACGTCCAGGTCTCGCTGGTACTGACCCAGGACATGGACGTCCTTGAGGCCCTGGCGTTCTTCGACCTGGGGCAGTCCCAGGTGGAGCTGGCCGGGGGCCGCCGGATGACGGCGGAGGAGGTCCGGGCCGCCGCCACCGATACGATGGTCAAGCTGTCGGCCCTGGGGATGGTCTATACCGTCCCCGCAGTCACGCCGGTACTCATCACCAGCCGGGAGGACCCGGGCCTCTGCGCCGTCTACTGGCGCTGCGTGTGGACGGATGACGCAGGCGTCCGGGAAACCCTCTGGCTGGACGACGGCAGCGGCCTGATGGTGGCCCTCCAGATCCGGGTGGGGGTCCCCACGGTGAGCTTTGTGAAAAGCCCGTACCAGGAGTCCGTCATGGCCGTGGCGGAGTACTGCCGCACCAATTACCCCGTGGATGAGGTGAGTGCCGCGCTGGAGGCCCACGGGGAGGGGTCCGGCGATTATCTCCTTACCTTCTTTAAAGCGGCGGAGGGCGAGGCCTCCGGGCGGTCGGCCGCCCTGCGCCTGCGGGGCGAATGGATTTATTTCAACCTCTGATGCCGTTTGGATGCCGGAGCGTTGCCGGCATGAGGAATCACCCCTCTATCCTGTTGTCATCAACAGAAAGAAGGGTGATTTTTCATATGGGACGCAGAGACGGAAACGGCATGGTACGCGCGCGGCGGCGCAGGCGGCGGACCGTAGGTACACGGCTGGCGGTGGCCGGGGCGGTGGCGGTGGGACTGCTGCTCATGGGGGCCCGCTGGGTGGCCGAATGGCCGTCCGGCGGCATTGATACGCTTGTGGTACAGGAGGAGGCGCAGCCCGTGTCCCCGGACGCCGTTTCTCCCCCGGCGTCCGATCCGGCGGCGGACAAGCCCGCCGCCGACGACTGGCGGCTGCTTCTGGTCAACCCCTGGAACCCCCTCCCCGAAGGGTACGAGGCGACCCTGGTGAAGCTGAAAAACGGCCTCTTCGTGGACGAGCGCTGCTATCCCGCCCTCCAGGAGATGATGGACGACTGCCGGGCGGCGGGCCTCTCGCCGGTGATCTGCTCCGCCTACCGCTCGACGGACAGGCAGGAGCGGCTCTACAATAACCAGGTGGACAAGCTCCTCGCCCTGGGGTATGCGCGGGCGGAGGCGGAGACCGAGGCCGCCAAGGCCGTGGCTGTGCCCGGCACCAGCGAGCACCAGCTGGGCCTTGCGGTGGATATTGTGGACCTCAATAACCAGAACCTGAACGAGAGCCAGGAGGAGACCGCCGTCCAGAAGTGGCTGATGGACCACAGCTGGGAGTACGGCTTCATCCTCCGCTACCCCGGCGGGAAGAGCGAAACCACCGGCATCATCTACGAGCCCTGGCACTACCGCTACGTGGGACAGGCCGCGGCCCGGGAGATTTATACGCAGGGCCTCTGCCTGGAGGAATACCTTGAGAGCGAAACGGCCCGATAATCGCAAAGAAGGGGCATTTGGCTGAGCCAAATGCCCCTTCTTTGCCGGCGTCAAATAATATTCGGCGTAATCCGCCGTTTGATCTGCCCCCTGTAAAAGAGGTTCACCCCCAGGTAGAAGAGGTACATGAAGGGCCTGCGCCAGAAGCGGCGGTGCAGCACCGTGCGTTTAAAGATGCTCTTGTAGGCAAAAACCGCCTCGTAGAGATCCCAGTAGGCCTTGGTCAGCTCCTCCGGGGTCATATGCCTGGGGATGTGGACGGCCTCGGCGGCGTTGTAGGAGTACATATCGTGGTTCCAAATCCGCCCCTGCTCCTCCATCTGCTTGTGGAACAGGGTGCCCGGGATGGGGGTGAGAATGTAAAACCGGGGGACCACCGCGCCGCTCTCCTCGATGAAGGCGGCGGTGGCGGCGATGGACTCCAGGGTGTCCCCGTCGGCCCCCACCACCATCTCGGTGGAGATGTCGATCCCCGCGTCGGCGATGATGCCGAGCAGCCGCCGGTATTCCCCCGGGTCCTCCCAGCCCTTGTCCATGGCCTCCAGGCTCTCCCTGGAGATACTCTCCAGCCCGAAGGAGAGGGCGATGCACCCGCTCTCCGCGGCCTTTCTGAGAAGCTCCGGCTGCCTGGCGATGTTGATGGAGCACTGGGAGAACCAGGTCATGCCGAGCTTCTTAATCTCGTCGCAGAGGGCGGACATATAGCCGGGGTTGGCGCAGATGTTGTCGTCCAGGAGGAGGAAGCGGCGAAAGCCCAGCTCCCTGACACGCCTGATGTCCCGGACCACCTCCTCCAGCGGCCGCTGGAGGTAGCGGTTATGGTACAGGCAGTAGACCGAGCAGAAGGAGCAGCTGTGGGGGCAGCCCCGGCCCGCCTGGACCGGGAGAAAGCTGCCGATTTTCTTGCCGAGCAGCAGCTCGTACCGGGGCAGGGGCCAGGTGAGGGCTTCCACCGGCCTCTCGTACCGGGGCTTCAGCTCTCCCCGCGCGAAGTCTGAGAGCATCTCCGCCCAGACCGTCTCGCCGTCCCCCACGATGACGCTGTCGCAGTGCTTGGCGGCCTCCCCGGGCATGAGGCTGGTCATGTACCCGCCCATCACCACCGTTTTCCCCCGGCGGCGAAACTCCGCCGCGATATCGATGGAGCGGATGACGGCGTGGCCCATGCTGCTGATGCCCACGAGGTCCGCGTCGGTATCCCAGGGGATGTCCTCAATGGTCTCCAGGCAGACCTCCACCTCCCAGTCCGCCGGCGTCAGAGCCGCCAGAATGGGGAAGGCCAGCCCCACGAAGTAGAGCCGCTTTTTCTTCACCGGCCTGCGCTCCAGGTCGTAGGGGGTGGACTGGATGAGGAGCAGTTTCATGTTCATTTCCCCCTGACTATCTTTTTGATGTACTGCCAGTTGACCCTCATGGCCCCCAGGGAGAGCTTCAGGGTCTCTAAAAAGCCGTAACGCCTCGCCATGCCCCAGGCCCGGGCGGGGTTGGCCATGGTCTTCCAGTAGAGCAGGGTCATCTGCCAATAGTACTGCCGCACGCTGAGCTTTCCCGGCCGCACCACCAGATGGGCCATGTCCCACTTTTCAAATTCCTCCGCCGGGACGATGAGCCTGTCCCGCCAGGCCCCGAACTCCGGCGTGCCCTTCAGGGGCGTCAGGGGCTGCAGATTGACGAAGGTGATGCCCAGGCGCTTTATCCACCGGGCCAGGGCGCGAAACTCGTCCTTCCCCCAGTCCGGGCCCAGGACGAAGGCTCCGTAACACTCCACGCCGCACCTTTGCAGAATGCGCACCGCGTCCTCGTTGGTCTGGGCGGTGGAGTGCTTCTGATAGCGGTCCAGCTCCCGGTCGTCGGCGGACTCCAGGCCGATGATCACCGCCCTCAGTCCGTTTCTCCGCAGCCGGTCGATGAGGCTCTCGTGGGCGGCTATGAAGTCGGCCCGGCCGTAGACCAGGTACCGCTTGCGGATGCCCCGCGCCTCCAGAGCGCCGCAGAAGGCGGCCAGCCGGGCCTCGTTGAAGAGAAAATCGTCGTCCACCAGATAGATTTCCTTCTGGGGGATGGTCTCCAGCTCGTCCAGCACGTCCGCCACAGGCCGGGCGGCGTATCCGGTCACCTGCCGGCAGAAGCAGAAGGAGCACTCGTAGGGGCAGCCGTAGGAGGTCTTCACCAGGGCGCAGTCCCGGTGGAACATGTAGTAATAGCGCCTGCGGTAGCGCGCCACGCCCTCCCGCCAGGGGAGGGGGGCGGAGAGATCCGGGGCGTTGGGCCGCCGGACGGGGTCTTCCGGGTTCCAGACGCCCTCCGCCGGGGGCGCGCAGCCCTGCTCCAGGGCGTCGGCCAGGGCGGTCAGGGTACGCCCGCCCCCGGCGGTGAGGATGAAGTCGACGGCGGGGTCCTCCCAGTCCCGGGGAACCACCTCGGCGTGGACGCCGCCCACCGCCACCCATACGCCCGGGACCAGCGCCTTGACCCGGGCCGCCAGGGCCTTCACCACGTTCACATGGGCGACGTACCCTGTGATGCCCACCAGCCGGGGCTGGAACTGCGCCGTAATCCGCTCCAGGGGGCGGCGGTCCAGAATCAGATCCACGATCTCCACCCGGTGTCCCGCCTCCAGGAGCGCGGCGGCCAGGTACTCCAGCTCCAGCGGCTCGCAGATCATCACGTTCTGCAGTCCGATGGTCTCCCTGTGGGGTCTGGGGCGGAGGAGCAGCACGTTCATCTCACCACCACCCGTCCTTCTCCGTATCGTAGGCGGTGCCCCGGAGGATGCGGAAGAGGAGCTTGGGGTAGGTGGCGGCGTGGAGCAGGACGACCCGCAGGTAGAACATGAGCTTGGACATATGCTCGGGCCGGATGGTCACATGGAGGCCGTCCAGCTTTTTGGCTTTGCGGGTGAGCAGCCTGTCCCGGTATTCCTCATAGGCGTCGCTCCCCTTGTAGGGCGTGAAGATGCCGAAGACCACCCATAGGAGCCTGTTTTTGCGGATAAAGTCCAGGAGATTGCGGAAATCCTCCCGGGTGGCGGCGTGGCTCACCACGAAAAGGCCGTTGCACACCAGCCCCGCGGCCCGGAGATTGCGGATGGCCGCCTCGTTGACCGCCCTGCCCGTCTCCTTGTGGTAGGCGTCCAGGGTGGCGTCGTCGGCGGCCTCCAGCCCCACCAGAATGTCCCGGAAGCCCGCCCGGTAGAGCAGGGGGAGGAGGTCCGGGTGCTCCGCCGGGAAGTCGGCCCGGGCGTAGGCCATGAACTGCTTTCGGACGCCCCTTTTCAGCACCAGATCGCAGAATTCCACCACCCGTTCCCGGTTCAGGAGAAAATCGTCGTCCACCAGCCAGATGCGCTCCGCCTCCAGCGCCTCGATGTCGGCCAGCACGTCGCTGAGGGGCCGCTGCGTGTAAACCCCGCCGTTCATCATGGTGCAGTAGCAGAAGGCGCAGCGGAAGGGACAGCTGAAGGAGGCCTTCACCAGGGCGTGGGGCCCCTTGCCGAAGATGAAGTTGCGCCTCCAGCTCCGGCGCATGGGCTCCCGGTCGGGCTGGACGGTGAAGTTGGAGACGGGCGGCGCCGGGGGATTGCACACCCAGCCGTCCCCCGTCCGCCGGGCCAGTCCGGGCAGGGCGGCTGCTGCCGCCGGGTCAAACCCGGAGGCGCACATGGCGCGGAAGGTCTCCACGCCGTAGTCGTAGCAGACGAAGTCCACGCCCTCGGTGCAGAAGTCCCGGTAGTTGACCTCCGCCTCCGGCCCGCCCACCAGAACGGTGAGCCGGGGAAACTCCGCCTTGAGGGCGCGGGCCTTCTCCCGCACCTCGTCGGCGGTGTTGGCGTTCACGCTGAAGCCCACCGCGGTAAAGCGCTCCCGGCGGATTTTCCGCCGCAGCCGGGTGAAGCGGAGGGCGAAGGGGGCCTGAAACTCGTCCCATATCTCGTAGGGGATGCCCTCCTCCCGGAGGGCCCCGCCCAGGTATTCCAGCCCCAAGGGCTCCAGGTTGGCGACCAGGGAGAAGAATTTGGGGCGGACAAGCAGAATTTTCATGGAGACCTCCTCTATTTGAATGGTCTGTGCGCTGCGGGGACGTCCCGGTACTCCAGCAGCCCCTTTCCGGCGGCGAGCAGCCTGTGCACGAGGGGGTTGGCGTGGCGGGCATAGAAGCCCCGCTCCTCAATGCGGGCGCCGAAGCGGGTCTTGGTCTCCTCGGTGGTCTGGCCCAGGTCGACGGTCCGGTAGCCGCCCTCGATGCCCCGGCGGACAATCTCGCAGAGCATCAGATAGTAGAGGTCCGCCCGCCACGGCAGGCCGTCCGCCATGCCGCAGAAGAAGAACCAGAGGGTGTCCCCCCGGCCCAGGAGCTGGACGAAGCCCACGCACTCTCCGTCCAGGGAGAACTCCACCAGCTCGCCGGGCAGGTCCCGGAAGAAGTCGATGGTCAGCTTCTCCACGGGGAAGGCGGACCGCCGGTAGATATTCTCATAGAGGGCGTAGTGCCCCTGGGTGAACTCCCGCCGGGGCAAATCCCGGATCGCAAGCCCCGGCAGGGCCGCCCGCGCCAGCCGGAGCCTGCGGCGGTAGGGGGCGCGGAGGCTGCCCATATACGCCTCAAAGCTGTCCCAGCGCAGATCCAGCACGCAGGCGGGCAGGGTGCGGCCCCGGACGAAGCCGGGCGTGTCCTGAAACTCCTCCGTATTCAGCACCAGCAGCCCGCCGGGGAGGGCGGCGAGGTAGCGGAAGAGCAGCTCACGCATCCCGGGGGAGGAGGCCCAGTACCCCGGCGCGCCGACCGAGCAGGGGAGGGCGCACAGCCGGACCGGCCACGAGAGGCGCGCCCGGCTGTAGGTCAGCAGATTGAGCCGCAGGGGGTAGACGGAGCAGAAGGCGCGCTCCCCGCCCCGCTCCAGCAGATGGCACTCCACGGCAACGCCGCTGCCCCGTGCCGCGCCCGCCCAGAGCCGGGGGTCCCCCAGGGGGCCGATGCCCGGCAGGGCGGATAAAAGCTCCGGCGTGGGGGCGGGCAGAACGGTATGCCTGCACTCCTCCATATCAGTCCACATCCATTTCCCAGGCCGCGTAGCGGCGGTACGGCGCGCCGCCCAGGGCCGTTGTGAGATCGGCGGAGAGGCTGTTTCCGTCCAGTATCCAGGAGGATTCGCCGCCGGTGAACCGCCCGGCGCACCGGCGGCTCACCTCCCGCAGCAGGAGCAGGGGGAGGCCCCTGCGGCTGTGCTCCGGCAGGACGGCCAGCTGGGCCAGCTTCATCTGCCTTATCCTGCGGGGGAGGAGCTTGATGCGCAGCAGGGCGGCGGGGCCTATCCCGCCGCCGGGGGAAATCAGCTCGTTGAAATCGGGGTACCACAGCGCCAGGCCGCAGAGGGCGTCCCCCTGGAAGGCTAGTATCAGAAATTCCGGCCCGGCCAGGAGGAGCAGCTCCCTCAGCATCTCATAGTCCTCCTCCGCCCGGCGGGGGTAGTAGAAGGGGTGGCCCTCGAAGCAGCGGTTGCACAGGTCCGCGTAGAGGGCCGCGTCCCGGCGCAGGGTCCGGGCGGACACGGTGCGCAGGGTGTATCTCCCCTCCAGGCGGCGGCAGTAGGGACCGTACCGCGCCAGGGCCGCGGCGGGCATGCTCCAGCGGTAGGAGGTCATGGGGACCTCCCGCAGCCCCGGCCGGGCGAAGTAGTCCGCGTAGTAGCCGGGGTTGTACCCGCAGCCGAAGACCGGCGGGGCGTCCGGAGCGTCCAGCAGCAGTCCCAGGCCGTAGTTCACATGGCCGTTGAGCCCCACGGTGATTCGGTGCAGGCCCCTGGCCCGGCAGAGGGCGCGCCCCTCCGCAAGCAGCAGATCCACCGCGGCCTCCTGCCCCGGCAGGGCCTCAAAGAAGGCGAGCTGCAGCGCGGGATACTCCGTCCCCGCGGCGATGAACACCGCCTGGGCCGCCGGTCTCCCGCCGTCATACACCATCGCGGGCAGAATCTCCCGGTCCTCGCAGAAGGGGGAGGCGCCGCGGAAGAGCCGGCGGAGGAGGTAGGAATTGGCGCTGCGGAAGCAGGGGTCGCCCCGGTAGACCGACTCAAGAAAGCGCAGGTAGTCCCCCTGCTCCCGCCGGGTGTTCGCATAGCGCAGTTCCATGGCCCGCACGCCCTCTCCAAAAGGTAAACTTTGTCATAGTATAGCACAATCTGGTGGATTTGAACATCTCCCGCCGGGCTTTACAGACTGTCCAAAAAGATTTAAAGTCCTTGTAACATTTGAGGAGTGAATCCGTAACAACTTACCTGTATCATAACACTTGCAAGAGACAGCTTTCTTCATTTCATTGTATCCTCTTTCCTTGGTGCGGGAGCCGAACGTCAGGAGCGGGCGTTCGGCTCTTGTTCCGTCTATAGGCGAAAAACAGCGGGGACCCGCAGGCCAAAGGCCTGCGGGTCCCCGCTGTATATCTTGATTTTGAATGGCGTTTCCCCGCCACCGGAGGTCACTTCGCGCTTGTAAACCGGTACACCGTCAGGTGGTGGTACGTCTCGCCGGGCTTGAGGACGGGGGAGGGGAAGTCCGGGTGGTGGACGGCGTCGGGCCAGCCCTGGGTCTCCAGGCAGAGGCCGGAGTGAACGCCGTAGGCCGCGCCGTCCTTGCCCCGGGGCACATCCAGGAAGTTGGCGGTATAGAACTGCACGCCGGGCTGGGTGGTCTCGCACTCCATGCGCACGCCCCCCGCCTCCAGGACGGCGGCGGTCTGGAACACGCCGTCCAGCTGGGACTTGAGGACAAAGTTATGGTCGTACCCGTGGGCCGCCGCGATCTGGGGATGGCCGCTTATGAGGCCGGGACCCAGGAGCTTGGGCTCCCGGAGGTCGAAGGGGGTGCCCGTCACGCCGATGAGCACCCCGGTGGGGACCTTCTCGGCGTTGTTCTCAGTGATATAGTCGGCGAAGAACTGGGCGGTATGGCCGTCCACCGTGCCCGCGCCGTGCCCCTCCAGATTGAAATAGCTGTGGTTGGTGAGGTTCACGATGGTCGACCCGTCAGTCTCGGCGAAGTACTCGATGGTGAGAGAATTGTTGGCGGTGAGGGCGTAGACGACCCTTACCTTCAGATTCCCGGGGAAATGCTCCTCGCCGTCGGGGCTGAAGTAGGTCAGGACCAGCTTGCCGTCCACGGCCTCGGCCTGCCACACCTGCTTGGCGTAGCCCTTGGCCCCGCCGTGGAGACAGGTGTGGGGGGCGTTGGCTGTCAAGTGATATTCCTTGCCGTTGAGCGCGAAGGACGCGCCGCTGATGCGGCCCGCCACCCGGCCCACCAGCGCGCCCAGATGGGGGCCGGGGTTGGCCTCGTAGTCGGCCACGGTGTCCAGGCCCAGCACCACGTCCCGGGGGCCGGTGGGGGAGGGGACGGTCAGAGTGCGCAGGATGCCGCCGTAGGTCAGAATTTCGGCGGTCATGCCGTTATGGTTATCGAGGGTCCAGCACTCCACAAAAGTCCCCTCTGCAGTCGCCCCGAAGGGGCGGGAAGTAAGCTCTGTCAAGTCAGTTCACCTGCCCTATAAATTTCAGGAACGCGGCCTGTCCGGCCTCGCTGCGGCGGTAGACCCCGGCGTGCTCCAGCACCTGGGCGAACACGAGGCCGGTCTCCTCCTTTACGATATCCATGGCGTTTTCTGCTGTAATGGAGGGATACTTTACACGGAAGCCCTCCGCCCAGTCTGCGTGCTTGGCGGTCCGCTCGTCGGCCCGGAGGTCAACCCCCGCCGCCAGACAGTCCGCCACGGCGCTCAGCTCGTCCTTGAGCCGGGCGGGGAGGACGGCCAGGCCCATCACCTCGATGAGGCCGATGTTCTCCTTCTTGATGTGGTGCAGCTCGGCGTGGGGGTGGTAGAGGCCCATGGGGTGCTCGGCGGTGGTGATGTTGTTGCGCAGCACCAGATCCAGCTCGAACCTGCCGCGGCGCTTCCGGGCGATGGGGGTGACGGTGTTGTGGGGCTCGCCGACCGTCTCGGCGAAGACGAAGGCGTCCGCGTCGGTGTAGCCCCGCCAGGAGGTCAGGATTTTGTCCGCCAGCTCCACCAGCCGAGCCCGGTCGGCGCAGGCGATGCGGATGACCGACATGGGCCACTTGACGATGCCAGCCTCCACGTCCTCAAAGCCGGGGAAGGAGACCGCCCGCTCCACGGGGGCCTTCTCCATGGCGAAGGTGAACCGCCCCCCCTGGAAGTGGTCGTGGGCCAGGATGGAACCGCCCACGATGGGCAGATCGGCGTTGGAGCCGACGAAGTAGTGGGGGAACTGGGCTGTAAAGTCTAATAGCTTTGCAAAGCAGGCCCGGTCGATTTTCATGGGGGTGTGCTCGGCATTGAGGCAGATGCAGTGCTCATTATAGTACACATAGGGGGAGTACTGCAGGAACCAGGGGGAGGAATTGATGGTGATGGGCACGATGCGGTGGTTCCCCCGGGCGGGGTGGTCCAGGCGGCCCGCGTAACCCTCGTTCTCGGCGCAGAGCTGGCAGCGGGGGTAGGCCGAGGCGGGCAGGTTCCGGGCGGCGGCGATGGCCTTGGGGTCCTTCTCCGGCTTGGAGAGGTTGATGGTGATGTCCAGGTCGCCGTAGGGCGTGGAGGTGACCCACTTCATGTCCCTGGCGATGCGGTCGCGGCGGATATAGTTGGTGTCCTGGCTGAACTTGTAGTACCAGTCGGTGGCCGCCTCGGGGCTCTGGGCGTAGAGTGCGCGGAACCTCTCCGCCACCTGGGCGGGCCGGGGGGTGAGGCGGCCCATGAGGGCGGTGTCGAAGAGGTCCCGGTAGGCGATGGAGTCCTCCGGGAGCACGCCCCGGGCGTGGGCGTCGTCCATCAGGGCGTTGAGAAGCTCGTTCAGGTCCGCGTCCCCGGACACGGGTCCCTCCGGGGGCGCGTAGGAGCTAAGGCCCAGGCCCTCCAGCAGCGTGTTTACGGCCCAGGTTCTCTCGCAGGGCTCGATGAGGCCGGTGCGCTCGGCGTAGGCCGCGAGCTGGGCGACGGCGGTGTTGATGTCCTTCATGGTTAGCCCTCCTGATAGCCGTTGGGGTGATTTTTATGCCAGTTCCAGGCGGAGGCCACGATGGTCTCCAGGTCGTTGTATCTGGGCCTCCAGCCCAGGACTGCTTTGGCCTTCTCCGACGAGGCCACCAGCTGGGCCGGGTCACCTGCCCGGCGGGGTGAGAGCTCGGCGGGGATGGGGTGGCCGGTGACGGCGCGGGCGCACTCAATGACCTCCCTCACCGTGAAGCCCACACCGTTGCCCAGATTGAAGACATTGTTCTCACCGCCCCGGAGCAGATAGTCCAGCGCCAGGATGTGGGCCTGGGCCAGGTCGGTGACGTGGATGTAGTCCCGCACGCAGGTGCCGTCCTTGGTGGGGTAGTCGCCGCCGAAGACCGAGACGGCGGCGCGCCGGCCGTTGGGGACCTGGAGGATGACGGGCACCAGATGGGTCTCCGGGTCGTGGGCCTCGCCGATGCTGCCCGAGGGGTGGGCGCCGCAGGCGTTGAAGTAGCGCAGGGCCACGTACCGCAGGCCGTGGGCCCGGGAGACCCAGCCCATCATCCGCTCCATGGAGAGCTTGGTCTCCCCGTAGCAGTTGGTGGGCTCGGTCCGGTCGCTCTCCAGAATGGGCATCTGCGACCGCTCGCCGTAGGTGGCGGCGGTGGAGGAGAAGACGATTTTACCGACCTGGTGGGCCACCATGGACTGGAGAAGGACCATGGTGCCGCAGAGGTTGTTGTCGTAGTACTTCAGGGGGTCGGTCATGCTCTCGCCCACCTGGGAGGAGGCGGCGAAGTGGATGACCCCCTCGATGGACTCCCGCTCAAAGAGGGCGTCCAGGGCCGGGCGGTCGCGGATGTCCAGCTCGTAGAACCGGGCCTTGGGGTGGACGGCGGCGCGGAAGCCGGTCTGCAGATTGTCGGCCACCACCACGTCCCGCCCCGCGTCGATGAGCTCGTATACCGTGTGGGAGCCGATGTAGCCGGCTCCCCCCAATACCAGAATCGCCATAAGAAAACCTCCTTTATACTTCTCCCGCCAGCAGACACCCGCCCTCCGGGCGGATGGCGAGAATGTGGCACATATCCCTGCCCAGCAGCTCCTCCATCCCGGTGAGGAAGGGCTCCAGCAGCCCGTTGGGTACGAAGGCCTGGATGGTCCCGGCGAAGCCGCCGCCGTGGACCCGGACGGCCCCCGCGCCGCCCAGCAGCTCCTCCGCCCGGCACAGGGCCAGGGGGATGGCCTGCTGACGGGGGTTGGAGGCGGCAAAGGTGTTTTGCAGACAGAGGCTGGAGGAGCGGCCCGACTCCCGCACCAGGGCCAGGAAGCGGCCGAAGTCGTCCGCCTCCAGCGCCCGGGCCTCCTCCCCGGCCCGGCGGTCGTCGGCGTAGAAGTGGATGGCCCGGAGCACCGCCCGGTCCCCCAGCGCCCCGCGCAGGGCGGGGACGGCGGCGCGGAAATCGCCCTCCGCCACGTCCCGCAGGACGGCCTTGCCGAGGTGGGCGGCCACCGCCCCCATCTCGCTGGTGATGGCGGCGTACTCGCTTGTGAGGTCGGCGTGGTCCGCGCCCGAGTCGATGATGCAAAGGGTATGGCCGGAGCGGGCGAAGTCGTATGGAATCTTCCGCACCGCGGGGGCTTGGGGGTCCCGGAAGTCGATGGCCACGGTGCCGCCCACGGCGGAGGCCATCTGGTCCATCAGGCCGCAGGGCTTGCCGAAATAGACGTTCTCGGCGTACTGGCCGATCTGGGCAATCTGCACCGGGGAGAGGGCACCACCGCAGAAAAAGGAATTGAAAATGGTCCCCACCAGCACCTCGTAGGCGGCGGAGGAGGAGAGGCCCGACCCGGCGGGGACGGAGGAGCAGACGTAGGCGTCGAACCCCCGGGGGGAGAAGCCCAGGTCGGCCATCCGCGCCGCCACGCCCCGGACCAGGGCGGCGGAGGTGTCGCGCTCTTCGGGGTGGGGGACCAGGGAGGCGAGGTCCACCGTCAGGGTGGGGTAGCCCTCGGAGTGGACGCGCACCAGCCCGGTGCCGTTGGGGGCGGCGCAGGCGAGCATATCCATATTGACGCTGGCGCACAGCACACGGCCGTGCTGGTGGTCGGTGTGGTTGCCGCCGATCTCGGTGCGCCCCGGACCGCTGAAGAGGGCGGCGGGGGCCTCCCCGGCGGCGAAGAGCTCCCGGAACCGGTCCACGGCCCGGACGGCCCGGGCGCGGACGCTGTCAAGGGCGGCGGCGTCCCGGCAGCAGTAGACCCGCTCCAGGCGGGCGTCGTGAGCGCCGGACAAAAGCTGCTGCGTGAGCGTTTGGCAGGTGAGCATGGAAGTCACTCCAATCCATTTTCTTGGCTACAGTATATTTAATTTTTACTAAAAATTCAACGGCTATTTCCACAGTCGGAAAACTTTGTGAATCCCCACAAAAAAAGCGTCGTTACCTTGTGCATTTGGCGGGGAGAAGGGGATTGAAATGAAGGGCGGGAGCCGCGCCCCTTCCCGCTCACCCCTCTCTTGCCCTTGGCGGCGCGGTGCTCTCCCGCACCACCAGCGTGGGGGGGACGACCACCTTCTGCGGCAGGGTGCGCACCGGGGGCCTGTCCCCCAGGGACGCGCGCTCGCAGAGCAGGCGCACGGCGGTGCGGGCCATCTCCCGCACATGGGTGGAGACCGACGTGAGGGGCGGCTCCGCCAGCTCGGAGAGGGGGGTGTCGTTGAAGGAGACCAGGGAGATGTCCCCCGGGACGCAGAGCCCCGCGCGGGAGAGGGCGCGCACCGCGCCCAGGGCATTTTCCTCGTTGGCGGCCAGCAGGGCGGTGGGCCGGGGGCGGCCGGAGGCGAGGAAGGCTTCCAGGGCCTGGGCCGTCTGCCGGGCGTCCATGGGGCCGTCGATGAGGAGGGCGGGGTCGAAGAGGCCCCGCTCCGCCATGTAGGCGCGGAAGATGCGGCAGCGCTCCTCGGGCGCGGGCTGCTTCCAGTCGTCCAGCTTCATGGTGGGGCCGATGAAGCCCACGCGGGTGTGGCCCAGGCCCAGCAGGTACTCCAGCGCCTGGGAGATGCCCAGCGCGTAATTGAGCACCACGGAGTCGCAGTGTGCCTCGTCCGGGGAGGAGTCCAGAAAGACCAGATTGCCGCTCACCGTGCGCAGGCTCTGGATCTGGGCGGGGGTGAAGATGCCGATGGCCGCCACCGCGTCCACGCCGCCGTCCTCCGGCGGGAGGAAGAGCGCTCCGTGCCGCCGCAGGGGCATGGGGGAGAGCTTCTGATCCAGGCAGGCCTGCTCCAGAAAGTTGCGCAGGTAGAGGTAGTAGGGGTCGTCCAGCTGCTCGGCGGGGGTGAGCATCTCGGCGATGCCCAGGCGCAGCAGCCGCTTGGGTGCCCGGCCCCGGCGGCTCTTGGTGGCGGCGTAGTTCAGGTCGCCGGCGGCCTCCAGCACCCGGCGGCGGGTCTCCTCCGAGACGGCCAGATCCGGGTCTCCTGTGAGGATGCGGGAGATGGTGGCGGGGGAGTAGCCCGTCCGGGCGGCCAGTTCCTTCAGGGTTGCCATAGTGCATCCGCTCCATATTTTTAGTAAAAATATCATAATACGGATTCCGGGAAAATGCAAGTGCGGATGCATCCAGGCTGCCAAAAAGCCCTCCCCGGAGAAAGCCCCGCAGAGCCGCCGCCCGCGGGCGGCGGAATCAAATAAGCATCCGCCATGCAGCCCTCTGTCAGGGAAGCCCCTCGGAGCTTTCCTGACAAGCATAAATGCGTCCGCGCCCATGGGCGCGGACGCATCATATTGCCGTTTACCATCCGGTATCCGTCTGAAAAAGCGTGGGGTCCTCCAGCAGCTCCAAATCCCGAAAGATGGCCGCGGCCCGGGCCTCGTACTCCGCCGGGTCGGCGGCCTTGCGCAGCTTCTTGGCGTGCCTTTCGCTGTCGCGGAACAGGTGGATGAGGTAGAACCAGACCTCCTTCATCCGCATGACGGCGTTGCGGCGGCTGCGGAAGGTCTCGCAGTAGCCCTGGTAGAGCTCGTCGTGGAACCCGCGCAGGGCGTCCCTGTCCGTCCCCGGCCCGCCCCTGAGCCGGGAGATAAGGCCGGGATTGGCAATCAGCCCCCGGCCCAGCATCAGCGCCTCAATTCCGGGAAAGCGGGCGGCAGCCGCCCGGCAGTCCGCCAGGCTCACCAGGTCGCCGTTGTAGCAAAGGGGGGCGGAGGATACCTCCCAGGCCCGCGCAAACCACTCCGGCCTCGCGCGGTTTTTGTAAAAGTCCTTCTGGACCCTGGGGTGGACTGTGAGCTCCGGGATGGGGTATTTGCCAAAGACCTCCAGCAGGGCCTCAAACTCCTCCGGCGCCCGGAGCCCCAGGCGGGTCTTCACCGTGACGGAGACGTCCAGAGGCGCGGAGTAAATTCCGTCCAGAAAGGCGTCCAGCTCCTCCGGACTGGCCAGCAGGCCGGAGCCCTTCCCCTTGGCGACCACCGTGCCCGAGGGACAGCCCAGGTTGAGGTTCACCTCCCGGTAGCCCATCCGCCCCAGCTCGCCCGCCGCCCAGACGAAATCCTCCGCGGAGCGGGTCATGAGCTGGGGGACGGCGCTGAGCCCCTCGTTGTGCTCGGGCAGCACGTCCTGAAGCTCCTTTTTGGAAAAATGGTGCTCCGCCCTGGGGGAGAGGAAGGGCATATAGTACTTGTCCGGGCCGGTGAAATGCCGGTGGAAGGCATTGCGGTAGACCCAGCCGGTCACCCCCTCCATGGGGGCCATGTAGTAGCGCATGTTAACCGTCCCGTTCTCTTGTGGTTTCATCAGGGGCCCCGGCTTCGATGAGCCGGAGCTTCTCCGCCCGGGTCATGGCCTTGATGGCCAGCTCCCGCCGCAGGGCGGCGGACTTGTCGGGGCAGGCCTCCCGGTAGACCACCGCCAGCGGCCCCCGGCCCCGGGTGTACTTGGCGCCCCTGCCGCCGGCGTGGGCCGCCAGGCGGCGCTCCACGTCATGGGCGATGCCGGTGTAGAGGCTGCCGTCGCCGCAGCGGAGGATGTAGACCCAGTATACCATACCCTCACCCGAAAAAGCCATACTCGCACAGCAGTGCGAAGCAGGCGTTGACCTCATCGTCGGTGAAGAGCGCCGCGTATTTCCGGTCCGCCACCGTGGCCTCCAGCGTCAAGTCCAGGCGGCCGCACGCCTGCAGCCTGGCGAATCCGTCCGAAGCGCCGTTCCTGCGGAGCAGCTCCCTTGCGGCGCGCACCCCGCCGTATTTCGTGAGCGCCTGCACGAGGCGGGCGGGGTTGTACCCGCACGCCCGTTCTGCCTGCGCGCACTTGTCCAGCAGCTCCTGGGTAAAGGCTTTTTCCAAATCGGCCATATGCCCGCCTCCTGTTTCTCTATCCGAAGAATTTCACGGCCATCATCGCCAGGCCCAGCACGGCCAGCACCGCGCCGGTGATGCGGTTGAGGGTCTTGGGGTCGGCCTTATTGGCGAAGAGGGCGGAGCCCCGCGCCCCCGCCAGGGTGGCGATGACGCACACCGCCAGGGCCAGCGGGTCAGGGAAGCCGCCGATGACCATGTGGGAGGCCGCCCCGGTGAACGCGGTGAAGGCCATGATGAACACGCTGGTGCCCACGGCGGTCTTCAGCTCGTAGCCCAGCACGCTGGTGAGGATGAGGAGCATCATCATGCCGCCCCCCGCGCCGATGAAGCCGCAGATAAAGCCGATGACCGTGCCGCACGCCAGGGACTGGACGAGCTTGGTCCTGGGGCTCTTTCCGGCCTGGACCTCCTTGGTGGTCATGACGGGCCGGGCGATGAACTTCACGCCCAGCAGGAAGGTCATCACCACCGAGAAGCCGCCCATCATGGTGTTGGGCACCAGGGACGCGGCCCAGGAGCCGAAGAGGGTGAAGACCAGCACCGTGCACAGCATGATGAGGCCGTTTTTCACATCCAGATTCTTGTTTCTGCCGTAGGTATAGGCCGAGATGGCCGAGGCCAGCACGTCGGAGGCCAGGGCGATGCCCACCGCCTCGTAGGCGTCGAATCCCAGGAAGGTAATGAGCATGGGGGAGATGACCGCGGCGGCGGAAAGGCCCGCCAGCCCCGTGCCGATGCCGGCCCCCAGGCCCGCGATGATATAGACGATCATACTCAGCGCCATGATGAACCACCCTTTATATTGTGTTCCAGCTTGTGCAGCACCCGCTCCATGGTCTCCAGCTCATCGTCGGTGACGCCGCCGTAGAGCGTGCCGAGAAACGCCCGCTGGGCGAGGCGGCACTCCTCCACCGCCTGGACGGCGGGGGGGAGTAGGCGCAGGTGGACGCACCGCCGGTCCCTCTTGTCCTGCTCGCCCGCCAGCCAGCCCCTCCTGGTGAGGGCGTCCACCGACTTGCACACGTGGGACTTGCTCAGCCCCCGCATCTCCACGGCGTCCCGGGCCGTGTCGTACCCGGGGTTGTTGGCGAGGAAGAGGAGCACGTCGATCTCGTTCCCGGTCAGCATCCAGCGCCGCTCCAGCGGCCGGAGGCTCTCGGCGTAGCGCCGCCGGATCTGCTGGATCATCCGCATGAAGTCGATGGGCTGCGGCATGGGCGCACCTCCGAATGGTTGAAAATAGAACGATTGAATTGAGAACTATTATAGCCCTCCGCGCAAAATTGTCAAGCGGTGCGCGGCCGCCCCCTCCATCCCCGCGCCCGGCGGGCCCGCCCTCGCCGCCGCCGCCAAACTTCAATTTACATTTCCAGTCAAAAAGGCTATAATAAAGGCCAAGGAAGTGATGACCTATGAAAACAGGATTGGTTCTGGAGGGCGGCGCCTTCCGCACCATCTTCTCCAGCGGCGCGTGCGACGGCCTGCTGGCGGGCGGTATTCTGCCCGACTACTGCATCGGCGTGTCCGCGGGCATCGCCTACGGCGTGAGCTACCTCTCCGGGCAGAGCGGGCGCAACCTGGAGATTCTGACCCGCTTCGCCAACGACAAGCGCTATATGGGTCCGCGCAACATGGCCAAGCCCGGCAACCACCACTGCTATTTCGGGCTGGAATTTACATACGACACCATCCCCAACCAGCTCATCCCCTTTGATTACGACGCCTTCGCCGCCTACCCCGGGGAGGTGGAGGCGGTGGTGACCAACCTGGATACCGGCGCGGCGGAATATCTCCCCGTGCCCCGGTACGACGACAATTTCGTCCTCCTCCAGGCCACCTGCGCGCTGCCCTTTCTGTTCCCCGTCTACCGCATCAACAACAAGCCCTATATGGACGGCGGCGCGGCCGACGCCATCCCCTATGAGCGGGCCTTCGCCAGGGGCTGCGACAGAGTGCTGGTGATTGAGACCCGGGAGCGGGGGTACTGGCGGGAGCCGGAGAAGCTCCAGCCCCTGCTGGAGCGCTGGTACAGGAAGTACCCCAATTTCTGCGACACCATGCGCCGCCGGGCGGACACCTACAACGCCTGCCGCGCCCGGCTGTTCCAGCTGGAGCGGGAGGGGCGGGTCATGCTGATCTCCCCCAAAAACACCAAGGGCTTCTCCCGCACCGAGCGGGACGTGGAGAAGATAAAGGCGCTCTACCAGGACGGGTACGACCAGACGGTGGCCCGCCTGGACGAAATCCGCCGGTTTTTCAGCGGGCAGGAGTGACCTTTGCCGCCGGCGCGGCGGCAAAGGTCACTGCGGGACCGCCCATGGGGCGGAAAAGAGAAAATTTAACTGGAAAAAGACACGGGCGCGGACTGGCGGGCCGGGATGTCCCCAAGGGGGGGACGTATCCCGGATACGCCGATCCGCGCCCGTCTCCCTCCCATACGGTTCAACTGGAAAACCAACTAATTTTTGGATGAACTGTAAAAACGTAATCTTGACTTTTAACGCTATTCTGTTACAATTTTAACATAATGTTAACATTTTGACGATGTTGACAAAACTAACGGAGGTGCGCAATGAAGCACACAAAGAAGCTCCTGTCCCTTGCGCTGGCCGGGGCTATGGTACTCTCCCTGGCAGCCTGCGGCGGCGACGACACGAAGCCGTCCGAGACGCCCAGCCAGACCCCCGCTGCCGAGGCGGTCTACAAGGCCGGTACCTATACCGCCGAGTCCCTGGGCATGAACGGCCCCGTGAAGGTGGAGGTCACCGTCAGCGGCACCGCCATCACCGACATCCAGATCGACGCGTCCGTGGAGACCGAGAGCATCGGCGGCGTGGCCGCCGACCCCATGAAGACCAAGATCCTGGACGCCCAGTCCACCGAGGTGGACACGGAGAGCGGCGCCACCCTCACCTGCAACGCCATCAAGGCCGCCGTCCAGAAGTGCCTGGACGAGGCCATGGGGAAGGAGGCCCCCGAGGCCGCCGGCTACCAGGCAGGCACCTACGAGGCCTCCGTCAAGGGCCACAACGGCGAGATGACCGTGGCCGTCACCTTTGACGACGCCTCCATCACCGACGTGCAGGTGAAGGACCACACGGAGACCTACGGCCTGGGCTACGGCCTGAAGACCTCCCCCGTGGAGACCATGGGCCCCGCTATCGTGGAGGCTCAGTCCCTGGCGGTGGACAGCGTCACCAGCGCCACCGTCACCAGCAACGCCATCAAGCAGGCCGTGGCTGAGTGCGTCACCAAGGCCGGCGGCGACGCCGAGGCCCTGAAGAGCGCCGTGGTGGAGAAGAGCGCCCCCGCCGACGAGACCTTCGACGTGGACGTGGTCGTCGTGGGCGCCGGCGCGGCCGGCCTGTCTGCCGCCGTCACCGCCAGGGAGGCGGGGGCCAACGTCCTAGTGCTGGAGAAGACCGGCGTCACCGGCGGCTCCACCACCCGCAGCGGCGGCAAGATTCTGGGCGCGGGCACCTCGACCCAGGAGGCCCAGAACTTCACCGACACCCCCGACATGATGTACGACTTCCTCATGAGCTACGACCGGGACGGCATTATGAACGAGGACCTGGTCC
Organism: Lawsonibacter faecis; assembly: GCF_014287675.1. GTDB lineage: Bacteria > Bacillota > Clostridia > Oscillospirales > Oscillospiraceae > Pseudoflavonifractor > Pseudoflavonifractor faecis. The sequence goes on along the minus strand of NZ_JACOPQ010000002.1, from coordinate 204,309 downwards.
GCACCTTCTGCGACGCCTCCGCCGAGAACATCCAGTGGCTGGTGGACCGGGGCGTCCAGATCCAGGACGTGGAGCCCATCCACTCCTCCCTGACCCCCTGGCGCGTCCACAACGTCAAGGGCGGCGGCGGCCAGACCAGCGGCCACGGCGGCCAGTTCTGCGTGCCCCTCACCAAGACCTATGAGGACGCCGGCGGCCAGATCCTCTATAACTGCCCCGCCACCGAGCTTATCACCGACGCCGCCGGCGCCGTGGTCGGCGTGAAGGCCGAGAAGGCCGACGGCAGCAAGATTACCGTCAACGCCCCCGCCGTCATCCTCGCCACCGGTGGCTATGCCCACAACGAGGAGATGCTGGCCAAGTACAACGACTTCCTGCCCACCAACGTCTACTCCGGCGTGCCCATGACCAATGTGGGCGACGGCCTGAACATGGCCGTGGCGGTGGGCGCCAAGAACTTCGACGCCCCCGGCCTCCAGCTGGTCTACGTCAGCTACGACTGCTACTGCGGCATCAACGAGGAGTCCGGCCTCATCGTCTCCGAGGACGGCGACCGCGTGGTGGACGAGTGGACCTACCAGTCCCATGTGGCCCAGGCCCTGGCCGACGCGGACAGCACCTGCGGCTACTACATCACCGCCTCCAAGGACGGCAAGTGCGTGGAGCCCTATCCCACCCTGGCCGGCGGCATTCAGATTGAGTCCGTGCCCCACGCCGCCACCATCGAGGAGCTGGCCGCCCAGATCGGCATGGACGGCGCCGCCCTCAAGGCCACCGTGGACCGCTACAATGAGCTGTGCGCCAAGGGCAGCGACGACGACTTCGGCAAGCCCGCCGAGTATATGATCCCCGTGGAGGGCGACACCTACTACGCCTTCCGCATGACCCCCGGCTCCTCCGTCACCTTCGGCGGCCTGGAGATCGACACCGGCGCCCACGTGCTGGATACCAACGACCAGCCCATCCCCGGCCTGTACGCCGCGGGCGAGGTGGCCTTCACCGGCCTCTTCGACGCCGAGTACCCCTGCTGCGGCATGGCCATCGGCTCCGCCGTCTACTACGGCCGTGTGGCCGCCCAGAACGCCGTGACCGGCGAATAAATCCAAAACGAGCACCCAACGCCCGCCCGGCGCATTTGCGCCGGGCGGGCGTTCAGCTTGCCAAGAAAGCCCCGCGGGGCTTCTTTGACAGCAGGCTGTATGACGGATGGAGCCCGGTTTCTTGGGAAAAGCCGCCCCATTCCGCCTCCATCCTGATATCTGTTTCCGTATCCAAAAAATATTGGCAAAAGTTTATCAAACTCTATTGACAGTCAAATGACTGTATGATATACTCTAATTACCTTAAGGGGGGCGACAAACAAGAGGCGGACCGCCGACTTTGAATGCCTCGTCGCCCTGACGTCAAAGCCGATAGGAGGGATGATATGAAGCAATACCTGCCCGGAACCACGGTGGAGACCGAGCTCAGCCGGCCCGACGCGGCTGACGCGCTGCTCTCACCGCTGTTCCTCACAGGGGGGCTGACCCTGTCCCAGGTGGTGCAGCTCACCGGACTGGAGACCCACACCATCCAGAACTGGGTGAAGCGCGGGTTTCTCTCCCCGCCCCAGCACAAAAAATACAGCCGCAGACAGTTCTGCCGCATCCTCATCATCAATATGCTCAAGGATGCGCTCCAGCTGGATAAGATCTGCAAGCTGCTGTCCTACTTCAACGGCAGCCTCTCGGACGAGTCCGACGACCTCATCGACGACTCCTACCTCTATACCTGCATTGTCCGCCTGGTCGGACGGCTGGAGGGGGAGGCCATGCCGGACACGGCGGAGCTGGAGCAGTGGTGCAGCGATGCGCTGGACGGCTACGGCGAGCCCTGCCCGGGCGCCCGGACCAGGGTGAGCCGGAGCATGGCGGTCATTCTCACCGCGCTGATGGCCGCCCGCTACAGGCAGGAGGCCGAGAGCCTGCTGGCGGAGCTGGACGCCCCGGCTGTTTTAAAATAAATCGGAAGAATCTGTCACAAACTAGAAGCGTCAAACGGTATCTCTTCAGAAGCGTCTCACCGGAGAGGAGCGGATACCCCATGAACCATATGAAAGGAGGGGAGCGCCGATGCTCATCTGGCTGGAATCCCTGACAGCGCTGGAGCGTGTGCTGCTCTACGTCGCAGTTCCCGCGACGCTCATCCTGCTCATCCAGACGGTGCTCCTGCTCATCGGGCTGGGCGGCGGCCACGATGCCGACGGCCCGGACGGGGCGGAGGGCGCCGACCTGGACGGGGACGGCGTCCCCGACGACCTATCCCTGGACCTGGACGGGGACGGCGTGCCCGACGGCCTATCCCTGGACCTGGACGGGGACGGCGTGCCCGACCATCTGGAGCTCCACGCGGACGCGCCCGACGGCGGCGAGGCCCACGGGCCCGGACTTTTCTCCGGCCTCAACGTCTTCACCGTCCGCGGCTTCGTCACCTTCTTCACCCTCTTCGGCTGGAGCGGCCTGCTGTTCTGCACCCTGGGCATGCATCCGCTGATCGCGCTGTTCCTGGCCGTTCAGATCGGCGTCATCGGCATGGTAAGCGTGGCCGTCATCCTGCGGGAGGCCCTGCGCCTCCAGTCGGACGGCACTCTGGACATCCGCAACGCCCTGGGGCGGACCGGCAGCGTCTATCTCACCGTCCCCGCCGGGCGCATGGGCCCGGGCAAGGTGAACGTTCTGGTGCAGGAGCAGCTGCGGGAGTTCGAGGCCGTCACCGACGAGGAGCGTCCCATCCCCACCGGCGCGGACGTGCTGGTCACCGGCGTCACCGGCGGCGATACCCTGGTGGTGGAGTCCGTCGCCGGGGAGCCGTGACGCAGAACGGTTCCGCCCCAGCCGCCCGCAGCGTATAGCGCGGCGGGACCGTCCCGCCGCAGCCTTCACCCACTGTTATTAAGAAAGAGAGGAACACGATGCCTAACAACATTATCACCCTGATTTTAATCTGCGTCGCAGCCGTAATCCTATTTTCTCTGCTGCTGTTTTTGATCAAGCGCTATAAGAAATGCCCCTCGGACAAGGTCATGGTGATCTACGGTAAGGTGGGCAGCAACAAGGACGGCTCCAGCAAATCCGCCAGATGCATCCACGGCGGCGCGTCCTTCATCTGGCCCGTCATCCAGGCCTATGAGTTCCTGGACCTGACTCCCATGTCCATCTCCGTGGACCTGGAGAGCGCCCTGTCCCGCCAGAACATCCGCATCAACGTGCCCAGCCGCTTCACCGTCGGCGTGTCCACCGAGCCCGGCATCATGCAAAACGCCGCCGAGCGGCTTCTGGGCCTGCGGCTGCAGGAGATCCAGGAGCTGGCGAAGGACATCATCTTCGGCCAGCTGCGCCTCGTGATCGCCACCATGGACATCGAGGAGATCAACACCGACCGCGACAAGTTCCTGGAGGCCGTCTCCCGCAACGTGGAGGGCGAGCTGAAGAAGATCGGCCTGCGCCTCATTAACGTGAACGTCACCGACATCTCCGACGAGTCCGGCTACATCGACGCCCTGGGCAAGGAGGCCGCCGCCAAGGCTATCAACGACGCGAAGAAGAACGTGGCCGAGCGCGACCGCGACGGCTCCATCGGCGAGGCCCAGGCCCACCGTGACCAGCGCGTCCAGGTGGCCCAGGCCGACGCCACCGCCATCCAGGGCGAGAACTCCTCCAAGGTGGAGGTCGCCATGAGCAACGCCCAGCGCCGTGAGAAGGAGGCCGAGGCCACCCGCATCGCCACCGCCGCCGAGAAGATCGCCGCCGCCCAGGCCCTGGAGGAGGCGTACGCCGCCGAGCAGAAGGCGGAGGCCGCCCGTGCCGCCCGTGAGAAGGCCACCGCCGAGGCCGACATTATCGTCAAGACCGAGATCGACAAGCGCCGCAAGGAGCTGGAGGCCGAGGCCGAGGCCGAGCAGATCCGCCGCAAGGCCCAGGGCGAGGCCGACGCCATCCGCGCCAAGATGGAGGCCGAGGCCGCGGGCGCCCAGGCCATTCTGCTCAAGCAGGCCGAAGGCCTCCGGGAGATCGTGGCCGCCGCCGGCGGCGACGCCGACGAGGCCGTCCGCCTCCTGCTGGCCGACAAGATGGAGACCCTCATGCGCATCCAGGTGGACGCCATCAAGAACGTGAAGATCGACAAGGTCACCGTCTGGGACGGCGGCCAGAGCCAGGACGGCAAGACCGGCACCGCCGGATATATCTCCGGCCTGATGAAGTCCATCCCCCCCATGAGCGAGATGTTCGACATGGCGGGCATGAACCTGCCCAAGTTCCTGGGCGAGAAGAAGGACGAGGCGCCCGCGGCCGCGGCCCCCGCCCCCGCGCCTGAGGAGAAGCCCGAGACCTGACCCGCGGAGAGGCGCGCCGCCGGAACCCTCCGGCGGCGCGCCCCGGACTGTCAAAAATCTCCGCAGAGCAAGCCTTGCGGAGCCGCGCCGTCCGCGGACGACGCAGTCAATTTAAAATTCGTCATTCCTGGGGACATGGGCCTCGGAAATGACGCTTCTCATGACGGCTGGGGCGACTTTTTCCTAAAAATCGGGCCCCAGCCGTCATGCGGCCTTTTGTCAGGGAAGCCCCCTGGGGCTTCCCTGACAAGCTGCCCGGGCGCGCTTTACCTCTTTTTATCTCCTGCTTTAATCTTTCTTTATACCCCCTTGCTATACTTGCTGCAACAAGCAAGGGAGGAATTATCATGCAGCTCGCCCAATCCAGATTCGGTCTGACCGGCTTCCAGCTCAAGGTCATCGCACTGGTCCTGATGGTCCTGGACCATATCCACTATTTCTTTGACTTCACCGGCGTTATCCCCACCTTTTTCAGCATGCTGGGGCGGCTCTCCGCCCCCATCTTCCTCTTCATCGTGATTGAGGGGTATACCCATACCCGCAGCAAGAGGAAGTACTTTCTGCGCTGCTGGGCCATCGGCGCCGTGATGGGCGCGGTAAACTATTTCATGGCCGTTTTCGGCTTTGGCCGGGCCGACGGCTTTATCCCCCAGAACAATATCTTCGCCACCTTTGCGGTGCTCATCGTCCTCTGGCAGGGCATGGACTGGCTGCGGGACAGAAAGTGGATTCCCGGCGTCCTGGCCCTGGCCGTGCCCTTCGCGCTCTTTGCCGTGCTCACCCGGGTGCCCCTGCCGCCCACGGTGATGGGCTGGGCCTTCCTGGCGGAGTGCACCGTGTTCCCCCTGCCCTTCCTCACCGAGGGCGGGATTCCCTTCCTCATCAGCGGCATTTTGATGTATCTGCTGAAAAACCGCCGGGGCCTCCAGGCCGCCGCCCTGGCCGTGGTCTATGTGGGGTGGAACGTGTACGCCGTCTGGGCCATGGCGGGCGGCGCGTGGATGCTCCTCTTCACCGATTTCTACGAGTGGATGGCCGCCTTCGCCGGGGTCTTTTTCCTCCTCTACAACGGCCGCCGGGGCAGAAGCATGAAGGCCTTTTTCTACGCCTTCTATCCCGCCCATGTCTACCTCCTCTTCGGCGGGTCTGTCCTGCTTTATAACGCCCTGGCGCTTTGAGCGTCGGCCCATGGGGTCCATAGGCTGAAAAGAGGCCGCTGCATCGGAATGCAGCGGCCTCTTTTCAGCCTATTTCTTTCTCCGCAGCCTTGCCAGAACCTCTGCAAAGGAAAACCCCCTGCCGGCGCTCTGGGGCGGGCCGGCAGGGACGGCGGCCCCGGGCTCCTCCCGTACGGCCTCCTCCATCATGGCCTGCTGGGCGTCCAGGGGCGCGTCCCCCTTCCGGGGGATAGGGAAGCAGCACCCGTCGCTCCCCATGACCCTGGCCTTAACGTTGTCCCCGGTGAGCAGCTCCATATAGTGGCCTATCTGCCGCCGTACGCCCTCGTCCAGCACGGGGCAGGCCAACTCCACCCGCCGCTCGGTGTTCCGGGTCATCAGGTCGGCGGAGCCGATGTAGACCTTTGCGTCCTTCCCGCGGCCGAAGACATACACCCTGGGGTGCTCCAGAAAGCGCCCCACCACGGAGAAGACCCGGATGCGGTCGGTGAGCCCCGGCACCCCGGGCCGCAGGCAGCAGATGCCCCGTACGTTGAGCGTCACGTCCACCCCCGCCTGGCTGGCCTCGGCCAGCTTGTCGATGAGCGCCCGGTCGGTGACCGAGTTCACCTTCATGAAGATGCCCGCGTCCCTGCCCTGGCGGGCCTTCTCAATCTCGCCGTCGATGAGGGCCGTGAGCCTGGGCTTGAGGCTGTGAGGGGCCACCAGGAGCTGGCGGTACTCGCCGTCCAGGTTGGAGGTGGACATATTCTGAAAGAAGGTGGCTGCGTCCACCCCGATGGCCGGGTTGGCGGTGACGAGACAGAAATCGGTGTACAGCTTCGCCGTCTTCTCGTTATAGTTGCCCGTGCCGATCTGGGTGATGTACTGGATGTGGGTGCGCTCGCGCCGGGTGATGAGGCAGATTTTCGAGTGGACCTTGACCCCCTCGAACCCGTAGAGCACCGTGCACCCCGCGTCCTCCAGCCGCTCGGCCCAGGCGATGTTGTTCTGCTCGTCAAACCGCGCCCGCAGCTCCATGAGCACCGTCACGTCCTTGCCGTTTTCGGCGGCGGCGGCCAGGTACTCGATGAGCTTGGCCTTGGAGGCCAGCCGGTAGATGGTAATCTTGATGGACAGCACGTCAGGGTCGTTTGCCGCCTCCCGCACCATCTGGAGGAAGGGGTCCATGGAGTGGAACGGGTAGTAGAGCAGCAGATCCCGCCGCAGCACCTGGGGGATGATCTTCTCCCCCCGTACCAGCCCGGCGGGCCAGCGGGGGGTATAGGGCGGGTAACAGAGGGCGGCGGCGCTCTCCGCCGGGAGCCTGCCCTCCAGGGCGTAGACGTACCCCATGGAGATGGGGGCCCTGGTCCTGAAAACCTGCTCGCCCGTCAGCGCCAGCCGGACGCGGAGGTACTCCGTCAGCGACTCCGGGGCCTCGCCCTGGACCTCCAGCCGCACCGGAGCCAGGCGGGATCGCTTTCTAAGCACCTTCTTCATGTGCTGGCGGAAGTCGTCGCCCACCTCGCAGTCCTCGTCCTCCGGACTGATGTCGGCGTTCCGGGTGACTGAGACGACGCATTTGCCCAGCACCTCGTAGGACTCGAAGAGGGCGTCGGCGTAGTGCAGGACGATCTGCTCGGTCATCACATACCGCACGCCCCTCTCCTCCAGGGTGAGGAAAGGGGAGAGGGCCTTGGGCACGGGCACCAGCCCGAAATAGTTCTGCCCGTCCCGGCGCAGGGCCAGGGCGATGTTCAGGGATTTGGACGGCAGGTGGGGGAAGGGGTGGTGGGCGTCCACCACCTGGGGGGAGAGGACGGGCAGAATGTAGTCCCGGAAATGCCGCTCCACCTGCTTGCGCTCCTTCGTATCCAGCTCGCCGATGGACAGACTGCAGATGTTGCAGGAGCGCAGCCGGGCCTCCAGCTGGGAGAAGAGCTTATCCCGCTGCTTGTAGAGGGGGGCCACCGCCTTGAAGATGGCCCTGAGCTGTTCCGCCGGGGTCATGCCGCTCTTGGAATCCACATGGGTCTGCTTGATGAGGGTCATGTCGTAGATGGACCCCACGCGGATCATGAAGAACTCGTCCAGATTGCTGGTAAAGATGGCGGCGAACTTGAGCCGCTCGAAGAGAGGGACGCTCTCGTCCCAGGCCTCGTCCATGACCCGCTCGTTAAACCGCAGCCAGGAGAGCTCCCGCTCCTGGGTGTATCTCGTGTCGATGCTTTTCTGTCCGGGCATTCGGCCCACCTCCATAGGGGGCGGTCTCCTTGCCGCCCCTCCGTCACTCCCGGGGGCGGTTCACAAAGCCCCGCCCGCCTCTATGCGTCTGTGCCCGCGCCGCCGCCGCCGGCGTCCTTCTGCCGCCCGACGACCCTGTCCAGCAGGTATCCCTCCCGCACCCCGCAGGAGCTGACGCTCACCGTCTCCACCTCATAGGCCTTGAGCACGGTGTTGAGGATGATAAGCCCGGGCAGTATGGTGTGCACCCGGTCGGGGGCGGAGCGGAGGATCTGCCGCAGCGTGTTCTTGTCCCCCTTTTTCAGCCCCTTATAGAGGTCCCGAAGCTCCGCCGCCGGGATGAGGCGGTTGTCCGGGTCGGCCCCGGCGATGTCGTTGCAGAGCTTGGCGGCGGCCCGGATGGTGCCGCCCACGCCCACCAGATGCCTGCAGGTGCCGCCCGGGGTCCTGGCCTTCTCCAGCTCCTCGGCCGCGAACGAGCGGATGCGCCTGGTCTCCTCCTGGGTGGGGAACAGCCCCTCCACGTATCTGGAGTAGAGGGAGAGGGAGCCCATGGGCAGGCTGCACCCGGAGACGACCGCCCCGTCCCTGTAGGCCACCAGCTCCGTGGAGCCGCCGCCGATGTCGGCCAGCAGTCCGGCGCTGGCCCCGCCGCCCGTCGCCGCGCCCAGAAAGGAGAGCCGGGCCTCCTCCGCGCCGGTGAGCACCTCCACCGTCAGGCCGGTGACCTCCCGGATGGTCTCCAGCGCCTCCTCGGTGTTGACGATGTTGCGCAGAGAAGCGGTGCCGAAGACGTAGAGCTCTCTGATATCGAAATTGTCCAGCAGGGCGCGGAAGCCGGACAGCACCCGGCAGGCCACAAGAATGCCGCCGTCCGAGAGAACCCCGTCCCTGATGTATCCGGCCAGCCCGGCCATCTCCTTTTTGTTCAGGAGGAGCTTGATGCGCCCGCCCTCGCACCGGTAGATGGACAGCCTGATGGTGTTGGACCCCACGTCCACAACGCCGCATTTCATTGCCTCGCCCGCTTTCTTCCGTCGTAAATGTTCCTCTTTATTTTATACGCTTCCCGTCCGGTTATCAATCTATTTTACGAGACCTTTACGTCTGCGCGTCCGTGCCGTCCCCCGCGGCGCAGGCGCCGCCGCCCTCCGGCGCGGTCCGGGTGACGGCCAGCAGGGCCAGATTGTCCCCCAGCACCGTGAAAAAGGCGGCGAGGAGTCCCAGCTCCTCCGCGCTCCTGCCCTGGCCGAGCTGAATGGAGACGATGGTGGCCACGATAAGCAAAAACTCCCCCGACGGTCCGCTGCCGCATGCAGCCATAGGCTCCGCCACCCCCTCTCTGCCCATTCTACGGGAAAGGGGGGAGAAAGGTGCCCTTTCCCGCCGCCGCGTCCCGAAACGCGGGTGGCTGTTGAGGCCGGACGGGATGACGGACAGCGCGCTGTGAGAAATGACACTTCTCACAGCGCATGGGGCGACTGTTTCCCAAGAAATCGAGCACCGTCCGTCATGCGGTCTGCCGTCAAAAGAAGCCCCGAAGGCTTCTTTTGACCTGTAGAGGGAATCCCCCTGCCAAAAAGACAGGGGGATTCCCTCTACAGGTCGTACTGGTTGGTCAGGTGCTGGACAAAGGACTGCATCTCGCTCTTGGAGTTGATGGTGTGGGTCTGGTCGATGATCTGGCGCTGCTCGTCGGGGGAGAGGGAGGCGAACTGCTCCATGGCGTCCACGTTCTGCGCCAGCGCCATACCCAGGCCCATGGGCAGGTCCGCGATGGGGTTAAGCGAATTCATGGTAAAAACTCCTTTCAGAAAGAGATGCTTCTAGTATTCCACTTGTGGTATACTTTATTGAAACCATGAAAAGGGGAAATCTGTCAGATGAATGCAAACGAGAGCAAAATGACAATCCGTCCCGCCGTGCAGACCGACCTGGCGGCGGTGCTGGCCTTTATCCGGGAGCTGGCGGAGTATGAGAAGATGGCCGGGCAGGTGGTGGCGACGGAGGAGCTGCTGCGGGAGTGGATGTTTGAAAAGGGCGCCGCTGAGGCGCTGATCGGCGAGGTGGACGGCGAGGCCGTCGGCTTCGCGCTGTTTTTTCATAATTTTTCGACCTTCCAGGGCAGGGCGGGGGTCTATTTGGAGGACCTCTACGTGCGCCCGGAATACCGGGGCCGGGGCTTTGGGAGGGCGTTTCTGCGCCGCCTGGCCGCCATTGCGGCGGAGCGGGGCTGCGGACGGCTGGAGTGGTCGTGCCTGGACTGGAACACGCCCAGCATTGAGTTCTACCGCGCCCTGGGCGCCGTGCCCATGGACGATTGGACCGTCTACCGCGTCGCGGGTGAGTCCCTGGCCGGGCTGGCGGAGGGGGAGTGATCTCCGGAGCGGCACAGGGCAATATTCTGCAAGAACGCGGCGCGGGGGTATGATAGAATGGCAAAAATACCAATGGAAGGAGGGGGCGGCATGGAAAAAGAGGAGCGGCGGATCTACTACGACCCGGAGCTGGGGGTCGAGGCGTACTATTTCAAGGGCGTGGTACAGAAGTTCCCCACCCATTTTCATGAGCACTATGTCATCGGCGTCATCGAGAGCGGCCAGCGCTTCGCCATCTGCGGCGGGCAGCAGTACCTCATCCAGCCGGGGGACCTGGTGATCTTCAACCCCCGCCAGCCCCACGCCTGCGAGCAGGTGGGGGCCTACCCGCTGGACTGGCGCTGCGTCAACGTGACCGAGCCGGTGATGGAGCGGGTGACGGAGAATATCACCGGACGGGCCTACCTGCCCGTCTTTTCCAAGTGTGTCTTCTACCGGAGCGAGCTGGCCGGACTGGTCCGGGAGGTCTATGAGATGGTGGCGGGGGAGGAGCGGGAGTTCTGCAAGGAGGAGCGCTTCCTCCTGCTCGTGGAACAGCTCCTGGAGGAAAACGGCGGCGGCTTTCCGCCCGAGCCGGACACGGGGGACCGCCCCGAGGTGCGGGCGGTGTGCGCCTACCTGGAGGAGCACTACGGCGAGACCATTTCACTGGACGCGCTGGCCCGGGTGGCGGGACTCTCCAAATGCTATCTGCTGCGCTCCTTTACCCGGCAGAAGGGGATTTCCCCCTACCGCTATCTGGAGACCGTCCGGGTGGACCGGGCCAAGGGCCTTCTGGAGCAGGGGGTGCGGCCGGTGGACGTGGCGCTTCGGACCGGCTTCTCCGACCAGAGCCACTTCACCAATTTTTTCAAGAACCTGATCGGGCTCACCCCCCGGCAGTATCAGTCGTGTTTTACAGGCTGCCCGCCCAGGGCGTAAGCGACGACAATTTTAGGATGTGACGAGATGCCCGAAAAAGAGACCCTGGCCGGCCACGGCGCCGCCCTGTTCTCCATCCTGGTGTGGGGGACCACCTTCATCTCCACCAAGGTGCTGCTGCGCGCCTTCGCGCCGGTGGAGATACTGTTCCTGCGCTTTGTGCTGGGCTTTCTGGCCCTGGCGCTGATGTGCCCCCGCCGGCTGAAGCTGACCGACCGGCGGCAGGAGCTGACCTTCGCCGCCGCCGGGCTTTGCGGCGTGACGCTCTACTTCCTGCTGGAGAACATCGCCCTCACCTACACCCTGGCCTCCAACGTGGGGGTCATCGTGGCGGTGTCGCCCCTCTTCACGGCCCTGATTTCCCGGCTGATGCCCGAGGGGGAGAAGCTGCGGCCCACCTTCTTCGCCGGGCTGGCCGCCGCCCTGGGGGGCGTGGCCCTCATCACCTGGGGCGGGAGTGCGGCGCTGGAGCTCAACCCCGTCGGGGACCTGCTGGCCCTGCTGGCGGCCCTGGTCTGGTCGCTGTACTCCCTGCTCACCCGGCGGATCGGGGGCTTCGGGTACTCCACCGTCCAGTCCACCCGCCGGATTTTCCTCTACGGGCTTGTTTTCATGCTGCCCGCCCTGCCGCTGCTGGGCTTCCGGCCCGACTTCGCGGCCCTGGCCCAGGGCGTGAACCTGGCAAACCTGCTCTATCTGGGCCTGGGCGCCTCCGCGCTGTGCTTCGTCACCTGGAACGCGGCGGTGGGGCGGCTGGGGGCGGTGAAGACCAGCGTCTACATCTTCCTGGTGCCCGTCATCACGGTCATTACCTCCGCCGTCGTCCTCCACGAGCCCGTTACCGCCGCGGCGGTGGCGGGGACCGCCCTCACCCTGGCGGGGCTGTTCCTGTCCCAGTACAGGCCCCACGCGGAGCAGCCCCGCCCCGCGCCGGAGAGCGCCGAATAAAAAGCGGACGGGCCGGCCTCCTGACTTTGGAGGCCGGCCCGTTTTTTGTGCCGTGGAAGAGGGATCAGACCGCCTCGATGGGGCCGCAGGCGATGCGTCCGCCGCTGTCTCCGGCGGGCTGGGAGCGGTAGTCGTCCGGGTGGTCGTGGAAGACCACCGAGCGGTCCAGCACCTCCCAGGGGCGGAAGCGGCCGGTGTAGAGGATGGTATAGGCCCGCCCGCCGCTGGCGAGGAGGACCGGGAGGTCCCCGGCGTGGTCCGGGTGCTCCCGGCCCTGGGGGTTATAGTGCCCGCCGGCGCAGTAGAAGGGGATGTCGCCGCCGGTGCAGCAGTCCCCCAGCTCGTGGATATGGAAGCCGTAGAAGCCGTCGGCGGGGAAGCCCGCCGCCCGGACCAGCAGCAGGCTGCCCTCCTGATAGGGGTAGAAGAGGACCTCGCCCCGCAGCTCGGGGTGGGAGCCGTCCCCCTTGACGAGGGCGCGGGCCGCGGGCTGGCCCTCCAGCAGCACGCGGGGAATACGGCCGGGATGATCGGACATGGGATTCGCCTCCTTCGGCCCATCCTATGCGGCGGGGGAAGGGGCCGTGAGGGGGCGGCGTCCGGCGCAAGAAGAGGGGGAGGAGGAAAGGGGCGGGAGATGTAACGCCTGCCCGGGCGGGCAGGCGGAAAGCGTCAGCGGCAGCACTCGATGCAGTCGGCGTTGATTTGAGGCGGCATACTCTGGGCCATCACGCCGTTGTAGTGTATACAGACGTGGCTGCCGGGGCAGAAACAGCGGGCGCGGTTTGTATGGACGACTACAAATTGGTTTGTGCAGTGGTCGCAGACGAGCAGCGAACCGCTGCGAACCCTGCAGACGGTTGCACACATTGTCGTATTCATAAAAGACACCTCCATCCATCATTCATACATGGCATACTATGTCGAAAGCATGATGGAGGTGTCAAAATACCGCCCGGTGTGGAAAAAAAGCTGCCCGGCAATCCGCCGGGGCGCGACGCACCTCCCGGGGAGTTTGTCCGTCGGGAATTATGATATCCGGCCGGGAGCGGGAGGGATAAACATGGACGCTGCGCGCTGTTTTTGCGGCAAAGGATAAAAAGCCTCCCCGGGTCGGGGGCGGCATGGCCGGACTATCTGGGGCGTGGGCCCGCCGGGGGACGTGGGCCGACCGGTGGACGTGGGCCCGCCGGGGGACGTGGGCCGACCGGTGGACGTGGGCCCGCCGGGGGACGGGGACCCACCGGTGGACGGGGACCTACCGGCGGGCGGACGATGGGCGGGAAGAACGGCGGGAAAATGGGCGGGACGATGATAGGCGGCCTGACCACCGGCGGACACACGTTCGGCGGACAGGGCGCGACGCCCGGGGGAAACAGAGGGGGCATCTCGCCCTGCACCGCAATAATCCCCAGAGCGGTAATCTGCGGGGGAATGCTTTTTGTCATAACACCGTTATACCAGATATTCACGAGGTCGCCGGTACGAAAACGGCGAAACTCTGATGTATTTACAATGACCTGTTGCCGTGTATCCAGATCCAGCACGAGCAGACGCCCCAACTGAACCTCGATGACGATGGCCTGCATGATCATATTGGCACCTCCTAATCGGTATAACACATGATATGCCGATTCGAGGGGGAGCGAAACAGGATTTGTCTGCCGCCCCGGATGCCCCCGGATTGGGCCGCCGCTTTTTGCTTTGCGGCCTCAGCCTCTGACGCTTCGGGCAGGCCGCCCACACCGCTGATAACCTCCCAAGTATGCCGCAGGGCCGGGATTTATCATCCCGGCCCTGCGGCTATCACGAGGGATCTCCGCGTCCGCCCGGCAGAATCAGCGCTGAAATGACAAACAGGATGCCGACAATCAGCAGTCCGGCGTAACCGAGAGAAAAGACGGACGGGAATTTATCTGAAATATGGAAGAGGGTCAGCTTTCCCCAATCCATTACGGAGAACAGTCCGACGCTGCTCCACCACCCGTAGGTCATGGAAAACGCCCAGGCGCCCAAAAGCCCGCCCAGCACGGCGCTGACGGCTTTTCGGGCGCCGCCGCTGGAGGTGGCCGCCACGCAGGTGCCGGGACAAGTTCCGACCGTGCCAAATCCGATTCCGAACAGCAGCCCTCCGGTTATTACGCCGAGGTTCATCGTTTTTACGCTCAGGTGCCCGATATTCAAGAGTCCCGGCATACTGAAGAGGGACAGCAGAATGCTGGCAAACCCAATGGCCAAAACGATGGTCTTCATCAGCGTCAAATCCTCCAGCCTCAGCATTGAGACAATCTTTTTGGGGGAGGTCGCGCCGACCAGGTAGAGTGCATATCCAAAGAGAAGTCCGGAAATAATCGCAAGAACGATATCCATTCTATTTCCCTCCCCTGATTGCCGTCCGGCGGGCGATGAGCGCCGAGGGGATCGCCGTGGCAAAAGCCGCGGCGGCGAAGAAATAACCGCTGACGCTTCCCTGCATCATCCCGCTCATCATGTGGCCGCTGGTGCAGCCGTCCGCCATCCTTGCCCCGTACAGGATAATGAAGCCGCCCAGAAAGGCCGGCAGGTACCGGCGCAAGAAGCTCTGGCGTGGTGCTCCCGGAAGCTGCCCGGCGTCGCTCATCTGACTGCGGCGCTTCTTATCGTTCGCCGCATACGCGGCATAGGCGCCGACCGGAATTGCCAACACAAATACAAACTCGTAATTCCAAGGGTTCGCGATGGCTTGCGCCAGCTTGCCGCCGCCCCTGTCATAATAGGCGTTTGTGCTCTCATACCCGGTCCCGCGCTCGGGGTTTTCCGTGATAACCGTCTCGTCCACGGCGCTGTGGAGAATGCCGGAGAGCACGGAAAACTGGGTGGATACGCCGATGGGCTTCGCCAGCAAAACGGCAAGGAAAAAGACGGCGCCCAAAGCGAGGGCCCGGATTAGCCAAACCTGGTGTTTCATAAGTCGGTCTCCTTTTTGCGCTGTAAAAGCTGCTTTATAAAGGAATATTGTAGCCTGAAAGCCTCTCCGGTATTCGGTGAATCTGCCCCTGAAACTCATTGGGGGATGAAGGCGCGGTGAAAAAACAATAAACCCCCAGAGCCTTCGCGGCTCTGGGGGTTTATTTGCGTTCGTTATCAATCACACGGCGCGGGTGACCTTACCCGAACGGAGGCATCTGGTGCACACATGGACGTGCTTGGGCGCGCCGTCCACGATAGCCTTGACGCGCTTCACATTGGGCTTCCAGGGACGATTAGAGCGGCGGTGAGAGTGGGAAACCTGGATGCCGAATACGACGCCCTTATCGCAAAATTCACATTTGGCCATTCGCTTGAACCTCCTCGCTCGTCAGGTTTGCTTACAAAGCATCGAGTGATATGATAGCAGAAATAGAAAGAAAAAGCAAGTATTTTTTTCAAAACGCGACAGAAGATTTTTGTGCGCTGCATGGGGGGCGGGCGGCCGATTGGCGGGGGACGGCGGACGGGGCGGCATTGGGGCCGGCCGGGCCTGCGCGGTACGGTTTTTATTGTAAATGGAGGCCGGAGCGTGTATACTGAAGGGGACTAATGACAACAGGGAGGGAATGCCTGTGGAGAGCTTATACAGCGTTTCGCTGGAGAAACTAATCCAGGAGTTCAATCTGGAGGTGCTGCGGGGCGGCAGGGGCTACGAGCGCCGCGCCATCCGAACGGAGGACGTGAACCGCCCCGGCCTTCAGCTCATCGGCTTTTTCGACTACTTCGACCCCACCCGCATCCAGGTGCTGGGCAAGGTGGAGACCACCTATCTGTCGGGACTGACGGCGGAGGCCCGCCGGGCCTGCTTCGACAGCCTTTTGGCCCAGGATATCCCGGCCGTGGTGATCACCCGGGAGATGGAGCCCTTCCCCGAGTGCATGGAGATGGCGGAGAAGTACGACCGCACCATCCTGCGCACCCAGGAGACCACCTCGTCCTTTATGAGCGCGCTCATCGCCTACCTGCGCAGCGAGCTGTCCCCCCGCATCACACGCCACGGCGTGCTGGTGGAGATCTACGGCGAGGGCATCCTCCTGCTGGGCGAGTCCGGCGTGGGCAAGAGCGAGACCGCCATTGAGCTGGTGAAGCGGGGCCACCGCCTCATCGCAGACGACGCGGTGGAGATCAAGCGGGCCAGCGACAAGCGGCTCATCGGCACCGCGCCGGAGCTCATCCGCCACTATATCGAGCTGCGGGGCATCGGCGTCATCGACGTGCGGCGGCTGTTCGGCATGTCCGCCATCAAGGAGGCCTCCAGCATCGATCTGGTGGTCAATCTGGAGCAGTGGAAGGACGGCGCCATGTACGACCGCCTGGGCCTGGAGAACCTCTATTCCACCATCCTGGACGTCCAGGTGCCCGCTCTCACCGTGCCGGTGAAGCCCGGGCGGAATCTGGCGGTGATCATCGAGGTGGCGGCCATGAACAACCGCCACAAGAAGATGGGCTACAACGCCGCGCTGGAGTTCACCAAGCAGATCAACGAGCACTTTGACCAGGCCATGAGCCAGCAGATGGAGGCCCAGGAGAATCTGTAAATCGGCGTTTCACGCTGTTTTTTGCGGCGTATGCCCGCTGTGCGGGCATACCTGTGGTTTTGCCGCGGCACGGAGTGCCGCCCGGAAAAAAGCCGCCAAAGGGGGTGGGCAGTTGCCCGCCCTCTTTTTGTGTTTTTTTGCCTTGTTATTCCTTTTAATACCAAGTATAATATCACCCATACTGAGTTCCGGGAGGACGAGACTATGTGCGGAATCGTAGGATACATCGGCAGGGAGGAGGCCGCCCCCATTCTGCTGGACGGCTTGAGCCGTCTGGAGTACCGCGGCTATGACTCGGCGGGCATCGCCGTATGGTCTGAGGACGAGGGGCTGAAGGTGGTCAAGGCCAAGGGGCGGCTGCGGGTGCTGTCCGGCCTTGTGGAGGGGGGCGGGGCCGTCCGGGGGACCGTGGGCCTGGGCCACACGCGCTGGGCCACCCATGGGGAGCCCTCCGACGTGAATTCCCACCCCCATGTGAGCCGGAGCGGCCATATCGCGGTGGTCCACAACGGCATCATTGAAAACTATGTGGAGATTAAGGAATTTCTGCAGTCCAGGGGGGTGGCCTTCGCCTCCCAGACCGATACCGAGGTGGTGGCCCAGCTCCTGGAGTACTACTACCGGGGGGACATTCTGGAGGCGCTGACCAAGGTGCTCCACCGCATCGAGGGGGCCTATGCGCTGGGGGTGGTCTGCTCGGACTGCCCGGACAAGCTCATCGCCGCCCGGAAGGACAGCCCGCTGATTTTGGGCGTGGGGGAGGGCTTCAACTTCCTCGCCAGCGACGTGACCGCCGTCATCAAGTACACCAGGGAGGTCTGCTACCTGGACGACGGGGAGATCGCCGTCCTCACCGCGGACGGCATCCAGGTCATGAGCCACCCCTACCTCCAGCCCATCGAAAAGGAGCGGCACCATGTGGACTGGGAGATCTCCGCCGCGGAGAAGGGCGGGTACGAGCACTTCATGGCCAAGGAGATCATGGAGCAGCCCAAGGCCTTCCGGGAGACCGTCTTCCCCCGCATCCACGAGGGGCGGGTGGCGCTGGACGAGCTGACGGTGACGAGGGAGTACCTGGAGGGGCTGGATAAGGTGTGCATCATCGCCTGCGGCTCCTCCTACCATGTGGGCATGGCGGCCAAGTATACCCTGGAGCGGCTGCTGCGCAAGAATGTGGAGGTGACGCTGGCCTCGGAGTTCCGCTACTGCGACCCCATCGTCACCCACAGGACCCTGGCCCTGGTCATCTCCCAGTCGGGCGAGACCATCGACACCCTGGCCGCCCTGCGGGAGGCCCGCAGGCTGGGGGCCAGGGTGCTGTCCATCGTCAACGTGGTGGGCTCCACCATCGCCCGGGAGAGCGACGACGTGCTCTACACCTGGGCCGGGCCGGAGATCGCCGTGGCCACCACCAAGGCCTACTCCACCCAGCTCGCGCTGGTGTACCTCATCGGGCTCTGCTTCGCGGATCTGCTGGGGACCATCGGGCGGGCGGAGTACGACGAGATTGTGGCCGAGCTGCTGCGCATCCCCGCCAAGCTGGAGAGCATCCTGGAGCACCGGGAGGACGTGCAGTACTTCGCGTCCATCTACTTCAACCACCCTTCCATCTTCTTCATCGGGCGGAACATCGACTACGCCGTGGGCATGGAGGGCTCCCTCAAGCTGAAGGAGATCTCCTACATCCACTCCGAGGCCTACGCCGCAGGGGAGCTGAAGCACGGCACCATCTCCCTCATCGAGCCGGGCACCCTGGTGGTGGCCCTGGCCAGCTACGGCAAGCTCTACGAGAAGCTGATGAGCAATGTGGTGGAGGTCAAAAGCCGCGGGGCCGACGTGCTGGGCCTCACCACCCGGACCCATGCGGAGGCGATGGCCAAGACGGTGGACCATGTTATCGCCGTACCCGACACCCACCCCATGCTGCTGCCCACCCTGGACGTGGTGCCCATGCAGCTGTTCGCCTACTATGTGGCGCTGATGCGCGGGTGCGATATCGATAAGCCCAGGAACCTTGCCAAGTCGGTGACGGTGGAGTAGGGGCCGTATGCGCCGTACCGCGCCGCAGAGGTTCCAATCGTTTTGAATGGTGCAGAAATAATTTTATGGAAGCTGAAAAAAAGAAATGCTTTCGTCTGATTCCTATTGCTTTTTGCATTTGATGCATATATAATACGATTCACAAAGGCAGAGTAGGAATGCGCGTGCAGTGTCCCGGAAGGGACCCAGTGCCGGCGGGACGGGGAGTTGTCCGCCGGACGAAAAGTACCGAGTACTTGCAGTGCGTGTTCCGCATCCCGCTGCCGCATACCGGGGCTATTGCAAAAATACCTCCTCTGTGCGGCGTTCCCGTCATCAAAAGGGCGACGGGCTGCCAAAAACAGAAGGAGGTATTTTTGTGCCCATTTTACCAGAAGAACCGGTCCCGGAACCGATGACGGGGGCGGAGGCCATCGACTACATCCACAGCTATCACTGGCTGGGGAGCAGGCCGGGCCTCTCCCGCACCTTCGAGCTGCTGGAGCGGATGGGGAACCCGGAGCGCGGCCTGAAATTCATCCACGTGGTCGGCACCAACGGCAAGGGCTCCACCGCCGCGATGCTGGCGTCCATCCTGCGGGCGTCGGGGCTGAGGACGGGGCTTTACACCTCGCCCTATCTCCGGCGCTTCCACGAGCGCATCCGGGTGGACGGGGAGGAGATCTCCGACGCCGGGCTGGGGGAGGTCGCCGCCTTTGTCCGGCGGCACGCCGAGGGGATGGAGGACCACCCCACCGAGTTCGAGCTGGTCACCTGCATCGCGCTGGAGTACTTCAGGCGCCGCGGCTGCGGCGCGGTGGTGCTGGAGGCGGGCCTGGGCGGACGGCTGGACTCCACCAACGTCATCCCGCCGCCTGAGGCGGCGGTGGTGACCAACATCGGCCTGGACCACACCCAGCAGCTGGGGGACACCGTGGAGCTGATCGCCGCCGAGAAAGCCGCGGTCATCAAGCGCGGCTGCGTGGCCGTGATGTATCAGCAGAAGCCCTCCGTGATGGAGGTGGCGGCGGCGGTCTGCCGGGCCGAGGGCGTGCCCCTGCGGGTGGCCGACTTCTCCGCCCTGCGCACGCTGGAGGACAGCCGGGCGGGCCAGCGGTTTGACTACGGGCCCTTCCGCGATCTGCGCATCGGCCTGCTGGGGGCCCACCAGCAGCGCAACGCCGCCGTGGCGCTGGAGACCGTCCTGGCCCTGCGCGGCCGGGGCTGGACCATTCCGGACGGGGCGGTGCGGCAGGGGCTGGAGGAGACCCGCTGGCCCGGCCGGTTTGAGATCCTGGGGGAAGCCCCCTGGTTCGTTGTGGACGGGGGACACAATCCCCAGTGCGCGGGGACGGTGGCCGCCAATCTGGATACTTATTTCCCGGGGGAGAAGGCGGTTTTCCTCCTGGGCGTGCTGGCCGACAAGGACTACGCGGGGCTGATTGAGCAGGTGGCGTCCAGGGCTGCGGGCTTCGTGGCCGTCGCGCCCGAGAATCCGCGCGCCCTACCGGCCCAGGCGCTGGCGGACTGTCTGAGGGGCTGCGGCCTGCCCGTGCGCGTGTGCGGCAGCGTCCCCGAGGGGGTGGCCGCGGCGCGGGAGGCGGCGGGGCCGGAGGGCCTCGTCTGCGCTTTGGGCTCCCTCTACATGACGGGGACCGTCCGCGCCTGCTTTGGCCGCGAGTATTGACTGATACGCTCTTGTGAGGAGGAATATCGGATTGAAAAGGTTGAAACTGGATGTCCGGGCCATGGTACAGGTGGCCGCTCTGATTGCAATTGAAATCGTCCTCTCCCGCTTCTGTTCCATCGCCACGCCCATCGTCAAAATCGGCTTCGGCTTCGTGCCCATCGCCGTGTGCGGCATGCTGTACGGCCCCGTGTGGGCCGGCGTGGCCGGGGGCGCGGCCGATCTGCTGGGGGCGGTGCTGTTCCCCATCGGGGCCTATTTCCCCGGGTTTACCCTCTCCGCCGTCCTGACCGGCGTGGTCTTCGGCCTGCTCCTCCACAGGGAGAGGGCCGCCTGGCCCCGGCTGGCGCTGGCCGTGGCGGTCAACTGCCTGGGCATCAGCCTGTGCCTGTCCACCTACTGGCTCACCATCCTGACGGGCAGCCCCTTCCTGGCCCTTCTGCCCACCCGGATTGTGCAGAACCTCATTATGATCCCCATCCAGTTTATCGTCCTGCGCCTCATGCAGCACCCGGTCACGCTGTATCTGCGCAGGGCGCAGCACGCCTGAGGGCGTGGGAAACGCCCCCTGCGCCGCGGATGAAGGGGTAAAAGGCCCCGCCGCAGAATGAAATTTTCATTCTGCGGCGGGGCCTTTTGGGTTTTGAGCTACTCCGCCTCGTAGAGCTTAAGCTTCTCCATAATGGCGCTGACGGCGGCATCCAGGCCGGTCTTTCCGCTCCAGCAGTCCCGGGTCTCGTCGACGATGATCTCGAGCACCGTCTCGTCGTAGAGAATGGGGCTGTCCAGGGCCTTGAGCCGCTCCGCCATCGCCGCCCGGTATTCCTCGGGGGGATAGAGGACCGCCATGTTGACGGGGACGGTGGCCCCCTCCGCGTCATAGAAGGTGGTGCCGTAGGTGGAGAAGACGCCGTCGGTGCGCTCCTTGGTGTCCTGGGTGGAGGCCTCGAAGGCGGCGGCGGAGACGGGGATGCCCCTGCCCACCGCCTTGCCCTGGACCTCGTCCGAGAGGGCGGCCTCGATGAAGCGCCAGGCCAGGTCCTGCTGCCCCGACTGGGCGGAGACCCCCAGCATGGTGACGGGGAGGAAGGAGCCCCCGCCGAAGAGTGTGTCCGTACTGCCGTCCCCGGCGGCGTCGCTGGCGGTCCAGGCGGCGTAGAGGCCCTGGAAATGGATGAGGTTGCCCAAGTCCAGGCCGTTGTAGCCGGCGGTCCAGCCCAGGGGGCCGAAGTCGAAGTCGGTGGTGAAGTCGTTCTCCGACTCCGCCTCCTCCGGGTCGTCCCGCAGGTCGGTGATGCGCTTGATCTGCTCCAGGAAGCCGGAGAGCTTTTCCCGGTCCATCCTGCCCCCGCCGTCCTGGAGGGAGGCGGCGCAGACGGGGTAGAGGACGCTGAGGTAGTTTCTGGAGGAGTCGAAGATAAAGGGAGTGCGGAAGGAGGGCTTGTTGGACTCCAGCCAGTCGGCCATGGAGGCGAGGTCGTGAATGGCGCCCATGGCGTCGTCGGACCCGTGGAGCATGGGCACCTGGAACTGGGCGGGGACGGCGTAAATTTCGCCGCCGGGCCGGGCGAGGGAGACGGTGATGTTGGTGAGCAGCCCGCCCGCCGCGCTCAGCTCCTCCAGCGGGGCGGAGAGGTCGGCCAGTACGGCCTTGTCGATGTAGGAGTCCATGGGCAGGCCGTCCAGCACCAGCACGTCCGGCCCCTTGCCCGCCACAAGCTGGGTGTTCAGCGCCCGGACGGCGTCGTCCCGGGTGACGGAGCCGTCGGCGGGGATGCCGGTCTGATAGGTGACGTGGACGCCGGGGTCGGTGGCCTGGAAGGCGGAGATGGCCTGGAGGATGAGGGGGTCCTCCTCCAGGGAGTAGATGGTCAGCTCCGTGTCTGGCAGGGTGGGTACGTCGGGGTCGTAGGCGTAGGAGTAGAGCAGCCACTCCCGGTTGCTCCAGCCCAGCACCAGATAGCTGCCGCCGTCGGGGACCGCCAGGCCCATCCGGGAGATGGAGGGGGTGGAGAGGGAGGTGAGCGCGCCGTCGGCCAGCCGCTCCAGGGTGTCGCTGCCGTCCACGGCGCGGTAGAGGCCCTTGGGGTCGGCGAAGTAGAGGGAGCCGTCGGACCCGTAGGACATCACCCGGTACTTATTGCCGTCGTAGGTGTCGACGGGCGGGACCTGGGCGGGGAGGGAGCCGGTCTCCCTGCCGGTGGTCAGGTCGTAGAAGACGATGCGCCCGGCCTCGGAGACCGCCAGGGTATTGCCGCTGACGGCATAGCCGTCGTTCCAGCTGCCGCCGTCGGCGGTGGGGGCGGTGTAGACGTTCTTCACGGACCCCGTGGCCGGGTCCACCTGGATAAATTCGGTCCAGCAGTCCAGGATGAAGTCGCCGTTTTCCGCCACCTGGAAGCCGGTGATGCCGGAGCCGTCGGAGGAGGCGGGAACCGCGCCGTCGTAGAGGACCATCGTCTCGCCGTCCAGCCGGGCGAAGCACTCGCCGTTCTCGCCGTCCTCGGAGTAGATGTTGAGGTAGAAGTAGAGCGTGCCGTCTCCGTCCCAGGCCACGGTCTCGGGAGCGTAGATATTGTCGTCCCGGTTGAGGTCGTCAATCCAGGCGTGCTGCTCCTCGGTCCAGGTGGAGCCGCCGTCGGCGGAGCGGTAGGCGCGCAGGTAGATGTGCCCGCTGCCGTCGGTGGGGCGGGGGTAGCCCAGCAGCTCGATGGAGCCGTCGTCGGCGGCGTGGAGGCCCAGGACCATGGCGAAGTCGGCGGGCAGGGCCGCCGGGGTCTCCACATAGCGGCCCATGGCGGGGGCGGTGGACTTGGGGTCTCCGGCCGTGCAGCCGGAGACCCCAAGCAGGGCCAGGGCCAGCGTGAGCGCAATGAGACGCTTGAGGTGTGGTTTCATTTCAAAATGCCTCCAATATGACGCGGAGAGTTTACCGCTTAAGACGGTGGTGAGCGCAGAACGCAGTGCCGCCCGCTCCCGCCCCTGCGTGATTGTCCTTTGGGCTTTCCCGCCCGCGCCGATGTGATGGATAGAGCATAGCAGGGAAATCTCTAAGCCTTCCTCGAAAGATTCTTTCGATTTTATGAACAGGACGGGGCGGGAGGGCGGCGGGTTTTTAGACAATTTAGAGATAACTGTGGTACAATCATACCATAATCGGGAGGTGGCGGCGATGCGGATTTTAATGGTAGAGGACGACAGAAAGCTGTGCGAGGCGGTGTGCTACCAGCTGGAGCGGGAGGGCTTCACCGTGGACGTGTGCAGCGACGGGGACGACGGCCTGCGCTGGATCCGCCAGCAGGCCCACGACCTCGTCATCCTGGACCGGATGCTTCCCACCATGAGCGGCACCACCGTCCTCAGCCGGATGCGCGCCGACGGCATTGCCACCCCCGTGCTGATTGTCACCGCCCTGGACACGGTGGCCAACCGGGTGGAGGGGCTGGAGGCCGGGGCGGACGACTATCTGGTCAAGCCCTTCGCCATGGAGGAGCTGATCGCCCGCATCCGGGCCATGGGCCGGCGGCCCCGGGGCTGGGAGAGCGCCGCCCGGCTCCGCCTGGGCCGGGTGACCTTCGACCCGGCCCAGCGCATTCTGAGCGGTCCGGCGGGGGAGTGCTCCCTCTCCCACCGGGAGGGGGACCTGATGGAGGCTTTGCTTCGCAATCCCGGCCAGACCCTCCCACGGAGCGTGCTCCTCTCCCGGGTCTGGGGGCCCGACGCGCCGGTGGAGGAGGGGAATTTGGACAACTACGTCTACTTTCTCCGCCGCCGCCTGAATCAGGTGGGGGGCGGCCTGGAGGTCAAAACAGTCCGGGGCGTGGGCTACCGCCTGGAGCAGGCCGATGGCTGAGCACGGGGGAGAGGAGGCCCTTTTCCGCCGCCTCCGCCTCCGGCTGACGGTCCTCTGCATCGCCGCCACGGGGGTGATTGTCCTGGGCATGTCCGGCGCGGCCCTGGCCGTGAGCCAGATTCAGCTGACCGCCAAGGCGGAGGCGGCCTTTCAGAGCGACGTGAACGCCATTTTGTACCACCTGCGCAGCCAGACCGTGGTGGACCACACCTGGATCTCCCAGACGGAGGCGGGCGGGAACCTGACCCTCTACCTGGAGCTCTCCGGACAGCCCATCCTCTACGCGGCGGCGGACGGCGGCGGGCGGCGGGAGCTGGTGGAGCGGGCCAGGGCGGCGGCGTGGCAGGGCTACGGCGTCGACCTGAGCCTGGAGCCGGATCTGCGCTGCCAGCCGGACCAGACCGCCTTCTTTTTTGAGGACGGCGGGCTCGCGCGCTATCGGGCGGCCGTGGCTAAGGTCCCCCAGGAGAAGGGTTGGATTGGGGCGCTGGTCATCCAGTCCATGGCGGAGGAGGAGCGGGAGCTCGCCGTTCAGCGGACGGCCTTTGGGGCCTTCACCCTGGCGGCGCTGGTGCTGCTGGCGTTGTTCGCGTGGTATTTCACCGGGCGGGCCGTCCGTCCCCTGGCGGAGAGCAGGCGGCGGCAGAATGAGTTTATCGCCGCGGCCTCCCATGAGCTGCGCTCGCCCCTGGCGGTGATTCATGCCAGCCTGTCGGCGCTGAAGGATGCTGCGCCTGAAAAGGCGGAGCACTTTACGCAGCTCGCGGACGGCGAGTGTATGCGGATGTCCCGCCTGGTGGGGGATATGCTGGCCCTGGCCAACGCCGACAGCGGGAGCTGGACCATGTACCTGGAGGACGCGGAGCCGGAGACCCTGCTGCTGGACGTGGCGGAGGGCTTCGAGCACGCGGCCCGGGAGAAGGGCGTCCGCCTGGCGGTGGCGCTGCCCGAAAAGGCGCTGGGGCGCTTCCGGTGGGACCGGCAGCGGATGGTCCAGGCGCTCACCGTTCTGACGGACAACGGCCTTTCCTATACGCCGGCGGGCGGCAGCCTGGGGATGGGCGTGGAGCGGGCGGGGAGCGGCGTGCGCTTCACCGTGGCGGACACCGGCCCCGGCATCCCGGACGGGGAGAAGGAGCGGGTCTTCGAGCGGTTCTACCGGACCGACCGCGCCCGGACCGACCGTGAGCACTACGGACTGGGGCTGTGCATCGCCCGGGAGATCATCTCCCTCCACGGCGGGACCATCCGCGCGGAGGATACTCCGGGCGGCGGCGCGACCTTTGTGGTGGAGCTGCCCGGGGAGGGAAGGGTGTAGACGGGCTGCATGACCTCTGGGGCTCGATTCCTCGGGAAAAAGCCGCCCCATCCGTCATGAGAAGCGTCAATTTCTCAGGCCCATGTCCCCGGAAATAACGGAGTTTCATTTGACTGCGCCGTCCGCGGACGGCGCAGCTCTGCGAGGCTTGCCCTGCGCAGAATTTTTAGACAGCCCGAGCGCCCCGGCGTCAACATCATTGACGCCGGGGCGCTCTCTTTTTGCCTATTTGCTGCGGATGAAGAGGATGCCCAGGGTATTGGGGCCGCAGTGGGAGGAGACGGTGCAGCCCGCCCTGGTCTCGATGACCCGCCGGAAGGACCGGTACTTGGAAATCTCCGCCCGGACGGCCTCCACCGCCTCGGCGGGGGCGTCGGGGTGTGTGATGAAGATACGCTCGGTCTCAATATCGTCCCGGCCCTGGAGCCGGTCCCTCACGTAGTCCGTCAGGCACTTCTGGAAGGAGCCGCGGTATTTCTTCACCACGCCCATCTTTCCGTCCCTCACCTCAATGCAGGGCTTGAGCCTGAGCAGGTTGGCCCCCAGCATGGTCACGGCGCTGCAGCGCCCGCCCTTGACCATGTAGTCCAGCCGGTCGATGATGAAGCTGGCCTCCACCCGGGGGGTGAGGCCGTTGAGGAAGGTGACGATGTCCCGCACCTCCATGCCCGCCTCGGCGGCCAGCGCGGCCTCCACCACCACATGGCCGTGGCCGGAGGAGAGGTTGCGGGAGTCCACCACGTAGACGTTGTCGAAATCGCCCGCGGCGATGCAGGCGTTTTGGAAGCAGGAGGAGAAATCGGCGCTGATGGTGATGTGGATGACCGCCTCGTACCGGGGGGAGAGGCGCTCGAACACGTCGTGGTACTCGCCCACGCTGACGGCGGCGGTGGTGGTGATATCGCCCCCGGCGTCCACATGGCGGAAGATATCGGCGGGAGTAATCTCCACCCCGTCCCGGTAGGGCCTGCCGTCCTTGACGATGGACAGAGGGACAATTTCAATATCATGGGCGGCGACGAGGTCCGCCGTCAGGTCGCAGGTGCTGTCGGAGGTAATTTTGACTGCCATAAAGCGCTCCTTTCCGGCGGCGCGGGGCGCTGCCGGGGGTTTGAATTCCATCGTATGATATCCTTTATTGTAATGCCAAATCTCCCGGGAAGCAAGCCCCGCCTTTGGAGGACTCCGGCGGAGGAGCGGGCCGCCGCGGCCGGACGGAGGCGGATATCAAGAGAAAACAATTCTATAACTGTGTTGATTTATCCAGATACAGTATCAAAAAATGAAGGCAAACAGAGGCGGTATTTGGTATACTCATACAAACAAAATGGAAAATAAAAAGCAATACCTGCAAATTTAGGGGGTATTTTGTCCTTTTTTGCAAAAGTGATGGAAGAAACAGTTAAACTGTCTGGAAAAAATAGTACAGTGCATATGGGGCCAGTGCAGATAAATGCGCCCGGTCCGCAGAGGCCGGAGAGGGGGAGAGAGGACCTGGGGGTTCCAATCAGGGCGGTATCAAATCATTGAGGAAGCGCCGGACGGCGCGGGGAGGTAAACGATGAAAAGAATGCTGTCAATCCTGCTGACGGTCTCCATCCTGCTCGGAGTGCTGGCGCTGCCCGCACAGGGGGCGGAGCCGGGCGTCACCGTGACGGAGACCACCGTGACCATCGCGCGGGAGAACTACACGATTCAGATTGAAAAGGCGGGCTTCCGCTATGGATTTTACCGGCCGGACGGCACGGTGATCGTGGACGCGCATACCCAGTCCGGCGTATGCTTCGGCAGCGCCGGGGGTGTGTCCTACCCGGTGACGGAGTCCGAGTACACTGGGATGGAGGGCGATACCGCCTGCTTTGCCGTGACCAATGAGCAGGGCGGCAGGGCGGAGGTAAAGCTCCACTTGTCCGAGCGCTATGTGCAGTTTGAAATTCTCCCCGTGCCGGGCGGCGCGGAGCCGGCCGCGGCCAATCTGCCGGAGGTGCTGGACGCCGGCGGGGAAGGCGGCGCACTGCTGGTGAAGGGGAGCCTGAGCGGCGGGGACGCCACGGTTTGGAAGCTGGCGGACGGCCTTGTGCCGGGCGGCGACTATACGGTGGAGGCCAGGGTAAAGCTGCCGGAGGACGGCACCCGTTCGGCGGGCGTCTACTCCCATTTCAACGCTGCAAACGGCTTTCACCTCTTCTTTATCAAGCCGGGCATGGTGATGCTCAAGCGGCTGAATGAGGACGGTACGTCGGTGGATTTCAGCGTCTCCGCGCCCGTCGATATTCAAAAAGGCACCTGGTACGCCCTGAAGCTGGTCTCCACGGGCAGCCGGCTGCAGGGCTATGTGGACGGTAAGCTTGTGGTGGACGTGGAGGACACAACGGCGTCCGCCGGGCTGCTGACGGGTACGGCGGGCCTGCGGGCGGACAAAATGGACGCCTGGTTCGACGACTTCCGGGTGACGAGCAACGACGGGCAGACCGTCTACTACGAGAACGACTTTGAGAGCGGCGACGTGGAGCAGCTCAGGAAGTCCCTCGCCTATGTGATGGGCGCGGACCGCCTGGAGCTGACCCGTGCGCCCGCCGCAGTGCGCTATCTGGAGCTGGTGGGCAATTCCCTCTCCACCGCCGTGACCGGCGAGGCGGACTGGAGGGACTACACCGTCAGCGCGGGGACGTCCTTCGCCAAGGGGGACGAGGAGACCGCCCACGGCCTGATTTTCGGCTATCAGGACGAGAACAATTACTACGACTTCCGCTTCGGCGCGCAGGAGACGCTGTACCTCTGCAAGACCGTGGACGGTGTGGAGACCGTCGTTCAATCCGCGGCGAAGCCCTATGGCTTTGATAAGCGCTATGTGCTGGCGGCCACCATGAGGGACGGACAGATTACCTGCTCCCTGGACGGCGAGACCGTCCTCACCGCGGCGGATGGCACCTTCACATCCGGCCTGGCCGGCGTCCGCACGAAGGACTCCACCAGCCTGACGGACAGCTTCCTGGTGACCTCCGCGTCGGGCGGGGAGCTCTTCCGGGACGATTTTGCGGCTGAGACTTTGAGCGGCGACTGGACCGTGGCCGGCTCCGGCAGAGTGACCGACGGCACGGAGGAGCCGCAGCCCGATCCGGAGCCTGCGGAAGACTACTACGTCATCGACGCCCGGCTGGCCGGCGGCATCGAGTATATGTACGGCCTGGGGGACTACGGCGCCCACGGAAACACGGGTATGGGCGTGCGGGAGACCTCCAACGTGGTGGGCGTCAACCGCCTGAAGGAGGGGGACTTCACCAACAAGAACAGCACCGCCCGCTTCATCAGCAATTTCTCCGTCGCGCCCCAGCTCGGCTTTGCCCAGGTGCTCTTCGAGAGCGACGACAAGCGGGTGGCCATCACCGGGGACCAGACCCTCCTGGGGGTCTGCCGGGCCAAAAAGGTGGATGGGCTTTACTACTTCTTCGGCACCATGGAGGAGATCTACGGCGACTACAAGCAGGTGCGCAACGCTTTGGGCTATGTGGACGCCAAGCCCCACTTCGAGATGTTCGGCCTGGGGTGGGAGGCCTTCGGCTCGCTGGGCTGGAACGCCTACCAGGCGTCCGTGACGGACACCCTGACCGACTACCTGGAGAGCGGCTACAACCTCACCTGGGGCGTCATCGGCTCCGGCTTCTGGAAGGGGGACCGCAAGGGGCTGGAGGGAACCACCACCAGCTTCGGCATGTGGGACGACACGGCGGACCCGGCGGGGCGGAAGGACGGCCTGCCCAACCCCCGCTTCCCGGACCCGGACGGGCTCAAGCAGTTTTTCAGCGAAAACGGCATGAAGCTCCTGGTGGGCCTGCGCAACCACATCAAGCTGCCCGAAAGCTACAAGGGCGTCAGATACGGCGGGAAATCGGATGCGTCGGTGGACGGCGATTTCGTCTACGAGGCGCTGGACAAGGGCTATTTCCTCACCAACGACGACGGCAGCCTGTACACCGTCAGCGCCAAGTACCCCACCGGCGGCATCGAGCCCCGTGGCCCTGTGGGCGTTATTGACGCGGAGAACCCCGAGGCGGTGAAGTGGTTCTCCGACCATGCCGACCTCTGGGGTGTGGACGGCTTCAAGGAAGACTGCATGATGCTCCAGACCACCCACCACGACGACAACTGGAACAAGCTGCAGCAGTATATGGCGGAGGAGAAGGACAACTGCCTCATCGTCCGCAACGCCTCCTACTGCCTGCCCGGCGACGTCCTGCGCATCAACGACGCAAACTACGGAGCCAATAACAACAGCTTCAACAACTCCCCCGACCGCATGGTCATCAACTCCCTCGCCTACGCGGCCAGCGGCCAGTCCAACGTCTACCCGGACATCATCGGCGGCACCGGCGCGGACGTCCACAATCCCGCCAATCAGAACTACATCGTCCGCAACGCCTATATGGCGGCCCTGTGCCCCAGCCAGTCCGTGGGCGTCAACGTGCTGAAGATGGACGACCAGGAGAAGAAGGACGCCGCCTTCAAGGCCATCAACTGGCACAGCACCTATGCGCCCTACATCTACGACGCCGCCCTCAAGAGCTATGAGACCGGCTACCCCCTCTCCATGACGCCCCTCTACATCGCCTATCCTGAGGACGACGCGGTCTACGATATGATTAACAGCGAAAAGCGGATGTTCCAGTGGATGCTGGGCGAGTCCGTGCTGGCCGCGCCCCTCTTCGGCACCGACCACCTGACCGCCCACAGCCGGGACGTCTACCTGCCCGAGGGCAGGTGGATTCAGTACGACACCGGCGAGGTGTTCGAGGGCCCCGTCACCCTGAAGGACCGCGAGGCGCCCATTGACCAGATGCCCGCCTTCATCGGCGGCAAGGGCGTCCTGGTGGGCGAGGATATGGAGCACAAGGGGAGCTACTTCGCCGAGGTGTTCCCCGTGGCGGGGAAGGGCTCGGTCTACGAGTACACCTTCGTGGACGGCGCGACCAAATCCACCGTTACAAACCGCAACGACGGCTGGTCCGTATCCACGCTGGAGGTGTACGACGTCACCGCCGAGGAGACCGTGGAGTTCGAGTACAACGAGGTCAACGGCTCCATCAAGTTCCCCTTTGAGGCGGGGCACAGCTACGAGCTGAGGGGCGGCGAGGGCACGGGCGCCGTGGTCTCCGCCGCGCTCAAGGCGGAGAAAACCGAGCTTTGGATTGGCGAGCGGGCCGGGACCGCCCTGAGCGCCCGGCTGGACGACGGCGGCTTCGCGGAGCTGGACGGGGCCGCCGTGCGCTACCGCTCCTCGGACGAGGCCGTGGCCGCCGTG
This sequence comes from Lawsonibacter faecis, assembly GCF_014287675.1. Lineage (GTDB taxonomy): Bacteria > Bacillota > Clostridia > Oscillospirales > Oscillospiraceae > Pseudoflavonifractor > Pseudoflavonifractor faecis. The sequence continues at coordinate 173,563 of NZ_JACOPQ010000002.1, read as the reverse complement.
GACGGCGCTGGCGTCATTGACGCCAGGGCCGCGGGCACGGCGGAGATCACCGCGGAGGTGACGCTGGAGGACCGCAGCGGCGTCATCGTCACAGTCGTCTCCAACGCGGTCCCGGTGGAGGTCGCCGCCAGCGCCGTTGAAATCCTGAGCCCGGCGGCCGAGGTAACCGAGGACTTCGGAGGCGATCTCAGCGGGTGGACCGACCATACGGGCGGCTATGCGGTGTCCGGCGGCACGCTGACCTATCTGAATACCGACGGCGGGGCGCGGGGTACCATTGTGACGGCGGCCGGTATCGGCGACGACTATACCATTGAGGTGGACGTGACGCCCACGGAGCTGATTGACAAGAAGACCTTCGGACTCACCTTCCGCTATCAGGACAGCAACAACAATTACCTGTTTGTCTATACGCCCGGGACCGGCATCCGCTTCTTGAAACGGGCGGACAATGAAATTAAGCAGAATGTCACGGACAGCAGCTTTACAATGGCGGCTGGACAGACCTATCATTTTAAAGCGGTGATTGAGGGCGAACACTTTGTCCTGTATATCGACGGAGACAAAATCCTGGATGTGGAGGATGACGGCAAGTCCCCGGCACTGACGACCGGGCCCTGTGGCATGTACACCAGCGGACAGCGGGCGGAGTACGACAATGTGTCGATTACCTCCTCCGTGACCGCCTTCCCCTTTGCGCTCTCAGGGACCGCCCGGAGCGGCGACCGCGTGGCGCTGAGCTTCGCGGGGTACGAGGACACCGCCGCGCTGAGCAGGGACGGCGCGTGGTCCTACACGGTCCACTACCTGCCCCGGGGGACCCACGGGGTCACCGCGCGGCTCCTGAGCCGGGACGGGGCTGTCCTGGCGGAGGCGGCGGGGAGCATCGTGGTGGATACGGACGCCCCCGTGCCCGACAGGACAAAGCTGGAGAAAGCGGTCGAGAACGCGAAAAAGGCGGAGCTTGACGGCATGACCGAGGCCTCTCTGGAGGTTTATCAGGCCGCGCTGGACGCGGCGGAGCGGCTTTTGAAGGGGCAGGCGGACCAGCAGACGCTGGACGCAGCGGCAGACGCGCTGGATGCGGCGGTGAGCGCCCTGGAGCGGGAGATCGCCGTCTGGGGGGACACGGCCGTGACCACCGCCCGGAAAAAGGCCCTGCGGGAGCTGCGGGAGATCTATGAGTCCATGGACCCGGCCGGCGCCTGCGCCTGCCGGAAGGCCCGCCTGGAGCAGGCCCTCTCCGACGGCGAGAGGGCCGTCCGGACCGCGGCGGCCAAGTCGAAGGTCAACGCCGCCCTGGAGGCGGCCAGGACGGCGCTGGAGGCGGCGGTCTGCCCGAGCGATGCCTTTACCGACGTCGGGCGGAACGCCTGGTACCACGACGCGGTGGACATGATGCTGGAGCGCGGATACATGGAGGGCGTCGGCGCGGGCCGCTTTGACGCGGACGGCACGCTGAGCCGCGCCCAGCTGGTGACCATTCTGCACCGCATGGCGGGCAGCCCCGCGCCGAAGGGCGGGGCGGAGCCCTTTGCCGACGTGGAGGCCGGCCTCTGGTACGCCGACGCGGTGGCCTGGGCGGCGGAGAACGGCGTGGTCGCCGGCGACGGCAGAGGCAGCTTCCGGCCGGAGGGCGCGATCACCCGGGAGCAGATCGCGCTCATCCTCTACCGCTATACCGGCGCGGAGCAGCCCGGGGAGAGCGGCGTGCTGGCGCCGTTCACGGACGCGGGGGAGGTCTCCGGCTATGCCGCCGACGCAATGTGCTGGGCGGTGGGCCTGGGCCTTATCAGCGGCGGAGCGGGTGCGGACGGCAGGCTCTGCCTGATGCCGGGCGGCGCGGCCACCCGCGCGCAGATTGCCCAGATTCTCGCCCGCCATCTGGCGGCGCAGCCCGGGGAATAGGCCGGGCCTCCGGCCACAATTTCAAAGAATTGCAGCAGGGGCTGCCGCGGTATGCGCGGCGGCCCCTGCCCGCATGTCGGGGGGCCGGGGCCGGGCGGGGCGAAATAAGAACAATTTGAAAAAACTTGGCCGAACCTCTATGCAAAAGGGTAAACTTATATTAAAATAGGGAGGATATAAAATGCCTGAAGTATGGAAGCAAAATACAGCAACGAAAGGGTCGAGTTTATGACGAAACCTCAGTATAAGCGCGTGCTCATCAAAATCAGCGGCGAGGCGCTGGCCGGCGCTGCCTCCCGGGGCCTGGACTTCGGCGTCATCGGCGAGGTCTGCCATGTGATTAAGAAGTGCGCCGACGCGGGCGTCCAGGTGGGCGTCGTGGTGGGCGGCGGCAACTTTTGGCGGGGCGTGAAGGACGGGGGCGACAAGATGGAGCGCACCCGGGCCGACCATATGGGCATGCTGGCCACCACCCTCAACTGTCTGGCCCTGGCCGACGTGATGGAGCAGGCCGGCCTGGAGGTCCGGGTCCAGACCGCCATTGAGATGCGCGCCATCGCCGAGCCCTACATCCGCTCCCGCGCCATCCGGCACCTGGAGAAGGGGAGGGTGGTCATCTTCGGCTGCGGCACCGGCAACCCCTTCTTCTCCACCGATACCGCTGCCGTCCTCCGGGCCGCCGAAATCGACGCCGACGCGATTCTGCTTGCCAAGAACATCGACGGCGTCTACTCCGCCGACCCCAACAAGGACCCCAGCGCCGTGAAATACGACACCATCACCTACGACGAGATCCTGGCCCAGCACCTGGAGGTCATGGACTCCACCGCCACGTCCCTGTCCATGGACAACAAGATTCCCGTCATCCTCTTCGCCCTCAAGGACCCGGAGAACATCTACCGCGTGGTCATGGGTGAGAAAATCGGCACCATTGTGAAGGAGGCATAAGGATATGAAAGAGATCAACAAGGAATACGACGCAAAGATGCAGAAGACCATCGACGTGGTTATGAGCGACTTCGCCAGCGTCCGCGCCGGCCGCGCCAACGCCGCCGTGCTGGACCGGATCACCGTGGACTACTACGGCAGCCCCACCCCCCTCAACCAGGTGGCCAGCATCTCCTCGCCCGATCCCCGCTCCCTGGCCATCCAGCCCTGGGACGCCTCCCTCCTCAAGGCCATCGAGAAGGCCATCCAGACCTCCGACCTGGGCATCAACCCCCAGAACGACGGGCGCATCATCCGCCTGAGCTTCCCCCAGCTCACCGAGGAGCGCCGCAAGGAGCTCACCAAGCAGGTGAAGAAGTACGCCGAGGGCGGCAAGGTGGCCGTGCGCAACATCCGCCGGGACGCCATGGACAAGTTCAAGGCCATGGAGAAGAAGGCCGAGATCACCGAGGACGACCTGAAGGACTACGAGAAGGAACTCCAGGATATGACCGACAGGCGCTGCAAGCAGATTGACGAGCTCTGCGAGAAGAAGGAAGCCGAGCTGATGGCGGTTTAACCCTCCGGGGGCTGTAAGCGGCAGGAGCAATTCTGCCGCTTGCGGCCCTTAAGCCTGGTTTCGCTTCGCGAAATTGGTGCGGAACGCATTCGCGTTCCGCACCTCAATCTTATATTTAGGAAGTCGGTTATGCCTTTTTTCAAACCTAGGGAAAATACCGCCGCGCTGGTGGATTTCACCCGTCTGCCCCGGCACGTCGCCATCATCATGGACGGCAACGGCCGCTGGGCCAAGAAGCGCGGCCTGCCCCGCACCGCCGGCCACGCGGCCGGCGCGGAGAATTTTCGGACCATCGCCACGTACTGCAAGGAAATCGGGTTAGAATATCTCACAGTGTACGCCTTCTCCACCGAGAACTGGAAGCGCCCCTCCGACGAGGTGGCCGCCATCATGGGCCTTTTGAAGAAATACCTCATCGAGGCCATTGAGAAGATGGAGCGGGACAGGGTCAAGATGTGCTTTTTCGGGGATCTCTCGCCCCTGCCGGAGGACCTGCGGCTCCTCTGCGAGCAGACCAGGGAGATCTCCAGGCACTACGACGGCGTGCAGGTAAACATCTGCCTCAACTACGGCGGCCGGGACGAGCTGATCCGGGCGGCCAAGGCCTTCGCCATGGACTGCGCGTCCGGCAGGGCGGACCCCAACCACCTGTCGGAGGGGCAGTTTTCCGGCTATCTCTTCTCCCGGGGCGTGCCCGATCCGGATCTGGTGATCCGCCCCAGCGGCGAGCTGCGTATCTCCAATTTCCTGCTGTGGCAGTCGGCCTATTCCGAGTTCTACTATACCGACGTGCTCTGGCCCGATTTCAGTAAAGACGAGCTCCACCGCGCGCTGGCCGCCTACCAGCGCCGGCAGCGGAGATTCGGAGGTGTCACAAATGCGTAAACGTATTCTGGTGGCGGTGGTCTGCATCCCGCTCATTTTCGTGGTGTTCTTCGCCCTGCCGCCCATCTTCCTGCCCATTATGATCTCGGCCCTCTCCATGATCGCCCTCCATGAGGTGCTCTGGTCCACGGGCTTTGTGAAGAACTCCAAAATCTCCGCCCTGTCCATCGCCCTGTCCGGCGTGATCCCCTTCTGGGTCTTCATCGGCGAGGGGATGCGCTCCGCCCTGTGCGGTATTTTCATCTACTTTGTGCTGATTTTTGCTGTGGCCATCTCCAGCCACTACACCGTCACGCTGGAGAAGATGGGCGGCTCCTTCTTCTTTGCCATGCTGATCCCCTATTTCCTCTCCTCCTTCGTGCGGCTCAACGCCATGAATTCGGGGGACGTGAATATCGGGCGGTATCTCATCCTCCTCCCCCTGGTGGCCGCCTTCACCAGCGACGCCTTCGCCCTCTTCGCGGGCATGGCCTTCGGCAAGCACAAGCTGGCGCCCGAGCTCTCCCCCAAGAAGACGGTGGAGGGGGCCGTGGGCGGCTTTGTCGGCGCGATCATCTGCTGCATCATTTACGGCGCGGTCATCCGCTATTTCTTCGGCATGCAGGTGAACTACGCGTACCTGGCCGTTTACGGCGCGCTGGGCAGCGTGGTCGCCCAGCTGGGCGATCTGTCCTTCTCCTATATCAAGCGGCAGTACGGCCTCAAGGATTTCGGCAACATCTTCCCCGGCCACGGCGGCGTGCTGGATCGGTTCGACAGCGTGATTTTCTGCGCCCCCCTCATTGAGATTCTGATCCACTGGCTGCCGGCCGTTTCCATCTAGGGGGCGGCTTGATACCCGCCGGTTTCGCGCCCAGCGGCGCGGACGGACGACAGATTGTTTCCGCTCCGCGGAAATTCCGCGAAGCTCCACAAGGAGACGTTTTCATGCATAGACATATTTCAATTCTGGGCTCCACAGGCTCCATCGGGCGGCAGTCGTTGGACGTGATTGCCGCGTGCGGCATGACGGTGGCCGCGCTGACCGCCAACCGGGATGCAGCTTTAGTCGAGGCCCAGGCCCGGCGGTTCAAGCCGGAGCTGGCCGTGATGATGGACGGCGCCGCGGCGGACGATCTGCGCGTCCGCCTGGCCGACACCTCCGTCCGGGTGGCCTCCGGGCCGGAGGGCCTCATGGAGGCCGCCACCCTGGAGCGCGCCGACACGGTGATCACCGCCGTGGTGGGCGTGGTGGGCCTGAGGCCCACCCTGGCCGCCGTTGAGCGGGGCAAGCGCATTGCCCTGGCCAACAAGGAGACCCTGGTCTGCGGCGGCGAGCTGGTGATGGACGGCGCCGCCGCCCACGGCGCGGAGGTTGTGCCCGTGGACTCGGAGCACTCGGCCCTCTTCCAGTGCCTCCAGGGCTGCCAGGACAGGGGGGAGGTCAGGCGCCTCATCCTCACCGCCTCCGGCGGACCCTTCTTCGGCTATTCGCGGCAGGCGCTGGAGCGCGTCACCCTGGAGCAGGCGCTGCGTCATCCCAACTGGTCCATGGGCGCGAAGATCACCGTGGACTCCGCGACGCTGATGAACAAGGGCCTGGAGTATATCGAGGCCATGCGGCTGTACGCCATGCCATGTGAAAAAATTTCCATCGTGGTCCACCGGGAGAGTATAGTTCACTCGCTGGTGGAATACTGTGATAATGCCATGCTGGCCCAGCTGGGCACGGCGGACATGCGCCTGCCCATCCAGTACGCGCTGACCTGGCCGGCGCGGACGGACGCGGTTGCCGGGTCCCTGGATCTGCTCTCCTGCCCGCCCCTGACCTTTGCCCAGCCCGATCTGGACGCCTTCCCCTGCCTGCGCCTCGCCATGGACGCGGCAAGGACCGGCGGCACCGCCACCGCCGTTCTCAACGGCGCAAACGAGGCGGCGGTGGGCCTTTTCCTGGAGGGGAAAATCCGCTTTATGGACATTCCCGCCATGGTGGAGCGGGCGCTGAGCCGGGTGAAGAGCGTCCAAAATCCAACCCTGGAGGACATCCTGGACGCCGACGCCGCGGCCCGCGCCGCCGCAGCTCTGTAGAATCGCCCGTCCCCCGTACCCGTAAAGGAGAAATTTCAGCTTATGATCATTGTCTATATCCTGGTCGCCATCCTCATGTTCGGCATCCTCATCGCCGTACACGAATTCGGCCACTTCGCCGCCGCCAAGCTGCTGGGGGTGAAGGTCAACGAGTTCGCCATCGGCATGGGGCCCCGCATCCTGCACAGGCAGAAGGGGGAGACCGAGTACACCCTGCGGCTGTTCCCCATCGGCGGCTTCTGCGCCATGGAGGGGGAGGAGGAGGACTCCCACGACCCCCGGGCCTTCAACAACAAGCCCGCCTGGAAGCGGTTCATCATCCTGGCGGCCGGGGCGTTCATGAACTTCCTCACCGGCGTGCTCATCTTTTTCTTCCTGCTGGTGGGCTCCGCATCACCCATCGCCGTGACCGACACTCTGACCACCACCACCATCGACCGCTTCATGACCGGCTTTCCCCTGGAGGGGGAGAACGGCCTGCTGCCCGGGGACCGGATTGTGGAGGTGGACGGCCACGCCGTCTATCTCCGCGAGGACATCGACCTCTTCTTCAGCCGGGCGGGGGCGACCATGGACCTGACGGTGGAGCGGGACGGGCGGCGCGTGGAGCTGAAGGACCTGCCTCTCCAGAAGCAGGAGTACGAGGGGGAGGGGCTGAGATACGGGCTCTACTTCGCCCAGAAGGAGGCGACCCTCCTGGATAAGCTCCAGCTCACCTGGTACAACGCCATCGACACGGTGCGCCTGGTGTGGGTGAGCCTGGGCGATCTGGTGTCGGGCGCGGTGGGCATCCGGGATATGTCCGGGCCGGTGGGCATCGTGACCATGATAAGCGACGTGGGAACCAACGCGGGCAGCGCGCTGCTGGCGGTGCGGGGCATCCTCTATTTCGTGGCCTTCATCGCCATCAACCTGGCGGTGATGAACCTGCTGCCCATTCCCGCCCTGGACGGCGGGCAGATCCTGTTCCTGGTGGTGGATAAGATTTACGGTCTGTTCACCCGGAAACGCATCGACCAGAAGTACCTGGGCTATATCAACGGCGCGGGCTTCATTCTGCTCATCGGGCTGATGGTGGTCGTGGCGTTCAGCGACGTGATGAAGCTCTTTGGAAAGTAGGCCTCCCCTGGGGGAGGCGGCGCGGCCGGGCCGCGGCGGAGAGGTGTTACTCAATATGACAAAGCAGATTATGGTGGGCGGCGTCCCCGTGGGCGGGGGCGCGCCCGTTACCATTCAGTCCATGTGCAATACCCGTACCGACGACGTGGAGGCCACGGTGGCGCAGATCCTCCGGCTGGAGGCCGCAGGGTGCCAGATCGTCCGGGTGGCGGTGCCGGACATGGCCGCCGCCCGGGCGGTGGGGGCCATCCGGGAGCGCATTCACATCCCGCTGGTGGTGGACATCCATTTCGACTACAAGCTGGCGTTGGAGTGCGTGGCCGCGGGCTGCGACAAGGTCCGCATCAACCCCGGCAACATCGGGGGGGAAGACCGGGTGAAAGCCGTAGCGGACGCCTGCCGGGGGCGGGGCATCCCCATCCGGATCGGCGTCAACGGCGGGTCCCTGGAGAAGCCCCTCCTGGCCAAATACGGCGGCGTGACGCCGGAGGCCCTGGTGGAGTCCGCCTTCGGGCACATTGAGCTGCTACATAAGTTCGACTTCGACGACATCTGCGTCTCTCTCAAGTCCTCCAGCGTGCCGGTGACCGTCGGGGCCTACCGGCTGATGAGCGAGAAAAGCAATTATCCTTTACATCTGGGCGTCACGGAGACGGGCACCCCCCGGATGGGGGTGCTCAAATCCGCCGTGGGCATCGGCGGCCTGCTGGCCATGGGCATCGGCGACACCGTCCGGGTGTCCCTCTCCGCCGACCCCGTCGAGGAGGTCTGCGCTGCCCGGGATATTTTGAAGGTCTCCGGCGTGCGGCGGGAGGGGCCGGAGCTCATCGCCTGTCCCACCTGCGGGCGGACCCGCATCGACCTCATCGCCCTCGCCAACGAGGTGGAGGCCCGGCTGGAGTCGGTGGATAAGCCCATCACCGTGGCGGTGATGGGCTGCGTGGTCAACGGCCCCGGGGAGGCGTCCGCCGCCGACGTGGGCATTGCCGGGGGAGACGGCGTGGGCCTGCTCTTCCGCCGGGGCGAGATTGTGAAGAAGGTCCCCCAGGAGGCCCTGGTGGACGAGCTGTTCGAGCTGATAGAGGCCCTGTAATACTTAGGATGAACTGAATGTGTGTGGGAGCGTAACGACATATGCCTGAGCAGAAGATACCCTTTTTAAAACTGTTTTCCGCCTGGCGGCCCGAGGGCGATCTGGCCCACCTGGCCGGGGAGTGCCTGGTCACCAAGGCGGTCATCGATAAGGCCGAGCGCACCATCCGGGCGGAGGTGGCCTGCCCCCTGCCGCCCTCGCCGGAGCTGAAGGCGCGGTGGGAGCGCTCTCTGGCCGCGGCCTACCGGGTGGAGCGGGTGGAGCTGGGCTTCCGGGATGAGCGGAGCGCGGCGGACCCGGGGCGGGGACAGGCCCCGGTGAGCCCGCCGCCTCCCGCCCCCGCGGCCCAGCCTGCCGCGCCCGGGATGGACGACGCCTTCAAGCGCACCGAGGAGATCCGCCGCCAGGCGCTCCAGAGCCTGAAGCTCAGCCGTCCCCGGGAGAAGGGGGGGAGCGGCGGTCCGAAGAGGGCGGGCAGGCTGATCTTCGGCAAGCATGAGATCAAGAAGGAGCCCACCTCCATGGGGGAGCTGAACCTGGATATGGGCACCGTGGTGGTGAAGGGCGACGTCTTCGCCGTGGACCACAAGGAGCTCAAGAACCGGGGCGCCTGGGTGGTGGGCTTCGACATGACCGACTACACCGGGAGCATCCACATCAACAAATTTTTCCCCGACGACTCCGGTAAGCCCATCGTGGACAATGTGAAGGAGGGGATGCACCTTCTGGTCCAGGGCAAGCTGAACATCGACCGTTTCTCCGGCGAGATGGTGCTGGAGCCCTACGCCGTCATGGCGGGGGAGAAGGCCCAGAGGACCGACGACGCCCCCGAGAAGCGGGTGGAGCTGCATCTGCATACCACCATGTCCACCATGGACGCCCTCACCCCCACCAAGGCGGTGGTGAAGCGGGCGGAGGCCTGGGGCCACAGGGCCATCGCCATCACGGACCACGGCGTGGCCCAGTCCTTCCCGGACGCATGGCACGCCGCCAAGAACATCAAGATTCTCTACGGCGTGGAGTCCTACTACATCAACGACGTGGACGACCGCGTGGTGGTCCACGGTGAACAGGAGCAGGACTTTACAGGGGAAATCGTCTGCTTCGACATCGAGACCACGGGCCTGGACAGGCGCCGGGACGCCATCACCGAGATCGGCGCGGTCATCCTCCGCAACGGCGAGGTGGCGGAATCCTTCAACACCTTCGCCGACCCGGGCCGGCCTCTGAGCCGGGAGATCATTGAGCTCACCGGCATCACCGACAGGATGCTGGAGGGCGCGCCCTCCCAGGCCGAGGCCATCCGGGCCTTTCTCGACTTCGCGGGGGACAGGCCTCTTGCAGCCCACAACGCCGAGTTTGACATGGGATTTATTGCCGAGGGCTGCCGCAGGGCGGGCCTCCCCTTTGAGAGCACATCCCTGGACAGCCTCATCCTGGCCCAGAACCTCCTGCCCGACCTGGGCAAATACAAGCTGGACATTGTGGCGGAGCGGCTGAACCTGCCCGCCTTCAACCACCACCGGGCCTCCGACGACGCGGCCACCGTGGCCTATATGCTGATCCCCTTCTTCAAAATGCTGGAGGACAGGGGGGTGCACACCCTCCAGGGCATCAACCCGGCCATGCGGGCCCTGCGTTCCCAGGGCAAGGCCCGCCGCCAGCCCAAGCACCTCATCGTCCTGGCCAAGAACAACATCGGCCTGCGCAATCTGTACCAGCTCATCTCCAAGGCCCACCTGAACCACTTCAAGCGCTTTCCCATCATGCCCAAGAGCGTCATCAACGAGCACCGGGAGGGTCTGATCCTGGGTTCCGCCTGTGAAGCGGGCGAACTTTACGAGGCCGTCTCCAAGCGGAAGGACTTCAGCGAGCTCAAGCGCATCGCCTCCTGGTACGACTTTCTGGAGATCCAGCCCCTGTGCAACAACGCCTTCATGCTCCGCAAGGGGATGGTCCAGAGCGAGGAGGAGCTGCGGGAGTTCAACCGCACCATCGTGGCCTTGGGCAAGGAGCTGGACAAGCCGGTCTGCGCCACCGGGGACGTCCACTTCCTGGACCCGGAGGACGAGATTTACCGCCATATCCTGCTGGACACCAAGGGCTTTGACGACTGCGACTCGCCCCTGCCCCTCTACTTCAAGTCCACCACCGAGATGCTGGAGGAGTTCAGCTATCTGGGCAGGGAGGACTGCTACAACGTGGTGGTGCGCAACACCAACCTGGTGGCCGACTGGTGCGAGCGCGTGGACCCGCTGCCCCAGGGCCTCTTCGCCCCCAAGCTGGAGGACTCCGACGGGGAGCTGAAGCGGCTGGTCTGGGGGAAAGCAAAAGAGCTTTACGGCGAGGAGCCGCCCCAAATCGTCACCGACCGCATCAATGTGGAGCTGGGGGACATCATCAACTGCAAGTACGACGTGATCTATATGTCCGCCCAGAAGCTGGTGCAGAACTCCCTGGAGCACGGCTATCTGGTCGGCTCCCGCGGCAGCGTCGGGTCGTCCCTGGTGGCCTTCATGTCGGGCATCACTGAGGTCAACTCCCTGCCGCCCCACTACCGCTGCCCGAGCTGCAAGCACTCCGACTTCGAGGCCGCCAAGGCCCAGGGCGCGGGCTGCGGCGCGGATATGGAGGACGCAATTTGTCCCGTCTGCGGCACGCCCTACGTGAAGGACGGCTTCAACATCCCCTTTGAGACCTTCCTGGGCTTCGGCGGCGACAAGGTCCCCGACATCGACCTGAACTTCTCCGGCGAGTACCAGTCCAAGGCCCACCGCTATACCTTTGAGCTCTTCGGCGAGACCCACGTCTTCCGGGCGGGCACCATCGGCACCGTGGCGGAGAAGACAGCCTTCGGCTATGTGAAAAAGTATCTGGAGAAGCGGGGCATCCACGTCCCCCGGGCGGAGGAGAACCGCCTGGCCCACGGCTGCACCGGCGTGAAGCGGACCACCGGCCAGCACCCCGGCGGCATGGTGGTCATCCCCCAGAACCGGGAGATTTACGACTTCTGCCCGGTCCAGCACCCCGCCGACGACACGGGCACCGATATCGTCACGACCCACTTTGAATACCACGCCATGGAGAGCAACCTCCTGAAGCTGGACATGCTGGGGCACGACGATCCCACCATGATCCGCATGCTGGAGGACCTGACCGGGGTCAACGCCCGGACGGATATCCCCCTGGACGACAAGGCCACCATGTCCCTCTTCACCTCCTCCGAGGCCCTGGGCTTCGAGGACGATCCGGTCCTGGGCCCCACCGGCGCGGTGGCCATCCCGGAGTTCGGCACCTCCTTCGTCCGGGGCATGCTGGTGGACACCACCCCCAGCGAGTTCGACGTCCTGGTCCGGCTGTCCGGCTTCTCCCACGGCACCGACGTGTGGCTGGGCAACGCCAAGGACCTCATCGTCAAGGACGGCATCCCCGTCAACCAGGCCATCGGCTGCCGCGACGATATCATGCTCTTCCTTATCTCCTGCGGCATGCCGGAGAAGCGCTCCTTTAAAATTATGGAGGCGGTCCGAAAGGGCCGGGGACTGCCCGAAGGGGCGGAGGAGGAGATGCTCTCCGCCGGCGTGCCCGAGTGGTACATCGGCTCCTGCAAGAAAATCAAATACCTCTTCCCCAAGGCCCACGCCGTGGCCTACGTGATGATGGCCTTCCGCATCGCCTGGTTCAAGGTCCACCGGCCCCTGGCGTTCTACGCCGCCTATTTCTCCATCCGCGCCAAGGCCTTCGACGCCACCTGCATGTGCTGGGGCATCGACGTGGTCAAGGCCAAGATGAAGGAGATCCGCGCCAAGGACAAGGAGGCCTCCGCAGTGGAGCAGGACATGCTCACCACGCTGGAGGTCTGCTACGAGTTCTACCTCCGGGGCCTCACCTTTGAGCACGTGGACCTCTATAAGTCCCATGCGACCCTCTTTACCTACGGCGGCGACGCCTCGCTGATTCCGCCCTTCTCCGCTATCCCGGGTCTGGGGGAGACGGCGGCCTGGTCCATCATGGAGCAGCGGGAGGGGAAGACCTTCATCTCCGTGGAGGAGTTCTCCGCCGCCTGCCCCAAGGTGTCCAAAACCCATATCGAGCAGCTCAAGGCCGCCGGGGCCATGGACGGAATGCCCGACACCAGCCAGATCACGCTTTTCTGAGAACACCGCGATTCACTCCGAGAGGAGCCATAGCACATGGAAGTCCGATTTTATGATTCTGTCCCGGACGAAAAGCTCCGCTTTGCGGTCGTCATTGCCCGTCATGCCGGCCGGTGGGTCTTCTGCAGGCACCGGGCGCGGGATACGTGGGAGGCCCCCGGCGGCCACCGGGAGCCGGGGGAGGCCGTCGAGACGACCGCCCGGCGGGAGCTCCATGAGGAGACCGGGGCGGAGGAGTATGCCCTCCGTCCGGTCTGCGCCTACTCCGTCACCGGCATGGACGGGGCGGGGGAGGAGAGCTTCGGCATGCTCTACGCCGCGGAGATCGAGCGCTTCGGAGCGCTGCCGCCGCTGGAGATCGAGCGCATCCTCCTGGCCTATGAGCCGCCCGGCCCGTGGACCTACCCGGAGGTCCACCCCAAGCTGATGGCAAAGGCCGCAGAGCTGTTTCCATAGAATCCCGTCCACCCGCGATCGTCCGGGCCGCCCGAATGATCGGGCGGTCCGCTGTTTTGAGAATCCCTTCAGGTTTTTCTTGACTTTAACATAGTAGCGTGGTAATATGCAAAAGAAAACCTTGCAGGAGAGGGGCGCGCCCTATGAGTTACAATGTCAACACGCCGGAGGGGACCCGGGACCGGCTCTTTGCCGAGTGCCGTGAGCGGCGGCAGGTGCAGCAGGCCCTGACCGGCCTCTTCCGCCGCCGGAGCTACGCCGAGGTCATCACCCCCGAGGTGGAGTTTTACGACCTCTTCCTCCAGTCGGGCAACCCCATGCCCCAGGAGGCCATGCTGAAAATCATCGACCGCTCGGGGAAGATTATGGTCATGCGGCCCGACAGCACCACCCCCATCGCCCGGGTGGCGGCCACCAAGCTGCGCTCGGTGCCCCTGCCCCAGCGGCTCTACTACGACCAGACCGTCTTCCGCTCCGGGCGGGAGCACCGGGGCGGCAGCAGCGAGATCGCCCAGTGCGGGGTGGAGCTCATCGGGGCCTCGGGCAGGAAGGCCGATTTGGAGATGATCGCCCTGGCGGTGGACTGCCTGCGGGAGAGCGGTTTGGAGCGGTTTCACATCGAGCTGGGCCACGTGGGCTTCTTCCGGGAGCTCACCGCCCGGATGGACATGAGCGCCGACGCGGTGGAGCGGATGCGCGCCCTCATTGAGGGGAAAAACTTCGCCGCCCTGGGGGACCTGCTGGAGCCCTACGCCGGCCAGAGCGCCGCGAGGCCCCTGCGCCGCCTGAGCCAGCTCTTCGGCGGGGCGGAGGTGCTGGACGAGGCCGAGTCCCTCTCCGGCGGCAGCGACGCGCTGGACTATCTGCGGGACCTCTACGCCGAGCTGAAGGCGGCGGGGTACGAGCGGTACATCCGTTTCGACCTGGGCCTGGTCCATCAGATAGACTACTATACCGGCGTGGTCTTTCGGGGTTATGTGGAGGGGGCGGGGGACGCCGTCCTCTCCGGCGGCCGGTACGACAAGCTGGTGGAGGCCTTCGGGCGGCCCGCCCAGGCCACCGGCTTTGCCGTGGACGTGGACGCGGTGGCCTCGTGCCTGCCCTGCGCGGACCTGCCCAGGCTGGAGCTGCTGATCCACTTCGGGGACGGCGAGCTGGCCCGGGCCCTGGCCGTGGTGGACGCCCGCGCCCCCGGCACGGCGGAGCTGTCCCCCTTCCGGGCGCTGGAATCCACCCTGAACCTGGCCCGGGAGAAGGGCGCGGACATGGTGCTGGTGCTGGAGAACGGCACGGAAAGGCTGGTGGAGGTATGAGCGGGGGAAATCGGCTCAGAATCGCCCTGACGAAGGGGCGACTGCAGGATAAGTCGGTGGCCCTCTTCGAGGCCATGGGCCTGGACTGCACTCCGGTCAAGAACCCCGGCCGCAGGCTGGTCCACGCCATCCCCAATTATCCCCTGGACACGGTGCTTGCCAAGGCCCCCGATGTGATTACCTACGTGGAGCACGGCGTCTGCGACCTGGGCGTCGCCGGGAAGGACACCATCCTGGAGCAGGGCGGGGCCTTTTACGAGGTGCTGGACCTGGGCTTCGGCAGGTGCCGCTTCGCCCTGGCGGTGAAGGAGGGGACCGACTTCTACGGAACCTACAAGACCCGGCGCATCGCCAGCAAATATCCCAATGTGGCCCGGACCTTCTTTGAGAAAAAGGGCATGGATGTGGACATCATCAAGATTGAGGGCAGCGTGGAGCTGGCCCCGATTCTGGGCCTGGCCGACGCCATCGTGGACATTGTGGAGACCGGGGCCACTCTGCGGGAGAACGGCCTGGTACCCATTGAGACGGTGGCCCCGGTGAGCGCCCGGCTCATCGTCAACACCGCCAGCATGAAGCTCTATAAGGCGGAAATTCAGGACTTTATCGCCCGTTGTGAGCGGGAATTGGAGAATAAGCCATGATTGAAATCGTGAGGGCCGACGGCAGCGCCGAAAAGGCGCGGATTGCCGCCATGCGGGCCAGGGCCCGGGAGAAGGGCGCGCGGATAGATAAGGCTGTGGCCGATATTATGCAGGATGTAAGGGAAAACGGCTTTTCGGCGGTCGCCGGGTACTCCCGCCGCTTTGACAAGGCCGAGCCCTATGAGATTGGCGCGGAAGAGCTGGAGATGGCCTACTACGCCTGCTCCAAGAAGCTGATTTCCGCCATGGAGCGCTCCGCCGCCAACATCCGGGACTACAACGGGAAGCTGCTGGCCAAAACCCTGGAGTGGACCTCCCCCGACGGCGGCACGGTGGGCCGGGTGGTCCGGGGGCTGAGCCGGGTGGGGGTGTACGTGCCCGGCGGCACGGCGGCCTATCCCTCCTCGGTGCTGATGAACGTCATTCCGGCCAGGGTGGCCGGAGTGGGGGAGATCGTCATGGTCACGCCCCCCACCGAAAACCTCAATAACGCCGTCCTGGCGGCCGCCAAAATCGCCGGGGTGGATCGGGTCATTGCCGTGGGCGGCGCCCAGGCGGTGGCCGCGCTGACCTACGGCGCGGGCTTCATCCCCCGGGTGGATAAGCTGGTGGGGCCCGGCAACGCCTATGTGGCGGCCGCCAAGCGCATGGCCTACGGCACGCTGGACATCGACATGGTGGCCGGGCCCTCCGAGGTGCTGGTCATCGCCGACGAGACCGCCAACCCCAAGTACATCGCCGCCGACCTCCTGAGCCAGGCGGAGCACGACAAGATGGCCTCGGCGGTGCTCCTCACGCCCAGCGCGGCCCTGGCCGGGGCGGTGGACGCCGAGATTGTCCGGCAGACCGGCTATTTGGGCCGCTCCGCCATCATTGAGGCCTCCCTCCGAGACTTCGGCTGCGCCATCGTCTGCGGCAGCCTGGACGGCTGCGTGGAGCTGGCCAACGAAATAGCGCCCGAGCACCTGGAGATTGTGACCGCCGACCCCCGGGCCCTGCTGGGCGGGGTCCGCAACGCCGGCGCGGTCTTCCTGGGCGAGTGGTCCCCGGAGCCCCTGGGCGACTATATGGCCGGCCCCAACCATGTGCTGCCCACCTCGGGCACAGCCCGGTTCTTTTCGCCGCTGAGCGTGGACAGCTTTCTCAAGACGATGAGCGTCGTAGAGTACAGACAGAAGGATTTGGCCCCGGTGAAGGACAAGATCATCACGCTGGCCGAGGCGGAGCATCTCACCGCCCACGCCAACTCCATCCGGGTGCGCTTTGAATGACCGCCCGGAGCCTGTGAAGGTCGAAGGCTTGCCGCCGCCGGAAAGGAATTTGTATATGAGAACTTCCGCCGTTTCCCGCAAAACCAAGGAGACCGATATCGCCCTTACCCTCGCCCTGGACGGGGGCGGGGTGAACGTCCGGACCGGCGTGGGCTTCTTCGACCATATGCTCACCGCCCTGGCCTTTTACGCGGGCTTCGGCCTGGAGCTGGCCGTTGAGGGCGACCTGGAGGTGGACGGCCACCACACCGTGGAGGACGCCGGCATCGTTCTGGGCCAGGCCCTCCGGGAGGCTCTGGGGGACCGGCGGGGCATCCGCCGCTTCGGCAGCGCCTATGTCCCCATGGACGAGGCCCTGGCCTTCACGGCCCTGGATATCTCCAACCGGCCCTTCCTGGTCTTCGAGGCGGAGATGCCCCAGGCGCGCATCGGGGCGTACGACGCCTGCCTGACGGAGGAGTTTATGCGGGCCTTCGCCTTCAACGCCGGACTCACCCTGCACATGAAGGCCCTCAGCGGCAGGAACGCCCACCATATCACCGAAGGCCTGTTCAAGTCCCTGGGCCTGGCGCTGAAGGACGCGGTCCGGGTGGAGGGCGGGGGCGTCACCTCTACAAAAGGGGTGCTTTGATATGGACTGCCCGTACTGCCGGAGACGGATGTGGAACGGCAGAATCGAGACGTTTGGCACGCTCAACTGGACGCCGCAGTGGGAAAAGAGCCGCCATATATCCCGATTCAGCAGCCGCGAAAACGACGTACTCTTGTCAGAGTGCATCTCAGGCACCCGTATGGAGATAACCGCTTATTACTGCCCCGACTGTGGAAAGGTCGTCCTTGACGCGCCGAAACATGCGCTGAAGGAAATGGAATAGGGCGGCCTCTGTGCCGCCCATCTGCGTGGGTCGCCCTCCACGGCGGATCGCACAGGAGGATGTGACAAGGAAATGAGCTATACAGCGATTGTGGATTACGGCGTCGGCAACCTGAAGAGCGTCGCGAATGCTATGCAGTTTCTGGGCATGCGGACCCTGATTACCGGCGACGCCGCCGGGCTGGAGCGGGCGGACTCCATCATCCTGCCCGGTGTGGGGGCCTTCCCCGATGCGG
Organism: Lawsonibacter faecis; assembly: GCF_014287675.1. Taxonomy (GTDB): domain Bacteria; phylum Bacillota; class Clostridia; order Oscillospirales; family Oscillospiraceae; genus Pseudoflavonifractor; species Pseudoflavonifractor faecis. Next base: position 156,033 of record NZ_JACOPQ010000002.1, on the reverse strand, counting down.
CGGAGAGGCTGCGTGGGGCGGGGCTGGACCGGGTGCTGGCGGAGCAGAGCGAAAAAAAGCCCATCCTGGGCATCTGTCTGGGGATGCAGCTTCTCTTCGACCTGGGCGAGGAGGGGCGGACATGTAAAGGCTTAGGGCTTGTCCATGGCCGGGTCCGTAAGATTGACACGGAGTACAAGCTCCCCCATATCGGCTGGAACAGCCTGACCTTTCAAAACGGCGCCCCCATCTTCCGGGGGCTGGAGGACGGGGCGTACGTCTACTTTGTCCACAGCTTCTGCGGCGTGGCTGCCGACGAGAAGAACGTGACTGCCCGGACGGACTACGGCGCGTCCGTGGTGGCGGCGGTGCGCAGCGGCAATGTGTACGGCTGCCAGTTCCACCCGGAGAAGAGCGGGGAGCCGGGTCTGCAGATATTAAAGAATTTTGGGGAGCTGAACCGATGATACTGTTTCCAGCCATAGACTTGAAGGACCGGAAAGTGGTCCGGCTTTACAAGGGAAATTTCGGCACGGTCCATCAGGTGGCGGAGGAGCCTCTCGCCGTGGCCCGGTCCTTTTACGACGCCGGCGCCCGGCACATCCATATGGTGGACCTGGACGGCGCCCGGAGCGGCGTGCGGGAGAATTTCCCCCTGATCTACGACGTGATCCGCAGCTCCGGCCTCAAGGTGGAGCTGGGGGGCGGCATCAAGACCGAGCTGGACGTCATCACCGTTGGGGAGTCCGGCGCCGACCGGCTGGTCATCGGCTCCGCCGCCGTCGCCAATCCCGCCCTGGTGCAATATGCCCTGGGGCTCTACGGCGACCGGGTGGCGGTGGGCATCGACTGCCTCGGCGGCAGGGTGCGCACCGCGGGCTGGGAGGAGGACTCCGGCCTGGACTGCCTGGAGTTTGCAAAGCGGATGGAGGATATGGGCGTTGGGAATATCATCTTTACCGATATCGCCACCGACGGTATGCTCTCCGGGCCGTCCTATGAGCAGCTCGCCGCCCTGCAGAGGGCGGTGAAGTGCAATATCACCGCCTCGGGCGGCGTGGCCGGCCTGGACGATATCAGGCGCCTGCGGGACATGGGGCTGTACGCCGCCATCATCGGCAAGGCGTACTACGCCGGGAAAATCGACCTGGCCGAGGCCGTCCGGGAGGCCGGGCCGCAGGCCTGACGGCCCCCGGTCCGCACTGCGGCCGGAGCTCCCCGGGGGGAGCCGATATGAGGAAGTTCCGAGGTGAGTTTATGTTGGCAAAACGCATCATTCCCTGCCTGGACGTGCGGGACGGGCGGGTGGTCAAGGGGGTCAACTTCGTCAACATCCGGGACGCGGGCGATCCGGTGGAGCTGGCGAAGTTCTACTCGGACGCCGGGGCGGACGAGATTGTCTTTCTGGACATCACCGCCACCAGCGACGGCCGCGCCACCGTGGCCGACGTGGTGGAGCGCACCGCCTCCCAGGTCTTCGTCCCCCTGACGGTGGGGGGCGGCATCCGCACCCTGGAGGATTTTCAGCAGCTGCTCCGGGCGGGGGCGGACAAGATCTCCGTCAACTCCGCCGCGGTGAAGGACCCCACCCTCATCGCCCGGGCGGCGGAGCGCTTCGGCTCCCAGTGCGTGGTGCTGGCCATCGACGCCAGAGTGCGCCCGGACGGGAGCTATGAGGTGGTGACGGCGGGCGGACGGACCCCCACCGGCCTGGACGCGGTGGCCTGGGCCAGGGAGGGGGAGCGCCTTGGGGCGGGGGAGATCCTCCTCACGTCCATGGACGCAGACGGCACCAAGGCCGGGTTTGACCTTGCCATGACCCGGGCCGTGACCGGCGCGGTCCATATCCCGGTCATCGCCTCGGGCGGCTGCGGCAGTCTGGAGCACTTCGCCCGGGTCTTTGAGGAGACCGGCTGCGACGCGGCGCTGGCGGCGTCCCTCTTCCACTTCGGGGAGCTGACCTTGGAGGAGGTCAAGGGCTATCTGCGCGGGCGGGGAATTCCGATGCGCTGACAGGATTGAGACGCAGCCCGGCACAGAATAGGACCGAGAAAAAGGAGAACGCCTATGTTCGATTTGGACCAGCTCTTCCAAAAATCGGAGCTGATACCCGTCATCATCCAGGACGATCAGACCCTGGAGGTGCTGATGCTGGGCTTCACCAACCGGGAGGCGGTGGAGCTGACAATGCGGACCGGGACCGCCTGGTTCTGGAGCCGCAGCCGGCAGAAGCTCTGGAACAAGGGGGAGAGCTCGGGGAACTTCCTCCATGTGAGGCGGATGGCCGCCGACTGCGACGCCGACACCCTGCTCTACCTCTGCACGCCGGACGGCCCCACCTGCCACACCGGGGCCGTGAGCTGCTTTTTCAGAGAAATTACGGAATAGACGGGCGGCCCAGGCCCCCGGAACAGGAGGAAAACCCATGAGCGATACCGTGCTGAAGGATCTCTATCAGGTGGTCCGGGCCCGCAAGTCCAGCCCCCAGGAGGGGTCCTATACCTGCTACCTCTTCGACAAGGGGCTGGACAAGATACTCAAAAAGGTGGGGGAGGAGTGCTCCGAGACCATCATTGCCGCCAAGAACGGCGTGGCCGAAGACACCGTGGGGGAGGTCTCCGACCTCATCTACCACCTGATGGTCATGCTCTGCGCCCAGGATATCCCGCTGGACGACGTGCTGGCGGAGCTGGAGCGCCGGAGCGAAAAGATCGGCAATCTCAAGCAGATGCGGGTCACCGATAAGGAGACCTGAACCGGTTTTACAGGACACAGGGGCCGCCTATCTCACGATAGGCGGCCCCTGTCGGCCTGCCAAGGAAGCCCCACGGGGCTTCCTTGGCAGCCGCCCTAATGCACCTTGGGGTTTCTGGTAATATACGTGCAGTAGAGCCGGGCGAGAAGGTCCCAGGTGCGCATGTCGAAAATACCCGTCTCCTCCAGCCCTCCCCGGCGCTGGAGCCAGAGGGCGTTCTCCACGGACACCCCCGTGTGACGCCCGTCCACCACGGGCACCCTGATGCCGTCCAGCACGTGGGAGAGGGACTTAAACATGGACTGGATGACGTACATGTGGATGGTGGAATCTCCGGGCTCCACGGTATAGGTGTTGGCGGGGTAGACGGCGCAGGGGCCGGGCCTGGATGTGACCTTCAGGGTCTGCCGGTAGACCACCACGACGGCGTCCCAGGTGTCGTTGTCCACCGTCCCGGTCGCGGGCAGGTTGAAGAGCTGCTGGAAGGAGACCACGGCCCGGCGGGTCTCCTCCTCGAAGACGCCGTCGGGGATGAGGCGGGGCAGGTCTGTGTAGACAAAGGAGATCTCCCGCAGCATGGTCTGCAGGCTTCGTATCGGCTGGCCGATGAGCAGGCGTTCAGGCAGCATCGTGTTCACCTCCGTTCCGGTCCGTGCTGCCCATGGACAGCTCGAAGCCGGGATATTGGGTCATGCGGGTGGTCCGGGCGAAGGCGGCGTCGCCCTCCGGCCCGGAACCGCCGCGGCTGCGCTCCACGGGGAAGAGGGCCTCGTCGGTCATGACGGAGCTGTACGCCCCGAAGAAGGCGCGGTAGACGGCGTCCCAGGTGTCCTCGCCCGCCGCGCCGGTCTGGGGCAGCCCCACCATCTGCTGGAAGGCGGACACCGCCTCCCGGGTGGCGGGGCCGAATACGCCGTCGATGGTGAGGAAGGGAATGTTGCTGTAGAACTGGGACAGGGTGGACAGCATGTACTGGAGGACCGTGACCTTCTCGCCGGTCTGGCCCTCGCTGACCGCGTCGGGGTACTGGAAGGAGATGTTGTAAAAAGTCTGCCCCTCGCTGACCAGCTCCGAGAGGTCCTTGACGCCCACATAGAGGAAGACCAGCTTATACCAGGTGGACTTGCCCACCACCCCGTCGGGGGTGAGGTTGAAGATCTGCTGGAACTTGCGCACCGCGCTCTCGGTGGCGGGGCCGAACACGCCGTCCACCGGGTAGATTTTGGGGATGGCCGGGTAGTCCTGGGAGATGCGGTTGAGGGAGGTCTGAATGACCACCACCGGCTCGCCGGCGTCCCCGCGCCGCAGGGGGACGCCGGGGTAGGAGGCCCGCACGCCCCGGACCGGCGCGTCGGTCACCAGCTCGATGTTGTCCCCGTAGTAGCTCTGGAGAATGGCGAAGGAGTTGTACCCCTGCTCGGCCAGGCTCTGGCTGCCCCACTGGGAGAGGCCGTCGCAGGTGACGGTGGTGCCGTTGCAGAACCGGGCGGAGAGGGGCTCCACATAGCCGATGCGGCGGATATAGGTGTCGAAAATCTCGTCTACGATAACCTCGATGTTCTCGAAGATGTTCCGGCCGCGGATAAATTTCTGGTCGGTGGCGGTGCTGTTGGTGATGTGGAAGGTATACCCCCGGCTGGGGTAGTACTCGGTGTAGACCCGGTTGAGGGCGAAGGAGATCTGGGCCAGGATGTTGGCCCGGAGGGCGGCGGGCTCCCAGGTGGGGTAGATCTCGCTGGAGGCCACGTTCTTGATGTAGTCGGGGAAGGAGACGGTGACGTTTTCCGCCCCCGAGGCGGGGGTGCCCAGATGCACGGTGATGTACTCCGGGATATAGGGCGTGACGGTAGGTGGCATGACAGTCCTCCTCTACAGCGGCTGGGGCGTGACCAGCACTTCGTTGACCGCGTCCCGCGGGGCCACATGCTCGGGCAGGGGGATGAGCTCCATGTTCTGCACGGTCTCCACCCCGGGGAAGACCTGCACGTCCTCCACCACCAGCAGCTCGTAATCCGGGTGGTCGGCCCATACGTCGCAGGTGGAGAAGGGCCGGGCGGACCCCGGGGCCTCGCTCCCGGCGGGGGGCGGCGTGGGGATGGTGACGGGGGCGATCTTGCCGTTCTCGTTGGCGGTCTGGATGGAGATCAGCTCATGCTTCCCATTGGGGCGCTTCCGGGTGACCGCCACCGTGGTCCCCTCCAGGGGGATCTGCGCCCGGGCGGTGAAGACCCGGACGGAAACCGTTCCGTAATCGGCCAATTTGGACTCCTCCTTTGATTAAAAGCGGAAATCAGGCGTTTTCTCAATTCAGACTATGCAGCCCGCGGGGAAGTGGTGCGCTGCCCGGGAGCGTCCGGTCCTCTGTTTGAAAACGGCTGTAAATGTGCTAAGATAGATTCGACTTGACAATAACCATGGAAAAGGAGCGCGGACAATGAACGATTTTACCTATCACGTCCCCACGAAAGTGATTTTCGGCAGGGACACGGAGCTGCAGGCGGGGGAGGCGGTCCGCCGGGAGGGCGGGCATAAGGTGCTGGTGCTCTACGGCGGCGGCAGCGCCGTGAAGAGCGGCCTGCTCGGCCGGGTGACCGGCTCCCTCAGCGGCGCGGGGCTGGAGTGGGAGGCCGTCGGCGGTATAAGGCCCAACCCCCTGCTGGGCTTTGCCCAGCAGACGGTGGACGGGCACAGGGACGCGGGCTTCGACTTTGTGCTGGCGGTGGGGGGCGGCAGCGTCCTGGATACCGCCAAGGCGGTGGCCCACGGACTGGCCCGGCCCGGGACGCCCATCTGGGACTACTACCTGGGCAGGGCCGAGGTGACCGCCAGCCTGCCCAAGGGCTCGGTGCTCACCATCGCCGCGGCGGGGAGCGAGACCTCCGACTCGGCGGTGCTGACCAACGAGGCCACGGGGGAGAAGCGGGGCCTCGGCTCGGAGCGCAACAAGCCCCAGTTCGCCATCATGAACCCGGCCCTCACCTGCACCCTGCCGCCCCGGCAGACGGCCTGCGGCATTGCGGATATCATGATGCACACCATGGACCGCTATTTCAGCGTGGACACCGACAACGCCTTCACCGACGCGGTGGCCGAGGCCCTGCTGCGCACCACAGTGGAGTACGGACGGGCCGCCATGGCCGACCCGGCGGACTACAAGGCCCGCAGCGAGATTATGTGGTGCGGCAGCCTCTCCCACAACGGCCTCACCGGCCTGGGCCAGCCCAAGGACTTCTCGCCCCACGCCCTGGGGCACGAGCTCTCCGGCATGTTCGACATCCCCCACGGCGAGAGCCTGAGCATCATGTGGCCCGCCTGGGCGCGGTATGTCGTCGGGAGCGGCCCCGCCCGCTTCGCCCGGTTCGGCCGGAACGTCTGGGGCCTTGCCCGGGAGGACGACGCCGCCTGCGCCGCCGCGGCCATCGCCGCGGTTGAGGGCTATTTCCGGGAGCTGGGGATGCCCGTCTGCTTCAGCCAGGCGGAGATGGGCGTGCAGAGCGATGAGACGCTCCGCGAGCTGGCCCGGCGGTGCTCCTACTGCGGCAGCCGGGTGGTGGGCCGTTTCCAACCTCTTCGGGAACCGGAATTATATGAAATTTATTTGCAAGCGAATCATTAGCAAACAATAAAAGTATGACAAAAAGCAGCTGACTCTATTGAAGAGTTTTGTGAAATGTGCTAAAATCATCACAAGATTGTGAACAAAAAGACAAAAGACGGACGGCGGCGCCCGCGCCGCTGTGGACGCGGGGCGGATATTCCGCTTCCGGCTTTCGTTGCATTGATATGTGGCCTGCCGCAGGCCGCGTAGTTGGAAGGGGGCATGGTGATTGGAGACGACGATTCAAACCGACGTGCTGGTCATCGGCGGCGGCGGCGCGGGTCTGTGCAGCGCGCTGGCGGCGGCTGAGGCAGGCGCCGCGGTGACGCTGGTGTCCAAGCCGGGGGGCAACTGCACCGCCATCGCCGCCGGCGGCTTCGCGGTGGTACTGGAGGGCGCGGGGGAGGACTCTGTGGAGACGTTTGTGGAGGATGCCCTGCGCAGCGGCGCGGGCCTGGCCGACGTGTCCCTCCTCACCCGCCTGGCCCGGGAGGCCCCCGCCGCCATCGAAAAGGTGGAGAGCTGGGGCGTGGAGTTCTACCGCCGGGAGGACGGGACCCTGCGCCGCTTCCGCTCCGGCGGGCACACCCATCCCCGCTCCCTCCGCTGCGCCCAGGGCAGGGGAGGGGACGCCTGGCGCGTCATGCTCCAGCGGGCCCGGACCCAGGGGGTACATATACTCAAAAACGCTCTGATTACCGAGCTTTTGAAGGAGAACGGCCGCGTCGTGGGCGCGGCGGGGATGGACGCAGAGGGGAAGCCCCTGCTCATCTCCGCCGGGGCCGTGGTCCTGGCCACCGGCGGCATGGCCGCCCTCTATGAGAACACCACCAACGTCCCCGGCCTCACCGGCGAGGGCTACATGCTGGCCCGTGAGGCGGGCTGCCGCCTGAGGGACCTGGAGTTCATCCAGTGCATGCCCACCACCTTCGCCTGGCCCGCCCACCTGAAGGGCCGCCTGGTGAACGACACCCTCCGGGGCGAGGGGGCGTACCTCCTCAACAGCGAAATGGAGCGCTTCATGTCCCGGTACGACCCGGAGTTCATGGAGTGCGCCACCCGGGACGTGCTGTCCATCGCCATCGCCAGCGAGCTGGCGGCGGGGAGGGGCACGCCCCACGGCGGCGTATGGCTGGACGCCCGGCACATCCCAGAGAAGGCCATGCTGGAGAGCTTCGGCTTCGCGCCTCAGCTCATGGCCGCGGGCATCCATCCGTCCCGGGACCTCATCGAGGTGGTCCCGGCCACCCATTTCTCCTGCGGCGGCGTCGCCATCGACGAGGACTGCCGCACCGGGGTGGAGGGCCTCTTCGCCGTGGGCGAGGTCACCGGCGGCATCCACGGCGCAAACCGCCTGGGGGCCACCGCCCTGACCGAGAACGTGGTCTTCGGCAGCATCGCGGGCCGGGCCGCCGCGCAGGAGGCCAAGGGCCGCGCCTATGCTTCCCGCGTCCCGGACTGCCGCACGGCATCCGCCCTCGGGGAGCAGGACCGCCCCCACAGCCCGGAGCTGGACGCCGCCCTGACGCAGGGCGAGGCCCGGGTCAAGGAGGTACTCTGGCGGTACGACGGCATCCTGCGCAGCGCCGACGGCCTGAACCGGGGCCTGAGCGCTCTGGAAGCGCTTGCCGCGGAGGTTTCCGGCTATCCCACGGGAGACTTCGCCCAGACCCTGCAAAGGCGGCGGCTGGAGCAGCTCATTGAGCTGGGCCGCCTGGTCACCGGTGCGGCCCTCCGCCGCACCGAGAGCCGCGGCTGCCACTACCGCACCGACTACCCAAACCAGGACCCCGCCCAGGCCCGCAGTATTTTTATCGACTGATAAAACCGCATACCGCCAAAAAAGCAATTGCTTTTTTTCATCTCGCGCAGAGCGCGAGATGAAAGGCGTTGCCAACAGGCGGACTCAGGCCCGGCCCCGTTCGGCGGCCTTTGATTTGCGTAGACCGGCGGATGCTTCTTTGAGAGAGGGAAAGCACCCTACCGATTTACTATTATAGATAGTATTTGAGGAGGAATCGTTATGGCAAACGAACCTGAGACCAAGCAAGCAAAATCCTCGGCGGGAGACGCATACGAGTACGCATTTGAGCAGGTCCCGGAGAGTCAGCGCAAAAAGGGCGGCAGCATCTTTGTCATTCTGGCCGGCTACACCATCTCTCTCTCCAACTTCGTAACCGGCACCACCGTGGGCTCTAAGATGGCGTTCTCCGACGCCGTGCTCTCCTGCCTGGTGGGCAACCTGTTCCTGGCGGTCATTGCAGTGCTTCTGGGCGTGGTGGCCTTCAAGACCGGCCTCTCCACCGCGTTCCTGTCCCGTAAGGCGCTGGGCGCCCGGGCCTCCAGCATCTTCTCCATCATCCTGGCCATCTCCGCCGTGAACTGGATTGCGGTGAACTCCGACACCTTCTCCAACATGATCAAGAGCACCTTCTCCTGGTGGCCCATCCCCGTGGCCATCACCTCCGTGCTGGTCATCGCCCTCTGGGCCCAGTCCGCCATCCGCGGCATGAAGGGCCTTGAGATCGTGAGTTGGCTGGGCGTGCCCTGCGCCATTATCCTCACGGTGGCCTGCTTCATCGCCGTGGGCGTGCAGGCCGGGTACGGCAACGTGACCGCCTTCATCCCCGAGGGCGGCTCCACCCTCACCTTCACCGCCGCCACCGCCTCCTTCATCGGCGCGTGGGTCTTCGGCTGCATCATCACCCCCGACGTGTGCCGCTTCGCCAAGAAGGCCTCCCACGTCGCGGTGGGCGCCTTCGTGGCCGTCATGCTGGGTCTCTTCGGCCTGGAGCTGTGCGGCATCATGGTAGCCGCCGCCACCCGTGAGAACAACTTTGTGGGCGCCACCGCCGCCCTGGGCCTGGGCGTGCTGGTGTTCTTCTGCGCCATCTTCTGCCTGTGGACCACCCAGGACAACAACATCTACGGCGCCAGCCTCGCCCTCCAGAACATCTTCGAGGGCACCAAGCTGGGCGGCAAGGTCCCCCATATGCTGCTGGCCATCCTCGTGGCCGCCGCAGCCGCCATCTTCGCGGCCTTCGGCGCCACCAAGTTCCTCCTGCCCGTGACCCAGGCCCTCTCCGTGCTGCTGCCGCCCATCCCCGGCCTCATCGTGGGCGAGTGGTTCTTCGTGAAGAAGAGCAAGGAGAACCGCAAGGTGAACTGGCTGGCCCTGATCTCCTGGGCCGCCGGCGGCGTGGCCGGCTATGCGGCCCTCCAGGCCAACTTCTTCATCTCCTCCATCATCGGCATGGTCGTCACCATCGTGTTCTACGTGGTGCTGAGCAAGCTGCTGGACAAGTCGCTGAACAAGCTTTAAGCGATAAAGGTCCCCGCTTTCTGTGGAAACCACAGGAAGCGGGGACCTTTTTGACGAGTGTTCAAGCGGCGGGGGAGAATTTTTTGTCAGGCGGGCAGAAAATTTATTTGTGAAAAAAATTGACAGGAGCGCTTTGTTAGGATAAACTGATAGAATCTTAGGAAGGCAAGTTTTCATTACTTTGAGCAATCGAGTGTGATTAGAATGAAAAAACAGAAAGTGTCCAGCGCAGTCATCCGCCGCCTGCCCCGGTACTTCCGCCACCTGAACGATCTGCTCCAGACCGGAACGGTACGCATCTCCTCCAGCGCCCTGGGCAAGTCCATGGGCCTGACCGCCTCCCAGATCCGGCAGGACCTGTCCTGCTTCGGAGAGTTCGGCCAGCAGGGATACGGCTACAATGTGGAGAAACTACAGGGGGAGATCGCGGAGATTCTGGGTATGAACCGCAACCACAACGCGGTCATTCTGGGCGCGGGCAACCTGGGCCGTGCCCTGATTGAGAATTTCCACTTTGAAAAGAACGGCTTTGTGCTCTCCGCCGCATTCGACGTGGCCCCCAGCATCGTCGGCACCCAGATCGGCGGCGTGGTCATCCGCGATACGGCGCAGCTTGAGAACTATCTGGCGGAGTATCCCGCCAGCGTGGGCGTGCTCACGGTGCCCGGCAAGGTGGCGGGCATCATGGCCGAGCGTCTGGTGGCCTGCGGCGTGCGGGGCATCTGGAATTTCACCAATATGGAGCTGGAGCTGAAAGAGGACAATATCGTCATTGAGAACGTCCACTTCGCCGACAGCCTGCTGGCACTGAGCTATATGATTTCGGACACGGAGTGATTTCCCCAACCGATGCGGGCGCATCGTTCGGCCCCCTTACATTCATCTGCCGGCGAGAGTGAATTCCGCCGGCGTCAAGGTTTTGCCCGGGGCAAAGCGCTTGGGCCGCCGGACTCCCGGCGGCATACGAGAGGAGCAGCACATATTTACATGAGAAGACTCGCAGCCGGTATTCTTGCCGGGCTAATCCTGGTCGGGAGCGTGGCCGCACTGGCGGCGGGGGGGACCTCCTCCGACCCGCTCATCTCCCGGAGCTATATCGACAATACGTATATTCCCGCCACCGTGAAGACGGCTGGGGAGAAGGCGGAGTCCGGGCTGGGCAAGACCTACGGCGACGCCTCCGCCCGGCTGAAGGCCCGGGCGGACCTGCTGCTGGCCCGGGCCGGGGCGCTGTCGGGGGAGGGCGGCTACGCCGCCTCCTTTGCCGAGCAGCGCTTTAAGCGGGGCGACGTAATCACCATCGACACCGGGTCCAGCGTGATGCTGCTGGCCGGGACCGCCGCCGTCTCCTACGAGGGGGGCGGCGTGGTGGACGCCACCGAGGGGACCGAGCTTCCCCAGGGCGGCGCGCTGGCCGTCCGCCACCGCTATCTGGCCGCCGAGGATACCCTGTGCAGCGTTACGGTCACCTCCGATACGGCAGTGCTGGCCCCCCAGGGATTCTACGCCGTCACCGGGAGCAACGCCGCCGACTACAACGCCCTGGCCGCGGCCCTCGGGGATATGGGGATGTTCAAGGGCAGCGACGTGGCCTACGGCGGGGGTTATGAGCTGGAGCGGGCCCCCGCCCGCATTGAGGGCCTGATCCTGTTTCTGCGTCTCATCGGCGAGGAGGACGAGGCCCTGGCCTGCTCCGAGCCCTGTCCCTTCGTGGACGTGGCCGACTGGTGTAAGGGCTATGTGACTTACGCCTATGCCAAGGGCTATACCAAGGGCGTGGGCGCGGATACCGCCGAACTCTACTTCGCCCCGCTGAAGACCATCACCGCCGGGGAGTATCTCACCTTCGTCCTCCGGGCCCTGGGCTATCAGGACAGCGGGGACAGCCCCGACTTCACCTGGAGCAGCGCACTCTCCCGCAGTGTGGAGCTGGGCGTCCTCACCGCCGGGGAGCAGAACATGCTGACCGGCAGCGACTTTCTCCGGGCCCAGGTGGCCTATGTCTCCTATTACTCCCTGGACGCCAAAACCAAGGCGGGCGGGACCCTCCTGGGCAAGCTCACCGCCGCCGGCGCCCTGGACGCCGCCCGGGTGAAGGCGGTCCGCGACGCCGTGACGGTGCAGCGCCTGGGGTAAGAAGCATCGAGATAATGGGCGAGTTCGGACTGTCAAAAACCCCTCCGCAGAGAGCGCCACGCAGAGCCACGCCGTCCGCAGGCGGCGGAATCAAATGAATATCCTGCAAACGCAGAGCGCCCCCGTCCGGCATTGCCGGACGGGGGCGCTCTGCGCAGCGCATCAGACCCGCATACGCGGACGCCGGCGGCGCTCTGCGCCGTCTCACCGCCGGAGCGTCCCAGCGGATTTTCTTTTACACCGCCTCGCACCAACCGTCGGGCCCGGCATAGTATGAAGTGAGACCGCGAGGGAGGCGCAGGGCGCACCGGCTGCGGTTCTCCATTTCAATTCAGGAGGTACTTCATTATGGGGTGCTGCAATAACGGCGGTTTCGGCGGTTGGGGCGGCGGCGGCTGCCTGTGGATCATTATCCTCATCATCATTCTGTGCTGCTGCTGCGGCGGCGGCAGCTGGGGCGGCAACAACTGCGGCTGCGGCTGTGGCTGCAACAACAACTGCGGCGGCTGCAACACCGGCTGCGGCTGCTAAGCCCTGCCGATAGGCCTACAACATAAACAACAGGCCGGAGCGAAAGCTCCGGCCTGTTGCCGCTTGTCAAAGAAGCCCCACGGGGCTTTCTATGCGGAGGGCTTTTGTCAGCCTGTTGTTCCGCTTAACCGCCCAGCTGTTCCATCCCCCTGCGGATGCGGCGCAGGGTCTCGTCCCTGCCGAGAATATGGCAAATTTCCACAGCCCCGCCGGGGGTGACCGCCTTGCCCGAGAGAGCGGTGCGCACCGGCCACATAATCCGGCCGTTCTTCAGCCCGTTTTGCTCCGCCAGGCCGATGAGGGCGTCGTGGATGGCGTCGTAGCTCCACTCGCCCAGCCCCTCCAGCACGGGGAGGACCAGCTTTAAGGCCTCCAGGGAGTTGGCCTCGTCGGTCTTCATCTTCTTGTGGCAGTAGAGCTCATTGGAGTACGACCGCAGCGCGTCGAAGAAGTCCACCTGGGGCGCGATGTCCAGCCAGGTGTCGCAGCGGGGCTGTACCAGGGGCGCGATGAGCCTGAGGTCGATGCCGGGGGTCCTGACGGCCTCCCGCAGATAGGACTCCGCCCCCGCGTAGAAGTCCTCGGGGGACATGGAGCGCAGGTAGTTGGCGTTAAAATACCTGAGCTTTTCAATGTCGAAGACCGCCGGGGACTTGGAGATGCCGCCGATGTCGAAAATTTCCGCCAGCTCGCTCAGCGTGAAGAACTCCCGCTCGGCGTACTCGCCCCGGGGGGACCAGCCCAGCAGGGTCACGTAGTTCTCCACCGCCTCGGACAGATAGCCCTGGGCAATGAGGTCCTGGTAGGAGGGGTCGCCGTGGCGCTTGCTCATCTTGTTGTGCGCGTCCCGCATGACGGGGGAGCAGTGGACGTAGGTGGGCACGGCCCAGCCGAAGCCCTCGTACAGCAGGTTGTACTTGGGCGCGGAGGAGAGGTACTCGCTGCCCCGCACCACGTGGGTGATGCCCATCAGGTGGTCGTCCACCACGTTGGCGAAATTGTAGGTGGGCAGGCCGTCGGACTTGATGAGCACCTGGTCGTCCAGGGTGGCGTTCTCCACCGTGATGTCGCCGAAGACCACGTCGTGGAAGGTGGTCTGTCCCTCCGCGGGGATTTTCTGCCGGATGACGTAGGGAACTCCCGCCGCCAGTTTTTCGTCTATCTCAGCAGCGGAGAGCTTCCGGCAGCAGCCGTCGTATCCGCCCAGGCCGTCCTCGCCGTGGAGGCTGTCCAGCCGCTCCTTGGTGCAGAAGCAGCGGTAGGCGTGGCCCCGCTCGATGAGCAGCTCGGCGTATCTGCCGTAGAGGTCCCGCCGCTCGGTCTGGACGTAGGGCCCCACGGGGCCGCCCAGGTCGGGACCCTCATCCCAGTCGAGGCCGCACTGGCGCAGGGTCTTGTAGATGACCTCGGTGGCGCCCTCCACAAAGCGCTCCTGGTCGGTGTCCTCGATGCGCAGGATGAATTTTCCCCCCTGGTGCCGGGCGATAAGCCAGGTGTACAGGGCGGTGCGCAGGTTGCCGATGTGCATATAGCCGGTGGGGGAGGGGGCGAAGCGGGTCCGCACCTCTCCTCTGGGGATGCGCGCCTCCATGTCGTCAAACCATGTTTTATCCAAAGGTGATTCCTCCAATAACTGTTCAGTGCATACCATTCTAAAGCTGTGGGTAAAACTTGTCAAGCGGCATGGGATGTGATATGATACACCAATATGGGAAATTACGCCCGTAGGGTGTATCTGAAAAGTCCAGGCGGCGCGTCTTTCGGCGGAAACCGCGGCCTGCCGCGCCGTTTTTCGTCGGAATCCACCCGGGATTCCTGCAAAAAAACGGCTTGTATGACGCCCTTTTCGCCCGAAACCCGCACCACCCCGAATTTTCAGATACACCCTGGGGACATGATTCATCATGTCCGCGCTGTTATTTTATTGAGGTGTTTGATATGGAAAGTACAAAAAAGGTCATGGTCTCCGGCATTCAGCCCAGCGGCGATCTGCATCTGGGCAACTATCTGGGGCCTCTGCGCCATTGGCCCGATATGATTGAGGAGTTTGACTGTTACTTCTTTCTGGCTGACCAGCACACCATCACCGTCCGCCAGGACCCGGCGCAGCTGCGCCGCCGCACTCTGATGCTCCTGGCCAACTATATTGCCTGCGGTCTTGACCCGGAGAAGTGCGTCCTCTTTATCCAGTCCCATGTGCCTGCCCACAGCCAGCTTGCATGGGTGCTGGACTGCTACACCATGTTCGGCGAGCTCTCCCGCATGACCCAGTTTAAGGACAAATCCGCCAAGAACGCCGACAATATCAATGCCGGCCTCTTTACCTACCCCGCCCTCATGGCCGCCGACATCCTGCTCTACCAGCCCGACTTCGTGCCTGTGGGCGAGGACCAGAAGCAGCATGTGGAGCTGTGCCGGAACGTGGCCGAGCGGTTCGACGGAATCTATGGCGACGTGCTCAAGGTCCCCGAGCCCTATATCGCCAAAGTTGGCGCCCGTATTATGAGCCTGAACCAGCCCGAGAGCAAGATGAGCAAATCCATGCCCGAGGGCTGCGTCTTCCTGATGGAGAAGCCCGAGGACATTCTGCGCAAGTTCAAGCGGGCCGTCACCGACAGCGACACGGAGCGCTGCGTCCGCTTCGCCCCCCAGGAGAAGCCGGGCGTGTCCAACCTGATTCAGATCTACGCCGCCGCCGTCGGCAGGAGCTTTGAGGCGGTGGAGGCCGAGTTCGAGGGCAAGGGGTACGGCGCATTCAAGAGCGCCGTGGGCGAGGCGGTCGTGGAGACCCTGCGCCCCATCCGCGAGGAGACCGAGCGCCTCCTGGCAGACAAGGGCTACCTGGAGGGGGTCTACCGCGCCGGCGCGGAGAAGGCGTCCTATATCGCTGAAAAGACCCTGCGCAAGGTCTATAAGAAGGTGGGCTTTCTGCCCAGGTAGCCGGGTTCGGATACCCTGTGCTGGGCGGGGCGCCGTCCCCGCCGCCCGCATTCCCGCAAAGGCGAAATAGGATAGGAGTCATAAAAGGCATGAACGTGGAACTCCAAAAAATAGGCATGGTGGCCGCCGCGCTGGGCGTGGCGCTGATTGTCGCTTTTATTCTCACTCCGGTGGTGAAGGTCCTGGCCCAGAAGGTGGGCGCGGTGGACGTGCCCAAGGACAACCGCCGGATGCACGACCACCCCATCCCCCGCATGGGCGGGCTGGCCATTTTCCTGGGCTTTCTCATCAGCGCGCTGGTCTTCGTGCAGATCACCCCTCAGCTCCGGGGAATGCTCCTGGGCGCGGTAATCATCGTGGTGCTGGGCATTTTTGACGACATTTACTCCCTGCGGGCCTCCTTCAAATTCGTGGTGCAGATCGTCGCCGCCCTGATTGCGGTCTGCTCGGGGAATATCATCCAGATTATCTCCAATCCCAACGTCTTCTCCTCCAATCCGTACTGGGACCTGGGCTGGCTGGCCTACCCCGTGACGGTCATCTGGATTGTGG
This sequence comes from Lawsonibacter faecis, assembly GCF_014287675.1. Lineage (GTDB taxonomy): Bacteria > Bacillota > Clostridia > Oscillospirales > Oscillospiraceae > Pseudoflavonifractor > Pseudoflavonifractor faecis. The sequence continues at coordinate 140,220 of NZ_JACOPQ010000002.1, read as the reverse complement.
CCATCACCAATGCCGTCAACCTCATCGACGGCCTGGACGGCCTGGCCTGCGGCGTGACCACCATCAGCTCCATGACGCTGCTGGTCATCGCCCTGGTGGTGGGGGAGCCCCAGGTGGCCTTCCTGGTGGCGGCCCTGGTGGGTGGCTGCCTGGGCTTCCTGCCCTATAACCTGAACCCGGCGAAAATCTTCATGGGGGATACCGGGTCCACCTTCCTGGGCTTCGTCCTGGCGGTGATTTCGGTCCAGGGGCTCTTCAAGCTCTATACAATCATCTCCTTCGTGGTGCCCTTCCTCATGCTGGGCCTGCCGATTTTCGACACGGCCTTCGCCTTCATCCGCCGCATCGCCCACGGGCAGAGTCCCATGCACGCCGACCGCAGCCACGTCCACCACCGGCTCATCGACATGGGCTTCTCCCAGAAGCAGGCGGTGGCCGTGCTCTATATCATCAGCGCCATTCTGGGCCTGTCCGCCGTGGTGCTCACCACCGGCGGGCCGGAGAAGGCCATGCTCCTCCTGCTGGCCCTGTGCGCCGCGGGCGCGGTGGCCGGGCGCATTTTCCTGCACAACAACGAGAAAAAGAACGGCGCCGTCCCGGAGGACAGGCCCTCCGGGGACGGGAAGGAGGACGGGGAATGAAGCGCGTGCGCGTTATGACCATCTTCGGCACCCGGCCCGAGGCCATCAAGATGGCCCCCCTGGTGAAGGAGCTGGAGGGCAGGGAGACCCTGGAGTCCCTCTGCTGCGTCACCGCCCAGCACCGGGAGATGCTGGACTCGGTGCTGGATATCTTCGGCATCAAGCCCGATTTCGACCTGAACATCATGGAGCCCCGCCAGACTCTGTCCACCATCACCACCAAGTGCCTGCTGGGCCTGGAAAAGGTCTTCCAGGAGGCCGGGCCCGACCTGGTGCTGGTCCACGGGGACACCTCCACCACCTTCGCCGGCGCACTGGCGGCCTTCTACCAGCAGACCGCAGTGGGCCATGTGGAGGCGGGCCTGCGCACCTGGGACAAGTACTCCCCCTACCCGGAGGAGATGAACCGCAAGCTGGTGGGGGATATTGCGGACCTCCATTTCTGCCCCACGGCGGCCAACCGGGCCAACCTGGAGCGGGAGGGCATCGCCGACGGCGTGTTCGTCACGGGCAATACCGTCATCGACGCATTGAAGACAACGGTTGTAAAGGATTATCACTTTGCAACCGGGCTCCTCAATGAGCTGGATTATACGGGCCGGAAAATTGTCCTTGTCACCTGCCACCGGCGGGAGAATTACGGGGCGCCCATGGCGAATATCATGACCGCCCTGCGCCGCATCGCCGACGCCTTCCCCGATGTGGAGCTGGTCTATCCCGTCCATCTCTCCCCCGTGGTGCGGGAGGCGGCCGGGAAGCACCTCTCGGGCCACGGCCGCATCCACCTCATCGATCCCCTCTCCGCCGATGAGATGCACAACCTGATGGCCCGTTGCTATCTGGTCATGACCGACTCCGGCGGCCTCCAGGAGGAGGCGCCCGCCCTTGGGCGGCCCGTGCTGGTCCTCCGGCGGGAGACCGAGCGGCCCGAGGCGGTGGAGGCGGGCACGGTGAAGATAGCCGGCACCGGGGAAGAGGATATCTTCGCCCTGGCCTCCGCCCTTCTGGAGGACCCCTCCGCCTATGCCGCCATGGCCCGCGCGGTAAACCCCTACGGCGACGGCTTCGCCTGCCGCCGCATCGCCGACGCCATTGAGTGGAGGTTTGGATTGCGCAGCGACCCGCCGGAGGAGTTTGGAGCGTAAAATCCGTGAGGCTGTCCGGATGGCGTCGGCGCCAAGCGTTTTGGCCCGCGGGCCAAAACCTTGATGCCGGGGCAATTCAGTTGCCCCGGCAGATGAAATAACAGGGGGTCCCCGCGTGAGCGCGCTCCCGCGCCATTGAGTGGAGGTTCGGATTGCGCAGCGACCCGCCGGAGGCGTTTTAAATGCAGGCTGAGACCGCCGTTTCCGGCGGTCTCAGCCTCTCGAAAAAACCTCCGCAGAGCAAGCCTCGCAGAGCTGCGCTGTCCGCGGACGGCGCGGTTAAATGAAGATTCGTTATTTCTTGGGACATGCGCCTTAAAAATGACACTTCTTATGACGGATGGGGTGACTTTTACCCAAGAAATCGAGCCCTTATCCGTCATGCAGTTTTCTGTCGGAAAAGTCCCATGGGACTTTTCCGACAGCCTGAGACCGCCGTTTCCGGCGGTCTGTCTTGTAGAGGACATCAATCGGCAGGCGCCCCGCGTACCGTCTGTCCCCACCAACCCAACGCCCAAAGGAGGTATCGGCCATGGAGGGTAAAAACCGTACGCTTTTTGTCGTGCTCATCGCAATCGTGATTGTGGCGGCCGTCTTCTCCAGCTTTGGCCTGAACCTCTTCGCGCCGGGCACGCCGGAGATTTCTCTGCCCGACCCCTCCGCCGGCCCTGTGGAGTCCCCCGGCGGGGAGGACCAGCCCGACGATACCGGCCGCTATGTCCGGGTGGATGTGACGCCCCAGACCGTGCAGGACGTGATCCGCACCATGGTCCCGCTCCAGCCGGAGAGCTACTACCGCACCATCACCGTGGGCACCGCCCGGGGGGACGGGACGCTGGGGGAGACCGTGAGCAGGGTGTGGGTGGACCACGGCTGGACCAAGGTGGAATCTACCTGGCCCAACGGCGTGGTGGAGTACACCGTTGTGGGCGGCGGCAGGGGGTATCGATGGTTTGAGGGCGACCGCACCTGGAACGAGTGGGACGTGGGGGATCGGGACGCCAATCTGGCCCAGCGCATCCCCACCTATGAGGACGTGCTGGGCCTGGACGCCAAGTCCATCACCGCCACGGGCTATGAGGAGAAAAACGGCTCCTCCTGCATCTATGTGGAGGTGGCTGAGAACGAGGTGGGCAACCGGGAGCGGTACTGGGTCTCGGTGTCCAGCGGGCTTCTGGTGGCGGCCGAGACCATGAAGGGGGAGGAGGCGGTCCTCACCATGACCGCAGAGCAGGTGGAGATGCCGGTTCCCCCCGGCGTGAGCTTCGCCCTGCCGGACGGCTCCGTGCTGCACGAGATCAAAAGCTGAAGGCAGAAGTTGAAACGCCTCCCCGCGGGCCGGCCCTTGGCTCCCTGACCGGTCGGCGTTTTCCCTTTTACCGTCCCCCTCAGTCCAGCCCCAGCACGAGCAGAAGCCCCAGCGTAATAATCAGCTCAATATCGTCCCCGTCCAGGAAGAGAAACAGGATGATGAGAAGGAGCAGAATGTCCCCGGTGTCCAAATCGTCCAGCTTCAGCCCCTTGAGCAGGGAGGAGATGCCGCCGGGCTTTTTTTCAGCGGGGGCCTCCGGCGCCTGTTCCGGCTCCGGGGGGGTGAAGTCCGGTTTCGGCTCCCGGCGCTCCGGCTCCGCGTGGGGGCCGGGATGGTCCTCCGGCGGGTGGAAGGGGGGCGCGTCCTCCTCCACAATCCGGGTATAGCCCCCTTCGGCGGGGATATAACGGTTATACATCGCCATCTTGCCCCTCCTTTTTGAAGAGCTGGAAGGCCACGCGGATCACCCGCGAGAGCTTGGCGATTTGAATGGCCCGGTCCATTTTGGCGTAGCGCTCTTCCTTCAAAAAGGGCTTCAGCGCCGCCAGCAGGGCGATCTTCCGATCATCGGTGGCGCTGTACTCGGAAAATAGGGTCACGGCGGTCTGGATGAGTCTGGGGTCCAAATCGCCCAGGGCCCCCAGGGGGCTGGAGGCCGCCGGGCCGGGCTGCGCGCTCTGGCTGCCGCCCGACAGGCCGGACAGGAGGGACATAATGGCCCCCCAGTCCGGCTGAGCGGCGCTCTCCGCCGGCGCTGCCTGGGGCGCTCCGGGAACCGCTTCAGCCGCAGGAGCGGTCTCCACGGGTATGTATTCCGGCTGCGGCTCCCCGGGCGCGTCCGCGGACGCCGGCGCACCGGCGCCGTTTTCGCCGGTGAGGGCCTTGGCGATGGAGACAATCTGTCCCATGGCCTCTGGATTGCCCAGGATGGCGTTCAACTTTTCTTCCAGCTCGGCCACGGCCCTCGCCTCCTTTTGCTGAGGAAATCTTTAACAGGCAGTAAGCGATAGGGGGTGGCCGGCGGGCGCCTGCCCGTCCCGGCCGGCCCCGGCTGCCGCGCCCGTTCCTATTTCTGATTCGCGTCCTTGGGCACGGCCTTGTTGATGCGGCCCACCACCTCGGCGCCCTCCTTGCTGCTCATCACCCTGCCCATGAGATCCATGAGCTGGGAGGTGTCCCCCTTCATCGCCGCGTCGGCCGCGCCCTTGAGGCCGCCGCCGGCGCTCTTGTTGAGCATCTCCATGAGCTTCTGGGCGTCGCTGGACTGCATCAGGCCCATTATTTCGTCCTTGTGCTTGGCGATGACGGCCCCCTGGGGCGTTTTCATCAGGGCATCCAGATTGGATTTCGGAGTCTGCATAGCGAATACCTCCATAGCATTGTATGTGTGTTTCTTCAATCTCATTATATGGCCGACAGGAAATAAGGTGCGCAAAATGAAGCTATTGGTTTTTTCCGATTCCCACGGGAATACGTCAAATATGTGCGCGGCGGTGGAGCGGGAGCGGCCCGACCGCATTCTCCACCTGGGCGACATGGTGCGGGACGCCGTGTCCCTGGCCGGGCGGTTTCCGGAAATTCCCCTGGATATGGTGCCGGGCAACTGTGACTATTCTATGGAGCTGAGCGTCAAAAAGCTCCTGGAGGCGGAGGGCCGCCGGATTCTGATGACCCACGGCCATATCTACAGCGTGAAGGCGGGCATCGGCACGGCGGTGCTGGCCGCCCGGGAGGCGGGGGCGGATATTCTGCTCTTCGGCCACACCCACGAGCCCCTCTGCGACTTTTACGACGGGCTCTGGATTTTAAACCCCGGCTCCTGCCGGGGCGGGTTCCGCCCCACCTACGGGGTAATCTCCCTCACGGAGGGAAAGACGTACTGCCGCACGGCGGAGCTGAATGACGGGAGGATGGGCTGATGCTGGTCGTCATCGATGTGGGCAACACCAATATGGTGTTTGGCATATTCAACGGGGAGGAGCTGCTGGGCAGCTTCCGCCTCAAAACCGACGTGAACCGCACGTCGGACGAGATCGGGCTGCTGGCCTGCGAGTATTTCCGCCGCTTCGGTTTGGAGAGCATCGCCGTGGAGGACGTGATCATCGCCTCCGTCGCCCCGCCGGTGATGCATTCCCTCACCAACGCGGTCATCAAGTACTTTGACAAAATCCCCCTCGTGGTGGACGACGGGGTGGACCCCGGCCTGCCCTACGGCGTGCCCGGCGACGAGCGTCTGGGCGCCGACCGGGCGATGGCCTGCGTGGCCGCCATTGAGAAATACGGCGCGCCCCTGGTGGTGCTGGACTTCGGTACCGCCACCACCGTGGACGCCCTGAGCGAGGGCGGGGCGTATATGGGCGGCTGCATCACCGCCGGCGTGCGCATCTCCACCGAGGCCCTGTTTCAGAAGACGGCCAACCTGCCCAATGTTGAGCTTGCCATGCCTGACAAGGTATTGGGCTGTACAGCAGTCAGCCAGATACAGGCCGGCGCCGTGGGGGGCTATATCGGCTCCATGGAGTATCTGATCCGCCGTGCCAAGGCGGAGATGGGCTACGGGGACGCGGTCAAGGTGGTCGCCACCGGCGGCCTCTCCCGGATGGTGGCCCAGAACACGCCCATGATCGACATTGTGGACAGCCGCCTGGTCCTGGACGGCCTGCGCATCACCTACAACCGGCATAAAGAGCGGACCGCCTCCGGCCTGTAGGGACGGTTCGCCGCGCCGCCCGCTCCCGCACAGCTCCGGCAGACAGAGAGACAGGGAAGAGGAAAGAGGGATTTTTTGAGTACGATTCAAAGGAGGGAGCACGGCTCCATCGACATGACCCAGGGCAGGCCCCTGGGGCTGCTGGCGACCTTTTCGCTGCCGCTGCTGCTGGGAAACGTCCTGCAGCAGATGTACAACATGGTGGACTCCATGGTGGTGGGCAATTTCGTGGGCAAGGACGCGCTGACCGCCGTCAGCGTGGGCTTTCCCATCGTGTTCCTGCTCTCCTCCCTCTTCATCGGCCTGAGCATGGGCGCCACCATCATGATCGCCCAGTACATCGGCGCCGGGGACCGGGAGCAGGTGAGCCGCACGGTCAACACCATCTGCGCGGGCATGATAATCGTCATCCTGCCCCTGACCCTGCTGGGCCTTCTGGTGACGGTCCCCATGCTCCGCCTCACCAACGTGCCCGCCGAGGCCTTTGAGGACGCCCGGGTCTACTGCCTGGTGGTCTTCGCGGGGCTCATCGGCACCTTCGGCTATAACGTGAACACCGGCATCATGCAGGGCCTGGGGGACAGCAAGACCCCGCTGATCTTCCTGGCCGTCGCCTGCGTCATCAACATCATCCTGGACCTGGTATTTGTGCTGGTCTTCTCCTGGGGGGTGTTCGGCGTGGCCTTCGCCACCATCATCGCCCAGTTCTGCTCCTGGATTTTCGGCGTGGCCTACATCAACCGCAAGTACAGCTACATCCATATCCGTATCTTCAGTTTTAAGGTGGACCGGGACCTGCTCCGGCAGCTCGTCCGCCTGGGCGTGCCCTCCGGCGTCCAGCAGTGCCAGTTCTCCGTGGCCATCATTCTGATGCAGGCCCTGATCAACGGCTTCGGGTCCGACTTCGCCGCCGGATTCGCCGCCGCCAACAAAATCGACTCCTTCGCCTTCATGCCCATTCAGTCCTTCGCCGTGGCGGTCACCACCTTCGTGGGGCAGAACGTGGGCGCCGGGCGGCTGGACCGGGTGAAGCACGGCACCCGAAGCGCCCTGGTCCTCAGCGTGGCGGTCTGCGCGGCCATCAGCGCCGTCGTGGTGCCCCTGCGCCGAGAGCTGCTGATGCTCTTCAACCAGGACCCGGCGGTGGTGCTGGCGGGGGAGGACTACCTCGTCCGGGTGCTCAGCCCCATGTTCGTCCTGGCCGCCCAGTTCACCCTCAACAGCGTCCTGCGGGGCGCGGGCAGCACGGTGGTGCCCATGATCTCCTCCATCATCGCCCTCTGGGGCGCCCGGGTCCCGGCGGCCTATCTGCTGGCCTGGATGTTCCCCGGCGCGCCGGGCAATCTCTACTGGTCCTACCTCATCGGGTGGCTGGTGGGCTTCGCCATCACCGGGGTGGTCTATCTCCGGGGCCGCTGGAAGGATAAATGCGTGGTGGCCGGGCAGACGATCCGGGTGGAGTAGCCGGTATGAAGAACCAGTGCGCGCGCATCTGTTACGGGGCCCTCTTTGCCGCCCTGCTGGCGGTGGAGGTGCTCATCGCCCTCTTCGTCCACGACGATTTCGTCCGCCCCTACCTGGGGGACGTGCTGGTTGTGGCGGTGGTTTACGCGCTTGTGCGGGTGTTTCTGCCCCGGGGCGCGCCGCTTTTGCCCCTCTATGTCACACTGTTTGCGGTTCTGGTCGAGTTTTCCCAGTATTTTCGCCTTGTGGAGCGGCTTGGGCTTGGGAAGAACCGCCTTTTGCGTATTGTGCTGGGAAGCGTTTTCGACTGGAAGGATATCCTCTGCTATCTGGCCGGCGGCGCGCTCATCTTCGCCGCGGAGCGGCTGATATGCGGAAGAAGGCCGCTGTAACGCAGCGATATCAGGTCCCTGCGGAAAAATACCCCCGGCGGGCAGTCCTTGGACTGCGCCGCCGGGGGTATTTCACTGCTTGGTATAGAAATCGCACCAGGGGCGCAGGGTGCAGCCTTCGCACTCCGGGCCGCGGGCCATGCACACGGCCCGTCCGTGGAGGACCAGCCGGTGGCAGAAGTCGTTGGACTCCTCGGGGGGCAGGATTTTGCGCAGCTGCTCCTCCACCTTGGCCGGGTCCTTGGTGCCGTCGGAGAGGCCCAGCCGGCCGGAGAGGCGGATGCAGTGGGTGTCCGCCACCACCACGCCGGGCTTGTGGTACACGTCGCCCAGAATCAGGTTGGCCGTCTTCCGGCCCACGCCGGGCAGCCGGAGCAGATCCTCCATATTGTCGGGCACCACGCCGCCGTACTCCTCCAGCAGCATCCGGGACGCGGCCACGATGTCCCGGGCCTTGGCCCGGAAGAAGCCGGTGGAGTGGATATACTCCTCCACCTCGCTCACATCCGCTTCGGCCAGGGCCTCCAGGGTGGGGAAGCGGCCGTAGAGTCCGGGCGTCACCTTGTTCACCCGCTCGTCGGTGCACTGGGCGGCCAGGCGGGTGGCGAACATCAGCTCGTAGGGCTTTGCATAATCCAGGGAACAGACCGCCTCGGGATAGGCCTCCTTCAGCGCCTCCACAATGGCCAGAACATCCTTTTTTTTCTTCATTGGTATCATCCGCCCTTCTGTCTTAAATGTTAAATAAATAACAGCCTTTTTTTCTTTTTACCTGAAAAGAAGATTGTAATTGTTGGAAGTTTCCGATATAATGAGTCGGTGGAAGATGCTTCCGCCCAACAACTGAACGATATGATTAGGGGGAGAACGTCATGGTCAAGGATATCATGGAATTTCTGGCCGCGCAAGACCCGGAGGTGGGGAAGGCCGTCCGGGACGAGTACGACCGCCAGCGCCGCAACATTGAGCTTATCGCCTCTGAAAACTTTGTGAGCGAGGCCGTCCTGGCCGCCGCCGCCACGGTGCTGACCAATAAGTACGCCGAGGGCTATCCCGGCAAGCGCTACTACGGCGGCTGCCAGTGCGTGGACGTGGTGGAGAACATCGCCCGGGACCGGGCCTGCAAGCTCTTCGGCGCGGACCACGCCAACGTCCAGCCCCACAGCGGCGCCAACGCCAACTACGCCGTCTATCAGGCCCTCTGCGGCCTGGGCGACACGGTGCTGGGCATGGACCTCTCCAACGGCGGCCACCTGACCCATGGCTCTCCCGTAAACTTCTCCGGCAAGAATTATAAGATGGTGGCCTACGGCCTGGATGAGAAGGGCTTCATCGACTACGACCAGCTGCGGGACGTGGCCCGTCAGTGCAGGCCCAGAATGATCATCGCCGGCGCCTCCGCCTACCCCCGCTTCATCGACTACAAGGCCTTTGCCGACATCGCCCACGAGGTTGGCGCGTACTTATTTGTGGATATGGCCCATGTGGCCGGCCTGGTGGCCGTGGGGCTGCACCCCAACCCCGTGCCCTACGCCGACGTGGTGAGCACCACCACCCATAAGACCCTCCGCGGCCCCCGGGGCGGCATGATCCTCTGCAAGGAGGAGCTGGCCAAGAAGATTGACTCCGGCATCTTCCCCGGCAGCCAGGGCGGACCCCTGGAGCACATCATCGCCGCCAAGGCGGTGGCCCTGGGCGAGGCCATGAAGCCCGAGTTCAAGACCTATCAGGAGCAGATCCTGAAAAACGCCAGGACCCTGGCCGACGCCCTGCTGGCCGAGGGCTTCGATCTGGTCTCCGGCGGCACCGACAACCACATGATGCTGGTGGATCTGCGCAAGGCCGGCGTCACCGGCAAGGAGCTGGAGCACCGCCTGGACGAGGTGAACATCACCGTCAACAAAAACGCCATCCCCAACGACCCTGAGAAGCCCTTCGTCACCAGCGGCGTGCGCATCGGCACCCCCGCCGCCACCAGCCGGGGCTTTGTGGAGGAGGATATGAAGGTCATCGCCTCCTGCATCTGGCGGGCCGCCACCGACTTCGAGGGCAGTGCGGACGCCATCCGCGCCGCCGTGGCCGAGCTGACCGGGAAGCACCCCCTATACGATTAAACCGCTTTGATAAGAGCGCCGGCTTTCTGGCCGGCGCTCTTATTCTATCCTCGGCAGAAAAAGATGTCAATATAAATAATAAGAATTAGTTGCATTTATTTTCCGCCTCTGCTATTATGTTCATAATGAGGGGGGAGGGGCAATGAAAAAGGGACTGCCGGCGGCGCTTGTGCTTGCGCTCGCGCTGCTCTCCGGGTGCGCCGCCCGGGCGACGGGAGAGGACGCGCCGCCGCTGTGCTGGCCGGAGCAGCCGGTGACGCTCTACGTCTCCTCCGACCTGCACTGGCAGCCGCGCGCTCAGGCTGCGGGGAACGACCTGCTGCCGGAGATGGTGTGGCTGGAGGAAATCATCGACGCCCTTATGGACGCTGCGGCCCGGGATAAGCCCGCCGCCCTGGTGCTCTGCGGCGATCTGACCAACGGCGGCACGCTGGAGGAGCACGAGGCACTCTCCGCCCGCCTGGGGGCGGCGGAGGCGGCGGGGGTGAATATCTTCGTCACCATGGGCAACCACGACATGGACCGCAGCGTGCCGCCCGGGACCCTGAAGCGGCTGTACGGCGCGTTCGGCTGGGCGGAGGCCCTCTCCGCCGACGGCGGGTCCATGAGCTACCTGGCCCCCGTGACGGACGGGCTCTGGCTCCTCTCGCTGGACTGCAACGTCTACGGGGAGAAGGAGAGCAAGCTGGCCGGAACCGTCAGCGCCGAAACGCTGGCCTGGGTGGAGGACTGCCTGGAGCGGGCGGCGGAGGCGGGGGTTATGGTAGTGCCCTTCAGCCACCACAACCTGATGGTGCATACCGTGGACGGCGACGGCCGCAACTACAATATTGACGGCGGGGACGCCCTGGAGGACCTGCTCCTCTCCTACGGCGTGCCGCTCTATCTCAGCGGCCACCGGCACAACTCCTTTCTGGTGGAGGCGGAGCGGGACGGGAGGAAGCTGATTGAGGCCGTCACCGATATGCCCGCGGCCTACCCCCACCGCTATACGGCGATCACCCTTCAGCCGGACGGCACGGCGGATTATGCCGTGCCCTCTCTGGACGTGGACGGCTGGGCGGCGCGGACGGGCCGCAGCGAGCCGGAGCTTCTCCGCTTTGCGGAGCAGTCCGGGGCCCGGGCCCGGGCGCGGCTGGAGGACACCGCAGCCCGGGTGACGGAGCGCATGGACGCCGCGCAGGCCGACAGGGCGGAGATGGAGCGCTTCTACCTGGACTTCTATGCCTGCTATCAGGCCCGGACCCTCTGGCGGGAGGGGGACCGGCTCCGGGCCGACCCCGGTCTGGCCCTCTGGCGGGCCCACGCCGGCGAGAACATCTACGCCCGCTGGATGCCCTGGATTCTGGAGCACCAGTCCGACGACGCGCCGGTACAGACACTGGGCCCCTTCCGCTGAAAAGAAAGTCTTTACGAACAATCGAACAACTGTTAGAATAGTGGTGAGGGTGCTTGCGCCCTCACCACTGCCGCTGTAGTAAATCATGACAGGGGGAATTCTTTTGTTCCATATGGGTTTTGGTCTGATGGACAGTCTGTTTCCGATCTTCTTTTTCCTGATCTTCGGTATTGTCATCGCAATGTTCATCGTTGTGATTGTCAAGGGCGCGGGCCAGTGGAGCCGCAATAACCGCGCGCCTCTGCTCACCGTGGACGCGACGGTGGTGTCCAGACGGGCCGACGTCTCCCACCACATGGGCGGCGCGGGGGACGCGGGCATGTCCCACTCCAGCACCAGCTATTACGTCACCTTCCAGGTGGACAGCGGCGACCGCATGGAGCTGCGCGTCTCCGGCAAGGAGTACGGGCTGCTGGCCGAGGGGGACGAGGGGAGGCTGACCTTCCAGGGCACCCGCTACCAGGGCTTCATCCGCAGCATCGAGAACGTATAGAAGGGAGGCCGAGGCCATGTCATACCGGCCTTTGGCAGACGAAATCCGCCCCACCTGCCTGGACGAGGTGGTGGGCCAGAAGCATATTTTGGGGGAGGGGGGGCTCCTCCGGCGCATCATCGAGAGCGGGAATATCCCCAACCTGGTCTTCTACGGACCCTCCGGCACGGGGAAGACCACGGTGGCGAACATCATCGCCAGGCAGTCGGGCCGCACCCTGCGGCGGATCAACGCCACCACCGGGTCCCTCTCCGACGTGAAGGACGTGATCGGCGAGGTGGGCACCATGATGGCCCCCAACGGCATCCTGCTGTATCTGGACGAGATCCAGTACTTTAACAAGAAGCAGCAGCAGTCCCTGCTGGAGGTCATTGAGAGCGGCGACGTGACCCTCATCGCCTCCACCACGGAGAACCCCTATTTTTACGTCTACAACGCGGTCCTCTCCCGGTCCACCGTGTTTGAATTCAAGAGCGTAACGGCGGAGGACATTCTGCCCGCGGTGGACCGGGGGATCTCCCTCATGGAGGCGAGGCTGGGGGAGAAGGCCCTGTGCGGGGAGGGCGTCCGGGAGCAGATCGCCGGCGCCTGCGGCGGCGACGTGCGCAAGGCCATGAACGCCGTGGAGCTGCTGCTCAACTCCGGCAGGCGGGAGAAGGGGAACATCCTTGTCACGCTGGAGGACGCCAGGGCGGTGGCCCAGCGCTCCGCCATGCGGTACGACCGGGAGGGGGACGACCACTACGATATCGTCTCCGCCCTCCAGAAGTCGGTCCGGGGCTCCGACCCGGACGCCGCCCTCCACTACCTGGCCCGCCTCCTGGAGGCGGGGGACCTGATGTCCGCCTGCCGCCGGATGATGGTCATGGCCTGCGAGGACGTGGGGCTGGCCTACCCGCAGATCATCCCCATCGTCAAGGCCTGCATCGACGCGGCGAATATGCTGGGCCTCCCGGAGGCGGCCATCCCCCTGGGCGACGCGGTGATTCTCATGGCCACCGCCCCCAAGTCCAACTCCGGCTGCGAGGGCATCTTCGCCGCCATGGCCGACCTGAAAGCGGGCAGGACCGGGGACATCCCCCGGCACCTCCAGAATGTCCATGCCGATTCGGCAGGGATGGAGCGGGAGCAGGGGTATCTCTACCCCCACGCTTTCCCCGGGCACTATGTAAAGCAGCAATACCTGCCGGACAAGCTGGTGGGCGTGCAGTACTACCGCTACGGCGAGAACAAGACGGAACAGGCCGCCAAGCGGTACTGGGACGAGATCAAGGGCGAATAGGGGGCGGAAGGGATGGACCCAAAGGCGTTTGTGACGGCCTTCTGGCGGGATGTGGCCGCCCAGGACCGGCAGGCTCTGGGGGCTTATTTTGCCCCCGGGGCGGCGGTTTTCTGGCACAATACCAACGAGCGCTTCAGCGCGGAGGAGTATATCCGCGCCAACTGCGAGTACCCCGGAGAGTGGCGGGGCGAGGTGGAGCGGGTGGAGCTTGCGGGGGAAGCGGCGATCTCCGTCGTTCGGGTCTGGCTGGCCGACGACAGCGCCTCCTTCCACGCCGTATCGTTTTTTACCTTTACAGGCGGCGTCATCTCCCGGCTGGACGAGTACTGGGGCGACGACGGCGAAGCGCCGGAGTGGCGGCGGAAGCTGGGGCTTGGAGGCGCCATTGGATAAGCGGGACTGAGAGAGGGGCTGCAGGATGGATCGGACCAAGGGCTTTGGTTATTGCGGGCTTGCGTGCTGCATCTGCAGCGACGGGGCGTGTCCCGGCTGCCGCCGGGAGGGCTGCGGGAACAGGGACTGGTGCGGGTGCTTCCGGTGCGGCCGGGAGAAGGGGCACGCGGGCTGCTGGGAATGCGCCGGGTTCCCCTGCGCCGGTGGAATGATGGAGAAGACCAAGGTGCGGGCTTTCGCCCGGTTCCTCCGGGAGTACGGCGAGGAGAAGCTGATGGACTGCCTGGAGCGCAATGAGAGGGCGGGCGTGGTCTACCACTATCCCGGCGGATTCCTGGGGGACTACGACGCTCCCGGGACCGAGGAGGAGACGATAGCGCTGATTCTCCACGGGAGGGGGAGCGCCGGGTAAGGGCGCAGACGCCTCATATCCGCAGGGGCGCCTGCGGCGGACAACTTGCTATTTCAATACGCATGAGGCGCGCTCTGCCAAAGAAGCCCCTCGGCATTTCTTTGACAAGCCGAAAGCAAGAGGTGCGGGCATCAAGCCCGCACCTCTTGCTTATTCAAACACGGTCTCTGCGCCGGTCTTTGCGCAGCCCTCGGGGGCATAGTGCCAGCGGCGCAGCCGCCCGGAGGTGATAAAGTACCGCAGGGCAGGCGGCGCGGCCTCCGGGGGCAGGCGGTCGATGGCCAGGAGCTTGATTTTCATCCGCTCCGGGAGAATGGCCTTGATGTATACCGAGACCCGGTCCCCGTCCCGCAGGTCGCCCCGCAGCTCGGCAAGGCCGGACAGGTTGGGCGTGAGCTCCACGAATGCCCCGTAGTCCTTGATGCCCCGCACGCAGCCGGAGACCGTCATGCCGGGGGAGAACTGGGCGGTGTTCTCCGCCCAGGTGCCCAGCAGCTCCCGGTGGGTGAGGAGAATCCGCCCCTGCTCCCGGTCCACGCCCTGCACCGCGGCGAAAATCTCCTGGCCCACGGTGAAGCGGCAGTCGGGATGGGGAATGCGGGAGACGGAGATGTTTTCGATGCCGATCATGGAGGCCACGCCGCAGCCCACGTCCACGAAGGCGCCGAAGGGCTCCAGGTGGGTCACGGTGACCGGGAGAATCATGCCGGGCTCCAGGGTGTTCAGCAGATGGTCCAGGGCCATGCGCTGGGCGCTGCGGCGGGAGAGGACGGGCCGCAGGTCACCGGCCTCGTTCTCTATGCGCTCAACTGTAAAGGCAATGGGCTTACCCACCCTTGTGAGAATCGCAATCTCACGGGTGCTGCCGTCGTCGATGCCGATGGCGGCCTCCTCCCGGGGCACCACCCCGGTGAAGCTCCCCATGGAGACGATGAGGTTGTGGTCCGCGTCGCATAGGAGCACCCGGCCCTCCAGCACCTGCCGGCGCTCCATGGCCTGGATGAGGCCGGCCTTGGTGGCGCAGGCCGCCTGGTTTTCGCTGGTGTTCAATAACCGACCTTCCGGCGGAAACGTATTCATCAAACTAACCAAATCCTTTCGTCTTATCCGTTGTTTTTCCTGATAGACCACTATATGCAATCGCCGCCTGCGAATTGACAGCGGAGTCGGCGGAACTTATAATAGGAAAAACGGCTTTCGGGTCAGGAGGCGGAAATATGGATATTCGGGTGGGGGACGTGCTGGAGCTGAAGAAGGAGCACCCCTGCGGCAGCGCCCGCTGGCAGGTGCTGCGGGTGGGCATGGACTTCCGGCTGCGCTGCACGGGCTGCGGGCACGAGCTGATGCTCCCCCGGAGCAAGGCGGAGAAGAGCGTCAAAAAAATCATACGGACCGAGGGGGCCCAGGAATGAAAGAATTCTGGAGCGACCGCATCAGGGACATGGTGCCCTACACCCCGGGCGAGCAGCCCAGGGACCGCAAATTCATTAAGCTGAACACCAATGAAAATCCCTATCCGCCCTCCGACGGGACCCTGGCCGCCATCAGGGATGCGGCCGGCGCCGAGCTGCGGCGCTACCCCGACCCGGAGTGCACCGCCCTCCGGGAGGCGCTTGCCGCCTTTCACGGCCTGACCCCGGAGCAGATTTTTGTGGGCAACGGCTCCGACGAGGTGCTGGCGTTCTGCTTCCAGGCCTTCTTCACGCCGGGTCGGACCGTCTTGTTTCCCGACATCACCTACAGCTTCTATCCGGTCTACGCCAGCCTCTTCGGCCAGGATTACAGGGAGATCCCCCTGGACGGGGACTTCGGCCTGCCGGTGGAGGCGTTTCTGGGGGGCAGCGGCGGCGTGGTCATCGCCAACCCCAACGCCCCCACGGGCCGGGATATCCCCCTGAGCGACATACGGCGGATTCTGGAGGCCAACTCAGAGGCGGCGGTCCTGGTGGACGAGGCCTATGTGGACTTCGGCGCGCAGTCCGCCGTGGAGCTCATCGGCGGCTACCCAAACCTGGTAGTGGTGCGCACCATGTCCAAGTCCCGCAGCCTGGCGGGCCTGCGGGTGGGATACGCCATGGGGAACGCCGGCCTCATCGCCGCGCTCAACTGCGTGAAGAACTCCTTTAACTCCTACACGCTGGATCGGGTGGCCCAGGCGGGGGCGGAGGCCTCCGTCCGGGACGCGGACTACTTCCGGGCTGTCGTCGCCAGGGTCGTCCGCACCAGGGACGCCGCCGCCGCCCGGCTGAAGGAGCTGGGCTTTCGGGTCTACGACTCCGCCGCCAACTTCCTCTTTATCTCCCACGACAAGGCCCCCGCCCGGGAGCTGCTCTCGGGGCTGCGGGAGCGGGGCATTCTGGTGCGCTGGTGGGACAAGCCCCGCATCGACAACTGTCTCCGCGTGACCATCGGCACCGACGGGGAGATGGAGACCTTCTGCCGGGTCATCGGGGAGCTGGTGGGGGCGTATACTTAAGGCGGAACGGACGAAGCGTCCCGCCGGTGCGGAAGACGCAGAGGCGATTTTCCGCCTGAGCCGGGAGCTTATCAATCGGTATGAGGACTTGACGGCCATCGATTATCCCCGCGTGCTGGACTGGGTACGGCAAACCATAGCCGAGGTAGGGAAGACCCGGCTGCGGATGGAGTGTCGCGTAAAATAAAGAAAAAGAAGCTGACAAGCTATTTAGCTTGTCAGCTTCTTTTTGCCGCTATCCCGGATTAGACCTTTTTTGATTGGCCGGACAGGTATAATTTGGAATAGTGATTTGAGAGGGGAGAGGCCATGACATGACGGTCGTATACATAGACTCGCTCTTCCTGCTCAACCTGGTGGTCAACTACCTTCTTCTGCTGGCGTCCGCGCGGCTGGCGGGGGAGGTCATCCGGCGGCTCCGGCTGGGGCTGGGGGCGGCGCTGGGGGCCTTTTACGCGGCGGCGGTCTTCTTTCCGGGCATGGGGTTTCTCGTCCATCCCCTGTGCAAGCTGGGGGCGGCGGTGCTGATGCTTCTGTGCGCGTTCGGGGGCAGCCGGCGCCTGCTGCGCCTCACGCTGGTGTTCTTCGGCGTGTCGGCGGCCTTCGGCGGCGGTATTTTCGCCATCGAGCTGCTGGGCGGGAGGGGGCTGAGCCTGAAAAACGGCATCTTCTACTCCGCCATGGACCTGCGCCTGATTCTGCTGTCCGCCGCGGCGTGCTACGTGGCGATTGCCTTTGTCTTCCGCCGGACGGCCCGCCACAGCGGCCCCCGGCGGGAGCTGGTGCCCGCGGTCATCACCCTGGGCGGCAGACGGACCGCCCTGACCGCGCTGGTGGACACGGGGAACACCCTCACCGACCCGGTGACCAACCGGCCGGTAATGGTGGCCGAGGGGGAGAAGCTGGTCTCCCTCTTCCCGGAGGGGGAGTGCCCGGGGGAGGGCGATCTGCGCGACCCGGTGGCCTCCCTGGAGCGGCTTTCACAGGGGGCCGGAAAGGGCCGCTGGCGGCTGCTGCCGTATCAGGCCGTGGGGGTGGACTGCGGGATGCTCCTGGCCCTGCGGACCGACGGCGTAAGAGTGGGGGAGGAGGACTACGGGGGCATTCTGGTGGCCCTCGCGCCGGGCCGCCTGTCCGACGGCGGGGGGTACAGCGCCCTCATCGGAGCTTAGATAACCACTATCATTAGGAGGATGGAAATGAACGGTTGGAAAGCGCGCTGGTACGTCCGTATCCAGCGTCTGTTGGCAAAGCTGGGGCTGAAGCTCCCGGGAAAGATTATGTACATCGGCGGCAGCGACACCCTGCCGCCCCCCCTCACCCGGGACGAGGAGGCCGAGCTCATCGGCCGCCTGG
Source organism: Lawsonibacter faecis (assembly GCF_014287675.1). GTDB lineage: Bacteria > Bacillota > Clostridia > Oscillospirales > Oscillospiraceae > Pseudoflavonifractor > Pseudoflavonifractor faecis. The sequence continues at coordinate 122,631 of NZ_JACOPQ010000002.1, read as the reverse complement.
ACGAAGGGGAGGAGGCGGTTAAGTCCCAGCTCATTGAGCGCAACCTCCGGCTGGTGGTCTATATCGCCCGCCGGTTTGAAAATACGGGGATCAACATCGAGGACCTCATCTCCATCGGCACCATCGGCCTCATCAAGGCCATCAACACCTACAAGCCGGCCAAAAACATCAAGCTGGCCACCTATGCCTCCCGCTGCATTGAAAACGAGATATTGATGCACCTGCGCAAGACCTCCTCCCTCAAGAGCGAGGTCTCCTTCGACGAGCCGCTGAACACCGACTGGGACGGAAACGAGCTGCTCCTCTCCGACATTCTGGGCACGGAGAACGACGTGGTGATGAAGCCCATCGAGGCCGACGTGGACCGGCAGCTCCTCTTCAACGCCATGGAGAAGCTGGACGAACGGGAGAAGCAGATCATCACCATGCGCTTCGGCCTGGACGGGCGGCAGGAGAAGACCCAGAAGGAGGTGGCCGACCTGCTGGGCATCTCTCAATCCTATATTTCAAGACTGGAAAAGCGCATCATCTCCCGGCTGAAAAAGGAGATACTGAGGATGCTGTAGCGCTTGACTGCTGATTGTCACCGATTTGAGAGGAAAAGCAGCGCTTTTTCTGCTAAACTCGTCATGAATGGGGTGTCGGCATGAAAAGGAGCGGTTTTTGCGTACTTTTGGCGGCGTTATTTCTGCTGAGCGGGTGTGATGGGCGGTCAGAACCGGAAAAACAGGCGGCGGAGCCGCTCGCCGCGCAATCTGGGAGCGTGGGGCCTGCGCCGTACGCGGAGACGGCGCCCGCGTACGGGCCGGCGGAGGAGGACGACAATCCGTATGCGTCTTATGTGGATTCGGGTGGCATATATCTGTCGTGGCTCTATGACGTCTATGAGGCCTACAGGGGCGCGGACGGTGAAACGCGCATTGAGACCAGAAATCGGCAATGGCTGGAGTATCATAGGCGCGGACCCCCTTGCGGCGGGGGTAAACCGGCATTACCGCGAGGTGTACGACCGCCTTTTAAAAGAGGAGTGGGCGTACCAGGAGGAATATGCGGCCTGGGACGGCTCAAGTTATATCGACCGCTTCGGGACCGGGCTGATCATGAAGGACGAGTACCTCTGGAACGGCTTTTATCAGGTGATATTGACCAGGCCGGATATTGGCAGCCGGGTCTTTTATGCCCCGGTGATCGAGACCTTCGACGCCGAGACGGGGGAGATGCTGGGCTTGGAGGACCTCTTTGCGGGAGAGGAGGAGGTCTGGGTCCCTGCGCTGGCGGAGCTGCTGGCGGAGGAGGGACTCAGCCGCGCGGCGGGGAACGGCGAAGGCTTTGAGCGCATTGCCGACAGCGAGAATCTCTTTTTCGGCTTTGCCGTCGCGGAGGAGATGGGCGCGGAGTCGTTTCAAAGCTTTATGCTGACGCCCAACGGCCTTGGGTTCGCGTTTCCCGTCGGCCTGACCGCCGCCATGTGCGTGGGGGAGGTCATCGTGCTTGTCCCCTATGAGAAGGCGGCTGGGCTGTTGAAGCCGGAGATATTGGAACGGGTGGTGGAATAAGAGGCGACGGAGTACCGCGTTCTGCCAAGGGCCCGCCGCAAGCCGCCCCTGGCAGAACGGCTGGGCGGGGCGGGCTGAGGGGCGCAAGGGATTTCCCTTGCGCCCCTCTATTATGAGAAAATCAATCGAAAACGGTCCCACGATAAAAAATATACCCCAGGTATGCACCGTATGAAGCACTTCGCCGAGGAAATACTGTAAGCACAGTATTTAATGGCGGGGGTGCAGCGTATTGCAGGGCAAGGTAGAGATTTGCGGGGTGAATACCTCCAAATTAAAAGTGCTCAAAAATGACGAGACCACGGAGCTGCTCAAAAGGACCAAGACCGGGGACATGGACGCCCGGGAACAGCTGATTGCCGGCAACCTCCGGCTGGTGCTGTCGGTCATTCAGAAGTTTACCAACCGGGGCGAGAACGTGGACGACCTCTTCCAGGTGGGGTGCATCGGCCTCATCAAGGCCATCGACAACTTCAATACCGAGCTGGACGTGCGATTCTCCACCTACGGCGTGCCCATGATCATCGGTGAAATCCGCCGCTATCTCCGGGACAACAGCTCCATGCGGGTCTCCCGTTCCATGCGGGACACGGCCTACAAGGTGCTCCAGGCCAAGGAGAAGTATATGGCCGAACACCAGAAGGAGCCCACCGTGGAGGAGATCGCCAGGATGCTGGAGATCAAGCGGGAGGACGTGGTCTTCGCCCTGGACGCGATCATGGACCCGGTGAGCCTCTACGAGCCGGTATACTCCGACGGCGGGGACACCATCTGCGTGATGGACCAAGTGAAGGACAGCAAGAACACCGACGAGAGCTGGCTGGAGCACATCGCCCTCAAGGAGGCCATCGCCCGGCTCACCGAGCGGGAGCGGCACATCCTGAATCTGCGCTTTTTTGAGGGCAGAACCCAGATGGAGGTCTCGGCGGAGGTGGGCATCTCCCAGGCCCAGGTGTCCAGGCTGGAGAAGAACGCCATTACGCAAATCAAGAAAAATTTGTAGGGATGGAAATGGGACGCTCGGTTTTGTGCAGATTTCTGATTGCAATTCATAGTGAAAAGGTATACTATAGAGACGGTTAGAGAAAGCAAACCGAACCGGTGCCACCCGGACAGGAGGTCCTATTATGGTCAGTTTACAGAAAGCGGCAATCATCGGCTGCGGCTTTGTCGGCTCCAGCGCGGCGTTCAGCCTGATGCAGACCGGCATTTTTTCCGAGCTGGTGCTCATTGACGCTAATCAGGCCCGGGCGGAGGGCGAGGCCATGGACCTCTCCCACGGGCTGCCCTTCGCCCGGCCCATGAAAATCAGGGCGGGTAATTACGACGATATCTCCGACTGCGCTCTCATTATCATCACCGCCGGGGCGGGCCAGAAGCCGGGGGAGACCCGGCTGGATCTGGTCCATAAGAACGTGGCGATATTCAGGAGCATCATCCCGGAGATTGCGAAGCGGAACAGGGAGGCCATTCTGCTGGTGGTCTCCAACCCGGTGGATATCCTCACCTACGTGACCCTCAAGCTCTCGGGCTACCCGGAGCACCGGGTGCTGGGCTCCGGCACGGTGCTGGACACCGCCCGGCTCAAGTACGTGCTGGGGGAGCATCTGCAGGTGGACAGCCGCAGCGTCCACGCCTTCATCATCGGCGAGCACGGGGACAGCGAGCTGGCGGTCTGGAGCAGCGCCAATATCTCCGGTGTGCCCATCGACCACTTCTGTGAGCTGCGGGGCCACTACGACCACGCGGCGGCGGACCACGCGCTCTATGAGGAGGTCCGGGACAGCGCCTATGAGATCATCAGCCGGAAGGGCGCGACCTACTACGGCGTGGCCATGGCCATCCGCCGCATCGCCTACGCCATCGTCCGGGACGAGCACTCGGTGCTGCCGGTGTCCAGCATCCTCCACGGGGAGTACGGCCTCAACGACATCTGCATGAGCATCCCCGCGCTGGTGGGGCGGAAGGGCGTGGAGACCGTACTGGATATCCAGCTCTCGCCCGAGGAGGAGGAGAAGCTTCTCCACTCCGCCGGGACGCTGAAAGAGGTCATTGGAGGCCTGGATATATAGAGGTATCTGAAACGCCGGCCCGGACGAGAGTCCGGGCCGGCGTTTCAGCTTGTCAAAGGCACCTGCTTTGCGGCTGGGAAACAGGGGCGCGTTTTTACAGCAGGTCCCGCGGATCGATGCCGTAGACCTGTACGACTTCCAGAAGGGGGCTCTCCGCCAGGTCCAGCACCGTGACGATGCGCCCGCCGTCGCAGTCCAGGTCCACGCCTGCGGACTGCCAGGCGTACCAGGGGAGGTAGGCGCACTGGGCGGTGAGGGAGCGGTCGTCGTCCGGGGCCTTGGCGCCGAAAATGCCCGCCAGCAGGCTGTAGGGGATGCCGTCCAGGTGGTCCAGGGCGTACCGGGCCACATCGCGCCGCTCCCTGTCGCCGGCGTCCTTCACCCGCAGGACCATGAAGTTGGAGTAGGTCCGCCAGTGCTGGGCGTCCATCTGGGCGCTGTCGCTGCCCATGACCACCGCCTCCACCGTCACGCCCAGCTCGGGGCTCACCACCAGGCCGGCGTGGCCGTGCCGCCAGCCGAAGGTGTGGGTGGAGAAGGTGAGAATGATATCCCCCGCCTGCAGAGGGGCCAGGGGGACGGAGTATACGGCGTTCCCCTCCCCGTCGCGGAGCCGGTCCTCACAGGTAAAGCGCCCGCCGATGAGGGTGACGCACTGGGGCGTGATGGGGGCGAAGAAGCCGTTCTGGGTCTCGGTCAGCCGCTCCAGAGCGAAGGCGGGACCCGCCGCCAGCAGGTCGTCCACAGCGGGCCGGGCCAGGCCGGTCTGGAGGAAGAGCGAGTCGTAATCGGTCTCCGTCAGGGTCTCTTGGGCCAGGATGGGGGCCAGATCCACCCGGGGATAGTCGGGGGCGAAGTAGGGCGCGCGGTGGGCCCAGAAGGTCTGGAGCAGGAGGTTGACGCCGAAGAAGAGCAGGATGAGTGCGGCAGGGACCGCCGCCCAGAGCCATCGCCGCCGTTTTTTCTTTACTTGCTGGGACACAGGGACCGCCGCCTCTCATAGGACGAGTTTTTGGTATCATAGGATTATACACCAGAAAGTCTGATTTGAAAATGGGGGAATCTGTTATGGAGAGCAGGATCGCCGATCTGCGGTGCAAAGAGATCATCAATGTGTCCGACGGCTGCCGGTTCGGGTACGTGGGCGATGTGGAGGTGGACCTGGAGAGCGGCAGGGTTACGGCGCTGGTGGTGCCGGGGCGGCTGCGGCTCTTCGGACTGCTGGGCAGGGAGGAGGACCGCATCTTTCCCTGGGAGTCGGTGCGCCGCTTCGGAGAGGACATCATCCTGGTGGAGGCCGACGCAGCCCAGGTCCGGCGGGCGGAGCGCCGCAGGCGGCGGGAGGCGTGATGGGGGCGGCCATAAAAAGGGGTATTTTTACCGCTCAAAATGGAAAAAATGCTTGCAATGGCCGGAAGCCTGTGATAAAATACCATAGCTGTGCGAAAGCGCGGTATTACACACACGCACGGATGGGGGTCCCGTGTCTCCTTTAAAAAGGAGATGGACCGGCTCAGATGAGGCGCGTGGCGGTAATAATGAAAAAGGAGGAAATTACACTATGGCAGTCGTATCCATGAAGCAGCTTCTCGAGGCGGGCGTCCACTTCGGTCACCAGACCCGCCGCTGGAACCCCAAGATGGCCACCTATATTTACACCGAGCGCAACGGCATCTATATCATCGACCTGCAGAAGACCGTGAAGAAGCTGGAGGAAGCCTATAACTTCGTCCGCGATCTGTCCCAGAGCGGCCAGACCCTGCTCTTCGTCGGCACCAAGAAGCAGGCCCAGGAGGCCATCAAGGAAGAGGCCGGCCGCTGCGGCATGTACTATGTCAACGCCCGCTGGCTGGGCGGTATGCTCACCAACTTCAAGACCATGCGCGGCCGCGTGGACCGTCTCAACCAGCTCAAGAAGATGCAGGAGGACGGCACCTTCGATATGCTCCCCAAGAAGGAAGTCATCAAGCACCTGGGCGAGATCGCCAAGCTGGAGAAGTACCTGGGCGGCGTCACCGAGATGCGCAAGCTCCCCGGCGCCCTGTTCGTCGTGGACCCCCGCAAGGAGCGCAACGCCATCAACGAGGCCCGTAAGCTGCACATTCCCATCGTGGCCATCGTGGACACCAACTGCGATCCCGACGAGATCGACTACGTGATCCCCGGCAACGACGACGCCATCCGCGCCATCAAGCTGATCTCCGGCGTGATGGCCAACGCCATCCAGGAGGGCCGTCAGGGCCAGGATGCTCCTGAAGAGGCCGAGAAGGCAGCCGAGTAATTGAGCAACGAGCATGGGAGCGCCCGCCCGCGCGGGCGGACGCTCTCATTTAATATTAGGAAGTATGGACCCCTCTGTCCGCCGGCAGGCGGGCGGCGCCCCGACAGGGGCGCCCAAGAGGCGATCCGAAATGATTTTAGGAGGAATTAATGATGGCTTTCACTGCGAAAGACGTACAGGCCCTGCGCGAGATGACCGGCGTGGGCATGATGGACTGTAAAAAGGCGCTCACCGAGACCGACGGCGACATGAACAAGGCTGTCGAGTACCTGCGTGAGAAGGGCCTGGCCGCCTCTCAGAAAAAGGCCGGCCGCATCGCCGCCGAGGGTATGGCTTACGCAGCCGTCGTGGACGGCGTGGGCGTGGTGGTCGAGGTCAACGCCGAGACCGATTTCGTCGCCAAGAACGAGAAGTTCGTGGACTTCGTCAAGGGTGTGGCCGCCACCGTGGCCGCCAATAAGCCCGCCGACCTGGAGGCCCTCATGGCCTGCAAGTACGCCGGCACCGACCTGACCGTCACCGAGCAGCAGCAGGAGATGGTCCTGGTCATCGGCGAGAACATCAAGGTCCGCCGCTTTGCGTTCTACACCGAGGGCGTCAGCGTGCCCTATATCCACGCCGGCGGCAAGATCGGCGTGCTGGTGAATCTGGAAGTGACCGGCGATATCGACGTCACTGAGATCGGCAAGGACGTGGCCATGCAGATCGCCGCCCTGAATCCCCGCTTCCTCGACAAGAGCGAGGTCAGCCAGGACGTGCTGGACGAGGAGAAGAAGATTATGCTTGTCCAGATGGAGAACGACCCCAAGATGGCCGCCAAGCCCGAGAAGGTCAAGGAGGGCATCGTGGCCGGCAAGCTGGGTAAGTTCTACAAGGAGAACTGCCTGCTGCAGCAGGAGTTTGTGAAGGACGGCTCCGTCTCCGTGGAGCAGTATATCCAGAACTCCGCCAAGGCTCTGGGCGGCGCCGTCACCCTGAAGGCCGCCTCCCGTTTCGAGAAGGGCGAGGGCATCGAGAAGAAGCAGGAGAACTTCGCCGAGGAGATTGCCAAGCAGCTGGGAAAGTAAGAGAACGCAGCGCCCGGAGGTACGGCCTCCGGGCATTTTTATGCCCTCGCCCTTCAGCGCGCCCGGGGGGCGCGCCAAGCGTTTTGGCCCTCTCACGCAGGGCCAAAACCTTGATGCCGGACGGATTGATTCCGTCCGTGCAGATAAAATGAGGGGGTCCCCGCCCGGCCTTTGCCGGGCGGGGCGCGAGGGCATCGGGAAGAAGCAGGAGAACTTTGCCGAGGAGATTGCCAAGCAGCTCGGAAAGTAAGAGAACGCAGCGCCCGGAGGCCGTACCTCCGGGCGTTTTTGTATTCTGCAAACCACTGGCGGCCCCAAAAAGAGGATGAGGAGGGGCGGGCGCGCCACGGATTCTTGCCGAAGCCGCTTCCCATTTACCCCAATTTCGTGTATACTGGTTCCAATCGCATGTTAAAGTGAGGAACCAGTTATGCTCTTATCCGCAGAGAACATCACCAAAGCCTACGGTACCCGGGTCCTGCTGGACGGTGCGGACCTCTACCTGAATACGGGGGAGAAGCTGGGGGTTATCGGCGTCAACGGCGCCGGGAAATCCACGCTTCTGCGCATCCTGGCCGGGACGGAGGAGCCGGACGGCGGAACCGTCGCCCGGGACCCCAACGTCAGGCTGGAGTACCTGCCCCAGAATCCGGTTTTCGAGGGGAGGCGCACCGTGCTGGAGCAGGTCTTCGCCGGGCTGTCCCCCGAGGCCAGGGAGCTGGCCGAGTACGAGGCCAAGACCATACTGACCCGCCTGGGAGTTTCCCGCTTTGACCAGGCGGTGGGCGAGCTCTCCGGCGGCCAGCGCAAGCGGGTGGCCATGGCCTCCGCCCTGGTCCACCCCTGCGACGTGCTCATCCTGGACGAGCCCACCAACCACCTGGACAGCGAGATGGTCCTCTGGCTGGAGGACTATCTGCGCCAGTACCGGGGAGCGCTGGTGATGGTCACCCACGACCGCTACTTTCTGGAGCGGGTGGTGAACCGGATGGTGGAGGTGGAGGGGGGAAGCCTCCATTTCTATGAGGGAAACTACGACAAGTACCTCAAGCTCAAGGCGGAGCGGGAGGAGATGGCCCAGGCCAGCGAGCGCAAGCGGCAGTCCATCCTGCGGCGGGAGTACCAGTGGGTGATGCAGGGCCCCACCGCCCGGGGCACCAAGAGTCGGGAGCGTCTGGAGCGCTATGAGGCCCTCAAGAACCGGGAGGGGCCCGCCCAGAAGACGGAGCTGGAGCTCTCAGCCATCTCCAGCCGCCTGGGGAAAAAGACCATTGAGCTTGCGGGCGTGGGCAAGGCCTTCGGCGGACGGACGGTTCTGCGGGACTTCGACTGTATGCTCCTGAGAGACGACCGCATCGGCATCGTGGGCCGGAACGGCAGCGGCAAGTCCACACTCCTGAACCTCATCGCCGGCAGGCTCGCCCCGGACAGCGGCGCGGTGATGGTGGGGGAGACCGTGCGGGTGGGGTATTTCTGCCAGGAAAACCCGCCCATGGACCCCGGTACCAGGGTTATCGACTACGTGAAGGAGATCGGAAACAACATTGAGACGCCCGAGGGCACGCTGACCGCCACACAGCTGCTGGACAAGTTTCTCTTTCCGGGGGACGTCCAGTACAGCCCCATCTCCAGGCTCTCCGGCGGCGAGAAGCGGCGGCTCTTTCTCATGGCGGTGCTGGCGGCGGCCCCCAATGTGCTGCTGCTGGACGAGCCCACCAACGATCTGGACATTCAGACCCTCACTATTCTGGAGGATTATCTGGAGACCTTCCCCGGAGCGGTCATCGCCGTCTCCCACGACCGCTTCTTTCTTGACAAGGTGGTACGCCGGGTTTTCGCCGTGGAGGAGGAGGGCCGGGTGGCCGCCTACCCCGGCGGGTACAGCGAGTATCTGGAGGCACGGCGGGCCGCGGAGCGGGAAAAGAGCCCCAGGGCGCCGGCCGGGAAGAGGCAGGAGAGGCCCGCCGGCCTGAGAAAGCTGAAATTCAGCTACAAGGAGCAGCGGGAGTACGAGACCATCGATGATGAGATCGCCGCGCTGGAGGAAGAGATCGCCGCCGTGAGGGGCGGGCAGGAGGAGAAGGCCAGCGACTATCTGGCGCTCCAGGCACTTCAGGACCGGCAGGCGGAGCTGGAGCGCGCGCTGGAGGAGAAGATGGAGCGCTGGGTCTACCTGAACGATCTGGCGGAGCAGATAGAGAGGCAGGGGTAAGCCCCCGCCGTCACGCCCGTTAAGGTTCGGTTTGATAAACAGGAGCAGGAAAAGCTCAAGCGCCCTGAAATCCGAGGATTTCAGGGCGCTTCCTTTACTCTGCCGGCAGCACGCTGCGCTTCAGGCTGGTATATGCCATGAGAATATAGATGAGGTAGATGAAGAAAAACACCCCCAGCGTGGCGCCGACAATGGCCCAGCGCTGTCCGGGGCCGGACAGGGAGCCGGGGTCGAAAGCGCCGCCCAGCGCCGCGAGGAAGGGCACGCTGATGAGCAGGGGCGGCACGGCGGGCATGGTATAGTAGATGGCAAACTGCCGGCGCAGGACCCGCTTCATCTCCCGCGCCTCCATACCCAGCTTGCCCAGCAGTCCGAACTGCCTGCGGAAGCGGCCGGCCTCGCTGAGCTGGTGGATGGTCAGGATGGTGGCGGAGACCATGGTGAGCACCAGGGCCAGGTAGTAGAGCGGGAAGACGATCATCGCATAGCTGGAGGCCTGCTCGGCCTGGACGGCCGCCTTGGAAAAAATGGTATCGTACCACCCGCCGCGGGTATCCTGCTCATCCCGGATGGCGCGCAGAGCGTGATAGTCGGCCTCGGGCACGGGGGCCTGCGTCATGGCGGCGTAGATGCTGTGGCTGACGGGGCGGGCCTCGGCCAGCTCGTCGGGCACCACCAGGATGAAGCCCCGGCCGTTGCCGTCCCAGAGGTACTGGGTGAAGCTCTCGGAGCGGACGCCGCCGGGCTTCAGCGTTTGTCCCGCCACGGTAATCGGCCGGTCGTAGCCGGTCAGCAGGCCGTCCAGATAGCTCATACAGTGGATGAGATACTGCCCCGGCTCCAGGGTCACCGCCGGGTAGCCCAGCATGGCGCGCAGGGCGGCGTAGTCGCCGGCCCTCATCAGGGTATCGTAGTCGTAGTCGGTGTAGACGTTGGCGTTCGCCTTGACATACTCGGTCAGCTGCAGGTTCTCGCCCTGATAAATCCGGTACTGCCGGGCCTCGCGGACGGGGATATGGGCGTCGATATACTCCAGGTAGCCGTCAAAGCGTCCCTCGTCCTGACTGCCGGAGCCGATGAAGAGGTCATAGCAGGTGGTCTGCCCGGAGCGGCTTTCAAACATGGCGTTGAAGAGCATGCCGGAGCCCTCGGAGATCAGCGTGGCGGTAAAGAGCAGGGCGATGGTGGCCATCACTACGCCCATGGTGCCCAGCTTGGCCGAGAGGGAGCGGAAAATCAGCAGCTGACAGCCGCTGTACTTTTTCCCGGGCCGCTTTTCGTAGTAGGCGGGCACGCCGGAGGAAAAGCTTAGGAAGAAACCATATAGGAAAACAATGATGAAGGCCGCGCCGACAAGGCCTGTGAGGAGATTGCCCATAAGCAGCAGGGTGGTGCCCAGCACGCCGAAGACGATGGAGACCACAAAGGTCCGCTTGCGGCTTCTGCCTTTTTTGATGACCTCGTCCTCGTTCTGCCGGTCGAAATTGATGAGGTCGCAGATTTTCATGGTGTGAATCCGTCTGCGGCACCTGAAGAGGGCGAAGAGGTAGATGAGCGCGAAATAGAGCAGGGTCAGCCCCAAGGCCCCCAAGGAAAAGGAGAAGCTGAAGGTATAGGGGACATGGAAGAGCGAGAGGGTGACGGCGCGCAGGGCCTGAAAGAGCAGATTGCCCGCCAGGGTCCCCAGCACCAGGGCGACGCCGCCCACGGCCAGATTCTCCAGGAAGAAGAGCCGGGCGACCTGCCTGTTCTCCAGGCCGATCAGGATATAGGTGCCCAGCTCCCGGCTGCGCCGGGAGAGCATGAAGCCGGTGGTGTACTGGACCAGCCAGCCGATGATGCACACCACCAGGATGCTGGCCAGGACGATAACGACAGGCATGGCCTCCATCATGCTGGACAGGGCGAGCAGCTCCTGGGAGAACACAAGGCCGTTGAACGCATAGACCAGGGCGGCGGCCATGACGATGGTGACGAAGTAGACCAGATAATCCTGGGCCTGCCGCCGGGCGTTGCGCATGGAGAGCTTAGATAACGTCACTCACATCACCCCCCAGCAGGGCCAGTACATCCAAAATCTCGTGGTAGAAGACCGGCCGGGTGCGCCCGCCCCGGATAAGCTCATTAAAGAGCCGTCCGTCCTTCAGAAAGAGGACCCGTGAGGCGTAGCTGGCGCTGTAGGCGTCGTGGGTGACCATGAGGATGGTGGCGGCCATGTCCCGGTTCATCCGGGTCATGATCTCCAGCAGATTCTTGGAGGCCTTGGAGTCCAGGGCTCCGGTGGGCTCGTCGGCCAGGATCAGGGACTGCCCGGCCACCATCGCCCGGGCGCAGGCCGCCCGCTGCTTCTGGCCGCCCGAGACCTGATAGGGAAACTTTGCAAGCTCCCCCTCGATGCCCAGCTGCCGCGCCACGTCCCGCACTTTTTCCTGCACGGTGTGGGAATCCGCGTGGTTGATGGTGAGGGCCAGGCCGATATTCTCCTCCAGGGTCAGGGTGTCCAGCAGATTGAAGTCCTGAAAGACGAAGCCGAGCCGCTCCCGGCGGAAGCGGGCCAGCTCGCTCTGGGGGAGCTCGGCGATGCTCTCGCCGTCCAGCAGGATACTGCCCGCGCTGACGGCGTCGATGGTGGAGATGCAGTTGAGAAGCGTGGTCTTGCCGCTGCCCGACGCGCCCATAATGGCGATGAACTCGCCGTCCTCCACGGTGAAGCTGATGCGGTCCAGGGCCTTGGTGACGTTGTTCCTGCTCCCGTAGTACTTCTCAATGTTTTGTACATGCAGCATACTGATGCCTCCTTGCTTGTGGTACGAGTGTACATCAAAAGCGGAGGCGTTTGTATCGAATTCATATCGCCTTATCTTACACTTTTGAAAGAGTTTCCCCCGCGGGGAAGGTGAGAAGCACGGCGGTCCCCCGGCCCTCCTCTGATTTAATGCGCAGATCGATCTCCAGAAAGCCGGCCAGCCTCCGGCAGAGGTACAGGCCGATGCCGGTGGAGCCGCCCCGGGCGCGGCCGTTGCTGCCCGTGAAGCCCCGGTCAAAGACCCTGGGCAGCTCGTGGGCGGGGATGCCGATGCCGTTGTCGCTGACCGTGAGCTGCACCTGGCGGCCCAGGAGCCGGGCGGACAGGGAGAGGACCGGGGACGCGCCCCGGTAGCGCACCGCGTTCTGCAGGAGCTGGCCCAGCAGGAAGGCGGCCCACTTTTCGTCCGTATAGACGGCGCAGTCCAGCCCCTCGGTCTCAATGCGCACGCCGCTCTGAATCAGGAGGGTCCGGTGGTGACCGATGGCCTGGGCGGCAATGTCCGCCAGGGTGGTCCGGCGGATGACGAAGTCCTTTTCCGGGCTCTCCGTCCGGGCGTAGAAGAGGGCCCGCTCCACGTGGTTTCCAATCTGCGCAAGCTCCCGGGAGAGCTTGCGCCGGGTTTCGGCCTCGGTCCCGCGGCAGAGAAGCTGCGCCGCTGTCATAGGCGTCTTGATCTCATGGACCCAGCTCTCGATGTACTCCCGGTATTCCCGCTGGGAGGCCTGGGCGTCGGACACCGCGCCGATCATCGCCCTGCCGGAGCGGCGCATCAGGGCGAGGAGCCTGCGCTCGTAGGCGGTGCGGGGCTTGGGCGCACACTCGGCGAACAGGTGCTTCTGGTCGAGGCCGTCCATGATGGCCTCCAGCTCCTCCAGGTGGGCGCGGCATCTGAAATAGTCCGCGGCCAGCGCTCCGGCAGCGACGAAAAGCCAGGCGATGAGGACGATGGTCAGCACGCCGGGGGACGTGCCCGTGGCCAGCAGAAAGGCGGCGGCGGCCGCCGCGCAGGCCGTCCGGAGGACCAGAGCGCCCAGGCGGTCGGAAAGGAACGCGCCGAAAGTCATAGCTGATACCCCATTCCCCGGCGGGTCTTGATATAGCCCGGCAGGCCCAGCGACTCCAGCTTTCCCCGCAGCCGGGTCATGTTGACGCTGAGGGTGTTGTCGTCGATGTAAATCCGGCTGTCCCAGAGGGCATCGATCAGATCCTCCCTGGAGACGATCTCGCCGGGCCGGCCCATCAGATAGGCCAGGATTTTAAGCTCGTTGCGGGTCAGCTCCGCCGTCCGGCCCCCTGCGGACGCGGCGCCCTTCGTCAGATTGAGGCGCAGGCCGCCCCACTCCAGCGTGTCCGGATCGGCCGCGCCGCCGCTGCGCCGGAGCACGGCCCTGATCCGGGCCAGCAGCACGGGGATATTGTAGGGCTTGGTGATATAGTCGTCCCCGCCCAGGCTCAGGGCCCGCAGCTCATCCAGCGCGGAATCCCGGCTGGTGACGAAGATGACGGGCGCGGCGGAGAGCTTGTGGATGTCCGCGCACAGGGAGAAGCCGTCCCGGCCGGGCAGACCCAGATCGAGGAGGATCAGGTCCGGCCCGGCCCGCCCGACCTGCTCGGGCACGGCGGTGAAGACGTCCACCGGCAGGGACTGGTAGCCCTCGTTGCCCAGAAGGAGGGAGAGCTCGTCCCGGATGACCGGGTCGTCCTCGATAATCATAATTTTCTGCATATGGCGCACCCCTTTTTGCTCGTTGCCCGCTGAGGGTATCTTAACATAGACGGGGGAGCCTGTCCATGATTGGGCGGCCTTATTATTGCGGCAAGCCGGGGAGGCGCGGCGGCGTCCGCCGCGCCTGAAAGGGTTCGGCCCGCGCCGGCGGCGCGGTAAACGGCGCACAGCAAAGTTTCCGATTTGTTCACAACTATTTCAGCCTGATTTCAGGTTCCCCTGCTATTCTCTATTGCGTACTATTAAGGCAAGGAGGCTGCGGCATTGATTGAAGTACGCGAGCTGGTGAAGCGGTACGGGGGACGCCTTGCGGTGGACGGCCTGAGCTTTACCGTGGAGAGCGGTCAGGTGTACGGGTTCCTGGGCCCCAACGGCGCGGGCAAGTCCACTACCATGAACATGATGACCGGGTATCTGGGACCTACGGCGGGAGAGGTGCTGGTGGACGGCCACAGCGTGGCGGACGAGCCGGAGGAGGCCAAGCGCCGCATCGGCTATCTGCCCGAGCAGCCGCCCCTCTACACGGAGATGACGGTGGACGAGTACCTGGAGTTCGCCGCCGCGCTGAAAAAGGTGCCCCGGGCCGACCGGGCCCGGCAGGTGGACCGGGCGGTGGAGCGCACCCGTCTTGGAGAGGTGCGCAGACGGCTCATCCGCAACCTCTCCAAGGGCTACCGCCAGCGGGTGGGGATTGCCCAGGCCCTGCTGGGAGACCCGGAGATTATCATTCTGGACGAGCCCACCGTGGGGCTGGACCCCAAGCAGATTATTGAAATTCGCGCTCTCATCCGGGCGCTTGCCGCGGAGCACACCGTCATTCTCAGCTCCCACATTCTGGCGGAGGTCCAGGCCGTGTGCGGCCAGATTCTGATCATCCACCGGGGGCGGATGGTGGCCTCCGGCGCGCCCGCCGAGCTGGAGCGCAGGCTGGCGGGGTCCCAGGCGCTGGACGTGGTGGTAAAGGGGGAGGAGGCCGCCGGCCGCGCCCTCCTGTCGGCGCTCCCCGGCGTGCGGAGCGTGGAGAGTGTGCCCGGCGCGGAGCCGGGCACAGCCGGGTTCCGGGTGGAGCCCCGGGCGGGGGAGGATTTGCGGGAGGCGGTCTTCCGCGCCTGCGCGGCGGCGGAGCGGCCTCTGCTGGGCCTGCGCTCCGGCGGCCTGACGCTGGAGGAGATCTTCCTCAAGCTCACCGACGACGAGGAGGCCGTGACTGAGAACGGCACGTCCGGCGGCGGCCCCGGCGGGGACGGGGAAATTCCGGCGGCGGAGGATGCCGCGGACGGAGAGGAGGAAGAGGCATGACGGCAGTCTACAGGCGGGAGCTGCGCTCCTATTTCAGCAGCATGATCGGCTATGTGTTCATCGCCGTGGTGGTGTTTTTCATCGGCATCTACTTCATGGCCAACAACCTCTTCTACGGCGATCCCCGCTTCTCCCTCACCCTGACCAACGTGATGGTGGTCTTTCTGGTGGCGATCCCGGTGCTCACCATGAAATCCATGGCGGAGGAGCGGCGCAGCCGCACCGACCAGCTCCTGCTCACCGCGCCGGTGTCCCTTACGGCGGTGGTGCTGGGCAAGTATCTGGCGATGGTGACGGTGCTGGCCGTCCCCCTGGCGCTCTCCTGCCTCTGCCCCCTGATTATCGCCGCCAACGGCGAGGCCTGCCTG
The DNA here is from genome assembly GCF_014287675.1 of Lawsonibacter faecis. GTDB lineage: Bacteria > Bacillota > Clostridia > Oscillospirales > Oscillospiraceae > Pseudoflavonifractor > Pseudoflavonifractor faecis. The sequence continues at coordinate 107,241 of NZ_JACOPQ010000002.1, read as the reverse complement.
GCCTCGGACTACGCCACCATCCTGGCCTTCTTCCTCATGGGGTGCGTCTTCGTGGCGGTGGGGCTCTTCATCTCGGCCCTTACGGAGAGCCAGATCATCGCCGCCGTGGGTACGTTCGCGGCGCTGCTGGTGCTCTACCTGTGGGACGCGCTCATGTCCTTCCTGCCCGACGCCCTGGCGAATGTCCTGGGTCAATTCTCCTTCGGCTCCGTGCTGAACAATTTTGCCGGCTACAATGTCTTCGACCTGGGCGGCTTGGTGCTCTACGTCTCCCTGGCGGGACTGTTCGTATTCCTGACCGTACAGGCGCTGCACAAGCGCCGCTGGGCGTGAAGGGGGTGGCGGAGATGAAGCGGCATCCCAGGCTCAGACAGGGCGGCTGGCTGGCCGCCACCACCGCCGTGGTCATCGCCATCGTGGTGATGGTGAACCTCATTGTGGGGGAGCTGCCCACCCATATGAAGGAGTTCGACCTGTCCGGCAATCAGCTCTATACCGTCTCGGACGCCTCAAAGGAGTTCCTGGCGGGGCTGGATGAGGACGTGGAGATCGTCGTGCTGGCGGAGCCTTCCGCCGTGGACCGGCGGGTCTCCAAATTTCTGGACAACTACGCGGCCCTCTCTGACCGCGTGACCCTCACGCAGGTGGACCCGGTGGCCCACCCCTCCGCCGCGGAGGAGTACGGCGCCAGCGCGGGGAGCATCATCGTCCGCTGCGGCGGCACCGGCAAGAGCCGGACCATCACCCTGGACAGCGTCATTTCCTACGATCAGATGTACTACTACATGTACGGCCAGAAGTACGAGACCGAGTTCGACGCGGAGGGCCAGCTCACCTCCGCCCTGGACTATGTCACCGGGGATACCGGCAAGGTCATCTACACTCTGGAGAGCCACGGCGAGACCGAGCTGGGCGATACGGTGAAGAGCGCCATTGAGAAGGCCAATCTCACCCTCGGCTCCGTGAGCCTCCCCCTGGCGGGGGCGGTCCCCGAGGACTGCGCGCTCCTCATCAGCTGCGGGGCGGAAAAGGACCTGACCGACGCGGAACTGGAGATGGTCCGCGCCTATCTGGACGGCGGCGGACAGGTATTCTTCCTCCTGGCCCAGACCGAGGAGAAGCTGCCCAACTGGGAGCGCCTGCTGGCCGAGTACGGCCTGGAGCTGGAGGACGGCTACGTGGCAGACACCCAGCGGTTCTATCAGCAGCTGGGGAGCTACTATGACATCGCCCCCGTTCTCTCCGGCTCCAGCCCCATCACCTCCGGGTTCGCCAGCGGGGACCTGTCCCTGCTGGTCAATGTACGGGGCATGAATACGCTGGAGGAGCTCCCCGAGAATGTGAGCGTGACCGGCTTCCTCACCACGTCTGAGGGCGGCGTGGCGGTCACCGCCGACGGCACCCAGACCCAGGGGACCTACGTCCTGGGCGCGGTGAGCGAGAAGACCGACGACGGGGGGAACGGCGCCGGGCGGCTCACGGTGGTCTCCTCCGCGTCCCTCGTCGACGAGAGCGTCCTGGCCGTCATGTCCAACGGGGTGAACCTGGACATCTTCATGAACGCCCTGACGGCGGGCTTTGACGATATCTCCGCCGTCTCCATTCCGGCCAAGAGTCTGGAGACCAGCTATAACACCATCGCCAACGTGGGGCTGTGGAGCCTGCCCTTCGTGGCCGTCATTCCCATTCTCACTCTGGCTGTCGGGCTGGTGTACTGGCTGAGAAGGAGGCGGCTTTAATGAAGCGTGCGAACAGACAGCTCTGCGTCCTGGCCGTGGTGCTGGCAATCTGCGGCGCGGCCTACCTGGGCGTCCGGTGGTGGAACGAAACCCGGGCGGAGACTGACGACGCCGTCTGCGTCCTTGAGTGGACGGACCTATCGGGGCTGGCCTTCGAGCGGGAGGGGACGGCCCTCTCCTTCGCCAAGGGCGGCGACGGCCTCTGGTACAGCGCGGACGAGCCGGATTTCCCCCTGGAGCAGAGCTGTCTCACCGATTTGGAGGAGACGCTCTCCGCACTCAAGGCCGTCAAGGTCATCCGGGACCCGGAGGAGGACGCCTCCTACGGGCTGGACGCGCCCGTGCTGCGCGTCGCCTCGGAGCTGTCCGACGGGACTACGGGGGTTCTGCTGGTGGGGAGCGCCGTCAACGACGGCTACTACGCCAAGCTGGAGGACGGCGATACGGTCTACACCATCTCCTCCGCCCTGATGGACGGGACGGACATGGGGCTGATGGAGATGATTGCGCTGGAGGAGTTCCCCGTGGTCACCGAGGCCAATGCCGTGTCGATTACCCTCAGTCTGGACGGCGAGACCCGCACCTTTACCAAGGAGACCGTCGCCGGGGACGATGCCGCGGCGGACGCCTGCGCCTGGAGCCTGGACGGGGAGGCCCTGCCGGAGGACGACGAGGCGCTTGCCGCCGCGCTGAGCGCCCTGCCCGGCCTCTCGTTCACATCCTGCCATGCGTGGAGACCGGACTTAGCGCTGCGGACCGACTGCGGACTGGAACGCCCTGCCCGGGTGACGGTGACCTACCTCCAGGGCGGGAGCGAGGAGCAGTATACGCTGCTTCTGGGCGGCACGGACGGGGCGGGGAACTACTACGCCCAGATAAAGGGCTCAGAGCAGCTCAATATCCTGCGGGCCTCGGCGGCCCAGGCCCTGCTGGGACTGGCGGAGGCCGGGGCAGCGCAGGAGACGGCGCAGCCGTGACACGGGGCCCGCTGTGACGAAAACCCACGGGCCCGCCGGAAGATAATTCGTTTGCAGGCGGGCGCAGAAAGCGCTGCCGGAACGTTGAGGAGATCCGGTACGCGGAGCGGAGGACCTCGCTCACCACGCAGACAAAACCGCCGCCCGGACATGTCCGGGCGGCGGTTTTGTCTCAGCTTGTGAAAAAAGCCCCTTGGGACTTCTTTCACAGCAGGCTGCGTGGCGGTTTTGTCTGAATTACTGCAATGTGAATCAGGCTTTGCTGCGGGTCCGCGCCCCCGAAAACTTCAGAATATTGGCGCTGAGCGCGGCCACCAGGGGCACGGTGAGGATGATGCCGATGGAGCCGGCCACGCCCTGGAGAATTTCAATCGCCATCAGATCGCTGTTGAGGACCTGGAGGAGGGGGTAGTCGTAGGCGCGGAAGAGTATCAGCATATTCAGCGCCGAACCTGCGAACGCCAGAATCAGAGTATTGGCCATGGTGCCCATCGCGTCCCGGCCGATGTTCATGCCGGAGCGGAAGAGCTGCCCGGCGGTAAGCTTGGGGTTGAGCTCATAGAGCTCATTACAGGAGGAGGCGATGGACATGGCCACGTCCATCACCGCGCCGAGGGAGGAGATGAGGATACCGGCCACCAGCAGGCCGCTGATGGTCATGCCGTGGTCGGCGGCGCGGATGACAAGCTCCTCCGCCTCGGACATATTGAAGCCGCCCAGCGGGGTGAGCGTCCCGGTGACCGCCGCAAAGAGTCCCGCCGCGGCCACGCCGCCCACACAGCCCAGGGCCGCGCAGAGGGTCTTGCGGGTAAAGCCGGTGAGGAGCAGTAGGGAGACCGTGGCGGTAAGGGCCGCGATGGCGATGGCCGCCGGTATGGGCGGCACGCCCCGCATGATGAGGGGAATGAGCAGGAACCACAGGCATACCAGCGTGAAAATCAGGCCCAGCAGCGCCATCAGGCCCTTTTTGCCGCCGATGATGATAAGCAGCGCCGCAAATATCAGCACCAGGCCGCCCAGCACCAGGCCCCGGTCATAATTGACGAAGGAGACGATATAGGGCGTGCCGTCCTCCTCGTAGTCCAGCCGGAGAATGACGCGGGTCCCCTCCCTGGCGTCGATATTGATGTAGGCGCTCATGTAGTTGGTCCCGGTGAGGCGTGTGCCTGTGTGTTCTCCGCCCAGCAGCTCCACCTCCAGAACCTGGCTGCCCATCCTGCGCCCCTCGGACCAGTCGTCGGCCCCGGCGTTGTCGCTGAGGACGGCCGTGACCCTGGCCGGGACGAAGACCCGTCTGCTGGCGGCGGTGGGAACGTCTCCGGGCATGGGCCGGGCGAGCAGCACGGCTGCGGCGGCCAGGGCCGCCAGCAGCGCCAGGGTGACGCCCAGGCGCAGGATGCGTCCCGGCGCGGCCCCGGCCCGAATCGCGCCCAACAGGGAGGCGGGGCTGGAGGTCTTATTTTCTGCGGCTGGCTTTTTTTTGCGGTTTGCTTTCCGGCTCATGTTCTATGCCACCTTTAGACAGATTGGGGCCGCCCGTCCCAGGAAGACGGACGGCCCCGGAGGAAGAAGGAAGAACGCTTATTTGAGGACGCTCTCGACAAAGCGCTGGAGGATGACGGCAATCTCCGCGCGGCTGGCCTGACCCTGGGGGTCGATGCTCTGGCCGGGCTTGCCGGTGAGAAGGCCGGTCTCCAATGCGGTCCTGACCGCGTCCGCAGCCCAGGGGCTGACGCCCGCCATGTCGGCAAAACCGTCGGAGGAGGCCGTCTTGGACAGCGTGAACCCGGCGTAATCCATATACCGCGCCAGGATGGTGCAAAGCTGCTCGCGGGTGACGGGAGCGTCGGGGTTGAAGCTGCGGCCGTCGCCCTCCACAATCCGGCTGGCCGCGGCCCAGGACACGGCGTCCGCGTACCAGGCGCCGGCAGGCACGTCCGCGAAGGAGGTCCCGGCGGCGGCGGAGCCGTTGGCCATGCGGTACAGGGCGGTGACGACCATGGAGCGGGTCATGGTCTGGGCGGGGCTGAAGGAGCCGTCGCCCATGCCGTTGAAGATCTCGTGGGAGGCGACGAAGCCGATGGCGTCCGCGGCCCAGTGGCTGCCGTCAACGTCGGGGAAGGATTTGGTATTGTCGACCACGGAGTAGACCCCGGCCCGGTCGGCGATGTAGGCCGCCCTGCCGCCGCCCACCAGGGCGAAGGGCAGGATGGAGGCGGTGCCGTCCGCGTGGGTGACACGGATGGCGTTGCCGCCGTCCTTGGGGTTGACCAGCATGGCGTTCACGTCCGCGCCGCTGGAGAGGGTCCCGGCGGGGATGGTGACGGAAAGGCCGGCGCCCTCCAGCACCACGGGCTTCTCCGCGTTGAGGGAGATGAGCTTATCCTCGGCGGCCTGGCTCAGCACAGCGCCGGCGGAGGGGATGGCGACCGTAACCTTGTCCGCCCCCTCCTTTACGGCGCCGGCGGAGATGGCGCCGCCGCCGGTACTGCCGCCGGTGGAAGGCGTGTAGACGGGCGGAATGGGCACGGTCTCTGTGCCGCAGACGATGCCGCTTCGGTCGGGGACGCGGATGCGGCTGGCGTCGCCGTCGAAGGAGTTGTCGTAGGAGGAGAGGCCCACGACGGCGATCTCATGGCCCTCGGCCAGGTTTTCAATGGCAATATCCTTAGTGATGTAGCCGTCGATGAAGATGCGGCAGTCATACCCGGAGCCGTCGCGGACGATGATGGTCTCCACCAGGTTGTTGACCAGGGTGTAGCTGACCACCACGCCCTCCACCTTCACCAGCGTGCCCAGGTAGGTGCCCAGGGCGGCATTCATGGTGGAGATGCTCTTGGGCGCCACGGGGCGGGCCTCGGCGTCCACCACCTCCAGGGACCGGACCGCCAGCTGGCGCTCGCCCTGGTAGGAGCTGGTATAGCCGGTGACGCGGAGGCGCTGGCCCGCCTGGATGACGTCGGAGACGGGGAAGAGGTTGATGCCGCCGGTCTCGTCCTGGAGGTAGATGCAGTCGAAGAAGGCGGTGTCCTTGTCGAAGCCGGAGGCGTTGGTGGTGGCGACGCCCTCCACGGTGAAGCGGCGGCCCTCAGGGGCCTTGTGCACGTCGGCGATGGAGGTAATCTGCACCTCGCCCTGCACCATGCCCAGGATGTTCTGCATGATCCAGTAGTTGGCGTTCTGCTTGTCCTCGGGCTTGTCGATGTCGGTATACATCTCCTTGGTTGCGAAGAAGGGGGAGCCCGACGTCACCACAAAGCCGCCGCCGGCGAGGGACTCCGCGGCCATCAGAACGGTGGAGCCGGGGGCTGTGACCGCCGGGGTGCCCGGCTTGAGGGCGGTGTCGCCGGCGAGGCCATCCGCCTTTACGGACTTGGTGCTGGGCTTGAAGCCCCGGACCAGAACGGTGGCCGAGCCGGGGAGGACCGGCGCGCCGCTATAGAGGTTGAAGGTGTTGTTTGCCGCGGTGTTGACACCGGAGAGAATGGCGCCCGCCAGGGAGTCCGCGGCGGCAGCGTCATAATTGAAGCAGGAGTTGCCGGTGAGGGGCACCCGGTACAGAAGGCCGGTGTTGCGCACCTCGTCCACCACGGTGGCCTCGCCGATGCGGGCGGTGGCCCCGATGGCCTCCAGCACCCTGTTGGCCTCGGCGGAGGCCGCGCTGCCGGCGGTGCGGTCGGCGGCGGCGGCAACCAGGAAGCTGCCGCCGTCGGCGGCGTACCTGCGCAGGGCGTCCAGCTCGGCGTCGGTATAGGCGGGGGCGGAACCGTCGGCGGGCATGCTCAGCAGCACCAGCGCGTGCTGGGAGAGATTTTCATAGGTCAGCTCGCCCGCGCCCAGGCTGTCCAGGCGGATATTGTTCAGCCCCGCCAGCAGCGGAAGCTCAGTCTCGCTCCCGTCGGTGACGACGGCGTTGCCGTGGCCGGTGTCGATTGCCACAGAGGTCAGCTCCGCTGCGGCGATGACTTCCAGCTCCATGCTGGAGGTGAAGGTGCAGGGGGTGTTCCCGATGGAGCCGTTGACCGTCAGAGTGATGGTCTGCAGGCCGGGCTGGGCGGGCGTATAGGTAAAGGTATCGGTCATGGTGGCCTGGGAGAGAATGCTGCCGGGGTCGGTGTCGACGGAGAGGGAGGTGGTGGAGGCGCCGACCGTGAGAGAGTACTCGATGGAGTCCAGCACCAGCGCCTGGGCGTCGTAGTTGTAGAGCTCGGCCGTAAGGTCGATGGACTCGCCCTCGATGATCAGGGGCGCGTCGGTGGAGAAGGAGGTGATGCCCGCCTTGGTGGACTCGCCCACCCATACCGGGGCGGTTACGGCCACGTCCTTGTCGGGCTGGATGACCTTGAGGAAGTAGTAGTTGTACTGGGGCTCCAGCGTTACGTCCAGCAGGAAGGTGGATTCGTCGCATACGGTCTCGTAGACCACACGGCCGCCGTTGGCGACAATCTGCACGGTGCCCACGGTCTCGCCGGGGTCGGGGTCCTGGACGGCGCCGGTAAAGTGGAGCTCGTCGGGGGTCTCCAGGATGGAGCCCATCATACTCCCGTTGAGGTAATAGGAGATCTCAAGGTTCTTGTCCTCGGTGGCGTACATGCTCATGTCGCGCATACCGTCCAGCAGTCCGTCCACGCTGAAGTTATCGGTGTAGATGACGGTGCGGGCGTCGTTGGCGTTGCCCCAGGCGCCCTTGTGGTTGTCCTGGTTGTTGGTGGGGGCCACGTGCCAGCCCTTGTCCAGGGCCATCACATAGTACTCGTAGGAGGGGTAGTAGCCGCCCTGGTGGATCTGGCCCTCGCCGTTGCCCACTTCGACCATGGTCACCCGGGAGTCGATGGCAGGGTCCCAGTGGGCGAAGTCGGTGAACGCGCCGAACATGATGCCGGGGTGGTTGAACTGGGAGACGGTCTGGGCGTTCTCGGGCTTGGAGAGCTCCGCGTAGTAGAGCTGCATGCCCTCGTCCTTGGTCTTGTTGGCCTTGCTGTTGAGTTCAGGGTTGTTGCGGCTGACGAGACCGTCGGAGTTGAAGGTGTTCATGTGGCCGGGCCCGCCCGCCCAGGTCATCTCGAACCCGGCGATGGCGAGGCGGCCGTTGTCCTTGTTGTTGAAAGTCGTCATGGCCTTGCGGTAGGCGTCCCAGGTCTTTTTGCTCTCGGCGGTCATCTGGGAGGCGTCGCCCAGGGCGGCGGCGGGGTTGTAGGCCTCGGCGTTGTCGAAGTAGTTGGAGTGGTCGGTAAAGGCCACAAACTGCACGTTGTCCGCCTCGGGGATGGCCGCCACATAGTCCAGAGCGTCGGAGAGGAAGCCCGCGCCGTCGGAGTACTCGCCGGTGTGGGAGTGGAGCTGGCCGAAGTAGGGCTGGATGGTGGGCTCGCCCACGCTGAAGGACCAGGTCTTCAGGGCCTGCTTCTTGTCCCCGCGCTCCACAGTGACGGTGGCGTTGTACTTGCCCTCAGCCAGGTTCTCCGCCGGACGGAAGGAGGCGGAGGCTCCGTCTACGGTCATCTCCTGGCCGGTCAGGACGGCGGAGCCGCCCTCGGGCGTCAGGGTGAGCTTGACGGCGGGAGTCTCCCCGGCGTTTTCAAAGGTGACGGAGATGGTGGGGCGAAGCTCGCTCAGGGTGGCCTCGCCGTCCTTGGGGGAGACGGTCAGGATGAGGGGCTCGTCCGCGATGGTGATGACCTTGGATTTATATACGTTTTGATAGCCCGTGGGCTCCTGTGTATCCACAGCGGTAATGGTAAAGAAGAAGGAACCGCCCTCATTCAGGGCCGTGCTGGGAATGGTGTATTGATAGACGGACTTATCCTTCTCGGCGGTCAGGGGGATGGACTCGGAGTCCTTGCCGTTGACGGTATAGACCAGGGAGACCGACTTCACGCCGGTGTAGTCCTCCACCTGGACCGAGATGTCAAAGGACTCGCCCTTCTTGATGCCGTCCAGGCTGCTCAGCAGCGTGATGTTGGGCCCCCGGGTGTCGCCGCCGACCAGCTTGATGGTGGGCGCGGCGTTCTGCTTTTCGCTGCCGAGGCTCAGCTTCGGCGCGCTGTCGTTCACCGAAGAGGGCATGGCGCACACGAGATCCGCCACGTCGCCCTTGCCGATGCCCACGGGGAAGGCGGCGGGCTTGGAGATGGTCAGGGATTTGCCCTGGCTGTCTTTGACGGTGATGCTGCCGCTGTTATAGTCGGGAAGCGTGACGTTTTTAAGGAGCACCACCGCGCCGGGAAGCTCCTCCTTCACCTTAAGGAGATCGGCAAAGGAATCGAATTCCTGCGGCTCAAGCGGCGTGGCATGGGAGACTTTTTCCGTCTTGGACAGGGACATGTTCCAGGTGTTGAGCGTAAAGGTCAGCTTGAGCACGTCGCCGATGCCTGCTTTGGCGATATCGGAGCCGGATGCAATTAAGGAGACGGTCTCCCCGTTGATGACGTCCTGGAACACGCCGGAGTTGGTGCTGTAGCGGTAGGTGAGCTGGCCCAGCACCGTGACGGTCTGTCCCTTGCGCTCCGTCTCCAGAAGCTGCGGGATGGTGAGGATACCGTCGGTAAAGGCGGAATCGGGAATGGGGTCCTGGTCCGCCACGGAGGGCTTGAGCAGGTAGGTCAGGGTGATGGGCTCGCTGGAAGTCATACCCTCCTTGACGGCCCGCACATGGAGGGTGACCGTATCGCCGGGCTCGCCGGGGAAGACCAGACCATCCGCAGGGACCGCCGCCCAGCTGCCTGCGACAAGGTCGGCGGTGGACTCATAGGCAGCGCCGGGGGTGGGACAGGAGAAACGGACCTTCTCGCCCGCGCCCAGGCGGCGGTCCGTGGGACGGTCGGCAATGGGCTTGGCCACCACGGTGGCGTCGGCGGTTTTTGCCAGTCCGGCGGGAGAGAGCAGACGCAGGCACCAGCCGGAGCCGGAGGCGTCCACGATGCCGGTGGCGGTCACGGTGTCGTTGAGAATCACGGAGAAGTCTTCCGCGGCGCCCCGGGAGCCGTCCAGCAGAGCGGTGACCTTCCCGCCGTCCGCGCCGCTGAGCTTTACCGTTACCAGGCCGTCTTCATCGGTGGAGACGGCGTCCACATTCAGGTCCGCGACGGACACCAGGGTGCCGGCGGCGGCGCCGGCTTTCTCGGCGCTGCTGAGGTCCCCGGCGCTCATCGCCGTACCTGCGGGCGCTTCCCCGGCGGCGCCTTTCTCGGCTGTCATCAGGTCGGTGAGAACCAGGCGGCCGCCGGCCTCGGTCAGAATACCGGCGGCGGTGAAGGTATCGCCCGCTGCCAGCACGGGCAGCTCCCCGACGACCAGAATGCCGCCGGTGGCGTCCTGGACATAGCAGCCCAGCGAATCATCGCCCAGGGGGTAGGCGTGGCTGACCGTGCCCTGGAGCATAACCGGCGTGCCGGTTTTGTGGGCGCGGATTGCGGAGATGTCCTCCACCTCAAGAATCTCGTAGGAGAACGTGCGGACCTCGCTGTCGTCCTGCCTGTGGGCGGGGTCGGTGACGTAGGCGTAGAAGGTATGGGTATCGCTGTCAATGGTCAGGGGGCGGGCGGGGTCATATTCCTCCCAGTCCCCGGTCTTTGGGTCGGCGGAGGCGGTGCTGTACCGGATGACCACGTCGTCATTGACGCTGGCCAGGGTCAGCTCAGTCTTGTCCAATACCCGGCCGGGTGCGGGTTCGGCGGTGGGCATGGCCAGCTGGGGCAGCTTCTGGGTGGGAACGCCCATCACGATAATGTTGTTGATATATGCGTTGCCGCCGGAGGCCGTGGGCTTGGTGGGGTTGGATTCCTCACCGCGTACAAAGCGGATCGCCACCGTGTTGTCCGGCAGCGGGCACAGCTCAAGGCCGCTGTCCCAGTCTACCGGGCCGGCGCCGCCGCCGCTCTTGGTGACGGTGAAGCCGCCGTCCTCTATGTCCACAAACTCATCTGAGCCGTAGGTGCGGTACTGCACGTACCAGCGGTTGGTGATGGAGCCGGAGGTGCGGAAGTAGACGTTGACCGTCATATCCTCATAGGACATGCCGATGGGCACATCCACCTGCCAGTACTTCTCGCCCGGCTCGCCGTCAAAGCCGTTGGCGGCCAGGAAGTTGGACGGGCTGGAGCCCCAGCCGTTGGTGGCGTTGGTGGTCAGGGTGGCATAGGAGTCCGCGCCGCCTGTGGCGTACAGCGTGGTCTCCCAGGGCGGGGTGGTGGGGGGGAGCGGGGGCAGGGTCATCGTGGTAAAATTCCACTCGGCCAGAGGCACGGCGCCCTCGGCTGAATAGAGCGCGGCGGTCTCCTGCGCCTGGAGAACAGCGGCCTCGGCCTCGGACTGGGTCACGGCGTCGGGGTCCGCGGCCTCCTCTGCGGCGAAGGATGCGGCGGGGAGCAGGGAGAGGACCATGGCAAAGGTCAGGAGCAGAGACAGTGCTTTGCGTTTGAAGATTGTCTTCATAATTCCACCTCTTCGACAAATTTCCGTCCGGGTACCCGGACGGAAACGGAGGCGCGCCTCCGTTTCCAATAGTCTTTGTGCTCAAAATAGATCCCTCATGTGTTTCGGTGCAAGGGCCTCACTCCTCACATGCATAAATTTTACTTCGCTCCCGTATATTTATATGTTATAGATAAAAAACACCAAAGGCAAGGGCCAAAAGTCTAATTGCATAGTAAAAATTAATAAATTTTTTTGTAATCTGGGCGTCAAGTCTGTTGGCAGGATGCGGTGCTTGCGGCAAAGCGCTGTTTCCTGTATGATGGGGGCGGGGTGAGCGATATGAGAGACCAATACCGCGCTCTGGTTGGGACGCGGCTGTTTGAGCACATCAGCGGGGAGGAGCTCTCCGCCATGCTGGAGTGCCTGGGCGCGCGGGAGCGCATCTGCCGGAAGGGCGAATTCATCGTCCTGGAGGGGGATGTGCTGGACTGCATCGGCGCCGTGGTGGAGGGGAGCGTCCAGATGCGCAAGGAGGACGTCTGGGGCGGCAGCTCCATCCTGGCGGTGGTCGGCCCCGGCGAGGTCTTCGGGGAGAGCATCGTCTGCGGCGGGCTGGACCGGAGCGTGGTGTCCTTTCTGGCCGGCGCGGACACAAGGGTGCTCCTGCTCTCCTTCCGCCGGGTGCTGTGTACGTGCAGCCGCTCCTGCCGGTTCCACCACCGGCTGGTGGAGAATATGGTGGGCCTCATCGCCGCCAAGAACGTCCAGCTCATGGAAAAGCTGGAGATCACGTCAAAAAAGAGCATCCGTGAGCGGGTGCTGACCTGGTGCTCCCAGCAGGCGCAGCGGTCCGGATCGCCCCGGTTCACGTCGGAGCTGGGGCGGGTGGAGCTGGCGGACTACCTCTGTGTGGACCGCTCCGCCCTCACCCGCGAGCTCTCCCGGATGAAGGGGGAGGGACTTCTGGACTATGAGCGGAACAGCTTCCGGCTGATACGGGATAACTGAAGAGACGAAAAAGCCCGCCGGTTCCGGCGGGCTTTAATAAAAAATATTGATATGTTGCAGATGCAACATGCAAAGCACCCCAGGCGCCGTTATACTGCTGTCAGAGATGAACACAGGCCTTACACGGCGCGGGCGGCTGCGCCCGGACAGCCGAAATACGGAAAAGGGGACGATCAAGATGGATAATCAGATGTTTTGCTACCAGTGCCAGGAGACCGCCGGGTGTTCCGGCTGCACCCGGTCAGGGGTCTGCGGCAAGACCCCCGGGGTCGCCGCCGCCCAGGATCTGCTGGTCTGGCTCACCAAGGGGCTGGCCCAGACGGCCGTCCGCCTGCGGGCGGAGGAGGGGAGGGTCCCCCGCGAGGCGGACCGGCTGGTGGGGTTCAATCTCTTTGTCACCATCACCAACGCCAACTTCGACGAGGCGGCCATCCTGGGCCGCTGCCGGGAGACCATCCGCATACGGGATGGTCTGGCCGCGGAGCTGGAGGAGCGGAGCGGGCTACACGAGGCTGCCCGCTGGGACGATATGGACCACTGGATGGAAAAGGCCCGGGCGGTGGGCGTCCTCTCCACGGAGGATGAGGACATCCGCAGCCTCCGGGAGCTCATCACCTACGGCCTCAAGGGGATGGCGGCCTACCTCCTCCACGCCGCCGTCCTGGGCGTGGAGGACGCCGCGGTCGACGCGTTCCTCCAGCGTGCCCTGGCCGCCACGCTGGACGATACCCTCACCGCAGACGCCCTGGTGGCCCTCACCCTGGAGGCGGGGAAGTACGGCGTGGAGGCCATGGCCCTGCTGGACGGGGCCAACACCGCCCGGTACGGCAGCCCGGAGATCACCTCCGTGGAGCTGGGCGTAAGGGATCACCCCGGCATTCTGGTCTCCGGCCACGACCTCCGCGACCTGGAGCAGCTCCTGGAGCAGGCGGCGGGGACGGGGGTGGACGTCTACACCCATTCGGAGATGCTCCCCGCCCACTACTATCCCGCGTTCAAGAAGTATCCCCACTTCGCGGGCAACTACGGCAGCGCCTGGTGGAGGCAGAAGGAGGAGTTCGAGGCCTTCAACGGTCCCGTCCTGCTGACCACCAACTGTCTCGTGCCCCCCAAGGGGAGCTATATGAGCCGGGTCTGGACCACCGGCGCGGCGGGCTTCCCCGGCTGCGGCCATATTGATGAGACGGGCGGCGTGAAGGATTTCTCTGCCCTCATCGCCCAGGCCAAGACCTGTCCGCCGCCCACCGGGCTGGAGAGCGGGACCATCACCGGCGGCTTCGCCCACGCCCAGGTGCTGGCCCTGGCGGACAGGGTGGTGGAGGCCGTCAGGTCCGGAGCCATCAAAAAGTTCGTGGTGATGGCCGGGTGCGACGGCCGGGCAGGGAGTCGGGATTACTACGCGGAGTTTGCCAAGGCCCTCCCCGGCGACGCCGTCATTCTGACGGCGGGCTGCGCCAAATACCGATATATCAAGCTCCCCCTAGGCGATATCGGCGGCATCCCCCGGGTGCTGGACGCGGGCCAGTGCAACGACAGCTACTCCCTGGCCCTCGTCGCCCTCAAGCTCAAGGAGGTCCTCGGCCTCAGCGACATCAACGACCTGCCCATTGTCTACAACATCGCCTGGTATGAGCAGAAGGCGGTCATCGTTCTGCTGGCACTGCTGCATCTGGGCGTCAAAAACATCCACCTGGGTCCCACCCTCCCGGCCTTCCTCTCGCCTAATGTGGCGAAGGTGCTGACGGAGAGCTTCGGGATCGCCGGAATCGGATCGGTGGAGGACGATATGGAGCTGTTTTTCGGCTGAGGGCCCATCGCCTTGATACGAAGCGGGACCCCCGGCGGGCAGGTATGCCCGCCGGGGGTCCCGCTTCAGTCCGCAACTGGGATTTCTATGCGGATGCAGTACTGCCCTGCGTCCTGTACCGCCAGCTCATCCAGCAGGGGCTCCCCGTAGGCGCCGCCCGCGGCCTTCAGGCCCTGGGCATGGATAAATTCCAGCAGCCGCAGGTAGAGAGCCTCCGACTGCTGGGGATCGCCTCTGCCGTAGGCCACCGCATACCGCCCGGCCGGTTTCCAGGCATTGCCCTTTTTCCCCGTCTTGAAGTAATAGCGGTAGCTCCAGGCGAGCGCACCCGTGCTTTGCGTCTCATGATGAATCAGCACGCCGGACGGATACCCAAGGTTCACGCCCCGTTCGTTGGCGTATTCGTAGGCGAGGATGCCGCCCTCCTCCTCACTCGCGCCCTCGGGGGCGGGGGGGCAGAGGAAGATGCGCTCCCGCTTCCGCTCCTCAAGCAGGCAGGCGTCCGCCCCGTGACAGAGCGCGTCCCTGGCCATGCCGGCGTACATCTCCATAATTTCGCTGGTCTCCCGCAGCTTGGCGATCTCCGCCTGGATATACGCCTCCTGCCGGGCAAACAGCTCCAGCATCTTCTCCGGCGTGCGGCGGCTGGAGTATCCCCGGATATCCTCCAGTCCCACGCCGAGCAGCCGGAGGCTGCCGATGAGGTAGGCGGAGCTCAGCTGGCGGCGCGTGTAGTAGCGGTAGCCGTTCTCTCCCCGCGCCTCCGGGGAGAGAAGGCCGATCCGGTCATAAAATCGCAGATTTTCCCGCTTGATACCCGTCAGCCGGGAGAACTCCAGTATGGAAAGCTGCTTTTTCTGGCTCATATTCACCTCATAAAAAATTCACAAATCGGCTCTTGACATTAAAGCGACTTCAAGGTTTATTATACCCTTTGCCAAGTGAAAAGCAAGTATTGGCAGAGGAGGACACAATGAAATATTTCAAACAGTTTTTCCGCCGGCACAGGGGCAGGGCCGTCCTGGCCGCCCTTCTGCTGTTGGGGCAGGTGATGGGCACGCTGCTCATCCCGGCCCTCATCGCGGACGTGGTGGACCGCGGCATTCTCCGGGGGAACATGGACGCCATTCTCCGCACGGGGGTTCAGATGCTGGTGGTCGCGGTGCTGGCCTCGGCTGTGGCGGCCTGGGGGAGTTGGGTCACCAGCGACCTGAGCGCCCTGTTCGGCCGGGAGATGCGCTCCAAGCTCCTGCGCAAGAGCCAGGAGCTCTCCATCCAGCAGTTCGGCGCCGTGGGCGTCTCCTCCATGATTACCCGCAGCACCTCGGACATCACAAATCTTCAGCAGACCTTGGGCATGATGCTCCAGATGGCGGTTCCCGCGCCCATCATCGTGGCTGCCTCCACCGTGATGACCGCCATGGTCAGTCCCGTGATGGCGCTGATTCAGGTGGGCTTCATGGCCGTGCTGCTGATCGCGGCGGGGGTGGTGCTGAAAAAATCAAACGCCCTCTCACGGAGCATTCAGGTGAGGCTGGACCGCATCAACCGGGTGCTGCGGGAGGCCATTACCGGCGCGCGGGTTATCCGCGCCTTCGGCAACGAGGCCTATGAGGAGGAGCGCTCGGGCGGGGCCTATGAGAGCTACGCCGACAATATGATCCGGCTCAACAAGCTCTTTGCCGTGTTTATCCCCGTCGTCTGGCTGCTGATGGGGGCGCTGATAGCCGTGGTGCTTGGGATCGGCGGCGCGCTGACCCTGGGCGGGACGATGGAGGTGGGGCAGATTACCGCCGTCACGGAGTACTCCACCCTGACGATGGCCTACCTCATCATGGCGGCGTCCGCCATGACCACCCTGCCCAAGGCCCGCGCCTGTCTGGACCGCCTTCAGGAGCTGCTGGACATGCAGAGCGCCGTCGCCGATACCGCCGCAGTCCCGGCGGAGCCTGTGCACACCGCCGCCGTGGTGGAGTTTGACCATGTGACCTTCTCCTACCCGGGCGCCGAGGAGCCGGTGCTCCGGGACTTGTCCTTTACCATGTATCCCGGGCAGACCACCGCCGTCATCGGCAGCACCGGATCAGGCAAAAGCACCCTGGCCGATCTGCTCCTCCGGCTCCACGACGTGGGAGACGGCCGGATTCGCCTGGGCGGCGTGGATGTGCGGCAGCTCTCCCAAACGGAGCTGCGCGGCGCAATTGGCTGCGTGCCCCAGAAGGCGTTTCTGTTCAGCGGCACCATTGCCGACAACCTGCGCATGGGCCGCCCAGACGCCTCCGACGGGGAGCTGTGGGAGGCCCTGCGGGTGGCCCAGGCGGAGGATTTCGTCAGGCGGCTGCCCCAGGGACTGGGCGCCCCGGTGTCCCAGGGGGGCGCCAATTTCTCCGGCGGGCAGCGGCAGCGGCTCTCCATCGCCCGGGCACTGGTCAAGCGGGCCGACGTCTTTCTGTTTGACGACAGCTTCTCTGCCCTGGATGTGAAGACCGACGCCGCGCTCCGCAGGGCCCTGCGCCGGAGCGTGACTGCCCCCGCCAAGCTGATCATTGCCCAGCGGGTGAGCACCATTCTGGACGCGGACCAGATTCTGGTCCTGGACGAGGGGCGGCTGGCCGGCGCGGGTACCCACAGCGAGCTTCTGGAGCACTGCCCGATATACCGCGCCATTGCCGAGAGCCAGATGAACCGAAAGGAGGCGTAAGCCCTGTGAGCGAGAATGTGAAAAACAGGAAAAAGCGGACGGTCCGGAGCGAGGACATCCCGCGCAATACCAAGGCAGCCGTCCGGCGGCTGCTGGGCCGGATGGCCAGCCAGAAGAAGAAGCTGACCGTGGTGGCCGCCGCCACGCTGCTCAGTTCCGCGGCCTTTACCGCCATGCCGCTGGCGATGGGCTTGGGAATCGACCGGCTGGTGGCGGCAATCCGGACCTACGACGGCTCGTCCGGTATCGTTCAGGCAGCGTTGGGGGCCCTGGGACTGCCGGTGGCGCTGGTGGCCGCCGCCTTCCTCGTGAGCTGTGTGCTGAGCTACGTCCAGCAGTATATCATCGCCAGCGTGGGCGAGGAGCTGACCCTCTCCCTCCGCAAGGACGTCAGCGCCAAGCTGAGCCGCCTGCCCCTGCGCTACTTCGACACCCATAAGACCGGCGACATCATGAGCCGGGTCACCAACGACCTGGAGAAGGTCTCCTCCGTCATGCAGGTGGGGCTGATGCAGCTCATCTCCTCCGGCTTCACCATAGTGCTGGCCCTCGTGACCATGCTGGCACTGAGCCCCGGGCTCCTCCTGGTGGTCCTGGCGTCCCTGGCCGTCAGCATGGCGGCCACCGGCTTCGTCTCCACGCTGGCGCAGAAGGCCTATGCCGAGAATATGGCGTCCATGGGTGCGCTGACCGGCAAGGTGGAAGAGATTTACGCGGGCAACCGGGAGGTCAAGGTCTTTAACCAGCAGCAGGCTGTGCTGGAGGCCGCGGAGGAGCTCAACCGGCGGCAGTTCCGGGCGCAGCGCAAGGCCCAGTTTGCCGACTACGCCATCTATCCCGCCATCCGCCTGCTGGGGCAGCTGGGCTTTATCGCCACCGCCGTGCTGGGCGGCGGCATGGCGCTGGGCGGAGCGGTCACCCTGGGCACCGTGCAGGCCTTTCTGCAGTACGTCAACCAGATCTCCGAGCCGGTGACCGAGGCGGCCTATGTCATCACGTCCCTTCAGGCCGCCATCGCGGGGGCGGAGCGGGTGTTCGCCCTGCTGGACGAGGAGGAGGAAGTGCCCGAAGAGCGTGGCGGGGCGGAGCATATCACCCAGGGCCGCGTCACCTTCCAAAACGTGCGTTTTGGCTATACGCCCGACCGCATTCTGATGAAGGACCTGAACCTGGAGGTGCGGCCCAACGAGATGGTGGCCATCGTGGGTCCCACAGGGGGCGGAAAGACCACTCTGGTGAACCTGCTCATGCGTTTTTACGAGCTCAGCGGCGGCTCCATCTCCATCGACGGGCGGGACATCACCACAATGTCCCGGAGCGGGCTGCGCCGCCGCATCGGCATGGTGCTCCAGGACGCCTGGCTCTTCGAGGGGACCATTGCGGAAAATATCGCCTACGGAAAGATGGACGCCACCCGGGAGGAGATTGCGGCGTGTGCCAGGGCCGCCTGCTGCGACCACTTTATCCGCACGCTGCCCCAGGGGTACGACACCATCCTCTCGGGCGAGGCCTCCGGCGTCTCCCAGGGGCAGATGCAGCTTCTGACCATCGCCCGTGCCATGCTCACCGACCCCGCCATACTGGTGCTGGATGAGGCCACCTCCAGCGTGGACACCCGCACGGAGATGGAGATTCAAAAGGCCATGGCCCGACTCATGGAGGGGAAGACCAGCTTCGTCATCGCGCACCGGCTCTCCACCATTCAAAACGCCGATATGATTCTCGTGGTGCGCGACGGCGACATCGTGGAGCGGGGGAGCCATGCGCAGCTCCTGGAGCAAAACGGCTTCTACGCTTCGCTCTACCGCAGCCAGTTTGAGGCGGCGTGACGGGACATTTCATTCACGAGAAGGAATAGGGGCGGGCCAACGTTGGCCCGCCCCTATTCCTTAATTTGCATACTCCTAACCGGAGATTTCAAAAGGGTACAGAAAAGCCCTGGAATCTTACAATTCCAGGGCTTTTGCTGGTACGGCTGAAGGGATTCGAACCCCCGACCTACTGGTTCGTAGCCAGTCACTCTATCCAACTGAGCTACAGCCGCATACCGCCTGCCGGAGCAGTGCCCCGTCGACAGCTTATTTATATTAGCACAGGCGGAAATAAAATGCAAGCGTTATTTTCGCGAAATTGAAAAAATTTTGGAGAGCTCACTCCGCGTCCAGAGCGTCCAGCGCTGCGTTGGAGGGAATGGCCGGGTCGGGCAGGCGCTTATAGAGCACGGAGTCGAGATTGGAGAGCATGGAGGACTGGTAGGCCTTGAGGTCCTCCAGGGTACGGAAGGACAGATTGCTGTGCTGCATGGCCACCTGGTCGCCCAGGGGCAGGCTCTGAAAATAGGCGAGTGCGTCGGGGGAGAGGGCGGCGTGGTCAAGCATTGGGCTCGCCCTCTTCGATGATGCGCTCCAGGCAGGCCATCAGGTCGGCCATATTCTCCAGTCGGACGTCCCGCTCCAAAATCGCGTTTTTTAGATTGATGGGCATGGACTCAAACTGCGCCTTGATTTTCGGGCTGACATAGGACATATTTCTCACCTCGCGCTTAGTATGCCAAGGCGGGGAGAGAATATGTTTTAAAACGAATACAAAATTCATGTACCGCGGCGGAGCAGCGCCGGACCTTGCGCGCAATTTCGCCACGCAAAACGGGCACAAAAAAACACGCCCTTGCGGGCGTGGAGCTTTTGGTCTGTTCCCCGCAGGGGGCGATTGCCGCCCTGCGGGGAGACAGTGCTGTGTTGAAATAAAAGAGAGGGGAGGGAGGAGGTTTGGAAAACTGTTCTGGTATCCTGACGAGTATAGGATACCATACCTGAGATGGAAATGATGTACAAATTTATAACTTCCTATGAACGATTTGTGAACGATGAAAAACCCGTGGAAAAGATGCCCCGTTCCGGCAAAATCCCGCCCCTTTCGGGGCGGGACAGGGGGACTCAGCCGTCGCCGCGGGTCAGGTTTTCGGCGTAGTCCTGAAGCGAGGCGAGAGAGCTGACGCCGCCGCCCCGGCTGGCAATCTGCTCACGTACATAGTCGGGCAGCGCGGCAAAGTAGTCGTGGGCGGCGCGGTCCGCCTGGAGCAATTCGTCCAGGCCGCTGTAGTGCTTCATGATGCAACACCTCCGCGTCTATTGTTTGCGGACGCAGGGCGGGCTATGCCTCACGAATTTCATAAAGTGCGTTTAAAATGCGCCAATTCTGGGGGAAGCGGCGCATCAGGTTCCAGTAGCCCGCGCCGTTGAGACCGTACTCCGGGATGAGGGCCAGCTTGGCCCGGATGCTGCGGGCGTCCTCAAACCAGACCTCGTGAACCACGCCGTCGTTGCCGGTGTAGCGGAACCAGGGGGACTGGGCGTAGTCCGAGTACTGGATCTCCGCGCCGTACCGCAGGGCCAGCGTAACGGCGTACGCATTGGAGATTGAGGTGGCCCGGGTCTGGCCCTGGACGAAGGGGAGCGGCCAGTCGTAGCCGTAGTTGGGCACCCCAAGCCAAATCTTGTCGGCGGGAATTTCCGTCAGAGCGTACTCCACCACCCGGCGGACATTGGGCAGGGGCGCGACCGCCATGGGCGGCCCGTAGGTATAGCCCCATTCGTACGTCATGAGCAGGACCTCGTTGGCGGCCGCGCCCAGCTCGCGGTAGTTGTGGCCCTCATAGAGAAGCCCCGGCTGGTCGGCGGAAATTTTGGGCGCCAGGGCGACGACCACGGGATACCCGAGCGGATTCAGCCGCTCCGACAGAGCGCGGATAAAGGCGGCGTAGGGGAGCGCGTCCTCGGCAAAGACGAACTCAAAATCCACGTCCAGCCCTTGGTAGCCCTTGGCCTGCATGGTGGCCTGGATATTGTCGATGAGCGCCGCCTGTACATCCATATCGGTGAGGACCAGATGGGCCAGGTCGTTGGAGAAGCCGCCGTCCTCGGTGAGGGTGGACAGGTGCATAAGAGGGGCCACGCCGCCGCTTTGGGCCATGGAGATGAGCACCTGGTCGTCCAGGTCCACCAGGCCGCCCTCGGGCGTTATGCCGTAGGTGAAGGGGGTGAGGAAGGTGAGGTAAGGGAGGGTGGCCTGGAGCAGGCCCTTGTCGATAAAGGGGTAGGCATAGCCGTTGACCGATAGAGTCCCCTCTTTTTCGCCCCGGTAGGAGATGACCAGGGTCTGCCCGGGGTAGAGGGCGCTCTCCCCGCCGAGGACGGGGTTGTTGCGGTAAAGCTGGCGCAAGGATAGTCCGTACTGCCGGGCAATGCCGGACAGGCTCTCGCCGGGCCGCACGGTATGGACCTGCAGGGGAAATTGGATGACCAGCGCCTGCCCCACCGCCAGCCGGGCCGCGGAGGTGAGGCCGTTATCGATGATGATCTGAGACGCCGGAACGCCGTACTCCCGGGAGAGGGAGGACACGGTATCGCCCGCCTGAACTACGTGAATGACCATGGCGCGCCCCCTAGATGAGGGTGATGAAGTCGCTGCTGGCGTAGCCCACCACGCCGTCGAAGCGGACCAGGTACCAGCCCTGCCACTCGTTGATGACGGTGAGCCGCGCGCCGTCGTAGGCGCGGGCAATCACGGGGGCTGTGGGGTCGGGCCGGCTGCGAATATTGAGATAGCCCCAGCTCACGTCCACCACGGCCTGGCGGGGCGGCACGGGAGTGAGGAAGGGGATTGCGAAGTACTCGGTCAGGGAGAGGACGATATTCCGGGCGACGGGGTCCAGATTGCTTTTAATCCAGGCGGCGTCGTCTGGGTTGTCGTGGTAGCCCAGCTCAATGAAGACCGAGGGGGCCCGGACCCGGCGGACCTCGCCGATGGCGGTGGTACCCTCGGCCCGGACGTTGTTGGGCAGGGGGTAGATATCCTTCAGATTGTCCGCCACGATGTTGGCCGCGCGGCGGCCTTGGGTTGAGCCGGGGTAGTAGTAGACCACGATGCCCCGGAACTGGCCGTACTGCCCCTCGGGAGCGGCGTTGGAGTGGAGGGCAAGGTGGAGATCGTAATTGCCTGCGTTGGAGGCCCGGATGGAGGAGGCCGCCGTCATATCGGGCGTGTTGCGGGTGTACTGGATGCCGCTGGCGACCAGATAGGGGACCATGGCGTCCGCCAGGCGGTTCATCCACTCCTCCTCGGTGCCGCCGTTGACATAGAAATTATTCTCCTGGGTGGAGGGGGACAAATAGATAATGGGCATGGGAATACCTCCTTTTTGCCCTATCCTATGCACGCCAAACGGCATTTGACAGCGGAACTGTTTTCCAATAAAATCGTCTATAGGGATAAGGAACCAAAAAACAGGAGGTGTCAATCATGAAAATGCGCCGTCTCTTGCCGATCACAGCCATTCTGGTCCTGGCGCTCTGCCTGGCTGCCTGCGGGGCGAGCGGAGGAAACAGCTCGGACGCCGGGAGCGATCGCGCCCCAGCCGCTTCCGCCGCGCCCGTCCCCTACCCTGATTTCGGAGGCGGGGATATGACGGCCGAGTCCCACCAGACCCCCTCCGGGGGCGCCGGGGAGAGCAAGGTCTACACTTCTCAGGACGCCAAGCTCATCCGCACCGCATCCCTCACCATCCAGTCCACCGAATTTGACGCCGCCGTGACCGCCCTGGACAAGCTGGTGATCGAGCAGGGCGGATACTATGAGAGCGCCGAGGTGCAGCAGGGGGCCTATTACGACGCGGGTTCCGCCCGGTATGGCAGCTATGTGGTCCGCGTCCCCAAGGAGAACTATACGGCCTTCCTCAGTGCCACGGGGGGCGTGGGCCACGTGGTCAGCAAAAACGAGTCCACCCAGGATGTGGGCGAGGCCTATTACGATGCGGAAGCCCGCCTGAAAACCCTTGAGACCAAGCACGAACGGCTGCTGGCCCTGCTGGAGAAGGCGGTGACCATGGAGGACATCGTCTCCCTGGAGAACGCCCTATCCGATACGGAGTACGAGATTGACCAGTACAGCACCACCCTGCGGCGGTACGACAGTCTGGTGGGCTATGCCACCATCAGCATCACCCTGAACGAGGTGCTGAAGCTCACCGAGCCCGTCCAGGAGACAGCCACGCTGTCCGGGCGCATCGGCAACGCCCTCTCCGCGGGCCTTTCCGACTTCGGGGAGGGGCTGGGGGACTTTGCCGTGTGGATTGCCTACCACCTAATCGGCGTCGTCCTCTTCCTGGCGATTGCGGCGGCTGCCTGGGTCACGGCCGCCAGAATCCGCCGGAAACGCCGCGCGGGTACAGCGCCGAAGACGGAGGAGAGCAAGCCGTCTCAGGAGAAAAAATAAAGCCCATAATCTGTATAAAAGGCGCTCCATCCGTACGGATGGAGCGCCTTTTATACAGATTATCAGGCTGTTAGAAATTCTCCGCAGAGAAAGCCGCGCAGAGTTTGGCCCTGCGCAGACGAAGGGATAGAATGACTTATCCGTCATGCAGCGTTCCGTCAAAGAAGCACCGAGGGGCTCCTTTGACAGAACGAAATTATGAAGGCCGCTCATTCAGGCCGGCTTCCAGTTCATGAAGCGCCTGTTCCAGCTCCTGCGGCAGTCTCCCGCCGAACCTGGCGTAAAATGCGCGAATATCCGCGACGTCGTCACGCCAGAGGGCTTTATCGATGCTCAAGAGGTTCTCAAGGGCGGTCCTTGTCACACCCGATCCCTCCAGGTCGATGTCCTCCGTCCGGGGCAGGAGGCCTACGGGGCTCTCCACCGCTTCCGCCTCGCCGCCGCACCGGCGGAGCATCCACTCCAGCACCCGCAGGTTTTCACCGAAACCGGGCCAGAGAAGCTTCCCGTCCCCGTCTGTGCGGAACCAGTTGACATGAAAGACAAGCGGGGCATTATCCCCCAGCAGGGCGCCCATCTCCAGCCAGTGCCGCCAGTAGTCGGCCATATTGTACCCGCAGAAGGGGAGCATGGCCATGGGGTCCCGCCGGACCACGCCCACCTTACCAGTGGCCGCCGCCGTGGTCTCCGAGGCCATGATGGAGCCTGCGAAGACCCCGTGAACCCAGTCGCGGGACTGGTAGACCAGCGGGGCCACCTTGGCCCTCCGTCCGCCGAACACAATGGCGGAGATAGGAACGCCTGCGGGATTCTCATACTCGGGGGAGAGGCAGGGGCAGTTGGTAATCGGGGAGCAGAAGCGGGCGTTTGCCTGAGCCCCCTTTTCCGCGGACAGCGCCCCGTCCCAGGGGCTGCCCTTCCAGTCCAGGGCATGGCGGGGCGGGGTGTCGCTCAGGCCCTCCCACCAGGCGGTATCGTCGTCCAGGTTCTGGGCCGTATTGGTGAAGAGGGTGTCCCGGCTGACGGTGGCCAGAATATTGGGGCCGGTTTTGGGGCTGACGCCGGGAATCACCCCCAGGTAGCCGTTTTCCGGGTTCATGGCCCAGAGACGGCCGTCCGGCCCCACCCGGAGCCAGGCGATGTCGTCCCCCACACACCAGATCTTCCAGCCCTGTGCCCGGTAGCGCTCGGGAGGCGTCAGCATCGCCAGGTCGGTCTTGCCGCAGGCGGAGGGGAAGGCGGCGGCCAGATAGCGGACCTCGCCCCTGGGGTTTTCGACCCCCAGGATGAGCATATGCTCGGCCAGCCAGCCCTGACTGCGGCCCTGGACGGAGGCGATGCGCAGGGAGAAGCATTTTTTGCACAGAAGGGCGTTGCCGCCATAGTCGGAGTTGACGCTCATGATGGTGTTGTCCTGGGGAAAGTGGGCGATGTAACGGCGGTCGGGGTCAATATCCGCCTTGGCGTGGAGGCATTTTACATACTCGCCGGTGTCCCCCAGAGCGTCCAGCACCGGCCTGCCGAAGCGGGTCATGATGGCCATGCTGAGGACCACGTAGAGGGAGTCGGTAAGCTCCACGCCGTACCGGGCGAAGGGGGAGTCCACCACGCCCATGGAGTAGGGGATGACGTACATGGTGCGGCCCCTCATACAGCCGTCATAGAGCGGCCTGAGCAGTGCGCGCATCTCGTCCGGGGCCATCCAGTGGTTGGTGGGGCCGGCGTCCTCCTCGCGCTCGCAACAGATGAAGGTGCGCCCCTCCACCCGGGCCACGTCGCTAACCTCCGTGCGGTGGAGCCAGCAGCCGGGCTGCTTGTCCCCGTTGAGCTCAAGCAGCTCGCCGGTGGAGACGGCCTGGGCCCGCAGAGCGTTCAGCTGGGCTTTGGAGCCGTCTATCCAGACAATGTTATCCGGGCGGGTCAGCGCGGCCTGCGCCGCAACCCAGCTTAGCAATTCCTGGTGTCTCGTCAGTTCCATGGGTCTGTTTTCCTCCTCAATCTGTTCCATTTGCAAGCAGCTCGCCCAGCCGGGCGGCGACGGCGGCAAACTCCGGGATGCCCAGCCGCTCGCCCCGCACGTCGGCGCTCAGCCCGCAGGAGGTAATGACCTCCCGCAGGGCTTCCTTGTCGAGGCGGCTTCCGTAGGCGGAGGAGAGGCCGTTGAGCAGGGTCTTCCGCCGCTGGGCGAAGGATGCCTTCACGACCTGGAAAAAGCGCTTCTCGTCCGCCACGGGGACGGGGGGCACCCCCCGCGGGACCAGGCGGATGACCGAGGAGGTCACCTTGGGCGCGGGGAGGAAGCAGTCGGGCGGCACGTCGAAAAGCAGCTCTGGGTCGGTGTGGTACTGGCAGTACACGGAGAATGCCCCGTAGTCGGCGGTGCCCGGTGCGGCGCAGATGCGCAGCGCGACCTCCCGCTGGATCATCACCGTGATGGCGGAGAAGCAGTCCGCCTCAATGAGGGCGGTGAGGGCGGGGGTGGTAATGTTATAGGGGAGGTTGGCGCAGGCAATTGGTGTAAGGCCGCTGAGCTTGTCAGCGACCAGGGCGGGGATATTCAGCTTCATCACGTCGCCGGGGAGAATCTCCGTATTGCCGCAGCCGGAGAGGGTCTCCTCCAGAATGGGCAGAAGGGAGCGGTCCAGCTCCACGGAGACCACACGCCCGGCCCGCCGGGCGAGCTGGACGGTGAGGGGGCCGATGCCGGGGCCGATCTCCAGCACGCCGCTGGAGGCATTGGCGCCGGAGGCATCGGCAATATCATTGGGCACCCAGGACTGAATGAGAAAATTCTGCCCCATGCTCTTGGAAAAGCGGAAGCCGTGCCGCCCTAGGAGGGCCTTGATATCGTTGACGTTACATAAATCCATGTTCAATCACCTGATAACCCAGATTATAAATTACCTGAAAATCCCGCTGACTCTCTGTAAAGCCTTTTTCCTTTGCGGGAAACCCGGCGTCGAAGGCGGCCAGTTCCTCCCCGCCGGGGACGTAGTCGAACCCCTCAAGGAAGCGGCCGGAGACGCCGGTCAGCGCGCCGGGCTCCAGCTCCAGGGCCATCAGGCCGGGGAGGTATTTTCCGTCGGTCAGGGTGAGGCCGAAGCGCTCGCAGCCGTGGAAGCCGAAGCGGCCGTAGTACCGGGGATCGCCCAGGATGACCGCGGCGCGGTGGCCCAGGTCCTTCGCGGCCCGAAGGGAGCGGCGGATCAGCGCGGAACCGATGCCCCGGGCCCTGTGATCCGGGGCGGCGCAGACCGGGCCGAAGGTAATCGTGGGGAATTCACTGCCATCGGCCCGTACGATTTTGGTCCGGGAATAGGCGATATGGCCCACCAGCTCACCCTCCAGCTCGGCCACATAGCCCAGCTCGGGCAGATAGGCGGGGGAGGCGCGAAGCTGATGGAGGTAGTGGTGTTCGTTGCAGCCGGGCTGATAGAGATTCCAAAAAGCCTCCCGGGTCAGCACCTCTGCAGGGCGGTAATCTGCGGGGGTCTCGGGGCGGATGGTCAGTTGCATACGGATACCTCACAGTGTTTGATTTTATCAGTATAGCACAAATGAATGCAATGGGGCAACGGGAGGTGAAAAGAGCGGGCACGCCGCCGCGGACACATCAAAACGGGACGCCCATATGGGCGTCCCGTTGGCGCTATTTCTGCGCGCGCAGACGGATGAGGGTTTTCAGGTCCTCCAGAATTTCAGGTGAGGTGACCTCCACCATCAGCCAGCGACCGTCCCGGTAACAGCCGGTTTCATCGAACAGCTTTTGGGTATACGGGCTCCAGGTCTGCCGGAGGAGCTGCACCTCCGGGTCCTGCCTTTCGCTGACCACCACCAGGGCGGTGAAGAAGCCGTGGCCGGGATAGCAGGTGAAGAGGTTGCGGCCGCTCTTCCGATACTTCACGTTCCAGCCGGCCGCCATACTGCAGCCGCTGAACCCCACGCAGGGTGAAAGGCCCCAGTCCTGCTCCATATGACGGCGAAGCTCGTCCCAGAGGGGCGTATTGATATAGCTTCCAATCCCGCTGAGGTCCGGCTGGCGGCTGCGGGGATAGAGGGCGCTCCACTCCATGGAATCAGTCCTTTTTCCAGCGCAGAAGGGTTGGGAAGAAGGCCGCCATCCGGTCCTTGGCCTGCTCCGCCGTCATACCGGGGCTGGACTCCACCATGGGGCCGACA
Source organism: Lawsonibacter faecis (assembly GCF_014287675.1). GTDB lineage: Bacteria > Bacillota > Clostridia > Oscillospirales > Oscillospiraceae > Pseudoflavonifractor > Pseudoflavonifractor faecis. The sequence goes on along the minus strand of NZ_JACOPQ010000002.1, from coordinate 80,142 downwards.
CAGAAGTCGATCATCTCCTCCATGGTCATGTCGCCGGTAAACGCGCCGTTTTCATAGCAGTATTTGCAGTAGTGTTCGCTGGGGGAGCCGTCCTGCTCGGTGCCGATGACGCTGGGGTCACAGAGGGGCATACCGCAGGACTGGCAGAATGTTTGTCCGTTGGGATTCATGACAGATACCTCCTTTGAAGATGGCTCCATCATACGCCCAATACCCTGACATCCCATGTCAGGTTCTGCATTCTTTCGCCAAATATCCGCCGCCATTTTTGCCAGCCGCCGCCGGACAGCCGGCGGATCCAGCACCTCGGCCATGGCGCCGAAGGAGAGCAGGTACCCGTAGAGCCAGTTGTCGTCCGGGAGGGTGACGGCGACGAGCAGTTTCCCCGTGGGCTCGCGGGTGACGCAGCTCTCGTCGAACTCGTCGTAGACCCGGTAGGCCATGGCGGGGGTGAAACGGAGCCTGACCGTGACGCAGAAGGGGCAGGGCTCGCCGCTGTTCTCGATGGGCGGGGGAGAGAGGGGGCGGCTGAACCGCTCGTCCAGGACGGAGAGCTTGAGGATGCGGCTGACCTTGAAGGTGCGGTAGTCCTCCTTCTCCGTGCAGTAGGCCTGGAGGTACCAGGACTGGCCCTTGAAGACCAGCCGGGCGGGGAGAACCCGCCGGTCGGTGGTGAGGCCGTAGGAGCTCACGTAGGTGAAGGCGGCCGCCCGCCGGTCCAGTATGGCGGTCTTCAGGGCCTCGAATTTCCGCTGGTCGGCCTCGACGCTGCCCCAGCGGGAGAGGTCCACCTGGAGCCAGTCGGTCTCCCGCCGGCGGAAGAGGCCGGAGAGCTTGGCCAGGGTCTCGTCCGCGCCCGCCCGGGCCGCCTCGGGCAGGCTCTGGAGCGCGGTGAGAAGCTGGCGCTGCTCCTCCTCGGTGAAGGCGGCACGGTCCAGAATATAGTGGTCCATCAGCGCCACGCCGCCGCCCTTGCCCTGGGTGGTGTAGACGGGCACCCCGGCGGCGGAGAGGGCGTCGATATCCCGGTAGATGGTGCGCACCGACACCTCAAACCGCCCGGCCAGCTCAGCGGCGGTCATCTGGCGGCGCTCCAGGAGGAGGTATACAATTTCAAAGAGGCGGCCGGACGACATGGGTCACTCCTCCTGTATGTGCGCGCCCGTGGGACGGATGCGGGACAGCATGAGCTCGTCGATATAGGCGCCGTCCTTGACCACGGCCATCCTGCGCCGGCCCTCCAGCTCGAAGCCCAGCTTCTCATAGAGGTGCCTGGCGCGGTCGTTGTCCGCGAAGACCTCCAGCTCTACCCGGACCAGCATAAGCCAGTTGTCTGCCAGATCCAGCACGGTTTTGAGCAGGGCGGTGCCCACGCCCTTGTTCTGCCAGTCGGTATGGACGAAGATGCCCACGCTGCCCACATGACGGGTCCGGGGGTTGGCGCGGACCATCAGACCCACCGCGCCGATGATGGTGCCGTCCGCCGCCTGGGCCACGAAATGGTGATCCTCGTCGCCCAGACTGTCCAGATAGGTCTCACTGTCGGCGGTTCTGGAGGAGGGGAGGCCCAGAGTGGTTTCAAAAACACCGGGCATACGCCGCAAAGCCGCCAGCCCAGGGGCGTCTCCCGGCTCAGATGGCCGGATGATATAATCCATAACACTCACGCCTTTCGTACATTTGTTTTGTGAGTATATCACAGGGCTGAAAAAAAGACAAGCGGCCCGCGGGCCGCCTGCCTTCTTATGCCTAATAGGCGACGACGATGCCGCCGTCGTTGGCGTAGACGGTGCTGATGCCGCCCGTCTCGCAGATGATGATGTCACTGAACTGGCAGCTTTTCAGCGCCTGCTCCTTGAGGTGGAAGGCCCGCTCCAGGCAGTTGCAGTGGGCGATGCAGAGAATGCGGCCCTTGTGGTGCTCGTCCTGCGCCATGATGGAGAGCATCTTGCCCATGGCCTGCTTGACGGAGAGAGCCTGGCCCCGCTTGAAAATCTCTCCCTCGGGGGTGGCCCCCATGAGGAGCTTGATCTTCAGCGTGCCGGTGACGATGGCCTGGAGCGCGGAGAGACGGCCGTTCTTGCGGAGATTGTCCAGGTCCTCCAGCACGAAGAGGGTCTCCTGCTCGTTGATATAGCGGGAGACGCCGCTCACCACCGCATTGAAATCCATCCCGGACATGGCTAGCTCCCGGATTTTCAGTGCGATAAGCACCTCGCCCGCCGAGGCGGAGCAGGAGTTGAAGATGTGCACGCGCTTTTCCGGGTGGTCCTCCAAAAACATCATCCTGGCCTGGGCGGCGCAGTTGTGGGAGCCGGACAGGAGGGCGGAGAGGGTGACCACGTAGATGTCGTCCGCCCCGCAGTCCATGGCGTCCACGTACTGGGCGGGGGAGGGACAGGCCGTCGAGGGGGCCGTGGCGCTCTCCTTCATCCGCCAGAGGAGGCCCGACTGGTCAAAGGTGCTGTCGTCCACAAAGACGTCGCCGCCGACCCGGATGGTGAGAGGGACGCTGGTGAAGCACGCCTCCCGCAGCATGGCGGGGGTCAGATCGCAGCAGCTGTCCACAATAATTTTAAAACTCATATATTGCATCTCCTGATGTGATTTTAAAAATCAGATTGTGCATATGCTGCTATTGTAGCATGACCCGTCCGGATTGTAAAGGGAAAAAGGGAAAAGAAAGGCGGGAAAACCACGCCCGCTGTGATGTGATGGGAAAACAGCAGTTCTCAGGTCTTCCCGTCTGTGTCATGGCATGTCGTTCGGTGACGCTTCCGCAGCGGCGGCCTCCTCCTCGGCGATCTCCCTCAGGAGCTTCTGGTCGGCCTTGGAGGAGAGGTCCAGCCGGGCGTACATATCCGGGCGGCGGTCCCGGGTGCGGACAATGGCCTGCTTGCGCCGCCACCTGGCAATGTTTTTGTGGTCGCCGGAGCGGAGGATGGCGGGGACCCTTCGGCCGTGCCACTCCTCTGGCCGGGAGTACTGGGGGTACTCCAGCAGGCCGTTCCAGTGGCTCTCCTCCTCGAAGCACTCCGGGTCGGACAGGACGCCGGGCACCAGGCGGCACACCGCGTCGGTCACCGCCATGGCGGCAATCTCGCCGCCGGTGAGGACGAAGTCGCCCAGGGAGATCTCCTCGTCCACGCACTCCTCAATAAAACGCTCGTCGATGCCCTCATAGTGGCCGCAGACCAGAATGAGATGGTCGCACTCCCGCGCCAGCTCCCTGGCCCGCGCCTGACAGAAGGTCTTTCCGGCGGGGGAGAGGTAGATGGTGCGGCCGCCGCCGTAGGCGTCGGTGATGTGCTTCCAGCACTGATAGAGGGGGTCGGCCTGCATCACTGCGCCGTGGCCGCCGCCGTAGGGGTAGTCGTCCACCTGCTTCTGCCTGTTGAGGGTATAGTCCCGAATCTGGTGGGCCTCAATGCGGAGAATATCCCGCTCCTGGGCACGGCCCAGGATGGACTCGGAGAGCACGTCCCCCACGGTGAGGTCGAAGAGGGTCATGATATCGACTCTAAACATCGCTCTCCATCCCCTCAATGAGGCGGACCCGGATATAGCCGCCCTCCACATTGCTCTCCACCAGGAACTCGTCCACGGCGGGGATCATATAGCTGTGCTTCCCGCCCTTCACCACATAGACCTCGTGGGCGGGCGGGGTCAGCACGTCGGCTACGGTCCCCAGGACCTCGCCGGAGTCCGCGTCACGAACCTCCAGGCCCATGAGGTCGGCGATGAAATGCCGCCCCTCGGGGAGCGCCACGCCGGTGCGGTCAATCTCCACCGTCCTGCCCTTGAGACGCATGGCGGCGTTCACATCGTCCACCCCCTCCAGAACGGCCAGCACATTGCCCTTATGGACCCGTTTGGAGAGGACCTTGACGGGCGCGCCGCCGATATAGAGGGTATCAAACTGGCAGAGGAACTCGGGCGAATCGCACCAGGGTACGATTTTCACCTCGCCCTGGACGCCGTGGGTGTTCACAATCTGCCCGGCCTCAAGAAATTTGTTTTTCATCGGTACCTCCAAATAAAGAAAAACGGCAGGGGACAGCCCCCGCCGTTTTCGTCAGAAATCAGTCGATGATTTCCACTGAGACCTTGGTCCCGTTCTTCTGGGCGACGGAGCGCATCAGCGTGCGGATCTCCTTGGCGATCCGGCCCTGACGGCCGATCACCTTGCCCATATCCTCGGGGGCCACCCGGAGCTCCAGAGTGGTCTCATCCTCGCCCGCGTGCTCGGTGACCGACACCGCGTCGGGGTGGTCCACCAGATTGCGGGCGATATAAGTGAGCAGTTCTTTCATAGTGCCCTCCATACAGCCGGACCCCATTAGATGGCGCCAGCTTTTTTCAGCAGGGCCTTCACGGTCTCGGTGGGCTGGGCGCCAGTCTTGATCCAAGCCTGAGCGCGCTCGGCGTCCACCTTAATCTCGGCGGGGTTCATCAGGGGATTGTAGGTACCGATCTCCTCGATGAAACGGCCGTCACGGGGATAGCGGGAGTCAGCCACCACAATACGATAGAAGGGAGCCTTCTTGGCGCCCATGCGGCGCAGTCTGATTTTGACCATTTTATGTTCACCTCCATAATTCATTACATCTCTATATGGAAGCACCGCGCGGGTGCATACCAACGAAAGGAAGGGGCGCGCCGGGCGGTTAAAACGGGAAGCCGCCCTTTTTGCCGCCGAAGCGGCCCATCTTGGCCATTTTCTTCATCCGGCCGCCCGTCATCTGGCGGGTCATCTGCTGCATCATCTCAAACTGCTTGAGCAGGCGGTTGATGTCCACCACCTGGGTGCCGCTGCCCGCAGCGATGCGCTTTTTCCGGCTGTTGTTGAGCAGGGCCGGGTTGTCCCGCTCCTGGGGGGTCATGGAGAGGATGATGGCCTCGGTCCGGGCCAGGGCCTTCTCGTCCACGCTGGCGCCGGCCAGAGCCTTGGCGTCCACGCCGGGGAGCATACCGGCCAGATCCTGGATGGATCCCATCCCCTTAAGCTGGACCAGCTGGTCGTAATAATCGGAGAGGGTGAGGCGGTTTTTGCGCATCTTCTGTTCCAGCTCGGCGGCCTTCTGCATATCGAAGGACTGCTGGGCCTTCTCGATGAGGGAGAGCACGTCGCCCATGCCCAGAATGCGGGAGGCCATGCGGTCGGGATGGAAGACCTCGACCTGGTCGAGCTTCTCGCCGGTGCCGATGAACTTGATGGGTTTGCCGGTGACGGCCTTGATGGAGAGGGCAGCGCCGCCCCGGGCGTCGCCGTCCAGCTTGGTGAGCATCACGCCGGTGAGATCCAGCCGCTCGTCGAAGACCTTGGCGGCGTTCACCGCGTCCTGGCCAATCATGGCGTCCACAATCAGAAGAATTTCGGTCGGGGAGACGGCCTGCTTCATCTCTTCGAGCTGCTGCATCAGCTCCTCGTCCACATGGAGGCGGCCGGCGGTATCGATAAAGACCAGGTCGTTCCCGTGGGTCCTGGCGTGCTCAATACCCGCCTTTGCAATCTCCACCGGGTCGCCCAGTCCCTGCTGGAAGACGGGGATGCCCAGCTGGCCGCCCACGGTCTCAAGCTGCGCTATGGCGGCGGGACGGAAGGTGTCGCAGGCCACCAGGAGGGGACGCTTGCCGTTCTGCTTCTTCATAAAGCCGGCCAGCTTGGCGCCGTTGGTGGTCTTGCCCGCGCCGTTGAGGCCCACCAGCATTACCACGGTGGGCGGCTTGGAGGAGATGTTCAGCTTGACGCTCTCGCCGCCCATGAGGCCGGTGAGCTCCTCGTTGACAATCTTAATAATCATCTGCGCGGGGGTGAGGCTCTCCAGCACGTCGCTTCCGACGGCCCGCTCCGTGACCCTGGCCACGAAGTCCTTGACCACCTTGTAGTTGACGTCGGCCTCCAGCAGGGCCATGCGGATTTCGCGCATGGCCTCCTTCACGTCGGCCTCGGAGAGGCGGCCCTTGCCGCGCAGCTTTTTGAATGCGTTGGAGAGTTTTTCGGTCAATCCTTCAAAAGGCATAAGTTACTCCTGCTTCATGAGGCTCACGGCGTCCTTGATTTCCGTTGCCAGGGTTTCAATGTCGCTGTCGTAGGAGTGCTCGGAATTGATGGCGAGAATGCCGTCGGCCGCCCGCTCAATGTCGGAGAACTGCTCCTGCATCCGCTGGAAGCGGCGGATGATGCCGGTCTTGTCCTCCAGCTCCTGCATAATGCCCTCGGCCCGGACAATCACATCCCGGACGCCCTGGCGTGTGATGCCGTAATTCTCCGCAATCTCGGAGAGGGAAAGATCCTCATTATAATAGAGGTCAAAAAACTCCTTCTGCCGGTCGGTGAGCATATCGCCGTAAAAATCGAACAACAATGCCATGCGAAAAGCCTGATTTTTCATATCGCCGCCTCCTTCCGGTGCTGCGTAAAGCACAGGGGCTTTACAACAGGTGTTATCATACAACATTTTGTGGTGCTTGTCAAGATGGGATTTGCATGATTCTACCGGTTGGACAGGTATATTCCTTTTACAGCGGGAAAAACTGGTATGGAATATCAATGGAACCAATAGGAGTGGCAAATGAGAGAGCGCAGACGGGAGATCCCCATGGACGATAAGCATTTGGCGCAGCTCGCCGAGAATACGGCGCGGACCCTGAGACCGGAGGGGACGGCCTCAGGGCGGCAGGTGAGCCGCGCCGTATCCAGAGCACTGGAGCGGGTGCGGGAGTGCCAGGACCGGGCCGCAGCCTGGGCGGAGGACCGGCAGCACCTCCCCCGGGAGGTGGAGTGGCTGCTGGACAACTGGTACCTGGCCCAGCGGGAGGGCCGGGAGGCGGAACGCTGCTTCCGCCGCGCCGGGCGGCTGCGGGCGGTCCGGCGGGAGGGGAAGCAGATCATGGTGCTGGATCTCGCCCGGGCGCTGGCCTGGGCGGGGGAGGTGACGGGAGAGCGCATCGACCTCTTTCTGGACCGCGCCCAGGAGGTCCGGCCGCTTACCGAGTTGGAGCTCTCCCTCTTCATCCCCGCGCTCAAGGGCGCGCTGGTGGAGCGGCTGGAGTCGGCCTGCCGGGAGCTGGCGGTCCTGTTTGAAAGGCGGGAGGTCTTCGCCGGTGAGGAGGAGGCGCTGCAGGCAAAGGCCGCGGGCCGCCCGCTCTCCGCCGCCCAGGAGGGCGCGCTCAGAGAGGCCGGGGCGGAGCATGAGCGGCTTGCCAAGAGAATGGAGTGCGTTATGACGGCCCTGCGCACCCTCTCCATTGTCAACCTGGGCAAGCTTCTGGAGGAGCAGAGCAGGGTGGAGCAGCTGCTCCGCCGGGACCCCAGCGGGGACTATCCCCTGATGGACGAAGAGACCCGGGGCCGCTACCGGCAGGAAGTCTGCCGCCTGGCCAGGCGGATGAATCTGGGAGAGGCCGAGACAGCGCGGCTGGCGGTCGACCTGGCGGAGAAGGGGACGGGTGAGGAGCGGCATGTGGGCTGGTTCCTCTTCCGAAAGCCCCTGGGCCGGGAAAAGAACTGTGCTGCGGGCGCATTTTATGTGGGCGCGGTGGTCATACCCACCTTATTTATCGTACTGCTGGTGGGCTTTCTGCTGGACAGTCTGGCCGTGGCGCTGCTGCTGCTTCTGCCGGTGTCCGACATCGTCAAAAACTGCGTGGACTTTCTGGTGGTCCGTCTCTTCCGCCCGAGGAGCGTGCACCGCATGGCCCTGGAGGGGGGCGTGCCGGAGGAGGGGAGGACTCTGTGCGTCATCGCATCCCTGCTGACCAACGGGGAGAGCGGCAGGGAGCTGGCCGGACTGCTGGAGCGCTACCGCCTCGCCAACCGGGACGCGGGAGAACACCTGCTGCTGGGCGTCCTGGCGGACCTGCCCGACAGCGATCTGCCCATGGGGACCGCCGCGCGGGGGTACGTGAAGGCGGCCCAGGCGGCGGTGGACGGACTCAACGAGAAGTACGGCGGCGGCTTCTACCTCTTCTTCCGCACCCCCGTCTTCCAGAGCGGGGACGAGCGCTATATGGGCTGGGAGCGCAAGCGGGGCGCGCTGCTGGAGCTCAGCCGGATGCTCCGGGGCCGCCGCTCCGGGCTTGAGGTCAGGGCGGGAAGCAGAAAGGCCTTGCAGAATATCAAGTATGTCATCACCCTGGACTCGGACACCAGCCTCAACGTGGGCGCGGCCCGGGAGCTGGTGGGGGCCATGCTCCACCCGCTGAACCGGCCCCGCCTGGACCTGCGCAGGAAGATTGTCACCTCGGGGTACGGCATTCTGCAGCCCCGGGTGGGGGTGGAGCTGGGGGCGGCCAACAAATCCCAGTTCTCCCGCATCTTTGCCGGGCAGGGGGGCGTGGACCCCTACGGCTCCACCGCCAGCGACGTGTACCACGACCTCTTTGACCAGGGCACCTTCACGGGCAAGGGCATCTTCGACGTGGACGCCTTTCTCACCTGTCTGGACGGGCGCTTTCCCCAGAACCGCGTCCTCTCCCACGACCTGCTGGAGGGCTCCTACCTCCACGCGGGCCTCATCGGGGACGTGGAGCTCACCGACAGCTATCCCTATAAGGTGACCTCCTACTTCGCCCGGCTCCACCGCTGGGTCCGGGGGGATTGGCAGCTTCTGCCCTGGCTGGGGGGACATGTCCGGGACCAGGACGGGGCGCGGGTGCCAAACCCCATCCCGCCCATGGCGAAGTGGAAGATCTTTGACAACCTCCGCAGGAGCCTCTCCCCGGTCTGCACCCTGCTGGCCCTGCTGCTGGGGATGTGCCTGCCGGGGTACGCCTTCGGCGTGGCAGCCGCCGCGGCGGTGCTGGCGGCTGCCTCCAACCTGCTGCTCTCCGGGGCGGATCTGGCCTTCCGGCGGGGCCGGGGCCTGCGCGCCCGTTACCACTCCACCATCATCGCGGGCTTTGGCGGAGTGATTTTGCAGACCCTGGTCCAGCTCCTCTTTCTGCCTGTGCACGCCTGGACCTGCGCCAGCGCCGCCGCCACCGCCCTCTGGCGGAGCTTTGTGAGCCACCGCGGAATGCTGGCCTGGGTGACGGCGGCCGACGCGGAGCGCCGGGCGGGGGACGGCGTCTGGGCAAACTACCGCAAGCAGTGGAGCGCCGTGGCGGTGGGTCTGGTGGCCATCGGCTTCTCCCTCTTTCCCGCGGGTGCGGCCATGGGGCTGGTGTGGGCCGCTTCCCCCATCTTCGCCTGGGCCATGAGCCGGCCCATCGACGAGAAGCGGGTTGTCCCGCCCAACCACCGGGCCTTCCTCCTCCATGAGGGGGCACTCATCTGGCAGTATTTTGCCGACTTCCTCCGTCCGGAGGACCACTGGCTGCCCCCGGACAACTGGCAGGAGCAGCCCGCCGTCGGCCTGGCCCGGCGGACCTCGCCCACCAACATCGGCATGGCGCTCCTGTGCGTGCTGGCGGCGGCGGATTTGGATTTTCTCACACGGGAGGCCGCCGTCGAGCTGCTGGGCCATATGCTGGACACGCTGGAGGCCCTGCCCAAGTGGCGGGGGCACCTCTACAACTGGTACGACACCTCCACCGCCCAGCCTCTCCCGCCCCGGTATATCTCCACCGTGGACGGCGGAAACCTCTGCGGCTGCCTCATCGCGGCGCGGGAGGGCCTCTACGAGTGGGGCGAGGGGGAGCTGGCCCGGCGGGCCGAGGCCCTCTCCGACGCTATGGACTTCTCCCTCCTCTACGATGCCGACCGGAAGCTCTTCTATATCGGCTACGACGCGGAGAAGCAGGCGTATACCCAGGGGTGGTACGACCTCATGGCCAGCGAGGCCCGGCAGACAAGCTATCTGGCCGTGGCCCGGGGCGAGGTGGAGAAGAAGCACTGGCGGCGGCTGGGACGGATGCTGGTCAAGGATAACAACTACTTCGGCATGGCCTCCTGGACGGGCACCATGTTCGAGTACTTCATGCCCAACCTGCTACTCCCCTGCGAGCCCAACTCCATGATGTACGAGTCCCTGGCCTTCTGCCTCTACGCCCAGCGGCGGCGGACAGCCCGGCGGGGGATTCCGTGGGGGATCTCAGAGTCCTGCTTTTATGCCTTCGATCCCGGCATGAGCTACCAGTACAAGGCCCACGGGGTACAGAAGCTGGGCCTCAAGCGGGGGCTGGACAGCGAGACGGTGATCTCGCCCTACTCCTCCTTCCTGGCGCTGCTGCTGGCGCCGGGCAGGGGAGCCAACAATCTGCGCCGCCTGCGGGACATGGGGCTTGAGGGAAAGTACGGCCTCTACGAGGCGGCGGACTTCACGCCCGCCCGGCTGACGGGAGACGAGGGCTGGGAGCCGGTGCGGTGCTATATGGCCCACCACCTGGGCATGAGCCTGGTGGCAGTGGACAATGCCCTCAACGACGGCGTCATGCAGGAGCGCTTCATGCGGGACTGCTCCATGTCGGCTTACCGGGAGCTGCTGCAGGAGAAGGTGCCCGTAGGGGCGGCGGTGATGCGCGCCCCGGAGCGGGAGGTACCGGACAAGCCCAAGCGGGCCAGAGGTACGGCATTCCAGCGCGGCGGAGCAGGCTTTGACCGGCTCCAGCCCGCCTGTCATCTGGTCTCCAACGGGTCCTATACGGTCTTCTGCACAGACGCCGGGGCCACCGCCTCAAGCATGGGGGAGACCGCGCTTACGCTGGCGGAGTTCAGAAAGCGGGACCGGCCCGCCGGGGTGAGCTTCTTCCTGAGAGACAATGAGGGAACGCTGCGTCCTCTGACGGGCGCGCCCTGCTATGGCGGGGCCGGCGGGGAGCATACCTGGCGGTTTACCGGCGGCGGGGCGGAGTGGACGATTAAGTGCTCTGACTTTACAGCAAAAACGTGCCTGCGGGTACGCCCCCGGGAGAACGGCGAGCTGCGGGAGGCGGAGCTCGCCTGGACGGGACGGGAGGAGTTCGCGGGCGAGATCGTCTGTTACCTTGAGCCGGTACTGGCCCGTCAGAGGGACTACGACGCCCACCCGGCCTTCTCCAAGCTGTCTATCCAGAGTGAGCGTGTGGAGGACGGCGTGCTCTTCACCCGCAGGGCGGGAAAGCGCGGAGAGCGCCTGAGCGCCCTGGCGGTGGTGTGGGACGGAGCGGAGGCGGGCTTTGACACCGACCGGGCCTCGGCAATCGGCCGGGGCGGCCTGCGGGGCCTGGAAAACGCCCTGCGCGCTCCCGCGCAGGAAACAGTGGGGGCCGTACTGGACCCCTGTCTGCTGGCCCGGTTCCCGGTGCGGCTGGCGCCGGGGGAGAAGGCTCAGCTCCGCCTTGCCCTGGGCGTGGCGGAGCAGGGAGAGGACGCCGCCTTCACGGCCCGGCGGCTTTTAAAGACGCCGAAGCTGGAGACCGGCAGCTATCTGGACGGTCTGCTCCAGGCCTATCATATGACAGGCGAAAATACCTTACAGGTATTTCGCCTGATGGAACGCCTGGCATTCCCGGCGCCACGGGAGAACGGGGCGGGGGCGGTGCCCAGCCAGGAGCGGCTGTGGCCCTTCGGCGTCTCGGGGGACGACCCCATCGCCGTCTGCCGGGCGGAGGCCGGCGGAGAGACGGAGCCCCTGCTGGCGCTGGTGCGATCCCACAAGCTGCTCAGCCGGTGCGGCTTCCGGTTCGATCTGGTCTTCCTGCTGGAGGACGGCGGCGACTACCGCCGTCCCACCCGGAACGCCCTGCTGGATGGGCTCAAGGCGCTGGGCGTGGAGCGGCAGATCGGGGCCAGGGGGGGAATCCATCTGGCCGATTGTCCCACGGATGAGGCGGCTCAGCCCATCCTGGCCGCGGCGGCGGTCCGGCTGACGCCGGGAGAGACGCTGGAAGCGGTACAGGCCGCACAGGCCGCCGATGCTGTCAGGCAGATAGGGTTTCGCCTGGAGCCGGGCCTGCCGGAGGCGCGGTTTGGGGAGGACGGCACGTTCGTGTTCACCGCGGGCCGCAGGCTGCCGCCCGTGGGCTGGAGCCAGATGCTGTCCAATCCCTTCTTCGGCTGGATGACGGACGAGACCGGCTGCGGGCACCTCTGGCGCGGTAACGCCAGAGAGAACCAGCTGACGCCCTGGTACAACGACCCGCTGATGGTGGGCGGGCCGGAGCGTCTCTTTGCAGAGCGGGACGGCGTATACTGCTCGCTCTTCGCCGACGGGGACGACCTGGACTGCAAGGTCCGATACGGTATGGGATACGCCTGCTGGGAAAAGCGGTGGGGCGGGCTTGGGATGCGGACCACCGCCTTTGTCCCCGCCGATATCCCCGCCCGGGTGCTGCTGGTCGAATTGGACGGCGGGCCGGAGGGGGCGGAGATCTGCTACCGCACCCAGCCGCTGCTGGCGGCGGAGAAAAGCGCGGCACGCTATGTTGAAACGGTATGTAATGGGAATTGCCTTGTCATTCAGAACCCCTGGAACCGGTCCTTCTGGCCCCAGTCGATGCTGGTCGCCGCGTCTGCCGAGCTGAAGACCTGGCACAGCGAGGGGGACGGCGTTCTGGAGGCCCGCTGGAACGCCGCCGGCCGCTTTGTTCTGGTGGTGGGCTGCGCCGCGACCAAGCGGGAGGAGAACGACATCCTCGCCCTGACAAAGTGGGCTGAAGCGGAGGGACAGCGGGAAAAGACGCTCCGCTGGTGGGATGAAAGGGTAAACGCCCTTACAGTCGACACGGCCTGTCCCGCGCTGGATCGATATCTGAACGGCTGGGCCCTCTACCAGACTGTGGCATGCCGCCTGCTGGGGCGCACCTCCCGCTATCAGAGCGGCGGGGCCTACGGCTTCCGGGACCAGCTCCAGGACGTCTGCGCCGTGCTCAACACCGCGCCGGAGCTGGCGCGGGAACAGCTTCTGTCCGCCTGCGCCCACCAGTTCCGGGAGGGGGACGTACAGCACTGGTGGCATGAGACCGCCGGGAAGGGGGCGGACAGGGGCGTGCGCACCCGCATCAGCGACGATCTGCTGTGGCTGCCCTATGCCCTGTGCGAGTATCTGGATAAGACGGGGGACCGCAAAATTTTAGAGGAACAGGTCCCCTATCTGGCCGCGCCGCCCCTGGGAGAGCGGGAGCAGGAGCGGTATGAACAGCCCAATATTTCCCAGGAAATGGATAGCGTGTACGGCCACGCGGTCCGCGCCGTCGAAAACGCCCTGAGCCGGGGGACGGGCGGCCACGCCCTGGCCCTGATGGGGGCCGGAGACTGGAACGACGGCATGAACCGGGTGGGCGTTCTGGGCCGGGGGGAGAGCGTGTGGCTCACCTGGTTCACCGCCCATGTGCTGGAGCGCTTCGCGCCCCTGGCGGCGGCGCAGGACGGTGCGGAGCGGGCCGCGAAATACCGGGCGGCTGCCGGGGCCTATACCGCCGCCGCCAACGCCGCCTGGGACGGGGATTGGTTCCTGCGGGGCTACTATGACGACGGCTCCACCCTGGGGAGCAGCGGGGACGAGGAGTGCCGCATCGACTCCATCGCCCAGAGCTGGGCGGCCATGGCGGAGAAGGGAGACCGGGAGAAGGCGCGGAAGGCCGTCCGCGCCGCGCTGGACCGGCTGCTGGATCGGGAGCACAGCATCGTAAAGCTCTTCGCTCCCGCCTTTGACAGCGGGGCGAAGGACCCGGGCTATATCCGGGGCTACGTCCCCGGCGTGCGGGAGAACGGCGGGCAGTACACCCACGCGGCAGTCTGGCTGGCGCTGGCCTGCCTGCGGCTGGATATGCCCGAAGAGGGCTGGCGGGTCCTGGAGAACCTGCTGCCCTCGGCGCGGGACGCCTCGATCTACCAGGCGGAGCCCTACGTGCTCGCCGCCGACGTATACGCCAACCCCGCCCATATGGGCCGGGGCGGCTGGAGCTGGTACACCGGCGCGGCGGGGTGGTATTACCGGGTGGCGGTGGAGGAGCTGCTGGGCCTGAGGCTGCGGGAGGGCAGACTCTTCATTGAGCCCAGGCTCCCGGCGGACTGGCCGGGCTATTCGGCCCGGTGGCGGACCGGCCGGGCGGTCTTTCACATCACGGTGAGGCGGACCGGGCAAAAGGAGACCCGCCTGGACGGCAGGGCCGTTCAGACGGGCATTGAGCTGGGGTGCTGTGAGGGGGAGCATCAGGTGGAGGCCAGCTTCTGAGGCTTTCCCTCCGCCGAGCACCAGAGGGGGAGGCCCAGCAGGACCGCGCCGCCCAGCAGATTTCCCACGGTGGCCCACAGGAGGTTCCAGCCCATGGCGGGCAGGGATGCGGCGGAGACGGTCAGGCTGTAGAGGGTGAAATAGGCCACGTTGGCGATGGAGTGCTCAAAGCCGGCCAGCACGAAGGTGGTGATGACCAGGGCGATGACCACCATCTTGCCCAGCTCACTCTTGAGACGAAACCCGGCGTAGACCCCCACGCAGACCAGAAAATTGCACAGTACGCCCTTGAGAAGCGTCATATACCACGCTGCGGACAGCTTGGCGGGGACCAGCGCCTGCAGGTAGGAGAAGAGCGGGTCCTGCAGCGCGCCGGAGGCGGCGAACAGGAGGCACAGGACCAGGATGCCCAGGAAATTACCAACGTAGGCCAGGCCCCACACCCGCAGCGCGCCGGGCAGGGAACACCCACCCTCGTAGAGGGTTACGCCCATAACCAAATTTGTGCCGGTAAAGAGCTCCCCGCCCAGCAGGACGATGAGGATGAGGGCCGTGGAGAAGGTGCCGGCCCCCAGCAGCTTGGCCACGGCCGGGTGGGCGTCGCAGAACCAGGAGGCGGAGAGACAGGACAAAAGCGCCCCCACAAAGATAAACGCGCCGGCCACGGCGGCGCGGGTCAAATACCGGGGACTGGCGGTTCGGGCGCAGTCAGCTTTGGCGGCGCCTGCCGCGGACAGAGCTTCTATGTCGGGTCTTGTCATGTAAGAGCCTCCTCGTATTGCGACAAATGTCCTTTTTATTTTACCGAAAACGGCCCCCCCGGACAAGGCGCAGCTCCGCCAATCTTTTTCGTTTTATAGGTGTCAAACCGGGCAATTTGTTGTATAATACAAAAATGCGGAATTCAGATCGCCGGGGCGGAAATATTTACAGCACCCGGCGGAATACCCGCCGCTTCCGCAGAAGCGGGAACCTTCCTCCGTACGGAATTTCGCCCCGGCGTACCGTATGGACCCATAAAGAAAGGAATGGTCGCGGATGACCAACGTCACCCACAGAGAACTTCTGCCCGGCGTGAACCTCACGGCGGTGCATACCACAAAATTCAAGTCGGCCTATCTGGGGCTCCAGCTTCTGGCGCCCATCGACGCGGTTTCCGCGTCGATGGGCGCGCTGATCCCCATGGTCCTGCGCCGGGGGACCGAGCGCTTTCCGGGGCTGGAGGCCGTCTCCGCCGCTCTGGACGAGCTCTACGGCGGCGCCATCGAGCCCATGGTCCGCAAAAAGGGCGAAACCCAGTGCGTGGGCTTTATCGGCAGCTTCCTGGATGACGCCTATACCCCCGACGGCGGCAGGCTTCTGGAGAGCGCCACCGGCCTGATGGGGGAGCTGCTGCTCCACCCCGCCACTGAGAACGGCCGCTTTGTCCCCGCCTACGTGGAGGGGGAGCGGAGCAATCTGATTGACGCCATTCGCGCCCAGATCAACGACAAGCGGCAGTACGCCGCGCTGCGGCTGGTACAGCTCATGTGCCGGGACGAGGCCTACGGCGTGGACCGCCTGGGCAGCGAGGCGTCGGCAGCGGCCATTACAGGGGAGCGTCTCTGGGCGCGGTACCGGGAGCTGCTGCGTACCGCCCGGATGGAGCTATACTACTGCGGCAGCGCCGACACAGACCGGGTGGAGGCGGCGTTCCGCGCCGCCCTGGCGGGGCTGGAGCGGGCGGAGGCGGACGAGCTGGTTGCGCTGGAGTGCGCCGTACGAGGCGGCCGGGGCCAGGCGGAGCCCCGTTGCTACGAGGACGCGCTGGACGTGACCCAGGGCAAGCTGGCCCTGGGCTTCCGTACCGGGGGAAGCAGCATCTGGGAGGACGACTATCCCGCCCTGATGATGTTAAATGCGCTGTACGGCGGCACCACCACATCCAAGCTCTTCCTGAACGTCCGGGAGAAGCGCTCCCTCTGCTACTATGCCAGCTCCCAGTTGGAGAAGCTCAAGGGGCTTATGCTGGTGTCCTCCGGCGTGGAGTTTGACAAGAAGCAGGAGGCCCAGGACGAGATTCTGGCCCAGCTGGAGAACTGCAGGCAGGGGCGCTTCGACGCCCAGGAGCTGGAGGCCGCCCGCCGCAGCGTGGTGAGCAGTCTGGGCGCGCTCACCGACAGCCAGAGCAGGCTGGAGGACTACTGGCTGGGACAGGCCGCGGCGGGGGTGGACGAGACCCCGGAGGCCCTCTCCGCCCGACTGGAGCGGGTGAACGCGCAGCAGGTGCAGGCCGCCGCGAACAAGCTGGAGCTGGATACGGTCTACTTTTTGAAAGGCAAGGAGGCGTGAGGCCCATGGTAAACAAGGAATACCCCAAAATCGGAGAACAGGTGGTCCACGCCGTACTGGAAAACGGCCTGCACATCTATGTGGTGCCCAAGCCGGACTACCAGAAGAGCTACGCCTTTTTCGCCACCAATTACGGCGGCATGGACATGAAGTTCAAGCTGGACGGCCGATGGCACGACACCCCCGCCGGCGTGGCCCATTTTTTGGAACACAAGATGTTCGACACGAAGGACGGCAACGCGCTTCAGGACCTGGCGCGGGGCGGCGCTTCCCCCAACGCCTTCACCAGCTCCGCCATTACGGGCTATTATTTTGAGAGCACGGAAAAATTTTATGAGAACCTGAAAATCCTTCTCTCCTTCGTCTCCGTCCCCTATTTTACCGAAAAGAGCGTGGACAAGGAGCAGGGCATCATCGGCCAGGAGATCCGCATGGTGGAGGACGACCCGGAGAATCGGATTTTTTACGCCATGCTGGAGGGGCTCTACAGCCGACACCCCATCCGGGTCCCCATCGCAGGCACGATTGAGTCCATCTCCCACATTACCGCCGACACCCTCTACGCCTGCCACAAGGCCTTCTACAATCCGGCCAACATGGTTCTCTGCGTGGCCGGCAACGTGGACGCGGAGCAGATCTGCGCAATGGCCCGGGAAATTCTGCCCGGCGAGGGCAACGGCGACATTCAGCGGGATTACGGCGAGGCGGAGGACGGCAAGGCCGCCAAGAGCCGGACGGAGCTGACGATGGAGGTCTCCACGCCCCTCTTCCAAATCGGCTGGAAGGCGGACAGCGCCCCGGCGGGGGAGGAGCGGCTGCGCCGGCAGCTCATCGGCGAGCTGGCCTGCGAGGCGCTCTTCGGCTCCTCCAGCCCGCTCTACGCCAAGCTCTACGCCGACGGCCTCGTGAACAACAGCTTTGCCTACGGCTACGAGGCCTATCCCGCCTGCGCCTACCTCTGTGCGGGGGGGGAGAGCAAGGACCCCGACGCGGTCAACGCCGCCATCGCCCAGGAGGCGGTACGCGTGGGCCGGGCCGGGGTGGACGCAGGCCTCTTTAACCGGCTCAAGAAGGCCGCCTACGGCGCGCGGGTGCGCAGCCTCAACTCCTTTGAGTCCATCTGCATCAATCTGGCCCAGGGCCACTTCGCCGGGGTGGAGTACCTCCGCTTCCCAGAGGTCTTCGACTCCATCGGGAAGAAGGACGTGGAGGACTGCATCCGCAGCTATGTCACCCCGGAGCGCACTGCGCTGGCCGTGGTGGCGCCCAGGGAGGAGCGGACATGATTCATACCGTCTCCTTCCCGGGGCTGGGCCTGGAGTTTACCCTGAACCGGGAGGCCGTCAACATTTTCGGCTTCTCCATCTACTGGTATGCCGTCATCATCGTCTCCGGCGCCCTGCTGGCCTGGTTCTACTGCAGCCGCAAGGGACCCAAGCTGGGTATCTCCGCGGACGATCTCATCGACATGCTCATCTTTGCCGTGCCCCTGGGCCTCATAGGGGCGCGGCTGTACTACATTATCTTTTATCTGGACCTCTTCCGAAACCCGGACGGCAGCCTGGACTTCCTCAGGATGCTGAGCACCCGGGACGGGGGACTGGCGATCTACGGCGGCGTCATTGCGGCGGTCATTGTGCTGTGGTTTGTCTGCCGCCACAAGAAGATCTCCTTTCTGGCCTTCGCGGACCTGGGGGCGTTCGGCCTGCTCATCGGCCAGTGCGTGGGCCGCTGGGGCAACTTTGTCAATGTGGAGGCCTACGGCGGCCTGACCGCGCTGCCGTGGCGCATGTGCTCGGAGAAAATCGCCAACGAGCTCTTCAGCCAGGGGCTGGTGGACGCGGCGGGCTGGCAGCAGGTGATGGACGGGACCCTGGGCGTACACCCCACCTTCTTCTACGAGTCGCTCTGGAATTTTGTCGGATTCTTTCTCCTGGTATATCTCTCCCGGAAGTGGCGTAAATTTGACGGACAACTATTTTTCACCTATCTGGCGTGGTACGGCGTCGGCCGGGGCATTATCGAGGGCCTGCGGACCGACAGCCTCTACTTCATGAACACCCCTGTCCGGGTATCCCAGGTGCTGGGCTTCGTCTCGGCGCTGGCGGGCGCGGCGCTGATCGCATATTTTCTCTCGAAGAAACCCAGACCGGAGGACCTCTGGGTGAACCGGCTGGCGGCCCGGAAGGCCGCGGCCGCGGAAGCTGCGGAGCCGATGGATGAGATAGCAGCAGTCAACGGCGAGGAGCAAAAAAGCCCCAACGATGAAAAGGAGGAAAACAGCGATGCCGGCGACCATCATTGACGGAAAGGCCCTGGCGGCCAAGTGCAAAGCGCGGATCAAGGGCGAGGTGGAGGCACTCTCCAAGCGCCCCGGTCTGGCGGTCATTATCGTAGGCGACAACCCCGCCTCCCGCATCTATGTCAACCACAAGAAGAAGGACTGCGAGGAGTGCGGCATCTACAGCGAGGAGTACGCCCTGCCGGAGCAGGCCGCCCAGAAGGAGCTGCTGGAGCTCATCGACGTGCTCAACGGCAGGGAGGACATCGACGGCATCCTCTGCCAGCTCCCCCTGCCGGAGCAGTTTGACGAGAAGGCGGTGCTGGAGGCCATCGACCCCGGCAAGGACGTGGACTGCTTCCACCCCTATAACGTGGGCAAGCTGATGATCGGCGAGCCGGTCTTCCTGCCCTGCACCCCCGCCGGTGTGATGGAGATGCTGGACGAGTACGGCATCGACCCCAAGGGCAAGCACTGCGTGGTGGTGGGCCGCTCCAACATCGTGGGCAAGCCCCAGGCCATGCTGCTGCTCCACCGGCACGCCACCGTCACCATCTGCCACTCCCGCACCCCCGATCTGGGCGCCGTGACCCGCCAGGCGGACATCCTGGTGGCCGCCGTGGGCAAGCGGGACCTCATCACCGCCGACATGGTGAAGGAGGGCGCCGTGGTCATCGACGTGGCCATGAACAAGAAAGAGGACGGCAAGCTCTGCGGAGACGTGGCCTATGCCGAGGTGGCCGAGAAGGCCTCGTACATCACCCCCGTCCCCGGCGGCTGCGGACCCATGACCCGGGTCATGCTGCTTCAGAACACCCTGACCGCCGCCCGGACCCACGGGAAATAAAGAATCTCCAAATAGCAACAGGGGCAGCCGCTGCGCGGCTGCCCCTGTTGTCGTCATAGCCGCCCCGAGACAAAATTCCAGCCTGTTTCCCATGTCCCGAGACAAAATTCCCGGTCCTCGGGGTGGTCAATGCGTGCCCTTCCTGCTAGAATGAGGCCAGACGAGAGAAACGGAGGGGACTTCGATGGAACAGGATTTCAGTGAACGGCTCAAGAAATACAGGCGGGAGAAGAATCTGACCCAGCAGGAGCTGGCAGATCTCCTGCAGGTGAGCAACAAGACCGTCTCCCGCTGGGAGAGCGGCGGCGGATATCCGGACGTGCCCATGCTGGTGCCCCTGGCCCGGGCGCTGGGGGTGAGCGTGGACGATCTGCTGGACGGGAAGAAGACGGTGCGCACGCTGACCAGGGCGGACTGGCAGAGCCTGCTGTCCTTCGCCTTTGCCCTGGGCGGCGGCGTGTGCTTCTACCTGCTGGACCTCTTTATGCCCATGCTGGTGTGCTACCTGGCCTACCTGGGCTGTATGGCCTACGGAATCTACCTCCAGCGGCACTACTGCTATCAGAGCCGCTGGTTCCGCATTGGGAACGCAGTGATGAACTTCTCGGTGAATGTGACGCTGGTGGGGAAGTGCGCGGTCACGGCGCTGACCCTGTCCGGGATGGGCGATCCGTCCGGGGTGCTGCGCCGGATGCTGACGAACCAAATGCCCGCGCTACTGCTGGCGGCGCTGGGCATTCTGGCGGGCGGGGCGGTTCTGACGGCCATTACGCTCTATCTGGCGGAGCGGCGGGGCCTGGGGACGCTGCGGGGTCTGCGGCTGGTATTCCGGGTCCGGGGCGGCGGTTTTGGCCGGTTTGTCCCCGCGGTGGGGATGGGGCTGCTGACCGCGTTTTGGGGTGTTTTTCTGGTACAAAACCTGCCTTTGGAGGTCTATTTGAATCAGAAATGGATTTACTGGGGGCTTTTTGGCGTTTTGCTCGCCGTTTGCGTGGTTTTGTCCTGTAAAAAGGGGCGCAGAATGGGATTTGTGCCCACGGCGGCGCTGCTCCTGGGCGGCCCGCTGCTGCCGGGGCTGGCGAGGCAGTACGCCTGGCTGGAGAACTCCCGGCGGTTCGTGGAGGTGACCGGGAAGCTCTCGGAGCGGTATCCGCGGTTCGGCGTCATCTCGCCCGGGCTGGTCGCGACGGGGGCGGTCTTCTTCTTCCTCTGCGTATTACTGGCGGTGATGAAGCTGGAACGGAAGACGGAGGAAAAGACCGAAAATTAGGAAACACATCGATGTTGATGGGGGCGTTCCCCTCATCCGTCAGGGCTGCGCCCTGCGGAAAGAAAAACCGTGCCGCCCGGAAAGCCGGACGGCACGGTTTTTGTGATTTAGAGAGGCTTCGTCGCGGCGACCAGATCGGCCATGGAGTAGATGCCGGGGGACCGGACGCCCGCAAGAAATTTGGCGGCCCGGACCGCGCCGGAGGCGAAAACCTCCCGGGACTGGGCGGAGTGCCTGAGCTCAATCACCTCGTCCCGGCCGGCGAATATGACCTCGTGGTCGCCCACGATGGTGCCGCCACGGACGGAGGAGATACCGATCTCCCGGGGGTCCCGGGGCTTGCGGACACTCTGGCGGTCGTAGACATACTCCGGCCGGTAGGGGAGCGCCTCCGCCGCAGCGTCGGCAAGCATCAGCGCGGTGCCGCTGGGGGCGTCCACCTTGCGGTGGTGGTGCCGCTCCACAATCTCCACGTCGTAATCCCCGCCCAGGACGGCGGCGGCCCGCTTCACCAGCTCCAGGAGAAGGTTGATGCCCAGGGACATATTGCCCGAACGAAAGATGGGCGCCGACCTGGCGGCCTCGTCCACGGCGGCGAGCTGCTCGGCGGAGTACCCCGTGGTGGCCAGCACCAGGGGGATGCGCCGGGTCCTGGCCAGCTCCAGCAGCCCCTTGAGGGCGGCGGGGCTGGAGAAGTCGATTACCACGTCGGCCCCGTCCTTGAGCTCGGCGGGGGAGGAGTAGACCGGAAAATCGTGGTCGCCGTTGCCGAGCAGGTCGAATCCGGCGACAATGGAGATCTCGGGATCGGCGAGGCAGATCTCCTCCACCACCCGGCCCATATGGCCGTTGCAGCCGGAAATAGCAATCCGAATCATAGCTTGAACGTCCTTTCCGAGAGAGGGTCGTAGAGGCGGCGGCCCCGCCGTGCGCCTCTGCTTATCTGTGGGGCACTTAGAGCAGCCCTTTCCGCGCCATGGCGGCCTTGAGGGTCTCCAGATGGGCCTCGGAGATATCGCACAGGGGCAGGCGCAGGCAGCCCGCCTCCATGCCCATGAGGTCCATGGCGGCCTTGATGGGGATGGGG
This sequence comes from Lawsonibacter faecis, assembly GCF_014287675.1. Taxonomy (GTDB): domain Bacteria; phylum Bacillota; class Clostridia; order Oscillospirales; family Oscillospiraceae; genus Pseudoflavonifractor; species Pseudoflavonifractor faecis. Next base: position 58,227 of record NZ_JACOPQ010000002.1, on the reverse strand, counting down.
TTGACCTCAATGAAGAGGGCGTCGATGAGCTCCATGTAGTCCACCTGGACCTTGGACGCGGCGGCGAAGTCGTTCTCCAGGCAAAGGCGGCTCATGTTCACCATCACCTCGGGAATGATGTTGGCGGCCACGGAGATAACGCCCTTGGCGCCCAGGCTCATCATGGGGACCACCTGATCGTCGTTGCCGGACCAGATGTAAAAGTCCTCGCCGCAGAGGTAACGGGTGTGGGAGAGGAGGGAGAAATTGCCGCTGGCCTCCTTTACGCCGTTGATCTTGGGATTGCCGGAGAGGACCTTATAGGTGTCGGCCGTGAAGCCCACGCCGGTGCGGGAGGGGACGTTGTAGAGGATGATGGGCAGCTCCACCCGGTCGGCGATGTACTCATAGTGCTTGATAAGTCCGGTCTGGGAGCACTTATTGTAGTAGGGTGTGACAATCAGAAGGGCGTCGGCCCCGGAGTCCTGGGCGTGCTGGGAGAGGTAGACGGCGGCGGAGGTGTCGTTGCTGCCCGCGCCGGCAATGACCTTCACCCGGCGGTCCACGTGCTTGACGCAGAACTCCACGGCGGCGATGTGCTCGCGGATGCTCAGGGTAGAGGTCTCGCCGGTGGTGCCGCAGACACAGACCGCGTCCACATGGTTGTCGATTTGAAAATCGATCTGGCGGGCAAAGGCGTCGTAATTGATGGCGCCGCTCTCATCGAAAGGAGTGACCAGGGCGGGGCAGACGCCGGTAAATACAGGTTCACGCATGGAAATGACCTCCTTTTATTCCTTGGGCTCAATATAGCCCTCAGCGCAGAGCAGCTCGGCCAGCAGAACTGCGCCGCCGGCGGCGCCCCGCAGGGTGTTGTGGCTTAGGCAGACGAACTTATAGTCGTACTGGGTGTCGGGCCGCAGGCGGCCCGCGGAGATGGCCATGCCCCCCTCCAGCTCCCGGTCCAGCCGGGACTGGGGCCGGTCGGGCTCCTCAAAGTAGTGGATGAACTGCCTGGGCGCGGTGGGGAGGCTCAGCTCCTGGGCACGGCCTTTGAAGCCGGCCCAGATCTCCTTGATATCCGTGATGTTGGGCTTCTTCTCAAAATCCACGAAGACGGCGGCGGTGTGGCCGTTGGAGACGGGGACCCGGAGGCACTGGGAGGTGATGGCGGGGGACTCCGCCTTGACAATGACGCCGTTTTCAATGTGGCCCCAGACCTTCAGCGGCTCCTGCTCGCTCTTCTCCTCCTCGCCGCCGATGTATGGGATGAGGTTATCCACCATCTCGGGCCAGGTCTCAAAGGTCTTGCCTGCGCCGGAGATGGCCTGATAGGTGCAGGCCAGGACCCGCCTGATGCCGAAGGCCTCCCGCAGGGGGTGCAGGGCGGGGACGTAGCTCTGGATGGAGCAGTTGGACTTGACCGCGATGAAGCCCCGGGTGGTGCCCAGGCGGCGGCGCTGGGAGGGGATGACCTGGATATGCTCGGGGTTGAGCTCAGGCACGACCATAGGCACGTCGGGAGTCCAGCGGTTGGCGGAGTTGTTGGAGACCACCGGACACTCGTGGCGGGCGTAATTCTCCTCCAGGGCCAGGATCTCGTCCTTCTTCATATCCACGGCGCAGAAGACGAAGTCCACCAGCCCGGCGATTTTCTCCACGTCCTCCTCGGCGTTGAGGACGACAATATTTTTTGCCTCCTCGGGCATGGGGGTGGTCATGGCCCAGCGGGTGCCCACGGCCTCGTCGTATGTCTTGCCCGCGCTGCGACCGCTGGCGGCGATGACGGTGAGCTGGAACCAGGGGTGGTTCTCCATCAGCGTGACGAAGCGTTGGCCCACCATGCCGGTGCCGCCGATCACGCCTACCTTGTACTTTTTCATGTTCAAGACCTCCATTTGCTCTCTCATTTATGGTATTCCGCGCATAGCACGTCTGAGACTACTTTATCAAAAGAACCGCACACGGGCCCATGGTAAAAAACCGCATATAAAAAAAGAAATCAGCGGGTTTACATACCGGCTGATTTTGTACTATAATGTCAGGGATAGTCGCCCGGCCCCGGCATCTCACAAAAGCAGACAGCACTCCACCGGACGGGTCCGGTGACAGTCGCAGGGCTGTTCGCCCGGCGCCCAGAGAAATCCCCTCCGCGGGGGAGACCCCTTCGGCGGCTTACCCTTTCGCAGCGGCTCGGCGGGGCGTCGGACCCCTCACCGCGCTACTCTTGAAAACCGCGACCTCTATCTTGCAGAATATTTATTTTTGCCATAGTATCACAACGGCTTACCCGTGTCAATACAAGGGCGGGGCGGTCTTACACAGATTTGGAGCTGAATATGAAAAAGAAGTTTATGCAATTTGCTCTCCTGCTCCTTGCGGCCGCCCTCCTCCTGCCTGCGGGGGCGGGAGCCGCCGGAGCCCCGATGAACGCCAATGTGCGGATAGGACTCACATACGGCAGCAGCGCCGTGCCGGGGGCCAATCTGCTCAACGAGGTGGGCAGCGGCTACCGACTGGGCTATTTCGATGCCGACCTCAACTTTGTGCAGCTGGGCTGGACGGCGGAGACGGGCGTCTCCATCGTAAAAACGCAGAACGTCTGGTACGGGCCGCTGCCGGGCAGCACTCTGAAGGGCTATTCCGACGCCATCACCTCCGACGTGGCCGTGGGCTGCTACCATATCCAGCTCCCCACGGCCTACGCCTCCTTCGACGAAGCGCTGGCCGCCGCGGGCTCGGTTCCGGGCGGTTTCCCCGCCTGGGTGGACGGGGTATACTATGTGCGCGCCGGGGCCTACCTCTCCGCCGAAGAGGCCAACGCCGCCATGGCGGGGATGGAGGGGGCGACGCTGGCCGGCACCAGCAGCTACGCCGTCTCGGTGGTCAAGACGGGGACCGGCACCATCCTCTTCCAGTTCGACGGCGGCGCGGCCCTCTCCCTGGGCGTGAAGCCCGGCCTGGACGACGGCGTGAAGACAGTCACCTGGTATGCCCTCAACAAATACTACGGCGCGTTCCGCTACCAGCGCTTGAGCGGCGGCAATCTGACGGTGGTCAGCATTGTGGACCGGGAGGATTACATCAACTGCGTCATCTCCCGGGAGATGAGCTCCGGCTGGCCCCTGGAGGCCCTCAAGGCCCAGGCGGTGTCCGCCCGGAGCTACGCTGCGAACAAAGCGGGGCGGCACACTGCGGACGGCTTCGACCTGTGCGCCACCACCCACTGCCAGGTCTACTACGGCTGCGGAAGCGTCGCGGCGGATACCGCCCGGGCCGCGGCGGAGACGGCGGGGGAGTATATCTGGTACAACGGCGATGTGGTGGAGACCTACTACTTCTCCTCGGACGGCGGGGCCACCGAATCGGCCAAGAACGTCTGGGGCGGAGACACGCCCTATGCTGTGGGTGTGGCGGACCCCTGGGAGGCCGCGGTGGCGGATAAGATTTCGGCGTACAACTGGACTGTTACCTACACCAAGGCCGAGCTGGAGGAGAAGCTGCGCAGCTCCGGCCGCAACTGCCGGGAGCTGGTTGATTTTCAGGTTTCGGAGTTTACGCCCACAGGAAATGTGAGGGCAATTACCTTTACGGATAACACCGGGAAGAGCTGGACCATTTCAGGCGGCGAGAACTGCAAGTTTTTCCTGGGGCTGAACTCGGTCCGCTACACGGTCTCCGGCGGCGGGGGCAGCTATTACGTCAACGAGGACGGCGGCGTCCTGGGCAGCGTCAACGGTGCCTACGCCGTGGACGGGGACGGAAACAAGGCGCAGGTGAGCGGCACGCCCTATGTCATTACCGCGGCCGGCACTGAGGAGCTTGCGCCGGCCGGCACCACCGGGGACACCTTTACCATCACCGGCTCCGGCAACGGGCACAATGTGGGCATGAGCCAATGGGGCGCCTACGCCATGGCCAAGGCGGGAAAGACCTATCGGGAAATTCTGAACTTCTACTACACCGGGATTGAGATAAAGCAGTAACATCAAGAATGACGAAAGCTGGGAACATCCAACCAATGAAAACATCCGATTTCTACTACGACCTGCCCCCTGAGCTCATCGCCCAGACCCCACTGGACCGGCGGGACGGCTCCCGGCTCCTGACCCTGAACAAGGAGACCGGGGAGACCGCCCATATGCACTTTTTTGATCTGCCCAAGCTCCTCCGGCCCGGCGACTGCCTGGTGCTCAACGACTCCCGGGTGCTGCCCGCCCGGCTGCTGGGCCGCCGTGAGCCGGGCGGCGGCGCCGCGGAGGTGCTGCTGCTCATCGACAGGGGGGACAAGGTGTGGGAGTGCCTGGTCCGGCCCGGCCGGAAGATGAAGCCGGGCGCCCGCCTCTCCTTCGGCGGCGGCCTGCTCACCGCCGAGGTGCTGGAGGAGGTGGAGGGGGGCAACCGGCTGATCCGCTTTGACTACGAGGGAATTTTTCTTGAGATTCTCGAGCAGCTCGGCAAGATGCCTCTGCCGCCCTATATCAAGGAGGAGCTGAACGACCCCGAGCGCTACCAGACCGTCTACTCCCGTGAGGTGGGCTCCGCCGCCGCGCCTACCGCGGGGCTCCACTTCACCAGGGAGCTGCTGGACCAGGTGGAGGCAATGGGGGTGCGCCTGGCCTATGTGACCCTCCATGTGGGCCTGGGGACCTTCCGCCCCGTGAAGGAGGAGGAGATCACCGACCATGAGATGCACGCCGAGTACTGCATGATCTCCCAGGAGACGGCGGACGTCATCAACCAGACCAAGCGCAGCGGCGGCCGGGTCATCTGCGTGGGCACCACCTCCTGCCGGACCGTCGAGAGCTGGGCGGCGGAGGACGGCACCATGAAGGAGTCCGCCGGGTGGACCAGCATTTACATCTACCCCGGCTACCGGTTCAAGGTGCTGGACTGCCTTATCACCAACTTCCATCTGCCCGAGTCCACGCTGGTCATGCTCGTCTCCGCCCTGGCCGGGCGGGAGCATATTTTAGCCGCCTACCAAGAGGCCGTCGAGGAGCGCTACCGCTTCTTCTCCTTCGGGGATGCGATGTTTATTTATTAAATAAGGTTATCAACCGGGAGCGCGCGGAGGCAAATTGTCTCCGCGCGATTTTTTTTGTAAAATAGGGTTGACAACTGATATTATAAATGTTACAGTTAACGCATAAACTGTAATACACAAAATTACAGAAGGAGATGGCCGGATGAGACGAACAGCAGTCGGGGCCCTGGTTTTGGCGGGGCTTTTGGTCATGTCCGCCTGCGGGGCGGGTGGGCAGAAGGGCGGGGAAGACGCCTACCATAAAATCACCGCCGAGGAGGCCAAGGCGATGATGGACGAGGGCGGCGTGACGATTGTGGACGTGCGCACGGCGGAGGAGTATGGGCAGGGGCATGTGCCCGGCGCGGTCCTGCTGCCAAACGAGGATATCGGCGACGCCGACCCCGAGGCCCTGCCCGACAAGGACGCGGTACTGCTGGTGTACTGCCGCAGCGGGCGGCGGAGCAAGGCGGCGTCGGACAAACTGGTGGCGCTGGGATACGAAAACGTGTACGATTTTGGCGGAATCATTGACTGGCCCTACGACACCGTCGCAGGCGAAGATTAAAAGGAGTGCGCAGAGATGAAAACAGTGGATAACATCATCATCGGTTTCGGCAAGGGCGGCAAAACGCTGGCCGGGGCGCTGGCAAAGGCGGGACAGAGCGTGGTCCTGGTGGAGCGTTCGGACCGGATGTTCGGCGGCACCTGCATCAACGTGGCCTGCATCCCCACCAAGTCCCTGGAGCACAGCGCCCGCCTGTCGGCGGTCCAGGGCGGCGGCTTTGCGGAGAAGGCGGAGCGCTACCGCGCCGCCGTGGAGGAGAAGCGCCGCCTGACCGGCGCTCTCCGCCGGAAGAACTACGACAAGGCCGTGGGCGCGGGCGTGGAGGTTCTGGTGGGGGAGGCGTCCTTCCTGGACGGCCACCGGGTATCGGTGGCCCTCTCCGGCGGCGGAAGCGAGGAATTGAGGGGCGAGCGTATCCTTATCAACACCGGAGCCCGCCCCTTCATCCCGCCCATACCCGGACTTGCGGACTGCGGGGCGGTATATACCAGCGAGACACTGATGGAGCGCGACGAGCTGCCCGAGCGGCTGGTCATCATCGGCGGTGGTTACATCGGTCTGGAGTTTGCCTCCTATTATACGAATTTCGGCTCCCGGGTGACAGTCGTTCAGGACGGCCCCGGCTTCATACCCCGGGAGGACGAGGAGGTCGCCGCGGTGGTGCTCAAGAGCCTGGAGGACCGCGGTGTGCGGGTCCTGCGCAGCGCGGCGGTGCTGGGGGTGAAGGATGCCCAGGTCGGCGCGGAGGTGACCGTGAAGACCGCGGAAGGGGAGGAGGTTCTCCCGGCGCAGGCGGTATTGGTGGCCACCGGCCGCCGGCCCAACGTGGCGGGGCTGAACCTGGCTGCTGCCGGCGTGGAGCTGACGGAGCGGGGCGCGGTCAAGACGGACGAGCATCTGCGCACCTCCGTGCCCCATATCTGGGCCATGGGCGACGTGGCCGGCGGCCTGCAGTTCACCTACATCTCTCTGGACGACAGCCGCATCGTGAAGTCCCAGATCCTGGGTGACGGCGGTCGCACCACGCAGAACAGGGGAGAGGTGCCCTACAGCGTCTTCATCGACCCGCCCCTCTCCCGTGTGGGCATGACCGAGGCGGAGGCCCGCAGGAGGGGATATGACGTCAAAATTGCCCGGCTGAGCGCCGCCGCCGTTCCCAAGGCCCAGGTCATGCGGCGGCCCGCCGGTGTTCTCAAGGCCGTGGTGGACGGGGCCACCGGGAACATCCTGGGCGCGCATTTCTTCTGCGCCGAGTCCCAGGAGATGATAAATCTGGTCAAGCTGGCTATGGACGCCGGCCTGCCGTATACCGTTCTGCGGGACGCAATCTACACCCATCCCACCATGAGCGAGGCGCTCAACGATCTCTTTGCGGCGGTAAATTGAGCATGGAAAAAGGGCGCTGCGAACCAAACTTGGTTCGCAGCGCCCTTCTGGTTACATGGCGGCGGGCCACGAGATGTAGATACCTATTTCAGTAACAACCACAAAAAATTGTGAAGTTTTTATGAACGGTGTCACTTTTTTCATCTCTGAATCGTCTATACAAATAGAAGGCCATTGGGAGCGGACGGCCCGATGCCTGCTGCTGAAGAAACAACTGATTGAATTGTAAAGGAGTGGACTTGATGACTGGAAAGAGTGGGAAACGGTTCCTGGCGGCGGTGTTGACCGTCTGCCTGGTTCTGTCGCTGACTGTGGGCGCATCCGCAGCCAGCAGGTTTACCGACGTAAAGACAAGCCATTGGGCGTACGATGAAATCATCGACGTGGTGGACAAGGAAATTTTCCTGGGCACCAGCGCCACCACCTTCGCCCCCGAGATGGAAATGACCCGCGCAATGTTTGTAACCGTGCTGGCCCGGCTGGCGGGCGCGGAGGTCGACGACTCCGAGTCGAGCGATTTCCGCGACGTGCCCACCGGCCAGTGGTACACCGGCGCGGTGGCCTGGGCGGCGGAGAAGGGGATCGTGAAGGGCGTGTCCGATACCATGTTCGCGCCCACGCAGGTCATCACCCGCGAGCAGATGGCCACTATGATTCTGCGCTACACCGACTATCTGAAAATCAAACTCCCCACAACCGAGAGGGAAATCCGCTTTGACGATAACAACGAGATCTCCGATTTCGCGGCGGACGCGGTGCTCGCCTGCCAGCGGGCGGGCCTCCTCCAGGGCGTGGGCAGCAACCGCTTCAATCCCCAGGGAACGGCCACCCGCAGCCAGGTGGCGGTCCTCGTCTCCCGTCTGGCGGAGCTGGACGGCACCATCGCCTATACCGTGTCCTTTGAGCCCAACAACGGAAAAACGGTGGAGTCCCAGACCGTGATGAGCGGCAAAACCGCCAAGCAGCCCACCGGAGTCACCCGCAGCGGCTACAGCCTCTCCGGGTGGTACACCGACGCGAAGCTGACCCAGCGGTTCAGCTTCAGCACCAAGATCACCGGCAATCTGACGCTGTATGCCAAGTGGTCCCGCTACAGCGGCGGCGGCTACTACGTGACCTACACCGACCCCGCCGCCGCCACTGAGGCGGAGGTTGGCGGCGAAGTCGCCACCACCGGCAGCCCCTTCTACGGTATGCCTCTGACCTATCCCGACGTGAGCGTGAGCGGCAGCGAGATCAAGCTCTCCGGCGTGTACACGGCTGCGGATGTCAGCAAGTGGTTCGGCAGCAGCTACAGCGGTAAAGCAGGCTACGTGGTGCCTCTGAAGCTCACCGCGCCCAGCGACTACTCCGGCGGCGACGTCAAGCTGACCGTCACCGGCGAGACCAACCTCCCTGATGTGAACAAGACCATCAAGCAGGATGAGCTGGATGGGGAGTACTACTTCTACCTCTTTAAGTTTGTGCCCAAGGATACCACCGGCTGGGACCCCACCGTCACCGTGAGCTGGAACGGCTCCTCCGTGTCCTATACCATGGACGTGAGCGGCATGACCGCCCATGTGGATAAGGACACCAGCAAGGTGCAGGGCCTTACCGGAAACGATACGATTGATACCACGGGTTCTGCCGGGATTCAGCTTACATATCCCAACGCGCTGGTCGCCGCCACGGATAAAACCGGACTGAATTATGCGATCCATCTCTCCGGCGGCTATGTTGCGGGCAGGGACTTCCCCGGCTTCCCCGACACCAGCGATTACCAGAACGGCTATGTGATTCCGCTGCGGTTCACCGCGCCGGACAACTATGCAACGGAGCAGGCGCGTCTGGAGATTTCCGGCGGCATCGGCTCCAAGGATGTCAAGGTGAACCTGAAGGACGGTTCTTTCGACCTGCTGATGTACATCCCTGCGAATCCCGGCTCCAACTGGAATCCGACCATCAAGGTTACCTGGACCCGCACGGTCCGGGCGTGGGGACTCTACGAGGACACGAACACCGTCACCTACACGTACACCCTGAATACCGCCAACATGAAGCCCGCTGCGACCTCCAGGCTGCCTGCTGCCGGAACCGAGGCGCAGATTACGGCGGCGACGAATCTGGACGGTAATCCCTTTAAGGGCGTCGCCCCCTACTGCGCGGACGTCACCCTGACCGAGAACCCCTCCGGCAGCAAGACTTTCCTTGCCAGCGGAACCTACGCGGCCCTGCCCACGGGACAGAGCATCCCCGGCTTCGGCGTGGTGGGCGCGGAAGGCGCCATCAAAGCGGACTCCCTGATTCTCCCCATCCTGTTCTACCGCCCCACCGGCATCAATTTGGACGGGATGAAGGGAAGCGATACGCTTCTGAACATTAAGCTGTACCGGGACGGGTCCTCTGAGCCTGCCAGCGATACGAACTATACCAAGGACAGCATTCAGGACGAAAATCCCTTCCTGCTCCTGCTCCAGGTGGACGCGGCCAGCCTGACCAACGATAACTATTCCCGCAGGTTTGTTCTGACCTGGTTCGGCGGCTACACGGAGACCTATACCGTGAAGCTGGGCGACCTGAAGCGCATCGGCGGCGCGACCGCCACCGGCGTCCCCAGCGCGGACACGCTGAAAAAAGCCACCGACGGCACCGCCTTTGAGGGGATTGGCTCCTTCGTCGCGGACCTCAAAGCCACGCGGCAGGGTGAGACGAATACCTATGACCTTGCCGGCAGCTATACTCCCGTGCCCGCGGGCACGACGGTCCCCGGCTTCGGCGAGTCCGGCAAAGAGAGCGCCGAGCTGAACGGCGACTGGTGCATCCTGCCCATCCATTTCAATTTCATTCCGCCCGCCGCGAATACCCTGTCTGACGACTACAATCTGGTGACCATTAAAATAACGGGCGGAACGAAAGAAAAGACCCTTACGCTGACAAAGTCCCAGGTAATGGCCGACCCCAGCTTCACCTACCTGTTCCTGCTGAAAGATCCCCAGAAAGCAGGAGCTGATGGTAAGAAGCTGACCTTTGAGTTTAAGTGGGCCGACAATAAGACCGAAACCTTCGTCTATGACATCGCAAACCTGACCCGCGCTACCGTGAATACCGACGGCGCAAAGTTCAATACCAACGCGCAGGAAAAGGCCGATATTGCGAAGAGCGACGGCCCCTTCAAGGACATTGTCATCAATGACGTAGATATCATTGCGCAGAGTAAAGACGGCGTGACCACCCTCAAGCTCTCCCGGCTGGACGCCGCTCAGACCGCCGAGGCGATCCGGAAATACTATGGCGACACCTATGGTCCCGGCTACATCGTGGCGCTGAAGTTCACCGCCCCTGCTGCGGACGGCGTCAAGTATACCGCCCTGACGCAGACAGTGACCAACGGTTATACCGGCAAGGATACGCCCCAGATAAAAGAAATTACACTGGACAAAGAAAATGGGGAGCACATCCTGCTGATGTATGTCCCGGCGGCAAAGCCTTACGAGGACTACGCGCCTGTTATCAAGCTGGAATGGAAGGGCGCCAAGGAAGCGAAGCAGAGCCGTTGGAACCTCTTCCGCGAGGCGGCGCCGGATGACGTGAGTACCACCCAGACCTTTAAGCTGGACCTTGCCGGCATGGACATCTCCCCTTATACCGCGCCCAAGGCGTAAAATAACCCACTCCTGCAGCCGAAAGGCTGAGTCCTCTCTGCGGCAAGGGCCGTCCCGGAATCTCGGGGCGGCCCTTGCCGCGTCTTTTTAAGTGTGCTATACTAAGATGCATCTGAAAAGCCCAGGCGGCCCGTCTTTCGGCGGAATCTGCGACCTACCGCGCCGTTTTTCCTTGAAATCCACAACACCCTGACGTTTCAGATACACCCTAAACCATGCAATAAAGCCGAAAGAGGGGACGCCGCATGAACGAACTGACCCGCTTGCCCAACATTGGTCCCGTCCTGGCGGAAAACCTGCGCAGAATCGGTGTGGAGACGCCGGAGCAGCTGCGCGCCATGGGTGCGCGGGAGGCCCTGCTCCGCATCCGCGCGTCGGTGGACGCGGGGGCCTGCCTGCACCAGCTGGAGGCCCTGGAGGGCGCTGTGGAGGGAATTCCCAAGAAGCTGCTCTCCCCTGAGAAGAAAGCGGAGCTGAGGGAGTTTTTCCAAAAGCAATAGGCGTCTGCGTTATCCCAAATCAGACGATAGGAGTTTTTCTGTGTTTGAAGTAGTCAAAATCGAAGGCCGCGCCCGGCGCGGCGTTTTTACCTGCGCCCACGGCACGGTCCAGACCCCAGTCTTCATGAACGTGGGCACCCAGGGGGCCATCAAGGGGGCGGTCTCCGCCCATGATCTGAAGGAGATTGGCTGCCAGGTGGAGCTGAGCAACACCTATCATCTCCATCTGCGCCCCGGCGACGATGTGGTGAGAGCCATGGGCGGCCTCCACAAATTCATGGACTGGGACGGACCCATCCTTACCGACTCGGGCGGATTTCAGGTCTTTTCCCTGTCCGGCCTGCGGAAGATCACGGAGGAGGGCGTCACATTCGCCTCCCATATCGACGGCCGCCGGGTCTTCATGGGGCCGGAGGAGAGTATGCGCATTCAGTCCAACCTGGGCAGCGACATCGCGATGGCCTTTGACGAGTGTGTGGAGAACCCCTCCACCCGGGAGTACGTCAAGCCCTCCTGCGAGCGGACCTACCGCTGGCTGGAGCGGTGCATCACTGAGCACCAGCGCCTCAACAGCCTGCCGGGCACGGTGAATCCCGGCCAGCAGCTCTTCGGCATCAATCAGGGCGGCGTCTATCCCGAGCTGCGGGTCTGGCATATGCAGGAGATCGCCAAGCTGCCCTGCGACGGCTACGCCATCGGCGGGCTGGCGGTGGGGGAGCCCACCCAGACGATGTACGATATCATTGACGCAGTGGAGCCCCATATGCCGGCGGACAAGCCCCGCTACCTCATGGGCGTGGGAACGCCGTCCAACATCATCGAGGGCGTCGCCAGAGGCGTGGACTTCTTCGACTGCGTGATGCCCGCCCGGAACGCCCGCCACGGGAAGCTCTACACCTGGGAGGGCGCCATCAACATTAAAAACGAAAAGTACAAGCTGGACGAGTCGCCCGTCGATCCCACCTGCGGCTGCCCCGCCTGCCGCTCCTTCTCCCGGGCCTATCTGCGGCATCTGTTTGCGGCGGGGGAGATGCTGGCCATGCGCCTGGCCGTCCTCCACAACCTGCATTTCTACAACGAGCTGATGGAGCGAATCCGTGCTTCTCTGGAAAACGGAACGTTTGAGGTGTTTCGGGCGGAGTATTCCACCAAACTGGCCAGAAAACTCTGATTTTTCAGAGATTTCCCAAAACTACTTGTAAAAATGGGGACAAGCCTGTATAATATTTATCACGCTGTCAAACCAGTTTGAAAATGTATCGGAGGTAATTTACTTGGACATCATTTCCACAGTCTTAATGTTCGCTGTCATGATCGGTATCTTCTATTTCCTGCTGATCCGGCCGGAGAACAAGAAGAAGAAGGCCATGGCTCAGATGCGCGAAAGCCTGAGCGTGGGCGATCAGATCACGACCATCGGCGGCATCGTGGGCATCATCTGTGCGGTCAAGGAGGACACCATCGTCATCGAGACCAGCGCCGACCGCGTCCGTGTGGAGTTTGCCAAGTGGGCCGTGTCTACCAAGGGCACCCAGACCACCCAGGACGCCGCTCCTGAGAAGGAAGACAAGAAGTAAATCGTCTCTTTCAAAAAGGCCAGCCTTGTTAAAGGGCTGGCCTTTTTTGCGCCATAAAAGGCGCAGGACCCGGCTTTACCGGAGCCGGGGGCGGGTCGCTGCCCTGAGGCCGCCCCGCGACCGCCGGCTCCGCCGATGCAAGGGAAGTCCAAAAACCTGACATGAGCGCCGCCGCTTGGGCATAAGATACACCAGAGAGACGAAACGACGTCATAGGGAGGTTGTTTTCATGCGAAAGAACGAGGAGGACCAGGGGGCGAAGCTGGTCCGCTATGTACTGGGCGTCCTGCTGGGCGGCGCGGTAGCCCTCTTTACCTGCTTCCTGTTCCTGCTGGCGGCCTCGGTGGGCATCTCGCGGGGGCTGCTGGGGGAGGAGCTGATGTACCAGCTTACCATCGTGGGCTGTGTGCTGGGCGGCTTCATCGGCGGTATGACTGCGGTGAAGCGCTGCGGTTCCCGGGCGCTTATCGTGGGGCTCCTGGCGGGGGCGGTGCTCTTCCTGTTCCTGCTGACGGTGGGAATTCTGTTCTACGACACGGCGGCGCCCGAGGAGGGCGGACTGGGCCTGCTCTGCGGCGCCCTGTGCGGCGGCGCGGCGGCGGGCATCCTGGGCGGAAAGCCGGGAAAGAAAAAACGCGCCTCCGGCGGCAAACGGCGCGGGCGCTGAAAAAGAGATTGAAATGGACGCTGCAATGTGCTATAATACCTCCAAATCCTACATATAGGAGGGGATATACAGATGAAGCATATCAAGACGCTCAACGGCGCTACTCTGAAGAACAGCGCCGCCCACGGCGGCTGCGGCGAGTGCCAGACCTCCTGCCAGTCCGCTTGTAAGACCTCTTGCACTGTCGCCAACCAGAAGTGCGAGAACAACAAGTAAGATGCAAACAGGGGAAGGGTGGGTGAAAACCCACCCTTTTCTATTGCGAAGCGCGGAGTCGCCGCAGCGTGACAGGACGGACACGGCTCGTCGTGTCCGAATAGAAAGGAACATCTCAATTATGGTACATACCTTTACCGCCCTCGGCGTGAACGTGGCCGTGGACGTAAACAGCGGCGCGGTCCACGTGCTGGACAAGACCGCCTTTGACACACTGAACCGGCTCCTTGCCCTGGAAGGTCAGAAGCCCGACTTCTCCCGCAGGCCCGACGGCGTCGGCGAGGGCTGGGAGGAGCTTAAGGAGCTCTTCGACCAGGGCCTCCTCTTCGTGGAGGACGACTACATCGACCCCGCCGCCGCCGTCGCCATGCAGAAGGAGGCCCCCATCAAGGCCCTGTGCCTCCACGTCTCCCACGACTGCAACCTGCGCTGCAAGTACTGCTTCGCCTCCACCGGCGATTTCGGCACCGGACACCGGATGACCATGGACTTCGAGACCGCCAAAAAGGCCGTCGACTTCGTCATCGCGCGCTCCGGCAGACGGCGGAATATCGAGGTGGACTTCTTCGGCGGCGAGCCGCTGATGGCGATGGAGACCGTGAAGAAAACCGTGGCCTACGCACGCTCCATCGAGGAAGAGCATGGCAAGTGTTTTCGCTTTACCATCACAACCAACGGCGTTCTCCTGAACGACGAGAACATCGAGTACATCAACGCCGAGATGTCCAACGCCGTCCTCTCCATGGACGGCCGGCCCGAGGTCAACGATAGGATGCGGCCCAACGTGGCGGGCAAGGGGAGCTACGATACCATTGTCCCCAAGTTTCAGAAGCTGGTGGCGGGCCGGGGAACCAAGGACTACTATCTCCGCGGCACCTTCACCCACGACAACCTGGACTTCGCCGCCGACGTGATGCACATTGCCTCCCTGGGCTTCAAGAACGTCTCCGTGGAGCCGGTGGTAGGCGGTCCCGAGGACCCCTACGCCCTCAGGGACGGGGACATCCCCTCCATTCTGGCCGAGTACGAGAAGCTGGCCGAGGAGCTGCGGGAGCACCCCGAGGTGAACTTCTTCCACTTTAACGTGGACCTGGCCCAGGGTCCCTGCGTCATCAAGCGGCTGCGGGGCTGCGGGGCGGGCTGCGAGTACGTGGCCATCACCCCGGAAGGGGATATCTATCCCTGTCACCAGTTTGTAGGCAACGAGGACTACAGGCTCGGCAGCGTCCATGACGGCTCTTTTGATATGGGCATCTCCTCCAAATTCTCCGGCCTGAACATCTACACCAGGGAGGCGTGCAGGGACTGCTGGGCGCGTTTTTACTGCTCCGGCGGTTGCAGCGCGTCCAACCTGCTTGTCAACGGTGACATAAAAAAACCGCACCATGTGGGCTGCGAGCTGGAGCGCAAACGGCTGGAGTGCGCCATCGCCCTGAGGGCTATCGCCGCGGGGATGGCCGAGTGAGTATACGGATTGTAATTATACAATTCGTAATCGCTTGGCGCAGTATAAATACGTACATTTGGGCCGTGTGAGAGGGCCAAACACTATATATTGAAGAGTGCAGGGCGCCGCATTTTGCGGCGCCCTGCCTTTAAATGACGTGGTTGACATAATAAAGTTTACATAAGTATTGGGCATAATAGACAAAAATGATTTTTTTACACTGGATTCCTTGCGTTCATTCGCCGCTGGGGCTATATTATATGTTACTATCTTCACGGGCATCTAGGGGGGCGGACGCAATGAAGTACACGCTTGGTCTAATCGGCGCCGGCAATATGTCGGGCGCCATACTGGGCGGCGTCCTGGCCTCCGGTCTCTGCGACCCTGAGCAGATGATTGTCTCCAACCGCCATGAGGGGAAGCTGGCGTGGCTCAAGGAGCGCGGCGTCCGCACCACCACCGACAATGCTGCGGCGGCCCGGGAGGCCGACCTCGTGATTCTGGGCGTGAAGCCCCAGATGTTCGCCGAAGTGCTGCCTCAGATCGCCGGTGAGCTGGCGGGGAAGTGCGTGGTCTCCATCTCGCCCGGCTACTCCGTGGCCTACCTGAGCGGAATTCTGCCCGGAGCCCATGTGGTCCGCGCCATGCCCAATACCCCGCTGCTGGTGGGCAAGGGCTGTACCGCCGTGGCCGAGGCCTCCGGTGTGCCCGGGGACTTTTTTGACGCGGTGGTGGAGGTTTTTTCCGCCGCCGGAGAGGTCTTTGTGGTGCCCGAGTCCCTTCTGGACGCCGTCATCGGCGTGGCGGGCTCCTCGCCCGCGTTCTTTTTCCGCATGGCCGGCGCCATGGTGACGGCCGCGGGGGAGCAGGGGCTGGACAGCGAGACGGCCCTGCGCATGACCGCCCTGACCATGGAGGGGGCGGCCCGTATGCTCCTGGAGAGCGGCAGGACCGCTGCGGAGCTCACGCGCCAGGTCTGTTCACCCGGCGGCACCACCCTTGCGGGGCTGACCGCCTTTGACGACTATCACTTTGAAGAGATGATCTCCCAGGCGGAGGAGCGCTGTGTGAAGCGCTCCAAAGAGCTGGGCAGATAATATCCCAGTCAGCTTATCCGCTCCGGGCCGCTTCTATTTTCAGGCCCGTCCGCATATGCTCTTCTGGACACGTTTGTCCGGGAGGTGACGGCCGATGCGCAGAACAGTCGCGGGTATTTGGGACGTACCGCTGGAGGGGGTAACCCCCGCCCTGGCGGTGACGGCGGTATGCTTTTTTCTGGGCGGCGTGGCCGGCTGTGTGCTGGCCGCCAATGTGGGCGGCGGCGGAAACGACAGCCTGACCGCCTATGTACAGGGGTTCCTGGACGCAGCCAGGGCGGGGGAGACCTCGTCCCCGGCGCTGCTCCCGCTGCTGTGGGAGGTCCTGCGCTGGCCCCTCTTTACCGTGGTGCTGGGCTTTACCGCCCTGGGCCTTATCGGTATCCCCATCCTCTTTTCCGTTCGGGGATTTTTGCTCTCCTTCGCCATCTCCTCCTTCGTCCGCAGCTTCAGCGGGGCGGGAGCGCTGTTGGCGTTTCTGGTGTTCGGCGTGTCCGGGCTGGCGGCTGTTCCGGCGCTCTTTGTGTTGGGCGTACAGGGCCTGGTGGCTGCCAGGAGCCTGGCAGGCCGGGTGTTGGGAGAGGGCAGGCGGAGTTCCCCTTTCGGCAGGGCTTACTTTCTGCGCTGCGGTGTGTGCGCCGGGGCGTTTTGTGTGTGTATATTGCTGGAATATCTGGCTGTGCCGGCGCTGGTCGCCGGGATGGCGGGTCTTTTGCCGGCATAATCTGTACATAGGATGGAGACCAGCGGGGTATGGACTATCTGAAAGCGTATGAGACCTACCTGACAACTGAAAAAAAGGCGTCCGCCAACACGCTCAGCTCCTATCTGCGGGACATCGGCCAGTACCTGTACTGGCTGGAGGGGGAGGGCCTGACGGCCGATCAGGCGGAGCAGGAGGACATTGAGCGCTACGTGAAGTACCTCACCGGCAAGGGCAAGTCGGTCGCCACCGTCACCCGGAGCCTGGCCTCCATGAAATCCTTCTACAGTTTTCTCATGGGCGCAAGGGTGGTCGCGGAGAACCCCGCCAGGGGCATCGCCCCCGCCAAGGTGGAGCGCAAGCTGCCCCAGATTCTCACCAGCAAGGAAGTGGATCTCTTCCTGGAGCAGCCCGACACCAGCGATGCAAAGGGCTGCCGGGATAAGGCCATGCTGGAGCTGCTGTACGCCACCGGTATCCGGGTCTCGGAGCTCATCGGCCTTAATATGGAGCATCTCAATCTCTCCGCCGGGTTTATCCGCTGTGTGGGCCGGAACAAGGAGCGCATTATCCCCCTGTATCCCGCAGCCGTGCGGGCGCTTGCCGAGTACGTGAGCCAGGTCCGGCCCAGGATGCTGGAGCGTCCGGATGAGAACGCCCTTTTCGTCAATATGAGCGGGGAGCGCATGAGCCGCCAGGGGTTTTGGAAGATTATCAAGCACTACCAGGAGAAGGCGGGCATTCACAAGGATATCACCCCCCATACCCTGCGCCACTCCTTCGCCGCCCATCTGCTGGAGAACGGCGCAGACCTGCGCTCCATTCAGGAGATGCTGGGCCATGCCGACATCTCCTCCACACAGATTTACGCCCAGCTGGTGAACCAAAAGCTGAAGGACGTATACAACAAAGCCCACCCCAGGGCATAAGATGGATTGAAATCGGCAGACGATTTTAATATCCTCCTTCTGATAAGAAGAAGCGGGCGGAGCGCAAATGCGCTCCGCCCGCTTCCTTTTTCGCGCACCATGCCATACACGCCGTAATCGTCTTTTGCGGCCGAGCCCGGAAGCGCCGCCGCAAATTACCGTCCGTCCGCCGAATTCCGCCTTGCGCCCCCCACGTGCCCGTGGTAAAATAACTAACGTATGTACATCGGGAGGATGCTATGGTCATTTTAGGAATCGACCCCGGCTTTGCCATTGTGGGCTTCGGGGTAATCCGCTCCGAAAACGGGCGGCAGGCGCTGCTCCAGTGCGGGGCTGTCACCACCCCGGCGGGGCTGCCGCTGCCCACCCGCCTGCGGCAGATTGCCGACGATATGGAGACCCTGATGCTCCAGTTCAAGCCGGACGCCATGGCGGTGGAGGAGCTTTTTTTCAATAACAATGTGACCACCGGCATCGGCGTGGCCCAGGCCCGGGGCGTTATTCTGGTGGCCGCCGAGCGCTTTGGCGTGCCCATCTATGAGTACTCGCCCTCCGAGGTGAAGCTTGCGGTGGTGGGGTACGGCAAGGCGGAGAAAAGGCAGGTCATGGACATGACCAAGCGGCTGTTGAGCCTGAAGGCCGTCCCCAAGCCCGACGATGCGGCCGACGCGGTGGCCATCGCCCTCTGCCACGCCCGGACCTATACCTCGCGACTGCCCGGCCTGGAGGCCGCCCGTCCCGGCAGCGGGCGATACAAGGTCAGACAAGATTAATAAAAAAAGAAGAGGGACTTGCCTTACAAGACTTTGACCCTGGCAGGGCCGGTATCTGTCCCCTCTCCTTTTTACGTTTCTTTCATAGTAATAAGGGAGTGCATTTTTTGTTTTACTACGTGAAGGGCCCCGTGGCCCATGTGGCCCCCTATCTGGCGGTCATCGACTGCGGCGGTGTGGGCTACGCCTGCCACACCACCAACAACACCCTCTCCTATCTGAAAAAGGGTGAGACCGCCAAGCTGTTCACCCACCTCAATGTCCGCGAGGACGTCATGGAGCTCTACGGCTTCGCCACCGAGAACGAACTCAACTGCTTCCGGCTCCTCATCGGCGTATCGGGCGTGGGGCCCAAGGCGGCGCTGTCCATCCTATCCGCCACCACGCCGGAGGGACTGGCCATGAGCATCATCACCGGGGATGAGAAATCCCTCACCGTGGCCCAGGGCATCGGCAAGAAGATTGCCCAGCGCATCATTCTGGAGCTGAAAGACAAGCTGGCCAAAGGCCAGATTTCCGCCTCCGGCGGCGAGAGCTACGGCGGTACCGGCGTCACCGTCATCCCCCAGAACAAGGCCAGCGAGGCCGCGGCGGCTCTGGCCGTCCTGGGCTACAGCCAAGCTGAGGTGGCTGTGGCTCTCAAGGGCGTGGACGTGGAGAGCCTGGAGCTGGAGGAGATTATCCGCCATGCGCTCAAGAGAATGGTGAAGTAGATGATGAACTGCCATTTACGCTCGCTGTATCTGTGCGTGGAGGATATGGACCGGGCAATCCGCTTCTACGAGGCGTTTTTTGAACACCCCGTCGCTGAGCGGGACCCCGTTTACAGCGTGTTTGATATCGCCGGATTCCGTCTGGGGCTTTTCGCCTACCGGGTGCAGGGCGAGACGCACGGCTTTGGATCGAACTGCCTGCCCAGTGTGGAGGTGGAGAGCCTTGGGATGCTTAAGTGTAAGTTGGAGGGCAAGAAAGTGGTGTTTCCCATTACGAAGATCAGAGGCAAGTGGGTGAGCGAGTTTGAGGACAGCGAGAGCAACCGTATCGAACTGACAGCGCCCATCGGCGCCGGAGAGGAAGCGTCGCGTGGAGACTGAACGCCTGGAACTGATTCCCCTGACGGCGGAGCAGCTGAAGCTCTGGCTGGAGAACCTCCCGGCGCTGGAGCGGGAGCTGAGCTGCTCCTATCGGGGGGAGCCCCTGAAGGACGGCTTCCGGAGCGTTGTGGCCGGGCAGTGCGCGCTCATCTCCGCCCATCCGGCAGACTATCTCTGGGGCACTTTTTGGCTGCTTATCCGCAAGAGCGACCGCAGCGTGGTCGGTTCGGCGGACTTTAAGAGACCGCCGGACGGCGGGGGAGAGGTGGAGATTGGCTACGGCCTGGCCCCTGGCTTTGAGCACAACGGATATATGACCGAGGCGGTCCGCGCCATGACGGCCTGGGCGCTGAAACAGCCGGGTGTGCGCGCCGTCACCGCCGAGACCGAGCGGTACAACCTCGCCTCTCAGCGGATTCTGGAGCGCTGCGGATACGCCCGGTACAGGCAGGGGGAGACCCTGTGGTGGAAGGCTGCCTCCCGCGGCAGAAGTGAGTAAGGATGTGAGCATTTGAGCATCGATTTTTCCAACGACGGCGGCTTTGAGACCGAGGAGCCGCTGGTCGCCACCTCTCTGCTGCGGGAGGATGAGGGGGAGTACTCCCTGCGGCCTAAAACCCTCGGCGAGTATATCGGACAGGAGAAGGCCAAGAGCAATCTGGAGGTCTTTATCCAGGCGGCGAAAATGCGGAATGAACCGCTGGACCACGTCCTGCTTCACGGCCCCCCGGGACTGGGCAAGACGACCCTCTCCGGCATCATTGCCAATGAGATGGGGGTCAATATCCGCATCACCTCCGGCCCCGCCATCGAGAAGCCGGGAGACCTGGCCGCCCTGCTGACCAACCTGGCGGAAAACGACATCCTCTTTGTGGATGAGATCCACCGGCTCAACCGCCAGGTGGAGGAGATATTGTACCCCGCCATGGAGGACTACGCCATCGATATCATTATCGGGAAAGGCCCCTCCGCCAACTCCATCCGCCTGGACCTGCCCAAATTCACCTTGATCGGCGCCACCACCCGGGCGGGCCAGCTCTCCGCGCCCCTGCGTGACCGCTTCGGCGTGACGCTCCGGCTGGAGCTGTATACCCCGGAAGAGCTCTCTCTGATCGTCACCCGCAGCGCGGGCATTCTGAATGTGCCGATAGAGGGAGACGGGGCCTTTGAGATCGCCCGCCGCTCCCGGGGCACGCCCCGAATCGCAAACCGGATGCTCCGCCGGGTCCGGGATTTCGCTCAGGTGCGGGCGGGGGGCGTCATCACCCGCAGCGTGGCCGACGAGGCTCTCTCCGCCCTTGAGGTGGATTATCTCGGTCTGGACAGCGTGGACCGCCGGATGCTGACCAGCATCATCGAGAACTACGCCGGCGGCCCGGTGGGACTGGAGACCCTGGCCGCCACTATCAACGAGGAGTCCGTAACACTGGAGGACGTCTATGAGCCCTACCTCATGCAGATGGGCTTCCTCACCCGGACGCCCCGGGGCCGCTGCGTCACCAGGAGGGCCTATGAGCACCTTGGCATCGCCTGTTTCGGACAGGAGCAGATGGAGCTTTGACGGGGGAGAGGAAGCGCGCCGTTGAAATACAGCAATGATAAGATTATACTGCGGCCCCTGGAGCGGGCCGACATCGCCGACCGGCTCCGCTGGGAGACCGAGGAGACCGAGTGGCAGTTGTGGGACGGCCCCTGGGAATACGAGGGCAGGACGGGCGGAGAACGGGCGGAAAAAGCGGCGGCGCTGGAGCGGCGCCTGCTTGCGCGGCTGGCGGAGGAGGAGCCGGAGGACGGCTTTCCGATGGGGCTGGAGATCTGTATCAACCATCCCGCCCAGACACATATCGGCTGGTGCAGCGCGTATACCATAGATGAAGAATGCTGTATTTCCGACCGTGGAGACCGGTATGCCGTCGGCATCTGCGTGCCGCCCCGAAGCATGCGAAGAAAGGGCTATGCCGCAGCCGCGCTGACGCTTTATCTCCAATGCCTTCTGGAGTCGGGGCTCTCCGAGATCTACACGCAGACCTGGTCCGGTAACTTGAGCATGCTCGGCCTGGCGGAAAAGCTGGGGTTTGAAGAGTACCTGCGCAAGCCGGGATTCCGTACGGTGCGCGGCGGGGTGTATGACGGCCTGACCTTTCGGCTGAATCTGGAAAAATTCTATCATCAGTAAGGAGCTTACGATATGGGTAAATTATTTGGTACCGACGGCATCCGCGGCGTGGTAAACGCCGGGCTGGACGCTGCCCTGGCCTATCAGGTGGGGCTTGCCGCCGCCCAGGTGCTGGCGCGGGAGAAACACGGCAAGCCTCTGGTGACCATCGGCAAGGACACCCGCATTTCCTCGGATCTCCTTGAGGGGGCGCTGATCGCCGGCCTCTGCTCCGCCGGGGCCGATGTGCTCCACCTGGGCGTCATCCCCACTCCCGGCGTGGCGTGGATTACCGTGGACCGGGGGGCGGACGCAGGCATCGTTATCTCCGCATCCCACAATCCCTTTGAGCACAACGGCATCAAAATCTTCGACGGTCGGGGCTTCAAGCTCTCCGACGCGCTGGAGGAGGAGATTGAGGAGATTATCCTGGGCCATGTTGAGGTGCCTCTCAAGACCCACGGCGACCTGGGCCAGGTCATCTATGCCGACGAGAGGGAGCGGGATGACTACATCGACCATCTGGCCTCCACGGTGGACGCCGACCTCTCCGGCCTGCGGATTCTGGTGGACTGCGCCAACGGCGCCTCCTCCGCCACCGCCGCCCGGCTGTTCGACCGCTTTCCCAAGCTCCATACCGACATCATCAACGCCGACCCGGACGGCGTGAACATCAACGCCGGCTGCGGCTCCACCCATCTGGACAGTCTCTGCACCATGGTGAAGGCGGGCGGATATGACTTGGGGCTGGCCTTCGACGGGGACGCCGACCGCTGCCTGGCCTGCGACGAGCTGGGGGCGGATATTGACGGCGACCAGATCATGGCGGTCTGCGGCCGGGACCTCAAAAACCGCGGCGAGCTGCCGGGCGATGCAGTGGTCGCCACCGTGATGAGCAACCTGGGCCTCCATGTGTTCTGCAGGGAGAACGGCCTGCAGCTCCTCTGCACCGACGTTGGAGACCGAAACGTGCTGGAGAAGATGGAGGAGCAGGGCTATGTCCTGGGCGGTGAGCAGTCCGGGCATATGATTTTCCGCCGCTTCGCCACCACCGGCGACGGCCAGCTCACCGCGCTCCAGCTCCTGAACCTGCTCCACAAGTCCGGAAAGAAGGCGTCCCAGCTCACCGGGGACTGCAGGCGCTATCCCCAGGTGCTGGTGAACGTCCCGGTGGCGGACAAGGAGAAGAAGACCGCCATCATGGCCTCTGAGCGGCTGAAGGCCGCCGTGGCGGAGCGGGAGGCCGCGCTCAACGGCGATGGGCGTATTCTGGTCCGCCCGTCCGGCACCGAGGCCCTTATCCGGGTCATGGTGGAGGCCAGGGAGGAGCATACCGCGGCTAATTGTGCCAACGAATTGGCAGAATTGATAAAATTACTGTGATTTTATGTGACTGGTTAAAATAATCTGCATAAACTATTGACATTTCTCCATTCTTCTGCTTTAATATACAAGGAGATTTGGAATGAAACCAAACTCTCAACCGAGAAGTGAGCTCACGGATGAAGCCCTGTGTTTGCAAGCCGCATCAGGCGACCGCATCGCAGAAGAAGCTCTTGTGATGCGATATAACCGCCTGGTGCGTATTTGTGCCCGTCCCTATTTTTTAGCGGGTGGGGACAGTGAGGATCTCATCCAGGAGGGCATGGTAGGACTGCTCAGCGCCATCAGGGTCTATGACCCGGCCAAGGAGGCGTCCTTTCGGACCTACGCAGAGGTCTGTATCAAGAACCGGCTCATTTCCGCTATCAAAGCGGCATCCAGAGATAAGCACACTCCGCTGAACAACTATGTCTCTTTCGAAACCCCCCTTTTTGACGGGAGCGCCGACCACTATGCTTACGGCACGCCCCAGCAGCGCCAGGAGGACCCCGAGGCCATTATGATTGGCCGTGAGGAGTTCCGGGAACGACTGGGTGTGCTCAAGGGCCAATTGTCCGGTTTCGAAGCGAAGGTACTTGGGTTGTATTTGAACGGATCGTCCTATTCTGAAATTGCAGCCGAGGTAATGAGGTCCCCGAAATCGGTGGACAACGCTGTCCAGCGCATCAGGCGCAAGTTGGCACAGCACTTCCAATCTGGCGATATCAGCGAAAGCTGAGCGCAAATATTACATGACCCAGCAATGTCGGATTCTTCCGGGACCTGGGCAAGAGTCAAAGAGAGGGTATCATTATGTTCGAAGACAAGACACTCGTATGTAAGGAATGCGGCCAGGAGTTCGTGTTCACCGCCGGTGAGCAGGAGTTCTACGCTGAGCGCGGTTTCCAGAACGAGCCCCAGCGCTGCAAGACCTGCCGCGACGCCCGCAAGAACGCTGCCCGCGGCCCCCGTGAGTACTTCACCGCCACCTGCGCTGCCTGCGGCGGCGAGGCGAAGGTTCCCTTCGAGCCCAAGTCCGACCGTCCCGTCTACTGCAGCGAGTGCTTCGCCCGTATGCGCGAGGAGCAGCAGTAAGTTCCAATTCTGGAGCGTCAACGCCCGGAGCATCGATGGTGCTCCGGGCGTTTTACTTTTTCCGCCGGCCCACAAACCGGTCAGGCGCGCAAAGTCTGCGGACTGATAAAATCTTTTATCGTGGTTCTAGAGATATGCAAGCCCTTTTCCAGCACCCTGACAGCGCAGGGGAGGCGCGGTGCAAAAGTTTCCCCTGGGAATCATCTTCATCTTGCAATATAGGACAAGTTGGGATATACTACTCATATCCTAGAGTTTTACGGAGGTACTACCATGGCTCAGATTACCAAGGATACCATTATCGGCGATATTCTCGATATCGCGCCGGAGACCGCGCCCCTGTTCCTGTCCATCGGCATGCACTGCCTGGGCTGCCCCTCTTCCCGGGGCGAGACCGTGGAGCAGGCCTGCATGGTGCACGGCGTGGACGTGGACGCCCTGCTGACCGAGCTCAACAAGGTCACCGCCGGGGCCGCGAAGTAAACAGCCACACCACTAAAAAGAGGGCGGCCCCGGCCGTCCTCTTTTTGTATTCCGTAAGGGCGCGGCTACCGCGCTTGACTGACTTTTAACGAGGTGAGCAATTTGCGCATCTATGAGCTCTCGCCCCGGCTGCAGTCGGTGGCGGATCTGGTCCCCGAGGGCGCCCGCCTGGCCGATGTGGGCACCGACCATGCCTATCTGCCCGTCTGGCTGATTCTGCAGGGCATGATTGACGGCGCGGTGGTGTCCGACCTGCGCCAGGGACCGCTGGACCGGGCCCGGCAGAACGCGGCCCACTACGAGGTATCGGACAAGCTGTCCTTTCGCCTGTGCGACGGCCTGAGAGGCGTTCAGCCCCACGAGGCGGACACCGTCACCATCGCCGGGATGGGAGGGGAGACCATCGCCAATATCCTGTCCGAGTCGCCCTGGGTGGGGCTGGGGAGCTGCCGCCTCATTCTCCAGCCCATGACCGCCCAGGAGTTTCTGCGCTGCTGGCTCTCCCGCCACGGCTATACCATTGAGCGCGAGGTCCTCACCCAGGAGGGGCGTACGCTCTACTGCACCTTTCTGGTCAGAGCCGGGCAGATGCCCCCCCTGTCCCCGGCAGAGTGCTGGGCCGGACGGCAGTATCCGGGGATGGACGCTCCTCTGCGAAGCCTCTATCTGGAGCGGCTTGTTCACCGGGCCGACCGGGCCCTGGACGGCATACGCCGGTCCACCAAGCCGGAGGATATGTCCCGCGCCGCCGATCTGGAGCGGGTGGCGGCAGGCCTGAGCGCGATGAAAAAGGAGTGGGAAGCATGGCAGAGGTAAAAGAGATCTATCGATATCTGGACGGGCTGGCACCGTTTAGCATCCAGATGGACTTCGACAACGCGGGGTTCCTCGTGGGCAGGGGAGACGCGCCTGTGTCGCGAATTCTGGTGGCCCTGGATATCACGGAGGAGGTGGCCGCCGAGGCCGCGGACCTGGGCGCGGAGCTCATTGTCTCCCACCACCCGGTCATCTTTTTCCCGGCCAGGAGCATCACCGACGGCGACCCCACGGGCAGGAAGCTGCTGGCCCTGGCTGAAAACCATATTGCCGCCATCTGCGCCCACACCAATCTGGACGCGGTGGCCGGCGGCGTCAACGACGCCCTCGCCCTCAGGCTGGGCCTCAGGTCCGTCGGCCAGCTCCACCAGGACGGCGTGGACGGCCGCGGCGCGGCCTACGGCATCGGCCGCGTGGGCGTGCTGGAGGGGGAAAAGCGCCTCACCGACTTCGCCGCTTTTGTAAAAGAGCGCCTGGGCGGGGGCGGCGTGCGCCTTGTGGACGCGGGCCGTCCGGTCCACAAGGTGGCCGTGGGTGGCGGCGCCTGCGCCAATATGATGGGAGACGCCCTGGCCCTGGGCTGCGATACCTTTGTCACCTCCGACGTGAAGTACGACGGCTTCCTGGACGCCCTGGCCCTGGGCCTCAACCTGATAGACGCCGGACACTACCCCACGGAGAACGTGGTGTGTCCCGTCCTGGCCGACTGGCTCAAAAAAGGCTTCCCCCAGGTGGAAATTCACATCTCACGGCGCCACCACGAGGTGTTTTCCTACCTCTGATGCCTCGGTAGGGGTTGAAAAATGTATTTTCCTGTGATAAACTATTGAGCGCGAATTTTCAAGAGAGGAAGAGGTTCATGTCTGGACATTCCAAGTGGCACAATATACAGAAAACCAAGGGCGCGGCGGACGCCAAGCGTTCTCAGATCTTTACCAAAATTGCCCGCGAGATGATCGTAGCGGTCAAGCAGGGCGGCAGCGGCGACCCCGCCAACAACTCCCGTCTGGCCACCGTGGTGGCCAAGGCCAAGGCGGCCAATATGCCCAACGACAATATCAAGCGCACCATCGACAAGGCCCTGGGTTCCGGCAATGCCGACGCCTTTGAGAACGTCACCTACGAGGGCTACGGACCCTCCGGCGTGGCCGTCATCGTGGAGGCCCTCACCGATAACCGCAACCGCACCGCCCCCGCCGTGCGCCATCTGCTGGACAAGTACGGCAAAGGGCTGGGCGCCACCGGCTGCGTGTCGTGGTCCTTCGACCAGAAGGGCGTCATCGTCATTGAAAAGGAAGACCTGGACGAGGACACCGTCATGATGGACGCCCTGGATGTGGGCGCGGAGGATATGACCGCCGACGACGAGTGCTTTGAGATTACCACCACCCCGGACGCTTTCGGCACGGTCCTGGCCGCACTGGAAGAGAAGGGCTATGTCTTCGCCTCCGCCGAGGTGGAAATGGTTCCCCAGACCTACGTCAAGCTGGAGAGCGAAGAGGACGTCAAGAACATGGAAAAGCTCATTGACCTTCTGGAGGAGGACGATGACGTCCAGGCAGTCTACCATAACTGGGAACAGGACTGAACACAGAATTACTGATTCATGAAATTGCCCCATCCGAAATCGGATGGGGCAATTTCTTTTTTGGACAAGGACTCATATTCCCGGACAAGCGCTCATAGGATGTGGACGTAGGGTTCGAGACACATATCGGGCCGCACCTTTCTACCAAAGAGGAGCGTGAGAGCGTTGAATGGATTGAGTGGGTTGAACGGAAGAGCGGAGCAGGAGCCGGACCCCCGGTTCCTCCAGGCCGCCGGGCTGCTGCCGTCCCGGCTGCGCCGGGCGGCGGAGGCACTGCCGTACGGAGAGCAGCGGCGCGTCGAGGAGCTGCGCCTGCGGGCGGGCCAGCCCGTCACGGCAGTCTGGCCGGAGGGGGAGAGGCCCCTCCCCGGCTGCGGTGAGAACGTCCGCGGGAGCGAGCTTCATCAGATTATAGAGATTGCCACCCAGGCCTCGGCCCATACGGTGCTGGACCGGGTGCGAAACGGTTTCGTCACCGTCCGGGGCGGACACCGCATCGGCATCTGCGGCAGCGCCGTGATGAAGGACGGGGCGGTGAGCAACCTGCGCCAGCTCTCGTCCCTCTCTATCCGCGTGGCCCGGGCGGTGCCCGGTGCGGCCGGACAGGTTTTGGACGAGCTTCTGGAGGATGGGCGGCTCAAGAGTACCTTAATCTTATCCCCGCCGGGCTGGGGCAAGACCACCCTCCTGCGGGACCTCATCCGTACGGTCTCCGACGGAGCGGGCCCGCCCCCCATGCGGGTGGGCGTGGCCGATGAGCGGGGGGAGCTTGCCGCCCTGTACGACGGCGTCCCCCAGCTGGATGTGGGCCGCCACACCGATGTGATGGACGGCTGTCCCAAGGAGGCGGGGCTGCTGATGCTCCTGCGGGGGATGAACCCCCAGGTGCTGGCGGCGGATGAGATTACCGCGCCGGGGGACTGCGCCGCTCTGGAGATGGCGGCAAACTGCGGCGTCACCCTGCTGACCACCGCCCACGGCGAGAGCCTGGGCGATTTGGAGTCCCGGCCCCTCTACCGCCGCCTGCTGGAGCAGAACATCTTCCGGCGTGTGGTGACCATCCGCCGGGAGAACGGCGCGCGAAGCTACTGCGTGACGCGATTGGAGGGCAGGAGATGCTGAAGCTGATTGGAGCCGTCCTTCTGGCGGGCGGCGCGGCGGCCCTGGGCTTCTCTGCCGCCGCCCAGCTGGAGCGGCGGGTGCGCGCGCTCCGGGAGCTGGTAAGCGCGGTGGAGGTCATGGAGCGGGAGCTGACCTTCCGGCTGACGCCCATGCCTGAACTGCTCTCGGCCCTGGCGGAACGGACCCGGGAGCCGGTAAGCCGCTTTTTTGCCTGCTGTCTGGACGGAATGAAGGAGCTGGGGGAGTTCCCCCTCTCCGCGCTCTGGGAAAACGCTCTGGCCGAGGTGCCCATGGACCTGGGCGCCGAGGAGCGGGAGGTATTCCGGGCACTGGGCGGCGTGCTGGGCCGCTACGACGGTGAGGGCCAGCGGGAGGCTTTGGCGCTGACCAGGGTACAGCTTTCCCAATGCCTGGAGCGCGCCGCGGAGGACCGCACCCGCCTGGGGCGGGTATACGGCGCGCTGGGGCTGACGGCGGGCGCTTTTTTAGTGATTCTTCTGCTGTAGCGGGCGCTTACCCGGGAAAGCAGCCCCTCCGTCCGCCGGGCAGGCGGGCGCCTCCCAATGCAGGGGGAGGCAAATAGGAGCGGCGTATGGAGGTTAATATGAACGTAGATTTAATATTTAAAATTGCCGCCATCGGCATTCTGGTCTCGGTGCTCAACCAGGTGCTCACCCGCTCGGGCCGGGATGAGCAGGCC
Source organism: Lawsonibacter faecis (assembly GCF_014287675.1). GTDB lineage: Bacteria > Bacillota > Clostridia > Oscillospirales > Oscillospiraceae > Pseudoflavonifractor > Pseudoflavonifractor faecis. The sequence continues at coordinate 29,300 of NZ_JACOPQ010000002.1, read as the reverse complement.
ACCATGACCACGCTGGCCGGGCTTGTGGTGGTGCTGATGATGGTGGTGCAGGAGATCAGCAACCTCTTCGATCTGGTAAAAAACCTCTTCGGGCTGTGACGCCATGGAGGACATCCTGAAAGTCGCCGCGGTGGCCATAGTGGCCGCCATCTGCGCGGTGGTGGTCAAGAAAAACGTGCAGGAGCTGGGGATGGTCCTGGCCCTGGCTGCGGGCGTGCTCATCCTCACCTTCGCCCTGGGGGCCATCGGGAGCGTGCGGGACGTACTGGACACCCTGGCGGAAACTGCGGGGCTGGAGCCGGCCGTTCTGGCCCCGGTCATTAAGACGGTGGGCATCGCCATTATAACCCGGGTGACCGCCGAGGTCTGCCGGGACGCCAAGGAGAGCGGCATCGCCGCTTTCGTGGAGACGGCGGGAGCGGCCGCGGCCCTCTTCGTGGCGCTGCCTCTTGTGCAGGCCGTGCTGAACACGGTGACGGGGCTGCTCTAGCCGGCTCGGCCATCATCTCTGGCCCCGTCCAAAGGAGTACTTATGAAACGACAACGAACGCGGCGCATCCTCTGCGCTTTTCTTCTGTGTCTCCTCCTGGCCGCGCCGGCATGGGCGGCGGGGACGCAGGGCGTCGTCGAGGCCCAGTCCGAGTCCCTGGACCTGGGCGGCCTGCAGAACGCCGCGGGGGAGTACGCCGGCGGTATCGACCTCACCCCGGACCTCAGTCTCGACCAGGGCATTCAGCAGATACTGGACACCGGCAGCGGGCAGATAAACGGCGTCATCCGCAAGGCGGTGCGCAGCGCGGTTCTGCTCCTCACCATCGTCCTTCTCTGCGGCCTGGCCGACGGGCTCTGCGACGGCCTGGGGAAGAGCAGTGTGGACGTGGTGGCGGTAGCCGGGGCGCTGGCGATTACCGCCGTGGCGGTGTCCGATGTGCACTCCCTCATCGGCATGGGCCGGGACGCGCTGGACAATATGGAGATGTTCTCCAAGGTTCTCCTGCCCACCGTGACGGCGGCCGCCGCCGCCAGCGGCTCCCCCGGCGGGGCGGTGGCCCGGCAGCTGGCCACCATGCTTTTTTCCGACGTCCTGATGACCCTCATCAGCCGCCTGCTGATCCCTCTGGTGTACGCCTACATCGCCGCCTGCACCGCACACGCCGCCCTGGGCAACGAGGGCCTCAAGCGGCTGGGCGGGGTTCTCAAATGGGTGGTGACCTCGGTTCTCACCACGGTCCTGCTCATCTTCGTGGGCTACCTGACGGTCTCCGGCGTCATCGCGGGGACCACCGACGCGGTGACCGTCAAGGCGGCCAAATTCACCGTCTCCAGCGTGGTGCCCGTGGTGGGCGGCATTCTGTCCGACGCGGCGGAGACCGTACTGGCCGGTGCCTCCATCCTGCGCAATGCGGTGGGGGTCTTCGGGATGCTGGCGGTGCTGGGGATGTGCGTGGCTCCGTTTCTCCAGCTTGGCATCCACTATCTGGCCTATAAGCTCACCGCCGCCCTCACCGCCACGGTCTCGGGCGGGCGTGTGGCCGGCCTCATCGACTGTATCGGCGGGGCCTTTGGGCTGGTGCTGGGCATGACGGGGGCCAGCGCTCTGCTTTTACTGATCTCCATGGTTTCGGCAATTTCGGTGGTGACGATATGATAGAACTAATCAGGTCCTGGCTGGTGGGGATCACCTGCGCCGCCGCCATTGTGGCACTGTGCGAGAGCCTGGCCCCGGCGGGTACCGTGCGGAAGATTGGCAGGCTTACCGGCGGACTGGTGCTTCTTCTTGCCATTGTGCAGCCCGTAATGAAGCTCAATATGGACGATTTCGCCGGCATCCTGACCTCCTACCGGGTGGACGCCGAGGTGGCGGCCATGGATATGGGCGTGGAGAACGCCCGTCTTATGAAAGGTATCATAGAGGAGGAGACAGCCGCATATATTCTGGACAAGGCGGAAGCGCTGGGTATCGACTGCCGTGTGGACGTAACGGCGGCGATGGGAGAGGAGGAGGGTGACTACCCCATCCCCCATAAGGTCACCGTCGTTGGGGACTTGACTCAGGACCAGCGCAGGGAGCTGACACGAAGGATCGAGGCCGACCTCGCCATTCCGGCGGAGCGACAGGCGTACGAAAGGGAGGAAGTGGAATGAAAGTGGATTGGAGTGTCTGGGGCAAGAAGCTCCGCGCGCTCTTCGATAAGTACAAATTTGTGTTTCTGGTCATCCTTGTGGGCGTGGTGCTGCTGCTTCTCCCGGCCTTCGGCGGCGGGGGAGAGAAGGAGAAGACGCCCACCGCCGCCTCAGCCGCCGCCTCAGAGGAATTCAGTGTGGAGGCCATGGAGCGCAAGCTGGAGGAGGCTCTCTCCCAGGTGGACGGGGCGGGGAAGGCCACGGTGGTCCTCACCGTGCGGGCCGGGCCCCGCCAGGTGCTGGCCCAGGACGGCAAGCAGTCGGATAAAGAGAGCACCTCCAGCACGGTGGTGGTCTCCAAGGGCTCCGGAACGGAGGACGCGGTGGTCCTCCAGCAGATATACCCCCAGTATCAGGGGGCGTTGGTGGTGTGTCCCGGCGGGGGAGAGGCGGCGGTGCGGCTCAAGATTATCGATGCGGTCTCCGCGCTCACCGGACTGGGCTCCGATAAAATTTCGGTCTGTAAATCAAAATAAATTTGACAGGTGAAAGGATTGGTCAGTATGAAGCTCTGGAAACGAAACGCGGTGGTAGCGGCCATCGTCCTCTTTGTGTGCGTGGCGGTCTATCTCAACTGGTCCTACAATAAGGAGTCCGGCACGGCGGACGCGGGCAAGACTCTGGGCCAGGCGGCTCTGGTGGGCGGCCAGACCAGCGACCCGCTCCTTACCGGCAAGAATTCCGCCCCCTCCGCGAGTCCCGCGCCCACCGGCACCGAGCCCGCCGGGGAGGACGGCCAGAGCGGCGCGCCCTCCAAGGGCAGCTCCTACTTTGACTCCGCCCGGCTCAACCGGCAGCAGGCCCGGGACTCCGCCCTCTCCCTCCTCCAGCAGGCGGCGGGCACCGAGGACGCCGACCAGACCATGAAGGACGAGGCCAATGCCTCCATCCAGACCATGGCCAGCCTGACGGTCAGCGAGGCCCAGATTGAAAACCTGGTCACCGCCAAGGGCTATACCGACTGCGTGGCCTTTATCGGGGACAACAGCGTCTCCGTGGTGGTCTCCAATAACGGCGCGGCCCTCACCGACGCCGACGTGGCGAAAATTGCGGAGATTGTCACCGACGAGACCGGCATGGCCGCCAGCCAGATTAAAATTATCGAAGCCACCGAGTGAATACATACCGCCCTGCCGCTTTCGTGGCAGGGCGGTTCATTATTTGATGCCGCCGTCTGCGGACGGCCCAACTCTGCGAGACTTTCTCAGCGGAGGGCTTTTCGACAGGCCGTGCCGCTGCAATTCTTTATTGTTATTTTTAAGCCTTTGTGTTACAATACACCATAGTGAAAACTCACTATGTACGTCATTTGAAGGAGCGTGACCTTTATGGGCGAAGGCAGAGAGTATATTTCCCGTCCCGACGAGATGGGAAACATCCATATAGCTGAGGACGTGCTGGCCGTCATGGCCGCCGCCGCCGCGCTGGAGGTGGAGGGCGTGGGCAGTCTGGCCGCCAACCTGGGCAACGACATCGTGGAGATGCTTGGCGGCAAGAAGAACCTCGCCAAGGGCGTCCGGGTGTCCACCAACGAGGACGGCAGCCTCACCGTGGATATCGCCATCCTGGTACAGTACGGCTTTGTAATCCCCGACGTGGCCAAGGCCGTGCAGGAGGCCGTTTATACCAGCGTGGAAAATATGAGCGGGCTGACTCCCGAGTGCGTCAACGTGAATGTCTCCGGCGTCACCTTCGAGAAGGACGCCAGGCATTCCTGACCGCTGCACCCTCCGGCCCGGTGGATGATGAAGCTGAAAAGCATTGAGCGTAATCCGTTTCGCTCAATGCTTTTTTGCGCTCCGTTTCCGCTTCCGCACCTCCGGCGGAGCCCCGCGCTTCCGGGCTCCGGTCACCGGCCTCCTCGGGGCCGGCATGAAGTTTCTGTCGGAAATCGGTAAGTTGGGGGTTTATCTTTGCATCCATATTGTATATAATAGTGGCATATTCATTCAACTATCCATTTCAGAAAGAGAGCGGCGGGGGTGCGCCCGCCCCGCAACGGAGGAACGACCATGACCAGGACCAATGCCAGAGAAATTGCCGTACATCTCACCTTTGAGCTGAGCTTTACCAATCAGACCGCCGACGAGCTGCTGGCTTCGGCCCTGACCCGCACCACCTTCGCCCTCATCGGGGAGGAGGAGCCCCTCTATGCCGAGTACCCCAACGTCAAGCAGAAGGAGTACATAGCCGGCCTGGTGAAGGGGGTCTACGAGCACTGCCCGGAGCTGGACGAGTATATCGCCCGGTACGCCATCGGCTGGAGCTTCTCCCGCCTGCCCCGGGTGGCGGTGGCCATTATGCGGGTGGCCATGTATGAGATTCTCTATATGCAGGACATCCCCAACGCCGCCGCCATCAATGAGGCGGTGGAGCTGACCAAGCACTACGAGGACCCCGACGTGGTCTCTTTCGTCAACGGCATCCTCGGCTCCTTTGTGCGTAAGGAGTCCATCCCCGATCGGACCGCCGCCGTGCCCGAGGACATCTTCGACGCCGAGCCCGCGCCCGAGGCGTCCGAGTCCGCGCAGTTCCCCGAGGCATGACCATGCCGCGCTGTCTCGGGCTGGATACCAGCAACTACACCACCTCCGTGGCGGTTTTTGACGGCGCGGCGGGCGAAAACCTGGGGCGGCTTCTGGACGTGCCCCAGGGCGCGCTGGGCCTGCGCCAGAGCGACGCCCTCTTTCAGCATGTGAAGCGCCTGCCGGAGCTGTTCGGCGCCCTGCGGGACCGGGGCTTGCTGCAAACGATTGAGGCGGTAGGCGCCAGCACCCGCCCCAGGGCGGTGGAGGGCTCTTATATGCCATGCTTCCTGGCGGGGGAGGGCCAGGGCCGCGCCATTGCGGATACGCTGGGCGCGCCCTTTTTCCCTGTCTCCCACCAGCAGGGGCACATTGCCGCCGCCGCCTGGTCCGCCGGGCGGATGGAGCTGCTGGATTCCCCCATGCTTGCCTGGCACCTCTCCGGCGGCACCACCGAGCTTCTGCTGGTGGAGCCGGACGGGGTCAATGTTCGCGCCCGGTGCATCGGCGGCACCAGCGACATCTCCGCCGGCCAGCTTATCGACCGCACCGGCGTGCTCCTGGGCCTGGACTTCCCGGCGGGCAGGGCCCTGGATGCCCTGTCCCGCGAGGCGGATACACAGAAGCATTTTCATGTAAAGCTTAACGGCCTTACATTCTCGCTCTCCGGGGTGGAGAACCAGGTCAAGGCCCTGTGTGAGAAGGGGGAGCGGCCCGCCGACGTGGCCCGCTTCACCCTGGACACCGTGGCGGGCGCAGTGCGCCGGACCACCGCTGCGGCATTGAAGGAGTACCCCGGCCTGCCCGTTCTCTGCTCGGGCGGCGTGGCCTCCAACTCCCGCCTGCGGGAACAGATGGGGGAGGCCGTCTTCGCCGAGCCGCGCTGCTCCGCCGACAACGCCCTGGGCGTGGCCATCCTGGCCTGGCGGAGCCTGCACAGCGGGGAGGGGGGCCTGTGAGAAACGACACCGTCTACAGCGTCACCCAGGTCAACCAACATATCAAGGATCTGCTGGACTCGGACGGCGCCCTCTCCGGCGTGCTGGTCCGGGGCGAGCTCTCCAACTATAAGATGTACCCCTCCGGCCACCACTACTTCTCCATGAAGGATGAGGGCGGCGCCATCCGCTGCGTCATGTTCCGGCGGGAGGCCTCGGCGCTGCGGTTTCGGCCTGAAAACGGCATGAAGGTCGTGGCCTTTGGCCGGGTGACCGTTTTTCCCCGGGACGGCCAGTACCAGCTCTATGTCAATGAACTCACGCCCGACGGGGTGGGGGACCTCCATGTGGCCTTCGAGCAGCTGAAGGCCAAGCTCTTCGCCCAGGGACTCTTTGATCAGGGCCATAAAAAGCCCATTCCCCGCTTTCCCCTCCGCATCGCTCTGGTGACCTCCCCTGCGGGCGCGGCGGTGCGGGATATGCTGCGTATTCTCAGCGCCCGCTGGCCGATGGCGGAGGTGGCCGTGGTACCCGTCCGGGTCCAGGGGGCGGAGGCGCCGGAGGAGATTGCGGCGGCCCTGGGCTGGGTCAACCGCAACAGGCTGGCCGACCTCATCATCACCGGCCGGGGCGGCGGCTCTATGGAGGACCTGTGGGCCTTCAATGAGGAGATCGTCGCCCGGGCCATCTACGCCTCCCGGATTCCAGTCATCTCCGCCGTGGGCCACGAGCCCGACGTGACCATCGCCGACTTTGTGGCCGACCTCCGGGCGGCCACGCCGTCCAACGCCGCCGAGCTGGCGGTACCCGACCGGAACGATGTGTACGGCAGGCTGAGTCAGCTCTCCGTCCGCATGGGCCAGGCCGCCTCCCGGCGGCTGAACGAGGCCCGGGGGAAGCTGGAACGCTTGTCAGGCAGCCGCGCTTTACAGGACCCGATGAACGTCATTCAGGACCGGCGCGTCCTGCTGGATTACCAGCGCGCCCGGCTGGCCGACCGGCTGGAGCGCACCCTGGGGAGGGAGCGGCAGCAGTTCGCACGTCTGGCCGCCGCCCTGGATGCCATGAGCCCCCTCAAGGTCCTGGCCCGGGGCTACGCCATCCCTAGGGACTCCACGGGCGCGGTGGTGCGGTCCGTGAAATCCGTGAGCCCCGGCGACCGTCTGGAACTGCGCGTGTCCGACGGCAGCATTGATGTGACCGTGAACGCGCCCGAAAGGAGCACAGACCGTAATGGCAGAAAAAAAATTGACCTTTGAGCAGTCCATGGCCCGTCTGGAGGAGATCGTCTCCCTTCTGGAGCGCGGCGAGGCTCCGCTGGAGGACGCGCTGGCCCTCTTTGAGGAGGGCACCGGCCTGATGAAGAAATGCTCCGCCATGCTGGACAAGGCGGAGCAGAAGGTGCTCAAGCTGACGGCCGCTCCCGACGGCACACCCGAGGCCTCGGCGCTGGACGGCGAGGGCTGAGTGATGACGTATGAACAGCAGCTCAGCGCCGACTGCGCGCTGGTAGAGAACTACTTAAAGACCTGCTTTGCGGACCGGGAACCCCGGGCCGACCTGTACGACGCGATGCTCTACAGCCTCCTGGCCGGAGGCAAGAGGATTCGCCCCGTCCTGGCGCTGGAGTCCTGCCGGATGTGCGGCGGCGACGTGGAGTCTGCTCTGCCGCTGGCCTGTGCAGTGGAAATGGTTCACACTTATTCCCTCATTCACGACGACCTTCCCTGCATGGACGACGACGATCTGCGCCGCGGCAGGCCCACCAATCATAAGGTCTACGGCGAGGCAACGGCGGTGCTGGCGGGAGACGCCCTGCTCACCGCCGCCTTTGAGACCATCGCCGGGGCCGGAGGTCTGGACGCCGGCCGCCTTCTGAGCGCCGTGGCCTGTCTGGGTGCCGCCGCGGGTTCCCGTGGTATGGTGGGCGGCCAGGTGCTGGATATGGCCGGTGAGGGCCACGCCCTCTCCCTGGCCGAGGTGGAGGAGCTGCAGAGCCTCAAAACCGGGGCGCTCATCTCCGCCGCCGCCGAGCTGGGCTGCATCGCCGCCGGGGGCAGCGTGAAGGAGCGCGCCGCGGTGCGCAGATACGCCCGCCGCCTGGGACTGGCGTTCCAGATCCGGGACGATATGCTGGACATCCAGGGCGACGAGGCCACCCTCGGCAAGCCCATCGGCTCCGACGCCCGGAGCGAGAAGACCACCTTTGTGAGCCTCAAGGGAATGGAGGCCTGCGAGGCGCTGGTGCGCGAGAAGACGGAGGAGGCGAAGAACGCCCTGCGGGAGACCTTTGCCGATCCCGGCTTTTTATGCTGGCTGGCGGACGAATTAGTACAGCGGGAGAAGTGAGCGCGGATGTATGACAACCTGCCCAACTATCACCTTGGAAATCTCATTCTGATTTTATCTGCCGTCGCCTGGGCAATCGCCCAGATCATTAAGGTAATCGTCCAGCTGGTGCGGTACAAAAAGATGGACTGGCGGCGGATTATGGCCAGCGGCGGCATGCCCAGCTCCCACTCCGCGTTCGTCTGCGCCTGCGCAGCCTCCACGGGGATGCTCTACGGTTTCTCCTCGCCCCTTTTTGCCATTGCCGCGGTGCTGGCCATTGTGGTGATGTACGACGCGGCCAACGTCCGCAAGGCTGCGGGGGAGCAGGCTAAAATTCTCAACTACATGATGGACCATTGGATGGAGATGAAGCCCGCCATCTTCGGCAAGGAGCTGAAGGAGCTGTTGGGTCATTCTCCTTTACAGGTTATTATGGGCGCCCTTTTGGGCGTGGCAATCGGCCTGATTGGGACCAGTATGATTTAATGCGTCTGCGCAGTACGGCGGAGCGCGCCGGGCAGTCCGGTCCCTGTATCTGCAGGGCTTCTATCACCGGAGACGCGCGCCGTCCCCTGGGAGGTGTTTATGATTCAGCAATCTGATATCCCTGATTTGAAAAAAGTGACCGACAGCGAGGCTGAGGCCCTCTGCACCAGGCTCCGCGCCGGTCTGATCGATACAGTCTCCCGTACGGGCGGACATCTGGCATCCAATCTGGGCGCAGTGGAGATCACCGTGGCCCTCCACCGGGTTTTCGACTTTGAGCGCGACCGGCTGGTTTTCGACGTGGGGCACCAGTGCTATACCCATAAGATTCTCACGGGCCGCGCCGATCAGATGCGGGATTTGCGCTCTTTCGGCGGTATTGCGGGCTTTCCCAAGCCGGTGGAGAGTCCCTGCGACGCCTTTGTCGCCGGACACGCCTCCAACTCCGTCTCTGTCGCGGTGGGCATGGCCCGGGCGCGGACCCTGACGGGGGCGGACTACGATGTGGTCGCCCTCATCGGCGACGGCGCTCTCACCGGCGGCCTGGCCTATGAGGGACTCTCCGACGCGGGCAACAGCGGAGAACGGCTGATTGTCATTCTCAACGACAACGGTATGTCCATTACCAAAAATGTGGGCGGCGTGGCGGACCACCTGGCCCGTCAGCGGCTCAAGCCCCAGTATCTGCGCTTTAAAAAGGGCTACCGCAAGGTGATGAGCGTGGTGCCCGGCGGCAAAGCGGTGTACCGCGTGACTCACAAAATCAAGAAGGCCGTCAAGGACACGCTTCTGCCCTGCAGTCTCTTTGAGGATATGGGCTTCACCTACCTGGGCCCGGTGGACGGCCATGATGTGCGGGGCCTGACCCGGCTGCTCAGGTACGCGAAGGAAATGGAGACCCCAGTTCTGCTCCATGTAAGGACTGTAAAGGGAAAAGGCTATCCGCCTGCGGAACGCAATCCAGACCGGTTCCACGGCGTGGGCCGCTTTTGCATCCAGACGGGGGAGCCTCTCCAGTCAAGCGGGCCCAGTTTTTCCAAAGCCTTCGGTGACGCCCTCTGCGCGCTGGCAGCGAAGGACGATAAAATCTGCGCCGTGACTGCGGCTATGCAGGACGGCACCGGCCTGGGGACCTTTTTTCAGCGGTTCCCGGCGCGGGCGTTTGACGTGGGCATCGCCGAGGGCCACGCCGTCACCATGTCGGCGGGAATGGCGAAGCAGGGCATGACCCCCGTCTTTGCGGTCTACTCCTCCTTCCTCCAGCGGGCCTGCGATATGCTGATCCACGACGTGGCCCTCCAGCAGCTCCATTTGGTCCTGGCTGTGGACCGGGCGGGTCTGGTTGGGGAGGACGGCGAAACCCACCACGGCGTATTCGACGCCGCCCTGCTGGACACCGTTCCCGGTATGACGGTACTCTGTCCCTCCAGCTTTGCGGAGCTGCGCTCCATGCTGGAGTACGCCGTCCATCAGGTGAAGGGGCCCGTGGCCCTGCGCTATCCCCGGGGCGGCGAGGGAAACTACCGGGGCGACTCCGGCAGGGGGCGCTCGGCGGTCCTCCGGCAGGGCAGGGACGTCACGCTGGTGGGATACGGCCTGCTCATCAACCAGATTCTAGAGTGTGCCGAGCTGTTGGCCGACGACGGGGTCTCTGCTGAAGTTGTGAAGTTAAATACCATTACACCTATTGATGTAGACGCTGTTTCAAAGTCCGTCTCCCGCACCGGCCGACTCTTGGTGGCCGAGGAGGCGGCAGAGGCCAACTGCGTGGGCCAGCGGCTTCTCTCTGCCCTCGCCCTGCGGGGCGCGGCCCCCGGGCGGGCGGCGCTGTGCAATTTAGGCCGCTTCTTTGTGACCCACGGCTCCGTCGCCCAGCTCCACAAGCTCTGCGGGCTGGACGGCAGGAGCCTCTATCAGAAGGCGTTGGAGGTCTGCGCCCATGGCTAAAAAAAGACTGGATATCCTCCTGTGCGAACGCTGCCTCATTGAGAGCCGTCAGCGGGCCCAGGCCGTCATTATGGCGGGCCAGGTCTACGTGGCGGGCCGGAAGGTGGACAAGGCGGGCGCCCCCGTTGAGGAGACCGCCGAAATTGAGGTCCGGGGCAAGACGCTGGCCTATGTGAGCCGGGGCGGCCTCAAGCTGGAGAAGGCCATGCAGGTCTTTCCCATCGATTTAAAGGGCGCCGTCTGCGGCGATATCGGAGCCTCTACCGGCGGCTTTACCGACTGCATGCTGCAAAACGGCGCAAAGAAGGTCTACGCCGTGGACGTGGGGTACGGCCAGCTGGCCTGGAGCCTGCGCAGCGACGAGCGCGTCGTCTGTATGGAGCGGACCAACGCCCGCTACCTGACCCATGAGCAGATCCCGGACGAGCTGGATTTCGCCAGCATCGACGTATCCTTCATCTCCCTGCGTCTTATCCTGCCTGCGGTCCGCGGCCTGCTGCGGGAGGGCGGCCATGTGGCGTGCCTTGTCAAGCCACAGTTCGAGGCGGGGAAGGAGAAGGTGGGCAAGAAGGGCGTCGTCCGGGACCCCGCGGTTCATCAGCAGGTGCTGGAGCAGTTCCTGATCAACGCCGGAGATGCCGATTTCGCCGTAAAGGATATAACCTTTTCACCCGTTCGCGGCCCTGAGGGAAACATTGAGTACCTCGGTTTTTTAGAGACCGGGGCCGGGGCCGGGAACGGCTGGACGGGGGATTTGGGGGCGCTGGTCGAAGCGTCCCATCAGACGCTGGAGGGGGAGTGAGGATATGAAAGTCGTACTTAGCCCCAACCCCTACCGCGACAAGGGCCTCAAGGCGGCCCAGGCGGCGGACCGCATTCTGCGTGAGAATCAGGTGGACACCGCCATGTGTCTCCCCTTCCCTCTGGAGAAGGGCAGCCGCATGGAGCTTCCCAAGCATCTCACCTTCTGCGAAATGCAGGCTGAGCTCTCCAGCGCGGATATGCTCATCTGCTTCGGCGGGGACGGCACCATTCTCCACGCCGCCAAGGACGCCAACCAGCACGGCGTACCCATTCTGGGCGTCAACATGGGCAGCGTGGGCTTCATGGCCGAGCTGGAGCAGGGGGAGCTGCAGCTCCTCTCCAAGCTGGCGGCCAGGAAATTTACGGTGGAGCGGCGCATGATGCTGGACGTGAAGGTGATTCACGACGGCAAGGTCATCTATGAGGACCTCGCCCTTAACGACGCCGTCATCACCAAGGGCGCCATCGCCCGGATCATCGATCTCTCGGTCTATGGGGATCGCAAGCTGATCTCCGACTTCTCCGGCGACGGGATTATCGTCTGCACCCCCACCGGCTCCACGGCCTACTCCATGTCGGCCGGCGGCCCCATCGTGGAGCCCACGGCGGAGAATATTATCGTTACGCCCATCTGCGCCCACTCCCTCCACGCGAGGGCGCTGGTGCTGGACTGCAACCGGGTGGTAGCCGCAAAGATGGGGCGGCTGGCCCGCAAGACCGCGTACCTCTCCGTAGACGGCGGGAAGGCTGTCAAGCTCTGCGCCGGGGACACGGTTGAGATCCGAAAGTCCCAGGCGCAGACCCGCCTGGTGCGGCTGAGCAGCCGCAGCTTCTACGAGGTGCTCAATCAGAAATTGGGGAAAGGGTGAAGGTATGAAAAGCAAGCGCCAGGAGGAGATCCTCCGCATCATCGAGGAAGTGGACGTGGAGACCCAGGACCAGCTTCTGGAGCACCTGAAGGAGCGCGGCGTGTCCTCCACCCAGGCCACCATTTCCCGGGATATCAAAGAGCTCCACCTCATCAAGGAGCTCACCGGCTTCGGCACCTACAAGTATGTGGTCTCGGAGCGGAAGACCTCTCTGAATTTCGCGGGCCGCCTGCGGACCATCTTCAAGGAGGGCGTCACCTCCTTCGACCTGGCCCAGAACATCGTGGTCATCAAGACAATGCCCGGCCTTGCCTCCGCCGCCTGCGCGGCCCTGGACGGCATGGAGATACCGGATATGGTGGGCAGTCTGGCCGGTGACGATACGGCCATGCTGATTATGCGCACCAGCGAGGCCGCCGCCGAGTTCTGCAGCGAGATCCATAAGATGCTGAAATAACTGTGCGGCGGGGGCTTGTCCTCCGCTGTTTCAGCACAGCACAAGGGGTGAAGAAGCATGCTTTCCCTGCTCCATATTGAAAATATCGCGGTCATTGAATCGGCGGACATCCAGTTCGACGGCGGTTTCAACGCCCTGACCGGTGAGACCGGCGCGGGTAAATCCATCGTCATCGACGCCATCGGGGCCATCATCGGCGAGCGCACCAGCCGGGATCTTATCCGCACGGGGGCAAAGTCGGCCCGGGTGGAGGCGGTCTTCACCCATCTGCCCAGCCTGCCCTGGTTTGAGGAGAACGGCATGGGGCCCGACGAGGACGGCAACCTGATTCTCCAGCGGGAGATCCAGCCGGACGGTAAAAATGTCTGCCGACTGGCCGGGCGGCTGCTCACAGTCTCCCAGCTCAGGGCGCTGGGGAGCCAGCTCGTGAACATCCACGGCCAGCACGACGGCCAGCAGCTGCTGGATGAGCGCTGCCATCTGTCCTACCTGGACTCCTTCGGCGCCACCGAGGCTCTCCGGGAGGACTACCGCGCCGCCTATGATTCGCTTGCCGCCATACAGAGGGAGATTGCCGCCCTTGAGATGGATGAGGCGGAGAAATCCCGCCGGATTGACAGCCTGAACTTCCAAATCGGCGAGTTGGAGCGCGCCGGGCTCAAGGCGGGGGAGGAGGAGGCGCTCTCTGAGCGGCGCAGCCTGCTGCGCAACGCCGGAAAGCTCATTGAGGCGGTGGAAAACGCCCACTACGCCCTCTCGGGCGACGAGGACAGCGAGGGCGCGGCGGCCCTCATCGCCACAGCGGAATACGCCCTGACCCCCGCCGGGGAGATGAGCGGTCAGGCAGCGGCCCTGCTGGAGCGGATAGCGGAGCTGCGCTGCGCCGCTGACGACGTGGCGGAGACCCTGCGGGACCTGCGCGGCAGCTTCGACTTCGAGCCCGGCGAGCTGGACGAGGTGGAGAGCCGGCTGGATGTGATTTACCGCCTGCGGAAAAAATACGGCAATTCCGTGGAAGAAATGCTGGAATATCTGGAGAACTGCCGCAAGGAGCTGGATGAAATCCAATTTTCCAGCGATACCATTGCAAGGTTGGAGAAAAATTACGCCCAGGCGCTGAAAAATGCGGGGGCCAGGGCAAAAGCCCTCTCCGACGCCCGCCATCAGGCCGCCGAGGCCCTACAGACGAGAATCCAGTCGGAATTGGCCCAGCTGGACATGCCGAAGGTGCGCTTTCAGGTGGAATTTGCCGCTGTGGGCGGGAAAAACGGCCTGGATGAGACCGGCATGGACGCCGTGCAGTTTCTCATGTCGGCCAACGTGGGCGAAGCGCTGAAGCCCATCCAGAAAATCGCCTCCGGCGGCGAGCTGGCCCGCATTATGCTGGCCCTCAAGAATGTCCTGGCGGAGAACGACGACGTGACCACCCTGGTCTTTGACGAGGTGGACACCGGCGTCTCGGGCCGGGCGGCGCAGAAGGTGGCCGAGAAGATGGCCGACGTGGCGGGACACAAGCAGGTCCTCTGTGTGACCCACCTGCCGCAGATCGCGGCCATGGCCGACGTGCATTTTTCCGTGGAAAAAGGGGAGAGTAAGGGCAGGACCTTTACCGCGGTGGAGCGGCTGAGCCGGGACCGCCGCAAGGAGGAGTTAGCCCGGCTCACCTCCGGCGAGCACGTCACCATCGCCGCCCTGGAGAGCGCAGGGGAGCTGCTGGACGGCGCTCAGACCTACAAAAAGGGGAAAAGCCGCCCTTGACATTCGAAAAAACCCGTGGTATAGTACAACACAATCGCACAGCGTCATCGCAATGATGAGGAAGAGTAGCAGGGATTGGCAGTCGTACAGAGAGCCCCCGTTTTGGTGGAAGGGGGACGCCGCCGCTCTGTGAATACGCCTCGGAGCAGCCGCCTGAACTGCCAAAGCCACGGATTGCCGTGCCAGCCATCGCTGGCCTGCGGTCTTGTGAGACGGGGCACAGTAGGGCCGTGTCGGGTACGCCCGTTACAGCGTCAGGGTGTGTTGGCACCCGATGAGGCCCTCTCCGCGAGGAGGCGGGCGAACCAGAGGTGGTACCGCGTATTCACGCCCTCTGTCCGCAAGGACAGGGGGCGTTTTTATGCATGGGGGTGTGGACTTGGAAGAGGATTGGAGAAGACAGGGACAGGAGAGCGTATTTGCAGGGTGGGAGTACGCTTATGTCGAAAAATATATTCCAGCCAACCCTGTATTTGCCCGGCCATGTCAGAAATGCGCCGCCGCGTACTGTGACGATTGCGACGTGGAGGACGCTCACCGCTGTTCCCATGAGCACTGTATCTTCTGCAATTCTGAAATCAGCAATTACAGGGATGCATTGCATTCCGGATATATCCTGACAAAGGACAACAGCCGTCAAACGGGCTGGGTCTGCCCAGCTTGCTTTCGCGATTTTAAGGATGAATTCCATTGGACGGAACATAAATTGAACAACAAAGGAGACAGAAAAATGACACTTTATGAAGAGCTGCAGGCCCGGGGGCTGATTGCCCAGGTGACCGACGAGGAGGAGATCAAGGAGCTCATCAACAACGGCAGGGCCACCTTCTACATCGGTTTTGACCCCACCGCGGACTCCCTCCATGTGGGCCACTTTATGGCCCTGTGCCTGATGAAGCGGCTGCAGATGGCGGGCAACCGCCCCATCGCCCTCATCGGCGGCGGCACCGGCTACATCGGCGACCCCTCCGGCCGCAGCGATATGCGCAACATGATGACCCCCGAGACCATCCAGCACAACTGCGACTGCTTCAAAAAGCAGATGGAAAAGTTCATTGAGTTCGGGCCGGACAAGGCCATGATGCTCAACAACGCCGACTGGCTCCTGCAGCTGAACTACGTGGAGCTGCTGCGTGAGGTGGGCGCCTGCTTCAGCGTGAACAATATGCTCCGCGCCGAGTGCTACAAGCAGCGCATGGAGAAGGGGCTCTCTTTCCTGGAGTTCAACTACATGATCATGCAGAGCTACGACTTTTACCACATGTTTCAGACCGTGGGCTGCAACATGCAGTTCGGCGGTGACGACCAGTGGAGCAACATGCTCTTCGGCACCGACCTCATCCGCAAAAAGCTGGGCAAGGACGCCTACGCCATGACCATCACCCTGCTGATGAACTCCGAGGGCAAGAAGATGGGCAAGACCGCCTCCGGCGCGGTATGGCTGGACCCTGAAAAGACCTCTCCCTACGACTTCTACCAGTACTGGCGCAACGTGGGCGACCAGGACGTGCTCAAGTGCCTGCGGATGCTCACCTTCCTGCCCCTGGAGCAGATCGACGAGATGGACAGGTGGGAGGGGAGCCAGCTCAACACCGCCAAGGAAATTCTGGCCTTTGAGCTGACGAAGATGATCCACGGCGAGGAGGAGGCTCAGAAGGCCCAGGATGCGGCCAAGGCCCTCTTTGCACAGGGCGGCGACCTGGCCAACGTGCCCGCCACCACCCTGACCGGCGGCGACCTGACCGAGGGCGCCATCGGCATCCTGGACCTGATGGTCAAGTGCGGCCTGACGCCGTCCAAGGCCGAGGCCCGCCGGCTGGTCCAGCAGGGCGGCGTGGAGGCCGGCGGCGTCAAGGTGGCCGACATCGCCCGCAGCTTCACCGCGGAGGAGCTCTCCGGGGACGGCGTGATGATTAAAAAGGGGAAGAAGGTCTTCCACAAGGCCGTGCTGCAGGGATAATCGTTACCATATGAAGGGACGGCTCTCCTGCTGGCTCCGCCGACGGTCCCATGCCGAGGGGCCGAGACTTGCGCGAGCCTGCCGCCTTTTTTCTGATTGCTTCCCCAAGAGAAGCATGTTAGAATGAATGCAATGAATTTAGGAGAGGGGGGAACGCCTTGACGGAGAAAGAACCGGAGCAGGTGAAGCGGAAATGGTTTGTCCTGGATGCGCGGTCCATATCCAATCTGCTGGTGGTCCTCATCGGGATACTGTTCTATGTGGCGCTGAACAATTTCGGCGTCATCCAGGTCAAATTGGCGTCCTTTCTCAACGTGCTGGCCCCCTTTATCACAGGCTTTGCCATCGCCTACCTGCTGAACACCCCTATGAGCTTTTTTGAGCGCAAGGTCTACTGCAAGCTGAAGCGCCGCAGGGCGCTTTCGGTGCTGACGGTCTACCTCCTGGCCCTTGTGGTGCTGGTCATTCTGCTTAATCTGATTATCCCCCAGGTGGCCCAGAGCATCGTGGCGCTGATGGGGAATATGAACACCTATATGAACAACCTGAATGACCTGGCGCAGAACCTCATCGATCAATTTCACCTGGAGGGGGAGGGCCTCAACGACCTCATGGTGACCTACCAGGACCTGCTGAAAAAGGCCACCGAAATGGCCTCCAAGGCGCTGCCGGAGATTTTCAACTTCGGCGTGGCCCTGGGCAGCGGGGTTATCTCCGCCATCACCGCCCTTATCTCGTCCATCTATATGCTGGCGGGGAAGGGGCGGCTGGTCCCCCAAATCAAGAAAATCATCTATGCCTTCGTCCCTACAAGGAAGGCCGACCGTTTTCTGGACATCTGCCGGCACGCCAACGGGGTCTTCGTGGGCTTCATCAACGGCAAGCTGATTGACAGCGCGATTATCGGTGTGCTCTGCTTCGTGCTCAATCTGATTTTCCGCATTCCATTCCCCATGCTGGTGGCGGTGGTCATCGGAGTGACCAATATCATCCCCTTCTTCGGTCCCATCATCGGCGCGGTGCCCTGTATCATGATTCTGCTGATCGTGGACCCCTGGGCAGCGCTGCGCTTCGGTATTCTGGTGGTGGCCCTGCAGCAGTTCGACGGCAATATCCTGGGCCCCAAAATTCTCGGGGACAGCACCGGACTCTCCGCCATCTGGGTCCTGGTGGCCATCGTGGTGGGCGGCGGGCTCTTCGGCTTCCCGGGAATGCTCCTGGGCGTACCCACCTTTGCGGTCATCTACTCCCTCGTCGGGGAGCTGGTCAACGCCAAGCTGAAAGCCAGGGGGATAGACGGCAGCGGAAAACGCAGGGAGCAGGAGGGCGAAGCCACCCCCGGGACAAAAACCGAATAGACATTCAAAACTCCCGTCGCTTTTGCGACGGGAGTTTTTGGTTAAAGGTTGCAAGCAAGCCTGTAAGCCGGGTTCTGTCTTTTAAGACAGCCATCTATCTCGACGCACCGTTGCCGATACGCTCAAGCCGCCTCCTGAGGACGACCGGGCCGGTCATGCGTCCTCCCACGGCGTTGCTCCGGATAGAGTTTACAGCGATGAGCGCTTCCACGTCATCGGGCGGGCTCTTACCTCCGCCTTTCCACCCTTACCTCGTCGGCACAAGCTCCATACCGCTCGCCCCGCCGCAAGCGGCAGAGCTCACTCATTTCGCTGTGCCTCCTCTCCCCACAACGCCGTAAAGGCTTTGCGGGTTCAAGGCGGTTTATCTCTGTTGCACTTTTCCTAGGGTCGCCCCCGGCGGGTGTTACCCGTTATCCTTGCCCTGCGGAGCCCGGACTTTCCTCAGAACGGGCCTTTCGGCCTCGCCCCGCGGCTGTCCAGCTTACTTGCAGAGATGATTGTAACCGATTTGAAGGAGATTGTCAAATCGATTGAAATTTATCCCACTTGGTTATATAATAGATTAGTTCATGTCAGTTACATTTGTCAAAGGGGGAATTCAAATGGATTCCACAATACAGGAATATCTGGACGCGCTGCGGGGCAAGCGGGTGGCCGTCATCGGCATCGGCGTGTCCAACGCGCCCCTGATTAAAATGCTGCTGCGCGCGGACATCCCGGTCACCGCCTGCGACAGAAACCCGCGGGAGGCCTTCGGCGGGCTCATAGAGGAGCTGGAGAGCCTGGGCGCGGAGACCCGGCTGGGGAGCGGCTATCTGGAGGGACTGGATCACGACGTCATCTTCCGAACGCCCGGCCTGCGGCCCGACGTGCCCCAGCTCCAGGCGGCCCGGGAGCGGGGGAGCCTCGTCACCTCGGAGATGGAGGTCTTCTTCCAGGTCTGCCCCTGCGAGATCATCGGCGTCACCGGCAGCGACGGGAAGACCACCACCACCACCATCATCGCAGAGCTCTTGAAAAAGGCGGGCTACAACGTCTATGTGGGCGGCAACATCGGCAAGCCCCTCCTGGCCGAGACGCCCAATATGGAGCCCGACGACATGGTCGTGCTGGAGCTCTCCTCCTTCCAGCTCATGACCATGGACGTCAGCCCCGATGTCGCGGTGGTGACCAATCTGGCCCCCAACCATCTGGACGTGCACAAGTCGATGGAGGAGTACATTGCCGCAAAGGAAAATATCTTTACACACCAGTGTACTGAGGACCGGGCGGTCTTTAACTACGATAACGAAATCACCCGGAGCTTCGGCGGGGAGTCCCGGGGCCGGGTGACGATGTTCAGCCGGCGGCAAACCCTTGACCGGGGCGTCTATGTGAAAAACAACGCCATCTGGATCTCCGGTGAGGACGGGAGCAGGGAGGTGCTGCCCCTCTCCGGCATCCTCCTGCCCGGCGAGCACAACGTTGAAAACTATATGGCCGCTATCGGCGCGGTGGACGGCCTGGTCTCCGACGAGACCATCCGGGCTTTCGCCCGGACCTTCGGCGGGGTGGAGCACCGCATCGAGCTGGTGCGCACGCTGGACGGCGTGCGGTACTACAACGACTCCATCGCCTCCAGCCCCTCCCGCACCATCGCGGGCCTACGCTCCTTTAAGGAAAAGGTGATCCTGATTGCCGGCGGGTACGACAAGCATATTCCGTTTGACGTGCTTGGCCCTGAAATAATCGAGCATGTAAAGCTTCTTATCCTGACCGGTGACACCGCCGGAAAAATCTGCGAGGCGGTGGAGCACTCCCCCGGCTACGACGGCGCCAATCCCCCCATCCAGCGGTTCGACGACTTCACCCAGGCGGTGCTGGCCGCCCATACCGTGGCCCAGAGCGGGGACGTGGTGCTGATGTCGCCCGCCTGCGCCTCCTTTGATAGGTTCAAAAACTTTATGGAGCGGGGCAACGCCTTTAAGCAGATTGTCCGCGAGCTTTAACACTGTGTAAGGAAGTGAAATGATGTTGGACATTCGAAACGCACTGGAGCGCCTCTGCTCCCAGACGGCGCCCTCCGGCTTTGAGGCCCCGGCGGCCCAAGCGGCGATGGATCTGCTGCGCCCCATGGTGGACGAGGTCTCCATCGACCGGCTGGGAAACCTTGTGGGTGTGCGCCGCTGCGGCAGGCCGGGCGCGAAAAAGCTGCTGCTGGACGCCCATCTGGACGAGATCGGCCTTATCGTTATCGGGATTGAAGACGGCTTTCTACGTTTCCGCAGCATTGGCGGGGTCGACCCCCGGATGCTGCCCGACCGGGAGCTGACCATTCTCACCAATCCCCCCCTCTTCGGCGTGGTCTCCTGCCTGGCGCCACACATCCAGAAGAAGGGGGACGCCGACAAGGCGGTGCCCCTGGCCGACCTCTTCATCGACATCGGCATGACCCAGGAACAGGCGGAGAAGGCCGTGCCTATCGGCACACCCATTGTCTACCGCGGGAGCTGCTTCGCCCTGGGGGAGAGTCAGGTCTGCGGAAAGGCCATGGACGACCGGGCCTGCTTTGTGACCCTCCTGCGCTGCGCGGAGCTTCTGAGGGATAAGGAGCTGGACGTGGACCTCTATATCATGGGCAGCACCCGTGAGGAGGTCTCCGGCGCGGGCGCCACGACGGGCACCTTCGCCATCGCCCCGGACTACTGCGTGGCGGTGGATGTGACCCATGGCAAGACTCCCGACGTGCCCAATCCCAGGGGGCGGGTACTGGAGCTGGGCGGCGGCCCCGCCGTCGGCATCGGTCCCAATATGACCACCTGGATGACCCGGCGCATGATTGCCAAGGCCGAGTCGAACGATATTCCCTGGCAGGGCGAGGTCATGGCCGGCCACACGGGCACCAACGGCTGGCATATGCAGGTCAGCCGGGAGGGAGTGGCCACCTCGGTGGTCAGCCTGCCCCTCAAATATATGCATACCCCCATCGAGGTGCTGACCCTGGAGGACATCGAGTCGGTGGCGAAGCTGCTGGCCGCCTTCACGGAGAACCTGGGGAAGGAGGCGGAAACCATATGCTGATAGATACCATCAAGGAGCTGTGCGCCCTCAGCGGCGTATCCAGCTTCGAAGACGAGGTCCGGGCCTATCTAAAAGAAAAGGCCGCGCCCTACGCCGACGCGCTGCGGGTGGACGCCATGGGGAGTCTCATCGTCTTCAAGAAGGGCAGGCGCTCCACCGGGAACAAGCTCCTTCTGGCCGCCCACATGGACGAGGTGGGCCTCATCGTCAAGAACGTCACCGACGACGGATACCTGAAATTCTTCTGCGTGGGCGGTATCGACCGCCGGGTGCTGATTGGCAAGAATGTCTTTGTCGGCAAGAAAGCAATTCCCGGCGTCATCGGCCTCAAGGCTTACCACCTGGTCAGCGAGGACGAGGAGAAGAAGGTCCCCAAAGTGGAGGACCTCTATATCGATATCGGTGCCAGAGACAGGGAGGAGGCCGAAAAGCAGGTCTCCCTGGGTGAGTTTGCCGCGTTCTCAGGCGATGTGGCGGAGTTCGGCGACGGCTTCATCAAGGCCAAGGCCCTGGACGACCGGGTTGGCTGCGCGGTGATGCTGGAGCTTTTAAAAGAGGACCTGCCCATGGACTGCACCTTCGCTTTCACCGTTCAGGAGGAGGTGGGCTGCCGTGGGGCCTTCGGCACGGCCTTCTCCGTGACGCCGGAGATCGCCCTGGTGCTGGAGACCACCACCGCCGCCGACCTGGCGGGGGTGGCGGAGCACAAGCAGGTCTGCGCCCTGGGCAAGGGGCCGGTGGTGCCCTTTATGGACGGCGGCTCCGTGGCGGACCGAAAGCTCTTCGAGCTGACCCGGGAGCTGGCGGAGAAGCACGATATTCCCTGGCAGACCAAGCACTATATTGCCGGCGGCAACGACGCGTCCGTCTTCCAGCGGACAAAGGAGGGCGTGCGGACGGTGGTCATGAGCGCCGCTGTGCGGTATCTCCACGCGCCGTCCAGCGTGGCCTGCAAGAAGGATTTCGACGATATTCTGCGGCTTGCCCGGCTCTTTATCGGGGCAATCGCCGCTGAGGAGGAAGCATAATGGATACGCTCAAGACTTTACAGACCATCAACGCCTGCCACGGCCCCGCCGGAGACGAGAGCAGCGTGGCCGACGCCATTGAAAAGCTGGCGGCGCCCTACGCCGATAAGATTAAGCGGGATGTGATGGGCAACCTGATTGTCCGCAAAAAGGGGAGCGGGCCCAAGGTGATGTTCGCCGCCCATATGGACTCTATCGGCTTCATCGTCACCCATATCGATGAGAAGGGCTTTCTCCGCTTCGGCAAGGTGGGCGGCCTGCGGCCCAACAGCTGTGTTCACACCCCGGTCCGTTTCAAGAACGGGGTCCGGGGTGTGGTGTCCCTGGACTGCGGCGTGGAGCCCAAGGACATGACTCTGGAGGACCTCTATATCGACGTCGGCGCCAAGAGCCGGGAGGAGGCCCAGGGACTGGTCCGGATCGGCGATACCGCCGTCTTCGACGGTCCGGCCTTTTCCGCCGGGGACCGGCTGGTCTCGCCCTATATGGACGACCGCATCGCCTGCGTGGTGCTCCTCAAGGCCCTTGAGATGCTGGGGAAGAGCGACAACGACCTCTACTTCGTTTTCACCGTCCAGGAGGAGCTTGGCCTGCGGGGCGCCAAGACGGCGGCCTACGGCATTGACCCGGACTACGGCGTGGCCGTGGATGTGACCTGGTCCGACGACGAGCTGAATCCCCGGCACCGGGGCAGCAGCACGGCGGGCGGCGGCGCCTCCATCAAGGTGATGGACGGCTCGGTCATCTGCCACCCCCAGATGGTGAAGCGGCTGGAGGAGCTTGCTCTGGCAAGGGAAATCCCTTACCAGATGGACGTTATTCGCCAGGGCGGTACGGACGCCGGTTCCATCCATCTGACCCGCTCCGGAGTCTATACCGGCGGCGTATCCATCCCCTGCCGCTATATGCACTCCCCCGTGGAGATGGTGGACGCCCGGGACGTGGAGGCCTGCGCCGGGCTGGTGGCCGCCTTTGCTGAGGCGGAGCTGGAGTAAGGATGGATAACGGCCCGCCGGCTTCCTTGGCGGGGCCGCGCAGAGGACCTCCCATGCGGAAACATAGAGAAAAGCGAGTGTAAGATTAAATGGCTTTACAGATTAGTGAGCGCGTCCGCGCTCTGGCTGCGGAGGCCCAGGCGGGCCTCCGCAGCCAGTTTGACCGCATCGACGCCATCGCCGAGGAGAACACCCAAAAGGTGCTCGCCGCGTTCCAGAAGCACCGGGTGGCTGAGAGCTACTTTGCCGGGACCACCGGCTACGGTTATGACGATATCGGTCGGGACAAGCTGGACGAGATTTTTGCCGAGATTTTCGGCACAGAGGACGCGCTGGTGCGCATCGGCTTTGTCAACGGCACCCACGCCATCACGGCGGCCCTCTTCGGCGCGCTCCGGCCCGGCGACGTGCTGGTCTCCGCCGTGGGCGCGCCCTACGATACCCTGCTGGGCGTCATCGGCGTGGTGGACAAGGGCCCCGGCTCCCTCAAGGAGTACGGCGTGGGCTACCGCCAGGTGGAACTGACGGCGGACAATCAGCCGGATCTGGCAGGGCTCTCCGCTGCCGTTAAGGAGCCCGGCGTCAAGGCGGTTCTGATCCAGCGGTCCAAGGGCTACTCCACCCGTTCCTCACTCTCCGTGGACGAGATCGGGGCGATGTGCGCCCTGATTCGCGCGGCCAACCCGGACGCCTCCATCCTGGTGGACAACTGCTACGGCGAGTTCGTGGAGACCCGAGAGCCTACAGAGGCGGGGGCGGATCTGGTGGTGGGCTCTCTCATAAAAAATCCCGGCGGCGGACTGGCCCCCACCGGCGGCTATATCGCCGGACGGCGGGATCTGGTGGAGGCGGCCGCCATGCGGCTCACCGCGCCGGGGATCGGCCGGGAATGCGGCTCCACTCTGGGAAACAACCGCAGCCTCTACCAGGGTCTTTTCCTTGCGCCTCACACCACCGCCCAGGCGGTGAAGACCGCCGTCTTCGCGGCGAGGATGATGGAGCTGCTGGGATACCGAACCGAGCCCGCCTCAGATGCGGTGCGGCACGACATCATCCAGATGCTCCACTTCGGAAGCCCCGAGCCGCTGAAAAAGTTCTGCCGGGGCATCCAGTTCGGCGCGCCGGTGGACTCCTATGTCACCCCGGAGCCCTGGGACATGCCCGGTTACGACTGCCAGGTCATTATGGCGGCGGGGGCTTTCATTCAGGGTGCGTCCATTGAGCTCTCCTGCGACGCCCCTATGCGGGAACCGTACACCGCCTATCTCCAGGGCGGCCTGACCTACGAGTCGGGCAAGGCGGGGGTGATGCTGGCGGTGGAGGAGCTCCTGAATTTCTAGTGGTGTATCCAGTGCCTTTTAAACACGGACTCTAAATAATTTTCCTGCTGCGTAAAAACTCCTTGGGGCGGCCTGGTTGTGAAACGAGCCGTAGCGCGCATAGACTGCACCGATGGGGGTGAGTCTGATGACGCGGAGACCGATGCGGCGCGTTTGGCTGCGGGGACCCGGGCGGCGGGCCCGCAACGGCCGCGGCTTAAGCGGCGGCGCGGTGCAGCTTATGCTGTCGGCGGTTCTGGGGATTGGGCTGGCTCTGGCGCTCATCCGGGCCTTTGACGGCAGCGTGCGCCCCACGGTGACCGAGATGGCAAGGACTCAGGTCAGCAACGCCGTGACCCGTATTGTGGACACGGCTGTGACCGACACCCTGGCGGAGGAGGCCATCGCCTACAGCGATATGGTCACACTCCAGACGGACAGCGCCGGGCGCATCACCGCATTGACCAGCAACTCCACAGAGATGAACCGCCTGCGCACCGATATTATGAACGATATCGTCTCGCAGGTTGATAGCCTTGGCACGCCCGAGCTGGGCGTGCCTCTGGGCAACCTGACCGGCTTTTCGTCCCTGTCGGGCAAGGGGCCGCTCCTGCCCGTGCGGGTGCTTACCCTGGGGACGCCGGAGGCGGCCTTCTCCAACGTCTTCACAGACGCCGGCATCAATCAGACCTACCACCGGGTTATGCTGGACGTGACGGTGGACATCACCCTTCTGATTCCGGGCGGAACGGTAAACACCTCCGTGAATACCCAGGTATGTGTGGCGGAGACCGTCCTGGTAGGCGAGGTGCCGCAGACATATCTGCAGCTCACGCCCGCAGGATGATGGGCGGAAAAACGTTATTTCTTTTTTAGAAAGCCAGCGGCGCAATATGATAAAATATGGGCATCATAGAGATAAAGGAGCCCACACCCATGGATACTCTGCTGTGGTATGTCGAAATTGCGCTGGATTACGGCTTTCAGATGCTGCCCTGCGTCCTTGCCGCCGCTCTCGTCTTTTTCTGCCTGATCCCGTGGCGCAAGCGGCGTCTGACAAGGCGCGGTCTGATCAGCGGGAGCCTGCGGGAGGGAGCGCTCCTGCTTTTCGTGGTCTTTACCATGGGCTTGGCGGCACTGACACTCTCGCCGCCGGGCTTCTGGTATCAATTGCTATACGGCTACCCCATCACGTTTCAATTTGGGTTGAATCACGGCTTTTTCTGGCAAATCACAATTATACAGGATCTGCTTCAGATGGGTTCGTGGTCCTTTTTTATGCTCCTGGGCAATCTCTGTATGTTTGCCCCCCTGGGCTTCTTTCCTGCTCTTTTGTGGAGCGCTCCCCGCTGGTGGAAGTCGGCGCTGATTGGCTTCTGCGCCTCCGCCTTCGTGGAGGTGTTCCAGCTTTTTCTGCCCAGGAGCAGCGACATCAACGACATTATACTAAACACCTTCGGCGCGCTGTGCGGCTTTTGGATCTACCTTCTGCTCCGCCGCCTCGCGCCCCGGGCGGCTGCCAAGTTTAAATGCAGGCAATTGGAGGTCCCTGATGGACGAAATACTGGAGATACAGCAGCTCCGGCGTGAGCTGAATCAGGCCAATTATGACTATTACGTACTCGATAACCCCACCCTGTCCGACTACGACTTCGACCACAAGCTCCGCCGCCTTGAGGAGCTGGAGGCGGCCCACCCGGACCAGGTGACCTCCGATTCCCCCACCCAGCGGGTGGGCGGCAAGGTGGCTGAGGGCTTTCAGGAGGTGGTCCACCAGGTCCCGCTGGAGAGCCTTCAGGACGTGTTTTCCATTGAGGAGCTGGAGGAGTTCGGCGCCCGGGTGACGGGCGCGCTGGAGGGCCCCGCCGAGTTCGACGTGGAGCCCAAGGTGGACGGCCTCTCGGTGGCGCTGGAGTACCGGGACGGCGTCTTCGTCCGGGGCGCCACCCGGGGCGACGGCCGGGTGGGGGAGGACGTGACGGAGAATCTCAAGACCATCCGCTCCATCCCCCTGCGGCTTCCCGAAGCACTGCCCCATCTCATTGTCCGGGGCGAGGTCTTTATGCCCAAGGCGGTCTTCGGGAAGCTCAATGAGGAGCGGGAGCTGAATGGCGAGGCCCTGTTCGCCAACCCCCGCAATGCGGCGGCGGGCTCCATGCGCCAGCTGGACCCCAAAATCGCGGCGGCGCGCAAGCTGGATATCGTCGTCTTCAATATCCAGCTTGCGGAGGGTAAGACCTTTGCCACCCATACGGAGGCCCTGGAGTATCTGGAGCGCCAGCACTTCAAGGTTATTCCGCGAAGCCTCTGCTCCACGATGGAGGAGGCCGCCCGCTATATCGCCGAAATCGGCGATACCCGCGAGAAATTCAGCTACGATATTGACGGCGCGGTTGTAAAGCTCAATAACCTGTCAGATCGCGAAACCCTGGGCAGCACCGCAAAATTTCCCCGTTGGGCGGCGGCCTACAAGTATCCGCCGGAGCAGAAGGAGAGCGTGGTGGAGGACATTGTGGTCCAGGTGGGCCGCACCGGCGTACTGACGCCCAAGGCGATTGTAAAGGCAGTGCGCCTTGCAGGCACTACCGTCACCAACGCCACCCTGCACAATCAGGATTTTATCTCCGAAAAGGATATCCGCATCGGCGACACGGTGCTGGTCCAGAAGGCTGGGGAAATCATCCCGGAGATTGTTGCGGTGGTCATGGAGAAGCGGCCCGGGGGGACCCGCCCCTACCATCTGCCCGGACAGTGTCCGGTCTGCGGCGCACCGGTAGCCCGGGATGAGGACGGGGCCCACATCCGCTGTACCGGCGCGGAGTGTCCGGCCCAGCTTCTGCGGCATCTGGCCCACTTTGCCTCTCGCGACGCGATGGATATCGAGGGCCTGGGACCGGCGGTGGTGGAGGCCCTGGTGAACGCCGGGATGGTCAGGACTCCGGCGGACCTCTACCGTCTGGACGCTCAGGCGGTGGCCGGGCTGGAACGGATGGGGAAGAAGTCGGCGGAGAATCTGCTCTCCGCCATTGAGAAATCCAAGGAGAACGATCTCTCCCGGCTGCTCTTCGCCTTCGGCATCCGCCAGGTGGGACAGAAGGCGGGAAAGATTCTCGCCGCCCGGTTCGGCTCCATGGACGCCCTCCTGGCGGCCGGGGAGGAGGATTTTACCGCCGTCCCCGATATCGGCGGCATCACCGCCAAAAGCCTTCTGGAGTGGCTCCACAGCCCCCAGAGCGCCCATCTCATCCAGTCCCTTAGGGACGCGGGCGTCAATATGGAGAGCCGGGAGACCCCTGCGGGCGACGCCCTGGCGGGGAAGACCTTTGTCCTCACCGGGTCGCTGGAGCAGTTCACCCGGGACGAGGCCGGGGCCATGATTGAGGCCCAGGGCGGCAAGGTGTCCGGCTCAGTGTCCAAAAAAACCAGCTATGTGGTGGCCGGCGAGGCCGCCGGATCCAAGCTGCGCAAGGCGGAGGAGCTGGGGATTCCGGTACTCAGCGAGACGGAATTCCTCCAGCTTCTGCAAAATTCCTGACGAATAGACAAAAGCCGCGGGCTGTCTGAAATTCAGACAGCCCGCGGCTTTTGTCTATGGAATTTTACCCGCACGGGGCTAATATGGTATCAGAGAGATAATAACCCCCACGGCGGCAGGACAGTACGGCAAAAGGAGTGAATCCGCTATGACACTGATGGAACGCGCGAAGAAGTACGGGCTGGACAAGGCCTATGACTACCTGGACAAGGACCCGGACACCAATATCCCGAAGCTGATGGAGCTGGTGGACAAGGTGGCCGGGGATGAGTTTGCGGGACAGCGGAAGGCCTTCCGCGAGGCCATCGAGAGCAAAAACAACTGGTACCAGCTCATCCGCAGCCTGTGGACCGACATCGACGACGGCGTGCGCAGAACCTTCTTTGAAAACTTTATCATCAACGCCAGCATTATCGGTTATCCCCGGCAGGTTAAGACCGCCGAGGAGCACGGCTGCAACGTACCCTGGGCCATTCTGATGGACCCCACCAGCGCCTGCAACCTCCACTGCACCGGCTGCTGGGCGGCCGAGTACGGCGACAAGCTGAACATGAGCCCGGAGACCCTGGACTCCATTATCCGCCAGGGCAAGGAGCTGGGCACCTATATGTACATCTACTCCGGCGGTGAGCCGCTGGTGCGCAAAAAGGACATCATCAAGCTCTGTGAGATGCACCCGGACTGCGAATTTCTGGCCTTCACCAACGCCACCCTCATTGACGAGGCCTTTGCCGAGGAGATGCTTCGGGTGAAGAACTTCATCCCCGCCATCAGCGTGGAGGGCTTTGAGGAGGCTACCGACTTCCGGCGGGGCCGGGGCACCTTCGCCGCCGTGGTCAGGGCGATGGAGATTCTCAAGCGGAAGAAGCTGCCCTTCGGCATCTCCTGCTGCTACACCAGCAAGAATGTGGACATCATCGGCAGCGAGGCCTACTACGATCAGATGATCGCGTGGGGCGCCAAGTTCTGCTGGTTCTTCACCTATATGCCCGTGGGCGTGGACGCGGTGCCCGAGCTCATGGCCACCGCCGAGCAGCGCGAGTTCATGTATCGCCGGGTCCGGGAGCTGCGCAGGACCAAACCCCTCTTCACCCTGGACTTCTGGAACGACGGCGAGTACGTGGAGGGCTGCATCGCCGGCGGCCGCCACTATCTGCACATCAACGCCGGCGGCGACATTGAGCCCTGCGCCTTCATTCACTACTCCGACTCCAATATCAGGGATTACACCCTGCTGGAGGCCTATCAGCGTCCGCTGTTCATGGGCTACCACAGGGGCCAGCCCTTCAACGGCAACCACCTGCGGCCCTGCCCGCTGCTGGACAATCCCGGTGCGCTGAGCAGGGTGGTGGATGAGTCCGGGGCCCGCTCCACCGATTTGGAGCACCCGGAGGACGTCCACGACCTGTCTGCCAAGTGCACGGAAAAGGCGGAGAAATGGGCGGTGACGGCGGGGAAGCTCTGGGACGAAAGCCACCCGGGCTGCGGGGGCTGCGGCGGATGCCGCCCCGGAGAACAGACTTAGAGAAAAGCGCCTGGGCAAATGAACAGCCCCAAGTTATTCAGACAGCACAAAAAAGCGGCCCGTGAGTAGGCAAAGCAGATTATGAGGAGAGGTGGCGCACAAGCGGCGCCTCTCCCGTTTTTATTTGGATACGCTCATAGTTATAAAAGTGAATAAACTCGGCAATCGCATGGTTGGCCTCTTCAAAGGTGTCCGGCTTATGCCTGTAAATACACTCG
>NZ_JACOPQ010000001.1 GCF_014287675.1 Lawsonibacter faecis | reverse complement strand
GGCGCCAACCTGAATGACTGGGGAAGGGCCCGCCGGCAGCGCCGGCGGACCCTTCCCCATTCATTCAGTTTGCCAAAAAAGCGCGTAACCGCTCAGGCGGGAAGGGGAAAAATCCCAAATAATGACGGATATTCATTTGATTGCGTCGTCCGCGGACGACGCAACTCTGCGAGACTTTCTCCGGGGCGGGGGGCGACAGGCTGGGCGGCCTGGATTAGCCCATCAGGAAATCAAGGACATCCCAGCCCGCGTCGTTCTGAGCCTTGTAGAGCTCCGTATACCCGCACTGGGTGCAGGAGATGGTGATGAACTTCTTGTTCTGTACGTCGAAAATTTTGGCGAAATTCCCGCCGGTGGCCTGGAACTGGTCGTGCTCATAGGTGCGGCAGCCGCATTTAGGGCAGATGTACTGTTTTCTCTCCATTAATATAACTCCTTTTCCCGACTGTTATGACTTGTTTTTGTCATCATATGGAAAACTATTTTCTGGTACGGACTTATTGTATAAAACGCACATTGAAAAGGCAATAAAGAAAGCGTTAAAATAATGTGAAAACACTTTAGGGGGCGGTTTGGCTTGCTGACGCTTTTGGCCTGCGGCGGAGAGGATGGCAAAGCCGCCGTCCGGGGTCTCTTGGGGGAGGGCCTGGCCCGTGTGTACGGTCTGGAGGAAATCCCGGCCATGGGCCGGGGAAGCCGGGGGAAGCCCTTCTTCCCGGACTTTCTCCACATTCATTTCAATTTAAGCCACAGCGGCGGCCTGGCTCTGTGCGCCCTCTCCGACGGGGAGGTGGGTGTGGACATCGAGCTGGTTGGGCCCAGGGACCCGAGGCTGCCCCGGCGGGTCTTCTCCGAGGAGGAATACCGCTGGTACGCCGCCCACGGCGGGGACTGGGGGGCCTTTTGCAGCCTCTGGACCCGAAAGGAGAGCTGGTGCAAGCAGGCGGGAACGGGGATTTTTAACCCCCGATCCGTTTTGCCGCCTCTGCCGGGCGAGAGACATGAAACCCTTGCGGTACATAGCTTTGCGGGCGACCGCTGGCGGGCGGCGGTGTGCGCGGAACATGGGGAAGCTCCAAAAATTTTGTGGCTTGGTGTAACGAAAAAGGAATTTGACCCAATTTCTTAATAGAAGCTTAATCTTTGAACCACCGTTTTCTAAAGATTCCCTCGTTATACTGACTAGCGTAATGAAGGATGTATAACGAGACGGGCGCCTGCGCTGAGCGGGCGCGTAAGGAGGAATCGACACATGAATATCCTGATATTGACGGGTAAGTTCGGCATGGGCCACTGGTCGGCCTCCCAGTCGCTGCGGCAGCAGTTTCTGCGTGAGGACCCGGACGCCGAGGCGGAGGTCCTGGACCTCATCGACTACGCGATGCCCAGCGCCTCCGACGCCTGGTACAAGGGCTTCTCCCTGCTGGTGACCCACGGGAGCGGCCTGTTCAATACCTATTATAAAATGACTGAGAATATGGAGGGCGAGGCCCGGCCCCCCTTTGAAGGGCACTTCGTCGACAAGCTCCAGGACCTGCTGGAGGACCGGCGGCCGGACCTGGTGGTGGCCACCCACCCCCTGTGCGCCCAGCTCGTGTCCCGGTACAAGTGGGAGACGGGCAGCGCCCTGCCCCTGGTGACCTGCATCACCGACCTCTCCGTCCACTCTGAGTGGATTAACCGCGGCACCGACTTCTATCTGGTGGGCACCCCCGAGCTGGGAGAGCTGCTGGCCGAGAAGGGTGTGGACCGTGAGCGCATCATCCCCGCGGGCATCCCCGTCAAGGCGGAGTTTAAGGAGACGCCCCACAACCGGGGCGGTAAAAGGCGGCACCTGCTCATTATGGGCGGCGGCCTGGGTCTTCTGCCCAAGAAGGATAAGTTTTACGAGGAGCTCAACGCCCTGCCGGGCGTAAAGACCACCATCATCGCCGGCCGGAACGAAAAGCTCCGGGAGCGGCTGGCCGGGAAATATGGGAACATTGAAGTGGTGGGCTACACCGACAGGGTCCACGAGTACATGGCCTCCGCCGACCTGATGCTCTCCAAGCCCGGCGGGATCACCCTCTTTGAGGCGATCTCCTCCGAACTGCCCCTCCTGGCCTGGGAGCCCTTCCTCCAGCAGGAGATCAACAACGCCCGGTTCCTCACCCGGGCGGGCATCGGCGTCATTGCCGCTAAGGAGACGGAGGACTGCCTGAGCGCCATCCGGGAAGTCATCAACGACGGGGAGCGGCTGGAGTGGATGGCGGACAATATGCGCCGCCTGAAGAGCCAGCTGGAGGAAAATTGCCTGGGCCGCATCCTGGCCGGGCTGAGCGTGACCAAGGGAGCGTGCGCGTAATGAAAAAACATGGTATTATAAAGGTGTTTGGACTGGCCGCCGCTGTGGCGGGGCTGGGCGTGGCCCTGACGGTGCTCAAAAAGTTGAATCTGGACCGGAAGGGCGGTCGGTCGGCCTGACGGCACGCCCCGCCGGACGGGGATTCCCCTTCGGGGAATGAGATGTGAATAAGCCGAAGGTGGTAATCTGATTATGAGTAAGAAGAAACGGTGGATTGGCGGCGCGCTGCTGCTGGGCCTCATTGCGCTGACCATGTTCCTGCTGCTGAGGGACCAGCCCTTCTCACAGATGGCGGAGGTCCTGGCGGGAGTGAAGCCGGGGTATATTGCCCTGGGCCTGGGCCTCATGTTTCTCTTTGTGGGGAGCGAGGCCATGTGCTCCAAGCTGATTCTGGGCCGTCTGGGCCACGCCCTGCCCTACCGCAGATGTCTTGGCTTCTCCTTCGTGGGGTTCTACGTCAGTTCCATCACACCCTCCGCCACCGGCGGACAGCCCGCTCAGGTCTATTATATGAGCAAAAACGGCGTGCCCGCCGCCCACGGGGCGCTGAATATGATGCTGATCGCCGTATGCTATCAGGTGACGGTGCTCATCTACGCACTGATTGCGGCCATTACCCAGCCCGGCTTTATCGCCTCCATGGGGGTTGGGATGAATCTGCTCCTCCTCTACGGGGCGCTGGTCATGCTTGCCCTCACCGCCGGGATGCTCTGCTTCATGTTCCTGCCCAACGCCGCCCGGAAGCTGATGGGCGGGCTTCTGAACCTGGGCGTGAAGGTCCGTATCATTAAGGACCGGGCCGCATCCCAGGCCCGGCTGGACGGCCAGATGGAGGAGTACCGCAAGGGGGCCGAGTGCTTCCGCCGGAATCCCGGCCTGGCGCCCGTTCTGATGGTGCTCAATTTTGTCCAGCTCACCGCGCTGTTCCTGATACCCTTTGTGGTCTACAAGGCGTTCGGCCTCACCGGGCACAGCGTCTTCGAGCTGGTCGGGGCCCAGGCGCTGCTGACGCTGGCGACCTCGTCCCTGCCGCTGCCCGGGGCGGTGGGGGCCAGCGAGGGGGGCTTCGTCCTCTCCTTCGCCCTCTTCTTCGGGACGGAACTGGTGACCCCTGCAGTGCTGGTCTCCCGGGGCATCAGCTTTTATGCCTTCCTGGCGCTCAGCGGCATCCTGACCCTGGTGGTCCACTTCACCACCAAGCGGAGGAACGCCGAAAAACATTTGAATGCGGCGGGAATGACATTGGAGAAGAAAAAGAGCGCGGTTCCCGCCGCATGATGCGTAGAAACACAGGCGCGCCCCGTACGGGGCGCGCCTGTGTTTCTGGCCGTCGGCGCATGAAGGGGTACCACTGCATTATGAGCGTGCTGATAAAGAAGTATCATGATACTTCTGCTTTTTGTGACCAAGAGACGCCCCGCGCAAAATGTGCGGGGCGTCTCTTGGTCATGCGTCTCAATTCAAGACATGTTTTTGACCGTTTCTGCAACTGCTTTCGATACAAAAACGCCGCCGCTTACGGCGGCACTAGGGCTTTTCCCCTTAAACAACAAACAATTCGCCGTTCGCTTTCGGTCAAGACCCGGCCAGTCCATAGACTGGCCGGCAGCGTTTAGCCTTGACGGAGAGCGGGCGGCGAATTACGCTCTGGCAAAGGGGAAAGTCCTTCGTCCTGTGGGGTATCAGGGGTCGCACCCCTGAACAGCGGCATTTGTACTGCCAAATGCCATGCTGGCGGGGACACTGACAGACAAATGGGAATTGTTAGCTGCGCCTTATACTCAATAAGGCGCAGCTAAACAGCCCAATAAATCGATAGTCAATTTTTTTCAAAGCGAAATTTAACGGCATCAAATTCAAACCCGTTCTCATCAGCCGCTGTTCCATCTGGCCGTTCCAGCCCCAAAGTATCATAATATTCATTGGAAAAGCAAATATGTTCGTAAGGAAAATCTCTTTGCAGCTCCTTGATATATTCAAACGGTTTTTCCATTGGCATTACACCCAGTTCCATACGAATCGTGTTTAGTGCGTCTGTTACTTCTTTTTTTGCCACATATTCAATATTTTCCGGGTCATTCATGAAACTTTTAAACGTTTGCTTATCCCATAAAATGACTTGCTGCATTGAATTTGTGTTTTGGGTGGCGAGTATCAAACTCAAAAAGTCATAAAAGTTTTTTGCCACAGGGTAGACATAATAATCACAACAGGATTCGGGATTGACGCAGAAAACCATATCTCCAAATCCTTCAATAAAACAATAGTGTATGCCATTATCCCATCCGATTATTTTTGCACCTATGGGTGTACAAAAATATTGATCATTATCTTCAAAAGCCAAGCCGATCCAAGTGCCGTCTATTTTAATTTTTTTATATTTCTCATAAAGAGTTTTCATGTCTAAATCCTCCGTCGAATTCCCGTCGTCGAGTACGCCTTATCCGCCTAAGACGCACCAATTCCGATTTGCCGCTCTGTTTCACCACCAAGAGCAAATGGAATGGTTTCATTATATCGTTTTCATCATCACAAGACAACAACAAAAAGGGAACGCTGCGGACTATCATTCCGCGGCGTTCCCTTGATTGGAAAACATTTTTATGCGCAGACTCCGTTCGCTGTACGCTCTTTTTTTGACAGCCTGCGCCCAGCCACTTGTGGGGCGCAGCTTTTTTTTGTATAATGATGGGACGAACTTGTTAAGGGGGCATACTCTTATGAAATATCTGGGCATTGACCTGGGCGGCATCAATGTGGCAGCGGCGGTAGTGGAGGAGGACGGCACCATTCTGGGCCGCGGGCGGGTGGCGACGCCCCGCTCCGGTGCGGAGGCGGTGGCCGCAGCCATGTCGGAGGCTGTCCGGCAGGCGGTAGAGAATACCGGCTGCACCATGGCGGACATCGCGTCCGTGGGCATCGGCGCCCCCGGCGTCATCGACCCCAGGGAGGGCGTGGTGGAGTACTGGTCTAATCTGGACTTCCATCATGTGCCCCTGGTGTCCATGCTGGAGCAGCGTCTGGGCAAGAGCGTCTGCATTGAGAACGACG
This sequence comes from Lawsonibacter faecis, assembly GCF_014287675.1. Taxonomy (GTDB): domain Bacteria; phylum Bacillota; class Clostridia; order Oscillospirales; family Oscillospiraceae; genus Pseudoflavonifractor; species Pseudoflavonifractor faecis. The sequence continues at coordinate 491,378 of NZ_JACOPQ010000001.1, read as the reverse complement.
CCAACGCCGCGGCTCTGGGCGAGTACGCCGCCGGCGCGGGCAAGGGCAGCACATCGATGATAGCCATCACCCTGGGCACCGGCGTGGGCGGCGGCGCGGTGCTGGACGGCAAGCTCTATACCGGCTTTAACTATGCCGGCCTGGAGGTGGGCCACTTCGTGGTGGAGTACAACGGCCGCCTGTGCACCTGCGGCCGCCGGGGCTGCTTTGAGACCTACGCCTCCGCCACCGCCCTCATCAAACGCACCAAGGAGCTGATGCTCATCAACCGGGAGTCCCTCATCTGGCAGGTGGTGGACGGCGAGATCGACCGGGTGGAGGGCCGCACCCCCTTCGAGGCCGCCGCCCGGGGGGATCTGCTGGCCAAGGAGCTGGTGGAGGAGTACCAGTCCTATCTGGCCTGTGGCATTACCAGCCTTATCAACATCTTCCAGCCGGAGGTTTTCTGTGTGGGCGGCGGCGTGGCCGGTGCGGGGGAGACCCTGCTTGGGCCGGTCCGGGCCATCGTGGACCGGGAGGACTACGCCCGCGACAGCGCCCGACGCACCATCCTCACGCTGGCTCAGCTGGGCAACGACGCAGGCATCATCGGCGCGGCGCTGCTGCCCCTGTTTCGGTAATTTATAGACTTAGGAGTTCATACCCATGAATTACAGATTGGTCCCCATGGACCGCTCCACCGTGCCGGACGTGGCCGCCATCGACGCGGAGTGCTTCTCCAAGCCCTGGTCGGAGGATATGCTCTGCGAGGAGCTCTACAACGACAATGCCTCCTATATCACAGCCGTGGCCGACGACGGCACGGTCCTGGGCTACGCCGGGCTGAGCGTGGTGCTGGACGAGGGGTGCATTGAGAAGGTGGCCGTCAAGGGCAAGTACCGCCGCATGGGCGTGGCCGACGCCCTGGTGGACGCCTTCGTCCGCTTCGGCCGGGCCCATCTGGCCTTCATCACCCTGGAGGTCCGGGCTTCCAACGACGCGGCCATACAGCTTTATATGAAGCACGGCTTCGAGCAGGTGGGCCGCCGGAAAAATTACTACGCCGATATCCACGAGGACGCCATCCTCATGACTCTGGACTACCACAAGGACGAGACCGATGGCTGATTGGGAGATTCGCCGTCTGGAGGGAGAGGTTCTGCGGGAGGTCTACCGCACCCACCTCAAGGCCGACTTTCCCCCCGAGGAGCGCAAGCCCCTCTTTGCCGTCGAACGTCTGGTGAAAGGCGGGCAGTACGACACACTGGGGCTTTACCAGGGAAAACATCTACTGGCCTATGCCTTCCTCTGGCGGGACCGGGAGGGGCGCTGCGTCCTGCTGGATTACCTGGCGGTCTGCCGCGGCGGGCGGGGAGAGGGCGTGGGGAGCGGCTTTCTGAGACTGCTGGAGGAGCACTACCGGGCGTTTGACGGCATCTTGGTGGAGTCCGAGGCGCCGGGCACGGAGGCGTCACCGGAGGAGAATGCAGTCCGGCGGCGGCGCATGGACTTCTATGCCCGGGCGGGCTTTCGGAAGCTGGACTACGAGGTGCGGCTTTTCGGCGTGCACTACGTGGTGCTGGCCTCCGGCACGCTTTCCAGCGCCGATGCGCTGGCCGCCCACCGGCGGCACTACCGCCAGGACCGGTTCCCGCCCATGCCCGCGCCCAGGACGAGCATTCCCTATTCGCCGCCGGAGTGGCGGGAGGACAACTCCTGAGCCGCGCGCCTCAGACCCGCAGAGAGAGTGAGTTTATCATGATTATGTTAGCTGTCGAATCCTCCTGTGACGAGACCGCCGTGGCGGTGGTCCGGGACGGGAGAACCGTGCTGGCCGACGCCATCGCCTCCCAGGCGGATATGCACGCCGTCTACGGCGGAGTGGTGCCGGAGATCGCATCCCGCAAGCATGTGGAAGCCATCGCGGGCCTGACGGACCTGGCGCTCTCCCGGGCGGAGGTGACCAAGGGGGACATTGATGCCGTGGCCGTCACCTACGCCCCGGGCCTCATCGGGGCCGTGCTGGTGGGGGTCAACTACGCCAAAGCCCTGGCCTTCGGCCTGAACCTGCCGCTGGTTCCGGTCCACCATGTCCGGGGCCACATTGCGGCCAACTATATCACCCACCCCGACCTGGAGCCCCCTTTTGTCTGCCTGTGCGTCTCCGGCGGCACCACCGCTATTGTGGATGTGCGGACCTATACGGAGATGGAGGTCCTGGGCGCCACCCGGGACGACGCGGCGGGGGAGTGCTTCGACAAGGCGGCCCGGGTGCTGGGCATCGGTTACCCCGGCGGCGGCCCCATGGACCGTCTGGCCCGGGGTGGGGACGATGGCCGATACGAGCTGCCCCGCGCCCATGTGGACGGCGCGCCGCTGGATATGTCCTTCTCCGGACTCAAGACCGCAGTCCTCAATCTGGCCCACAACGCGCAGCAGAAAGGGGAAAAGCTGGATCTGCCGGGTCTGGCCGCGTCCTTTGGCGCGGCGGTAAGCGGCATCCTGGTCCCGCGGACGATGGAGGCCGCCCGGCGGAAGGGATACGGCAAGGTGGCCGTGGCGGGCGGCGTGGCGGCCAACTCCCGCCTGCGCGCCGATTTGGAGCGTGCCTGCCGGGAGAGCGGGGACATCCTCTACCTGCCTGAGCTGAAGCTCTGTGGGGATAACGGGGCGATGATCGGCTGCCAGGGCTACTATGAGTATCTGGCCGGAAAGCGGGCCGGAATGGATTTGAACGCATTCGCCAACCGGGACATTGGGAGGGGCTGACTGAGTCAGGCCCTCCTTATTATAGACGGTCCCCCGGCTATGCCGGGGGACCGTCTATAATATCGTCTGTCAGTCTTCAAACAGGTGCATCAGCCGCACCGCGTTGGCATAAAACACCTTGTTGAGCACCTCGGGCTGGTCGGCGAAGGCCTTCTCGCACTCGGCGATGGAGTATTTGATTTTGGTGAAGGGGTAATCGGTGCCGAAGAGAACGTGGTCCTCGCCCAGCAGCTCCACCATCCGGCGCATGGTCTCGGCGTTTTTAAAGCTGGTATCCACGTAGACGTTGGGCCAGTCGTGCTTGGCCAGCTCCGCGCCCAGCTCCTCCAGCTCGCCGCCGCAGTTGCCGCCGGCGTGACCCACAACGATGGGATACTGGGGATAGCGCGCCAGAATATCGAAGCAGTAGTGCAGCGCGCCGTACTCGGCGGGGGTGACGTCGTTATTGGGATCGCCGGTCACGTAGTAGGTGTTCACGCCGAAGTGGAACAGGGTGGGCAGCCCCGCCCCGCCCAGCACCTCGATGGCCGCGCCGACCCTGGGGTCGTTGGGGTTGATGTTCTGGATCTGGGGGTGGACCTTCATGCCCTTCGCGCCGTGGGCGATGTCGGACTCCAGCTTCCTGCGCATCTCAGGGATGGTCAGGGAGAAGTCCGGGCTGGTGAAGGGGATGATCCGCGGCTCCAGCATGGAGGCGGCCAGGGCCTCCTCGAAGCAGGTGTTGGGGAAGCAGGGCAGGGAGACGGTGAAGGTCACGCCGTTTTCATCCAGGGACTGCTGGGTGGCCTCCAGGCCGCCCTCCTCCCACATGCGGTACTGCCCCGCCAGAATGAGCGTGTTCTGGGCCTCCTCGTCGGGGACGATGAGGGGGCGGTTGAAGCCGGACTCCTCCAGATCCTTGAAGGGGTCGGGATAGACGCCGAAATCCATATGCTTGCGCTTTTTGAAGGCCATATTCTGATTGCCGTTGAAAATGTCGCCGAGATGGGTATGAAAATCGATGATTTTCCGCATGACTACCGCTCCTTATATATAAAATGTGATACAATGGGGCCAAAAGAAAGTCAGGCGTCCGCTCGCTCGTAGACCAGTTCGCCGCCCAGGAAGGTCATGTCCACACGGGTGTTTTTAATGTCGTGGATATCGCCCGCGATGAAATCCCGGTCCAGCACCGCCAGATCCCCCCAGTTGCCCACCTCGATGGAGCCGAGCACATCGTCGTCATGGGAGAAGAAGGCGGAGTTCTTGGTGTACATGATGAGGGCCTGGGTGGGGGTGATGGCGTGCTCCGGACCCCAGACCACGCCGTCTGAGTCCTCACGGGTGCAGGCCACATACATGGAGAGGAAGGGGTCGTAGCTGCCGATGGGACTGTCGGAGCTGCCGCCCACGGTGATGCCGTTGTCGAAGTAGGTCTTGCAGGAATAGCCGTCCCGGGCCTGGTCCTCCCGGAGGATGGCGCACTCGCCCATGAAGTGGAAGATGGTGGTCTGAACGGGTACGCCCACGTTCAGTTCCCGCATCCGGGGCAGCTGGTCGGCGCAGGGCCAGGGGTGGTGGATGAGATAGTGGCGGTTGGGCCGCACGTCGCTGATTTGGGAGGCCGCCTCAAACGCGTCCAGAGCCACGTCGGCCGCTGCGTTGCCCACAGTGTGGCAGGCGAGCTGCCAGTCGTACTCCTGGGCCTTGCGGGCCACCAGCTTCAGCTCCTCGGGGGTGATGGTGGTGAAGCCCCGGGTCTCGGGCATGTGTTTGTAGGGCTCCCGGAAGTAGGCGGTGCCCACGGCAGGGATGCCGTCCAGAAGAATTTTAATGGCGTTGAGCTTGAGCATCTCGTCGCCGAAGCCGCCGGTGACCACCAGCTCCTCCAGCCGCTTCAGGTGCTCGGGGATGGTGCCGCGGGCGTCATCCAGGAAGTACATCAGGTTGGCGCGGTAGTGGAGCTTGCCCTGCTTCTTGGCCTCGTTGTAGGAGCGCATCTGCTCCGGGGCCAGGTTGGCGTCAATAATGCTGGTGATGCCGTTTTTGTTAAACTCCCGGCCCATGAGCTCAATCACCCGGACGTACTGCTCGGTGGTGAACTCGGGGATGCGGCTCGCCACGGGGGTCATGGCCCCGGTCTCGTGGAGAATGCCGGTGAGGGCGCCAGAGGCGTCCCGGTCGTACACGCCGCCGTTGGGGTTGGGGGTGTCTTCGCAGATGCCCGCCAGTTCCAGCGCCCTGGTGTTGCACACGGCGATATGGTAGCACAGGCGCACGCAGTAGCAGGGGTTGTCGGGGCAGACCCGGTCCAGCTCGCGGCGGGTGGGCATCTCCTTGTCGGTCCAGCTGAGCTGGTTCCACTTGAGGCCCTGCACCCACTCGCCGGGCTTTACAGTTTTCGCCTTGGCGGCCAGGGCGTCCAGCATGTCCTGCTTGCATTTGCAGCCTGAGAGGTCCACGCTCATCAGATTGGTGCCCGTCCACATGGCGTGGGTATGGCTGTCCACAATACCGGGGATTACGGTGCGGCCGCCCACATCCACCACTTTCGTGTCCGGTCCGATGTAGGCGCCGTCCTCCCCTCTGGGGCAGACGGCAATGATTTTCCTGTCCTTGACGGCGACACTGCCGCCCTCCAGGATGGGAAAGTCATATTTTCCGGCCTTGATCTCGTCAATGGTAAGGGCCACAGTGTAGATTTTACCGTTTTTGACCACCAGGTCGGCGTAGGGGGTCCAGGATTTGACGTTTTTCATCGGGTAACCTCCATTTTCTACAATACATCGGCTTGCGTTCCTGCTTGGATAGTGGGGAAGGGCCTTTCTGAGAAGAGCATACCCCTACGCCGGACGCATTCCAGCTATCACATGTGATAGGTATGCACGATAGAAAACGCACAAAAGCACCGCGCACATTTGCTTTTTATTTGTGCATGACCGACAGGAGGAAGGAGCGGAGCATGAAATATGACCGCACCCGCGTTCTTGCGCGTCCCCGGGTGAACCGCAGCCTGGGGCAGATCTGCGCCTATCCGCTGACGGTGGTCCGGGCCTCCATGGGGTTTGGCAAGACCACCGCCGTTCGGGAGTATCTGCGGCTGAGGAAGCTCAGGCCCGTTTTCCTCTCCCTGGTGGGCTCCGGCGGGTCCCTGGAGTACTGCTGGGAGCGGCTGGCGGCCCAGGTCTCCCGCCGCAGCCCCGCCCTCGGCCGGCAGCTCGGGGGGCTGGGCTTCCCCCAGGACCCGGCACAGACGGCGCGCATGGTGGAGCTTATCAGCGGCGCGGAGCTGCCCGACCCCACGGTGGTGGTGCTGGACGACTACCACCTGGTGGACGGTCCCAGGGCGGCGGCGCTGCTGGCCCTGCTGGCGGGGGAGGGAATTCCCAACCTGCACATCGTACTCATCGCCCGGGACACGCCCCATCTCCCCGTCTCCGATCTGGAACAGCGGGGCCTTTGCTGTGTGGTGGACCAGGAGATCCTGCGCTTCCGCCCCCAGGAGGTGCGGGAGTACTTCGGCCTGATGGACCAGAACGTGGACGACCAGACCCTGGAGGCTGTCTGTACCGCCACCGGGGGGTGGATTACGGGGATTTACCTCGTCCTGCGGGGCATCGCCCAGGGCTTTCCCCCCAGTCGGTGGAGCGACACGGTGGACCAGCTCATGGACCAGAACCTCTACGCCGGGTACGACGCACCCACCCGCAAATTCCTCCAGCGTCTGGCCTGCCTGGACTCCTTCACGCCGGAGGAGCTGGCCTATGTCCTGGAGGACCGGGACGCCCCCGACCGGCTGCGCGCCCTGCTGCGCAGCAACGCCTTCCTTACCTACGACCGGGGGCAGGACGCCTACCAGATGACCGACCTCTTCCGGGATTTCCTCCAGGGTAAGGCCTGGAGGGAGGCGCTGGAGGTCGCGCCCATCTACCGCCGGGCGGGGGAGTGGCACCTCTCTCGCGGCGAGCGGACCGCGGCCTACAGCTACCTCTACCGCGCCGGGGACGTGGACGCCGTCCTCCGGGATCTAAACCGGGAGGAGGCCCAGGATATCCACATTGCCCAGTCCCCCCAGATCCGTATGATCTTTTCCGGCCTGCCTGCAGAGACGGCGCTGAACTACCCGCTGGCCTACCTGCGCTACCTGCGGGTGGAGGCCCTCTGGGGTGAGATCAGCCGCCCCCGCCTTCAGCAGAGGCTCAGGGATATGGAGCGCCGCTTTCTGGACGCGGACCTGCCCGAGGACCAGCGGACCCGGATTTTGGGGGAAATCCACAACACCTGGATATTTGAGGCATTCAACGACGCGCCCGCCGTGGTGTACCACGCGGCCCGGGCGGTGGAGTACTTTGCCGGGCGGTACTCCGTGGTGGTGTCCAACCGGACGGAGTTCACCTTCGGCTCCCCGGAGCTGCTGTACTGCTATTATAAGGAGGCGGGCAGGCTGCGGGAGACGGCGGAGCTTATCTCCCAAAAATTTAATTTTCTGGCACTTGCGGCCAACGGCTGCGGCAGTGGGAGTCAGGATTTGGCCCTGGCGGAGTACGCCCTGGAGACCGGTGATTTTGATCAGGTTGCCCTGGGCGCCCGGCGGGCGGTTTACTGCGCCCGGACCCGGGACCAGGTGGCGATTGAGCTGTGCGCCGCCTTCACCCTGGCGCGGCTGGCCCTGATGGAGGGGCGGGCGGGGGAGGCACGCCGGCTGCTGGTTGAGCTGGGACAGGCGGTGGACCGCCGGAACAGCGCCATTCTGAATACCGCCATGGTCGTCTGCTCCGCCTACCTGAGTACCTGCCTGGGGCGGCTGGAGGAGATCCCCCGCTGGCTCCGGGAGAACGACATGGGGCCGGGCAACTTTATGTTTCAGGGTATGGCCTTCAACTATATCGTCTGCGCCCGCGCGGCCCTGCTGGCGGAGGATTTCGTCCGGCTGGACGTGCTGTGTGAGTCCTTTCAGCGGCGATTTGACATCTACTCCAATCAGCTTGGGTATATTCATAACCACATCTGCCGGGCGGTGGCCCGGGAGCGGCTCTACGGCCGGGAGGAGGGCCTGCGCCACCTCCGCCCGGCACTGGACATCGGCGCGGCCGACGGCGTCGTCATGCCCTTTGCCGAGACCGCCCGTTATCTCCTCCCCCTGCTGGAGGCGGCGGGGAAGGAGGGGCGGTGGCCCGCGGCCTATATGGAGCGCCTCCTGGCGTGCTGCCGCCGTTATGCATCGGCGCTGGAGGCGGGGGAGCGGCCGCCGGTGGTCCTCACGGACCGGGAACGCGAAATTCTGCGTCTCCTGGCCGGAGGGGCCACCCACGGTCAGATTTCCGAGGCGCTCTACGTATCCGTACCCACCGTCCGCTTCCACGTCAAAAACCTCTATCAGAAGCTGGAGGTCAACAACAAGGTCCTGGCGCTGGAGAAGGCTAAGCGGCTCGGTCTGATGGAATGACGCAAATTTGGCGGAAGGGGAGTAAGAAACCTCTTGAAAACCAATATTATGGTATGATATACTAATTTGTCAGAGAATACGGACCAAGAGGCTGTCTTCGGACGCCTGCGCGGGGCGCGCCGGTTCCACGGCGGCCTTTTGAAATTAAATTGTACTGTGAGGACCGCTCATGCTTCAGTTCGACGAATATAAGGTAAAACTCAACAATATCAAGCCCGATCTTGAGGACCTGGGCAGCGCCCTGGGCCTGACCGCCGCCGAGCGGGAGCTGGATATGCTTGAGTCGGAGAGCGCCTCCGACGGCTTTTGGGACAACCTGGAGAAGGCTCAGAAGATTCAGCAGCGCATCAAGCAGCTCCACGGCAAGGTGGACGGCCAGCGCAGACGCCTGCAAGAGTGGGACGATCTCATGACGCTGTGCGAGATGGGCAACGAGGAGGAGGACGAGTCCCTCGTCCCCGAGCTGGAGGAGGGCTTTGAAAAGCTGACCGCGGATATGGAGGAGGCCCGCCTCTCCACCCTTTTCACCGGCGAATACGACGCGTCCAACGTCATCCTCACCATCCACGCCGGTGCGGGCGGCACCGAGGCCCAGGACTGGGCCGAGATGCTCTTCCGGATGTACACCCGCTGGGCCGAGCGCCACGACTTCACCTATCAGGTGGTGGACTACCAGGACGGTGACGAGGCGGGCATCAAGTCCGCCACCGTCATGATCCAGGGGGACAACGCCTACGGGCACCTCCGCAGCGAGCACGGCGTCCACCGGCTGGTCCGGGTCTCCCCCTTCGACGCCAACGCCCGCCGCCAGACCTCCTTTGCCGCCATTGAGGTCATGCCCGAGATCCCCGACGATGTGGAGGTGGACATCAATCCCGCCGACATTGAGATGCAGGTCTACCGCGCCTCGGGCGCCGGCGGACAGCACATCAACAAGACCTCCTCCGCCGTGCGCCTGATCCACAAGCCCACCGGCGTGGTGGTGGCCTGCCAGACAGAGCGCAGCCAGTTCCAGAACAAGGATACCTGTATGCGGATGCTCCGCTCCAAGCTGGTAGAGCTGAAGCTCCAGGCCCACGCGGAGAAGATCTCCGACATCAAGGGCGTCCAGCTCAAAATTGAGTGGGGCAGCCAAATCCGCTCCTACGTCTTCATGCCCTATCAGCTCGTGAAGGATAACCGCTCCGGGTTCGAGACCAGTAACGTAAGCGGCGTCATGGACGGCGATCTGGACGGCTTCATCAACGCCTACCTCAAGTGCGAGGCCACGGGCACCTGGGTGACCAAATCATAATAACGCAGGGCCGGAGATATGCTTCATATCTCCGGCCCTTTCGCACCGCGCCGGAGCTGCCTGAGGGCAGCTGAATTTATTGTCATAGGGGCTGGAGGAGTGGACAAATGTCCTGTATGACCTATCACTCCCGGGGCAGTTGATGGACATTCTGCAAAAATTATCTGCCGCGCACTATTGTATTTCTGTCACCACTTTGTTACTATTAACTTGTCCATAAGGGAGCGCAGCCTGGGGGAGCACATGACCGTCGCCCATACCACGATTGCGGTGAAGCGCTGTGGTGAGAGCGGCAGTTTTGAGTTTCCAAGGGCCGTATTCCTGAAAACGGAATGAAAGGTGGAAGGTCTTATGAAGAAAAATGCAAGCAAACTCCTGTCTCTCCTCCTGTCCCTTGCAATGATCTGTGCGCTGTTCGTGCCCGCCATGGCTGCGGATGAGGAGGCCGTCAAGCCCTATGAGATCCCCGATGTGAAGGGTAAAATCGTTATTCTTCACACCAATGATACCCACGGCGCCGACAAGTCCGTGGAGGGCTCATCCATCGGTATGGCCGGCGTAGCGCAGCTGAAGAAGGACTTTGAAGCTGCCGGCGCCAAGGTGCTTCTGCTCTCCGCAGGCGATTCCATCATGGGTAAGCCCCTGGTGAGCGCCGATCAGGGCAAGAGCGCGATTGAGTTCATGAATGCCGCTGGCTATGACGCTATGACTGTGGGTAACCATGAGCTGGATTTCGGTATTGAGAACCTGAAAGAACTGGCCAAACTGGCCAAATTCCCGATTCTCTGTGCTGATATGACCACTGAGAGCGATAACAAGACTGTCTTTGACGCCAACAAAATTTTTAATCTGGACGGCGTGAAGATTGGTGTGTTTGGTCTTGCTACCCCCGAGACCCGGACCAAGGCCGATGCCTCCAAGATGCCCGGCATTGTTTTCCCCGAGAAAGAAGAGCTGTATGCCGTTGCCCAGGCTCAGGTAGATGAGCTTAAGGCCGCTGGCGCTGATGTCATCGTATGCCTGGGCCATCTGGGTATTGCCGATGAGAGCGTGGGCAATCAGTCCATTGATGTTGCCAAGAATGTCAATGGAATTGATTTGTTTATTGACGGTCACAGCCACTCCACCACCGCTGAGGTTACTGCGGCTATTTCTAAGGCTGGCCTTGGCGACACCAATGTCGTCAACGGCACTAAAATAGTATCCACCGGAACAGCGCTTGCCAATGTGGGCCTGGTTATCTATGATAAGGCCGACAAGAGCCTGAATGACAGCCTTATCACAGCCGCCTCCTATACCAAGACCGACTCTGCCGTCGCAAAGCTGGTCAACGGACGCGATGATGCTGTGGTGGCTGCGTACGGTGAAAAAATTGCCGAGACCGAGGCTGACCTGAACGGTTCCCGCTCCGGTGGTACTGTTACTGCGACGAACACCAAGACCGAAGTTGTTTTCCCCGACGGTAAGGGAAATCGTACTGCCGAGACGAATTTGGGCGACTTCGCAGCCGATGCTATTCTCTGGCAGGCTGCAAAGACCTTGGGTGAGGGAAATGTGGACGCGGCCATCACCAATGGCGGCGGCATCCGCGAGACCTTGGCCAAGGGCAATATCTCCAAGCTGGACCTGCTGGCTGTTTTCCCCTTTGGAAATACCGTCGCTACCATTGACGTAACCGGCGCCCAGCTTCTGGAGGCGCTTGAGGCTGCTACCTGTTCTACTCCTGACGCAATTGGCGCGTTCCCCCAGGTCTCCGGTATTGAGTTTACCATAAATACTGCGGTTCCCTATGTGAATGGTGAGCAGTATCCGGGTTCCACCTACTATGCGCCTAAGAATCCGGGCAGCCGCGTGACCATTGCAACCGTGGGCGGAGAAGCATGGGACGCGGAGAAGGTCTACACCATCGCAACCAATGACTTCACCGCTAAGGGCGGCGATACATTTGGCGTGTTTAAGGCTGTCGGCGGCTGGAAGGACGTAGGCGTTGCACTGGAGAACGCCCTGATTAACTACACCACCGAGGTTCTGGACGGCAAGATCAGCGCCGAAAAGTACGGCGAGACTGCCGGCCGCATCACCATTAACAATTTGCCTCTGGATATTAAAAATAACATCTGGTATTTTGATGCCGTCAGCTATGTGCTGGATCAGGGCATGATGTCCGGCACCGGTCATGGCTATTTCACCCCCACCGGCGATGTGACCCGCGCCACTGTGTACCAAATTCTCTATAACCTGGAGGATAAGCCCGAAATCGCCTCGAAGTCCGTCACCGATGTGGATGGCAAGTGGTATGCAGACGCCATCAACTGGGCGGCCTCTGAGAAGCTGTTCGATGGCACGACATTTGGTTCTGACGCTGTGATTACCCGCGCTGAGCTGGCCCAGATTATTGCCGACTATGCTGCGTTTAAGGGTATTGAAGACCCCGACGCTGCCGGTATGGCCATGAAGGAGGCCTCTGACTATGAGGCTATTCCCGCTCAGTATCTTGAGGGCATGAGCTTCTGCTACTATGCCGGCATCATGACCGGTGATCAGGCCGGACGCCTGAACCCCACAAATTCCCTGGTCCGCGCTGAGCTGGCCCAGGTGCTGCTGAACTTCGGCAAGCTGCTCCCGGCCGAGAAGGCGGCATAAAGAACAAATATAAACAAGGCCTGGGCCCGCCATAATATGGCGGGCCCAGGCCTTGTTTGAATACATATATATCTTCAATTAAGCAAAAGGGTGCTTTTATCCAGATAACTGATAAATATCGATGGTGATTCGGCCGGTTTCGAGTGTCATCGACAAGGAATTGGCATACAGTTATATTACATAATCAATGCAGACTGAGGTGTAATGCAATGTACTGTAGATGTGGTGCATATCAAACCGAGGTAACATGTAAAAAAGGCTATTGGTGCAGAGAGGTTTAGGTGGTAAAATGGACGATAGAATCGGTGGCGTTCGGCGCCAATATTACAAAAAGTGGAGAGACGAATGAAACAGGAAGAGCGAAACCGTTTAAAGAAGGAAAAAATATTGGGGGCCGCCCTGCGTGAATTTGGGGCAAAAAGCTTTGCGGAGGCCTCTGTCAATACCATCTGCGGGGAAGATGGTATCTCAAAGGGAATTATTTACCACTACTACACAGACAAAGACGAACTTTATTTGGCCTGTGTGCGTGAGTGCTTTCAGGCTATGACCGGCTACCTTGCGGAGCATATGCCCCCGCTGAACGGGACTGCGGAGGAGAAGCTGACGGTCTACTTTGACGTCCGGCTGCAGTTTCTGGAGGAGCATCCGAACTACCAGGGTATCTTTTATCAAGTAACCATGTATACGCCGCAGCACCTGCGTGAAAAGGTGAAGCAAATACGCGAGCCCTTTGACCGGTATAATCTTGCAGTCCTCCAGGACGTACTTAAAGGCAGCAGGCTGCGCCGCCACATAACCCCGGCCGATCTTGCAGCGCTCTATATGCTCTATGTGATTTACGCAAACAGCACCGAACAGATGCTCAGCGCCACAATAGAGGGGGCTGCGGCCCGGGAGGAACTGTGTAAGCATTGGATAACGGTTTTGCTCTATGGGGTGGTGGAAGAATAGGAAAAACATAAAAGGAAGAGGCGGGCTGCTGGGCCTGTCTCTTTTTTTACGGCAAACAATTGACCGAAAAGTCTGCTCCTGTTATGATGCTGTACAAGAGCACCTGTAAAGTATAAGAAAGAGAGGGTTAGAGGCCATGGAATCCATCATCGGAATGCTGTACTACAAGGAACAGAATATGATATACAACGCCCTGCCGCGGACGTTGCAGCCGGGCTACAACTTCGGACCGCACTGCCACAAGAATGTAGAGGTATGTATGATGACGGAGGGGGAGTGCGACATTGTGGTCAACGGGGAGACCATTACAGTCCGGACAGGGGAGATGATGGTTATCTTTCCCCACATGATTCACTCCTTCCATATGCGTTCCCGGCGGCCGGCAGTCTTCCTCCAGATGCATTTCCAGCCTGACAGCTTCTCATGGGTGGAGCCGGATGTGGCAGAGGAGGTAAAGTTCCTGGGCTACATGACCGATGAGCACAGCGCCTATCTGCTTCAGCCCTTTTCTGTGCGGCTTCGCTCCTGTGTGGAGCGTATTTGCACGGAAATGAACAACAAAGAGGAAGAATTTAGCGGCCCACTGGCAAAAATTTATATCTATGAGATGGTGTTCCTGCTCTCCAGGGAGATATCCCAGGGGTACCGACGGATATTCGTCATTGAAAATCCGCTGGCGATACGGGCAATACAGTTCATCAGCGACCATATGGAGGAGAAGATAGGTCTGGCGGATGTGGCGGAGGCCTGCCAGGTGACGCCGCGGTATCTCTCGACCGTTTTTAAGGAAGTCATCAACATTACAGTAAATGATTATATCAATATTGGCAAGGTGGACAAGGCGATGCGGTGGCTGACAGAGTCGGAGCTGACGATAACGGAGATTGCCTCCCGGCTGGGTTTTTCGAGCACGCAGTATTTCTCCACTGTATTTAAGCGATATACACATGTTACGCCTGGAGAGTACAAGCTAATGACTGATAAAAATGTGTAGTGATAAAAAAAGACATCTGTCCAGTTCTGTATTTTAAACAAAACCTTAAAAATAGTACATAAATTATACGACATTGCTGGAATGAGACGTTTATAATGGTTTTAGACCCGAAGGTCAATAAAGGCAGGAGGGACCCATATGAGTCGAGAAAGAGTGATCCGACCCTTGGCACTGTTCCTGGCATTTGTGATGTGCATCAGTATGCTGCCAGTATCCGCCATGACGCAGGAGTACAAAGACGAATTAATTGTTCCCGCCGATGAATTAGCCAGATCAAGCACTCTGATCACACCTGAGGAAGTAATCGCCGGATCGACGTATCCAAGCTCTGCCCATATAGAGACAAAGAACTTGATTGATGGCAGCGGGATGTCGGACGATAGTCTTACGGCAACGTGCAGTAACAGCAAGACAGATGGGAGTCATTGGCATACGGATGTTAACCCAGGCGCCAACGCTTGGGTACAGGTGGATTTGGGCCAAGTTTACGAACTGGAAGAGTTGTGGGTCTGGAACATGAACCAGGCTGAGGCGAATGGCCGCGGCTTTAAAAACGTGAAAATTGAATACTCTGAGACAGGAGTGAACGGGAGTTGGACCGCGCTCGTGAAGCCTGCCGATATGCCCTTTACAGACGGGAGTAGCGACTACCCATTTCAGTTTGCCCAAGCCAGCGGGCAGGAGGGCCAAGCCGCCACCAACCTGAATGACGGCAGCAATACTCCGGTCAACTTTGGTGGTGCCAGTGCCAGGTATGTCAAACTTACCGCCGACCCCGACGGTGTCAGCGGCACCTGGGGAAATGACGGCTACTACGGTCTCTCTGAGTTGCGTTTTACTGGGCGGCCCACATCTGGAGTAGAACTTAATATAGTAACCTACGCTTTGGAGAACTTGGTGAAAGACCAAAATGTTCCCACCGCCATAGCGGAGGGAGAGACGCTAGAATTCACTCTTTCCACACCTCCTGGGTATAATTTGCCCGAGACAGTTGAGATTGTTATGGACGGGATCACGCTTGTGGCCCCGACAGATTATACTTATGACAATGCCACCGGCGCGATTAATGTGCCCAGCATCAAGGGCGATGTAGTCATCACTGCTTCCGGTGTGGGAGAAGCGACCCCACCGGTGGATGCCGGAGTTTGGAAGATGCAGAAGTTTGGTGGAGACGCAGACATCGAAATAAAAGAAGGGTGGATTGTCCCGGACAGTGAGGGCGTAGGCTTTAGCATCGACTATGGCGCAGTCTATCAGGACAACGACGGAAGTGTGGCGATTTATGACAGCACGGCGCCCACTTACCGGGACAGTATCCTGGAGCTGGATTTTACTGTAACCGGAGAAACCGGGGAAAAAATTCAAACAGCCTTTTTCCCCCGGTTCAAGAGCGGCAAAAACTGCACCGGCTTTGCTGTCGGCGAGCCCGCGCAGATCCAGCATAGCTATCAGGTTAACGGTAATGAGGGGTGGCCGGGTGTATCCAACGAGTTGGCAATGTCCTTTGCCGTTGGCACGACCTATCATCTAAAGTTTATTACGATCGGGAATAGCATGGCCGTCTATGTCGGTTCGGGGGCGGAGCAGAAAAGGCTTACGACTTTTAACACCGCAAGCGAGATTGATGAAGGCGGCTATGGTTTTCGCATCTGGGGACAGGTTACGGATAAGACGGTCCATATTGCCAATATCGTTCGTAGTGAATATATCCAATCTGCCCTTGGCAAAAATGAAGTGGTCATCAAAACTGAGGACTGGGGTACGGGCGATGTGACCATCCCGTTGACGCTTGGCGCAGGAGACAGCGTAAAGAGCATCACCAATGGTATGGAGGAACTGACACTTTCCACCGACTACATCGTGTCGGATGACAGTATTACCCTGAACAAGAGTTACATTGCAAGCGTCAGCAATAGTTTTACCCTCAAAGTCGCCTTTACTAAGGGCAGCGAGACCGCTTTTGCAGTGACCAAACTGGAAAATACCCGTACCGAGTATGTCTGGACGCCCGATAAGGGCGCTGATGAGTGGACAAAGCTCTTCGGCAAAGGAACTTTTGTGATGACCGAGGATAGCGGTGCCATGCATATCACCGGCAACGTGGCCCTAATGAACGTCAACTTCCCCCTGACACGTGACGGAGAGGTTGAGATTACCCTTCAGGCGCTCAATGATGACTTCCAGGCGGGCATACTCTTCCGGGGAGAATCTGTCGGAAACACTTGGCAGGGCGTTCAGCATGATGATGATTACGCTTTGATGAAGTGGTTCTTCAAAAATAACGATGGAATCAATACACAAATCCATGGCGACGGCAGTTTCTCACTCTCCCGCGCTGGCGAGGCGGACACCAAGCTGAAGGCCCGCATACAGGGTGACACGGTAACAATTTGGATTGACGATCAGTTTATGTACACCGGAACGGTTTCCCAAGCCAATGCTTCGCTGGGGAGAATGGGCCTGCTCACAGGCAACAATTGTGAGATATTGGTGAAGAAGGTCATCTTCCGAACGGTGCTGCCTACCCTGTTGGAAGCGGATGACAGCGATACAACCACGATAGCGAAGGGCGGCCTGACGGTCAGCCTTGCCTCTGATTTCCCCCGCGTTAAGGAGTATGCACTAAATGGCAAGATCCTGAAGGGAACAGAGTTCAAGCACAACTATGTAACGATTAACACAGTGGACTATCCTGCCGCGGCTACAGCCACAGTCACATCAGACAGTGTTACCTACCACATTGTTCCTGATGGCAGTGAAGTTACCTTTGACGTGTCCTTTACTGTACTGGATGGCAATGTGCTGGATATGCATATTAAGAACATCTCAGAGCCGGATGGTGAGCTGGTCTATTCCCTAGGCTTGCCCAATCAGCCTTTGATTTCCGCCAATAGCACACAGACAGGCGCAAAGCTGGATGCCGCAGGTTTCCAGGAGAGTTTTGGATCATTCCATCAGTCGAAGCTGGGCGAAAGTCACTATACCATCTCTGAAGATAAAGTATCGAAAACGGCGGACACAGTAGCAACTATTCCGGTGATTACTACGAGCGAACTCTCCGCCTCTATGGCGAACAACGTCTTGCTCAACATACAGGAGTTCAAGTTCCGAGCCTTTGACCTGCCAGGCGGCGGTGTGAGCGCAGGTTTCTGGAACAATGAGTTTATGTATCGCGGCCTGGATGGGGAAAAGATTTTTCCGATTGCTTCTGAGCCTGAAGAGCCCGATCTCTACTGCAAGGTCGTCCTCACAGAGGACACCAATGAAGACGATATACTGGACTGGCAGGATGGTGCAAATGCCCTCAAAACTATCATCAGCGATAAAATTCCCGGTGGCGATCAAGCTGCCCGCAGCTTCTTTGAAGTGGGTTATAACTTTGTCAGTGAGGCCCAGCAACCTTTTCTGCAGGTAGAGGATAACCTAAAACGTATGTCCAACCTCATTGACGGTTTTGATCAGATTCTGGTGCTTAAGGGCTATGCCAACGAAGGCCACGACTCTGCCCACGCCGATTATGATGACATTAACAAGAGAGCCGGTGGAGCAAAGGATTTGTCGGTGATGAGCGAGGCTATTGAGGAGATTAATTCTACGTTTGGCGTTCACATCAATCACACTGAAGCCTATCCCGAGGCCGCCATGTACAACGATCATGTGATCTCCAACAAGAACGCCTGGGCCTGGATGGATCAGTCCAAGAACATCCGCCGTGAAGCTGATATTCTAAATACCAACGAAGGCCAGAGTACCATGGATGAGCGCCTGGACTCCATGTTTGCTAAGGCCTCCAACAATGGCACGACACCTGGTATCGGTTTTGTCTATGTGGATACTTATACGGATGACCGTTGGTGCGAGACCCGGTTGGCGGATGCTCTGATTCGCAACGGGGCAATGATTGGTACCGAAAACCAGAATGATTTTGACCGCTACAACAACTGGGTCCATTGGCCGGAGATCAGCGCTACGGGAATGCACCACTTCGTCTACAACACCCAGAAGGACGTCTACAATAACAGCGGCCTCTACTGGGGTGGCTATGGCCGTTCCGCTTCCTTTATGTCCTGGCAGCACAACACCAGCATAAACCCTGTTGTGGAGCAGTTCTATACCAACCAACTTCCCCAGAAATACCTTATGTGCCACGATGTACGCAAACAGACCGATGGCGAGGCATTCTTTGCGGGAAATGTCCGCACAACCAGCGACTATAAGATATATAAGGATGAACATCTGATTGCCGGTGATGGGAAAATTTTTATTCCTTGGTTTGCCAAGGACAGCACCACCCGAAACCCCGATGAAGCCGCTAAGATATATCACTGGAACTCCGCCGGTGGCAGCAGTACCTGGTATTTGCCCGCATCCTGGAGCAACCAGGCTACTGTACAACTCTATCAGCTTACCCAGACTGGGAAGGTGCTGGTAGATGGTGCATTGGCTGTTACGAGCGGTCAAATTACCATAGATGCCCAGTCTAAGACCCCTTATGTGGTCTATCCGGGTAGCGCAACCGTGGATCTCAGCGCCACTGACTGGAGCGTAGGCAGCTCAATTAAGGATACCGGCTTCAACAGCCGTGATTTCTCTATCTGGCAGGACTCTGGGGAGGCCGACATTCAGTTTAACGACAACGGCGACGGTGTGTCCATCCTCACCATCAGCGGCACAGAAGCCGGCCAGATTTCCCAGACCATGACCGGCCTGACCCCCGGCCAGAAATACCGCGCCATAATATGGGCGGGCTCCGAGAACGGCAAGACCGCCCGCATTACTGTGAAGGATGGCGATAAGGTCTACAGCAACTATGTGGATCAGACCGTCCGCGCCAATAACTGTTTTGATACTTACGCCAGAAATATGCGGGTGGATCGCTTGTGGGTGGACTTTACTGCCACAGAAACTACCGCGGAAATCGTCCTCTCGGCTGATGCCTGTGAAAATGCAACCGGAAAAGCGACCTTTATGCAGAGCCGTATCGTGGAGACAGCCGATCCGGGCTTCCCCACCAGCGACCCGACTAAAAACTACGCAGCCTATGAGACCTTTGAGTACGTCGAGCAGGGCGGCACTGGCGTCTTCACTCCTGAGGGCGGCGGTGACGGCGGTTACCACCTCTCCGGGAGCCATCCCCCTTACACCGACGACGCGATTGCCACAGGTCCTAATGGGGAAGTAAGCACCTTTTCCCTTAAGAAGCAAGGGGGCCAGATGCGTACCCGCCCCTCTACGATGAGGCTGATGCCTAATACGGAATACACGCTGGAGCTCGACGCTCTGGGCAGCGGCACGGTGGAGATCGTATCCGAGGCAGATGGGAACGACAAGCCCATGCGGGAAAATTTCTCTAAGGGCCATACGAAACTTAACTTTACCACTGGTGACAAGCTGGACTACATCGCCCGAATTGAGGGCGGCTTTGTCATTGATAACTTCCAGGTTTACAGCGTGGCAGACCCAACGCCGCCAACAACTCCTACCCTGACGGCGGAACCGGCCGACGACGGCACCAGCGTGACGTTGAATTGGACTGCCGCTACAGATGAGGACAGCGGAATATCCGGGTATATAGTCTACCGCAATGGCATTCAAATTGCGCGGGTCGGAACTGTTGTTACCTATACCGATGTAGATGTACAAGCCAATACCACATACTCCTATGAGGTTTCCGCCGTTAACAGCGGAAATACGGAGGGGAGTAAGTCCGATGTTGCCAAGGTAGAAATCGGCGATGATACCACTGCACCCAAACTGCTGAGCAGCGAGTTAAAAAACGGTAATATTATTCTGACCTTTAATGAGCGGCTGGACAAAGAAAGCGCCGAGGCGCTTACCAACTACACCTTCTCTGGAGCAGTAAACGCAGTTACTGCAATAGCGAGCGGAAAGATGGTCACGCTGACCATCACCGGTATGGGTGCGGCAGAGACCGTAACGCTGACAATTTCCGGTGTCAAGGATCTGTCGGGGAACCCCACAGACGGTGTAGAGGTCACACTCTCTTATCTGTTCCATTATTTCAAGTTCGATGAGACCGAGGGGCTAACCGCAGTGGACAGCGCCGGACATGAGAATGCTGTCAAGGCCGATACCGTCAAGGTAACTGACGGTAAGACGGGCAAGGCCGCTCAATTTTCGGCTAACGGCTATGCGGACGTCTCCGGAGCAGGGCTTGTGGATCAGAACACCTTTACGCTCTCGGCCTGGATCAAGTGGGATGGAAAGACTGGCGAATCTCAAACAATCTTTTCCAACGGCGCATCCGGCGATCCCAGCAGTCACGGAATCTGGTTCCATATACGCAATGATAGCAGACTGTGGGCCTCCAGCAACCAGTGCGGCGACCTGAACAGCGGCGATAAGACAATCCCGGTTGGAGAATGGGTTCATGTTGCCGCTGTCCGCAGAAGTGATGGAAATGACCTGTACCTAAATGGTGAAAAGGTCGCCTCCAACAACGTCCCTGACGATATGAGCGGTTATAACAGCAAGCTCCGCATTGGCGGCAACTATAACACATCAAACAGCCTGCTTCATAAGTTTAAGGGAGCTATCGACGAGTTCAAAATTTATACTTCCGCCCTCTCCGAGGCGGAAGTGCGTGCCCTCGCTAAAGAGGGGATGCCCCCTCAGATTATCGACACAGACTTGACCGCTGTTCAGAGCGCCGGCCGTGCTATGTCCGCTCGGGTGGATTTCAACGGCGCAGGAGTGACCAGTATTAAAGATGACGGCTCCGAGTTAGTCTTGGGGCAGGACTACAGCGCCTCCAACACCGCCGTGACCTTTACAGGGGCCTATCTAAATACTCTGGTGATCGGTGTGCATACTCTGACGGTGACCTTTGACGACGCGGCAGCCACCACAGGCTCTATTGTCATTACTGTGGAGGCGGTAAGGCCCGGTGTGCATCTGAATCAGCGGTTTGTTCGACTGGAGGAGGACACAACAACCCAGCTTAAAGCAGATGTTGTCCCTGTTGGTGGCGATATTATTTGGTCCACCAGTGACTCGGCGGTGGCCGAGGTAGACGGGGATGGCCTGATTACCGCCAAGGCGCCCGGTACCGCGGTCGTCACCGCAGCATCTGGCAGTGCCTGTGCCAACTGCACCGTTGTGGTGGACGGTTACCTGCGTACCTGGTACACCAAGCCTGCCAACGACTGGGCTCGTGAGGCCCTGCCCATCGGCAACGGCAACTTGGGCGGCATGGTGTTCGGCAAGACCGATAAAGAGCAGATTCAGGTGAATGAGATCACACTCTGGAGTAAGGGCAACGGCTATCAAGGCGGGAACGTTGAGGGTGCCTGGAAGAATCTGAAGGACATACAGAACGCCATGTTTGAACGGGTGGATGGAGACTACTCCGGCATCAATGTCGGCGGTATTCTGGGCAATCAGGCCGGCTGCGGCGCCTATCAGACTCTGGGCGACATCTATCTGGACTTTGACGGCGCCGCCCGCACCGCTACGCCTGAGAACTACCTCCGGGAGCTGGATCTTCAGGATGGTATGGTTCGTGTATCCTATGAAAACAGCGGCATCCACTTTGCCCGCGAATACATGGCCAGCTATCCCGGTAACGTAATGGCCATTCGCTTGACTGCTGATCAGGAAAACACGCTGAGCTTCACGCTGGATTATGATCCCGGTAGCGGAAGAACCGCCATTACCGACAAGGCCGAGGGAGACTCCGTCCTTTATCAGGGCAAGGTGACCGCTGGCGGAATGGCCTTTGCCGTGCAGTTAAAGGTCGTGGCTCCAGATGCGGACATTATCTGCAATAACGACGGCACTATCACTGTGAAAGACGGCGAGGACGTGCTTATCCTCATGTCTGCGGGTACCAACTACGACATTACCGAGAGCAACAACATCAAAAATATCGCTGATTTTCAGACCGCAGATGGAGACTATCTGAACAACAATGATCCTGACGGCGCTGCAGCTGCGCAGACAGTAGCGGATCGACTTAATGCTGCCGCCCAAAAGGGCTTTACTGCTCTGCTAAAGGCTCATTTGGACGATTATCAGGAAATCATGGGTCGCGTGAGCTTGGATTTGGGCGATAAAGACAAGGCGAGCCTGCCCACTGACGAGCTGCTTACTTCATACAAACAGGAGCGCAGCGCCTATGCGGAGACCTTGCTGTTCCAGTTCGGCCGATATTTGTTGCTGTCCTCCTCCAGGGATTCTCTGCCGGCCAATCTGCAGGGCATCTGGAACAACAGCAACAACCCCGGATGGAACTCTGACTACCACTTCAATGTAAACCTTCAGATGAACTATTGGCCGGCCTTTGTCACAAATATGTCTGAGACCGGCATGCCGCTTGTGAATTACATGGATTCCCTCCGTAAGCCCGGCAACGTAACCGCCAGAGAGCATTTTGGTGTTGAGAAGGGATGGGTGGTCAACACAGAGGCAAATCCCTTTGGCAAGACCGCGCCCGGCAATGATTTCTCCTGGGGCTTTACCCCCGGCAGCGGCGCGTGGACCTGTCAGAATCTGTGGGATTACTACTTGTACACCCAAGATCCCGAGGTATTGGAGGCCATCTATCCCATCCTTAAGGAAGGTGCGGAGTTCTGGCTGGGTTATCTGGTAGAGGATCCCCGCACCCGTGTGGACGGCATAGAGGGCACAGGTGAACTGGTGACGGCCCCCGGCGGTTCCTCCGAGCACGGTCCAATCGGCGTAGGCACCACCTATGATATGTCCCTTGCATACATGGAGATGAGTTATACCGTGGAGGCGGCCAAGCTACTTGGTCGTGATGCGGAGCTTCAAGTACAGATTGAGGCGGCTCTGCCCCGTATGCATCCCTTCTGGATCGGCGCCGACGGCCAATTGAAGGAGTGGCGCGAGGAGTCTGGCTACAGCAGTATGCCCGGAACGGATCCGCTTCATCGGCATCTGTCTCACCTTCTTGGCATGCACCCCGGCAATCTGATCTCCAAAGAAAACAGCAGTTTCTCCGAATATTATGACGCCGCTGTCCGGGCGCTGGAACTGCGTGACGACGGCAGCAGCTCCGTGGGTTGGAGTATGGCGCAGAAGGGCAATATCTTTGCCCGCGTGGGCAACGGTGAAATGGCGCTGCATCACATGAATCTGTTGCTGACCAGGGGGCTGGGGAACAATTTGCTGGACATTTATGTCCATCCCGGCTGGGGAGATATTTTCCAGGTGGAGGCCAATATGGGCTATACCGCCGGCGTGGCTGAAATGCTG
The DNA here is from genome assembly GCF_014287675.1 of Lawsonibacter faecis. Lineage (GTDB taxonomy): Bacteria > Bacillota > Clostridia > Oscillospirales > Oscillospiraceae > Pseudoflavonifractor > Pseudoflavonifractor faecis. The sequence continues at coordinate 468,083 of NZ_JACOPQ010000001.1, read as the reverse complement.
ATACAGAGCCACCAAGGCTACATACAGCCCCTGCCTGCCTTGCCTGAAGAATGGGCGGACGGCTCCTACACCGGGCTTGTGGCTCGTGGCAATTTCGAGACAGATGCCGTCTGGGCGGATGGCTCCCTGACCGACTTCACCATTCGCTCCGGCAGCGGTGGGGAGTGCGTGGTGCGTTATCCCAACATCTCCAAGGCGACCCTGACAGGTGCAGACTTCACTGTGGTGGATGCAAATACTGTGAAGTTCAACACCGTGAAGGATGGCGAATACACCTTCATCAATATCCCCGCATATAAGCCGGTGCGTGAGATTACCGTCGCCTCTCCCAGCGGTGTGACCCTGCTGGAGCAGGCAGGCCAAACCATTCAGTTGACCGCCGAGGTAGCCCCTGTAGACGCTTCCGACCTGGGTGTAACCTGGAAGGCCACCAAGTTGAATGGTACGCCCACGCAGTCTGTTGTCATCGATCAGAACGGCCTGCTGACCGCCATGGAAACGCTGGCCAGGGAGACCGTCAAAGTTACCGCTGTCGCGAAGGACGGCTCCGCTACCAAGGGAGAAATTCTGATCATGGTGGTCACGGATCGTACGGCTGGAGAGAGCAAAAATGTGGTACTCAGCCAGCCTGTGACCATGACCGGTGCAGAAATCTATGGCCGCCCTGACCTCAAGTTGGAGCATGTTAACGACGGCAACCTGAGTACTCGTATGGCAATTGCGGGCGACGGACAGACCAATGCGGATATCGTATTCGAGTTCGAGTTAGACGGTGCCAAGGTCATCGACAGAGTAGACCTCTATGAGTATTTGGACCGTAATTGGGGCACCAACGGACGCATTGATAAGCTCACGGTTGAAATCCCTGAGGGGGATAACTGGAAACTCGTCGCCGCCAAGGAGACTCCCGATGATGGGTCGGGCAATGGTAGTCGGCTGCTTAGCATCACCTTTGACCCCGTTACTGCAGACGTGGTGCGCGTTATTGCAACAGACAACGACCTGTCCAGCCCCACCATATGGGAGGTTGAGGTGTACGGTACCGAACTGGCCACCAAGCCCGCCAATAAGGCCGTACTGATATCCAAGCTGAAAGAGTCCGCCTCTCTGACGGAGGAGGACTTCAACGGGGTAACGGGCGGTTGGAGCAACTACGTCAAGGCCCGTACTGATGCGATAGCGGCTGCCAATAATCCTGCCGTGACGCAGAAGCAGGTAGATGACGTACTGTCTGCCCTGACCGAGGCAATTGAGGCTGGCGAGCAGCCTCCTGTACATGACCATACCCTGACCCATCACGCCGCCGTGGCTGCCACCTGCACTACGGCGGGCAATGTGGAATATTGGCAGTGCACTGGCTGTGCAAAGCGGTTTAGCGACGAGAACGGCAATAACGAAATCACCGTGATTGAGGTTCCTGCGCTGGGCCACGCATATGGTGAGTGGAGTGTGACCACACCCGCGACCTGCACCGCCAAGGGTGTGGAGACCCGTACCTGTGCAAATGACACTACCCATCAGGAAATCCGGGACATTCCCATGCTGAAGCACGCCTATGTTTGGAAGCATGATGATGTTCAGCACTGGAAGCTCTGCACTGTGGGCAGCGAGATTGATGAGAGCACTCGCGCCATTCACATCTGGGAGCTGAACAAGGATGCCTCTGCTGAGATTGAGGACCACTATGACTGCCTGTGCGGCGCAGTCAAGGTGGTGGATAAGGCGGCACTCAGCGAGGCGATTCTGGCAGTAAAGGAGGACCGGAAGGATATCGTCGTGAACGACGGCACACCCTTCGATGTACCCTACGGCACTAAATTTGTGAGCGCGGAGACCATGGCGGTCCTGGATACGGCGATTGCTGCTGCCGAGACAGCGATGAACACCGTCGAGAGCGATGCCGAGGTAACTGCGGCTGTGGAGGCACTGAATGCTGCGGCCACTGTGTTTACCTCCGCTATTCAGACCGGCAGCTATCTACCGCCCTACACGCCTCCTAACGGCAAGACCGACAAGGAGACTGTCAAGAACGAGGACGGATCCACTATCACTACGGTGACCGACAAAAAGACCGGGGACAAGATCATCACTACTACCTACCCCGATGGCTCCAAGGTGGTTACCACCGCGCCTAAGGACGGGGAGGCCGTTTCTAAGGTCACCGTGCCCGCAGGCAAGACCAGCATTGTGACGATACCCGACACAGGCAATGTGCCCGTCATCATGAACGAGGACGGCACCGAGGACATCATTGAGTTCTCCATTGTCTGCGAAGACGGCGTCAAATTCCTGGCCGATAAGAATATGACCGTAAAGGTCATCGACAACAGCAAGACCTTTGCCGATGTGGCTGTTAGCCACTGGGCCGCCGACTCCGTCCAGTTCGTCGCCAGCCGCGAGCTCTTTACCGGCACTGGCAACGATGTCTTTGACCCCATGGGTGCCATGACCCGAGCCATGCTGGTTACCGTTCTTGCCCGCTTGGACGGTCAGGACACTGAGGGCGGCGAGACGTGGTACAGTAAAGCCATGAACTGGGGCGTGAAGACCGGCGTGACTGACGGCACCGCTCCAGAGTCCAACATTACCCGTGAACAGCTGGCCGTGATGCTCTACCGTTATGCCAAGGCGGAGAAGACCCAGGCCGACCTGAGCGGATTTGCCGACAGCGGCAGCATCTCCGATTGGGCGTCGGATGCTATGAACTGGGCGGTCGTTGAGGGCATCATCACTGGGAAGACCGGCGGTAAGCTGGACCCCTCCGGCCTTGCCTCCCGCGCAGAAGTTGCTGCTATGCTCCAGCGCTTCATTGAGAGCATCCTTAAATAAGCGTTCTTCCTTCTTCCTTCGGGGCCGTCCGCCATCATTTGGCGGGCGGCCTTACTTTATCTACAGTAACCAGGCCTAGTCCTAAACTATATATAGACACAATGTGGTGGTTAAAGCATGAATTTAAGTCAAAAATTTACCACTCATACGGAGATACGGAAAAGACGTTTGATGACTTCTATATTTCAAACAAAACCTTAAAAATAGTACAAAAATTATACGACATTGCTGGAATGTGAGGTTTATAATAGTTATAGACCATGAGGTCAATTAATGCAGGAGGGACCTATATGAGACGAGAAAGAGTGATACGACCCTTGGCACTTTTCCTGGCATTTGTGATGTGCATCAGTATGCTGCCAATGGAGGCGCTGGCGGAGGATGCGCAATTGGTGGCGCCACCAATTGTTTCTTCTGATTTGTTAGAAGAAACAATACCTCTCAAAGATGAGGATGTATTACCTGAACCAGTTCATTACTATAAGTTTGATGAAGCCGCCGATGAGGCTGCCGTGGACAGCGGCAGCCTCAAGGCCGACGGCATCAAGAATGGTTCCATTGGCTCTGTCGCCGGCAAGGCTGGTTCCGCAGCCAGCTTTGGCGGCAATGGCAATATTGATGTAGACAGCACTGCGCTCAATGGGGAGCGGTTTAGTGTCACCGCCTGGGTCAACTGGAGCGCGGAGACTGCCCCCGATAAGGGCAATGTCAATACCATCGTGGCATCCTCAACTTCCGGCGTGCCCAGTGCAAAGCCTGGCCTCCTGCTTTATGTGCTTGGTAGCGGTGATGGAACCATAAAAGCCGGCGATCCTGTGGGCACAGAGATGGGAGGCACCGCCAAGGTTGCAAAGAACGGCTGGAGCCATGTGGCCTTTGTTAAGGACGGCTCCAATGTAACGATTTATGTCAATGGTGTTGAAGATGTAACAAATACGACGTCCGTCACTGGCACCGCTGACTATGGACTGCGCATCGGCGGCAATAATAATACTGAGAACCACAACTTCTTCGGCGCCATTGACGAGCTGAAGATTTTTGACCAGGCTCTGTCCGTTGAGCAGATCGCCGAGGCAATGAAAGTGCCCGACACGCCCGTGGATACCTCCTGCTTTGTGGAGGAAGGGGTAACGATCTCCTATGAGGACTGGTGCAAAGCGGTGGTAATGGAGATTCCCGTTACCTATGCAATGCTTGATGGCAAGGCTGACACGATTGTAACGCTAAAGGCCAATAATTTCACTGAGACCAAGTGGACTCAAGATGCAGCGGGAAGCATCCTTGTGCTGCAGACGGATTTTTGGGGACCCTATGGGACTCTGGACGAAATTGTGTTGGAGGCCACATTTGAGAGCGGCGCAACGGATACATACACCATTACCCGTGGGGAGAAGCCTGTCGGGCTGAGCGGCTGGGTATTCCAGAAGGACGGCACCACTGAGCCCGTCACACCTGAAGAGGGCTGGCTCACCACCACGGAAGACGGCAGAATTATCATCAACCACAGTAAGATGATTGTGGATGCTAATCATCAGCCTTGGGTCCTCTACAACGCGGATTCCAAGGAATATACCAATAGCACGCTGGAATTCGATGTTACCTTCAGCAACCCCGACGGCAACCAGGTGGGCTTTATCAATTTTGCCCCTGCCAAGGTAATCAATGGCCAGAACTACGAGGGGTTTGGCTTTGATACGCAGGGCTCCCTCAAGCGTTACGGACACTCGTCCGCCGGTGAGACCTATGGTGATTTGGGCAACCAGTCTGGCATTGGCAAGTTTGAGTACGATACAAAATATCACCTGCGCATGGTAATTGAGGACAACCATTACACCGCCTATATCACTGCTCCTGACGGTGAGGAAAAGGTTCTGGCGAGCTTCGATGGCGTTCTCGGACTGGAAGAAGGTCACTACGGATTCCGTATTTGGCGCGGCGGTAAGACCATTACCCTTGAGAACATCGTGTACAAGGAAATCGCCAAGTCTGGTTTGGGACAGGGTTCCGTTCAGGTGGACGCGAGTAAGTGGGGTCAGACCGATGTTACCGTCCCCATCGCCATTTCGGACGGGGACGGCGTGGTCTCTGTTGCCTCAGACGGTGCCACACTGGAGGAAACTGATTATACGATTGATGCCGAAGCGGGCACCTTTACCCTAAAAGCTGCCTATGTTGAGAGCCATGAGAGCAGCTTCCCGGTGAAGATCATCTTCCAGCTTGGCAACGAGTCCACCCTGTGGGTGGTCAAACACCAAACCGGTGTTGTTCAGGAGTACATCTGGACCCCCGATAAAGGCATTGACGAGTGGGTGAAGCTGGGCGGTAATGGCCTTGTGGAGATAAACGAGGCGGGTGACGCCATGCACCTGAAGGGAAACCTACAGTTGGTGAACAGTCTGGCCCCCACCGTGATGAATGGCGAAATTGAAATTGTCTTCCAAATTCTCAATGACGCGAACCCCACCGCCCCGGGCGCGCTTTTCCGCACAGATATGGCGGAAAAGACCTGGCAAGCCATCCTCTCCGAGCGTCACATCAACGGCGAGGCCATTTGGGATATCAAAACCGAGAATGGCGCAAACCAAATTATCTGGGACGGCAACAAAATGATCTCCCGCGAGAGCGTGGAGTTTCAAGATGTCAACGGCGATATGAAAGTCAAGGACATCAAGGTCAAGGTGCGCTACATTGGTGACTCGATCACCCTTTGGATTGACGATCAGTTCGTCCACACCGAGCCTCGGAGTGAAGCCAAGTCCACCCTGGGCGGCATGGGACTCTATCTCGGCATTAACGGCGATGTGGACATCAAGCGGGTTGAGTTCCGTGAGGTGCTTCCCTTTGAGGAACCCGTCAGCGAAGCCCCCGCCAACAGGACCATTACTGCGGATGGCCTCACTGTCCAGTTGGCCGGAGATTTCCCGCGGGTCATTGACTATACGCTGAACGGTAAGGTGATGAAGGGCGCGGAGAGGCGCTACAATTACGTCACCATCAATGCGACCGATTACCCTGCAACCGCTGTTGTTGTTGAGAACGAGACCACCGCAAATTCTATTACTTACCATGTTACCCCTAAGGCTGCCGAAGGTCTGGAACAGACCAATGTAGAGTTTGATGTGAAGTTTACTGTGCTGGATGACCAGATTCTGGAAATGCTTTTTCTCAACATTGACGAGCCCACTGACGAGGACGGCAAGGTGACTGAGGTCGTCTTTGGCATCGGTCTGCCCCAGCAACCCATGTTCTCCGCCAGCAGCGATGAGGTAGGTTCCACACTAAATATGGCATTTATCAATAAGAACTCTCGTTGCTATCAGGACCGCAACATAAATATCCCTGAAAAGAATGTTTCCACCACCGCGACCTTGGGGGTGACCCTCCCCATTCTCTCCAACGGCCAGCTTTCTGCCTCTATGTTTAACAATGTCATGATTGGCGGCGACGAGTTTATTTACCGTGGCTTCGAGCTGGATAACGACGAAGTGAGCGTCGGCGTTTGGAACACCGAGTTTGTGTATCGTGGTCTGGACGAGAAGAAAATGATGCCCTTTCCCTCCGAGCCTGACGAAACCGAGCTTTACTGTCGTGTGGTCATCACCGAAGACAACAACGGCGATGGAAAAGTCAACTGGCAGGACGGCGGAAACGCACTCAGAAAAGTAGTCGGCGGCATTACCCCTGGCGACGAGCAGGCCGCCCGCAGCTTCTTCCATGTTGGCTACAACTTCTCCAGTGGCGTGCAGCAGCCTTTCCTTCAGGTTGCCGACAATATGAAGCGTCTTAGTAACTATATAGACGGCTTTAGCCAGCAGCTTATCTTCAAGGGCTACGCCAACGAAGGTCATGACTCCGGACACGCTGACTTTGAGGATGTTAACCGCCGTGCCGGTGGCGCAGACGATATGAATATCGCCATCGCCGAGGCCGATAAGCTCAACTCCAATTTCGGCATCCATATCAACCACCACGAGGCCTATCCAGAGGCTAAGATGTTCAATCCCCATGTCATTAGTGACCTGAATACCTGGTATTGGATGGACCAGGCTAGAGTTATCCGCCGCGAGGTGGACTATCTGGAAGGAACCTTTCAACAGCGTATGATTGGCACAGACAATAATCCAGGCCTCTTTAAGAAAACCCCAAACCTGGACTTTGTCTATGTGGACTGCTGGGGCGAGGACCGCTGGGGCGAGAAGCAGCTCATCGGCACCATGATGGAGGGCGGAGCTGAAATTTTCGGCAATGAGAATGCCGCCGACTTTACCCGATTTGGCGTTTGGACACACAGTACCGCCGGCAACAGCAGCGAACTCCATCACTATGTCTACAATAGCCAGAAGGACATCTACGGCGGCAGCCCTGTCTACTGGGGCGGTTACAACCGCGCCGCGTCAATGATGAGCTGGCAGCATAACAACAATATCAATTCGTTGGTGTCTCAGTTCTACACCAACCAGCTCCCCCAGAAGTACCTGATGTGCCATGATATTCTCCGCCTGGAGAATGGCGTCGGCTATTTTACAGACGGCATTACCTCTAGCAATTACATCATTACCAAGGACGGCCGAGAGCTGACCCGCGCTGGACAGATTTTCATTCCCTGGTATGATGAGGATGAGGACATCAAGACCCGCCCCGACCCCGACGATGCTGCTAAGATCTACCACTGGAACAGCAATGGTGGCAACAGCACCTGGACACTGCCCGAGAACTGGAATAATGTAGAGAACGTGTATCTGTATGAGACCACCCAGAACGGCAAGGTGCTGTGTGATACCATCGCTGTCACTGCCGACCATCAGGTCACGATCAACGCCACTGCCAATACCCCCTATGTGGTGTACCCCGCCCCCGCTGAGGCAGATGTTACCGAGTGGAGCGTGGGAAGCCCCCTGAAGGACACCATGTTCAACAGCCGCGACTTCTCGATCTGGCAGAAGAGCGGCGAAGCCGACATCCAGTTCAACGACGACAACAACGGAGTTTCGATCCTCACCATGACCGGCGTCGAGTCTGGACAGGTCTCCCAGGTCATGACCGGCCTGGTGATTGGTCAGAAGTACCGTGTCAAGGTGGACGCAGGCGCCGAAAATGGCAAGACCGCCCGTATCACCGTAAAAGACGGCGACAAGACCTACATGAACTATCTGGAGCAGGTGGGCATGACCAACCAGTACTTTGACGATTATGCGCTGGGCAAGCCTGTCCAGCGTATGTGGGTGGATTTCACCGCCGAGCATGAGGTCGCCGAGGTCATCCTCTCTGCCGATGCGTGCAAGAACGCCAATGGAAAAGTCACCTTCATGCAGAGCCGGATGGTCAAGACTGCGGAGCCGGATCGCTCCGCTGCCTGCGTGGCGGACGAGACCTTCGAGTATGTGGAGCAGGGCGCTTACGGCATCTTTAACCCCGAGTGGGCTTCAGACGGAAACCCCCATCTTTCCGAGACCCATCTGCCTTACACCAGCGACACCATCAACGGCGACTGGTCCCTCAAGGTCAACAGCGCACGCCATGATTCTGTCACTGTGCGTACCAGCCCCGCTACCATGCGTCTGGCTCCCAACACCGCCTACATCATGGAGTTTGATACGCTGGGCAACGGCACAGTCTATATCCAGTCCGAGTCTGACGCAAATGACAAGGTCCTGGAGGAGGGGTTCACAAGGGGGCACAGTATCTTTGTGTTCACTACCGGCGACAAGGCAGACTATATTGTCCGCATTGCAAATGCCGCAACGCTGGATGATTTCCAGGTCTGGCTTGCAGAGGACGATACTGCCCCCGAAGCACCCGCAAACCTGACTGCCACCGCACTGGATGATGACAATGCAGTAAGGCTCACATGGGACGATGCTGTCGACAGTGATGGGCGTATCAAGGGCTATATTGTCTACCGTGACGGCGAGGTGTTGACTACCCTCGGCAATGTGACTACGTATATCGACCGTAATACCGAGGACGAGACAGAATACACCTATGAAGTCTGTGCAGTCAACGCGGCTGATATGAAAAGTGTCAAGTCTACCGCAGTGGTGGTCACCACCAAGGTTCTCCCCCCTGTGGTTATGAAAGCGATCCTCAACAGCAGCACAGATGCCGTCGTGACTTTCAATAAGGCGATGGATAAGACCACTGCTGAGGCTTTGACGAACTATGTCCTGACCGGCGTGGCCAATGCATCCATTACTTCAGCTGCTCTGAGTGCGGACGGTAGAACCGTTAGCCTGACGCTGGATGGTATGACGCTCTTGGACAGAGCTACACTGAAGGTTGTAAATGTAAAGGACGCGTCTGGGCTTGGGACCATCGCCGAGAAGACTTTCACACTCACAATTGTTGAGCACTACTTCAAGCTGGACGAGGCTGCCGACGTCGAGGCAATTGATGAGCTTGGCAAGACCAACGGTGTTAAATCTGCAAATGTTGGTTCTACTTCGGGCAAGAACAATAACGCTGCTAAGTTCAGCGGCGACGGCTATATCGACGTGGACAGTGATGCGCTTTACGCCAGTGATGAGTTCACTGTTTCCGCATGGATTAACTGGGACGGAAGCAGTGGTGTCAATGCTGTCGTAGGTAACGACATCTCTGGCGACGCCCAAAGCCGCGGTATCATCTTCTTTGTAGACGGCAGCAATGGTGTGCTCCGTACCAACTCCAATGCTTGTGCAGTGATTGGCAGCAAGGATAAGCCTGTAACCGCCAATGCTTGGCACCATGTGGCATTTGTCAAGGGAAATGGAAGTGCACAGGTCTACCTGGATGGCGAACTCATCGGCTGTGACGATGTGCAGTTCGGCGTAGAGACACGGGTGCCCTTCCGGATCGGCGGCAGTCAGAAGTCGGGCGGCGGTCTCTCCTATCCGTTCCACGGTGCTATCGACGAAGTTAAGATTTTTTCAGCACCCCTAACTGCAGCTGCAATTGCAGAGCTGGCAGATAAGCAGATTGCCGTAACTCCCACTGCTGTCTTCGATGCCGCGACCATGACACTGAGCAACGTGACCAGCGAAATGAAGTACTCCGTGGACGGCGGCATCAATTGGATGGCCGTGGAAGAGACGCCTATAGACCTGTCCGAAGCAAAGCTTACAGTAGCCGATGGCATTCGGGTAAAACAGCTGGGCGACGGCAGTACCACTGTGGAATCCGCAGTCCAGACTATCACACTGACACAGGCATCCACCCCCATCAGCGTTGGTAAAACCGACTGCACAACGGCGGAAAACAATGACGGAACCATCACGGGTGTGACCTCTGCCATGGAGTATAGGGACAGCACAGCTGCAGGCTGGACCAAGTGCCTTACAACCACGGTCACAGGTCTCTCTCCCGCCTCTTATGAAGTGCGTGTGGCTGGTGAGGGTACTGTCCTGGCCAGCGAGAGCGTTACGCTTATCATTGAGGGCTATCAGCCGCCGGTCCCCAAGGACTACACAGTTACCTTCTTCGCCGATGACAAGATCGTTGGTACAGAGACCGTGGAGGAAGGCGGCACTCTGCCCGTCTCTAAGTTCCCCGCCGTGCCCACCAAGACCGGCCACAACGGCGTATGGGATGTAGCCGAAGACCTCGTGAACATCACCGAAAACAAAACTGTCACGGCAATTTATACCGCACAGACCTACACTGTGACCCTGGACGCTAACGGCGGAGAGCTGGGGAGTAACAGCGTCACCGTCACCTACGGTCAGCCCTATGGTGAGCTGCCAGAACCCACCGCTTATGACGATAGCGTGGCGTTTGATGGCTGGTATACCGCCGCCGTGGGCGGCGAACAGGTAACTGAAGCAACCATAGTCACAACCACCGCAGACCATACGCTCTATGCCCATTGGAGAAATTTGGACACATCTGCCGCACCTGATGCCACGGTCTCCGGGATGCCCGCAAAAATTATTCTCCCCTACGAGGGCGAGGGTATCGAACTGACCGTGACCGCCGGTGGGACCTATACCTATCAGTGGCAGCGCAAAACCGAAAGCGATTGGACCAATCTGGAAAATGAGACCGGCATTGTCTACACGATTCCCGCCGCCGATATCACCTTGGAGAACAGCGGCTGGCAATACCGCTGTGAGGTAACCAATACCGAGGACGGCAAGGCACCCACAACGGCGGTTGGCACCCCGGTGACATTGTATGTAGAACAAGCCGCAGCAACTCCCGTCACCGGCATCACCCTGGACAAGACCGAACTGAGCCTGACAGTGGGCAACAGCGGCACACTTACCGCCGCCGTAATGCCCGACACCGCTACCAACCGGAATGTTGTCTGGGAGAGCAGCGCTGATGAGGTTGCCGCTGTTGACGAGAACGGTCTTGTCACCGCAGTGGAAGAGGGCAACGCGACCATTACCGTTACCACTGAAGACGGAGGCTTTACCGCCACCTGTGAAGTGACTGTGACAAATTACACGCCCCCCTACGTTCCCCCCACGGGCGGCGGCAGCACCACCGAGACTGTGAAAAACGAGGACGGTTCCACCACCAAGACCGTCACCAATAAGACCACCGGCACGGTGACTGAGACCACCACCTATCCCAACGGCGACAAGACCGTGGTGGAGACCAAAAAGGACGGCAACGTGACTGAGACCGTCACCAGGAAGGACGGCTATAAGAGCGAGACCGTTACTAAGCCCGACGGCTCTTTTACCAGCAGCGTGACCGATGCCGGCGGCGTGAAGACAGAGACTGCCGCCACCGCCAAAGGTGAGATTACTGCCAGCGTGACCCTGCCCAAGGACGTTGAGAGTGCCAAAATCACTGTACCTGTGAAGGATGCCGCCCCCGGTATTGTTGCTGTGGCAGTGAACGAGGACGGTACCGAGAGAATCATCAGGACCTCTGTGGTCACTGGGGATGGGCTCAGCTTTATCGCCGAGGGCAATATCAAGGTGAAGGTCATCGACAACAGCAAGACCTTTGCCGATGTGGCTGTAAGCCACTGGGCCGCCGACTCCGTCCAGTTCGTCGCCAGCCGTGAGCTCTTTACCGGCACCGGCAACGATGTCTTTGACCCCATGGGTGACATGACCCGCGCCATGCTGGTTACTGTTCTTGCCCGCTTGGACGGTCAGGACACTGAGGGTGGCGAGACGTGGTACAGTAAAGCCATGGACTGGGGTGTGGAGAACGGTATCACTGACGGCACCAATGCCGAAGTCGGCATTACCCGCGAGCAGCTGGCGGTGATGCTCTATCGATATGCCGGAGCGGAGAAGACCCAGGCCGACCTGAGCGGATTTGCCGACAGCGGCAGCATCTCCGATTGGGCGTCGGATGCTATGAACTGGGCGGTCGCTGAGGGCATCATCACCGGGAAGTCTGGCGGAAAGCTGGACCCCTCCGGCCTCGCCTCCCGCGCAGAAGTGGCTACAATGCTCCAGCGCTTCATTGAGAACACCCTTAAATAAGCTTCCTTTCTTCCTTCGGGGTCGTCCGTCTACTAATGGCGGGCGGCCCCAATTTATTTATTAGGAGTACTAAGCATGAGTCTCAGCCCTATGCTTCTTATTACAAACACGGCATAAGCCCCAGTTATTATTAAAGCAAGAAAATTATTAAGCCCTCCTACTTGTCACATTGTCACAATGACGAGCGGGAGGATTCTTTGCTATAAAACGTTATGTAGGCTGCTTGAAAATGCTCCAAATGAACCTGTATGTGCTGGGGGATACATGAGATACCAGTACAAGCAAAAGGCTTTTCTCAGCTCAAAGTAGTAGCATAGCACAGTAGGGCCATTAAAGCTTTCCACCCCAAAAGGTGGGTAGGATACTTCAAGCCCGCCCCTGGTGGAGCCAATAGCGCGCCCTAGCAAGCGTGCCGGCGTCAGCCGGTATGGGCACTCTTTGGCTTCGACGGCGACATTCCTCTGGAGCATTAGTCGAAGACTAAGAGGCATCTCCCTCTCTCAAACCCCAGTCAAATACTTCTCTCCCAGGGAGAACAGGCTTCCGGCCTCTGAGTTCAGTGGGCTTAAGAAGCTAGAAACCCAATGTGGTGCCAGTAATGATCTCTGCAAAAGCAAATAAATACCTTTAATCTCTTATAAGCCTTTTATAAAGAAATTAAGGTATAAAATCCAATAGGGTGGCATTCCACCTCTATTATTTTATGTCTGTAGGGAGGCCCCATCGTGTTTGCGGCGTAATCAATTTGAGTTTTGCTTATTTTTTTACCTATAAACTCTAGTCCCCTGTGCTAGCTGGCTTAAGCGGTTACGGACATTTTTGTCCGTATTCCTTTATTCAGTACTCTATCCCTTGGCTCTATCTTTGCTACAACGTGAAACAATTTTCGGGCAAATCAACTATTGTATGAAAGTATCTGCATATGCAGGCCATATAAAGTTAAGCTCAGGATATGTATTGCAAAGACAAGCTAAATAGGGTAATATAGGTAAAGAAGAATCGAAAATAAACTACGGACTTAATTATAGTCAAATTTTTTCCATGGGGGGTAACAGATATGTCGATCACGCCGTCCAACAGACAGTTAAAATCGGAAACCAACCGCAAAACCTTGCTGAAAAGCGCCTTGGACTTGTTTGACCGCTATGGATACAGCCAGGTTACCGTAGACGATATCGTCAAAAATGTAAATATGTCCAAAGGTTCCTTTTATAATCTATTCCGCAGCAAAAGCGACCTGATAATCTATCGCAGCGAGGTCCTCGGGGAGGATATTCTGAAGAGCTATGCCAAGCTCTCCTCGGAGCCGGGTTATAGGATGAAAAATGCAGTGGACAAAATTCGGGATTTGATTATCATTACGATAGATACATCTACATCCAGCAGCAATGTTGCCTTCCTCAGCCAGATGTTTATCAGTGTGATGAACGACCCTCCGGAGGACGCCATGAATTTCTATGAACAGCACCAGACTGATTTAATTGTCAGCGCCATCATCCTCGGAGGACAGCAGAACGGTGAAATTCGGGACGACATGAACTGCGACGAAATTCTGCGGGCAATCCATGTTTTCAACCGCTCTCTGCTACTTGAGTGGTGCTATAAAAAGGGTAAATATAATATTATCGAACGAAATAAGGACACCATTGAAATATTTTGCAAAGGAATCTCCGGCGATAAGAAATAACTCCTGTATTTGCAGGGTGACGACGGAGCGGGCGATTATGCTGAAGGATGAACATATCCGGATTATGCCGGAAGGACAGGTATATATTGAATACGGACCGACGGCCATGCTGGTAGCGGCGTATAATGAAGAAGGTAAGCCCCTTACCGCCCTGTGCCGGAATGCATTCAAAGTACTGCGAACCGGCTTGGCGCAGATTGCCGAGGCCCTGCCCCTGCTGCGGAGAAGGCCGGATGCGGTAACTGAAAGCCAGCTCCAGGGACTGCCGCTTGCGATGTGCCGGGCGGTGCGTCTCACCGGGGAACCCACGCTCACGCCTATGGCGGCGGTGGCGGGTTCCTTGGCGGATACGGTGGCGGATTGGCTGGCCGACCAGGGCGCCGCTGTGGCGGTGGCAAACAACGGCGGGGACGTAGCGCTTCGTCTGGCGCCGGGCCAAAGCCTTCGGCTGAGGACGGTAATCGATCTGCACACGGGAGAAACTTCGCAGCCTGCCCTGATTCAAGCGGGAGCAGGAATTGGCGGTATATGCACCAGTGGGCTGGGGGGACGCAGCTTTACCAGGGGGATAGCGGAGAGCGTCACGGTCTTTGCCGCACGGGCCAACGTGGCGGATGCGCTTGCCACCCATTTGGCCAACTGTTCCTTTATCGATTCCCCCCGGGTGGCATCTACTCTGGCGGTGAACCTGGATCCCCAGACAGATATCCCGGAGCTGGAGGTGGTCACGGCGACAGACATCCTGCCGGAGGAGGAGCTGCACCGTGCAATTACTCAGGTTTTAGAAGAGGCGGGCCGCCAGTACAGTGCGGGGCTGCTGATCCGTATGGAGGGCAGTATTCAAGGCCGGCGTTTTGCGTTCCCGGGCAATGCGGTGCACGAACCATAATAAAAGAAGAAAATGCCCTGCGGGGTGGCTGCGATAGCGGTCGTCCCGCAGGGCATTTTATATGTCCAATCGTAGGAGGGTGGAGGAAATGTTATATGGAAACTATACAAGAACTATCGATTCTAATTTACGTTTATTATAAAAATAATAAAAAGAGCAATTTTATCATTGACGAAACCAGTCGAAAGTAGTAAAAAGGAAATAAAGAACTAGAACGCAGTCTAAAATATAGAATAAATTTTGGAAATAATTAGAAGGGAGGTAAAATACAATGAAACTCGTAAAAGCGGAGAAAATCTGGCTGGCCGTTTGCATCATGGGGTATCTCTTTTATAACATACCTGGTTTTCCCCAATACGGTGATATGAGGGCAGCGGTCATCCACGGGGTAGTGTCCATGGTCTGGGTCTGGGCTGCGAATTACATAGGCTTTTTCATAATAAACAGAATATACCGATTGAAGAAACCGCGGCAGGATTGACCGTACGGAGAAGAGAGGGGTGAATGACCTTGCTTAAGCCAAGCGTTATGTGGATCTGCATCATTGGTTATCTGCTCATCGTCATGGGAATTTCCCGATTTATCTCTTGGAATCAGAGACGCAGGGAAGGACATTTCAACGTATTTAAGGCGACGCTGCCCTGGCCTTTGCTTGTTATGACCTATATTGCGTCCCTAATGTCGGTTTGGGTATTTTTTGCGGGGCCCGGCGGGTATTACCGGGGCGGGCTTACTTACTGGTTTTCCGAAATGACCTATTTCCCCATGTTTGTGGTTGCCATGTATTTTTCCACCAACAAAATTTGGGTGGTCAATGCCCGACGAAATTATGTCACCCCCTCCGACTGCTTTTACGATCGCTTCCGCAGCCCAATGTTGCGGATTGTGACGGGGATAATTTTTCTTGCCGCGTCCATTCCATATGTCACCTCGGTCATGGTCTCCATCGCCCAGGCAGCGTCAGTGGCTACCGGCGGCGCAATGAACTATACGGCTGTGGTGCTCGTGATCGGTCTTGCCATGGTGGTCTTTACCACGGTGGGCGGCTTTAAATCTGTCGCGTGGACAGATACAATCCAGGGATTGGTCTTCATGGGGTGTCTGGTGTTTATCGGCATTGCTGCCTTGATGTACTGCTGCGGCGGTTCCCTGACCGCCTGCTTTCATATGATCTATGAAAACGTAGGGGATTCCTGGTTCTCCTATCCCGGTACTTATGAGTGGACCTCCTATGGCGCCCGTTTCGGCTACCCCTTCTCCTGCATGATCGGCTACACCATTATGCTGCCCCATGTCTTCGTCCGTTCCGCATATTCGGGTATGGACCTTCGCACTCAGCGAAAGGTCATGTCTATTACACCATTGCTGCAGGCGCTGGTCTGGTCCTTCACCTTCCTCATCGGGGCAGTGGGCATTGCGGCCCTACCCGGCATGGATGCCGGCGTGACGGAAATGATAATTCCCTATATCGTGGAGAACATTATCAATCCCGCAAATAGCGGCTTGGCGGTGGGGCTGATGATTATGTTCTTTGTGGGTGCCGCTGGTGTTGGAATCTCAACGGCGGACTCCTTCCTACTGGTGGGCGCTTCCGTCATCTCCGACGATTTCATCATCCACGCCTTTCGTAAAGAGCTCACGGTTCGACAGAAGGAGCGTATCGGCCGAATCGTCATCCTGTGCATCGGCGCGATAGCAGTCCTCTTTGCGCTCAATCCCCCGGAGCTTATCTATACGCTTATTATGTTCTCCATTGCCATCGTAATGCCGCTGTTTCCCATTCTGCTGTACGGAATTTACTGGAGGCGCGCCACAAAAAAAGCAGCCCTCATCTGCAGTATTGTCGGCACCGTGGTGGTCCTGATGACCTACTTCGTCTGGAATATCGGCGGCACCTGGTATGGGGCCATCGGCCTGGCCGTCAACGCAATTCTGATGCCTGTCATCAGCTTGTGGGACAAGCCCGACAACCCCGCAGAGTCTGAGGAATTTTACGCGGCGCTGGAGGAGGGGACGGAACGGTTTTATGATATCCGCCACCCAAAGAGCTCAAAGGAGAAAGCCTAATATCCTGTGAAATGAGGGAATGCCATGGGCAAGGCATATCGTGCGACGCATTTATGCGTAGGCTGCGGACAATGTGTTAGGCGCTGCCCTACCGGCGCCGTAAGCTTGGAAAATGGAAGGGCGGTAATCAGCCGATCCTGTTCCTGCTGCGGTATCTGTTACCGGGTATGCAGAAACAGTGCAATTGAGATCTGTGACCGGGAGGAGGCCACAGCAGTCTGCGACTGCTGCCCAATCCACTGTAATATTGCGCCGGGGCAGACCGGGGCCTGCCTGCGCTATGTCAATGAGGAGGGGACCTTGATGCGGAAGGAGCCCCTGCACATTGTAGATAAGTCCTGCATTCGATTTGATGAGGTGACAGGCCTGCCCTCCGCTCCCCTCATGCTGGGTCTGGGAGCCGGCTCCAATCTATACTCCGCCGACGTGCCTGCACGCTATATCGGCATGGATATGGTGGACGGCGTCGAAATTGTCACCGCCGTAACCGAGGCGGTGCTGTCGTTCAGCGGCGCCAAGGTCAAAATTGATACCGATGAGGAGATTGGTCCGGCAGGCAGCGCCGTCCGTCGGGAGGGAAAGATTGTAGGATTCATAGCCCCTTCCGAGTATGGGTCCCGTATGCTCTATATCGGAGGCTCTGAGCTGGTGACTGGGCCGGATGGCTTTATCACCGCCAAAACAATTATTGATTTGCTCAATAAAAAGGCGGTGACATTACGGACGGAGGCCGTTAAAGAACTGACTGTCCAGCAGGGACGGCCCCCCGTCGTGGACGGCAGATGTCCGCCCAAAATGCGTGTGGGTTGCGGGTCCATGATTGTGGAGGGGTTCGCCAGGCAGTGGATGGACATCCATGTGGACGAGGTTATCGCCTGCGACTTCGACGTGACGGCCGCACTTTCCACCCATACCACCTGCGGTGTGCGGTATGGAATGCGGCCCTCCGGCATTATCCCGGCGGGAATTTACAGCTCTCCCGGTCGGTATTTTGGTACTCCGGGCACAGGCTGGGGCGGATCCAGCATCATGAACGCCCGGGAAGCAGTCGCTCGGGTGGAACAGACCCAGGCCCGACCAGGGACCCGGCTGGTGGTCACTGAGACCAATGCCGAGCGGGCGGCTTACTTTGAACTGGACGAGAACCTTAAACTGGTGGAAAAGGCCGTTCCTGACGATGTGAAAGGAGTACTCCGGTTTATCCGGGATAACTGCGAGGACTGCTGTACCAATATTACGGCGGTGGCCTGTATCGGCGGTGGTGTGAGAAACGTCCTCTCAAAACAGGGACCGCTAAAAGTAAACCAGGCCCTACGGGATAAAAAGGTGATGTTCTCCATCTGCGGTCAACCCGGCCACATCCTGCCCGGCGGCGGCATTACTGTGGAGAGCAGTATCGCCGATATGCCGGAGGGGGCATTCGCCTGGGTAGCAACCCCCGCCACGGTATTTCCCATAGAGATGACCACCACCAGGGCACACTACGCCGAGATGGGAGGATACCTGGATGCGGTCAGATGGGTTGATGAAATCCGAAAAACCACCCGCTCCAAGGTCGTTCAACTGTAGGGCTAGGCAACCATGTGAAAGGAGGGAGCAAAATGGAACATCTTTTGATCAATGAAACGCCGTATGCCCTGGAGGAACAGGACTATGAAATGACCCTGCTCCGCTGGCTGAGGGAGAGGCATGGACTGACCGGGACCAAGTGCGGCTGTAATGTGGGTCAGTGCGGGAGCTGCAACGTGATTGTGGATGGCAAGGTCCGCCGCTCCTGCGTGTTAAAGTGCAAAACCCTCCTGGGGAAAAGGATTACCACCATTGAGGGTCTGGCAAGGGGAGAAAAACTCCACCCGGTTCAGGAGAGCTTTCTGGCCTGCGGCGTTATGCAGTGCGGCTTTTGCACCCCTGCGCAGGTCCTGACCGTGGTCGCTCTGCTGGAGGCTAATCCGACTCCCACCAGAGAGGAAATAGATAAGGCGTTCAAGGGTGTTCTATGCCGTTGCGGGTCCTATGTGCGGGTACTCAAGGCCATTGAGCGTGCCGCTGCCATCCTGCGGGGCGAGCGTTGGACGGATGAGAACGGTAACGATCCGGACCGGGTGATCGGCAACTCCTACAATATGCCGGATGCGGTGGACAAGATTACCGGCAGACTCAAATTCTGCAGCGACTACTATTTTGAAAACCAGGTATATGGAAAGCTGGTCTTTGCCGAGTACCCCCATGCCAAGCTGGTGGACATCGACGTGGACACCTGTATGGCTTTGCCCGGTGTGCAGTACGTCCAGTGCTACAAGACTACGCCAATAACCATGGTTGGCCCTCTCCAAAAGGATATGCCTATCATCGCGTACGGCAAAGTGCGTCATGTGGGTGAGGTGGTGGCCATTGTCTACGCCGATACGCAGGAACAGGCTGAATATGCCGCTAGCCGACTGAAGGTAACCTACGAGCTCTTACAGAATGTCCTCAGCGTGGAACAGGCCCGGATTTCCGGAGCCCCGCTGGTCCATGAAGACTGCGATGGCAATGTCTCCGTCCGCTGTACGATTCGAAAGGGTGATGTAGATACCGCGTTTCGGGATGCGGCGGCTGTAGTGCAGGGGGAGTACTACAGCCAGCGTATTGAACACAACTACATTGAGACCGAATGCTCCACCGCCGTGCCCAATGATCGGGGCGGGATGGATATCTATACCGTCTCCCAGGGGCCCTTTGGCGAACGGGCCTCAACAGCGGCCTATCTGGGCATCGACGAATGCAGGATTAATGTCCATCAGACTCCGCTGGGGGGGTCCTTTGGCGGAAAGGATGGACACCCTCTCCCCGTACTGGTCTCCTATGCGGCCATGAAGCTGGGACGTCCCGCGTCCGTCGCCGTCAGCCGGAAGGACTCCTACCGCTTTTCCACAAAGCGCCACCCCTGGACCTGCCGCATCAAGCTGGCGGCAGACAAAGAGGGGCGCATCACGGCTTTGAAGAACGACATGGTGTCCGACGGCGGGGCATATAAATCCTTTTCACCCCGTGTGCTGCCCCAGGGTGTCTCCTATGCCACCGGACCCTATGAAATATTAAACATGTCTCTTGATGGCAAGGTGTACTACACCAACAATCTGACCTCCGGCGCTATGCGGGGCTACGGCTCGCCTCAGACCATCTTTGCCATAGAGGTGGCTCTGGACGAGCTGGCCCGCAAATTGAAGATGGACCCCTTTACCATCCGGCGTATCAATGGCCTGCGCACCGGCTCCGAGGCGGCTACCGGGATGATTATTCCTGAGGGCCATGCCTATCTGAAAACACTGGACGCCGTGGAAAAAAAGTATTATGAGGAGTTCCTCCCGCTCAAGGAGCAGGACCCTGCCATCGGCATTGGTGTTGCCAGCGGCTGGCGGCATATCCTGGGCGGGGTTGGTCCGGCTGAGGAGACACGGGTGGGGCTGGAGCTGCTGGATGACGGACGGGTACAGATGAAGGCGTGCTGCGCCCAGATGGGTAACGAGACGCTGGTAGGGCTGGCCCAAATCACCGCCGCCAGTCTGGGGCTGCGGTATGAGGACATCGATATTCTCTCTGACTTGCAGACGGACCTTACCCCGTGGAGCGCCCATGTTATGGCCTCCCGAGGACTGATACTGTGGGGTACGGCACTGGAGGCCGCCGCCAAAACCTTCGCCCGCAGAGTCACAGAGGCGGCAAAACGACTCATCGGGGGCAATGCCGTGTTTCGGGACGGAAAGATCGTAGATGAGGGCACGGGTTGGACGCTTTGCGGCCTGAAAGAATTTAAGGAGCGGGTTGGGGGCAGCTTTGAGGTGGTGGAGAAGGCAAGGATGCCCAGGACCTATTATCCGCTGGAGGACGCCAACCGCTCCAGAGCAATTCCGGCGGAAGAGTATCGCACCCACCATACCAACTCCTATGTCTCCGCATTGGTCGCGTTAAAGGCGGACCCGGAGAAGAATACGGTCAGGGTGATAAAAATGTACGCCGCTTTTGATGTGGGTACCCCCATTAACCCTGAAGCAACCAAGCGGCAGGGCGAGGGCGGACTCCTGATGGGCATGGGACAGGGCCTGCGGGAGGAGTTTGAACTGGAAGACGGCTTTATTAAGACCGACAGCATGGTCAAGTACCAGATTCCCCAAATGGCGGACACGCCTGAAATTGAAGTGGCGTTTGTGGACAATTATGACCCCTCCGGCCCCTTTGGCGCCAAGGGAATCGGGGAGTTGGGGCTGCTGCCGATACAGCCTGCCATTCTGAACGCCTATTATGACGCAACCGGTGTGCGCCTGCGTAAAATTCCTCTGCTGAAATATATTTAAGCAAGCACCGACTAAATTTTCTTGCCTGGCTTACCAGCACCTATCGTAATGAAAGAAAGGAAGACGGAGATATGCCGGTTGAGATTAGGAAACTTGTGGTGACAAGAGAAGACGTGGACTTCGAGGGCTTTAAAAGTACGGAAAAGACCATACGCCGCGTTACCGTGGCGGCGGTCATAAAAAATCCTATGGCAGGGCGGTATGAGGAGAATTTGTCGCCTATCTTTGACATCGGCGAGGAACTGGGTGACAGACTCTGCCGCATTGGTATGGAGGAGCTGGGCGGGGCGGTGGAGAGTTACGGAAAGGCCTGTATTGTGGGTATGGACGGCGAGCTGGAACACGGCGGAGCGATCCTCCACCCCAAACTGGGCTACGCAATGCGCAAGGCCATAGGACTGCCCTGCCGGGCGTTGATTCCCGGAAACAAAAAGGTGGGCAATCCCGGTGGAAAAATTGACATTCCCCTGGGCTTCCGGGATGAAGCGGCCCTGCGAAGCCACTATGATACCATTCCGGAGGCGGGCGTCTTTGACGCGCCCAGAGCGGACGAACTGGTGGTTATTGTGGCGCTGACTGACGGCGGCCGACCCCATCCCCGCATCGGCGGCAAGGGTATGGCCGACTATCTGGCGCGGCTTGCTCAAGAGGCAACTACCCGGCAGGAGGGATAGAGCACCGCCGGGCGTCTTGATCATAAGGGGGATGAATCAGAAATGAGCAAAACTCTGATACGAAACATCGGCACAATGTATTCAGGGGACATCTATCAACCTGTTCTTAATAGGGATTCCCTCATCATTGAGAATGGAAAGATCGCCGCCATTGGAGAAGGGCTTGCCGCTCCAGCAGGCGCTGAGGTAATAGACACCATGGGGACCACCGTTATGCCGGGCCTGCTGGACAGCCACTGTCATGTTGTCCTGGGAGAATGGACCCCGCGTCAGACAGCCCTTGGCTGGATCGACAATTATGTCCGGGCGGGCGTCACCGGTCTGGTCTCCGCCGGGGAGACGCATATCCCGGGCAAACCGAAGGACGCCGCCGGACAGAAGGCCATGGCGACGCTTTCGTTCAAGACATATAACAATCTGAGGCCTTCCGGTATGAAGGTCTACGCGGGCGCCTTTATCCTCATGGCAGACACCACAGAGGAGGATTTTCGAGAACTGGCCGAGTTAGGCATTACTCACACAGGGGAGATCGGTCTGGGCAGTGCCAACCGTGTCCACAACACCAAGCACATGATCGATTGGGGCCATAAGTACGGTATAAAATTCTTGTGCCACAGCGGCTCCACCTACCTGTATGGATCTGCCGTTATGGACCCAGACACCGTGGTGGGGCTTAACCCCGATGTCATATGTCATGTAACCTATGCGGACCTGAGCGCGGAGACCATTGAGCGTTTCTTTCGGGACACCGGCGCTTCGATTGAGTTCTGCCGCACCCAGTGCCCGAACCTGAAGAATACCGTGGAGGTGGTGAATAAGGCCCGCGAACGAAACGAGCTGCACCGCCTCATGCTTGGCAACGACGCCCCCTCGGGACTAGGGGTCTTTCCCAGGGGAATTTGGGAGATGGTCTGCCTTCTCTCCGGCACGGCCAAGCTGCCTCCCCCACAGGCTGTGGCCTGTGCTACGGGAAACACAGCCCGCGCCATCGGGCTAAAGGATGTAGGCACCCTGGCGGAGGGGAAGTGCGCAGATCTCATTATCTGCGACGCTCCTCTGGGCGGCACCGGGGACGACGCCGGGGCCTCGATTGCCGAGGGGACCGTTCCCGGCGTCAGCATGGTGCTGATTGACGGAGCTGTCATGCACGAGGGGGCTGCAGTCAATACTGCCCCGCCCAAGCGCGCAGCAGTCCGCATACAGGTATGAGGGGAGGGGAAGATATGAAAAAGGTTCTCATCACCAACTGCGGTCCCATCATGACAGGCGACATCGCCTGCCCGATAGCATCCGGAGAGGTCATTTGGGCGGAGGACGGCGTCATACGGTATATCGGCGCGGCACGGACCGAATTGATTCACACCGCCGACGAGATCCTGGATGCCAAAGGCCTATTCGTCTCCCCGAGTATGATTGACGCACACAGCCATATGCCCATCAACGACTATCTGCCCCAGTATAAGGCCTGCGACATCGTGGAGGACTATATGGGCGGCGGCATCACCAGCATGCTCTCTCTGGGCGCCAGGATGCCGGGTCTGCCTTCCACAGTAGATGGGAGCAAGGCGCTGGCCATTCTGGGCAAGGAGATGTGGGAAAACCACCGGGTCCGTGGGGCAAGGATTCAGGGCGGCGCCCTGATGCTGGTGGACGGTCTGGAGGATCATGACTTTGCGCAGATGGCCGCTGCAGGCGTTAATATGATTGCGGAGGTGGGGCATGGTCCTGTCAAGGATATACAACAAGCCGCAAGACTCACCCGTATGGCCAAGGCCAACGGCTTTATCGTGCCCGCCCACTCCGGCGGCCCATCCTCGCGTGATTGCGCCGGATACGATGCCGACGCCCTGTTTGCAATCGGCCCGGATGTCATCTGCCACTTGAACGGCGGCCCCACGCCCATGAGCGACGGCGATATCTTCCGGGTCATCCGTGCAGGGGACTTCTATTATGACCTGACCGCAGATGGCAATATGCGCACGTTGGTCAATATTGTGGAGGAGTGCTCCTCGGCGGGAAAGCTGGGCAGGCTGATGATCGGCACGAATACGCCCTCCGCAGCGGGCTACTCGCCCATGGGCATCTGGATGGGGCTTGCGGCCGTATGCAACGGCAAACGCGATCTGGACCCGGCGCTCTGTATCTGTATGGGTACTGGCAACGTGGCAGACTGCTACGGCCTGGACTACGGCAAAGTCAAGGTAGGCTACAGGGCCGATCTGCTCTTCCTCCAGGCGGCCTATCCGGCCACAGATCTCAACGCCACATTAAAGGCCGGCGATATGCCCGCGATTGGGTGCGTGATGATCGATGGACAGGTAGTCATGGATTCTTGTAAGAACTGTCCGGGACCCGACCGCAGGCCGAGTTATATCCGGCGGTAGCACATCGAAGGAGCACACCTCTTCCCCAGTATCCTGACCATGTATGAGGCCCGGAGAACGTATCATCAATTACGGGGAGGTTCAAGCTTATGAGTAAAAATCAGCAGGAAGAAGCTGTCGTACGTGAGTATGCAGTCGATGAATGTCCACCGCCGGAAGCGCGGCATTACGGTTTTTGGGATCTGTTTCTAACCTTTATCGGCGGCAACGCCAATGCGTCTACCTGGTATGTAGGCGGCTGTATCGCATCGTTAGGCTTCATGGGGGCGCTGGGTGTATCCCTCATCGCCAACCCAATCGCTTATCTCTGCATGGGCGCCCTGGGGTATATGGGATATAAAATTGGCACCACATCTATGGGCCTGGCCCGTGTGCCGTTGGGCATTCGGGGCAGCAAGGTCCCGTCTGTAGCCCTCCTGTTTCCCTATTTGGGCTGGTGCGCGTGCAACACCTACATCGCAGCCATCTCTATCAGCTATATCCTCAACGCGGTCACTGGTATGCCTGCCTACGGTATGGAGGGCGATACCATTACCATGCTCATTGGAATCTTTTTACAGAGCGCCATGACCATCGGCGCAGTTATCATCGGCGGCTCACGGTCCGTCAAGATTTTTGAACGTGTCAGCGGCATCCTGCTGGTGGCCCTGACCATTATCATTACCTTTGTGGTCTTTACCACGTTCAATGTGGCGGATATCATATCCTGGAAGCCCCCTGCGGAGGTATCAATGCCGCTGGGACTGGGTATCGACAATATCCTGGCCTTTAGCCTGGCTTGGGTGACCTGCCTGGCAGAGTTTACCCGTTATACCAGGAAGCCGTCCACTGCTGTGGCGTCCCCGGTGTTGGGAGCCACCTTCTCCATGGTTTGGTTCACCTTGGTTGGCACGGTCTCCACTATCGCCGTTGCCGTCAGCACCGGTATGTTCGATCCCAATGCCTCGGATCCCTCCACTGTGGTTACCCAGCTGGGCTTTGGCTGGATTGCTCTGGTTGTGCTGATTCTGACGACCGTTACCACCAACGTCATTAATCTCTTTGTGGGCGTGCAGGCCTTTGAAAATATCGCGCCCAAAGCCAGGGGAAAAGTGGTCACTGGCGTTTTGTCGGCCCTGATGGTTCTGATTTCCCTTATCCCTATGGTGACCGGCAGCTTTCTGGATGCGTTCCAGGTGTTCCTGGGATATCTGGGCGCAGTATTCCCGCCTATCGGTACCATCATAATTGTGGACTACTTCATTATGCGGCGGGGCGAGTACGATATCCGCTTCCTGAGCAAGCGCAACGGCCCCTACTGGTACAGCAACGGAATCAACTGGTGCGGTATGCTCGCCCTCATCTTCGGCGCCGTTATCTATTTCGTATTCGGCAGGATCGGCTGGATGATGGACACTCTGGGGGCCGTAGCCTACTCCATGATCGCAACAGCCGTCGTCTATGCCCTTCTCTGTACCATTGGAAAGCGGAGCGGGTACATCAGGAGCGTGGACACGTTCCGCACCGGAAACGATTGAGGGCCGGCGCTATGTGTACCTGTACCATTATAGGGAGGGACGCTACGGAGGATGGCTCCGTCCTTCTGGGCGCCAATAACGACTGGGACCGGACACCCGGCCGGCTGCGGTATGTGCCCCGCATGGAGCATGGGCGGGACGAGTCGTTTCGAACAGTCCGAGGATTTGAGATCCCCCAGGCGGAGATTACCTTTGCTTATCACTATACCTGCTGCGTCTACCCCATCGGACACCGGTCCGACGCCTGGGCTGAGGGAATGAACGAGTATCAGGTGGCCGTAGCTCAGACGGGAGTTCACGCATTCCAGCCCATCGACGCTTCCGGCGCCGCTCTGGAGGCGGACGATATCCCTTGGATAATCCTGGAACGGGCGGCCTCTGCCCGGCAGGCTATTGAGTTGGTGGGGGAACTTGTAGCCCAATACGGCTTCAATACGTCCTCTTGGGAAGGGGCCGAAGGGGTCGCGGTCTTCGCCGTTGCCGACCCCAAGGAAGGCTGGTGGCTGGAACTGGCCCCCGGACACCATTGGGTGGCTCAGCGAGTGCCTGATGACATGGCCTCCGTCCGGGTAAATTGCCTGGGAATCCATGACGCAGACTTGAACGACCGGGAAAATGTCCTCTGTTCCAGAGGTTTGGCAGAGTATGCCGCAGCCCGGGGCTGGGGTGGAGAGCCGGCACATTTCGATTTTTCCGGTCTTTATGGACGGGACAAGAGCATCAATGAGTGGGGGCCGGAGTTGGACAAGCTTAATATGTACCGCCGCTGGCGGGCAATGTCCCTCTATGCTAGGCGTGATTTGCCGGAGAATGAGCTGATTTACCAGGTTCGCCCGGCAAAAAAGCTGAATGTAGACGATGTGAAGGCAGTCCTTCGCGATGTGTATGCCGGTACCTGCCACGATCTTACCACCGTCCCGGAAGCGGGGCCATTTGGGGATCCATTTCACGACGGGCCGTGCTGCTACAGTCTGGCTCAAGTCGGTACAGTCGCCAGCATGGTGGCTCATCTGCGCTCATGGCTGCCCGATGCCTTCGGCGGTATTATGTGGGTAGCGCTTTCCAACCCGCACACCAGCTTCTATTTTCCCATCCCCGCCGGAGCAGGCCGCCTGCCCGCCCGCTTCTCTCAGACGAAAACGAGGAAGGGGGAGGACAAGTCGGCATGGTGGGTATTTAAAGACGTAGGACTGCTGACCTCGCGCAGGTACCGCCCCAATATGACGCTGCTCTCACAGATACAGCAGACCTTTGAGACGGATGCAGCACAGCGGATGAGCACGATGGAAGATGCGCTGTCCGCTCTTTGGCCGATAGACCGGACAGCCGCTTATGCCCTCTTGGACCTGTTTTCTGTGGAAACGGCGAGTCGGGCCTTGGCAGCGGCTGAGGATGCCTTTGCAGCGCTGGAGCTGCAATACTAATGCCTTCTTCTCCAAAGGGGGTGCCCCAGCAAAAAGCACGCGATATGCAGCAATGCATATCGCGTGCTTTTTGTGCCGTGCGTCAGGTCATGGGCGTGGCACCCTTGGGAGAGGTGTGGATCGACTATGTTCAAGGTAATTATCGCGGATGACAAGGCGCGGTTGTGCGGGCTAAACCAGCTTCTGCCCGACTGGGACGTCCGGGGTATGGTTTCCAACGGCCCGTCCGCGCTGGACATGGTGCGTCAGCACCACCCGGACATTCTTATCACTGATCTGCGTATACCGGGTTGCCGCGTACTGGAACCCAACTATCAACTTGGATGTTATACACAGCATTCTGCCTGCCATCCTCATCCTCATACATATTCCACTGATCGGTTTCCTGGTCATAGCGAAAGCATATCTTTTTGTCGGGTCTTTTAATTTATGAAAGTTTCAAGGAAAACCTCCAAACTATTGAGCGGTTGGACAAGGAAATTCCAAAGTATAAAGATAAAATTAAATTATTGCACCTTTGTTTCGCGACAGCTCCGTTTATGTACGGATACGAAGATGTAGCCGCAACAAGCATTAAAATAATAAAGAAGTAAACTATCTCTTAATGAGGAGTACCGTGAGCGCATTGAACCGGGAGCGGTCCCATATAAGGGGCGCCTTGAAGCACTGCGTGTGCTACATGAAAGGGTGTGCAAAACTTGGGCTAGTATGGAGCCATACCCAACGCCTAATTAATTGAGCAAGACTTAGATGAGTTACTTGAAGCAGTCTTATTTACAGATAAAATGATTTTCCGGCGAACCAACTGCTGCAAGGAAGCATCTGCATATGCAGGCCATAAAAAGATTTCATATAACAAGCAAAGCATATAATTGATTTTTGTACTCAGCGGGGTGTTAACTACCATATAAAAGATGGTACCATGACAAATTAATCAAGTTAAGATTACAGACACAAAAGTAGCTCCTACCGCAATTGGTAGGAGCTACTTTGTCCATATCAAATGCAATCCCAAATGGTGTAAGTTTGGTGTGAATCAAGGACTTACTCAATTGAGACCCCAGGGATTGCAATGGGTTGAGCGGTTTTTTAATACATGCCGCCCATGTCGGGTGCGGGCGCGGGGGGCGCGGGGGGCTGGGGCTTGTCGGCAACCAGGGACTCGGTGGTCAGCAGCAGGGCGGAGACGGAGGCGGCGTTCTCCAGTGCGGAGCGGGTGACCTTGGTGGGGTCCACGATGCCCGCGGTAATCATGTCGCAGTACTCCTCCCGGAGGGCGTTGAAGCCGTAGCCGGTCTTCTTGGCGTTCTTGACGTTCTCCAGCACCACGCTGCCGTCGATGCCGGCGTTGGCGGCGATCTGGCGCATGGGCTCGGTCAGCGCGCGGGCAACAATCTGGATGCCGGTCTTCTCGTCGCCCTCAGAGCTCTTGAGGAGCTTCTCCACGGCGGGAATGGCGTTGACGTAGGCGGTGCCGCCGCCGGCCACGATGCCCTCTTCCACGGCGGCGCGGGTGGCGTTCAGAGCGTCCTCGATGCGGAGCTTCTTCTCCTTCATCTCGGCCTCGGTGGCGGCGCCCACACGGATGATGGCCACGCCGCCGGCCAGCTTGGCCAGGCGCTCCTGGAGCTTCTCGCGGTCGTAGTCGGAGGTAGTGGTCTCAATCTGGGCGCGGATCTGGCCGACGCGGGCCTTGATGTCGGCCGCCTTGCCGGCGCCGTCCACGATGATGGTATTCTCCTTCTGGACCTTCACCTGGCGGGCCTTGCCCAGCATATCCAGGGTGGCCTCCTTCAGCTCCATACCCATGTCGGAGGAGATGACGGTGCCGCCGGTGAGGATGGCGATATCCTGCAGCATCTCCTTGCGGCGGTCGCCGAAGCCGGGGGCCTTGACGCAGACCACGTTCAGGGTGCCGCGCAGCTTGTTGACGATGAGGGTGCTCAGGGCGTCGCCCTCCACGTCCTCGGCGATGACCAGCAGCTTCTTGCCGCTCTGGAGCACCTGCTCCAGGACGGGCAGCATATCCTGGATGTTGGAGATCTTCTTGTCGGTGATGAGGATGAGGGCGTCGTCCAGAACGGCCTCCATCTTCTCAGTGTCGGTGCACATATAGGGGGTGATATAGCCGCGGTCGAACTGCATGCCCTCGACAACCTCGCTGTAGGTCTCGGCGGTCTTGGACTCCTCGACGGTGATAACGCCGTCGTGGCTGACCTTCTCCATGGCCTCGGCAATCAGCTTGCCGATGGTGTCGTCGCCGGAGGAGACGGCGCCCACGCGGGCGATGTCCTCGCTGCCCTTGACCTTCTTGGAGTTCTTCTTGATCTCCTCGATGGCGGCCTCGGTGGCCTTGGCGATGCCCTTCTTCATGATCATGGGGTTGGCGCCGGCGGCCAGGTTCTTCAGGCCCTCCCGGATGATGGCCTGAGCCAGCAGGGTAGCGGTGGTGGTGCCGTCGCCGGCCACATCGTTGGTCTTGGTGGAGACCTCCTTCACGAGCTGGGCGCCCATGTTCTCAAAGGGGTCCTCCAGCTCGATCTCCTTGGCAATGGTAACGCCGTCGTTGGTGACCAGGGGAGAGCCGAACTTCTTGTCCAGAACGACGTTGCGGCCCTTGGGACCCATGGTGATCTTAACGGTATCGGCGAGCTGGTTCACGCCGCGCTCCAGAGCGTGGCGGGCCTCTTCGCCGTAGCAGATGATTTTGGCCATATCAATTACCTCCATATTTGAGAATCTTTTAGGGGCGGCTCCGTGCCGCCCCGATTTTTTGGGATAAATCGGGTGCCGCCTGCGGGGCGCAGAGACTCCGCCCTGCAGGTTATCGCGCAGGGAGCAATTACTCCACAACCGCGAGAATATCGCCCTGCTTGACAATGGTGTACTCCTCGCCGTCCACCTTGACCTGGGTGCCGGAGTACTTGCTGGTGATAACTTTATCGCCAGCCTTGACGGTCATGACGATCTCCTTGCCGTCCACCATGCCGCCGGGGCCTACAGCGACGACCTCAGCCACCTCGGGCTTCTCCTTCGCTGCGCCGGTGAGGATGATGCCGCTCTTGGTGGTCTCCTCGGCCTCCACCATCTTGATGATCACACGATCGGCCAGGGGTTTAAGTTTCATGTGAGGTTCCTCCTTCATATATGAGTATATTTTGAAAACTGTTTCATGGATTAGCACTCATTTTGTAGGAGTGCTAACGCACTTATAATAATAGCGTCGACGAGCCAAATGTGCAAGTAAAAATCCACCGGATTTCCCCTTGAATTCAGGTAAAAATCCGATGGAATCTAAAATAGCTCGCTGATAATACTGTAAGCTCGAATTTTCTTTAATTATCTCGCGTTTTCTAAAATGGACCCTTTTGAAATGTTAGCAGTCTGTAAACTTTCACGCCAGAACATGTCCGGAGGATAGAAGAAGTTGACTTTCCGCTCGGAGAGGCGCACGGTGAACGCCCTGTCGATCATAACCTCGCCGTCCACCACCGCTACAATATCCGCCGGTGAGGAAAAGGTAATTGTGTCTCCGTGGTGGTCGAAAATCACATCGGGGCACTCCCTGTATCGGCCCTTCGCGTATTTGCCCACCAGACGGAAAAAGGTGGTCCGGCTGACCTTGGGCACCACCAGCATGTCCAGCACGCCGTCATCCGGCTGGGCCTCGCCCACGGGCATGAAGCCGCCGCCGTAGTACCGTCCGTTGCAGATGCAGATGATGGAGGTGTCCCCGTCCAGGTGGACGTCTCCCATGTCCACGGTGGTGGGCCGGGCGATGCCTTTGAAGAGGACGTTGACCACCAGGGAGAGCACGTAGGCCCCCGTGCCGGTAACCAGGGGGAGGGCCTTATATTTATGTACGTCGGCGGCCACCCGGGCGTCCACTCCGGCACAGATGACCCCAAGGCCCAGCTTGCCGTTGCAGTCCATCAGGTCCAGCGCCGCCTGGGGCCCGTCCGCCAGGGCGGCCAGATTGGAGAACCCCTCACGGTAGCCCCTGCCGAAGATGCGCAGAAAATCGTTCCCCGTGCCCTTGGGCACGTTGGTGATGGCGACGTGTTCATAGCCTGCCGCGCCGTTCACCGCCTCGTTCAGGGTGCCGTCCCCACCGCAGGCGTAGACCCGGATCTCCCCGCCGGCCTGGGCGGCGGCGCGGGTGAGATGCTCGGCGTCCCCGCACTTTCGGGTATAGGCGATCTCGTAGTCCCGGCCCTCAAAGGCAGCCTCGATCCGGTGGACCAGATCGTCCGTGCTGCCCTTTTTTCCGGCGGCGGGATTGACGATGAACAGGTGCTTCATTGCGCCCTCTCCTCTTGAGTTGATAAGGTACAGAACATTGCGGGGGCTCAGCGCTCCGACGCGGCGCTTCGGTAGTAGCTGATGCTGGTGGGCCAGAGGGAGAGGCGCTGTTCGGGCCGGGCCAGCCGGGCCACGATGGCGGCCACCTCGCTGCGGGTGATGACTGCGTCCGGCCGGAAGGTGAGTTGCTTGTCGCTGCCGCTCACAATACCCTTGGAGTAGAGCGCGAAGATGGAAGAGGCAGCGAAATCGCCTGCCGCCACGTCGGGGATGGAGGACTGGACCCTGCGGGCATCGTTGAGGTCCAGGGCATCCTTCAGGGGGGCGGTAGCGGCGAAAACCAGGGCCATCTCAGCCCGGGTGATGGGGCGGGCGTAGTCGTCGAAGGTACTGCTTGTGATAATGCCGTTTTTGACGCAGTAGTCCACCGCGTTTTGATACCAGGGGCTGCCGCCGCTCTGGAAGGTCTGACTCTTCTGGCGGCTGTCCAGCACAGCGGCCAGCTTCAGCGCCTCGCCAACGGTGAGGGTGCGGTAGGGCCAGAATTTGCCGTCGCCCGGCCCCTCCATGAGGCCCAGGTTATAGCTCAAATCCACCCAGAGGTCGAACCAGTCCTTGCCGCTGACGTCGCTGAAGAGCGCGGTGCGGCCGGTTTTCAGGGGAAAGGCCCAGCCGGGCACCTGCCGCTCCTTGAGCAGCTTTGAAAGGCCGGATACGGCCAGCCGGTCGGCGTTGTCCTCCTCGCCCTCGGCGGGAGGGGCGCCCCGGCGGAACACCAGGGTGCGCACGCCGTCCACAGTCTCCACGGTGATGGAGGAGGCGTCCTCAAAAAACTGGTTGGTGCTCCCGCCCTGGCCGTCGGGGATGGGCACGGTGGAGAGGAGCTTCCAGGCCCCGTTCTGCTCGCCGATATAAATCCCGCTGCCCAGGCTGGTGAGGGAGCCGTAGAGGGGCTCCAGCAGCCAGGCCCCGTCCTGCCGCAGCAGGCCGTATTTGCCATTCTCCTTTACCAGGGCGGCGCCCAAGTCGAAGGGCTCGGCCTCGTCGAAGCGGGGTGAGATGGCAAGGGTGCCGGAGGAGTTGGCGTAGCCCCATTTATCACCCTCGGTAACCAGAACCATACCCTCGCTGTACTCACCGGACTTCTCCCAGGCCAGGGCCGGGGAGGCGAGGAGGGCGAGGACGAGTACTGTGGCTATGGGACGCAGCAGTTTTTGTTTCATTTCAGACTCCTTTGGAAATAGGCGGAAACGTGTAAGAGGACAGCGGAACTCACCGCTTGTTGTACTGAAACAGATCGCACTTGATCATGCCGTTGTAGAGCTTGCGCTTTTTGTCCGCCGTGCGGCCGAAGGTGCGCTCGAACTCGGTGTGTGAGGAGAGAAGTGAGAGCCGCCAGCCGGGGGGCAGGCCCCGAAAGGCCTGGCCGAAGCCCGCGTAGAGCGCCTCAGCCTCCCGCTTCTCCATGATGCGCTCCCCGTAGGGCGGATTGGTGACGATGCGCCCGTAGGGCGCGGCGCGGTGGAAGGCGACGGCGTCCGCCGCCTCGAACCGCACCAGATCCTCTACCCCCGCCTTCTCGGCGTTGGATTTGGCGATGGCCACGGCCTGAGGGTCGATGTCACCGCCCCAGATGTCGTACTCGCCGTCAAATTCCTTGTCCATGGCCTCCCCGGCGGCGTCCAGCCAGGCCTGGGAGGGGAGCCAGGGCCACTTCTGCGCGGAGAAGGAGCGGTCCAGGCCGGGGGCGCGGTTTTTAGCGATCATGGCGGCCTCAATGGCGATGGTGCCGGAGCCGCAGAAGGGGTCGCAGAAGGGGTCCCGGCCCTTGTACTGGGACAGGATGACCATGGCGGCGGCCAGGGTCTCCCGCAGGGGGGCGACCACGCCCACCGCACGGTAGCCCCGTTTGTGAAGGCCGGGGCCGGAGGTGTTCAGCATCAGCGTGGCGTTGTCCTTCATGATGGAAAACTGAATCTGATAGAGCGCGCCGTTCTCCGGCAGGGTCTCCAGTCCGTAAGCCCCGCCCAGACGGGCGGCGGCCGCCTTTTTCACGATGGACTGACATGCGGGGAGGGAGTGGAGGGCGGAATTGAGGCTGTGGCCCTTCACGGGGAACACGCCGCTTTTGGGGATGAAGTCCTCCCAGGGGAGGGCCCTGGTGCCCTCAAAGAGGGCGTCGAAATCTCCGGCGGGGAAGCTCCCCAGAGCGATGAGAACCCGCTCGCCGGTGCGCAGGTTCAGATTCAGGCGGGGAATGTCCGCCGCGGTCCCGCCGCAGAGGACCCGCCCGTTCTCCGCACGCACATCGGGCAGGCCCAGCCGCCGCAGCTCCTCGGCGACGAGCCCCTCCAGTCCGAACAGGGTGGGTACGACAAATTGCAACTGATCCATGAATTCTCCTTCAGCCGGAAAAATACCATCCGGTCATTATCGCTCTCATTACGACATATTAAATAAAGTATATCTGATTTCTCCGCCATTGGCAAATCCTTTTCCTGTTTTTCCTGTCAATCCCTGCGGAGTCGCTCCCAGTTATTTTACTGGATTATTTGTTTCGCCTGTGGTAATATGATTGCGTGGAATCATACTGAACTCCAATTTGGAAAGAAGGGATACTTATGGAGTGGACCCAATACCTGCCGAGCATCTGCTGGGCCGCGGCCCTGATTGTGTTTGCCGTGGTGGAGGGCGTCACCGTGGGCCTCGTGTCCATCTGGTTTGCCATCGGCTCGCTGGCCGCGCTGATCACGTCGGTCTTTACAGACAATCTGCTGGTGCAGGTCATCGTTTTCCTGGCGGTGTCCCTGGTGGCGCTGCTGATCATCCGGCCCATGGCCCGCCGGGCCACGGAGACGCGCCGGGTGGCCACCAACGCCGACCGCGCCATCGGCGCCGAGGGCGTGGTGACCGAGGAGATCGACAACCTGAAGGCCCAGGGTCAGGTTACGGTTGCCGGCGTGGTCTGGACCGCCCGGGCCGACGGGGACGAGGTTGTCCCCAGGGGCGCCAAGGTGCGGGTTCTGCGCATTGAGGGCGTCAAGGTTATTGTCACCCCCAGCGCACAGCCCGCGGCTGTGCGCGCGGAGAGATAGACGCCGGGAAAGAATAAGGGAGGAAAAACTATGCCTGTCATCATTATAACCATCGCGGTTGTGGTCGCCATCATCCTGGGTATCCTGGTCGCCAACGTCAAGGTGGTCCAGCAGTCCAAGGCCTATGTCATCGAACAGCTGGGCGCGTTCCATACCGTCTGGGGCGTGGGCTTCCACGTCAAGGTCCCCTTCTTCCAGCGCATTGCGAAAATCGTCTCGCTGAAGGAGCAGGTGGTGGACTTCGCGCCCCAGCCCGTCATCACCAAGGACAACGTCACCATGCAGATCGACACGGTGCTCTACTTCCAGATCACCGACCCCAAGCTCTATACTTACGGTGTGGAGCACCCAATGAGCGCCATCGAGAACCTGACCGCCACCACCCTGCGAAATATCATCGGCGATCTGGAGCTGGATCAATCCCTCACCAGCCGCGACATCATCAACTCCAAGATGCGCGCCATTCTGGACGAGGCCACCGACCCCTGGGGCATTAAGGTCAACCGCGTGGAGCTGAAGAACATTATTCCGCCCCGTGAGATCCAGGACGCCATGGAGAAGCAGATGAAGGCGGAGCGCGAGCGCCGCGAGTCCATCCTTCAGGCCGAGGGCCAGAAGGCCAGCCAAATTCTGGTAGCTGAGGGCGAGAAGCAGTCCACCATCCTCCGGGCCGACGCCGCCAAGCAGGCAGCCATCATGCGGGCCGAGGGCGAGGCCGAGGCCATTATGAAGGTCCAACAGGCCACCGCCGAGGCACTCAAGCTCCTGAACGCCGCCAACCCCAACGAGCAGGTGGTGAAAATCAAGGCGCTGGAGGCCTTCCAGGCCGCCGCCGACGGCAAGGCCACCAAGATTATCATTCCCTCCGAGATCCAGGGTCTGGCGGGCCTCTGCGCCAGCGCCAAGGCGGTCTTTGAAGACGAGAAGAAGGCGCCCCCGGCAGCGAAATAAGGACAGAAGAGCGCCGGGGCCTCGCCCCGGCGCTCTTTTTCAAAAAGGGGCTGATGCGGAGTATGCCCGACCCTCCCACGGAGAAGGCTCTCCCGGCGGCAGCTCCCTTGCGCCCTTCGGCGCGACCCTCCAGGGCGCGCCGCGGCCCCCTTGCATTTTTCCGCCGCGTATGCTACAATACATTCCACTATACTGAAAAGGAGCCGGTGAGCCCTCGTGGACGAACCTCCCTTACCCAACTGTACAGTGCCAAAGAAGTGTGAGGACAGCGTTACTTTGAGAGAGTAATGCTGTCCTTTTGCGCGCAAAATTGAGAGAAACGAATAATTAGGAGTGATTAGTTCCCTTATGGACAGTGCCAGTATCATCATGCTCGCAGTTCTCGTGCTCCTGGTTGCCATGTCGGCCTATTTCTCCGCCACGGAGACCGCCTTTTCCTCCCTCAACCGGGTCCGATTGAAGAGCAAGGCGGAGAACGGCGACAAGCGGGCCGCCCTGGCCCTCGAACTGGAGGAGGACTACGACCGGCTGCTCTCCACCATCCTGATCGGCAACAACATCGTCAATATCACCGCCACCACCATCGCCACCCTGCTTTTCGTCAAGCTCCTGGGGAACCGCTCAGGTCCCACCGTCTCCACTGTGGTACTTACGATTGTCATTCTGATCTTCGGCGAGATCTCCCCCAAGAGCCTGGCAAAGGAGTCGCCCGAGGCCTTCGCCATGTTCTCCGCCCCCATCCTGAGGTTCTTCCTGGCCCTCCTGCGGCCCGTGAACTTTCTCTTTACCCAGTGGAAGAAGCTGCTGACGAAGGTCTTCCACAAGTCGGGGGAGGAGGGCATTACGGAGGAGGAGCTCATCACCATGGTGGACCAGGCCGAGGACGAGGGCGGCCTGGACCGGCATGAGAGCGAGCTCATCCGTTCCGCCATTGAGTTCGGCGACATGGAGGTGGAGGAGATTCTCACCCCGCGGGTGGACATCGTGGCCGTGGAGGATACCGCCACCATGGACGAGATCGCCAAGCTCTTCGCCGAGAACGGCTACTCCCGCCTGCCCGTCTACCATGAGGATATCGACGATATCATCGGCGTCATCCACGAGAAGGACTTCCACGCCGCCCGCTATCACGGCATGTGTGACGTGTCGGCCATCACCAGCAGCGTTCTCTATACCACCGGCAACACCAAAATTTCCGAGCTTCTGCGGATTCTCCAGCGGGAGAAGGCCCATATGGTCATCGTGGTGGACGAGTACGGCGGGACCGAAGGCCTGGCCACCATGGAGGACATTGTGGAGGAGCTGGTGGGCGAGATCTGGGACGAACACGACGAGATCATCGAGGAATTCAAAAAGCAAGAGGACGGCAGCTACCTCATCTCCTGCAACGCCGACCTTACCGACCTCTACGATCTCTTCTCCATCCGCGGCGACTGCGACGCCAATACCGTCTCCGGCTGGGTGATGGAGCAGATCGGCCGTATCCCGGAGGAGGGGGACCGCTTTACCGCCGACGGCCTGGACGTGACGGTCACCCAGGTGGACCACCGCCGGGTGATGGAGATCAAGGTCGTGGTCCTGCCCGAGGCGCCGGGTGAGGAAGAAAAATAAGGCTTTATTGCGGCGGGAGCGTTTGGATGCCGGAATGCAGTTTGGTCAGAGCCGCGGCGGATGAAGCCGCCGCGGCTCTGACCAAAAAAGGCCCAAAAAGCCCCGGCCTTTCGGCCGGGGCTTTTTGGGTGTGTGTGTTGTTCTGCAAAGGTGTTGGAGAGGGATTGGTTGTGTTGGGAGGATTTTGTTTGATTCGCTCTTCCTGAATCCATGATTAGAATAACCGACAATGATGGCTAAATCGTGAAGGCTTTGTGAATAATCTGTAAACTGCACGGAAAGGCTGAAAACAGGGCAGAATTGCTGTAAAATTCGTTGGTTTTCTCCAAGTGCTCTGATTGACAAGGTTTCTGCGCGGTAGTATAATTTACCCAAGGAAATGCGATTTACCTCCACGTGCCGCGGAGAGCGGGGCAGGATGGGCTGAAGCCCGGAGCAAGCCATCCCGCCAATGTGCCGTTTACCCCCTTGCGTTACTGCAGATGATGTACGAATGGTCATTCCCGGCTATGACCATTCTGCGGATGATTGACAGCAGAAAGGAATGACCAGTTACATGGATGGAGAAAAGACCCACTGGCATACGCTTAACCCCAGGGAGGCGGCCCAGCGGCTGGATACCGATCCCCGCCGGGGTCTGAGCGCCAAGACCGCCGCCGCCCGGCTGGAGCAGTACGGCCCCAACGCCCTGGCCGAGGGGAAGAAGAAGACGGTGCTGCAGGTCTTCCTGGAGCAGTTCAAGGACCTGATGGTGATTATCCTCATCATTGCCGCGCTGATCTCCATGGCAACCGGCGAGGTGGAGAGCACCATCGTCATCTTCTCGGTGCTGCTCCTCAACGCCATTTTGGGAACGGTCCAGCACTTCAAGGCGGAGAAATCACTGGCCAGCCTAAAGGCCATGTCGGCGCCCAGCGCCAAGGTCCTCCGGGACGGCTCCCGCACCGTGGTCCCCTCCACCGAAGTGGTCCCCGGCGATATCGTGGAGCTGGAGGCCGGCGATATGGTGGTGGCCGACGGCCGCATCCTGGAGAATTTCTCTCTGAAGGTGAACGAGAGCTCCCTCACCGGCGAGAGCGAGGCGGTGGAGAAATTTACCGACGCCATTGCCCAGGCTGAGACCGCCCTGGGCGACCGGAAGAACATGGTCTTCTCCGGCAGCCTTGTCACCTATGGGCGGGCGTCCCTGGTGGTCACCGGCACGGGCATGGAAACCGAGCTTGGCAAGGTGGCCGCCCTGATGAACCAGACCCAGCAGCGCAAGACCCCCCTGCAGCAGAGTCTGGACAATTTCTCCAAGAAGCTGGCCGTCATCATCATGGTCATCTGCGCCGGTGTCTTCGCCCTGAACCTCTACCACCAGCTCCCCCTCTTCACCAAGGACGGCATCCTCAGCGCACTCATGTTTGCCGTGGCTCTGGCGGTGGCCGCCATCCCGGAGGCCCTCAGTTCCATCGTCACCATCGTCCAGGCCATGGGCACCCAGAAGATGGCGAAGCAGAACGCCATCATGAAGGACCTCAAGGCCGTGGAGACCCTGGGCGCGGTATCGGTCATCTGTTCTGACAAGACAGGCACCCTCACCCAGAACAAGATGACCCCCCAGAAGATCTACGCCGACGGCTCTCTGCTGGAGGGCCACGATCTGGACTTGGTCAACGACGTGCAGCGCCTCCTGCTGAAGGCCGCCCTCCTTGCCAGCGACGCCACCACAGACCGTGAGACCGGCGACATCGGCGACCCCACGGAGGTGGCCCTGGTGATGCTGGGGGATCGCATCGGCATTGATGAGATCGCCTACCGCGCCCAGCACCCCCGGCGTGGGGAGCTGGCCTTCGACTCCGACCGCAAGCTCATGTCCACCCTCCACGATATTGACGGCGTTCCCACCCTCTATACCAAGGGCGCCATCGACACACTCCTGGAGCGCTCAAGCTTCCTCCTCACCCGAAACGGCCCCGTGGAGATGACCCCCGAGCGCAGGGAGGAGATCTCCAGGGTGAATATGGATCTGTCCATGCAGGGCCTGCGGGTGCTCTCCTTCGCCTACCGGGAGCTGCCCGACTTCCGCCCGCCCACCCTGGAGGATGAGAACGGCTTCACCTTCATCGGCCTCATCTCCATGATAGACCCGCCCCGGCCCGAGGCGGTCCGGGCGGTGGCCGACGCCAAGCGGGCGGGCATCCGCACCATCATGATTACCGGCGACCACAAGGTCACGGCCGCCGCCATCGCAAAACAGCTGGGCATTTTCCGGGACGGGGACCAGGCCCTCTCCGGCGTGGAGCTGGACGCCCTGTCCGACGCCGACCTGGACCAGCGGCTGGAGAAGATTTCCGTATACGCTCGGGTATCTCCGGAGAATAAAATACGCATTGTAGGCGCATGGCAGCGCAAGGGCAAAATTGTCTCCATGACCGGCGACGGCGTGAACGACGCCCCCGCCCTCAAGGCCGCCGACATCGGCGTGGCCATGGGCATCACCGGCACAGAGGTCAGCAAGGACGCCGCCTCCATGATTCTCGCGGACGACAATTTTGCCACCATCGTCAAGGCTGTGGTTAACGGCCGGGGCGTATATACCAATATCAAAAACGCCATCAACTTCCTGCTATCCGGCAATATGGCGGGCATTCTCTGCGTGCTCTTCACCTCCCTCGCCAATCTGCCCATGCCCTTTGCGGCGGTCCATCTGCTGTTTATCAACCTCCTCACCGACTCCCTCCCAGCCATCGCCATCGGCGTGGAGCCCGCCGGAGACGGCCTTCTGGACCAGCGCCCCCGGGACCCCGGGGAGCCCATTTTGAACCGCTCCCTCCTCCTGGGCATTCTGGTCTACGGCGCGCTCATCGCCGCCGCCACCATGGGGGCGTTCTTCATCGGCCTGAACGCCGGCGGGGCCGGTCTCGCCATGACGATGGCTTTCGCCACCCTCACCCTGGCCCGGCTCTTCCACGGCTTCAACTGCCGGGGTGAGAAGTCCATTTTCGCCCTGGGCCTTACCAGCAACAAGGCCAGCCTCGGCGCCTTCGCCGCGGGGGTGGCGCTTCTGGCGGCCGTGCTCTTCGTGCCGGGCCTGAACCGCCTCTTCCAGGTGACTCTGCCCTCCGCCCCCCAGCTGGGGCTGGTGGCCCTCCTGGCCTTTGCCCCCACGGTGGTCATCCAGCTTTGGAAGACTGTCCGCGACGCGGTTAAAAAGCATATATAGCAAGGGCCCGCTGCAATTAGAAAGACAAGACAACCATGTCATTGGGAGCCAGTCCCAGGACTGGTGCGGCAATGCGTTTCCTCTGTGAAGAGGGACGGATTGCCGAGAGGACGGGCCGCAGCTTGCGGCCCGTCCTCTCATAAATGACGTGGTTTTCTTGCCTTTTGTGCGTTTGCAGGATGCTGCCGTCCCGCAGTGCATCCAAATAGCGGGGCCGCCGCCTAACCCATATCGGCGCCTGTCTGGACCCTGGTCCAGGCCGAACGGTCCGGGAGCTGGCTGGTGACCAGCGCCTCAAAGCGGGCGCTGAAGACGGCTTCATCCACTTCCTCTCCATCGATTCCGTAGATGGTAGAGGGGGCTGCGCCGTCGCAATAGGTATACTCATGGATGAACATATGGGAGAGCTCCGTCATCTCTCCCCCGGCCTGACAGCGGTACAGGGTATAGAGGTGGGAATAGCGGTTTGGTCCGGTGCCGACATCATACTGCCGTACCATCGTCCCGTCCTTCAGGGGATCATCCCGGCAGCTTGTCTCCACTGCGTCATAGTTCCAACAGGACAGCTTGCCGTCGCCGTTCAAATCATATGTCCGCCCTGATGCCGGGGGACTTCCGCTATCAAATCCCCCGCTGTAACGGCTCCCGCCGGGAGAACAATGAGCGGCTGGCTGCGGTCCAGGCGGAGTTTGCCGCTGTGCGCTTCCGGGCGCCCGCCTCCCGGCCGGCCCCGGTCCTCGGGTTTTGAGAAGCCGGCGGAGCTAAAATTTTCCTATAAAGGCCGGAAATCTGTTAAGAATCCACCAAAACGCGGAAAAATCAGGGTTTTGGTGGTTGCATCCTGGAACAAGAGACGGTATAATAGCCTACGCAGCTAGTTTTACCAACGATTTGACAGGAGGAACCATATTTATGAACAAGACCGAACTGATCGCCGGCATGGCTGAAGAGACCGGCCTCTCCAAGAAGGATTGCGAGACCGTCCTGAACGCGTTTACCGCTCAGGTTGAGAAGGCCCTGAAGGATGGCGACAAGGTCCAGCTGGTGGGCTTCGGCAGCTTTGAGGTTCGCGCCCGTGCCGAGCGCACCGGCCGCAACCCCAAGACCAAGGAGGCCATCACCATCCCCGCCAGCAAGGCCCCCGTGTTCAAGGCCGGCAAGGCCCTGAAGGATTCCATCCAGTAAGTTGAATTGAGAACGCCGCCCGGACCGCCAGTCGGTCCGGGCGGCGTTTTTTGCCGGCCGTCTCCCCCTTGACAACCACCCTGTTCGGTGTTATAGTGTCACCCAAGAAGGCAATGACGGGGAAAACGCCCTGTTTCCGGCCCACAGAGAGGGAGCGCCATCGGCTGAAAGCGTTCCTGGGACACGGACAGAGAATAACCACCTCCGAGCCGCCCACCGATCCCGCTGTCGGCTAGGCTGGGCCGGGTCCTCCCGTTACAGAGGTCACAACAGCGCTGATCCGCCCTGTCCGTAAAAGGCGGGCGCAGCGTGGCGAGCGACGGCCTGACGGCCGTAAGCAGGGTGGAACCGTGGGACGTATGTTTGCGCCTCACCCCTGAACACATCAGGGGTGAGGCGTTTTGTTTTGCCCCGAGGGACCAAGAAGTTTTTGGCCCTACGACACCGAGCAGAAGGCGCAGGGACACGGACTGCCGTGTCCGTGAAAGGAGTTATCATCATGAGTGAAGAAAACAACCAGTTTACCTTTGAAAACCCGGAGTACCGCAAGACCTACTGGCACACCACCAGCCACATCCTGGCCCAGGCCATGAAGCGGCTCCACCCCGAGGTGAAGCTGGCCATCGGCCCCGCAATTGAAAACGGCTTTTACTACGACTTCGACACCCCCCAGCCCTTCACCGAGGATCAGCTCGCCGAGCTGGAGGCCGAGATGCGCAAGATCTGCAAGGAGAAGCTGAAGCTGGAGCGCTTTGAGCTGCCCCGGGCCGAGGCCCTCAAGCTCATGGAGGAGAAGGGCGAGCCCTACAAGGTGGAGCTTATCAACGACCTGCCCGAGGACGCGGTCATCTCCTTCTATAAGCAGGGCGACTTCACCGACCTGTGCGCGGGCCCCCACCTGGACTCCACCGGCCGGGTAAAGGGCAACGCCATCAAGCTCACCGCCTGCAACGCCGCCTACTGGCGGGGCGACTCCAGCCGCCAGACCCTCCAGCGGATTTACGGCATCGCCTTCCCCAAGAAGGAGGAGCTGGACGAGTACCTGGCCAAGCTGGAGGAGGCCAGGAAGCGGGACCACCGCAGGCTGGGGAAGGAGCTGGGCCTCTTTACCCTGATGGATGAGGGCCCCGGCTTCCCCTTCTTCCTGCCCAAGGGCATGGTTCTGCGCAACACCCTGCTGGACTACTGGCGGGAGGTCCACAAGAAGTACGGCTACGTGGAGATTTCCACTCCCATCATCCTCAACCAGGCCCTCTGGCACCGCTCCGGCCACTGGGACCACTACAAGGACAATATGTACACCACCGTCATCGACGGGGAGGATTACGCCGTCAAGCCCATGAACTGCCCCGGCGGTATGCTGGTCTATAAGACCGAGCCCCACTCCTACCGGGATCTGCCCCTGCGCATGGCCGAGCTGGGCCTGGTGCACCGGCATGAGCTCTCCGGCGCGCTCCACGGCCTGTTCCGTGTGCGCTGCTTCACCCAGGACGACGCTCATATCTTCATGACCTGGGACCAGATGGAGAGCGAGATTCAAAACGTGGTGCGCCTCTTCGACGAGGTGTACTCCGTCTTCGGCCTCTCCTACCAGATCGAGGTCTCCACCATGCCCGAGGACCACATCGGCGAGAAGGAGACCTGGGACATGGCCACCGAGACCCTGAAAAAGGCCATCAGCGCCATGGGCAAGGACTTCATCATCAACGAGGGCGACGGCGCGTTCTACGGGCCCAAGCTGGATTTCCACCTGGCCGACTCCCTGGGCCGGACCTGGCAGTGCGGCACCATCCAGCTGGATATGCAGATGCCCGAGCGCTTCGACCTGGAGTACGTGGGCGAGGACGGCGGGAAGCACCGCCCCGTCATGATCCACCGCGTGGTGCTGGGCTCCATCGAGCGGTTCATCGGCGTCATCACCGAGCATTTCGCCGGGGCGTTCCCCGCCTGGCTCTCCCCCGTGCAGGTCAAGATTCTCCCGATTACCGACCGCACCGCGGAGTATGCCGACCAGGTCCGGGACGTGCTGGATAAGCACGGCTTCCGCGTGGAGGTGGATCACCGAAACGAGAAAATCGGCAAGAAGATCCGCGAGGCCCAGCTGGACAAGGTGCCCTATATGCTGGTCCTGGGCGACAAGGAGGCCGAGGGGGTCACCGTGGCGGTGCGCAGCCGCTCCGGGGGCGACCAGGGCGTCATGAGCCTGGAGGAGTTCGTGGAGATTCTGGGTGAGGAAGTCGCCCAGCGTCTCGCGCGGTAAAATTGGATGTTGAAAATAGGGCCCGGTGCTGCGATGCCGCACCAGGCCCTATTTTCATGACGACCCGCGGGAGACGCCTCCTCGCCGCCCCCTCAGATACCTCACATCAGGAGGGCGGAGAGGGCGTCCGGGAATGCCTTTTAAGCTATTTTAAATTGACTTCCCTTCCCACCCGGTGTAGAGTCAAATGCAAGACCAATAGAGGAAAGGAAGCGATCAGATTGAACAGGCATATGAGGCGGGGACTCACCGTCCTCTGCGCCCTGGCCCTGGCAGCGGGAAGCGCAGTGGCGGCCAGCACCATCACCACCCGCACCCTCCAGGCCCAGTACGCGGACATCTCGCTGGAGGTGAGCGGGCAGAAAATCACCCTCACCGACGCGAAGGGGAATCCGGTGGAACCCTTCGCCGTGGACGGGACGGTCTACATCCCCGCCCGGGCCCTGGGGGACATCCTGGGCAAGGAAGTGCTCTGGGACGCCTCGACCCACACCGTCTCCGTGGGCAAGGCGCCGCTGATGGAGGACGCGGAGACCCTCATCAGCGCCGTGGAGGGCTCCCACCCCGCCTTCCTCCTGAACCGGGTGCCGGAGGGCTATGCCGCCGCCAGGCAGGCCATGCTGGACACGGCGGGCGATCCCGCCAGCACCGCCGCCGACTTCGCCTGGAGCGCCCTGGCCTACACCGCCTCCCTCCGGGACGGGCACACCTCCATCAACCCGTTTGGAAACGGCGCTCAGGCCCTTCTGGACATCGGCTGGGCGGCGGACGGCGGCCATCTCTACCTCACCGATGAGACCGGCGCCGTCACCGAGACGGAAGTCACCGCCATCGGCGGTCTTCCCGTGTCCGGCGTCTTCGCCGCCGTGGATAAATACTTCGCGGCGGAGAACCAGTCCGCCCGGGACCTGAACCACGCCTACTGGGCGGCCA
This sequence comes from Lawsonibacter faecis, assembly GCF_014287675.1. Taxonomy (GTDB): domain Bacteria; phylum Bacillota; class Clostridia; order Oscillospirales; family Oscillospiraceae; genus Pseudoflavonifractor; species Pseudoflavonifractor faecis. Next base: position 423,308 of record NZ_JACOPQ010000001.1, on the reverse strand, counting down.
ACAAAAACCTGCTCTTCAAGGCAGGGGCGGCGTTCAGCGAGGACTTCTCCGGCATGGCGGTCACCGTGGACGGCGAGGACCGAACGGTGGCCTTCGCCGTGCCCGACACCGCCTCTGCTGCGGAGGGCGGCGTAGTCTCCACCGAGCGGAAGGGCGGCGTGTTCTACGTGGACCTCAACCAGTGTGTGCTGGGCGAAGCGGTGGACGCCGCGGCGGCGGAGCTGGCCCAGGCCGTGAAGAGCGGCACCAGCAAGGTCATCATCGACGTGCGGGGCAACGGCGGCGGCAGCTCCGACGCCTGTCTCCAGCTGCTCCACGCCATGGACATGGAGGCCCCGGCGTACGGCGGGTTTGTGCGCTACTCCGAGCTTGCCCTGGACCAGTACCAGCCCTACAAGCGGGGGTATGCCAAGACCGAGGGGTCCGACGTCCAGGCACCCGACCTCTCCACCGCCAAGGCGAACCCCAAAATCAAGCTGGTGGTCCTCACCGACGAGAACACCTACAGCTCGGCCACAATGCTGGGCGTGTGGGTTCAGGACGGGAAGCTGGGCACCGTCATCGGCCGTCCCAGTTCCAATGCGCCCAGCAGCTACGGGGACATCCTCTATTTCATGCTGGACAATATCGCCGCCCAGGGCACCGTCTCCCATGTCCGGTGGCAGCGGCCCGATACCAATGCCGACCAGGAGACGCTGGTCCCCGACGTAGAGACCGCCGTGGGGGAGGACGCGCTCCAGGCCGCGCTGGACTATCTGGCAAGGTAGGCGGGCAATCACCCGGCGGGAGGCCGCCCGGGAGTGATGGGCCCGCATGTCTGCGGGCGGTGGGCGGCCTTCGCGCCGCCCGCCGGTTTTCTTGAACATCCCCCGGTCTGTGACCGGGGGATGTTGCTTTTTCAGGCAAATCGGGTTATCATAAAGACACATTTTTAGAACCTGTATCTGCGCATCTTCAGGTTCCTAACCTCAAAGGAGGTCTTGATTCATGCGAGACGGCTTTATCAAGGCGGCGGCGGGCACGCCGAGAATCAAAGTGGCGGACTGCCGGCACAACGCCGAGGCCTGCTTCAACCTGATGCGGGAGGCGGCGGCACAGGGAGTGCGGGTGCTGGCCCTGCCCGAGCTCTGCCTCACCGGGTACACCTGCGGCGATCTGTTTTTGCAGGACGCCCTGCTCCGGGGCGCCGAGGAGGCCCTCGCCACCGTACTGGAGGCCACCAAGAACCTGGACATGGTGACGGCTCTGGGCCTGCCCGTGCGGCACCGGAACAAGCTCTACAACTGCGCCGCGGTAATCAGCAGGGGGGAGCTCCTCGGCCTGGTGCCCAAGACCCATATCCCCAACTACGGTGAGTTCCACGAGGCCCGCTGGTTTGCCTCCGGGCAGGACCTGGGGGGGCCGGGCTGCGCCATCCCCTTCGCGGGACAGGCGGCGGTGGACCTCTCCGCCGGTCTGGTGTTCCGCTGCACGGAGATGCCGGCTCTCACCATCGGCGTGGAGATCTGCGAGGATCTCTGGGCCGCCCAGCCGCCCTCCCTGCGCCTGGCGGCGGAGGGAGCCACGTTGATTTTGAATCTCTCCGCCAGCGACGAGACGGTGGGCAAGGCCGCTTACCGCCGGGAACTGGCCGCCGGACAGTCCGCCCGGCTCTGCTGCGGCTATGTGTACGCCGACGCGGGGGAGGGGGAGTCCACCACTGACATGGTATTCACCGGCCACAACCTGATTGCGGAGAACGGGAGGCTGCTGGCCGAGCGGCGCTTTGCCACCGGCCTCACCGTCTCCGAGCTGGATGTGGACGCGCTGGCCTATGAGCGGCGGCGGATGAACACGTTCCCCGCCGCGGGCCGGGAGACCTCCGCCAGGGATTTCTCCCTGGAGCCGGGCACCACGACCCTGACCCGTCATATCTCCGCCACGCCCTTCATCCCTGAGAACGGCGGCGAGCGGGCCGAGCGCTGCGAGGAGATCATCAAGATCGCCGCCCTGGGTCTCAAGCAGCGGCTGGAGCACACCGGGGCCAAAACTGCCGTGGTGGGACTCTCCGGCGGGCTGGACTCCACCCTGGCCATTCTGATCACCGCCGTGGCGATGAAGCTGCTCAGCCGTCCCGCCAGCGATATTATCGCCGTCACCATGCCCTGCTTCGGTACCACCGACCGCACCCGGGACAACGCCGTGGAGCTGGCGGGCCGCCTGGGCGCCACCCTCCGGCGCATCGATATCGGCGAGGCGGTAAAGCAGCACTTTAAGGATATCGGCCAGTCCATGGAGAACCACGACGTGACCTTTGAGAACGGCCAGGCCCGGGAGCGGACCCAGGTCCTCATGGACATCGCCAACCAGAACGGCGGCCTGGTGGTGGGCACCGGCGACCTCTCCGAGCTGGCCCTGGGCTGGGCCACCTACAACGGCGATCATATGTCCATGTACGGCGTCAACGCGTCCATCCCCAAAACCCTGGTGCGCCATTTGGTGTCCTATGTGGCGGGGGACAAGGCCGAGGAGGACAAGCGCCTCTCCGACGTGCTGGAGGACATTCTGGACACCCCCGTCTCCCCGGAACTGCTCCCCGCCATCGAGGGCAGGATCTCCCAGAGGACCGAGGACCTGGTGGGGCCCTACGAGCTCCACGACTTCTTCCTCTACTATATCGTCCGCTGGGCCTTTCCGCCCCGAAAGGTCCTCCGTCTGGCCGAGCAGGCCTTCGGCCGGCGGTACGACCGGGCCACCATCCTCAAGTGGCTGCGGACCTTCTACCGCCGGTTCTTCTCCCAGCAGTTCAAGCGCTCCTGCCTGCCCGACGGCCCCAAGGTGGGCTCCGTCACCCTCTCCCCCAGGGGCGACTGGCGAATGCCCAGCGACGCGTCGGCCCGGCTGTGGCTGGAGGAACTGGAGGGCCTGGAGTAAGAAAAAAGGAAAAGTGAAAGGTGCAAAAGCCGGTCCTCTGGGAATCCCGGGGCTGATTTTATCTGCGGGGGGCGAGTGAATTGCCCCCCGCATCAAGGTTTCGCCGGTGGCGAAACGCTTGGAGAACGTACACACGCGGGAAAGCTGGTGGACTGCTGGGCATGAATCGATATCCGGACCTGTTTTTAACCTTCGCCCGCATCGGCGTGTGTATCCCTGCGGGCCGGGAGCCCGCTGGGACCCCGGGGGCTGATTTTATCTGCGGGGGGCGAGTGAATTGCCCCCCGCATCAAGGTTTCGCCGGTGGCGAAACGCTTGGAGAACGTACACACGCGGGAAAGCTGGTGGACTGCTGGGCATGAATCGATATCTGGACCTGTTTTTAACCTTCGCCCGCGTCGGCGTGTGTACGTTCGGCGGCGGGTATGCCATGCTCCCCATCCTCCAGCGGGAGGTGGTGGAGAAAAAGGGCTGGGCCACCGAGGACCAGCTCGCCGACTACTACGCCGTGGGCCAGTGTACCCCGGGCATTATCGCTGTGAATACCGCCACCTTTGTGGGGTACACCGAGGCCGGCATGTTCGGCGGTATTCTGGCGACGCTGGGCGTGGTCTTTCCATCCATTATCATCATTGCGGCCATCGCCGCCTTCTTGCAGAATTTTGCCGACATCCCCCTGGTGGTTCACGCCTTTGCCGGGGTCCGGGCCTGCGTGGCGGCCCTCATCCTCTCCAGCGTGCTGAAGCTGATGAAAACCACCGTGAAGGACCTGCCCACGGTGATGCTGTTCCTCATAATTCTGCTGCTGTCGATCTGCTCCGGGCCTATCTCTGCGGCGGCTCCGGCGGCCTCCTTCCTGGTGTCCCCCGTGTTTCTGGTGGTGGTGGCCGGGGTGTGCGGACTTTCGGTCCGCGCGGCGAGGGGGTGGAAGGCGTGATTTTCCTGCGGCTTTTTTACGAGTTTTTTAAGGTCGGCCTCTTCTCTGTGGGCGGGGGCCTTGCCACTATCCCCTTTCTCCAGCACATGGGGGAAGCCACCGGGTGGTTCGGCGCGGGGGACCTGGCGAACATGATCGCCGTCTCCGAGTCCACTCCCGGGGCCATGGGGGTGAATATGGCCACCTATGTGGGCTTCACCGTGGGGGGCCGCGCCGGGATTCCCATGGGACAGGTGCTGGGCAGCGTGACGGCCACGCTGGGGCTGATTGCGCCGTCCATAATCGTCATTCTGATAATCGCAAAGTTTTTGCAGAAGTTCCGGCAGAGCAAGCTTGTGGACGGCGTGTTCTATGGCCTGCGTCCCGCCTCCACGGGGCTGATTGCCGCCGCCGGAGTGGGCGTGGCGAAAATCGCCCTCCTCACCGGTGCGGCCTGGACGGGCTTTGCCGCCCTGACAGCCGTGGTAAGCTGGAAAGCCGTGGCGCTGGCCGCCGCCGTCTTCATTTGCCTGCAAATCAGGCCGCTGAAAAAGCTCCATCCAGTGGTCTTCATTGCCGCGTCCGCCGTGGCCGGTATCCTGTTCCGGATGTGAGGTGCCCGATAATAACGGCCCCTACGGGCCCTTGCATTCATAGGGAACAGCCGAGAGAAAAGGGCCTCCCTGCCGTCGGCAGGGAGGCCCTTTTCATAGATAATTATGCCTCGCCCAGCCGCTTGTGGACATTCCGCCGCAGCAGGGTATACAGCACCGACGCGATGGGCACGCTGACCAGGATGCCAACGAACTGGAACAGTCCGCCGCCCACGGTGACGGCGGTGAGTACCCAGATGGCGGGCAGGCCGATGGAGGAGCCCACCACCCTGGGGTAGATGACGTTGCCCTCGAACTGCTGGAGGCAGAGGAGGAAGATGAGGAAGATGAGGGTCCGCACGGGGGAGACCATAACCAGCAGAATGGCGGACAGCGCCCCGCCCACGAAGGCGCCCACCATGGGGATGAGGGCGGACACGCCGATGATGATGCCGATTAGGGGGGCGTAGTCGGCTTGGATGAAGAGCATCCCCAGGGTGGTCATGCCGCCCAGAATACAGGCCTCAATCAGCTGGCCGGTGACGAAAGCAGTGAAGGTGTCGGACGTGAGATGGACCACGTCGGTGACCCAGGCGGCCGCCCGCTTGGGGGCGTAGGCCTTGAGCACCCGGCGGCACTGGGAGAGAAGCTTATCTTTTCCCGAGAGCATATAGGCCGAGAAGATGATGGACAGGAAACCGGTGACCACCACGGAGATGATGTTGCCCGTGATGGTGACCAGCTGGGGCACGGCGGTGGTGAGGGTGTTGACCACGCCGCTGAGGGCGGTCTTGATGAGCTCGGAGAAATTGGACAGGTCCAGGGTCTCCAGGTGGAGGGTGGAGAGCAGCGCGTTGAGCCAGCCCTGGACATTCTGCATATAGCCGTTCATGCTGCCCAGGAAGAGCTGGATGCTCTCCACCAGCTTGGGCAGGACGATGGAGAAGAAGGCGCCGATGAGGACGATGAGCAGAAGGTAGGAGGTGGCCACTGCCAGCGGACGGGCGAGCCCCTTGGCCCTGGTGCGATCCAGGCCCCTGCTGTAGAGCCTGCAGAAGGCGTGGCAGGGCCGGTTGAGTACGAAGGCGATGGCAAAGCCGATGAAGAGGGGCTGGAAGAGGCCCAGCACCGTGCCGAAGAGACCGCGCAGATCGTCGAATTTCACGATGACCAGCACCAGCACCACCGCGTAGGTGATAATCCACAGAATGCTGCGGAAGAGCTTTTTGTCCATATGACCGCTCCTGTCGGTAATATTTTGCAGATTGTTTCCTACTATATATATCATTGAGGACTTGGGCAAGTCAATTAAAATCCCATTAAGTATTTTGGCTGAGGAAAATTTTTGGATTCCACTGACGAAAAAAACCGGATAAACCCTTGACAATCTTGGAGCAGGAATCTATAATCATAGTAAACTAATAGGAATTAAGGGGATTGCGCACCACAGTCTGAAAGGAGTATATCCATGAAGAGAAATGTCTATGCAGACCACGCGGCCACCACGGCCCTTTCCGATACCGCTCTTAACGCCATGCTGCCCTATTTTCAGGAGAAGTTCGGCAACCCGTCAAGCCTCTACGGCTTCGGACAGGCGGCCAAGGCCGATTTGGACGCCGCCCGGGCGGAGGTGGCCGCGTGCCTGGGCGCCAAGCCAGACGAGATCTTCTTCACCTCCGGCGGCACTGAGGCCGATAACTGGGCCCTCCGGGGCGTGGCCGAGGCCCGGGGAGGGAAGGGCAGGCACATCATCACCTCCACCATCGAGCACCACGCCATCCTCCACACCCTTCGGTATCTGGAGAAGTACGAGGGCTTCCAGGTGACCTATCTGGGCGTGGACAGCGAGGGCTTTGTGAATCCGGCGGATGTGAAGGCCGCTATCCGGCCCGACACCATTCTCATCTCCATCATGTCCGCCAACAACGAGATTGGCACCATTGAGCCCGTCACCGAGATTGGTGCCATCGCCCGGGAGGCGGGGGTCCTCTTCCATACCGACGCCGTCCAGGCCGTGGGCCATATTCCCGTGAATGTGGACAGGTGGAACGTGGATCTGCTGTCCCTCTCGGGCCACAAGTTCCACGGCCCCCGGGGCGTGGGCGTTCTCTATGTGAGAAAGCCCCTGCGCCTGCCGCCCCTGATCCACGGCGGCGGACAGGAGAAGGGCCGCCGCTCCGGCACGGAGAACGTGGCCGGCGCCGTAGGGCTGGCCGCCGCGCTGAAGGAGGCCGCCGCCCATCTGGACGGGGAGGGGGCGCGCCTGACCGCCCTCCGTGACCGCCTGATGGACGGGCTGCTGTCCGCCGTGCCCCGCTGCAAAATCACCGGGCCCCGGGAGAACCGGCTTCCCGGCACCGCCTCCCTGGTCTTCGAGTGCGTGGAGGGGGAGTCCATTCTCCTGCGGCTGGACGCAATGGGCATTCAGTCCTCCTCCGGCTCCGCGTGCTCCTCCGCGTCCCTGGACCCGTCCCATGTGCTGCTGGGCATCGGCCTGCCCCACGAGATCGCCCACGGCTCGGTGCGCCTCTCTCTGGGCCGGGAGAACACGGGTGAAGATGTGGATTATATGCTCAAGGTCATACCGGAAGTAATCGCAGGCCTGCGGGCCATGTCCCCAATTTGGGAGGACTGAGATCAAACTGTAGGGGCGGCCATTGGCCGTCCGCCGAGAAAGGAACGGCTTATGTACTCTGAAAAGGTAATGGATCACTTCTCCAACCCCCGCAATGTGGGCGAGGTGGAAAACCCCAACGCCGAGGGCCAGGTGGGCAATCAGAAATGCGGCGATATTATGAAGATGACCATGCGCATTGAGGATGGGGTCATCGTGGATGTGAAGTTCAAGACCTTTGGCTGCGGCGCCGCCGTGGCCACCAGCTCCATGGCCACCGAGCTGGTGAAGGGCAGGACCATCGAGGAGGCCCTCACCCTCACCAACGCCGCCGTGGCCGAGGCGCTGGACGGACTGCCCCCCCAGAAGCTCCACTGCTCCGTTTTGGCGGAGGAGGCCATCAAGGCCGCCATCGCCGACTACTACACCCGCCAGGGCATCGACCCGTCCCCCATTGTGGGAGAGGGCTGCGTGGGCTGCTGCGACTGCTGCGGACACGAGCACTGAAAAGGGGCGGGTCGATGCCCGTCCCAAGCGTTTTGGCCTCTGCCGCGGGCCAAAACCTTGATGCCGGGCGGATTCACTCCGCCCAGGCAGATAGAAATACCGGGGTCCCCGCCGGCCTGTCCGGGCGGGGATATCGACCCGTCCCCCATTGTGGGAGAGGGCTGCGTGGGCTGCTGCGGCGGCGGGCACTAAGATTTCTATATATGAAAAGGGACATGGCATGCCATGTCCCTTTTCATATATACCGCAAATTTGCCGGTTGACAACCCCCAATCCTTGTCATACAATCTAATCTGTATTGATATGCCTGTATTCCTGCACAATCTGACTGTAAGGAGGGATGGACCGTGACAAAAACCTTATGCAGGACCTACTATCCCTCCGGTGAGCGAATGTGAAGCTCCGCCGTTTTGTATATGAAGCGAACTAGACGAAGGAGACTTTGCTGTGATTGAGATAAAACGCCTATCGAAGACCTTTCCCACGGCGGAGGGTACCTTTACCGCTTTGGACGACGTGAACCTGACGATTTCCGACGGGGATATCTACGGCATCGTGGGTATGTCCGGCGCGGGCAAATCCACCCTGGTGCGCTGCATCAATCTGCTGGAGCGGCCCACCTCGGGCCAGGTGGTCATCGACGGCGAGGACATGATGGCCCTCAGCACCCGGGCCCTGCGGGAGAGGCGCCGCTCCATCAGCATGATCTTCCAGCAGTTTAACCTGCTCATGCAGCGCACCTGCCTCAAGAACATCTGCTTTCCCATGGAGATCGCGGGCGTCCCCAAGGAGGCGGCGCGGAAGCGGGCGCTGGAGCTTTTGGACATCGTGGATCTGCCCGACAAGGCGGATTCCTATCCCGCCCAGCTCTCCGGCGGCCAGAAGCAGCGCATCGCCATCGCCCGTGCCCTGGCCAGCGACCCCAAGGTCCTGCTGTGCGACGAGGCGACCTCCGCCCTGGACCCCACTACCACCCGCTCCATCCTCCGCCTGGTCCAGGACATCAACAAGCGCCTGGGCATCACCGTGATTGTCATCACCCATGAGATGACGGTGGTGGAGGAGATCTGCTCCCATGTGGCGGTGCTGGAGCACGGCCGCGTCATGGAGACCGGCACCGTGGAGGAGGTCTTCTCCAACCCCAAGACCGAGGCGGGCCGCAGGCTGGTCTACCCCGACGGGGCGGCCATCGACCAATTCCCCGTCCACCATGTGGTCCGAGTGGTCTTCAACGGCGGCTCCTCCTACGAGCCGCTCATCGCCTCCCTGGCCATCGACTGCGGCGTGAGGGTGAACATACTCGGGGCGGACACCCGGAATATTGACGGCAAGGCCTTTGGCTCCATGCTGCTGGGCCTGCCCGAGGACAGCGCGGAGGCCGCCAGGGCCCTGAGCTATATCCGCGCCCAGCGGGACGTAACGGCGGAGGAGGTGCACGACTACCATGGATAAATTTATCAGCGGCGTGACGGAGGCCCTCACCAACCCCAAAATGCAGCAGGAGTTTCTCAGCGGCACCTGGGAGACCATCTATTCTACCTTCCTCGCCACCCTCCTGGCCTGCGTGCTGGGCCTGGTGCTGGGCGTGGTTCTGGTCACCGGCGGGAAGGACGGCATACGCCCTCTGCCCTCGCCCTTGATGAAGGTGCTCAACTTCATTGTCAACATCCTGCGCTCGGTGCCCTTCCTGATTTTGATGATGATGCTCCTGCCCGTCTTCAAGCCCATTATCAAGACCACCATCGGCACCCCCGCCGCCATCCTGCCCCTGACCGCGGCGGCGGCCCCCTTTGTGGCCCGGCTGGTGGAGACCTCCCTTCGGGAGGTGGACAAGGGCGTCATTGAGGCGGCGCAGTCCATGGGCTGCTCCACCATGCAGATCATCTGTAAGGTCATCCTGCCCGAGAGCAAGCCCGCCCTCATAGGGGGCTTCACTACCGCCCTCATCACCATTCTGGGGTATGGGTCCATGGCCGGCTTCATCGGCGGCGGGGGCCTGGGTAAGATCGCCATCAACTACGGGTACAACAAGTATAATTACGGCGTCATGTTCGTGGCTGTGGTCCTTATCGTGGTGCTGGTGCAGATTTTCCAGACCATCGGCACCCGGGTGGCCGCCCGCTGCGACAAGCGTATCGCACGCACGAACAGGCGGAGCAGAGCGGCGGAGCTGCGCAAAGAGATGCGGAAAAACCGGCATGCGCCGGGTGCAATGTAACATGCAGGCGCCCGCGGGGACAAGCGGTTGCTCCTGCGCGGAAAAAAGGGTAATTTCGTAGGCGGGGACAAGTCGCGGGCGCTTGTCCCCGCCGCTTTTGTGCATAATGCCGCATTGACATTTGCAGTGGTACGGTAGTAAACTAGGTGCAACCCAAGAAAACCGAATAACGCTTACCTAAAGGCAAGGAAGAGAAGAGTAAGCGGAGAGATACGTCACAGAGAGCCCGGATTGGTGGGAACGGGTACGGAAGGCTTCGCCGAACATGGTCTCAGAGCCGCGCACCGAGTGCCCTGGGCATTAGGCTGCGACGGGGGCGCCCGTAACAGCGCAGGAGTATCGGAGGGGAATCCCCGTCCCGCACTCTGTAAGGCCCGTGGTCCGTGAGGAACGGGTGAAGCAAGGTGGTACCACGAAGCGAAAGCTCTCGTCCTTGACATGGTTCAAGGGCGTTTTTTTGTACCCAGTTTGGGTGAACACCGCCGCGGAAGGTACCCCGGGGCGGATCACATAACAAAACCGATGCAATGAAAAGGAGATACGCGATATGAAAAAGCTTGTCACTTTGCTCCTCTCCGGCGCGCTGACCCTGGGCCTTCTGGCCGGGTGCTCCAGCGCCCCTGCCGGCGGCGACACCCAGACCCCCGGCGCCTCCCCCAGCACTGCGGCCTCCGCCCAGCCCAGCGCCGCACCCACCGAGAACGTCACCATCAAGGTGGCCGCCTCCCCCACGCCCCACGCCGAAATACTGGCGGTGGCCAAGGACATCCTGGCTGAGCAGGGCATCACCCTGGACATCATTGAGTTCACCGACTACATCCAGCCCAATCTGGTCACCGAGGATGGCCAGGTGGACGCCAACTACTTCCAGCACATCACCTATCTCAACAACTTCAACGCCGAGCAGGCCACCCATCTGGTGAGCGTGGCCGACCTGCACTACGAGCCTTTCGGCATCTACGCCGGCAGGACCGCCGCCCTGGCCGACCTGAAGGACGGCGCCCAGATCGGCGTTCCCAACGACCCCACCAACGGCGGCCGCGCCCTCCTGCTCCTCCAGGAGCAGGGCCTCATCACCCTGGAGGACGGCGCGGGCCTGGAGCCCACCAGGCTGGACATCAAAGACAATCCCCGGGGCTTTGAGATCGTGGAGATGGAGGCCGCCCAGCTGCCCCGCTCTCTGGACAGCCTGGACCTGGCCGTCATCAACGGCAACTATGCCATCCAGGCCGGCCTGAACGTGGCCGACGCCCTGGCCATCGAGGCCGCCGACGGGACCGCGGGCACCGCCTACGTCAACGTGCTGGCCGTGGCCGAGGGCCGGGAGGAGGACCCCGCCATCCAGGCCCTGGTGGCCGCACTGGAGTCCGACGCGGTCAAGACCTTCATGGAGGAGACCTACGGCGGCGCCGTCGTTCCCGTCTTTTAAGGACCTGTGCCGATTGCCGGAGATTGGCAGTGAAGCGGCGATGGAAGCAGGTTCTGGGTCTTGACACAGCGGCAAAACTGACATAAACTAAGAGAAACCCCGAAGCCGGGGTTTCTCTTAAGGTCGAAATCATAGTATTCATAGTGAATAAGGAGGAATAAATATGAAGGTCGCCCATTCCCTCACCGACCTCATCGGCAATACGCCCCTGCTGGACCTGGAGCGCTATGGCGCCCGGGCGGGCGCGGAGGCCCGGATTCTTGCCAAGCTGGAGTGCTTCAACCCCCTCAGCTCCGCCAAGGACCGGGCGGCTTACTACATGATTCTGGACGCGGAGGAGAAGGGCGTCCTCAAGCCGGAGACCGTCATCGTGGAGCCCACCAGCGGCAACACCGGCGTGGGCTTGTCGTACATCGCCGCCATCCGGGGGTACCGGGTGATTCTCACCATGCCCGAGACCATGACCACGGAGAGGCGCAGTCTTCTGGCGGCTCTGGGGGCCGAGCTGGTCCTGACCCCCGGCGGCGAGGGCATGAAGGGGGCCATTGCCAAGGCCAGGGAGCTTCTGGAGACCCTGCCCTCGGCCTGGATGCCCGGACAGTTTGACAACAAGGCCAACGCCAGGGCCCACTATGAGACCACCGGCCCCGAGATTTGGCGGGATACCGACGGCACGGTGGACGTTCTGGTGGCGGGGGTGGGCTCCGGCGGCACGGTTTCCGGCGCGGGGCGGTACCTGAAGGAGCAAAATCCCAATGTCAGGGTCATTGCCGTTGAGCCCGCCGAGTCCCCTGTCCTCTCCGGCGGCAAGCCCGGTCCCCACAAAATCCAGGGCATCGGCGCGGGCTTCGTCCCCGGCGTGCTGGAGAGCGAGGTGGTGGACGAGGTGGTGCGGGTGACCGGCGCGGAGGCCTGCGCCGCCGCCAGGCTCCTCTCCAAGACAGAGGGGCTGCTGGTGGGCGTCTCCTCCGGCGCGGCGGCGGCAGCCGCCCTGGCCCTCTCCAGACGGCCGGAGTTCGCCGGGAAGAACATTGTCGCCGTCCTGCCCGATACCGGCGAGCGGTATCTCTCCACCGACCTCTTCAAGGGAGAGTAGGAGAGTCCGGCAGGCGATTCATAAATTGTCTGGCCGCCGCCGGTCCAAGCGAAGAGCCGCACCCGGAAAACCGGGTGCGGCTTTTTTGCGTTTTTTACTTCTTCCCGGTAGAGTTCGCCGTGAGCGCGTCGAACTGCTCCTGGGTGAGGTCGCAGTGGTAGAAGAGCTTGTAGTAGCGGGCGACCTCGGTGTAGAGGTCGTAGTCCACATATGCGGGGTAGAGGAGGCTGCCCATCCAGAGCATACCCAGATAGCGGTTGACGGAGGGGGGGAAGCCCATCCAGTTGTAGGGCCCGAAGGGGACCTCGTAGTAGTCGCCGTTCCGGATGGCCTTGAGGCTCTGCCAGGTGGCGTCACCGTCCACGGTGGCGTAGATGCTCTGCGGTGCGAAGAGGATGACGTCCGGGTCCCACAGAATCAGCTGCTCCATATCGGACTCGTTGCCGGTGCCCTTGGAGGAGGGGGCGTCCACCACGGCCAGATTGTTGGTCATGAGGTCGAGCACCTCGCCGTGGTAGGAGTCTTTGGCGATGACGTTCAGCCCCTCGTCGCCCAGGCAGTAGAGGACGTTGGCCCTGTTGTCGCCCACCTTCTCCATGAGGGAGAGGGTATTTGCATAAATTTCGTCGCAGTAGTCGGCGAGGACGGCGGCCTCCTCCTCCAGGCCCAGCAGCTCGCCCAGCAGGCGGTAGGTGTCGCCCATGGTGGCGGTGTAGGCGTCGATGTGGACGGCGGGGATGCCGAGCTGCTCGCTCATGGCGTCCATGTCCTCCGCGATGGTCTTCTTTGGCTCGCCGATGTCGATGATGACCTGGGGATCGGCGGCGGCCAGGGTCTCCAGATTCAGCTCGCCCGCGCTGGAGCCGTAGAGCTGGCCCAGGACGGGGAGATTATAGTAGCTCCCGTCGATGAAGCTTTCCGTCTCCTTGGACCACTTGGAGGCGATGCCCACGAACTTGTCCGGGGCCAGGGCGAAGAGAACAATCTGGGCCATGGGGCCGGAGGGGGCGATGCGGCTGATGTCGGCGGGGATCTCCACCGTGCGGCCGCAGGAGTCGGTAAAGGAACGGGTGCCGGCGGCGGTGGGTTCCACCGAGGGCTCGGCGGAGGGGGCCGCGCTGGGGGAGGGGGAGCCGGAAGCGGACGGGGTGGGATCTGTGCCGGGCTGGGCGGGGGTCTGGGCGCAGGCGGCCAGGGAGAATACCATGGCCAGAGCGAGGAGCAGAGACAGGGCTTTCTTTTGCATTGTAATTCCTCCTTACAAAATGGTGCGTGGCGGAAGGGAAGGCGGTTCGCCGGGAGTTGCTATTCCAAGATATCCTTTGGGATACACACCCGCATCTGATCGCCGCGGAGGGACTCCACCTCCACGTCCACGCCGTAGAGGCTTCGTACCAGCCCGGCGGTGAGCACCTCACGGGGCGCGCCGTGGGCCAGTACCTGCCCGTCCCGCATAGCGAGAATCCGGTGGGAGAAGAGGTAGGACTGCTCGGGGTTATGGGTGGACTGGATGATGGCGTACCCCTCCCCGGCCAGGGCACGGACCTTTGTGAGGACCCGGAGCTGGTTGCCGTAGTCCAGGTTGGCGGTGGGTTCGTCCATGAGGAGCACCGGCGAGCGCTGCGCGAGGGCCCGGGCGATGAGGACCAGCTGCCGCTCTCCCCCGGAGAGCTGCGTATAGGACCGCTGGGCGAGGGCCTCAATGCCCAGCCGCTCCAGGGCCTCGTGGGCAGCGCGCTCCTCCTTTTTCCCCGGCGGGGTGAGCGCCCCGGTCTGGGAGGTGGTGCCCATGAGCACCATGTCGAACACGCTGTAGTTAAAGGCTGGGTAGTTGGACTGGGGAATGTAGGCCACCCGCTTGGCAAGCTCCCTGGCCCCCAGGTCCCTTACGCTCCGGCCGTCCACCGTGATGGAGCCGGTGTAGCCCTTGAGAAGCCCCAGAATGCAGCGGAACAGGGTGCTCTTGCCCACGCCGTTGGGGCCCAGGACGGAGAGCAGGGTGCCCCGATCCAGGGCGAAGCTCACATCCCGGAGGACGGGCCGCTCCCCATAGGAGAAGGAGAGGTTCTGCACCTCAATCATGTCACGTCCCCTCCCTTCATCATCAGGTAGAGGAAGAAGGGCGCGCCCACGAAGGCGGTGAGGATGCCGATGGGCAGCTCGGTGGCGTAGAGGTTGCGGGAGATATTGTCCACAATGAGGAGGAAGAGGGCCCCCAGCACCATGGACGCGGGCATGAGATAGCGGTAGTTGCTGCCCACCAGCTTACGGCACAGGTGGGGGATCACCAGCCCCACCCAGCCGATGGCCCCGCACACCGCCACGCCCGCGGCGGTGATGAGGGTGGCGGCCAGAATGACGATGAGCCGCACCGCCTTGGCGTTGACGCCCATGGCCCTGGCCTCCTCGTCCCCCATGGTGAGGACCCCCAGCTGCCAGCGCAGGAGAAAGAGGACCAGAAGCCCCGCCAGCATGGGCACGCAGGCGAAGACCACCGCGTCCATTTTGGCCCCCGACAGGCTGCCCATGAGCCAGTAGGTGATTTTCGGCAGGGCCTCATTGGGATCGGCCACCAGCTTGAGATAGGAGGTCCCGGCCTCGAAAATGGAGCTGACGACGATGCCTGCCAGGATGAGGCTCATCACCCGCTTGCCCTTGGCCCGGCTGCTCACCAGCCACACCAGGGCCACGGTCACGACGCCGAACAAAAAGGCGGAGACCATGGTGGCCCGGGTGCCCATGCCGGCGATGATGGCCAGGGAGGCGCCGAAGGCCGAACCCTTGGTAGCCCCCAGAATGTCCGGAGAGGCCATGGGGTTCTGAAAAATCCCCTGATAGGCGGCGCCCGCCGCCGACAGGGAGCAGCCCACCATGCACGAGAGGAGGATGCGGGGAAGGCGGACGTTGAAGAGGATGGTCTCCATATTGGGCACCCAGTAGGGCTCGATGGGAAAGACTTTGGAACATACGATGCCGAACAGCTCGGCCGGGGAGATGGAATAGCGCCCCAGCGAGAAGGAAAAGACCACCGCAGCCAGAAGCGTAGCGGCCATCCCCCAGATCAGCCCTGCCTTTTTGCGGTTGCTCTGGATCAGACTGCCCGTAAGCGCCGCCTCCTCTCACGAAAAATGGAAAGAAAAATACCCCCGCCGAAAAGGCGGAGGTACGGAACGGAAGCACCCTGCCGTCAAAGCGGCACGGTACCCTCGTAACCTCTCCTTTTCAAACACGGAAGGCCCCGCCGTTTCCGGCGTGGACCCGAAGGACCGTTCTGGACGGTCCCGGCCGGCGCACCCTAGTGACCCTTAGGCGCGCGGGCTCGGAGAAAGAATTGAATTGTTGGCTGTTCAGGATTATACTGGTAGCATCATACTAGGTTTCAGTCCAACTGTCAATCTTTTTGGAGGTGCGGGGAATGCATCTTTTTCTCACCGGGGCCGTTCAGTGCGGTAAGAGCACAGTTGTCGATAAGGTATTGGAGCGTGTCAAGCCGTCCGTGGGCGGCTTCCGCACCGGTTTCGGCCCGGACCGCGGGGAGCCGGACCGGCTGCTCTATCTCTGGCGGGCCGGGGAGCCGCCCGTCTATGACGAGTCCCGGGCAGTGGCCCGGATAGCGGCCTGCCGTCCCACGCCCCTGCCCGGGCGGTTTGATGCCCTGGGCACGGCCTGCCTCGCCTTCGACCGGCCCCCGCAGCTCATCATCATGGACGAGTGCGGACGGCTGGAGCGGGACGCCCTGGCGTTTCAGCGGGCGGTCCTGGACACGCTGGCGGGGGAGGTCCCCGTGCTGGGCGTGGTTCGGGAGGGCTTCCCCGGCTGGACACGCGCCGTGGCGGAGCACCCCAAGGTGGAGATCATAGAGGTGAATCGGCTTAACCGCGACACCCTGCCCGACCGGATTGCCGTCCGCCTGGGATTCTAAGGCATTGCGATAAAACGGCAGACGGCGCGCCCAAAAGCCGCGCCCCATCCCGGCAAAAACCCCCTGGCCGCGCGTCCGCCGCGGCCAAGGGGTTTTTGTTTCCCGTCCCATCAATCCCCGTTGGGGCATTTCTCATGGTAGCGCGCCACCAGATCCTCCAGAGTGATGTGGTCCACCACACCGTCCACGGCGGCCTGGATCTTCTGCCAGACCTCCAGCGTAACGCATTGGTCCGCCCGCTGGCAGCAGTCCCCGCCGGAGACGCAGCTCACCGGGGCGAGGTTGCCCTCCAGCTGCCGCAGGATCTCGCCCACGGTGTAGTCCACGGGCTCCCGGGTCAGCAGATAGCCGCCACCCGCGCCCCGGACGCTGCGCACCAGTCCGCCCCGGGCCAATTGGGTGACGATCTGCTCTAAGTACTTGTCGGAGATCTCCTGCCGCTCCGCCACGTCCCGCAGGGGGACGGCCGTGCCCTTGGCGTGGATGGCCAGGTCCAGCATGAGCCGAAGGGCATAGCGCCCCTTGGTGGAAATTTTCATATCCGCATTCCTCCGCTCAGGAAGTGTCTTTTGGGTTATATATTATAATACCACGGGTTTTCTAGGGATTCAAGCTAAAAAACCTGGAGAATGCGCTTGACAAGTTAAATGAATGTCCGGAGAATGGAGCGGCAGACATGACGGTGCGACAGAAGATGTCCGGTGCCGGAGCTCTCCGACGCCTCCAACGGCATGCTGGACCTGAAGGCGGGTTAAAAAAGTGCTTGACTTTAGCGCCAAAAAGTAGTAAAGTACGAACAACCAAGCAGAGGGAGGACCTCATCCTATGTGCAGAAACTTCGGTTATGGATACGGCTATTACCGCTATTACTTTAGCGGTTACTTTGCCTGCCCATAACCGGTTTGCCAGGGAGCGGTCCTCATATTTGATATGAGCGGACGTAAACCACGGCGGCCTGTTGGGCCGCCGTGGTTTTTTGTTTGCAGAAGCGCCGAGCCGCCGAACAGGGGAGCTTGGACCGGAGCGGGGCTTGCAGGGCGAAGGAAATCGTTCGACAGAAAGGGAGCGTCAATATGGTAGTCATTTTAAAGCAGAATTTCACCCTGGAGCAGATGGAGGAGGCTGTCCGCAGCATGGAGGCGGGCGGCGTCAAGGTGATGGTGTCCAGGGGCAGCGAGACCACGATTCTGGGCGCCGAGGGCGACGCCAGCCGTCTGGATGAGGAGTTTCTCTCCCAACTCCCCGGCGTGGAGCGGGTGATGCGGGTCAGCGAGCCCTTCAAGAAGGCCAACCGCAAGTTCCACCCCGATGACTCGGTGATTGAAATAGGCCCGGGCGTGCGCGTGGGCGGGCAGAAGCTGGCCGTCATCGCCGGCCCCTGCTCGGTGGAGAGCCAGGAGCAGATCACCGGCGTGGCCCGGGACGTGAAGACCGCCGGGGCCTCCGCCCTCCGGGGCGGGGCCTACAAGCCCCGCACCTCGCCCTACGCCTTTCAGGGCATGGGCACCAAGGGCATCGACTTCCTGATGGAGGCCCGGGAGGCCACCGGCCTGCCCATCGTCACGGAATTGATGAGCGCCGACCAGCTCCCCCTCTTCGAGGAGTGCGTGGACGTGATTCAAATAGGCGCGCGGAATATGCAGAACTTCGACCTTTTGAAAAAGGTGGGCAGGACCAGCAAGCCCATCCTGCTGAAGCGGGGCCTCTCCTCCACCATTGAGGAGTGGATCATGTCCGCCGAGTACATTCTGGCCGGGGGCAACCCCAACGTGATCCTCTGCGAGCGGGGCATCCGCACCTTTGAGACCTACACCCGCAACACCCTGGACCTCTCCGCCGTGCTGGCGGTGAAGCAGATGTGCCACCTCCCCGTGGTGGTGGACCCCTCCCACGCCTGCGGCAAGGCCTGGATGGTGGAGCGGATGAGCCTGGCGGCCATCGCCGCCGGGGCCGACGGCCTCATTGTGGAGGTCCACAACGACCCCAAGAACGCCCTGTGCGACGGCGCCCAGTCCATCACGCCCGCCCAGTTCGGGGACCTGATGGGCAAGGTGGGCACCATCGCCGCCTGCGTGGGCCGGAGCGTGTAGGAAGAGGCCGGGCGGGAACCAGGCCCCCCGCTGGATGGGGGCCTGCCCCGCCGAAGTCAACCCGCAGCATTTTTCGTCTGGAGGTCATCACCATGAAAAAAACCATCGCCGTCGTGGGCCTGGGTCTCATCGGCGGGTCGCTGGCCCTGGCGCTGAAGGGCTTTGAGGATTTTGAGATTGTGGGCGTGGATGTGTCCCAGCCCACCCTGCGCTTCGCAGCAGAGCACGGCGTGGGTGACGCCGTTACCGCCGACGCCATGGAGGTCGTCCCCCGGGCCGACGTGACCGTCCTCTGTCTCCACCCCCGGGGCATCGTCCGTTTTCTGGGGGAGTACCGGGACGTGTTCAAGCCCGGCAGCCTGGTCACCGACGTCTGCGGTGTGAAGACCTCCATCATGGCCGGGGCGGAGATTCTGCCGGAGGGCGTGGACTTCATCGGCTGTCACCCCATGGCGGGCACCGAGTTCTCCGGCATTGAGCACGCCTTCGCCGAGATGTTTCAGAAGTCCCACCTGATTCTCACACCCCGCCCGTCCAGCACCCCGGAGCACGTTTCCCTCATGGAGCGCATGGGGGCGTACATCGGCTGTAAGGACGTGGTGAAGACCACCCCGGAGGAGCACGACGCCATCCTGGCCTACACCAGCCAGATGATGCACATCATCGCCCTCTCGGTCTGCGACGACGAGCAGCTCTTTGCCTGCAAGGGCTTTGAGGGCAGCTCCTTCCGGGGCTGCACCCGGGTGGCGGCGCTGGACGTGTCCCTCTGGACCGAGCTCTTCTCCATGAATTCCCCCGCCCTGCTCTCGGCGGTGGACCGCCTGGAGGAGAACCTCCACGCCTACCGGGAGGCCCTGGCCTCCGGGGATGTCAAGGCCCTCTCGGACAAGCTGGCCCACTCCGCCGGGCGCAAGCGGCGGATGGACCTGGAGGGGCCGGACACCCTGACCCTGGAATAACCCCCGCGGCGCATACGGCAGCTCTGCCGTATGCGCCGCGTTTTTTCGCCCCCACCTCATATCCTGCGGGCCGGCCGTGGGAGCGTTCTGATGATGAAAGAGACCAGGAGCGGGAAGGGGGCGTGGCGGTCGCAGCGGCAGGTAATCTTCTTCTCTGTGCAGACGAGGGCCGTGGAACGGTCCTGACCGGCCCACAGCAGGGAGCGGGCGCCGAATCTGCTCTGCAGGTCGGGGATGAGGTCATAGCTGCCGTCGTCCTCCTGCAGACCCGCCATAATCAGCAGGCCCGCCGGTCCCCCGGCAAGAAGACGCTCCGCGCTGTTCCCGTCCCATGCCACCCCGGCCACGTCCAGGGCTGTACAGCGGAACAGAAAATACTGCAGGGCCAGAGCCTGGGCGTACAGGCGGTCGGCCAGAATCAGAACCCGCCCGGAGCGGGGCAGTAATAGTCTCCGGCGGTCTCCCGCAGGGCGCGCTCCAAGGCCTCCTCCAAATCCGCCTGCCCCGTCTCTGCGCCCAGGAGGGCGGTGAATCCCGCCTCCTCACAGCGCCGGTTGCGCATGATGCGCCCTCGCTCCGCGAGGGCCTCCGCCCGCGCCAGAATCTCTGCGCACGCCTGCGGGCATAGCCCATATCCTGCAAAAGATCGTCCCAGGTTTTTTCCACGTTTTTACCCCCTATGCCTGTAAAAGGCATTAAACTGGATAACCTATATATGGGTAATTACAAACTACCAGCCTTTGGGTGATAAGTCAACCTATATATGGGTAATCTGGCCTGTTTTCTCTGTTACGATGATAAAAATAGAGAAAGCGGGCAGGGGCGGTTATGACGTATAATGAAGTGATTGCTAAGCGCATTTTGGATTTGTGCAATGCACGTGGTATTGCAATTAATAAACTTGCGAGTATGAGTGGCGTCAATCAGTCCACGGTCGATAATATCGTCCGTGGAGTTTCAAGAAATCCTCGTATTATGACACTACACAAGATTGCCTATGGACTTAATATGACAGTATCGGAATTCCTTGATTTTAAAGAGATGAATGAAATGACTTTTGAGGAAGATTCAGCTGAGGATGACGAATAGGAGAAGGTGACCAGCGACCCCATAAACATGAGAGAAGAAAATAAAAAGGTGCGTGTAATGGACACGATACAGGCTGTTAAAAATCGTATTCTAAGATTATGTGAGGAACATGGTCTCACAATTAACGCCCTTGCAACAGTTTCGGCATTACCTCCTTCCTCTGTGAAAAACATTCTTTATGGGAAAAGCCAGAATCCCAAGTTATTGACGATTAAAATGATCTGTGATGGACTAGGGATTACACTCGGAGAGTTTTTTAATACTTCTGAGTTTAATGATCTGGAACAGGAAGTGAAATGAGCGCAGCTCCATCCGCGAAGGTCTCCGCCCGCGCCAGAATCTCTGCGCACGCCTGCGGGCATAGCCCATATCCTGCAAAAGATCGTCCCAAGTCCTCATTATTTACCAACCCCTTTCTATCAGCATTACATAAACTAATGCTAAAAGGTGGTGTTGTTGAATGAAAGAGAAAAAGGATATAAATATAAAGGTTGGAGAACGAATCAAAAATGCCAGGGAGAAGGCGGGACTGACACAGGAAAAATTTGCGGAATTGCTCTCGTTGAGCGCAAAAAACATCTCTGCAATTGAGCGCGGTGCGGTTGGCATTTCCCTGACCACACTACAAAAAATATGCGAGACCTTATCTATTTCGAGCGATAGGATACTTTTTGAATCTCCGGATGAGAACAGTGAGGCAGAATTACTTGCTGGACGCATGAAACGCTTAGCGCCAGAACAATTTAAAATTGCAAAAGATATTTTAAACAAGGTGTTTGAAGCCTTTGCGTTGGTTGGGAAATAATAACATATATTTTATGGGCTTCGTACTTTGCGTGAAGACAGGGATTTACTTTATGCTGATATTGCAGAGGTACTGGGAACCAGCCAACGCTAATAAAAATGAGAGATAATAATAAAAAATTGCACCGACGGCGGCCATTGAGCACCCGGAGAAACGCAGCCGGTAGCAAGACTTGCCGGGTAACATTTGCTCGAAGGCCGCTCTTGCCGATCAAAATATAAAAAAGCAGCCGCGGAACGGTGAGGGGGCCGTTCCGCGGCTGCTTTCATGACCTGCCCGGCAGGAAGAAAAAGTCCTCCAGCCGGTTCTCCCGGTCGTCAAAAAGCTCGTTATACTGTAAAATCTGATATTTCCCCAGGGCATCCCGGGCCGTCTGGGACAGCTCCGAGAGGTTTTCGTGCCAGCTCCCGTCGGTGTCCATATACCCCACCGCGTTGACGGCGGGGACGGTCTCGCTGAGCCCGCTCAGAAACTGCTGATAGCCGGTCATGGGCAGGCGCGCCGTCTCCATAAGCAGGGAGGAGAGGTAGTTGATGGAGGTCTCCACACCCTCCTGCTCCGGGATATCGTAATTGGCCCACAGGACAAAGGGCACCGCCTGCTTTTTCTGGGCCTGAGCCGCCGTGGGGGAGGACCCCAGCAGCTCGGTGTAGAAATTGGTGGCCACCTGGGGCTGGTGGTCGCCGTACATGAGAATCATGGTGGGCTCCTCCACCCGGGAGAAGTAGTCCACCAAGTACTCGAAGGCCCTGTCGCTCTGGTACACCAGGCTCAGGTACTGGTCCACGGTGGAAAAGCGCCCCTTCATGTCCCCCGTGAGCCAGACCTCCCTGGGCAGCGTGGTCCAGGGCACGGAGTAACCGCTGTGGTTCTGCATGGTGACGTTGAAGAGAAAGAGGGGCTCGCCCTCGTCCTTCTCCTCGTAGAGGCGGATGAGATTTTCATAGTTGGACCGGTCGGTCACATACCCGCGATAGGTCTCCCGGTCGGTAAAGTCGTCCAGAAAGAGCCAGCGGTCGAACCCCAAATCCCCATAGACCGCCACCCGGTTCCAGCCGGAGGAGTAGTAGGGGTGCATGGCGACGCTGGTATACCCCAGCGCGTTCATCTGGGCGACCAGGGATTCGGACCCCTCCTTGACGTAGAGGTGGTAGGGCACCGTCCCGGCGGGGAGGAAGGCGGTGGTATTCCCGGTGAGGAACTCATACTCCGAGTTGGCGGTGGTGCCGCCGAAGACCGAGGCGTAGGCCGTGCCCTTGACGGTGTTCTCGGTGAGGGAGTGGATAAAGGGCATGGGGTCCTGGTTAGTCTCCAGGCCAAAGGTCTCCGTCAGGTCGGAGAGGGACTCGTTCATAATCACGATGACGTTTACCGGCTGGGTGTCGTCCGTCCCCGTCCCCGTGCCCACCGTGGGCACGCCGGCGGCGTCCACGCCGCCGGCAATCCGGCTGAGCGCCTCCTGGGAGTACCCATCCGGCTCGCCCACACTGCTGTACCGCAGGCAGACCGAGAAGTTGAGCACGAAGCCGTTGCCCCGGGTGGTCCACATGGACGGCTCCACCCCGACAGTGGAGAGGAAGGGAGTGCCGAAGAAGACCGCCAGGAAGGCGGCTCCCGCCAGCCCCGCCGGAAGCGCGGAGCGGAGCCGGGGCCGGGCGCGGCGCTCCTGCCGGGGCAGGGCCAGCAGCACCAGCAGAAAAATTGCCAGCACCAGGCAGGTGAGCATCTGGGTCCTGTCGAAATCATAGCGGTAGTTGGAGGCCACGTTGGCCGCGGTGCCCAGGGTCAGCAGGTCCCCGGGAAAGATGGTGCGGCCCCGGAAGTTGATGACATAGTGGTTGGCCATGCCCAGCATCCAGAAGAGGGCGGCCGCAATGCCGCAGCTCAGGTTCCGCCGCCCGCATATCAGCCAGATGAGAAAGGCCGCCAGATAGTAAAACGCCAGATTCAGGCACACCTGAAGGGGGGTAAAGCTGGTAAAGGGGTTGTTCCAATTGAGGACCTCCACCAGGCAGTAGCCCAGGAAGGGCCCCGCGGCCCAGAAGGCCCGGGATAGGATTGCGCCCACCCCCCCGCCCAGCCGGAGCCGGACCGGGACGGGCAGGGCCAGCGCGGCGGCCCAGAGTCCCGCCTGCCACCAGACGAAGCCGAAAGCGGTGAGCCCCGCCCAGGCGGCGGCAAAGATTATCGCGGCCAGAATCAGGCCGCGCTTCCAGAGCCAGCCGGGGAGGGCGCCCCGTCCGGCGGTGGTTCGCGTACTGCGAAAAGGCGCTAATTTTTCCATTCCATATCCTCTTTAAAACAAAGCGAGGGGGCGGCGGCGCCGCCCCCGGAATTTTGACTGCCGCCGAACGGCAGATGAAGCGGATTCTTCAACCTCCATATTACGTGGGGGCGACTGAAAGAATACCCCGATTTTACATTGGAAACAAGAGAAAAAATCAAAAGAATTTGTGAAGTTTTTATGACCGGGGGGGGCGGGACTAGGCGGACGCCCGGAAAATCCAGCACTCCTGAATAAAGGACTCCTGCATGGCCCTGTCCGGGGAGAAGATCAGGATACCGGTGCCGCCGCCGCTCAGTCGGTAGAGCAGATAGCGCTTGCTCCTTGGGTCCAGGAACAGGTGGGCCCTGGTCACCCGGCTGGCCTGCCTCGCGGAGAGCTGGCCGGGGAGGTAAACGCCGCAGGAGAGAATGTCCCCGGAGGAGATGGCGAGGCAGGGCCGCTCGTGTCCGCCCCGCCCCTGGAAGACCAGAAGCTGGTCTCCCTCACAGCGGTAGGTCCAGGAGATGGCATAGTAGGGAAGGGACGCTGCCGGCACGGCCAGGACGAGGGGGAGCAGGAGCCGGGGATCGATACCCAGAGTACGCGCAAGCCAGAACGCGGCAAGGCCGCAGCACAGGCACAGGACGCAAAAACGCGCCGGGGCGTACTTCCGGTAGAGCTGCTGTTCCTTTCTCACGGGGCGATCCTCCTCTCGGGGCGGCTGCGGGCCGCGTCCCAGGTGTCCTTTCCGAAGCGGGGCTTCTATTATATAGACGATTTGGAGGGACGATTTGTTACACTAAAGCAGAAAAAGTTCAAAAATTTTTTGCAGCCCTTGACCTTTCACCAGGTGGAAGGTATATGGTGGAACAACAGGAGGGTGAATTCTTAATGCATTTTTAAGTTGACTTTGCCTCCGCGTGCGATACAATAAGTTTGAGCCTCAAAACAAACAGGCCCGATTGAGAAAGGAAGAGAGACTTATGTGGAAAAAACGTTTGGGCGCCCTGGCGCTGAGCGCGGCATTGGCGCTGAGCCTGGCCGTCCCCGCCCTGGCCGCGGAGGATACGGCCCCGGCGGAGACCGCCCCCCTGACCCGGGAGGAGTCCGCCGCCCAGGCAGCGGCCTATGCCGCCCAGTACGGCGGGGCCAGCGCCATCTCCTACGCCGTGTGGGAGGATGGGGAGATCACCCTCTCAGGCCACGCGGGGGTCTACTCCAAGACTGAGAACCGCGCCATTCTGGACGACGACCTCTACGGCGTCGGCTCCGTCAGCAAAATTTACACCACCGTTGCCGTCATGCAGCTGGTGGAGGACGGAAAGATCAATCTGGACAGTCCCGTCACCAAGTACCTGCCCGACTTCAAGATGGCCGACGAGCGGTACAAGGACATCACTGTGCGAATGCTCCTCAACCACTCCTCCGGACTGATGGGTACCTCCAACCAGAACTTCATGCTCTTCGCGGACGACGACCGCTCCGCCGCTGAGGACCTGCTGGAGCGGCTGTCCACCCAGCGCCTGAAGGCCGACCCCGGCGCGTTCAGCGTCTACTGCAACGACGGCTTCACCCTGGCCGAGCTGGTGGTGGAGGCGGTCTCCGGAAAGAGCTTCCCCGCGTACCTGCGCACAGAGATTTTTGAGCCGGCGGGCCTTCAAAACACCTTTGCCCCCCAGGACGAGTTCGACGCCTCCCGTCTGGTGAGGATCTACCAGGGCGCGGATACCCGCGCTCTGCCCCAGGACTGCCTGGGCACGGTGGGCACCGGCGGCATCTATTCCAGCGCCTCCGACCTGGCCGCCTTCGGCGGCGCGCTGACCGGAAAGGGCCTGCTCTCCGAGAAGTCCCTCAAGGCCATGGCCGCCCCCGAGTACAAAAACGGCGTCTGGGCCGAGGACGACGAGGACCAAGTCACCTACGGACTGGGCTGGGACGCCGTGAAGTACTACCCCTTTGCCTGGAGCGATATCCAGGCCCTGGCCAAGGGCGGCGACACCCTCTACTACCACGCCGGGCTGGTGGTCATACCCGAGTACAACATGGCTGCGGCGGTCCTCTCCTCCGGCGGCGTCTCCACCTATAACGAGATGGCCGCGTCCCGGATGCTCATCGACGCCCTGGCCGAGAAGGGCGTGAGCGTGGACGAGACCCTCCCCGCCCTCCCCGCCGCCGAGAGCGCCGACATGCCCGCCGAGCTGGCGGATTACTCCGGGTACTACGGCTCCAACGCCCAGCAGATGAAAGTTGACGTCACCGCCGACGGCGTCCTCACCATCCACTCCCTGACCTATCCAAGCACCCCCGCCCAGACCTTCGCCTACTTCAGTGACGGCTCCTTCCGGGACGCCGCTGGCGCTGCCATGATGAAATTTGTGGAAGAGACCAACGGCGTGACCTACCTCTACCAGAAGGCCTGCGCCAGCCTGCCGGGGCTGGGGCTCATGCCTGTGTCCAACTATGCGGCTCAGAAGATGCCTGAGAATTCCGTCAGCGCTGAGGCGCAGGCGTCCTGGGACAGAATGGGGACGATGGGCGTGGTTTTGCTGAGCGAGAAGTACACCTCCCAGCTCTGGCCCGCCCTCTTCAGCTCCAACGGCATGACCGAGATGCCCAAGATGGTCCCCGGCTATTACCTCGCCCTGCGCATCGTGGACGGGGCCAATGCCCGCGGCGAGCTCCAGGTGCCCAACGGCGGCGGCCGGGACAGCCAGGACATGACCATCTATGAAAAGGACGGCGTGACTTACATCGCCACCCCCAGTCAGCTTCTTATGGACGCCGCCCAGGTGAAGCCCGTCTTCGCCGGCGAGGGGGCCTACTCCACCATCCAGGCGGACGGCTATGCCCGCTGGTATGAGGTGGGGGCCGCCGCCGGTATGACCATGTCCGTCACCCTGCCCGAAGAGGCCGGGTTCTACGTCTATCACGCCGACGGCAGCGTGGCCGCCTCCTCCGTCATGTACGGAGACGCCTCGGTCGCCCTCCCCGAGGGGGGCTACATCGTCTTCATCGGCGACCCCGGCGCCCGGTTCCACCTGTCCTTCACCCGCCCCGCGGCGTAACGGCATAACGTTCAGACCACCCCCGGCGGTATCCTCCGCCGGGGGTGGTCTGCGTTCGGCGGAGCCGCTGACATGATACCCCGTAAAAGATCCGTCCACCAGGAACCTTTTCCCACCTGCGCCGTCTAAAGAACAAAACAAGGGAGGGGAACGGTATGGCCCGGACACGGCTTTTCATCTACTCCGCCGCCCATTTCGCGGTGGACTTCTCCTGTGCGCTCCTCCTCCTGGGGCGCATCCGTCCCGGCCCGGGGGACGCGCTGCTGTGCCTGCTCCTCTATAATTTCTGCGCCTTCGCCCTCCAGATGCCCGTGGGCCTGCTGGCCGACCGGCTGGACAAAAACCACGCCGTCGCCGCCCTGGGCTGCGGCGCCTGCGCCCTGGCCTGGCTGATTCCCGGCCTCGGCGGCGCGGTCTGTGCCGGGGTGGGCAACGCCCTCTTCCATGTGGGCGGTGGGCTGGATACCTTAAACCGCAGCGCCTCCCGCTGCGGCGCGCTGGGTATTTTCGTCTCTCCCGGGGCGCTTGGCATCTTCCTGGGGGGCCTGCTGGCGGGCGGCGGCGCGGCGACGTCCGCACTGGCTGCGGGGGGCGTCCTCCTGGCGGGCGGGCTCATCTTCCGCCTTTGCAGGGCATCGGGAAACGCCCCGGTCTCCCTGGCGCTCTCCGGCCGTTCCGCCGCGCCCGCCGCCCTTATATGCCTGGCGCTGGTGGTGGTTCTGCGCTCCTACCTGGGGCTCGCGGCCCAGTTCCCCTGGAAGGCCGGCTACGCCGTCCCCCTTGTGGCCGCCCTGGTGCTGGGCAAGGCCCTGGGCGGCCTGCTGGCCGACCGCTTCGGCCTGCGCCGGACGGCGGCGGTTTCCCTGGGGACGGCGGCGCTCCTGTTCCTCCTGGCCGACGTGCCCGCCGCCGGAATCGCGGGGGTCTTTCTCTTCAACATGACCATGCCACTCACCCTCTGGGGGGCGGCCGGACTTCTGCCCGGAGCCAAGGGATTTGCCTTCGGCCTGCTCACCTTCGGGCTGTTTCTGGGCTTCCTGCCCGTCTTCCTGGGCATATCACTCCCCCTGGCGGGGAAATACCTCTACGCCCTGGGTGCGCTGGTCTCCCTGCCGCCGCTCCTCTTCGGCCTGGGGAGGGTGAAGCCGTGATTTCCATACTGGCAATCTCCCTGGCGCTCACCCTGGCGGTTGAGGTGCCGGTGGCCTTTTGCTGGGGGCTGCGGCGGCGGGATCTGCTGCTGTGCGTGCTGGTGAATCTGCTCACCAACCCCGCCGTGGTCCTTCTCCACACCCTGTTCCCGGCGGTCTGGCTCACCGCTGCGCTGGAGGCCGCCGCCGTCGGGGCGGAGGGCTTCTACTACAGCCGCTTCGGCGCGGACATCCGCAGGCCCTGGGCCCTGGCCCTGGCGGCCAATTTACTGTCCTACTCGGCCGGTGTTCTGCTGAATCTGCTTTTTTAGCGGCCAATCAGTATTGTAAGGAGGAAACCAAAATGAAAAAGACCCTTCGTCTGCTGTGCGCGCTCCTCTGCTGCGCCGCCCTGCTGGTTCCGGCGGCGACGGCCGACGTGATCTGGGAGCCTCAGGGGGACAGCTTCTACGAGTCCCACCGGGAGGAGTGCGAGTATCTCTTCCGCCGGTACACGGCCAACGGCCCGGACGGGTATCTGACGCTGTGGAAAGCCCCCGGCTCCACGGCCCAGGTGGTCAATCTGCCCAACGGCGAGGTCCTGGGCTGCACCTGGCTCTACACCGCCCCCGGCGGCGTACTCTGGGGCGGCGCGGAGTACGAAGGGGACTGGGGCTGGTTCAGGGTGAGCGAGACCGTGGTGGTGCCCGACTACCTCTCCTTCGAGGAGGCTCATGGGGATGAGTTCGTCCCCTACGACAGCGCCTACGACCACGCCTTCGACGGCCTGGAGACAGTGGTTTTGTGGACCTTCCCCGGCTCCGGCGAAATGGACTACGATGCGTGCCCGGCCAACTGGTTTACCAACAACGTCACCCCCGCGGAGGCTTTTCAGAAGTGCTATGTGGACGGCGCGGGCCTGTTCTGGGGCTTTACGGGCTATGTGATGGGCAGCCGCAACGTCTGGATCTGCCTCAGCGACCCCGCCAACACAGAGCTGGCTGCCGATGAGACGGTCCTGCCCGTCACGGGGCTGGTGCCCACGGCGGAGGAGATACCCGCGCCGGCGAACGTTATCCCCTGGGTGGCGGCGGCCCTGGTGGTACTGGTGGTGGCGGGCACCGCCGTTTTGATTCCGCTGGTGTGCCGGCGGAAAAAGCGGTGAAACCGGAGCTGGAAAAATAGGGACGGGGCGCGGCGTGAAAATAACACGCCGCGCTCCGCTTTTTGTAAAATAACTGAGAAAACCGTTCCAAAAGCGTGAAAATTGCGGTACAATGGGGAAAATGAGGCGAAAAGGGGGCCCCCGCCGTGAAGAAAGCCGCATCCGTCCTGCTGCTCCTGCTCTTTCTGGCGGGAACGACCCCGTTTGCCGCCGCATATACCGACCTGCCGAGCGGGCACTGGGCCTATGCCGACATGAGCCGGGCGGTGGAATGCAAACTGATGACCGGCCTGCCCGACGGCTCCATGCGGCCTGACGCGCCCCTCTCCTGGGGGGAGTGGCTCACACTGATGGGCCGGGCCTTCTACCCCGGCGCCCTCCAGACCTCCTCCGACGCCGAGCACTGGGCCGCAGGGGCCCTGCGGGGCGCGGAGGCGGTGGGCGTGGTGCAGCAGGGGGATTTCCTGAGCGTGACCGGGGGGAGCCTGGACCGCCCCGTCACCCGGCAGGAGACGGCCGTGCTGCTGGACCGCGTGCTGAGGAATGTAAAGGGGCTGAGCCTGACGAAGGTGGACGTCGATCTGGCGGAGATCTCCGATTTGGACGACATGCCGGAGACCTACCGGGGGCCGGTGCTCCAGTGCTACGCCCGTGGGATCGTGACGGGCAGGGAGGACGGCAGCTTCGGCGGCGGGGAGAGCCTGACCCGGGGCGCGGGGGCGGTGCTCCTCATGCGGGCCCTGGACCGGACGGAGACAGGGACCGGACAGACCGCGCCGGAGAATTCCGGGGCGTGGGGCCAGAGCGGCGAGCTGCCGCCGGTAAGCGTTCAGCCGGGGGACGGCCTGCGGGAGCTGGGAAGCAACGACGAGAAGCTGACGCGGCTCTTCGGCACCGCGCAGCAGAGCCGCTACGCCACGGAGGAGGAGGCCGGTGCCAATATGACGCAGGTCACCGTGCCGGTTTGGAAGCTCAGCCGGGAGACCGGGGAGAAGACGGGGAGCACGATTACCTTTACCGTGCACGCCGCGATTGCCGACGATATGACGGCGGTTTTTACGGAGATCTACAACGACCCGGAGCAGTTCCCCATCTACTCCGTTGAAGGGTACGCCTGGCGCGGGGCCTCCGCCACCGGGGAGCATAACTGCGGTACGGCCGTTGACATCAACGCAAATGAGAACTATCAGGTCTACCCCGACGGACGGGTGGGAGCCGGGAGCCACTGGACCCCCGGGGAGGACCCCTGGTCCATCCCCGAGGACGGCAGCGTGGTGCGGATTTTTCGTTCCTATGGGTACTCCTGGGGCGGGAACGCCTGGCCGACCAACAGGGACTACATGCATTTCTCCTATCTGGGGGTGTAGGGCGGCCGGCCTGTGGACCGCCCCGCCTCCCTTTACGGGGAAGGCAAAGAAAGGCAAAAGCGCGGCCCGCACGATCTCTCGTGCGGGCCGCGCTTTTGCGCTATATGACCCGGAGGGGCGGGCCGTCCAGACGGACCACCCGGTCGGCCAGAGAGAGGATATGCGCCTCATGGCTGGCCAGGAGGACGGGGACGCCCAGGGCGCGGATGCGCTTTAAGATCCGCTCGGCCCGGGGGGCGTCCACCCCGGCGAAGGGCTCGTCCAGCAAATAGAGCTCCCCGCCCAGGGCCAGGACCCGGGCCAGAGCCAGCCGCCGGCCCATGCCGCCTGAGAGGGCGGCGGGCCAGGAGTCCGCCTCGCCCTCCAGCTCCGCCAGCTCCAGCCAGCGGGAGACCTCGGTGCGCCGCTCCCTGGGGAGAACGTCGGAGATGTGCTCCCCCACGGTGCGCCAGGGGAGGAGCCGGTCCTCCTGAAAGAGGAAGGCGGTGCGGCCGGGGGCGACGCCCTCCACCACGCCGCCGCCCGCCTGAAGGCCGCCCAGCACCCGCAGCAGAGTGGTCTTGCCCGAGCCGGAGGGGGCGGAGAGGGCAGTGACGCCGCTGAGGGGGAGCGAGAGGGAAAAGCGGTCCAGTACGGTCTTCTCTCCGAAGCGGACGGTCAGATTCTCAACGGCAAGGGTCATCCGCGCCGCCCCCTCTCCATACGGTGAAAGAGCGCGCCGAAGACCCGGTCCAGCAGAAAGCTGAGCAGGAGGACCACCAGGGTCCAGGCGAAGAGGTCAGGGGTCTCCAGGTAGCGCTTGGAATTAAAAATCTGGGTTCCGATGGCGGTCTTGGGCAGGCACAGCACCTCGGCGGCGATCCCCGCCTTCCAGGCCAGGCCCAGGGCGGTGGAGCAGCCGCTGGCGAAGTAGGGCAGAACTGAGGGGACATAGACCAGCCGGACCGTCTTCCAGGCCGTAAAACGGTAGGCCCGGGCGGCCTCCAGCAGGAGGGGGTCGGTCTCGCCGACGCCCTTGCGCACATTGCCCCACACCACCGGGAGGACCATCAGGGCGGAGCAGACGGTGGGGACCCGGTTCGTGGCAACCCACAGGAGGAGCAGAATGATAAAGGAGGCCACGGGGGTGGCGCGGATGACCGCCACAGCGGGTGAGAGAAGCGCGTCCGCCCAGCGGAAGGCTGCGCAGAACACCGCCAGAACAGCCCCCAGGACCGCCCCGGCCAGGAAGCCGGCGAAGATGCGCTCCAGGGAGAGGAGGGCCGACTGCCAGAAGAAGGCGGTGCCCGCCAGCGTGCCCAGGGAGCGCAGGACGGCGGCGGGTCCGGGGAGAAAGAGCTCCTTGCCCCGGAGCACCGCGTCCAGCAGTGCGGCGGAGTCCCCCGCGGCCCAGGCGGAACGGATGGCGGCGCGGCCCACCCACATGGCCCCCAACTGCCATATCAGCAGCCAGAAGGCCATGGGGAGCAATACCCGCAGTAATTTATGCGGGGCGGGATTGCCCTTGGTATTCGGATGCTCAGGGGATGTAGTAGAAGGAGTCATCAGGGACGAAGCCTCCAATCGATTTCGGGTTCGCCTGCCAGAGCACGTCGAAATAGCCGTTGATGGTATCCCGGATGTCGGCCCCGGAGATGTACACCAGGTTGATCTGGGGAATGGCCGCCTTGGCGACCGCGGCGCTGGGGGTGATGCCGTACTGGGCCACCAGCTCGGCGGCGGCGTCCACGTTGTTCTTCACGTAGTCGATGGAGGCGGCGTACTCGGTGAGAAAATCGTCCACCACCTGGGGGTGCTCCCGGGCGAACTCCGTGCGGACCACCAGGCAGCTCATGGTGAGCTGGCTGTCGGAGTTGACGGCCTTCCACTCCGCTGTGAAGTCCAGGGCGAAGCGCACGTCGGGGTTTTTGATGGTCACGGCGGTGGCGGCGGGGACGGGCATCATGGCGAGGTCCACGTCCCCGGAGGCCAGAAGGGCGCTGAGCTCGTCGCTGTCCTTCCACTCGACGGTCACGTCGGCGCCGGGGGTGAGGCCGTTTTGCTCCAGCAGATAGTTGAGGACATACTCGGGATTGGCGCCTTGGGCGTTGGCGGGAGCATAGATGGTCTTGCCCGCCAGGTCGGCGAAGGAGTGGACGGTATCGCCGTTTTCCAGCATATAGAGCACGCCCAGGCCGCACAGCGCGATTATCTGCACGCCGCCCTCGGTCTTGTTGAACAGGGTGGCGGCCACGTTGGTGGGCAGGGCGGCAATATCGATGTCGCCGTTGATGAGCTTGCTGTTCACCTCGGTGGGGTCGGCGGCCAGGGTCACGGCATAGTCGTTGACGGTGGTCCCGGCCTCGTTATCGGCGAGGAGCTTCACGGCACTCATGCCGGTATTGCCCTTGAGGACGGCCAGATTGACCGCGGGGCGGTCGGCGGTATCGTCCGGTGTGGCGGAGGGCGTCGGCGTGGGGGTGGGAGTGGGGCTGGGGGAGACGCTCCCGGTCGGAGCGGGGTTTGCGGAGGCGCTGGGAGAGGGGGTGGGCGTCTTGGTGCAGCCTGCGATGGACAGTGTGAGAGCCAGCGCCAGGCCAAGGGCGAGAAGACGGGATTTTTTCATGGTGGTCAAGTCCTTCCTGAGTAGAATTTAAAATGGGACGGGGAACGCCCTCCTCCGGCGGGGGAAGGGCGGGAGGGGCGGGCTCTGCCCCGGCGCAGTCAGTGGGGGAGGCTGTCCAGCCCGGCACTGTCCAAAATTCGGACAGTGCGGCCATTTTTCTCGATGGCGCCGGCGGCGGCCAGGGAGTCCAGCGCCCGGTAGAGGGAGGCGCGGCTCACGTTGAGCCGCCCGGCCAGGCCGGTCACCGAGCAGTCCAGGACCACCGCGCCGTCCGCCTGCCGCTCCAGCAGATATTGGGCCAGTCTGCGCTCGGCGCTGCCCGCAATGAGACCCTCGATCTTCCGGTCGAGAAATCGGATGCGTCCGGAGAGATAGCGGATATAGTTCCGGGCCAGCCCGGGGTGGGCCTCCAGCAGACCGGCCACCTGCTCCTGGGGGAAGAAGAGGAGGCGGCAGGAGGCACGGGCTGTGAGGGTGGTGGCATAGTCCTCCCGGTCGTTGAAGAGGGCGGCCGCGCCGAAGAGATCCCCCGGGCCCAGGCTGCTCACCAGCAGCTCCCCCTTGCTCACCTGGACCCGGCCGGAGAGAAGGACCCCCAGGCTGTGCTGGAACTGGTGGGGGGCGTAGATGATCTGCCCCCGCCCGGCCACGGCGATTTGGCAGCGGGGATCCGCTGCTGCGGCGTCGGCCAGGGCCTCCGCCCCCTGAAAGAGAAACACACCCCGCAGCAGCGTCAGCTCCTCCGGGTTCAACTGGGCCATGGACATCCCTCCTTAAAAACTGTATCAAATGAGACAGATTGAGCTTAAACGCTTTTCCGATAAAAGTCAAGTTGTTTTATAGGAATATTTTGCCGCGCCACGGTGACGCGGCAGAACGTCCGCGCATAGAATGGGGCAAAGATTGGAGATGATGTTATGGCAAATTGTAGGCGTGCCTCCCGGCAGAGAGACCCTGCGGCTATGGCCGCCGCGATTCGGGAGGCCACCCTTGAAGTCCGCACCAGCATGGAGACCATGGAAGAGGACGTCCCCATGAGACGCTACATAAGCCCAAACGCCGTGCCGGGCACCGCCGGCTGCGGCATCTGCGCACCCTGCCAGGGGGAGGAGACCCAGTCCCTGCTGGAGCAGCTGGTGGAACTGTCCTGTGCGCAAAACCAGCTCCTGTGTGATCTGCTGGGGGCGGTCAACGCGCTGACGGCGGCGATGCTGTCCACGAGACAGCGGGATTAGCGGCGGGAAAAACGGGGGAGGGCAAAGTTGAAACGTGAAAAATGAGAAAGCGGAGGCGGGTTTCTGCAGGTAATAAGGAGGTTTGCGGGGGCCGGATAGGTCCGCCGGCAAGGCATCGGTGGAAGCCGGCCGCCCGGGACGCTTGACTTCCGTTTACCACGCGGCCCGCCCCGCTTTTGTATTTTTCACGTTTCCATTTTTTGCGGCGTGAATCCTCCTGCTTGCGGCTGCGCTGCGCAGAGGGGTTTCTTAAAATAAAGTGAAGAATGTAACTTTTGCTTGCGGACGGGCAATAAATGAAATATACTAGGGACCGTTGACATAATACAAAGGAAGACCGGAGGTGGACCCCTTGGCCGGGAAACGGAGCAGAAGAAAGAAAAAGAAGGCCAATGCCGGACGGCGGGCTATGAAATTATTTTACCGCACCCTTGTCATCATCTCGGCGGTTATCGTGACCACCTTTGTTGTCTGGAACCTCACCATCCGGCCGCCCGCGGTGGAGGCGCCGCCCATCCCCACTCAGGATGCGAAGCCCCCGGTGGACGACCCGGACACCCCGGACATCGACGAGAGCCAGACCACGCCGGCTGTCGGACAGACGCTGAACCGGAAGGACCGCTACTATACCTTCCTCCTGGCTGCCGGCGACCAGGTCAGCGGCAACGCGGACACAATTATGATAGCGTCCTACGACGTGCCCAACCAGAAGGTGAGCCTGGTCTCCATCCCACGGGACACCCTGGTGGACCGGACCCATGGGAAAAACCACTACTATAAAATCAACGGCGCCTACGCCTTCGGCGGGATAGACGAGCTGAAGGAGGCCGTCACCGAGATGCTGGGCATCCCCATCGATTTCTACGTCACCGTGGACCTGAAGGCCTTCGTGGAGGTGGTGGACGCAGTGGGGGGCGTGGACTTCTACGTGCCCATCGACATGAACTACGACGCGCCCGACCAGGATCTCCACATCCACTACAATCAAGGCCAGCACACCGGACTCACCGGCCAGCAGGTGCTGGAGATCGCCCGCTGCCGGAAGAACAGCGTCTGGTATGACGCGGTGAACTATGACGTTTACGATGCCTACGCCGGATCGGGCACCAACCGGGAGGAGACCCAGCGGGGCCTGATGGTGGCCATCGCCAAGAAGCTGCTCTCCTGGGGGAGTCTCACAAAGATTAACAGCTTCGTGGATATCCTTCAGCGCAACGTCAAAACCAATCTGAGCGGGACGGACATGGCCTACTTCGCCTCCCAGGCGGTGGCCTTCAAGATGGACACCGGCATGAGCACCGCCATCTTCCCCGGCGCGGGGGACGTGACCTACAAGGGAAACAAATGGTGCTGGGAGTACGACAGGGAGGCGTCCCTGGAGATTATCAACACCATGCTCAACCCCTATACCACCGACGTGACCCTGGATATGACCCATATGGTGCAGGCGAACTGAGCTTGGCGGCCTGTCGGAGGGACGCCGGTTTCGTCCGGCAGGGGCACTGTATGGCGGTGACTTTACCGATACGCCGAGCGTGCGCGGCATTTGGCCGCGCATGCTCGGCGTATCGGCGCCGGCGGAGACGGAAAAAACGCGGAAAAGCCTTGCATTTCCTGGGCCTGCGTGATATACTTCACATGATAGTAAAGGTAGTATGGTGAGAGTGGGGCTTCGCTCCGCTCTTTCTTATTGAAAAAATTGGCTGAGTAATTTTTTGGAAGCTGCTTTTGAAGGAGGGAACCCTATGGCGAAAGTCACCGAAGTGGCCCGCGCCCTGGCCGAACCCATCGCGGCCGAAAACGGCTGCACCATCTGGGATGTGGAGTATGTCCGCGAGGCGGGGACCTGGTTCCTGCGGGTCTTTATCGACCACGAGGGCGGCGTGGACATCAACCACTGCGAGGCGGTCTCCCGACCGCTGAGCGACAAGCTGGACGAGGTGGACCCAATCGAGGGCTCCTACACGCTGGAGGTCTCCTCCGCGGGCATCGACCGGGTCCTCAAAAAGCCTGAGCACTTCGCGCAGTTCATCGGAAGCGAGGTGGAGGTGAAGCTCTACCGTCCGGTGGAGGGGCGGAAGGACCACGTGGGCGTCCTCATGGCGTACGACGGCGGGAATGTGACCGTCGGGCTCGCCGGGACGGAGACCACATTTGAGAAGAAAGACGTGGCCCAGGTGCGGCTTTACGTCCGCTTTTAAGAGGGCGGGCGCGACAGGAAAGCGGCCCGATGCGGCATCGGGCCCTACGGACGCTGGCGGTGAATGCGCCGCGCCGTGACGATGTAAGGAGATACGTGACATGGCCAAGAGAAATGCAAAACCCCAGAAGACCAACGAGCTGGACGGCAAGGAGTTCTTTGCCGCCATTGACATGATCGAGAAGGAAAAGGGCATCCCCAAGAGCTACATGGTGGAAAAAATCACCCAGGCCCTGATCACCGCCTACAAGCGGGACCACGAGGGCGCGGGGGACAACATCACCGTGGACGCCAACGAGGAGCGGGGCGAGGTCCGCATGTTCGTCAAAAAGGACGTGGTGGAGACCGTCGACAACGAGTTCACGGAGATGAGCCTGGACGAGGCCCGGCTGAAGCTGCCCCACGCCGAGCTGGGCGACGTTATCCGCATTGAGGTCAAGACCCGGGACTTCGGCCGCATCGCCGCCCAGACCGCCCGGCAGGTCATCATTCAGGGTATGCGCGAGGCCGAGCGTGGCATGATATACGATGAGTTCTCCTCCAAGGAGCACGAGCTTCTCACCGGTGTGGTCACCCGCGTGGACCCCCGCTCCGGCGCAGTGAATCTCCGCATCGGCTCCGGCAACGAGGCAACTGAGGCCTTCCTGGCCGCGGGCGAGCAGGTCCGGGGCGAGTCCTACCGCGAGGGCGACCGCCTGAAGGTCTACGTGGTGGAGGTCCGCCGGTCCACCAAGGGGCCCCAGGTGCTCATCTCCCGGACCCATCCGGGCCTGGTAAAGCGGCTCTTTGAGCTGGAGGTGCCGGAGATCTACGACGGCACCGTGGAGGTCAAGTCCATCGCCCGGGAGGCGGGCAGCCGCACCAAGCTGGCCGTCTGGTCCGCAGATTCCAACGTGGACCCCATCGGCGCCTGCGTCGGTCCCCGGGGCCAGCGCGTGAACAACATTGTCGACGAGCTCAAGGGCGAGAAGGTGGACATCATCAAATTCTCCGAGGACCCCGCCGAGTACGTGGCCGCCGCCCTGTCCCCCGCCGACGTCATCAGCGTGGACACCCTGGACGACGGCAAGAGCTGCCGGGTGGTGGTGCCCGACGAACAGCTCTCCCTGGCCATCGGCAAGGAGGGCCAGAACGCCCGGCTGGCCGCGAAGCTGACCGGATTCAAGATTGACATCAAGCCCGCGTCCAACCCCGGCCCCGACGAGCCGAAGGAGGATGCGGTCGTGGCAGAGGACGCGGGCGCGGACGAGGAGTAAGCGGCGGACGGGCCCGACGGGGCCCCGCAGGGCGGGGCGGCGCGATAAGCGCCGTACAAGCGTTTTGGCCATGGTATGTTCCATCGAAGGGGATTCTTCGCCAGTGTGCGCACTGGCTCTGAATGACAGGAGACTTGGCGGGCCAAAACCTTGATGCCGGGGCAATTTATTTGCCCCGAGCAGATGAAAAGAATGGGGTCCCCGCACGGCGCCAGCCGGGTGGGGCGGGGCAGAACGCCCGGCTGGCCGCGAAGCTGACCGGGTTCAAGATTGACATCAAGCCCGCGTCCAACCCCGGCCCGGACGAGCCGAAGGAGGATGCGGCCATCGCAGAGGACGCGGGCGCAGACGAGGAGTAAGGCGGAGCCGCGGCTTTCATAAGCGCCGCACAGGCGCAAGACAGATTCCGTTCGCTGAACGATAAGGAGGTGCAAGCCGTGCCGAAGAAAATACCCCTGCGCCAGTGCGTGGGCTGCCGGGAGATGAAGCCCAAGAAAGAGCTGATCCGGGTGGTTAAGTCCCCCGAGGGGGAGGTCTCCCTGGACTTTAAGGGCAAGAAGCCGGGTCGGGGCGCGTACCTGTGTCCCAACGGCGAGTGCCTCAAGCGCTCGCGCAAGTCCAAGGCCCTGGAGCGGGCCTTTTCCGCGCCTTTGCCGCCTGAGGTGTACGAGGGCCTGGAACACCAGATGAAGGAGGGTGATCGGGATGAGTAGCAGTGTCCTCCCCCTGCTGGGCCTTATCAAGAAGGCGGGGCGGCTGGAGATTGGGGAGGAGCCGGTGGGCGCCTGCGCCCGCGCCCGGCAGGCCAAGCTGATTCTGGTGGCCGGCGACGCGGCGGAGAATTCCCGGCGGCGGGCCTCTCATTTCGCCGAGGCGGGCGGGGT
This sequence comes from Lawsonibacter faecis, assembly GCF_014287675.1. Classification (GTDB taxonomy): domain Bacteria; phylum Bacillota; class Clostridia; order Oscillospirales; family Oscillospiraceae; genus Pseudoflavonifractor; species Pseudoflavonifractor faecis. The sequence goes on along the minus strand of NZ_JACOPQ010000001.1, from coordinate 384,984 downwards.
CCCCTGGGTGGACGTTCCCTTCACCAAGGCGGAGATGGGCGCCATGATGGGCCGGACCTCCTGCGCCATGGCGGCCATTACCGACGCGGGCTTCGCGGCCTCCCTGGTCTCCAAGCTGGCGGCCGCCGACCCGGAGCGCTACGGCGAGACCGCCGCCGCCCTGGATACCAGGGCGCAGAAGGCACTCCAGCGGCAGAAGGAGCAGCGCCGTCACGAGAGGAACCTGAAGGAGGGCAAGCACAAGCCCTGGGCCCCGCCGCCCAGAGAGAGCGGGACGGGCGGGAAAAAGGACGGCGGAAAGGGAAAGCGGCCTGAGACCGCCGCACCGGGCGCACAGGCCCGCATCGCCCTCAAGGGCAGGGTGAAAATCAAGGGGAAGCTTCCCCCCGGCCCCGACAAGCCCGCATGAAAAGACAGATAACGCCGCGTATGCGGCTTGAACACATAGAACGTATCCGTTATTGGAGCAGCCGCTTGTTCCAATAAGAAAGCGCAAGAGACCCGCCGTGTCCCGCAGGGGAGCGGCGGGCCGGGGAAAGCATGAGCTTGCGTTTTCCTATTGGTGCAGGCATCCACTGCCCTTGCTTTATGGAGGTGGCACATTTGCTGAATAAATACCGTGTACACGAGGTGGCCAAGGACTTTGGCATGAAGTCCAACGACGTGGCTGATATCCTGACCAAATACGCCCAGACCCCCAAGAACCATATGCAGGTTCTGGAGGAGAAGGAGCTGTCCATCATCTTTGACTATCTGACCCAGCACAACCAGGTGCAGAGCGTGGAGAGCATCTACGCCGACGTCTACCACGAGCCCAAGGCCCCGGAGGCGCCCAAGACCGCGCCCGCCGCTCCCACGGCGTCCCGGCAGGCGGCGCCCGCCCAGAGGGGCGCGCCCGCGCCCCACGGCCAGCAGCCCCAGGCGCCCAAGGCGGCGCCCCAGCAGGGGGGCCAGCCCCAGAGCGCCGCGCAGCAGAACGTCAGCCGGCCCGCCACCCGCGTGCCGGAGAAGAAGGTGGTCGACACCCGCAAGGGCGGCGACGTGAACCTGGCCAAGTATGACGAGAAGCTGGAGACCCTGGCCGCCGGCAAGACCAACCAGATGCAGGCCGGCAAGCAGAAGTTCCAGGGCCGCAACAACAACCGCCGGGGCGGCGGCTTCCAGGGCAACAAGCGCCGCCAGGAGGAGCAGGAGAAGATGCGCCGCCTCCAGGCCGAGATCGCAAAGAAGCACCCCCTGGTGGTCAAAATTCCCGACGAGATCGGCGTGGGCGAGCTGGCCTCCCGGATGAAGAAGACCGGCGCCGAGGTCGTGAAGTGCCTGATGAAGAACGGCGTCATGGCCTCTCTCAGCGAAATTATCGACTTCGACACCGCGGCCATCATCGCTGAGGAGCTTGGCTGCAAGGTGGAGAAGGAAGTTATCGTCACCATCGAGGAGAAACTCATCGACACCGCCGTGGACAAGGAAGAGGATCTGGTGGAGCGCGCCCCGGTGGTCGTGGTCATGGGCCACGTCGACCACGGCAAGACCAGTCTGCTGGACCGCATCCGTGAATCCAACGTGGTGGACCGCGAGGCGGGCGGCATCACCCAGCACATCGGCGCCTACCAGGTGGAGGTCAACGGCAGCACCATCACCTTCCTGGACACCCCCGGCCACGAGGCGTTTACCGCCATGCGCGCCCGCGGCGCCATGATTACCGATATCGCCATTCTGGTGGTGGCCGCGGACGACGGCATCATGCCTCAGACCGTGGAGTCCATCAACCACGCCAAGGCCGCCGAAATTCCCATTATCGTGGCCATTAACAAGATGGATAAGCCCACCGCCAACCCCGACCGCATCACGCAGCAGCTCACCGAGTACGGCCTGGTGAGCGAGGCCTGGGGCGGCGACACCATCATCTGCCCCATCTCCGCCAAGACCGGCGAGGGCATTGACAACCTGCTGGAGATGGTCACCCTCACCGCCGAGATGCGGGAGCTGAAGGCCAACCCCAACCGCACCGCCCACGGCGCGGTCATCGAGGCCAAGCTGGACAAGGGCCGCGGCCCCGTGGCCACCCTGCTGGTGCAGAACGGCACCCTGAAGCAGGGCGACGTGATCATCGCCGGCACCGCCGTGGGCCGCGTCCGCGCCATGACCAACGCCCAGGGCGAGAAGGTCGAGGCGGCGGGCCCCTCCGTGCCTGTGGAGATCATCGGCATGGGCGAGGTCCCCGGCGCGGGCGACGACTTCCACGCCGTGGCCGACGAGCGCATGGCCCGGGAGCTGGTGGAGCAGCGCAAGCACGAGCAGAAGACCGCCGCGTCCGCTCCGGCCAAGCAGAAGGTCAGCCTGGAGGATCTGTTCAGCCAAATCCAGGAGGGCGAGCTCAAGGATCTGAACATCATCGTGAAGGCCGACGTCCAGGGCTCCGCCGAGGCGGTCCGCTCCTCTCTGGAGAAGCTCACCAACGAGGAGGTCCGGGTGCGGGTCATCCACTGCGCGGTGGGCGCCATCAGCGAGAGCGACGTGATGCTGGCCTCCACCTCCAACGCCATCATTGTGGGCTTTAACGTCCGCCCGGACAACAACGCCCGGGACAACGCCGCCCGGCTGGGCGTGGATATGCGGATGTACCGCGTGATCTACGACGCCATTGAGGAGATCGAGACCGCCATGAAGGGTATGCTGGCCCCCAAGTTCAAGGAGGTCTCCCTGGGCCAGGCCCAGGTCCGCGAGGTGTTCAAGATCACCGGCGCGGGCATCGTGGCCGGCTGCTACGTCACCGAGGGCAAGATTCAGCGCGGCGCCCAGCTGCGCCTCATGCGGGACAATATTGTCCACCACGAGGGCGTGATCGCCACCCTCAAGCGCTTCAAGGACGACGTCAAGGAGGTCGCGCAGGGCTACGAGTGCGGCATTACCATTGAAAAGTTCGGGGACGTGAAAATCGGAGACGTGATTGAGGCCTTCATCATGGAGCAGATCCAGGTGTAATGCCGCACGAGTACCAAGCGTTTTGGCCCCCCGCAGGGCCAAAACCTTGATGCCGGGCGAATTCGCCGTATGATTTCATCGTGAACAGTTAATAGATAATAGTTGGGACGGGAGTACGGATTGCCACGCCGGTGTGCGCACCGGCTCGCAAAGACGGTGGCTGCGGAGACGTTTCCCACCGCTGTCGTTGCGGGCCGGGACACAAAACAGCGGGGCGGTCCGCGGCTCCCGTCTTTTCACGCAGAGGCGGCGGCCGCCGCCCGCAAATAAGGAGAAAAATATGGCAAGCAACAGAATCGGACGCATCAATGAGGAGATTCAGCGGGAGCTGGCGAACCTGATCCGCACCGTGAAGGACCCCAGGGTCCACGGGCTGGTGTCCATAACCGCCGTGGAGACCACTCCGGACCTGCGGTATGCCAAGGTGTTCGTCAGCGTTCTGGACCAGAGCGACGTGAACGAGGTGGTCAAGGGCCTCAAATCCGCCGGGGGATACCTCCGGCGGGAGCTGGGAGGCAAGCTCTCCCTGCGGTATACCCCGGAGCTGATGTTCCAGCGGGACGACTCCATGGCCGAGGGCGCGCATATCCTGGAGCTCATCGAAAAGCTGGATAAGTGAAAAGCGAAAAATGAAAAAGCGGGCAGAGCTGAGCGCGCGGTTTTTCACGCTTTACGTTTCCGTTTTCTTTTAATGGGAGGTCACTATGGACTACAGAGAGGCCGCCGCTCTGCTGGCTGAGCAGAACGATATTTTAATCCTCACCCACAAGCGGCCCGACGGGGACACCATCGGCTGCGCCGTGGGCCTATGCGCCGCGCTGCGGAAGCTGGGCAAGACCGCCTGGGTGCTCCCCAATGCCGACGCCACCAGCCTCTTCACCCCCTATCTGGAGGGATGCCTGGCCCCCGGGGAGTTTGCGCCCCGCTTTGTGGTGAGCGTGGACATTGCGGGCCGGAGCCTCTTCCCCGAGAACGCGAAGGTCTGGCTGGAGCGGGGCGTGGATCTGGCCATCGACCACCACCCCTCCAACGAGGGCTTCGGCCGGGAGAACTGTGTGGACGCCGGACGGGCCGCCTGCGGCGAGCTGATTTTCGATCTGGTGCGGGAGTGGGGGGAAATTGACGCGGCCATTGCCCTGCCGCTCTACGTGGCGGTCTCCACCGACACGGGCTGCTTCGTCTACGGCAATACCACCCCCGGCACCCACCGGGTGGCCGCCGCACTGATGGAGACAGGCATCGATTACCGGGGGGTCAACAAGCGCCACTTCCGCACCAAGAGCTTCAAGCGGCTGCGCCTGGAGAGCATGCTGTGCCAGAATATGGAGCTCTTTGACGGCGGCAGAATCGCCGTCGCCGCCGTGACTCTGGAGATGATGGCGGTCCTGGACGCCAGGGAGGAGGACGCGGAGGACGTGTCCGCCTTCGCCGGGCAGGTGGAGGGGGTGCAGACCGCCGTCACCATCCGGGAGCTGCGGCCGGACGAGTGCAAGCTCTCCGTCCGCACCTCCGCCGGGCTCAACGCCTCCGCCGTCTGCGCCCTGCTGGGTGGAGGCGGCCACGCCGCCGCGTCCGGCTGCACCGTCCACGGCAGCGTGGAGGAGGCCAAGCGGGCGATACTGGAGGCCATTGAGAAAGTAAAAAGTGATTCTTAAAAAGCGCCGGGGGCGCCGCCCAATGTCATAAAGTGAAGGCATTCAGCGTGGGCGCTACCCTAGAGCTGTCATTCAGAGCCGATGCTTGGCGCAAGGAGGCCTTTATGCCCAACGGAATTATCGTCATTGACAAAAGCGCCGGATGGACCAGCATGGACGTGTGCGCCAAGCTGCGCGGCGTGCTGCGGGAGAAGCGGGTGGGCCACGCCGGGACCCTGGACCCCATGGCCACCGGGGTGCTCCCTGTGTTCGTGGGCCGGGCCACCCGGGCGGTGGAATTTGCCTCGGAGGGCGGGAAGGAGTACGTCGCCGGGCTGAGGCTGGGCGTCGTCACCGACACCCAGGACACCACCGGGAACGTGCAGGAGGAGCGCCCCGTCCGGGTGACGCGGGAGGAGCTGGAGGCCGCATTGGACCGGTTCCGGGGAGAGATTCTCCAGGTGCCGCCCATGTACTCAGCCGTCAAAATCGGGGGAAAAAAGCTCTACGAGCTGGCCCGAAAGGGCAAAGAGGTGGAGCGCAAGGCCAGGTCGGTGACGATCTATGAGCTGGAACTGCTGGAGGGGACGGAGGAGCGGCCCGCCGGGGCCGGCGGAGACGGCTGCGCGGACTGGAAGCTGCGCGTCAAGTGCTCCAAGGGGACCTATGTGCGCACCCTCTGCCACGATATCGGACAGGCCTTGGGCTGCGGCGGGTGCATGTCCGCCCTCCGCCGGACCGAGGCGGCGGGCTTTACGCTGGCCCAGGCGGTCACCCTGGAGGAGGTCGTGGCGGCGGGGGAGCGGGGCGGGGCCGAAAAGCTGCTCCTCCCCGTGGACGCCTATTTTGCCCGCTACCCCGAGCTGAGGGTGGGGGGCGGCGCGGAGAAGAAGCTGCGCAACGGCATGGCCGTTCCCGCCCCCTGCGGGGACGGGACCTTCCGGGTCTACGGCGAGGGCGGGGCGTTTTTAGGCCTGGGCGGAGCGAAGGACGGGTCGCTGCGGTTTATCAAGAGCTTTTTTGAGGTATCGTAGCCGCGGCGCGGCCATGAGGCGCTTTGCGCTTGCGGCATCCTGGAGACATCACCCTGTTGGCGGCGGCGCTTCAGCCGCCCCGCGCACGAGGAGCAGTTTACATTGAACGAACAAAAACGAGTTATCGCCCTGGGCTTTTTCGACGGGGTGCACAGGGGCCACGGGGCCCTGCTGAGCCGGGTGGCCGGTAAGGCGGCGGAGCTGGGAGCCGCCCCCGCCGCCGTCACCTTCGACACCCACCCGGAGAACCTGATTTTCGGCAGCCCCATGCCTCTGATCAACTCCCCCCTGGACCGGGCGGAGCTGATGCGCCGTTACTACGGCATCCGGGAGGTCATTGTGGCCCACTTCGACGACCGGATGATGCACATGCCCTGGGAGGACTTCATCACCGAGTTTTTGGTGAGGGAGCACGGCGCGGTCCATCTGGTGGCGGGGCATGACTTCCACTTCGGCTACAAGGGGGAGGGCAACCCCGACCGGCTGCGGGAGAAGTGCGCCCGGCTGGGCGTGGGCTGCGATATCATCCCTAAAGTGGAACTGGATGGAATCACCATCTCCTCCACCTATATCCGCACCCTGCTGGCCCAGGGCGAGATCGAGCGGGCCAATTACTTCCTGGGCCACCCCCACACCCTCACCGACACGGTGCACCACGGTAAAAAGCTGGGCTCCACCCTGGGCTTTCCCACGGTCAACCTGCGCTTTCAGCCCGGCGTGCTCATTCCGGCCCGGGGCGTGTACGCCGCCAGGGTGTGGTTTGAGAACGGGGAGAGCCGATGCGCGGTCACCAACGTGGGTGTGCGCCCCACGGTGGACAGCCACGGAGAGGTCAACGTGGAGGGCTTCATCCTGGACTTCGACGGCGACCTCTACGGCCAGACCGTCCGCATGGAGTTCTACCGGTATCTGCGGGGAGAGCGGAAGTTTCCCACCCTGGAGGCCCTGCGGGAGGAGATCATGCGCAACGCGGAGGAGACCAGGGCGTACTTCCGGGGCCGTGAGATGTAAAAAGGCCCCGGGCCCGGCGGCGCACGCCGCAATAAAACGAGCGGACAGCGTTAAGCTGTCCGCTCGTTTTGGCTTCAGGACGAGGCAAATCAGGAATCCGGCTCCTCAGCGGAGGCGGCTTTTTCTTTCTCCAGGGCCTCAAGGCCGAGACGAATCAATGCGTTGACGGCTTGTGTGCGATTGCCAATACGATTTGTAAAACGATAATCGTCAATTTGCTTCAGCATTTCTTCTGAGACTGTAATCGTGAATCTGGGCCGTTCGGTAGCCATATAATCACCTCGCTAATATTATACATAGGTTCACCAGAGATGTAAAGGTTCACTGGACAGCTATTGACATTTCACCAGTTCACCACTATAATAATTGCGAGGACAGTTCACCACTTCACCAGAAATGGGAGGATACTATAATGGAACAAAAGCGGTTGAAGGTTGCGATACAGCCAGAGCTGGAAGAGAAAGCAGAAAAAATAAAAGATAGATTATTTAAAGATACGTCCTATGCTGAAATGTATAGGCAATTAATTAGTCGGGGCCTGGCGGAAGCCGAGAGAAAAAAGGATGGGGCACAGGATGACCGGACAGCCTGACAAGCGCGCGTTGGACTATAGCTGCATCCTCTTTGACGCCTGGGAGTACTGGCTGCTCCGCTACGGCGGGGGGTGGTTTCTGGCCTGCTTCGCGGCGGTAAGCGCCTTTACCTGGGCAGAGTGGGAGTATCAGGTCTCCTGGGGGCGGTGGGGCTATTTTTCCTGCGCCCTCTTCGGCATGGCCGCCCACACCCTCACCTACGGCCTGGCCCGCCGCCGCAAGCGGCGGGAGGAGCTGCGCTTTGCGGAGGAGGCCCGCCGGCGTCTCGCCCTCCTCGCGCGGGCGGAGGCGGAGGGTGACGAGCAGACCGCCAGGGACTGCGGCTACTGGCTGCTGATTTTGGATGCATTCCGGGAGGAGCACTGCCGCAGGGAGGCGAGATACCAGAAGAAGCGGGAGCAGGACGTCTTTCACCGCTGACGGCGCGGGGTGCGCAGGGCCGTACACAGGAAATCCCCCTTCTGAGGCGTTATGCCTCAGAAGGGGGATTTTTCGGTCTGCACGGGAGACGCGGGGGGCGGGAGCCCGGCCTGCCGGGACGCCGCCGGGCCGGAGCAATGTCATTGGCGAAAAATTCCCTATTCAGGGGCTGGTACTCCTGTTGATGGGGATTCCAGAAGGTGAATTGTCCCGAAGGGACAGGAGAAACCGCCCTGGGGCGCGCCGGTCCGAGAGGCCGCGCTCCCGTTGGCCGCGCGGTTCCCTTCGGCCCGCCGCTGCGCAGCACGGCTTTGAATGACAGGGCCGTGGGGGGATTGCTTCCCTTAATGATACTGCGGACCGGAGGGGGAGCGCTTCTCTGTGCCGAGGGCCGAATAGGTCCGCAGCAGCTCGCCGTACTCGGCGGTGATGCCGCGGTAGGCCGCCAGAACGGGGGTGCAGTGCTCCCGGACCTCGGAGAGAATTTCGTCGAAATGGAGGGCGATCACCTCCACCACGGCGGGGTCGATAAGGCCCCGGGCGGTCTGTTCCCGGAGAATGGAGAGGGTCTTCTCCTTGGGGTAGGCGTCCTTGTAGCTGCGGGTACCCAGCAGGGCGCTGACGATGTCCGCCACCACCACGATCCGCTGACTGAGGGTCAGCTCCGCCCCGCAGAGCCCGGCGGGATAGCCGGAGCCGTCCAGCTTCTCGTGGTGGCGCAGGGCGATTTGGGTGGTGACGCTGTCCACGGCGCCGCCCAGGATTTCGCCGGTGAGGGACACGTGGGTGCGCATCACCGCCATGGCCTGGGGGCTGAGCCTGCCCGGATACTCCAGAATTTCCACGGGGATGCCGATTTTGCCCAGATCGTGGAGCATGGCCCCGTAGTGGATGTGCAGGGCCTCCTCCGGGCCCATGCCCATCAGCCGGGCCACGGCGTCGCTGATCCGGGTGGTGGTAATGGTGTGGGTGACGGTGTGCTGGCTGCGGAAGTCGATGGTGTAGACCAGCATCCAGAGATAGGTGTCGATATCGCCGTCGGACAGGGAAACCCTGGGGAGGATGTCGGTGAAGGCGACGGCCTCCCCGCCGGCCAGCCGCCCGGTCAGATCGAAGCGGGCGTCGGCCGCATAAAAGAGGTCCACAAACTCCCCGCCGAAACGCCCGCCCCTGGACCGCTCCAGATAGGCGGACAGCCCGGGGCGGTCCGGGCCGTGGTCGCTCACGAAGACGTCCACCCGGTCGGCCAGGTTGATGATCTGGGCCACATCCCGGCAGGGGGCGTCCAGAGCGTTCAGGAGGGGCGCGCCGATATGGTGGAACAGCACGCCGTCCGCCCATTTCCCCAGCGGCGAGAGCCTGCGGAGAAAGAGGTACCCGTAGATGGAGTGCTCCCAGATGTTCTCCGACTCGAACTGGACCATCCTGTCGATCTCGTCGGTCTTGTAGGCGCCCACGTCGTGGAGCATGGCCAGAAAGCAAAGGTCCTGAAAATCCCGGCCGGTATACCTGCCCTGGACCTCCAGCAGGCGGGAGACCAGATAGGCCACCCGCAGTCCGTGGTCCACCAGGCGGGGGTCCACGAGGTTGAGGGTGCGCTGTACCAGGACGCTGATATTCGCGCTGTTCACAATGGGCATGGCGTTCTCCTCCAGACGGCCGTCCGCGGCGCAGCGGGTTTGATGTTCAGTGGGCAATATTATAACATAAACATTTGGCACTTGCGATTGCACTGGCAAAGAATGTGATAAAAAGTGTAAGTTGGGGCGGAAGCGGCAATTTTCGGCGCGGTGCAACATTCCGGCGGCGGCAGGCCATATATGTTATATGGCGCAGGCTGCGGGTGGTAAACCTGCTCTCCGGGGGAGCGGGCCGGAGCCCACAGGGGATGGAGGCGCCCCGGCTTTGGCGGCTTTCCCCTCAACAGGAGCGCCAAGTCCCTGCGGGTGGAAATAAGCGCGTTACCTCTGGCGGCGGGCAGCCGGATTGTAACCTTTTTTAGTTGACATAAGCACCGTGTCTGCTACAATAGAAGAAACGTGTCTGACAGGGAGGAACCGGGGATATGAACGAGGCAATCCGTATTTTAAACGAGGTAAAGAAGGCCGTGGTGGGCAAGGACGACGTGCTGGCCCGGGCGCTGCTGGCGCTGCTGGCGAGAGGCCACATCCTGCTGGAGGACATTCCCGGCGTGGGCAAAACCACCATGGCCCTGGCCTTTTCCCGGGCGCTCTCGCTGGACTACAACCGGGTGCAGTTTACCCCGGACGTGATGCCCTCGGACATCACGGGCTTCTCTCTCTACAACAAGGCCACCGGGCAGATGGAGTACCAGAGCGGCGCGGCGCTGTGCAACCTCTTCCTGGCGGACGAGCTGAACAGGGCCACCTCACGCACCCAGTCGGCCCTGCTGGAGGCCATGGAGGAGGGACAGGTGACGGTGGACGGCGTGAGCCACCCGGTGCCCAAGCCCTTTGTGGTCATCGCCACTCAGAACCCGGCGGGGGCCTCGGGCACCCAGCTCCTGCCCGACTCCCAGATGGACCGCTTCATGGTGCGGCTGTCCATCGGCTACCCGGAGCCGAACGACGAGAAGGACCTCCTCCGCCGCAAGCAGGGGGGCAATCCCCTGGAGCGGGTGGGCCAGGTCCTGGACCACGGGGGGCTGCTGGCCCTCCAGGATCGGGTGGAGGCCGTCCACGTCTCCGACGAGGTGCTGGAGTACATCGTGGCCCTCATCGGCGCCACGCGCCGCCACCCGATGATCGAGCAGGGAGCGAGCCCCCGGGCCTCCCTGGCGGTGACCGCCATGGCCAAGGCCGCGGCCTTTGTCCAGGACCGGGACTACGTCCTCCCCGAGGATGTGCGCCTGGTGTTCCCCGACACGGTGGCCCACCGGCTTCTCCTCTCCCCCAAGGCGGAGGCGGGCAAGCTCCCGCCTGTCCAGGCGGTGCTCCGCGCCGTCCCCGCGCCCAAGGTGCGGTAATATGGCGCGGTGCCGGATTGGCTATCTGATGGCCCTGGCGGCGGCGGGGCTGTTCTTCGTCTCCTTCTCCGACTGGTTCTCCTTCTATATCCTGGTGCTGGCCCTGGTGTTCCCCTTCTTCTCCCTGGCGGTGAGCCTGCCGGGGATGCTGGGGTGCAGGGTCAGCCTTGACGCGCCCGGGGGAGCGGTGCGCCGGGGGAGCGGGCACGAGGCCGGGCTGCGCGTTGAGAACCGCTGGGGGCTCCCGGTGGGGCGGGTGGCGGTGGACCTGAGCTGCCGGAACGTGATGACCGGCCAGACCGGAACCGTCCGGCGGAAGGGGGCGGGCGGCTCCCTGGGCATGGACTTCCGGGAGCCGCTGGACACCAGCCACTGCGGCTGCCTCCGGTGGGAGGTGAGGCGGGTGCGGGTGTGCGACCTGCTGGGCATCTTCTCCATCCGACGGGCCGTACCCCAGGCCGCCCGTGTGCTGGTGCTGCCCCTGAACCTGCCCGCCGAGGGCGTGAAGGGGCTTATGGGCATGGAGGACAAGAACCCGGTCATGAAGCCCCGGCCCGGCGGCGGCCCCGGCGAGGACTACGACCTGCGGCCCTACCGGCCCGGCGACCCTCTCCGCTCCGTCCACTGGAAGCTCTCCTCCAAGGTGGACGATCTGGTGGTGCGGGAGACCCTGGAGCCGCGTAAGACCGCCATTCTGCTCACCTTCGACCTCTACGGCCCGGCCGAGGTCCTGGACCGGGCCTTCGACCGGCTGGACGCGGTGTCCCGGGGGCTCATTGAGGCCGAGCGGGGCCACTATGTCCAGTGGATTCAGCCGGGCACCCTCGAGGTGCGCACCCGCTATGTCTCCGACATCAAGGAGCTGCGCGCCCTCCAGTGGGAGATGTTCTCCACCCCCGCGCCCATGGAGGGACGCTCCCTGCGGGACGTGGGGGTCCACATCGACGGCGTGGACGGGCCCATCCGCCGCCTCCACATGACTCCAACGGGAGAGGGGGAGGCGCGGTGAACCACGTAAATTATGAGAAATTAGGCGTCCAGCGGCGCTCCGTGGTCCTCCTGGCCGACGGGCTGATGCTGTTTCTGGGCGTTTACGGAAGCATCTTCTGCCTGGTCACGGCGTTCCAGCTCCCCGTGGATGGAGGGAAGCTGACCCTGACCTGTCTGGCGGCGGCCGCGGCGGCGCTGATCGTCTTCTCCGTCCCCCGCCTGGGGGTGCGGTTGCTCCTGGTTCTGGCGGCTCTCGCGGCGCTTGCGGGCGTGGTCGTCTGGGAGTACGGGCAGCTGCGCGTCGGCGCGCTGGTCTGCGCCCGGCAGGTGGTGGCCACCTTCGGGTGGAGCCTGGGCACCTCGGCTGAGCTGGACATCTCAGCGTGGGTGGGGACGCTCTCCTTCCTGCGGGAGGTGCAGACCAGCACCCTTCTCTGCCAGGTGTTCGCCGGGGCCATGGGGCTGTGGCTGGGGTGGCTCTTTGTCCGGGTGCGGTCCTTCTGGCTGACCTTCTGGGGCTCCTTCCCGCTGCTGCTGGTGCCTCTGAGCGTCACCATCACCCCGGCATGGACGCCCCTGCTGCTGCTGGTGCTCTTCTGGGGCATGGGCGTGCTCACCCGCCTGCCAAACAAGCGGGACCCCTACGGGGCGGCCAAGACCACCCTGTGCGTCCTGCCCCTGGCGGCGGCCCTGCTGGCGGGTCTGATGGTGCTCCTGCCCGGCGAGGGCTACCAGCGCTCCGATCAGATTGAGCGCCTGCGCCTCCAGCTCACCGACTGGGTGACCATGGCGGGGCGTGAGATGGTCAGTGGGGACGGAAACCTGGGCCTGGGCGGCGGCTCCACCGAGGTGGACCTCACCAAGGCCGGCCCCCTGAACTACGACGGCAGCACCGCCCTCCGGGTGGAGGCCGACACCACCGGGCATATCTACCTCCGGGGGCTGTCCGCCGCCGTCTACACCGGGGAGGGCTGGGAGCAGCTCCCCGACGAGGCCTATGAGGAGCTGAAAAGCGGCTGGATGCGGCAGGAGATGAACCTGGATGCGTTGACAAGCTCCCAGTTCCAGCCGGACGCCGCGCGCTACGTGGACGTGCCCGTCCCCGGCATCGGGGACTACCAGCCCATCAATTTCCCAGCCCTGGCGGACCGGAGCACACACCCCCAGGTGAACGCCAAGCGGTATATCATTGAAAACCTGGCCGGATCCACGGCGGTGGTCTATACGCCCTATCAGCTCCTCACCACCCCCGAGCGCATGACCGGGGCGGAGTTCATCGGAGACGCCTATCTGGCCCGGGGTACCGGCGTATGGAAGCATGTGCTCTATGCCAGGGACGAGGCCAATCCCCTCAGCGGGGCGGTCCTCACCGGCGAGGACGCCGAGGCGGAGCAGAACTACCGCCTTTTTGTGCGGGAGCACTACCTCCAGGTGCCCGAGGACCTGCAGGAGACCTTGGGCAGCCTGCTGGCGGAGTCGGGGATCGGCGGCACGGTCCGGAGCCAGGAAGAGCCGATTCATATCAGCGAGTTTGACAAGGGGACCATCTACTACGGGTCGTCCCTCACGGTGCGCGTTAATATAACCGCCGAGGAGCGGCTGGAGCTGGCCCGGCAGGTGGCGCAGTTCCTCGCCGGCCTCACGGAGTACGACCCGGACACCCCCCTCACCCCGGCGGGAGAGGACTTTGTGTCCTATTTCCTCACGGAGAGCTGCCGGGGCTACTGCATGCACTACGCCAGCGCCGCCGCCCTGATGCTGCGGACCCTGGGTGTGCCCGCCCGCTATGTCTCCGGCTACGTGGCCGACACGGTGGCGGGGGAGCGGGTGGACGTGCCCGACTACAACGCCCACGCCTGGGTGGAGGTCTACTGCGACGGGTACGGCTGGCAGAGCGTGGAGGTCACACCCGGCTTTAACGGCGACTTCCCCTGGGAGCGGGACCCGGACGAGACCGCGCCCCCCAGCCCCAGCGCCTCCGCCACGCCCACACCCGACCCCAGCCCCACGCCCTCCGCGCCCCAGCCCACCCACAGCGCCAATCAGCCCGGAAAGGCGAAGGCGGACTGGAGCTGGCTCTGGTGGCTGACGGTTCCGGCGGCCCTCCTGCTGCTGGCCGTGGCGCTGGTTCTGCGGCGGAAGCTCGCCGCGCGGAGCCGGGGCCGGCGCTTCGCGGACGAAGACGCCAACCGGGCGGTCATTGAGATGTACGTCTATATGGAGCGGCTGCTGGCCTTTGCCCCCGGACGGAAGGCGGACGAGCGGGCGGAGGAGCTGGCCAAGAAGGCCAAATTCAGTCAGCACATTCTGACCGGGGAGGAGCGGGAGTTTGTCCGCGCCCAGACGGAGAAACTGGCAAGAGAGACGGATTTGTCACAGAAATGGTATCAGCGGCTGGTTCTGCGGTATCTCTATGGACTGTACTGAGCAAAAGGCGCCCCCGCCGATGACGGCGGGGGCGCCTTTTGCGGTCTATGAGTTCTCTCGTGGAAGCGCGGGCGGGGAGGGTAAATCAGATATCCTTATCGCTCATATTGCGGAATTCGGTGGGGGTGACGTGGGTGTATTTTTTAAAAATTGTGGAGAAATACTGCGCGCTGGAAAAACCGAGCTTTGAGGCGATGGTGGTCATATCGTTGTCCGTCTCCAGAATATAGCGCATGGCGCGGTCGATTTTGGCGATATTGATATAGTCGTTGACAGTGATGTTGACGGCGGTTTTAAATACGCCCGACAGGTGCCGTACCGTCACCTTGCAGTGCCTGGCGACGTCCTGGAGGGATATGCGCTGGTCCATCCTGTCGCTGATGAACTGAATGGCCGAGATGGCCAGGGGATTGCCGATGCTGAATACCTGGCGGTAGCTCTGGTCGGTTTCGCGGGAGAGGAGAAAGATCAGCTCGTGGATATAGAGCTGGGAGAGCGGGCCGCTGAACGCCTCGTCTGGGGAGCGCATCTCCCGGCAGACGCGCTCCATGCAGCCGACCAGATCCGGAGAGCAGGGCTGATGCAGATAGGAGCTGTGCTCGTCGGCCATGGAGTGCAGAAAACCCACATTTTCAACGACGGTGGGCGAGACATGCAGAAAGCTCTCCGGGTCGAAGTGCATCTGTAAAAAGACCGCCGGGCGGGTGGACCGCATATGAAAGGTGTGTACCATGTGGGAAAAGATGACCATTAATTCTCCCCCGCGGACGGTGATGACCTCACTGTTCACCGTGATGTCGCACTCACCCTCCTTCATGACGCACAGCTCCACATTTTTATGGCAGTGAGGGCCAAAAAAATATCCCGGCTGCAGCGTCCGGGAGAGGGCGTTGTAGATGATGCCTGACTTTTGGCGGTAGAGCATCTCAGTGATGTCCATATGGCCTCGCACCCTTCTGTCACAAAGTGGGGGAATCTGGCGGGGAACGCTCAAAAGTCTATAGGGCAAAGCGGAAAAAGTCAACGCCCGCAATTAAAAATTGTTCCGTATTTTATACGTGGATGGAAAAAATGGGGGATTTTTATAAGACAAGGAAAAAGAGATTGATGTATAGTATGAAATATAAACTGCCTGAAAGGCAAACGAAAATGACCATGGTCATTTTATGGTTTCATGCATGAAACCATAAAGGGCGCTGGTCGCGCGGAGCAAAAGGAGAAAGGAAGGATAACACGATGAAAATGCGCACCTGCAAAAAGCCGGCGGCCGTGCTGCTGGCACTGGCACTGCTGATGTCGCTCCTGCCGTCAGCGGCGCTGGCCGGAGAGCTTGAGGAGGAGCCGGCGGCGGCGCCCTACAGCACCGAAATTCCCAACGACGGCGCCGGGGATACCTGGACCCAGGAGGCATCCTCGGTGGTAGGTACGGCCGACGCCGTGGCGGAGCAGACAGCTGAGGGCAAGCTCCGCCTGGCGGCGGGCAGCCAGAACGAGTACGACTGGACCGGCGGCAAAAAATACCCGTCCATGTTTACCAGCGCGAATCTGGACGCTGCGCTGGCGGCGGCCGGAGATGGGGAAAAGACGTTTTCCATGACCTTTACTCCGAAAGGCAGTCCCATGTGTTTCGGCGTGGCACTCAACTACACAAAGGTGGACCAGAACGTACTGATCGGCTACTCGTTTCATAAGGGAGGCTGGTTTATTGCGCTCAATACCGGCGAGGCCTCGACGGATATACCGCTTGCCGGCATTCAGATTCCGGGCGTCGGGACCACCTACGAACTGGAAGTTCACTGGACCGATGATGAGCTCACAGCCCTAACCATAGACGGGAAGGAGGTCCAGTTTAATCAGGCGGGAGATACCTCCATCGACATCAGCTCCGTGCCCGCGGCGGACAGCCTTGCCCTCATGACGGGAAATTGGCACAATGCGACCGAGCTTATCTGCTCCGATATCCACTATACCGGCCAGGCTACGACGACTGCCTGGGACGTATCGGGCGTCGTGACCGACTCTGTGACGGACGAGCCCGTCGAGGGCGCCGCCATCACGCTGGGGAGCGAGACCGTCAAGACCGACGCGCGCGGGGCGTATAGGGTGCCCGGCCTCCAGGACGGGACCTATTCCCTCATCGTCTCCATGGAGGGCTACTGGTCCCCCGAGGCAGTCGACGTGGCGATCTCCGGCGCGGATATCACCAAGGATCTGGAGCTGGAGGCCTATACCTACAGCGATGTGTCCGGCAAGGTGACCGACGGGGAGACGGGCGCCCCCGTCTCCGGCGCGAAGGTCGTGGGCGGCGGCGTCTCCGCCGCCACGGACGCGGACGGCGCTTACACCCTGCCCCGGATACTGGCGGGGGAGTACACCCTGACCTTTACCAAGGACGGATATCGGAGCGGCAGCAGGGAGGTTGCCATCCCCCGCGGCAGCGGCCCGTTGACCGGCCAGGACGCGGAGCTTACCACGGCTTCCATCGCGACGCTCTCCACGCCTGAGATGGACGTGAAGGTGGATTTGGAGTTCCCCCGGGTCATTCAGTACGAGATGAACGGGAAGATAATTTATGGCCAGACCGAGGAACTGAACACCATCATTATCAATAAGAGCAATCCCGGGATAGACTCTGTGCTGGGTGAGGGGGAGGCGGTCCGACCCAAGGTAACCGCCGAGCAGACGAGTGAGAGCGAGGTCACCTATAAAATGGAGGTGAACGGGGAGGACGGCACTCACGCGGTGATTACGGCCGTGCTGTCCGTGGAGAAAAATGTGCTCACCTTTGCCGTCACTGATGTGGCCTATCCCGACGGCGACCGCATCGAGCATCCGCTCCAGTCCATTGAGATCCCCCGCCACAGCCTTGTGTCCGTGAACAGCACCCAGGAAGGAGCCGCCTTCGCAGGCACCAGGGGGAGCGGCAACACGGTCACCCGCAGGGACACCTATATAGACGTGAACGATGAGATGAACCTCAGCAGCGACGCCTTCTCCCTGGGGGTGGGGAAGGGATCCTTCTATGCCTTCGTCTCCGCCGACGGACTGAGTGCCGGTATCGCCAGCAACGCCACCATCGGCTACGACGTGGCCACCCGCGATAACTACCGTATCCTCGCGGACGCCAGCGAGAGCGCCGACGGCGTGAAGAGCGTGGGCCTGCGCAGCGCCCTCTGGTATTACGACAGAGATGTGGCCTCCTGCATCGAAAGGACCTCGGACAATACGGCATGGGTCAGAAACCCCTATGCGGTGGAGAACCTGACCGCGGAAGAACGTATTATCGGGCCCAGCGAGGAAGAGATGCCCTATGTCAGGGTCGTCATTACCGAGGACCGCAACAGCGACGGCGTCACCGACTGGAAGGATGGCGTGATTGCCGCGCGGGACGACGGCGTCATCCATAAGCCCTTTAAGAGCGAGGAGGTGCCCGAGCTCATCAGCACCCGCATCGCCCTGAACTTCGGCTCCCAGGCCCAGAACCCCTTCCTCGCCACTCTGGATAACGTGAAGCGGGTGGCGCTGAATACCGACGGCCTGGGCCAGGCAGTTCTCCTCAAGGGCTATGCCAGCGAGGGCCACGACTCCGGCCACCCCGATTTCTACGACATCGGTGAGCGCATGGGCGGCGCCGAGGACATGAACACCATGATGGAGGAGGGCCGGGAGTACGGCGCACGATTCGGCATCCACATCAACACCAGCGAGTTCTACCCCGAGGCCGACGCCTTTGACGACCCCATGCTGCGTGTTTTTTCCGACGGCAGCCTGAAGTGGGGCTGGGAGTGGCTGGACCAGGGCGTGGGCATCAACGGCGTCTACGACCTGGCTACCGGCAACCGCGAGGAACGCCTCGCCAAACTCAAGAAACTTGTGGGCGACAACATGGACTTTGTCTACACCGACGTGTGGGGCAACCGGACCAGCGGCGCTGAGGACGCATGGCAGACCAGCAAGCTCTCCAATATGCTCCGGGATAACGGCTGGCGCATGGTTCAGGAGTGGTGCTACGCCAATGAGCCCGAGACCACCTTCTCCCACTGGATCAGCGACTATACCTATGGAGATTACTCCTATAAGGGCTACTACAACAGCGATATCTACCGTATGCTGTTCAACAGCACCAAGGATGTCTTCGCCCCCGACTACTCTCACCTGGGCGGCTCCGCCAACGCGCCCCTGCTGGGCGGTGCGGTGATGCAGGGGTTTGAGGGCTGGCAGAAGGACGGCGAGTACGACGAGCATATTGAGGCCACCTTCGAGCACCTGATCCCCGGCAAGTTCCTCCAGCATTTTGATATTATGGACTGGATAGACAGTGAGACCAGTGTGACCATGCCCTATGCCACGGATTATAATAAGGGGCAGTCCGATACCCAGTGGATTCCCGAGGTCCGGATTGAGCTTGAGGACGAGAAATGGGGCGATGTGGTGGTCACCCGCGGCACCGACCCCGACGAGGCTGCCACCAAGGCCTTTGTCTACGGCGGCGGCACCGACAGCGACAAGCAGGAGTACCGCTCCCGCGTCATTACCCTGAACGGCAAGGTCATCCTGACCGGCGCGCCGGTGCCCGCCACCCCCGTGTCCGGGCAGGCGCTGGCCGGGATCAACGACCGTGATACCGATATCCTGAGGGGGCTGGCCAATCAGAAGTACCTGATTCCCTGGTTCTGGGACAACGAGGGCGGGGACCTCGCCCTGGCCGCTCAGAAGCTCTACCACCGCAACGACCTGGGCGGCGAGAGCACCTGGGAGCTGCCCGACAGCTGGGCCAACGTCACCTCCGTCAAGGTCTATAAGCTCACCGATACCGGCCGTGTCAACGAGCGGACCGTCAACGTTGCAAACCATCAGATTACGTTGACCGCAGAGCCCAAGGTCCCCTATGTGGTCGTCCCCGGCAATACCGCCGCCGTCGGCCCCCAGGTGGAGTGGAGCACCCATATGCACCTGGCCGACGTGTCCTTCAACTCCGCCGCCATCACCGATCATTGGACCGTTACCGGCAGCGGCACGGCAGAGCGATTCGCCACCGAGCGCCAGGTCCCCATGCTGAAGCTGACCGGCGAGGTCGCCGTCAGCCAGGAGATGACCGACCTCGTCCCCGGCCAGGACTACGCTGTGTATGTGGGTGTGGATAACCGCAGCACCGACGCAAAGGCGTTCGTCAGCGTCAAGGTGGACGGCGAGACGGTGGACGCCAACTATACGGAGCGGTCCATCGCCAGAAACCATATCAGCGGCTACACGCACCACTACAAGATGCCCGTCGAGGACAACACCAGCAACTTCCAGAATATGTATGTGTACTTTACCGCCCCTGCGCAGGGCGTCCCCGTCACCCTGGAGCTGAGCCGCGGGGCGGGCACGGGCAACACCTATTTTGACGATGTGCGCGTGGTGGAGGACAGCGCCCGCAACGTCACCAAGGACAGCCTGGGCAGGGTCATCAAATTTGAGCAGGACTTTGAAAACGTGGTCCAGGGCGAGTACCCCTTCGTGGTTGGACCCGTTGAAAATGTGGAGGACAACCGCCAGCACCTGGCCAAGCGCCACGAGCCCTATACCCAGAAGGGCTGGGAGGGCAAGGTAATGGACGACGTGATCGACGGAGACTGGTCCCTCAAGGTCAACGGCGGCGGTATGTATCCGGGGTACAACTATATTTACTCCTATCTGGTATTCCAGTCCGTCCCCCAGAACTTCCGCTTTGAGCCCGGCGTGGAGTACACCGTGGAATTTGACTATGAGATGGGTTCCGATCACTTTGTCCTGGTCAAGGGCGACGGCGCCTACGATTACGCCCACGACGCGGCCGCCAAGGGAGAACTCACCCGGTATGAGCTGAAGGACACGAGCGGGTATCCCAAAACCGCCCCTTCTGAGCATTTCAGGGGTACCATTACCGGCGACGAGTCCGGCCAGACCTGGATCGGCCTCTTAATCACCGATAGCTGGAACTTCTACTACGACGGCGGCACCAACACGGACACCGGCAACTTTACAATGGACAACCTGGTCATCACCCGCAACATCAGCCCTGAAAAACTGGCGCTGGACCAGGTGATTCAACGGGCCATGGCCATGGACCTGACGGAATATCCCGCGGCGGCTGCCGCACTTGAGAATGCCAGGACCATCTATGCGGATGAGAGCGCCAGCGCCGCATCTGTAACGGGCGTCACCGCCAGCCTGGAGGCTGCCATTGCGAACGTTACTTACGGCGTAACGATTGTCGAGGTTGGAAACGGTACGGTAAGCATCGACCCCGCCAGCGCCAAGATGGGCACGGAGATGACTCTGACCATCACCCCGGACTCCGGCTACAAGCTGGATACCATCACCGCAGTCAAGACGGGGGGCGGCAAGGCCGTGGCGCTGACCGGCACCGGCAGCACCAGGACCTTCCTCATGCCCGGCTTCAACACCACCGTGACGGCGACCTTTATCAGCACCGGCGGCAGTTCCGGCGGCGGATCCTCCGGCGGCGGCAGCACCGCCACCGAGACAACCAAAAACCCGGACGGGTCCACCACGAAGACCGTTACCGACAAGAAAACAGGCGAGGTTACTGCGACTACCACGTATCCTGACGGGACAAAAATTGTGACGACCACGCCGAAGGACGGCGCGTCCGTGAGCGTAGTCACGGTTCCCAAGAATAAAGACAGCGTCACCGTAACCATTCCCACCGACCGGAAACCTGCGCCCGGCGAGGTGGCTGTCATCGTCAATTCTGACGGAACCACAGAGGTCGTCAAGACCTCCGTCGCAACCGACGACGGAATGCGCATCACCCTGAGCAAGAACGCTACCGTCAAAATCATCGACAACAGCAAGCGCTTTACGGATGTGGCAGAGGGCTACTGGGCCGCCGGGGCAGTACAGTTTGCCGCCAGCCGGGAGCTCTTTCACGGTACCAGCGCCAGTACATTCTCGCCGACGGAGAATATGACCCGCGGTATGCTGATGACGGTTCTGGCGCGTCTGGCCGGGCAGGATACTGCGGCTGGTGAAACCTGGTATTCTGCCGGCATGGCCTGGGCTGTGGAGCAGGGCATCTCAGATGGGACTGCACCCGAGGCCGACATTACCCGCGAGAGTCTGGTGGTCATGCTCTACCGCTATGCAAAGGCGGAGGCTGCTGACGGCGCATCCTTCAGCGCGTTCCCCGACGCGGGCAAGGTGTCCGACTGGGCGGTTGAGGCCATGAGCTGGGCCGTGGATAGCGGCATACTCACCGGCAACGGCGTGGGCGAGCTCAATCCCACGGGCACAGCCAGCCGCGCCGAGGTGGCAGCCATCCTCATGCGGTTTGTGGAACAGCCGGCAAAATAACGGGACTGAATGTGCCGGACAACAGCGGAAAGAGGAGCCCACGGAGCAAATTGCTCCGTGGGCTCCTTTTGCCACGGGCTGCCGACTCAATCTGAAATAAGGCGCAGAACGGGCGGGGAGACGGACGGCGTCTCCCCGCCCCCTTTCAGCTGAAGTAACTCATAGCGCCGGGACGAATACCGCTTCCGATCCCGGCAAAAACGGCGGAGAGGCACCCCGGCATTTCCAATGAAAAATTGGTATACATAACAGTTAGATACCAATAAACATATTGGACAAAAAACGACATAAAGTGATGACATTTTTGTATAAATACAATAAAATTTAGGCGACATCAAACCTGCGCCGCAAAATCCACACCACCAAAATATATGGTTAAGGAGGACAAGGGAGAATGAAGCGGAGATTGAATGCTCTTGCAGCCGTCGGCCTCATCCTGGCTATGCTGGCCAGCGGGACGGCGTTTGCCGCGGGCGGCGGGGCCCGGGCGGCCCAGAGCGGTGACCCGGACGACATCGAATGGGTGGTCAAGTACCGGGAGACCTTTGATGACAAGGTGCTTGAACCGGAGGATTGGGTGGAGGACACATACGAAAACGAAGAGTACGACATTTTCTACGGTGACAGCGGCTATGCCATGCAGACCAGAAATGAGAATCTGCTGCAGGAGCTGGGGGACTTTTCCGCCTACCGCAAGTCCTACTCCTTCGGCGAGGATAACTGGCTCACGGTGGAGACTTACGGCCGCGGCGCGGATTCGGAGACGCCGCCGGAGACAGGCGGCCGCTTCATCATCAACGGCGACGGCAAGGCGGTCATGGTCTGCGAGTCCCACACCGACGCGGCCATCATCGGCTCCACCAATCCCCTGCCCTCCACCTACCGGCTGGAGGTTACCGTGTCGAATATCGACGTGGGCGGCAGAGACCTGGACGAGAACGGCAGGGATGTCTATACCAATTCATGGAAGGACTGGTCCATGGAAAGCCCCAACCCCTATGTGGACTATGAGGGGGAGCGTGTCAACGGCTATTTTCAGGACGATCTCTCCCGTCTGGACACAGGCCCCTGGACGCAGGGGGGCAATGCCATGAGCCAGAACGGGATGTACTTCCTGAGCATCGTGGACTACGGAAATCCCCAGCCCCATAATAACACATTTATCCACCACCACCGGAAGGTCGCCATCGACACAGATAACAACTGGAATGGAAATCCTGACGGCGGCGGTACCTGGTCCTATGTTTATGATAATGAGGGGAACAGAAATCAGGACGGCTCCCGCTACATCTCCATGCTGTGGATCGACGCCAAGGCGAACAAGGGTGACTTTCTGGGCAGCGGCGGCGAGTTCTACAGCCTCACCTCCCAGGGGCCTGAGATGGGTGCCACAATGGTGGACAAGTACAAACCCGGCGAATCCTATACCTTCGCGGTGGAGCGGACCCCGGAGAGCTACACTCTGGAGGTGAGCGGCGACTTCTACTATGGCGGAAATACCACCTACCGCCATACCAAAGCGCATATCGGCGGCGACGGCAATTTGAACAGCTGGACCTATCATTTCAACCAAACGCTGGAAGAACTGCAGAATTTAATTCCGCCCAACAGTAAAATCGATTATATGAACGTAATGGAAGAGACCTGGCCGGAAGATGAAGTTTACCCCGATTATTTCTACTTCGGTATTCCCCACATCAACTTCTACGCCGGTACGGCGGAATTCAGCGATCTGACGCTGTATGTACCCAAGGGCTCTGCCGACGATCCGGCTATGGAGAAAACCGAACCTACGGTTTCCATCTCCGGCATCGACGTGAGCGGAAAGACTTATGATGGTCAAGCCATAGCGCTGGACACCTCCGGCCTGGTCATCACCTCGGTTGAGGACGAAACCGACCTCACAGAAGCGCTGGTAGATCAGGTGACGTACAACTGGTATGACGCGGAAGAGCCCGGCAGGGCGCTCGGATATGCGCCCAAGAATGCAGGAAACTACCTGCTGAAGGTATCGCTGGATGTCATCGGAGATCATTTATTCTGGGATGAACTGACGATACCCGTTGATATCACCAAAGCAACGGTGGAGATTTCTGCGGATGATAAGACTGCCGACGTGGGACAGGCGGAGCCCGCCTATACGTACACAGTGACCGGACTCGTCGATGGGGAGAAGCTGGCCCAGGAGCCGGCTGTCAAGGGCCGGGGGGTGAATATGAGCAGCGCGGGAACCTATGTCATCTCAGCGTCCGGCGGGGCGCTGCCCCGGAGAACCGCCGGAAACTACAATGAGATAATCTATCACGACGGAAAGCTGACGGTCACCGCTCCCTACTACGGCGGCGGTTCGGGCGGAGGCTCCGGCAGCAGCGGAAACAAGACCGGGGACGGCGCCACAGTCAGGACGGCCACCGACAAGACCACCGGCACCGTGACGACCACTGTCACCTACCCGGACGGCGTGAAGGCTGTGGCCGAGACTACGGCGGCGGGCGTCACCACCGCCACGGTGACGCTGCCCAAGGGCAGGGACGCCGCCACGGTCACCATACCCGTCAAGGGTGCGACCGCCGGAATGGCTGCGGTGCTGGTGAAGGCCGACGGCACAGAGGAGCTTGTGAGAAACTCCGTGGTCACGGAGGACGGCATAGCCATCCCTGTCACCGGCGATGTGAAGCTGAAATTCGTGGAAAACGCCAAGCCGTTCGACGACGTGGCGGAGGGCAACTGGGCGGCGGACGCGGTGGCCTTCGTGAGCAGCCGGGAGCTGTTTCAGGGCACCGGCGGCAAGAACTTCTCCCCCGCCGCGCCCATGACCCGGGGGATGCTGATGACCGTGCTGGCCAGACTGGACGGGGCGGATACCGCCGGAGGCGCAATATGGTACGAGAAGGGCGTTGCCTGGGCCGCCGCCAGGGGCGTCTCCAACGGGGAAAACCCGGAGGTGAACATCACCCGGGAGGAGCTTGCCATCATGCTCTACCGCTATGCCGGAAAGCCGGGGACCAAGGGGAGCCTGAAGGACTTTTCCGATGCGGACACGGTGAACGCCTACGCCGAGACGCCCCTTTGCTGGGCGGTGGAGCAGGGGATTATCAACGGAAAGGACGGCAAAGCCCTTGAGCCCGGGGGGAGCGCCAGCCGGGCCGAGGTGGCCGCCATGCTGGAGCGGTTTGTGAAGGCGACGGCCTGATCCGGAGGTACGG
This sequence comes from Lawsonibacter faecis, assembly GCF_014287675.1. Taxonomy (GTDB): domain Bacteria; phylum Bacillota; class Clostridia; order Oscillospirales; family Oscillospiraceae; genus Pseudoflavonifractor; species Pseudoflavonifractor faecis. The sequence goes on along the minus strand of NZ_JACOPQ010000001.1, from coordinate 360,357 downwards.
AAGAAAGGAGGAGCATTCCATGAAAAAGATTAAGAAAGCGTTGTCTTTCGTTCTGATGGCGGCGCTGGTGATAAGCGCGTTGCTGCCGGTGTCGGCATTTGCGGTTGACGGTGGGGGACTGAATATGGACCCCCTGGTGCTGGTGGAGCTGGAGGATCTCCCGGATGGTGTCTTCGACCTCACTGCCGAAGGTACGGTAGACTGGATTTTTGTGGGAAACCAAAAGGATAAGATGGAGAATCCCTCCCCTCAGGATCAGAAAAAGGCCGCGTCTGGCGAGGCGGTGGATATCATCCAGTACGGGCAGATGAAAGACACCATGACCTGGCTGGGCGGAACTCTGCTGGGCGACCAGAACGACATAAAGTCCACCTATACCTGGACTGACGGCGTCAACAACACGAGCGCCACGGAGACCGACGGGGCCTGCCTGCTCTACGACGCCTATGGATCGTGGTGGAGCGAGGGCGGTGTATTCCCCGACGGCACCGAGGTGGGGTGGAGCGTAACCATTCCGGCCGCTGAAGAGACACAAATCCTGACGCTCTATTCGGGCGCGCTTTGGGCCGGACTGGAGGTCTCGGTGTACGCCGACGGCGAGCTGGTCTATGTAGACAACAATTATCACTATGACACGGAGCAGAACAGGCATACCTGGGTGTATACCGTTACCGCAGAACCCGGGGTCGCTCTTGAGGTCCGCGGAAAATTGAAAGACACCGGCGTGGGGTGTGAGATGATCTGCCTCTTCGCCGCGACCCTCTCCACGCTGGAATTGGAGACTGAGGGAGCGGTTGAGAAGCTGGGCGGAGCCATACAGGAAGGGAACCGATGGCTTGAGGAAGTAGACTTGGGCCGTGAGAAATACGCCACCCTGAAAAGCACTCTGGCCACGGCGGAAGCCCTCCTTGAACGCCCTGATTTGACCGATGAAGACGCAGCGATGTCCTGCTACTTTATCACCAAGTTCCTGGCTACATTGGAGGCAGATCCCGGTACAGGATACTACGCCAACAGCTACGCCCCGGGGCTGACTGCCTTCTTCGGCTGGGAGGGGGACGCTGGCGCGCCTCTGGCCTGGGCGGACGGCTCTTACCAGCTTCCCGGCAACGGGAACGCCATAATCAATTTCGGCGTGTCCGACCTCCCCGACGGCTCGGTGGAGTGGAGCCGCGCCGAAGGGTATCTCCCTTGCCTCATCAGTCAGTATGATAAACTGGGTATGCAGCATACCGTCGAGAGCTTTGCCGATGAAGTATTTATCAACGAGAGAAGATATGAGGTGGTCTTCTCCCGGATGACGACCACAAACACAACCGACGACGCCAAGACTCTTCCCCAGGTCAGCAGCAAGCTGATTCCCATCAACGAAGATGCGAAAAATGAGACCACTGTGCCCGGCGGCGGGACAGTGGTACGGGATTACTGTGTTTTTGCCGACCGCTTTAACGGACAGTACACATTTCCCTCGGATACAGTTCTGGTGGAACAGATAGATACGTTTGATATACATTTTGACCATATGAAGGGCTACTGGGACGAACGCCTGTCGGGTATTGTGGATATTCAGGATATGCCCAGCGAATACGCGAGAGTGACAGAGGCATATAAGGCGGCTTACATCGACCTGCTTATCGCAGCGGACGGGAGTGAACTCCATGCCGGCGAGCGGGTGACTGCATACGAACAGCTGGTTGATACAGCGGCGCTGGAAATGTTGACGGCGCTGGTCCAGCTGGGGCATACAGACGGCTTTGCCGACTATGCCCAGACCACGCTGAGAAAGCTCACCTCGTCCAGGGGCGCATGGCAGGCAGCCCAACCCTTTGCCATCTACCTTCAGAAAACGTGGGATTACCCTACCGTAATCGGATTCTTTGAAGACACCGGAAAAGTAACCGGCCTGCGGACCAGCGCCCATAGGATTGCAGCGGACCGGGTGGAATATGCCGGAGCCGTGCTGGAAGACGGATCAGCGGCCAGGATTATGAAACAGACCGACTCACAGGGCTTGATGAACTACTGGACTGCGGATAACCTGACGGCGCTTAACGGTCTGCTGGCATACCGATATATCTGTGAGCAGCTCTACGTCGAGACCGGTGAAGAGACATATGAGACTGAGCGGGATTGGGCCGCTACAGAGTACGAAAGCCTGCTGGAGAGTCTGGAGGCTGTTTTGGCGGATGCCGAGGTCCTGCCTGCCGCGATTGGCGGACAGAACGTCGGAGGAGGTAAGGGCAGCTTTCTGCCCGGCCATAGCAGCTGGAACGGCTATCTTTTCGGTGCAGAGGGGAACGGTCGGCTGTGGGAGCTTGTGGACCAGACTTACGAAGCAATACTGCAGGATGCCCCCCATGACTCGGGCGGCATCTACTCCGGCGAGGCGGGATGCTTTACAGGCGCGCTCATCGGAGAGGCGTATCGCAGCAGCGGCATTGACGCCTATCTGAACATGATCGAACATTCAATGAGCGCGCCTTACGGCTGGTGGGAGAATGGGTTTCAGTCCACGGACTCCTTCCTGCTGAACGACGTCTGTGTCCCCGGCGGCACCGGCGGCTGTCCCCATGTGTCGGGGCAGATAGCAAACGCCCAGATGCTGCTGGATGCCTTCCTGGCGGAGCGGGCGGACGGGACCCTCATCGCCGGGCGGGGACTGCCCACAGCATTCAATGCGCCGGGAGAGCGCGTCCAGATTGACAACTATCTCTGCAACAGCGGCCAGCGGATCGGCTATACCATGGAGAGCACGGAAAAAATGATTGACTTCACCCTCACCGGAGACAGGCCGGAACATCCGGTGAGCCTGGAGCTGCCGGTATTGAAGGACAATATCGCCTACGTCTCCGGAAACTGTACCTTTGACAGCGGAAGCGGAACCGTAATCCTTCCCGTGGGGACGACCAGCGTCACCATCGGGCTGAAAGCCGCGGGGGATATCATTACGCCGGTCATTGACGCTATTGACGCCATTGGCGAGGTGACCACGGGGAGCGGCGCCGCCATTGAGGGTGCCAGAGCCAAGTACGACGCCCTGACCGACGAACAGAAAGCCCTGGTGAGTAATTATCAAAAGCTGGTGGACGCGGAGAAGGCCTATCAAGATCTGTTAAACCGCCCGTCCACAGGCGGTTCCAGCTCTTCCGGCAGGCCGTCGGCGCCGCCGAAGACCAAGACCGAGACCAACGCCGACGGAAGCAAAACGACCACCGTCACCGACGCGAAGGGCAATGTGACGCAGACCACCGAGTACCCCGACGGGACCAGGCGGGTGAGGGCGACCGGGACGGACGGCGCCATCGCGCAGACCGTGACCAGACCTGACGGCAGCGAGGTGAAGACCGGAATCCTCCCCGGCGAGAGCTGCACCATCACCGTCAAGGCGGCGGGCGGCAAGACGGCGGCCCGGGTGGTAATTCCCGCGGAGCTGCCTGCGGCGAAGGCATTTGAGGATATCGGCGCGGAACACTGGGCCAGAAGGGGTGTGGATACGGTGTCCGCCCTGGGCCTCTTTGAAGGCACGTCCGAGCACACCTTTACAGGGGATGCGGGCATGACCAGAGGCATGATTGTCACCGTGCTGCACCGGCTCTCCGGCGGTGTGGAGGCGGAGCAGTCCGGGCAATTCTCCGATGTGGACAGCGGCGCATGGTACGCCGGAGCTGTGGATTGGGCCGCGGAGAACGGCATCGTCCGGGGCGTGGGCAGCGGCCTGTTTGCGCCGGAGGAGGAGATCAGCCGCGAGATGCTGATTACGGTCCTGTGCCGCTATGCGGCCCTGCTCGGCCTGGATACGGACGCTCAGGAGGATGCTCTGGCACCCTTCACGGACAGCGCCCAGGTGAGCACCTGGGCGGAATCCTCCGTGGCCTGGGCTGTGGAGAAGGGGCTGATAAGCGGCGGCGCGCTGAGGCCTGGGGATACCGCCACGCGGGCGGAGGTGGCCGTCATACTGACCGGCTTTGTAGATCTGCTGAGCAAGTGAGAATGCGGGGCGTTCCATCGCCCGGCTTCCCAATATCCTTTTTTTCCTCCTAAGCGCAGGGGATGGCCGCCTTTTCGGCGGCCATCCCCTGCGTGATTTTAAGAGACGGAAATAAGACCAGAAAACAACGTTCGCATGGGGACAGCCACCCCATGCGAACGTTGTTTTTTATGCACAATATCAGTATATTAAGCCACGATCCGGCCGCCGAATAGAATGCGTCTGATGGAGAGATCCCGATTAAAAATGACAATATCGGCCCGTTTTCCCGGGGTGAGGCTTCCCACCGCCGCATCCAGCCCGACTGATTTGGCGGGATTGACGGTGGAGGCCTTCAGGGCGGACTCCAGAGGAACGCCGAATTGGACGGCCCTGCGCATACAGTCCGTCAGCACGGTGACGCTGCCGGCCAGGGAGCCGCCCGGTATAGTGGCCGCTCCGCCCGCCACGGTGACGGCCTGGCCGCCCAGGTCATATCGGCCGTCGGGCATTCCGCAGGCCCGCATGGAGTCGCTGATGAGGCACACGCGGTCATCGCCGAACAGGCGGAATACGGAGCGGACCATGGCCGGGTGGAGATGCAGGCCGTCGCAGATGAGCTCCGCATAGGCGCCGGAATCCGCAGCGGCCCCCACGATGCCGGGGTCACGGTGGTGGAAGGGCGGCATGCCGTTGAACAGGTGGGTGATATGGCTGGCGCCGCAGGAGAGCGCCTCGCGGGCGGTCTCATAATCGGCGCAGGAGTGGCCCAGGGACACGCTGCAGACTTTGCTCGCCCGGCGGGTGAACTCCAGGCCGCCCTCCCGCTCCGGAGCGATGGCCACGGTGCGGATATTTCCTCCGCTGGCCTCATTCAGCCGGGAGAACATCCCGAAATCGGGCGGTATGATATACCGGGGATTCTGTGCGCCCCGCTTTTCCGGATTGAAAAAGGGGCCCTCCATATTGATGCCGCGCAGCGCCGCACAGCCGGGGACGGTTTGGCCGATGAGGGGGCGGGCGGATGCATATATCCCGGCCAGCCGCGCCTCCGGGAGGGCCATGGAGGTCCCGAGAAAGCTGGTGACGCCCTGGGTCAGCAGGTAGCGGGATATGGTCTCAACGGCATCCGCCGTCCCGTCGCTGAAGTCGGCGCCCATGGCCCCGTGGATATGGATGTCCACCAGCCCGGGGACGACATAGCAGCCCTCGGCATCCAGCACGTCGGGGCCGGCGGCGGGGGAAACCGCCCCCAGCGATCCAATGAGCTCGCCGTTTGTGGCAAGGCTCAGACGGTGGAACGCGCCGTCATCACTAAATACCGCGCCGTTGATAATCTGCATAAATATACCTCAAATAGCTTCAGTAGGTGAAGGGCTTCAGGTAATTGCCTCATCCACATAGTAGGCGACTTTGAACTTGAACTTGTCCCCGCGGACCACGGTGCGGTGGATTGCAATCAGGTATTCCCGCTCATGGCAAAACCGTTCGCACAGCATACAGGAGACATGGGTTTGAATCTGCAGAAGCATTCGCTCGTTGACGTTTGGAGTCAGGGGAGAGAGGGTCTCATAGGCGTCGGTGATCTCCATACCGTAGAAATTCTCCAGATAGGCATAGAGGGACCCCTCCCGGAGCACGTCCATCTTCAGCGATAGAAAACGGCTCTGGAGCAGATAGCTGGTCTCAATCATCAGCGGATAGGTCTCGGCGGAGCGCAGGCGGGTGAGCTTATGCCACCGGGAGCCGGGGGGCGTGTCGCGCTTGACGATATCCAGGGAGCTGAGGTATCTGTCGGTCTCAATCAGCTCATAGCCCAGGATTTTATTTTTGATCAGGATGCCCTGCGCCTTTAAGTTTCCGGCAAAGGAGTGAAATTTGGTCAGGCCCTGGTCAAACATCTTGGGCTTCACAAAATTCCCGTTCCCCTGTGCCTTAACGATATAGCCGTTCTGCTGCAGATCGTCCAGCGTGCGCCGGATGGTGGAGCGGCTCACATGGTACATCTCGCACAGAACCCGCTCCGCCGGGAGAGCGGTATTCTCCGAGTAAAACCCGTTTTCGATTTTTTCCTGCAGGTCGAGGTAGATCTGGCGGTAGAGAGGAAACTCGTTCATGTGATGTCACCCTCTTTTCACTTGGATTATAACAATAGAACCACTTGCAGTCAAGCAAAAGGAGATAAGTGGTGAATTGGTATGTATCCGGTTTGCGTACCTTCATCAGATTGGACATAAATGAAGAAAAGCTATTGTCTTTATTATTGCAATATGACAAAATGGCCCCGTAAGAAGGGAGGACAATGGTATGATAAAAGACCTGATTACAGATGAGACCTATCTGGATGACGTCGTATGTGAAACATGGGAAGAGCTGGTGGATATCGGGGGAGGCCCGCTTGTAAAACAGGGGGCGGTGGAACCGCGGTTCCTGCAGTCGATTAAGGACACGGTGCATGAGTTTGGCTCCTACATGGTTGTGGTGGAGGATCTGGCCTTTTTTCACGGACGCCCGGAGGCGGGCGTAAAAAAGCTTTCCATGAGCATGGCGGTGCTCAGAGAACCGGTCTACCTGAACGATAAGCGGATCAAGGCGGCCATCGTGTTTGCGGCGGTGGACAGCAAGAGCCATTTGGAACTGATGCGGGAGCTGGGGGCGTTGCTCCAGGACGAGGAATTTCTGTTCCTGCTCCGCAATCACGGCAGGAAGAGCGATATCCTGAAAAAAATACAAGAAGGAGCGGACATAGCGTGAAGTTTAGAGAGTATCAGGGGGTCATCACCCGGCAGTTGGAGCAGCAATTCGACGAGGAGGCCGCCAATATTGAGAAGGCTGCGGAATACTGCGCGGCTTCCGTGTGCAGCGGCCGGGTCATCCATGTGTTTGGCTGCGGACATTCCCAAATGTTCGCCATGGAGGTATTTTACCGGGCCGGCGGGCTGGTCCCCGTCAACGCGCTGCTGATTCCCCATCTGGCGCTCTTCCCCAAGGCCAAGCTGAGCACCCTTCAGGAGCGGGTGGAGGGCTTTACCGGGAATTATCTGGAGCTGGAGGACGTGGACCCCCGGGACACCATGATTATCGTGTCCATCTCCGGGCGCAACGCCGGCGTGGTCGACATGGCGCTGGAGGCCAAAAAAATCGGCATGACGGTGGTTGCGCTGGTGTCAAAGCAGTTCGCCGGCACCACCTCCTCCCGCCATTCCAGCGGCAAGAATTTGATGGACGTAGCTGATGTGGCCATCGATATCAAGTGCGTCAGCGGCGACGCGGCGCTGGAGATGGAGGGGCTGGAGCCCCACTTCTGCGGCACGTCCACGGTGCTGGGGATGTCCGTGATGGAGTCCATCATCGCGCAGACCGTGGAGAACTGTGTGAAGGCGGGATACACCCCGCCGATTTACGTCAGCTCCAACCTGGACAAGGGCGACGCCATCAATGACGAGCACATCAGAAAGTACAACAAGCTGATATCCTGCCTGTAACACCCGTACAGGGCCCTTAAATTCGGCAGCCGTCGCCGTAAGGACGGCAGACGCGGCGCGCGGCGGGAGCTGACCGCCGCCGGCGCGAGAGGGAGGTAACGATGCATATCGTCTGTGTGTGCGGATTGGGCATGGGTTCCAGCCTGATTCTGAAAATGACGGTGGACAAGGCGCTCAAGGAGCTGGGCGCCACCGGCCATGAGATTGAGCACTGGGACGCGGGGACGGTGGACAGCAGGGCCGCCGATCTCATCGTCACCTCTGCCGACTTTACCGATCGCTTTGCCGGGCGGAAAAACGTCATCTTCGTCAACAATGTGGTCAATACCGGGGAGGTGAGGGAGAAACTGAAAGGGTACCTGGAAGAGAACCATCTGATGTAATCGTAAAGAGGAGGGAGAAGTACAAATGCAAGTCTTGAATTTTTTCCTAGAGCTGCTGCAGACCCCCGCCGTCATCCTGGCAGTGGTGGCCCTCATCGGCCTCATTGCCCAGCGCAAGAGGTTCCCAGACGTCCTCTCCGGCACGGTGAAGACAGCACTGGGCTACCTGGTGCTCTCGGCAGGCTCCAGCCTTCTCGTCACCGAAATTCTCCCGTTTGTCGGGCTGTTCCAGGAGGTCTTCCAGCTCAGCGGCTTCGCAACCGGGTCCGAGATCATCGTGGGCGCCATTCAGCAGTCGGTGCCTGTCATCGCCTCCACCTCCGCCATCATTATGGGCGTGGGCTTCCTGGTCAACATCGTCCTGGCCCGGTTCACGCCCCTCAAGTACATTTTCCTCACCGGCCATATGATGTGGATCAGCTCCGTCGCCGTTGCGTTCTCGCTCTATGAGGCCGGCTTCAGCAGCGGCGTGATCATCGGCGTTGGCAGTGTCATCCAGGGCGCGATTCTGACCCTTCTGCCCGCCATTGCGCAGCCAATCGTCCGCAAGATCACCGGCGGAAACGACATTGCAATCGCACACCTCACCACGCTGGGCACCGTCTCCTCCGCCTATGTGGGCAAGCTGGTGGGACGCAACAGCAAGAGCGCCGAGGACATGAAGCTCCCCGAGGGGCTGAAATTCTTTAAGGACACCTCCATGTCCATCGCCATCGTCATGTTCATTTTCTATATGTTGGTGGTCCTCATGGCCGGACCGGAGGCCGTGGGCGCTTACTCCGGTGGGACGAACTACATCATCTACGGCCTTTTGAAGGCCCTGGGCTTTACCGCGGGCGTGCTGGTCCTCCTGCAGGGCGTCCGGATGCTGCTGGGCGAGCTGGTTCCCGCGTTCAAGGGCATCTCCGACAAGCTGGTGCCCAACGCGGTTCCCGCGCTGGACGTCCCCGCCCTCTTCGGCTTCGCCCCCAATTCGCTGATGCTGGGCTTTATCTTCGCCACCCTGGGCATGATCGTGGCCATGTTCATCTCCTCCGCCCTGTTCGGTGTGGTGCCCCTGGTCTCCATCATCGGCGCCTTCTTTACCGGCGGCGTAGCCGGTATCATGGGCAACGCCCTGGGCGGGCGCATCGGGGCCATGGTCTCCGGCTTTGTCTACGGCGTGGAGCTCATTTTGTTCTCCGGCTTTACTTATAAGCTCTTCGACCATTTCGCCGCCGTGGGCGCCGAGGGCACCGGACATGACTGCATCGACGCGATGGCGCTCATGTCCATCATGAAGAGCCCCATCGCCGGCATTATCATCATCGTGGGCGCGTTTGTCCTCCTATCCGTGCTGGAGGTGCGGTACCAGAAGAAGCTGGCCGGGGGCAAGTAAACAACGATGGAGGGGGGCGGAGTGCGGCTGGCCGCCCTCCGCCCCCCAAATCACGAACTGAGTCATCGACAGGAAGGAACGAACTATGTATCTGACGGAACAGGAACTGAAAGGCCAGTTTGAGGCGTTGAGCCGCACGGCAGAGGCGCTGCGCTCCGGCCGCGACGGCGCCGAGGCGGCCCTCTCCGGCGTCCGCTCCCTCTGCGTTCTGGGCTGCGGCTCCAGCTTCAGCCTTGCCAAATCCGCCGCCACCCAGTTCTCGCAGCACACCGGCATCCCCGCATGGGCCCTGGCCGCCGGCGACCTGCTGGTGAACTTCCCCGCCTATGAAAAAATGCTCCGGGACGCCACGGTGCTCCTGCTCTCCCGGTCGGGCTCCACCAGTGAGGTAATCCGGGCGGCGGCACGCTGCAAAGACGAGCTGGGCTGCCCACTTCTTTCCATCTGCGCCCGGGAGGGCGCGCCTGTGGAGGCCCTTGCCGATTGGAGCCTCACGCTTCCGTGGGCGTTTGACGCTGCCGTCTGCCAGACCCGCACCGTCACCAACCTCTACGCGGCCGCCCTGGGACTTGCCTGCATTGCCGGCGGGGACGAGATGGGTCTGGCCGGGCTGGACACGCTGGAGGAGCAGGCCGCGCGCTTCTGCCCCGGACTGGAGGAGCCGCTTAGCGCGCTGGCCGCCGGCTCCTGGACCAAGGCGGTGGTTCTGGCCGACAGCGGCATGGCGGGCCTTATGGAGGAGGGGGCGCTGGCCTTCAAGGAGATCTGCCGCAGGGACTCCAACCATTACCATCTGCTGGACGTGCGCCACGGACCAATGGTGCAGATCGGCGCGGACACGCTGGTGATAGCGGTGTGCTCCTCGGGGGACCGGGAGCTGCAGCGGGCCCTGCTGAAGGATATCGGAGAAAAGACGGAGCATCTTCTGACACTGGACTGCGCGGCCGGGCAGGGCGGGGCGCTGCCCGGCATACCGGTGGCGCTGCCCGACTGCGCTTCAGATGATCTCAGGGCTGTATTCGCGCTGTACTGTATCCAGCTGCTCTGCTTACGCCACGCCATTGTCCGGGGGGTCAACCCGGACGAACCGGAGGGATTGGACCCATGGATCAGTCTTTAAACGCAAATCCCGTGCAGACGCTGCTGCAGGGGCGGGGCAGGGGCCGGCAAAAGGGGATTTACGCCTGCTGCAGCGCCAACGAGTATGTTGTCCGCGCCGCCATCCGCCGGGCCAGGGAACGGAATACCGTGGTCCTGGTGGAGGCGACCGCCAATCAGGTGAACCAGGACGGGGGCTATACCGGTATGACCCCGACGGATTTCCGCGCGTTCCTGGACCGCCTGGCGGCGGAGGAGGGGATGCCCCGGGAGCGGGTGTTTTGCGGGGGAGACCACTTGGGCCCGCTCACCTGGCGGAATCTGCCCGAGGCAGAGGCCATGCCCAGGGCGCTGACCCTTGTGCGCAGCTATGTGCTTGCGGGCTTTATAAAAATCCATATCGATACCAGCATGCGCCTGGCGGACGACGACGGGCAGAGCCGCCTGCCGGATGAGGTCATCGCCCGGAGGGGAGCGGAGCTCTGCGCCGCCGCCGAGGACGCCTTCACCGCATACACCGCCGCCCATCCCGGCGCGAGCGCCCCGGTCTACGTCATCGGCAGCGAGGTGCCCATCCCCGGCGGCGCGCTGGAGAATGAGGACTGCGTGGCCGTAACCAGGCCGGAGGACTGCCGCGCCACCCTGGAGGCCTTCCGGGCCGCGTTCGCGGCCCGTGGGCTGGACAGGGCATGGGGCCGTGTGGTCGCCCTTGTGGTCCAGCCGGGCGTGGAGTTCGCCGATGAGAGCGTGGTAAAATACGACCGCGCCGCCGCGCGCCCCCTCACCGCCTGCCTGGAGCGCTGGCCCGGCCTGGTGTTTGAGGGGCATTCCACCGACTATCAGCCCAGAGAGCAGCTGCGGGAGATGGCGGAGGACGGCATCGCCATTCTCAAGGTGGGGCCCGCCCTCACGTTCGCGCTCCGGGAGGGGCTATTCGCGTTGGAGCGCATCGAGGCCGAGCTGCTGAAGCTGCGGCCCTTTCCCGCCAGCGGCTTCCGCGCCACCCTGGAGTGGGCGATGCAGCGGGATCATAAATACTGGGGCGGCTACTATCACGGCCATGAGGCGGACCGGTGCTACGCCAGGGCGTTCAGCTTCTCTGACCGGGCGCGCTACTATCTCCCCGTCCCCCGCGTCTCCGCGGCCGCGTCCACGCTGCTGGCCAACCTGGATCGGGAGGGTATTCCCCTGGCGCTGCTCAGCCAATATCTGCCCGCCCAATTTCAGCGCGTCCGCGCGGGAAAGATTCCTCTGCGGGCGGAAGATCTGCTCATCGACCATGTGGGCGGCTGGATCGATGATTACCTGTACGCCACCATTGAATAGGTGAGGAGAGCCATCATGTATCAAACGCTGCTGTTCGACATGGACGGCACTCTGGTCGACTCGGCGGAGGGAATTTACCGCTCCCTGCGCTGCGCCTTGGAAGCCGTGGGCGGTCCGGAGCTTTTGCGCAGCGAGGTGCGCCACTTCCTGGGCGCGCCCCTGGAGGAAGTCCTGCAAAAGCGGTTTGGCTGCGATGAGGGGACGGCGCTCCGGGTGCGGGAGCATTACATGGCCCACTACCGCGACCACGGCCTGCGCGCGACCCTCCCGGTTCCGGGCATGACGGAGCTGACTGCCCGCCTGAAGGCCGCCGGCTTCCGGCTGGCCATCGCCACCTGCAAGCCCTGGGCCTACTGCGGGCCTACCCTGGAGCTGTGCGGCTTTTCCGACTGCTTTGAGGCGGTGGCCGGCAGCTGCCACAACGGGGTGCCGGAGGAGAAGGCCGCCGTCATCCGGGAGGCGCTGCGACTCCTGGATGCGGACGCCGGGACGGCGCTCATGATTGGAGACCGGGCGGTGGATGTCTGCGGCGCACGGGAATGCGGGATACCCTGCGTGGGCGTTGAGTTCTGCGGCTACGCCGATCCGGGGGAGCTCAGCAGGGCCGGCGCCGCTGCGGTGGTGCATACCGCCGGTGAGTTGGAGCGCCTTCTGACCGGAGACGCCCGGATGACAAATCGGCTTTGAGGTGAATGGTGTGAAATTAGTTGGAAATCCCGTCTCACGGGGCATTGTCATTGGCCGGGTGATGCGGTACGAGCCGTTCTGCCCCCAGATCAGGGAGTCGCCAATCCCGGCCGGGGACGTCCCCAAGGCCCTGGCACGGTATGAAGAGGCGAGAAGGCGCGCTCAGGCCGAGCTGGATGTGCTGGAGGCGCGGCTGAGGAACACGGACAAGGACAAGGCCAAAATCATTGCCGCCCACCGGGACATATTACTGGACCCGGCGATGGACCAGGAAATCCGGGAGCTGGTGAGCGGCCTGAAGCTGAGCCCGGACGCGGCCGCAGACCGGGTTTACGGCGCCTATGCGGACATACTGGCCAAATCCAAAAACGAGCTGATGCGCGAGCGGGCGTCCGACCTGCTGGACGTCAGGGCCCGGCTGCTGCGCTGCTGGGCCGGGGCGCCGGAACGGACGCTCTCCGCGCTGCCCGGGCCGGTCATCGTGGCGGCGGACGATCTGTATCCGTCGGATACGGCGGCGCTGGACCGCACCCATGTGCAGGGCCTCATCACGCAGGTGGGCGGCGCCACCTCCCACACCGCCATCATTGCCCGCAGCTACGGTATCCCCGCGGTTCTGGGCGTGGCCGGGGCCATGGAGGAGCTGGCGGATGGGCAGACGGTCATTCTGGATGCCGTGGAGGGCGTGGTCGTGACGGAGCCGTCGGCGGAGGAAATGGCCGCTTATCGGGCCGGGGCGGTGCAGTCGGCCGCCCGGCTGCAGGCGGAGAAAATCTGTCTGGACACGGAGCCGGTGACCCTGGACGGCGTTCGGCTGGAGATCCGCCTCAATGTGGCGGCGGCCACCGGGCACGAGCTCTCCGGCGCGGCATATGCCGATGGATGCGGCCTGTTCCGCACGGAATTTCTCTATCTGAACGGCGACCATCTGCCCGGTGAGAAAGAGCAGTTTGAGGCCTATCGAAAGGTGCTGGAGGCCTTTGGCACAAAGCCGGTGGTGTTGCGCACCATGGACATTGGCGGAGACAAGCAGCTTCCCGCACTGGATCTGCCCAGAGAGTCCAACCCGTTTCTGGGCGTCCGGGGCCTGCGGCTGTCCCTTGGGCGCATGGACCTGTTTCGCACCCAGGTACGGGCCGCCCTCCGGGCCTCGGCCTATGGGAACCTGAAAATTATGATGCCCATGGTGGGCGGACTGGACGAGGTGCGCGCGGCCAGGACGGTATTTGACGAGGAGGGGAGCGCGCTGGACGCGGCGGGCATCCCCTGGGACCACGGGCTTGCGCTTGGAATTATGGTGGAGGTCCCCTCCATCGCCCTGATTGCGGATATCGCGGTCAGGGAAGTGGACTTTATCAGCGTGGGGACCAACGACCTTACCCAGTACCTGTGCGCCGCGGACCGCATGAATTCCGCGGTCCGGCAGTACTATCAGGAGTATCACCCGGCCGTCTTCCGCCTGCTGGCGCATCTGGCGGAGGTCTGCCGCCGCGCCGGTAAGGACATCAGCGTGTGCGGCGAGCTGGGCGGCGATCCGCTGGCCATTCCCGCGCTGGCGGGCATGGGGATTTGTCGGCTCTCCATGGGAGCCGCGTCCCTGGCGGGGGCGAAGCGGGTTGTCCGCGCCATGAGACTTTCGGAGGCGAGGGCGCTGGCGGCGGAAGTATTGCAGCTGGGGACCCACGGGGAAATCCGCGCCCGCCTGCAGGCATTTGCGCAAGAAAAGGGCATCATATAAAAAAGGAGCGTTTGGATGTACAGGAGAGAGATTACCGTTGTCAACGCCACAGGCCTGCACGCCCGGCCTGCCTCGGAGTTCGTGACCCTTGCCGGGAGATATCAATCCAGAATTCAGCTTCAGCGCGCCGGGGAGGAGACGCAGTACAACGCAAAGTCCATGATCATGCTGATGACGATGGGGCTTGCGCAGGGGGAGACCGCCACGCTGTCCGCTGAGGGCGAGGACGAGCGGGAGGCCGTGGACGCGCTGGCGGAGCTGGTGGCAAATATGCAGGACTGACCCGGGGAGCGGCCGGGCTTTCCGGGTGAGACGGCTGCCAGCTCTCCGCATTGTTTTGCCATAAAAGGCCGCAGGCCGGGGAATTTCCCGGCCTGCGGCCTTTTCGGTATAAAAAGTGAGCGAAGCGCGGCGTATTTTTGTTGTAACGGAAATTTTGGTATGGTATAATTTGTTTTATTCCAGCCCGAACATAGGGGCGTTTTGCAGCTCGGCGTGCGCCGTGCCCTGGAGGTGGAGACGATACGATACAAAAAGACGTACGGAATACTGCTGATCTACGCCGCCGCCCTGCTCCTGCTGGGGCTTTTGAGCGGGGACATCCGGGAGCTGCTGCCGGGGCTGTGGACCATCATTATCAATGAGGATACCCTCATCACCGACTACATTCAGTTGGCGGGTCTGGGGCCCGCCTTTGTAAACGCCGCCATCGTCACCTACATCTCCATCGCCATCCTCTACTTTGCCAAGGACCCGCCCAACGGCTATACCATTGTCGACATCGGCCTCATGTCCGGGTTTGCCCTCTTCGGCAAGAATTTTGTCAATATCTGGCCCATCATTCTAGGCACCTGGCTCTATGCCAGACTGAAAAGGGAGCCCTTCAGCAAGTATGCGGGGGTGGCCCTCCTGTCCACCGCCCTGGCCCCGGTGGTGAGCTTCGTGGGCCTGGGGGGACACTGGGCCAGTCTGCCTGCGGCGGTGCTGGTGGGGGTATCCATCGGCTTCATCCTGCCGCCCCTCTCGGGGTACACCTTCCGCATCCAAAACGGCATGAACCTCTACAACATGGGCTTCGCCTGCGGGCTGGTGGCCATGCTGCTGGTGCCGGTGATGAACTCCCTGGGCAAAGTGCCCGAGAAGGTCCACTTCTGGGCCACCGGGTATAACCTCTTCTTCACCTGTATTCTGACGCTGCTGTGTGTTGTGCTCATCGCCGCCGGACTCCTCTTCGGCAACCGCCCCGTCTGGGCGGCCTGGGCCGGGTACCGCCGCCTCCTCCAGACCTCCGGCCGGGCGCCGGAGGACTACCTGCGGATGTTCGGGGCCGCGCCGGTGCTCATCAACACCGGGGTCAACGGCCTCATCGCCACGGCCTATATCCTGCTCACCGGAGGGGACCTGAACGGCCCCACGCTGGGGGGCATCCTCACCATCATGGGGTTCTCCGCCTTCGGCAAGCACGCGCGGAACATCCTGCCCATCATGGCGGGTGTGCTGCTGGGCGGATTGGTGATGGGCGGGCAGGTCAACACCCCGTCCCTCCAGCTTGCGGGCCTCTTCTGTACTACGCTGGCCCCCATCTCCGGCTATTTCGGGTGGCCGGTGGGCCTCCTGGCCGGGTTCCTCCACGCGTCGGTGGTGCTCCATGCGGGCATCCCCGTGGCGGGGATGAACCTCTACAACAACGGCTTTTCCGGCGGCCTCATCGCCATCGTGCTCTTCCCGGTCATCACCGCCGTCTTCCGGCGGCGCAGGCCGGTGCTCCAGGACGAGGACTACTTCGAGGTCTTTGAGCATGACGAGCCGGTCACACCCCCGCCCCCGGCGGAGGAAAAACACAGCGCCGAGTCCAACTGATAGACGGCAAAGAGCCCCGCATCAGACGATGCGGGGCTCTCTTGTACACATGGGGACAACGGAATGTGGATGCTCAGCGGGGGAGGAGCCGGTGGCGGCGCCAGTAGCCGCTGTAGAAAAAGACGCCGCCGATGACGGCCGGGACGATGGGGGAGAGGCACTCCGCCCAGTAGAGCCCCAGGCGGCCCAGACTGAGGCCCCGCTCCAGCAGGAGGCTGAAGAGCAGCCGGAAGACCAGGGACTGGAGCAGGGAGTTGACCATGGCCAGCCATGCCGCCCCCACCCCGGTGGCGAAGGAGTCGTAGATGTACATGGCCGCATAAACCAGGCAGTTGAGGCAGCAGCAGATGCGCAGGTAGCGCGCCCCCTCGGCGACGACGGCGCTGTCGCCGTCGAAGAGGGAGACGATGGAACCGGCGAAGAGGAAGACCAGGGCAACCATCACCGCCGAAACCCCCACCGCCAGGGCCACGCCGGTCTTGGCGGTCTTCACCGCCCGTTCCGCGTCTCCCGCGCCCACACACTGGCCCGCCATCGTGGTCACCCCCGCGCCGACGGCCCAGCAGGGCATGGCCGCGAAGGTGTTGACCTTCAGTCCCACGCCCGCCGCCGCGGCCACCACCACACCGTAGGAATTGAGCATACCGGTCACCAGCAGATAGGAGAGGTTCAGCACCCCCATCTGGATCGCCGAAGGCAGGCCGATGCGGAGGATGAGGGCGGCCTTGTCCCTGCCGACCCGGAAGGACGCGGGGGTGAAGCCCGCGAAAAAGCCCCGGCGGCGCAGAAAGATCAGGGAGAGCAGAAAGGAGACGGCCTGGGAGGCCACGGTGGCCCAGGCGGCCCCCGCCGCGCCCATGCCCAGGCCGCCCACCAGCAGGAAATCCAGGCCGATGTTTACCAGGCTGGCCGTCCCCACAAAGAGCAGAGGGCTTTTGGAGTCCCCCAGGCCCCGAAGGACGGCGCAGACGGCGTTGTATCCGAAGACGAAGACGGTGCCCCAGCAGATCACCGGCATATAGGCCAGAGCGTGGGGCAGGGCCTCGGGCGGAACGTTCATCAGTATGAAAACCGGGCGGTAGACCAGCAGGCCCAGGAGCGTGACGCCCAGGGAGCAGAGCGAGGACACCGTAAAGAGGGTGCCCACCGTCTCCCGCAGGGCGGCGCGGTCCCCCGCGCCCGTGTACTGGGCGCAGAGCACCCCGCCGCCCATGGTCACGCCGGAACAGAGCGCGGAGATGATGTAGCACAGGAGGACGGCGCTGCTGACGGCGGCCAGGCCGTCCTTGCCCACAAAGCGGCCCACCACCGCCATGTCCACCAGATTGTAGAAGGATTGCAGGAGATTGGCCGCGAGGAGGGGGAGGGAGAAGCGGATGAGCTGCGCCGGTACGCTGCCGGCGGTTAAATCCTGTTCCATGGGAAAAACTCCAATCAGAAAAAAATAAGCGGGGGCCGCACAGCGCGGCCCCCACCGGGGTGGTGGATACAAAAAAGCCGCGGACCAGGACGGTCCGCGGCCATACCATTGTTTACTCCGTCCGGCGGGCAACACAATCAGACGGGTACTGGACCCGCCGTTTCATCTGCCTCGCCGGTGAGAAAACCTTATCAGCTCCGAACAACGCCCACCGTATCCATTTGTTCGGAGCGGAGTTCGATGCAGAGCGGCAGGGTAATAGACATGACCACCGCGCCTTTCTGTTGGAGTGGTATTATTATAGGTCTGGGGATGGGAATTGTCAACCGGGGCGGGCGTGTGGGAAAAAACGCAGGGCGGCCCCTTTAGGGCCGCCCTGCGCAGATGGGGCGGTACATCCGGAAAGCCGCGCCCGGTAAAAGGTCCGCGCCGGAATTATCCGGCGCGGACCTTATTATCAGACGATTACTCGGCTTCCTCAGCCATGGCCTTTGCCTCGGCGATGGCCTTCTCCTGCGCCTGGGGAGTGGCATCTTCGTAGCGCACGAAATGGAAGGTAAAGGAGCCGCGGGACTGGGTGAGGGAGCGCAGATCGATGGCATAGGTGCCCATCTCGGCCATGGGGACCTCGGCCTCTACAATCTGGTTGCCCTCGCCGTCGGGGTTCATACCCATGACGCGGCCGCGGCGCTTATTCAGGTCGCCGATGACGTCGCCCATGTAGCTGTCGGGAATGGTGACCTTCAGCTCGCCGATGGGCTCCAGCAGGACGGGGCTGGCGTCGGGCATACCGGCTTTATAGGCCACCTGGGCGGCGGTCTTGAACGCCATTTCGGAGGAGTCGACGGGGTGATAGGAGCCGTCGAAGAGGGTGGCCTTCAGGTACACCACAGGGTAGCCGGCCAGCACGCCGTGCTGCACCGCGTCCCGCAGGCCCTTTTCTACGGCGGGGAAGTAGTTCTTTGGCACCGCGCCGCCGAAGACCTCCTCGCAGAACTCCAGCTCCTCGCTCTCGCCGGGCTCAAAGCGGATTTTGACGTCGCCGAACTGACCGTGGCCGCCGGACTGCTTCTTATGGCGGCCCTGTACCTCCACCTTCTTGCGGATCTTCTCGCGGTAGGGCACGCGGGGGATGGAGAGCTCGGACTCCACGCCGAAGCGGCTCTTCAGCTTGGACACCAGCACGTCCATCTGCATATCGCCGGTGCCGGAGACCACCATCTGGTGGGTCTCGGCGTTGTTGACCCAGTTGAAAGTCAGGTCCTCCTCGTTCATGCGGGTGAGGCCGGCGGCGATTTTGTCCTCCTGGCCCTTGGTCTTGGGGGTGATGGCCACGGAATAGCAGGGCTCGGGGAAGGGAATGGCCTCCACCTTGACCACCTTGCGGGCGTCGCAGAGGGTGTCGCCGGTTTTCAGCTTATCCATCTTGGCCACGGCGCCGATATCGCCGCAGGAGAGCTCCTTGACCTCGTCGGCCTTCTTGCCGGTCATCACATACAGGCGGCCCAGCTTCTCGGTGGCGCCGGTGCGGGCGTTGACGATGGGCATATCCGGCTTCAGGTTGCCGGAGAGAACCTTCACATAGGAGTACTTGCCGTACTGGTCGGAGACCGTCTTGAAGACGAAAGCGGCGGGCAGGGCGCCGGGGGCGGCCACAAACTCGCTGAGATCGCCGTCGGCGTTTTCGGCGGTCAGGGGCTGGCCCTCCAGGGGGTTGGGGAGCAGCTCCACGATGGTGTCCAGCAGCATACGGGTGCCAAGCCCGGAGACAGCGCTGCCGCAGACCACGGGGAAGAGGCTCAGGTCCTTGACGCCCTGGCGAAGCCCCTGGATCATCTCGGCATAGGTGAAGTCCTCACCGCCGAAGTACTTGTCCATGAACTCCTCGCTGGTCTCGGCCACAGACTCCTTCAGGGCATCGTAGAGCTCGTCCAGAACGGGGAGCTTGTCGGCGGGGACGTCGATCTCCACCCGCTCGCCCTTGGGACCGGCCTCAAACGCGCGCTTGTGGAGCACGTCGATGATGCCGATGACCTTCTTGTCGGCGTCCCAGATGGGGGCCACCACGGGCGCGATGTTCTTGCCGAAGCGCTCGCGCAGGGTGGCGAAGGCGGCGTTATAGTCGGAGTTCTCCTCATCGGTCTTGGAGATGTACACGATGCGGGGCAGCTTCCGCTTGTCGCAGAGCTTCCAGGCCTTCTCGGCGCCCACGCTCATACCGCCCTTGGCGGAGCAGACGAGGACGGCGGCGTCGGCGACCTGCAGGGCCTCGATGACCTCGCCGGAGAAATCGAAATAGCCCGGTGTGTCCAGCACATTGATTTTACAGCCGTTATATTCCACCGGGGCGACCGCCATGGAGATGGAAATCTGGCGCTTGGTCTCCTCGGGATCGTAATCGCACACAGTGTTGCCGTCGGTGGTCTTGCCCAGGCGGGCAGTGCCGCCGGTCAGGTACAGCATACTCTCGGCCAGGGAGGTCTTTCCGTTTCCACCATGCCCCAGCAGGCAAATATTACGGATGTTTTGCGCGGAATAGCTCATAATTTATTTCCTCTCCTTACGTGTGGGATCTATAGAACGCCCCATTGGGGGCGGGCGCGCCTATATTAGGCATTATACACCAAGGATAGGGGGCTGACAACTGGAAATTTAGAAAAATAGCTTAAATGCTCTTGGGGATTCCAGTTTATAAAAACTTTATGGAAAATTGGGCCTTTCTTGACTCCGGACGGATAGAATGGACCCCGTTGGGAAGACAAAACAAGTGAGAAAGGAAATGAAAATAATGAGACGAAAACTGCTCTCCCTCCTCCTTGCGTGCGCACTGGCCATAGGGCTTTCGGCGCCGGGCCTTGCGGCGGGAGGAGGGGAAACCCTGCCCGCCTTGGGGCGGACTGTCCACGGCTTCCGGGTGACGGACCGGGGGACGCTGGACGCCGCCGGGGCGGAGACCGTCACCCTGGTGCATATCAAATCCGGGGCCACCGTATACTTCATCGCGTCGGACGACCCCAACCGGGCCTTCGACATCACCTTCCGCACCCCCGCGCTGGACGACCGGGGCATCCCCCACGTCTTTGAGCACGTGACCATCTCCGGGTCGGACAAGTACCCCTCGCCCAACCTTACCTTCCCGGTGTTCAACCAGACCTACAACACCTTCGGCAACGCGTTTACCTATGACAATATGACCACCTATCCCCTGGGCTCCCTGTCGGAGGACCAGCTCCTCAAGCTGATGGACTACTATATGGACGGCCTCTTCCACCCGCTGATCCGCACGGAGGAGCGGCTCTTCCGGCGTGAGGCGTGGCGATATGAACTCCTCAGCGCCGACGCGCCCCTGACCCTGACGGGGACGGTCTACAGCGAGATGAAGGGCTCCGTGGACCTGGCGGGGCAGGCCTCGTTCAACCACGAGAAGACCCTCTTCCCAGGCTCCATAGTGGGCAACAACTCCGGCGGCGACCCCGCCCGCATCCCGGAGCTCACCCGGCAGGACCTGCTGGACTACCACGAGACCTATTACCACCCCTCCAATTCCCTCATCATTCTCTACGGGGATTTGGACCTCAACCGGATGCTGGAGTGGCTGGACCGGGAGTACCTCTCGGAATTTGAGCGCAAGACGACTGCGGTGGACGGCGGGGCCATCGCGCCCCTGGCCGCGCCGGTGTCCGGTCGGTACGAGTACCCTGTGGAGGAGGGCTCCGCCGCCGCCGCCGTGGCGGACTACGGCATGGCGGCCAACGGAGCGACCGGGGAGGAGCGCATCGCCCTCTCCGTCCTGGCGGAGATTCTGAACCACCCCGGCTCTCCGGTGATCCGGGCCATACAGACCGCCCTGCCCGGAGCGTCCCCCTTCATATTCTTCGACGACACCTACGCGCCCTATGTGACCTTCGGAGCCGCCGGCGTGGCCGAGGGCGGAGAACAGACCCTGAAATCCGCCGTAGATACCGCGCTGGCCGGCATCGTCCGGGACGGCCTGGACCGGGAAGCTGCGCAGGCGGTCATCGCGGGGCTGCAGATGGACAATTTCACCTGCATGGAGCGGTCCAACGCGGGCATCTACCTGGCGCTGGACGTGGCCCAGCACTGGGCCGGCGGCCAGGGGCTGGACTGGCTGAACCGGTACGGCGCGGCCCTTGAGAAGCTCCGGGCCGGGCTGGACAGCGGCTGCCTGGAGGAACTTGCCGCCAAATACCTCATCGGCAACCCCCACAGCGCCCTGACCCTCACCGTACCAGTCCCCGGTCTCCGGGAGCAGGAGGACGCCGCCCTGGCGGCGGAGCTGGCCGCGAAAAAGGCGGCCATGACCGAGGCGGAGATTGCGGCGCTGATACAGGAGACAGCCGACTTCACCGCCTGGTCCACCCAGCCCGCCCCGGCCGGGCTGGTGGCCTCCCTCCAGGCCCTTACCGTGGCGGAGCTGCCCGAGGAGGTGCGGGAGATCGCCGTGGACGAGAAGACCGTGGCCGCTGTCCGCTCCCTGGCGGCGGAGGCCGATGTAAACGGCGCGGGACGCACGGTGATTTACCTGGACCTCTCCGGCGTGAGCGCCGACATGCTGCCTTGGGTGAGCCTCTACGCGGGGCTGATGGGCAGCCTGGACACCGCGCAGTGCACCGCCGCCCAGGCCGCCGGGCGCGTGAGCCGCTACCTCCCCGGCCTTGCCGTGGTGCCCAACGTGGTGGAGCGCCGGGACGGGGAGCGGCTGACGCTGACCCTGGACTGGACGTCCATGACCGGGGAGGAGCAGGAGGGGCTGGACCTCTTGAAGGAGCTGCTCTTCGCCACGGACTGCACGGATACCGCCGCGCTGAAGACCCAGGTGGGCCTTATTCGGCAGAACGCCGAGCTGACGGCGGCCGCCTATCCGCCCGGCATCCAGTTAAACCGGGCGATGGCCCGATACGGGACGGCGTACGCCGCCCTCAATCAGATGACCGGGCTGGAATACGCCGCTTTTCTCAAGGACGTGGAGGCCCTGCTGGAGAGCGGCCCGGGCCGGGTGAAGGAGCTGCTGGAAGCGGCCCGAGCCCTCCTCCATGACAAGACCGGCGCACTGGACATCTACGCGGGCAGCGGCGAGGCAATCCGGGCCCACCGGGCCAATATGGAGCGGTTCTGGGGGGATATCCCCGCCGGGGAAAGGCCTGCCGCCGATTGGGGCGGGCTCAGCGTCCCGGCGGCCCGGGAGGGCGTGGTTATGGACACCAACATCCAGTACAACCTGGCGGGGGCCGGGGCGGAGGCCTGCGGCATCGACGGCAGCGGCAGCGATCTGGTGCTCTCCCAGGTCATCACCGACCGCTATCTCTTCCCCACCCTGCGAAACGACCTGGGCGTATACGGCCCCTATTTCATGGTGGGGGAGATCGGCGCGTTCCTCACCACCTACCGGGACCCCAACGTGAAGGCCACCTACGACGCCTACGACGCTCTGCCCCGGTGGGCGGAGGCGGAGGAACTGACCCAGGCGGAGATGGACGGATATATTTTAAAGACCTACTCCTCTGCGGCCCTGCCCTCCGGGCCTCTGGCGGAGGGGGTGAACGCGGCCAAATACGCCGAGCGGGGCAGGGGGACGGAGGACAGGCTGAGGCTCCTGCGGGAGATCAAGGCCACCACTCCGGCGGATCTGAAGGCGATGGCGCCGGAGCTGAAGCGGCTGGTGGAGGAGGGCGCGCGCTCCACTGTGGGCGGCAGCGCCGTGCTGCAGGCCAACGCCGGACTGTTCGACACCGTGTTCGCCCCCTTCGGCGCGGCCGCGCCCCTTACCCGGGGCGCGCTGGCGGAGCTGCTCTGCGGCGGCGTGGAGACGGCCAAAGCCGCGGGCCTCCTCCTGGGGGACGGCAGCGGCGATCTGCGCACCGATGAGGCCGTCACACGGGAGCAGCTGGCCGTGATCCTGTGGCGGCTGGCGGGCTGCCCCGAGGCGGAGCCGGTTCCGGTCATCAGCGACGGCGCTTCCCTGTCCCCCTGGGCCAGGGAAGCGGTGAACTGGGCGGTCGCCGACGGACGGCTGAGCCTGGACACCGGCGGCGAGGTCCGGCCCGATGGGACGGTTACAAAGGCTGATTTGGGACTATAACATGAAAATCTGAACGCCTCCCAATATACGGACAGGAGAAAAAATCCAATATACGGATACAAAAGGCTTTAGCGGGAGCGGCGCAGCGCAAACGGTGCCGCATCTGTCTTCAATTGGGTGCGCTCGTAGTTATAGAAGTGACCATATCGGTCAATCATTTTGTGTTCGGGCTGGTGGCGTGGAATTGGCGGCCCGGACGGTCTTGGTATCGATGCACTTGCTGCCCTAAATTTTGACACAGTCTCTTTCTGCGTATCGTCAGGTATCAGACCATATTTTTTCATAATTCTGATTGCTCTGCGGCAGAAATGCTTCTTCGTTTTGATATCTTCTTGTCATATAACAACTCCCCCCTGATGTAGTTTTATTTGTCTACATCAGGGGGGAGTTCTTTCGCTTGGTTTGTGGGAGAGCAGAGTCATCCCGATGCGCCCGCGTGCACCTCTACAGCAGTTGGAGCACCCTGAGGATGGACCTCGATCCGTGGACGGCCCGGTACGCCTCCTCGGTGTAGACCCTGAGCGCGCCGGTGGGGCAGACCCGGACGCAGGCGGGCTCCATGCCGTGGGCCAGGCGGACGGAGCAGCCGTCGCACTTCTCCATCTTGCCCTGGCTGTTGAAGGAGGGGACGCCGAAGGGGCAGGCCATGGCGCAGGAGTGGCAGCCGATGCAGTTCTGGTTGTCGTAAAGGGTGAAGCCGGTCTCCGCGTCCTTGGCGAGACAGGCGGAGGGGCAGGCCGGCACACAGGGGGCGTCGGCGCAGTGCATACAGGAGAGGGACGCGCAGACGCTCTCCACGCCTGCGCTGTCACGGCGGTCCACGCAGAACACATTGCGGAAGGGAAGCTCTCTGTCGGGGTCGATGTCGTTCTGGTCCATGCAGGCCACCGCGCAGGCGCCGCAGGCGGAGCATTTCTCCATATCCAGGTCCAGATACAGCTTCATCTTGGCATCATCCTTTCTCCCCGTCCGGCGCGGGGCACTTCTCCATGTCGCAGCCGATGCTCTTGTAGGCGGGGAAGCCGGTGCAGGGGTCCAGCCAGTCCGCGGGGAGGAGGGCGTTGACGTTGGCCTTCTCATAGCCGTGGAACAGATGGACGGTCCCCGGGAGCACGGTGGAGGTGGGGTTTACCTTGACGCAGAGGGAGCCGCCGTCGGTGGTGAGGCGGACCGTGTCTCCCCGTTCCAGCTCCAGGCGGGCAGCATCGGCCAGGCTGATGTCCGCCATGGGCTCCGGCCGGAGGCTGCGCAGCCAGGGTACCTTATGAAGCCGCGAGTGGAGGGCGTTGGGCAGGCGCACGCCGGTGGCAAGGATGAATTTCCGCCCGCCCTCGGGGCGGCGGAGGTTCTCGGGGTAATTGGGCACCGGGTTCACGCCGCACCGGGCCAGCAGGGTGGAGCTGAACTCAAATTTGCCCGAGGGGGTGGGGCACCCCTGCGTCCGGGTCAGGCCCACCCGGGGCGGACGGGCCTCCGGAGTCATGACGGGGAACTCGCTATCCTTCAAGCCGGCCACCGAGATGCTCAGATCCTGGAGAATATAGTCGATGGCGGCCTCATAGCCCTGGCAGAGGAGGGTATCCTCCGGGGTGAGCCGCCGGGCCAGATCGGTGATGATATCGGCATCGCTCCGGCTCTCGTAGAGCGGGTCGATAACGGGCTTGGTATAGAAGGAGTGGCCGGAGGGGTAGACCCGGTACTCGCCCCGCTCAAAGGAGGTACAGGCGGGCAGAACGATATCGGCGTACCTGGTGCAGGGGGTCTCAAAGAGGTCGATATCCACGAAGAAGTCCAGCTTTTCCAGGGCCCGGCGGAGCTGGTCCGTGTCCGGGAACATGAGAAGGTTCATCCCGCAGGCGAAGAGCGCCTTGACCGGGTACGGCGTCCCCTCCAGTATCTGGCGGCTCAGGTCCATGGCCTGAAATTCGTCCTGGAACAGATTCCACACGGGAAAGCGGTCCGCGCCGATGCGCGTCCGGTCCCCGGCGGGGCGGGTAGCGGTGGTGTACTCCCGCTCCCGGGTGGCGAAGCCGGCGGCCTGGTAGTTGTAAGTAAAATGGATGGGAATATTGCCGCCTGGGCAATCGTAGTTCCCCGTCAGGGCCAGGAGGGCGAGAATGGCGCGGTAGTTCTGGAAGCCGTTCCTGTGCTGGGTGATGGGGGAGGCGCTCTGGTGCATACAGGCCGGGCCGCCCGTGGCGATGAGCTCCGCGGCGGCTGCCACCAGTTTGGGGGCCACGCCGGTGATCTCCTCCACCGTCTTCAAGTCGAACTTCTGCACCTCCGCCCGGTATTCCTCAAAGCCGGCGGTGTGCTTCTCCACGTAGTCCATGTCGGCCCAGCCGTTGTCCAGGATGACCTTGGCGATGCCCAGGGCCAGCGCGCCGTCGGTGCCGGGCTTGAGCTGCAGGTGCAGATCGGCCATCTTGACCGCCGGAGTGATTTTCGGGTCCACAATGAGCAGCCTGCCGCCCCGCTCCTTGAAGGCCTGCATCCCGCCCACCGACAGGTGGCCGGAGTAGTGTGGGCCGTATCCCCAGCCGATGTAAGTGGCGGCGCGGTCCAGATCGGGCACGGCGAAGGAGCCGGTGGTGGCGGCCCACGCCATGAAGGTGGCGTCGAAGCAGACGCTGGACTCAGTGCCGTAATTTACCGACCCGAAGGAGTAGGCAAAGCGCTTGAGCAGCGTACGGTACCACTTGGTATATCCGGAGAAGAAGGCCACCGCGTCGGCGCCTTCCTCTCTGCGGACGGCGTCCAGGCGGCGGACGATTTCGTCGTAGGCCTCGTCCCAGGTGATGGGCACGAATTTCCCCTCGCCCCGCCTGCCCACCCGCCTCATGGGGGTTCTCAGCCGGTCCTCCCGGTAGATATACTCCCGGTTGGCCGCGCCCTTGGTGCAGAGCAGGCCGTGGTTGTGGGGATGTTCCTTCGTGCCCTCCACCTTGATGACCCGGCCGTCCAGCACATAGGCGTCCACGCCGCAGTGGTTGTCCGGCGTACAGATGTCGCAGAGCGTATGCCTGACCGTAATGCCCGTCTCAGGGCAGGGTATCTTTGCTTTGCGCAGCTTTTCCAGTTCCGTCATTGCACTTCCCCCTCCAGCAGTTTGATAAACGCCCCGTCCACGCCGGAGCGGCGCAGCTTCTCCAGCAGCAGGATGTCCGGCGCGCCGCCGCCCCGGAGCTGCCTGAGCAGGAGGCCTCTCACAATGCCGCTGATCTCCTTGCAGTCCAGAATATTGACGCACCGGAGCTCTCCGCCGTCCGTCGTGGCCTCCAGCCACAGACCGCCGTCCCGGCGGCTGTAGACCCGGTGCTCGCCCGGAAGGCCCCTGTCCCCCAGGCTGATAAAGTCCATGTCCATGAAATGGGTGATGTTATGCACCAGATTTCCCTCATAGACGTCCCTGACGCCGGCCATGGAGGCCCCGGCCACGTCGCCCTGCCGGCCCGCGTTGGCCCAGAGGCCCACCGCCTGGGGGACGCCGGTCTGGAGATTGGTGCAGGAGGCGCAGTCTCCCGCAGCGTAGACGCCGGGGACCGACGACTCCATGGTCTCGTCCACCAGAATGCCGCCCCGGTCCCGGCTGAGGGCTCCGGGGGGCAGAAGCTCCAGATTGGGCCGGGTGCCGATGCACAGCACCGCAATGTCGCATGCCACGCAGGACCCGTCGGACAGGAGGACGCTCACGCCCCCCTCGGAGCGGTCCCGGAGGCCGGAGATGCCCCGGCCGAAGGCCAGAGCCACCCCCGCGCGCTCCAGGCGGCGCTCAATCTCGGCGGCGACGGTGTCGAAGGCGGCCAGGGGGAAGATATGGGGGGCCATATCGCTGAGGGTGCAGTCCACGCCCCGCTGCCGCAGCAGCTCCACAACCTTGATGCCCACCATGGAGGCCCCCACCACCACGGCGGACTTTACGTCCCCCCGCTCCAGACGGGCGCGGAGGCGGCGGGCGTCGTCCATGGTGCGCATGGTATAGGCGCTGGGGCTGTCCTGCCCGTCCATGGGCGGCACAAAGGCCCGCGCGCCGGTGGAGACCAGCAGCTTGTCGTAGACCGCCGCGCGCCCGGATTGGCTGCGCACCTCCATGTCCGCCGGGGAGACCAGGGAGACGCGCCCGGGGTGTACGGTCAGGCCCAGGTTCCGGGTTATGTTCTCCAGGGAGCCGAAGGGACAGCCCGCCTCCTCGGGCAGTCTGCCCGCGGTCACGTAGGTGGTGAGCATGGGGTTCTCCGGTGCGCGGCCCGTGTCGGTATAGACGTGGATCTCGCCGTTGAAGCCGTTCTCCCGCAGGGACCGGGCGCAGTGGTAGCCCGCGCAGCCGAAGCCCACGATGGCGTATCGCTCCACAAGATCACTCTCCTTCTATGCAGATTTTCCGCCAGAGGCGAAGCGGAGCGCCGCCCCCACTGCCGGGCGGCGGCGCTCACGCAGGTATGTCGCATCAGTGCCGGAACAGCTCGCCCAGGCCCACGTCGTCCCGGATGGAGAGTGCGCGCAGGGCGCACCACAGGGAGGCCTGGTTGCTGGTCACCACCGGCACGCCGAAGTCCCGCTCCAGCATGGGGATGCCGTCCGCAACACCCAGGCCCGTGCAGCTGACAAAGAGCACGTCGGCCTCGGGGCACATGACCTCTCCGGACAGGCGGTACATCTGGTTGAAGGTGGTGGCGGGCATACAGTTGGGCTCGGTGTAGCCCAGCCCCCGGATGCTCAGCACCTCAAAGCCGTTGTCCTCCAGGAATTTCCGCTCCGCCTCGTCCACGGCGGCGGAGTAGGGGGTTGCGACGGCCACTTTTTTTGCCTTGAGCGCCTTCAGCGCCTGGAGGACGGCGGTGGAGGTGGTCAGGGAGGGAATGCCGCCCGCGGCGGCCTCCATCCGCCCGCACAGCTGCGCGTCGTACCCGGCGCCCTTGATGAGGCTGCCGGTGGTACAGCCGAACATCAGCAGGTCAGGCCCGGCGTGGGCGAGGAGCCGGGCGGCGTCCTCCACCTGGGCCCCCAGGGCCTCCAGCCCAGTCCGGTCCACCTTCTCAAAGAGGAGGCGCTGGGTCAGGGTGGCGACCCCGTCAGGGGCATATTTGTGGAATTCATACTCGGGCGCGGCGCCGTTTACCGGGATAATGAGGCCGATTTTGGCCCTCCAGCCGTAATACATATCCGTATCCTCCCCTTATTCGCCGCAGAGGAGGGGGCTGATGGCGGCGATATCGCCGCACGCTTCCAGCTCCGCCAGGGCGCGGGCCGCCCGCTCCAGCCGCTCGCCGCGGAGCGTGGGGGCCGCCTGTACCTTGAAGCGCTCGATGAACTCCTGGTGGGTGAGCATATTCCGGGGATGGCCGGGGTGGCAGTCCATACTCTCGCTGTACTGCCTGCCGTCCCTGGTGGTGATGGTCAGCTTCTTGGTGGGGAACTCGCCGTTCTGGAAGCCCTTGAAGCACAGCCCCAGGTAGTGGGGGTCGCTGGGACCGCCGTGGACCTTGGCGGCCAGCTCCAGAATTTTGGGGTCGGTGAGCTTGGCGCGGTCGAACCAGCCGGGTCCGGGGGTGGGCTCCAGCAGATAGGCCGCCAGCATGAAGGGGGCGCTGAACTGGGCCTGGGTGAGGGAGTTGAAGCCCTCGGGGGAGAAGTACATCCGGCCCACGGTGGGGGGATCCAGCTCAATATCCGCGATATCCTCCGGCTTGATGCCGTTTTTGGTGGTAATGTTGTGGGCCAGCTCAATGGGAGTCTGGAGCCACATATTGGCGGGCCAGTGCTTGATGAGAACCTCCATCATCAGCCAGCGGGTGCCCAGATCCCTGGTGTACCAGTCCCGCTGGGGCTCGGGGGTCATGTGGTAGTCGAAGGAGTAGGTGTCGTCAAAGCAGTCCATGTAGTTGTCCACGCCCGCCTTGGCCGCCATGGCGGCCAGAATGCCGTCCTTGGCGCGGAAGCCGTGCTCGAAGTGGTAGGCGTCGGACATGGTGATATGATGGAGATTGCTCTGTATGGGACAGCAGAGGACGCCGAAGCCAAAGGCCTGGTTAATCTGCTCGGCGCTCAGACCCATGAGCTTGGCGGCTGGCACCACCCCGGCGAAAACCTGCCAGGAGGTGAGGCCCCAGCCCTTCATGATGTCCCAGTCCCTGGGGGGCTGAACCACCATGGCGATGCGCTGATAGACCTCATAGGCGGCCACCACGGCGGTGAGAAACTCCTTTCCGGACTTGTGGTGTGCCTCAGCCGCCGCCCAGGCCACGGGGATGACGCCAGCGGAGGGGTGGCCGGTCCAGGAGCAGTCCTCCCAGTCCAGAATGTCGGCCATGGTGCTGTTCGCGAAGACGGCGCTGGTCATGCTGACCTTGGACCCGTCCACCCAGAGGGTGGCCTCCGGCTCACCCACGCCGCAGGCCTTGCCGATGGCGATGGCCTTATCGGTCATGGGCAGCCCCTTTGCCCCCAGGGAGACGCCGATGGTCTGCATGGTAAAATGCTTGGCCCGCTCCAGGACCTCGGGAGGGATGTCCTCATATTTCAGGCTGGCCGTGAACTCGGCCAGGGTCTGTGTGTAGTTGGTGGTGATATCCTGCGCGTTTACTCTGAAACCCATAGTGTTTTCCTCTTTTCTGAGTCGTGTTTTGATGTTTTGGCCCGGTCTGCCTGGCGCTGGGCGAAATAGGCCCGGCAGATCTCCGCGGCCAGGGGCAGCGCCAGCCCGACGGCCCCGTCGTGGGTATAGAGAATGGACTCCTCCTCCGTCTCCCGGCCGGGCAGCGCGCCGGAGAGGAGCCCGGCCAGATCGCCGCGGATGGACTTCTCCCCGGCCTGGGAGAGGCCGGGCACGGCACGGAGCCGGGGGAGATCGAAGTCCCGGCAGCCCAGCACCCACTTGTCGAGCTGGCCCGGCAGCTCGGGGGGGAGGGCGTTGTGCAGCGTACAGGCCACGATGGTGACGCCGGGTGCCAGCCACTCCGCCAGGAGGGCGGGGGGCTGCTCCTCCCCGCCGCAGACGATGAGATCCGCGGCGGCGACGGCCTCCTTGGTGGTCCGTGAGAAATAGACGGGGGATTCCACACGGTTGTGGAGCAGGGCGCGGCAGCGCTCCACACCCGCCCTGTCGCCGCAGAAGATGTTGATGCAGTTGGGCTCGAACAGGGCGTCAAAGGCGCTCACGCTCTGGAGCAGGGCCGGCCCGGACCCAAGAAAGGCGATGTGGCGCGGCGGCCTGCGGCACAGCCGGCTGGCCGCCAGGAGGCTGTGGCCCGTCCGGGCGGCCAGCTGGAGAAGGGGCCGGAGGGGCAGCAGCAGCCTGGGTGCGCCGCTCTCCCGCTCCGCGGCGCAGAGAACGCCGGCGCCGCCGTCCGGGCGGAGCCAGCCGGTCAGCAGCAGGCCGTCCTCACCGCCGGTGAGAAGGCGGAAATCCCCGGCGGCCGCCTCCTCACGGAGGGGCGGGCGCTCCGGTCCGGAGAAGAACCGCTCCGCCGCACGGAGGAGCATCGGGAGCGTGACCAGGGAACCGGCCTCGTCCTCGCTGAGATAGGGGATGGCTGCGCTCTCGGCCATGTGGGATCAGTCCTTCCTGTCGGGCTGGTGATATTGGTAGCGCAGTACGGCCAGGCGCAGCAGCAGCAGATCGTCGATCTGCCGCAGGTCGAATCCGGTGATGTCCTTGACCTGCCTGAAGCGGTACTGCAGGGTGTTGCGGTGGAGGAAGAGGGCGGCGGCGGTATCGCTGACGCTGGTGTTGTGCTCAAAGTAGCAGACAAGGGTCTCTATCAGCCCCTCCTCGCCCGCCGCCCTCAGCTTGTCGATGACGCTGTCCCGGAGCATATCGGCCGCCCCGGCGCTCAGCCCGGCGGCCAGCCGGCCCAGGCGCATATCCTCGTAGTAGTAAATCCCGTCGGCGCCCTTGGTCCGGCCGCCGATGTCCATGGCCAGAATGGCCTGGTCGTAGGACAGATTGTAACGGGTGAACTCCCGCTCCTCCGCGCTGACGCCGATGAGCAGAGGGATGGCAAAGCGGCTCCGGGCCTGGTGTGCGAAGTGGTGAAGGGCTTTCTCGGTTATCTTCCTCCTCCGCTGGGCGTCGTTGTGGCACTCGGAGGCGGAGAGGACGATGATCTTCTCGGTGTAGAGCTCGCAGAGCATATCCTGATCGTGAGGGAAGGCGGCCTTGACCATGGCGAAGAGCTCCCGGCGGATTTTTGACAGGGCCAGCGGCTCCTCGTTTTCAAACCGGGCGAAGTCGGGCCGGATGACGGCCACCGTCCTGGGCAGGTGGAGGTCCAGGCCGTAGAGCCTGCCCCGGTCCTCCACCCGCCGCTCGTCGCCGGGCTGGCCGAGGACCAGATTGGCGATGAAGGTGTTTTTCTCGGCGGTGAGGAGCTGCACCTCCTCCTGGGCCCGCTTGCGGTCCAGCAGAAGCTTGAGCATGAGGGCGGCGGTCTTCACATGGAGCTGGAGCTCCTCCGGCGGCCCGATGAGGCCGATGAGGCCGATGCACTCTCCCTCGTACTCAATCTTCTCGCCGCTGCCCAGGATAACCCCCTCCGGGATGTCCCAGATGCCGTCGGGACTCAGGGTCTCCACCGGCTGGCGGCCCTGGATAATCTCATAGGCCGAGGGGTGGAACTGGTTGAGGCGGGAGGTGTCGCTGCTGCCGATGATGTAGCCGTTCACGTCGGTGATGGTCACCCGGTAAGGCAGGGCCTCCTCCAGTGTGCGGATAAAGGGCTGTACGATCTTATGTGTCAGCAGCATAGCAGAGCTCCTCCCAGTTTGAATGCGCCGATGTCCTTCCCCCGGTCAGCCGCAGAAGCGGGCCAGGACCTCTTCTCTGGAGAGACCGCCCATGCCCAGGTTTTCCAGGGTGCGGCCCCGGGCGTAGAAGTCGTCCCCGGTGACGGCGGAGAGGAGGTTGACCATGCTCTCATACAGCGGCACGGCGACGCCCGCCGCTCTCGCCACGGAGATAAACATACAGATGAGCAGCGGAATGTCCTCGGTGATATAGCGGTGGTCCAGACTGCCGGGCCCGCCCATCTGGCGGAAGTAGCGGTAGGTCTCGTCGTGCTCGTCCAGAATGCCCTCGAACATCTTCCGGGGGGAGGGTGCGGGGGTGAAGCCCAGGGCCTCGAAGACCGAGCGCTTCTCCTCCCAGAGGCGGTCCACCAGCCGTATGAAGCCGGGACTGACGCCGTCCTGAAAGAGGTTAAAGGCGCCGCCGCTGTTCTCAATGGCCGCCGCGTTCAGCACCGCGCCCGCCGGGTGGGTGATGAGGTTGGGGCCGTTAAAGGCGGCGAGGAGGATGCTCTTTGCCGGGGTGAACTCCCAGACCTCCCGGAAGGCCTCCGCCAGGCGGGGAGTGTCCCTGGGAGGGAAGGCGGCGATGGCCTTGGGACCGAGCGGGAGGCCGATGGTGGCGGTCCTGTCCTCCGACAGGCGGCAGGGAAAGAAATTGCCCCCCACCTCGCCCAGCAGCACGCCGGATCTGCCGCATGCGTCGAAGACCCTGCGGTAGACGAGACTGCCGCAGTTGCCCGCGCCGATGAGCACGCTTTTGCTCTCATCCAGGTAGGGGGCGATCATCCGGGCGACCTCCTCGTCCCGGTTGGAGATGGTGCAGCAGATAATGAGCTCGGCCGCGCCCACCGCGCCGGCCACGTCGCCGGTGATTCTGGCGGGGGTGCCCTCCCCACGGGCGAAGCCGGCCAGCCTGATGGTGCCGATGCGGGCGCTCTCATTCAGCATATCGGCGTAAGCGCTTGAGTCGGTGAGGCAGACCTCGTGCCCCTTCTGGGCCAGCAGGGCGGCCAGGGCATGGCCGGTGCTGCCGCAGCCCACAATTGTAATTTTTTTCACTTGGGATTACCTCCAATGATTGAGAAGAACGAAGTTGACTGCGCCGGTCAGGTGAAGCCAAGCAGACGGGGCAGCCACATGGAGATTTGCGGCACAAAGGCGCAGACCAGAGCGAAGGCCGCCATGCTGACGATGAATGGCACCGCGCCCTTCGCCACATTGGGCAGCGACTCCTTTGCCACGCCCATGGTCATGAACAGGCACATGCCGAAGGGGGGCGTCAGGTTGCCCAGCTGGCAGCAGAGGATACAGATGATGCCGAACTGTGCAAAGTCCACGCCGAAGTTGGTCAGGGTGGTGGCCAGGATGGGGCCCAGGATGTAGGTCAGCGGAATGATATCCAGGAACATTCCCAACACCAGGAAGATGACGATGAGCAGGATGAGGAAGACAAAGCGGCTGGAGATGTTGGCGGAGATGAAGGAGGCCACGGCCGCGGGGATTTGGTTGGCGGCCACGAACCAGCTGATGGCCTTCGCGCCGGCCACCAGCATCAGGATGCCGCCGCCGGTGACGGCCGCCTGGCCCGCGGACCTGAGCAGGTCCGGGAGCTTGATGGACTTGTAGAAGAACAGCTCCACCAGGGAGACATAGACGATGGAGATGACCGCCGCCTCGGTGGGGGTGGCGAAGCCGCCGTAGATGCTGCCCAGCACAATGACAGGGTACAGAATGGCCAGTATGCCGTTCTTGAAGGCCTTGACGCTCTCGGCCCTGGTGTAGTACTTGCGGTCGTCAATTTTGGCCTTACGGCAGTAGAAGACCACCATGACGCACCAGATGAGGGCCAGGAGGACGCCGGGCACAAAGCCGGCGGTGAACTGCTTGGCCACCGAGGAGCCCATGGCCACGCTCAGGTTGACCATGGGCACGCTGGGCGGGATCAGAATGCCCAGTGTGCCGCCGGCGCAGACGATGCCGCAGGCGAATTTCTTGGGGTAGCCGGCCTTGAGCAGCGCGGGGATCATGATGGCTCCGATGGCCACGATGGTGGCCAGGGTGGTGCCGGTGATGGCGGCGAAGAAGGCGCTGGCGACCACGGTGGAGATGGCCAGACTGCCCCGGAAGCGGCCGAAAATCACTTGTATCACGTCGATGAGGCTCCGGGAGGTCCCGCCGTTGGCGGCGATGCCGCCGGAGATAATGAACAGGGGGACCGCAAGACTGGTAAAGCTGTCCAGCCCGCTGAAGAGCTGCTGGACCAGGATGGTGGGATCAAACCCGGCAAAGGCGGTGATGCCCAGGGCCGCGGCCATATACATGACCAGGGCGATGGGGATGCCCGCAAAGAGGAAGAGCAGGAAGCAGGCGCCTAAAATACCCCACATAACGTCACTCCCCCTTTTCCTTCAGCTCTTCAAACTTCTCCTGGTCGGAGAGCTTGCGGTCGTCCGCGGCGCGGAACTGCTGAATATAGTCATAGGTGCCGATAAGCATCCGCAGGGCCAGGCCCAGAATGCCCACGGTCATGATGAGGTACAGCACCCAGGTCTGTATGCCCAGAGTGGTGGTCTCCATGCCCAAAAACTTGATGTTGACGGTGTTGCGCACGGCGGCAATGCCCAGCCACAGCATGAACAGCCCGCTTGCCAGGTTGGTGACGAGCCGCAGCAGGGCGGCCTTTTTCTTGCTCAGCATGTCGGGAATCAGGGTCAGCTTGGTCAGGCGGTCCTCGCTGGTGGCGACGCAGCCCGCGTAAAAGGTGGTGCAGATCAGGATGGAGCGGGCGAACTCCTCCAGCCAGGTCAGGCCAATCCCGCCGAATGCGCGGTTGACGATGGTGTAGAAGATGACGATGGACAGCAGCAGGAAGATGCCGCCCAGCAGGTACTGCTCGATGAGGTCTATCTTCTTGTAAACGCGTTTGATCGCACGATACATTGTCCCACTCGCTTTCTCTCGGGGCGGCCGTTACTTGCCGCCGGTGATGATTTCCTGTATCACGTCATAGGTGGCCCTGCACCCCTCGTTTAGATTGGCGTACTTTTCGGAGACGTCGGCGGTGGCGTCCTTGAAGGCCTGGCGCTCCTCGTCGGTCAGGTGGGTGATGACCATGCCGTAGTCGTTTTCGGCGGTGGCGTAGTACTCCTCCAGCAGGGAGCTGTAGCGGTCCCGGGCGCCGTCGCCGGCGGCTTTTACGGCGTCCTCCAGCGCCTTCTGCTGGTCGGCGGAGAGCTTGTTCCAAACGCTCAGGTTGACGATAGCGGCCAGGGGCTGCATAGTGTGGTTGGTGTCGGTGTAGTACTTCTCAACCTCCACGTACTTGTTGGGGACCAGGTAAGCGATGCCCAGGTCCTCGCCCTCCACCATGCCCTGGGAGAGGGAGGTGTAGAGCTCGGTGATGGGGACCACGGAGGTGTTGCAGCCCAGGGCGGTGAAGAGGTCGGTATACACCTCGCCCTCCAGCACGCGGATTTTCATGCCGTGCATATCCTCGGGGGTGTGAATCTCGCGCACGGTATTGGCCACGGCGCGGTCGTTGCAGTTCATAAAGCCCAGGAAGTGCAGGCCCTTGGCCTCAAAGGAGGTGGAGAAGACGTCGTAGAACGCGTCGGTGTTGACCACCTCCCAGAACTGGTTTACGTCATTAAAGAGGAAGGGGACGTTCATCACGTATGCCTCGGGGATGACGGTGGCCAGCACGGAGGTGCTGATGATCTGCATCTCCACGGTGCCGGTCAGCACGCTCTCAAACACAGGGCGCTCCGCGCCCAGCTGGTTATTGCCGTAGAGCTGGATATCCAGGGAAGCGTCGGCGGCGTCCACGGCGGCCTTAAAATCCTTGGCGGCCAGATCGGTGCCGCCGCCCTCGGCATTGGTGTGGGACACCTTAATGGTGACGGCCTGCGAGGGCTTGGAGGAATCGCCGCCGGCGGGCGAACCGGCGGGCTGGCCGGACTGACATGCGGACAGGGAGACGAGGAGCAGGGAGGCCGCGGCTGCGGAGGAGATAAGGGTTCGAAGCTGCTTCCAGGTATGTTTCATTTCATAGTCTCCTTTTTTTCATTTCTTAGTTCCCCGGCATAGGCGGAAAAGTGAGCAGCTTTTCTGACGCGGCACCGGAGATATATTCGCCCGCCCAATTACTATGCTTAATAATTCGACACAACCGCCCTGAACTCCTCTGGTCCTAAGACTAAATTCGACATAATATTACGGCAAATTATTAGTCTTAAGAATAAAAAGAAAAAATGAGAACCGCCGTGGTGCGCCGGAACAGATTTTGCGGCGATAACAGGGGGCGATTTGTACTTCTGCACAGAGGGAAAAGGAGGAGGGTTGTAGAATTAATTATATGAGCAGCAAAAACTGACGCGTTATTTGTCAAATACGCCCGGAGAAACCGTCTGACCAGCGACCAAATCCCCAAGCCGATTCAGCGTCGGGCCGCCCGGGAGGGCAGAAGCGGTATTCATCCGCACAAAAATACGATTGGAGGTGTTTTTCCATGTTTTATCAGTGCCGCATGGGCGAAAACACAATGGAAGACGTGATGGACAAGGTTAATATCCGGGAGCTCATTGAGTTTGAGCGGTATTGCAGGGACTATATGCACTGGGATGAGATGCGTACCTGCTACCATGACGACGCCTATGTGGTGGTCTCCTGGATGAAGGGCGGCGTGGATGCGTTCATCGAGGGGTCGCGAAAGCGTCCCGCCCCCGCCAAGCACAAAATTTTTGATACCCTGGTCTGGAAAAACGGGGCCCGCGCCGTTGTGGAGTGCATCACCGCGATCCAGATCCGCTGTGAGGTGGACGGCGACACCGTGGACCTGTCCACCCATACCAGGCTCCACTACCGGGTGGAAAAGCGCGATGGACTCTGGAAAATTGTCACCATGGACGCCGTCTACGAGAAGGACACCATGAAGTCCGCCTTTACCGACGGCACCTTCCACGCCAGCCGTGAGGAGCTGGCCAGGTTCCGGCCCACCTATGCCAACATGATGCTCCGCCAGGTGAAGTACGGCGGCGTGCCCAACGGCGAGATGGCCGGCGAGGATCGGCCCGAGAGCGTCCGGAAGCTCTACGAGGAGAGCAGCCGCTGGCTGGGCGTCTGAACAAAAAAGCGCCCCCGGGAGAAAAATTTCTCTCCCGGGGGCGCTTTATCGTACTATCGATCCTCGGCGCTGCCGCCGATCCGGGCCTCCAGCTTCTTTTTCGCCCGCCGCAGGGTGTTGTCCACCGACTTGACACTGCACTGGGCAGCCTGGGCAATCTGCTGGTAGGTGAGGCCGTGGAGATATCCGGCGAAGACCGTCTGTTCCAGGGGCGTGAGGGCCTCCGCGATGAGATGGGCCAGCTTCTGCCGCCGCTCACCCTGGAGGAGTATGGTCTCCGGCTCGCACTCCGCCCCGTCGGCGGGGATGCTCAGGAGCAGACCGCTGTCCTCCCCGCCGCCCGCGGCGTGATCGATGCTGACGCTGGAGTTGAGCGGCTGGTGCTTCTTCCGGCTGGAGGTCCTCACCGCCGTCAGAATCTGGCGGGTGACGCACAGGTCCGCGAAAGCGATGAAGGAGACGTGCTTCTCCAGCGAGAAGCCCCGCACCGCCTCCAGCAGGCCGATCATACCCTCCTGAAAAATGTCCTCCCGCTCACCGCCGCTGAGGAAATAGGGGCGCGCCTTGGCGTGGACAAAGCGGGTGTACTTGGCCACCAGCAGATCCTCTGCCCGGCGGTCGCCGCCGGCGGCGGCCAGAGCCAGCGCCTCGTCGGTGGGGACGGCGGCGGGTTCTTCCTTCGGCTGCATACGGATGCCCCCTCCTGTGGTAAATGTCGAACTGTGTCTGATTAACTCTATCAGGCCCCAAATCAAATGTCAATCGCATAAAATCACCCATAGGCAATGGTCCCCCGGCGGCCTCAGGGCCGCCGGGGGACGTTCATCGCTCAGTCGGGCCGGGGACGGCTATGGACGCAGCTGCGAGTCCGCCACCTCCGCGGCGAACGGGATGGAGTCTGCGGCCCCCCTGCGGGAGACGGCGATGGCCGCCGCCTTTGCCGCAGAGGAGAGAGCCGCGGAAATATCCGTCCGGTCCTTTACGAAGGATGAGAGGAAGTAGCCGGTAAAGGTATCGCCTGCGGCGGTGGTGTCCACGGCTGTGGCGCGGAAGACGGGCTGGGTGAGCGACTCCCCGCCGAAGCGGTAGCGGGAGCCGCTGCCGCCCAGTGTGAGGACCAGCCGGGTGCTGGGGCAGCGCCGGGCCAGCGCGTCCAGAATCGCGTCCGGCTCGGCGCTGCCGGTGAGGGCCTCACCCTCCACCTCGTTGAGGATGAGAAGGTCCGCCTCCTCCAGAGGCCAGTCCCGCATGGCCGGGTCGACGGGGGAGGGGTTGAGGGCCACGGTCAGCCCCCGTGACCTGGCGGCGCGGAGGATGCCGGGCACGTCGCGGACCTCATTCTGGAGGAGAAGCAGGTCTCCCGGGCCGAAGGGGGCCAGCGCGGCGGAGACGAAATCGCCGTCCAGGGTGGCGTTGGCCCCGGCGTAGATGACGATGCAGTTCTGCCCGCTGCCGTCCACCTGGATAACGGCGTGGCCGGTGGGGGAGGCGCAGCCCTCCGTGAGGGCGGTGTCAAGGCCGTTTTCCGCGCCCAGAGCCGCCAGGGCGGGCAGATCGGCGGCGGAGACTCTGGCGGCCAGGTGGACGTCCGCCCCCGCCCGGGCCAGCGCGAGGGCCTGGTTGAGCCCCTTGCCGCCCCAGTGGCGGCGGTAGCCGGCGCAGGCGATGGTCTCTCCGGGCCGGACGATGTGGGGAACCTGATAGGTGTGGTCCAGATTGACCGAGCCGATGCAGAGGATCTGATTCATCTCTGAAACCTCCTTCAGCGGGAAATGCTGCAGGGCACGGAAAATTCATTGTGGAAGCTCTGGTTCTACAGTCCATATACGCTTAGTTTACCGGGACAAGGAGACGAAGTCAAATGTTTGATCAAAGAAATCATGTGCCATATAGAGGGAGCTTCGGCCGCGGCAGAAGGAATGTCTAAAATAGAGTTGTTTTGCCGCTGGATTCAGGTTATGATAGCAATACACTGAAAACGGAGGCGTACGGTATGAAACTTCTCATTGTAATTGATATGCAGAACGACTTTATTGACGGGGCGCTGGGGACCGCCGAGGCGGTCAAAATCGTGCCCGCCGTGGCGGACAAGCTGGCCGCACGCCGGTCGGAGGGCTGGAAGGTCCTCTTCACCCGGGACACCCACGGGGCTGACTATCTGGACACCCAGGAGGGCAGGCGCCTGAGCGTGCCCCACTGCATCTGGGGCACCGAGGGGTGGCAGATTACCTCCTCCCTGGACGTTGGGGACGCTGCTTTGGTGGACAAGCCCACCTTTGGCTCTCTGGACCTGGCGGAGGCTGCGGCCAATTTGGGCGAGCCGGAGGAGATTGAGCTGGTGGGTCTGTGCACCGATATCTGCGTCATCTCCAACGCCATGATTTTGAAGGCGCGCTTCCCCGAGGCGCGGGTTCTG
Source organism: Lawsonibacter faecis (assembly GCF_014287675.1). GTDB lineage: Bacteria > Bacillota > Clostridia > Oscillospirales > Oscillospiraceae > Pseudoflavonifractor > Pseudoflavonifractor faecis. The sequence goes on along the minus strand of NZ_JACOPQ010000001.1, from coordinate 320,590 downwards.
GTGGACGCCGCCTGCTGCGCGGGCGTCACACCCGAGAGCCACGAGAACGCCCTCAAGGCCATGCGGGGCTGTCAGGTGGATGTGATTTAAATCAGAGACGGCAGGAGGCAGCTCCCAATTGGGAGCTGCCTCCTGCCATTTATATTCACGGACGAAACAGCCGCGCGAGAAAGAAGCTGCGCCTGCGCCGCCGGTCCGGCGGGGGAGGCCTGACCGCGGCGCGGTAGTCGTCCAGTTGGTAAACCTTGCAGCCGGATGGTCCTCCGCCCTGCTCACGGACGGAGCCGCATACGAGGCAGACCCCGCCGTCCGGCAGATCTCTCACCGGACGGACAGGGATGGAGCAGCGCCCCACAACGCAGGTGGAGCGGCCCTGAGCGGGGCTGGTGGAGCGGGCTGCCGCCATATTCATCCGCCTTTCTGATTCGGTCAGTATTTGAGTTATCAGGGCATCAGGCCGGTATCCTTCAGAAACTGGTCCACCGCGGCACTGTCCGCCTTGGAGGCGTCCAGGGGCAGGGTAAAGAGGGCGTGGGGACCCTCATACCCCTCGACAAAGGAGATGGCCCCGTCCTCCGCCATGGCAAAGGTATCGCTGCCTGCGGAGAGCTCCTGCCCGACGGCCAGATAGACGGTGTGGTCGGCAAAAATCTCAAGGCTTTCGCAGTCGAAGAGATAGTAGGCCACGCCGCCGCTCAGGAAGGAGGTATAACCGCCGCCCAAGGTCCAGGCGTTGACCATGTGGGGCTGAAAGCCCGCCACCAGGGGGGAGAGGTGGAAGGGGGCATCAAGATTTTCCAGGGGCGTGCCGTCGGTCCTGGCCACGGAGACGACCGCATAGGTGCGTGCCGCGTCCACGTCCTGGGCGTACTTGGAGATGCCCGCTCCGCTGACCAGTCCGCCCAGGGTAAAGGTATAGCCCTCCGACTCGGCTGTCTGGTTGGACAAGATCGCCCCGCCGCTGGCAAAGGCATCGGCCAATACGGGGTCATCGTTGTGAGCGGCGACATCCTTTGGGGTGAGCAGGTACACGGCGGCGGCAGCGGATACGATCAGAGCGACCGCCAGAGCGGCGGCCAGCAGGCCGGTTTTGAAAGTGCGTCTGGGCTTCATAAAAACAGTCTCCTTTTTTGTTTGCTGCCCTGCCGCCCGTGTGAGTTTTTGAATGGTGTCTTGCCGGAAGCCCTCGCTCAGTTCGATCCGGTCCAGTGCGGCGCGGTAGTCGTCACGGTTCATGAGGCGTCCTCCTTTAGCAGTTCCTTCAGCTTCTCCCGTCCCCGGGAGAGCCGCGTACCCACGGTTGAAGCAGGCAGTTTCAGAATTTCCGATATTTCCTTGATGGAATAGCCTTCATAGTAGAAAAGATGGATGACAGCGCTGTATTTGCTGGGGAGGGCCTGTACGGCCGAAAGGAGCTGGGGGACGTCCTCCTGGGCGGGCAGCTCCACCTCGTCGAGGGGGAGATTGTTCCGCTCCGCCGCCCTGCGCACGTCGCTGGCGCGGTTCAGGGTGGCGCGGATGAGCCAGGCTTTTTCGTGGCCCTCATCCCGGAAATGAGGGCGCGCGGTCATCAGCTTCAAGAAAACCTCCTGGACCACGTCCTCCGCGTCTGTGGGCGGGAGACGGGTCAGCGCCAGCTTTTGAAGCATCCGGCTGTACTGGTCGACGATGCGGCAAATGGATTCATTGGTACCAAACGAACTCACTTGCCTCAACCCCTTTCACCTATAACACGATCCGGCAGGCCGTTTTTTCCCACCGGAAGCAAATAATTTTTAAACGGATCTCCATCCTACTCCATTTATACAAGTGCGTCTATCGCTGCCGTGTCTATAGACCGAGGAATATATTACCAAAACCGTGGTGCGACTTTTCACTTGCTATTTGCCATGCGTTACCTTAAAATATTTCCAAGGGACAAAAAACGCCGCGTTTCGACGGTATATCCTGACAGAGGATGTTGAGTAAGAGACAGAATAATGTGGACTTGGAATAGGGGAGCGCAATGGATGACAGCTTGAAATCGGTACTCGGGGAATTGTTCAAAGAGTATAAAGAGGTCGACTGGGTCTACTATTCCGACAAGAACGATCAGGTCCTGACGGAGAAGGGCCCCGTCAGCAAGCGGCGCGGCAGTACCGATATCACCATCTTCGCCTATAACAAGGAAATTTTCAACTACTCCACGGGCAGGAGCAGCCACCGGCATGAGGCCTTTGTCATCAACTATGCCTTTAAGGGGCGGTTTGCGGTCCGGATGGAGGAGCGTGAGTGCTTTCTTGAGCAGGGGGACATCTATATCATGCAGCCCGGCACCCCCCACACGGTCCTCTATGTGGACGATATCGACGACGCGGTGATGATCTCCATCTTCGTAAAGCCGGACCTGATGATGCGGACCCTGGTCCACCTTTTGCCCAAGGACGGCGGCATGATCGACTTTGTCCTCCGGCCCTTTTTTGAGGAGCAGAGCCGGCAGTTTGTCATCGTCAACTGCGATGAGGATCCCTGCATCAAGAACACCTTCAGGACCATGCTCATCGACTATGTAACCGACGAGGTGTGCGCGGAACAGCTGGTCCAGTGCTCACTGGTGCGGATTCTGGGCCTCATCGCCCGCAAGCGGTATCAGCTCCACGACAAGTCCGAGACCTACTCCGCCCCTCTCCGGCAGATGATTCAGTACATCGGCCAGAACTTCACGGATATCAGCCTGAAGGCGGTGGCGGAGCACTTCAGCTATAATGCAAACTACCTTTCCTCCCTTATCCGCAGGGAGACGGGGCAGACCTTCTCCGACCTGGTGCGCAACGCCCGGATGCACAATGCCTGCTTCCTCCTGCTCAACACAGACCAGTCCATCGACGAGATCGCCGAGTGCTCCGGCTTCGGGTATGCGGCGAACTTCTACCGCACATTTAAAACGCACTTCGGCGTCTCGCCCACCTCCTTCCGCAAGCACGCGCCCATTTTGCGCACATGCGAAGAGCGGCGCTGACGCCCGTGCACACGCTGCTGACTCAAAAAGAGCAGACGGTTCCGTCCAAAAGACGGAACCGTCTGCTCTTTTTTTCGGATGTGAGAAAATGCACTGTTATTAGTGGATTGGAGTTATTGTTACCGGGCCTGCCTCAGCGTAAAATCATAATTGAAAGTTGCACAAAACATATCCTGGATCGCTTTCGTTATTCATACTATTTGCATAATTGTCTTTAGGCGGAAGGTCCGCTGAAAGAATAAAAGGAAAGGAAGATCGATATGCAGTATGTCAATCTCGGTTCCTCCACCATGAAGGTGAGCAAGGTGGCGCTGGGCACCATGACCTTCGGCAAGATGAACACCGAGAAGGAGGCCTTCGCCATCATGGACCGGGCCCGGGAGCTGGGCATTACCTATTTCGACACGGCGAACAACTACGGCGGCGGGGTGGGCCTCCGCGGCCGGGTGGAGCAGATGATGAACCGCTGGTTCCGGGAAGGGGACAAGCGGCGAGAGAGCGTAATCCTCGCCTCCAAGTTTGGCCTAGAGGTGGAGGAGGAGGCCGACGGCGTGAACGACGCGATGGGCCTCTCAGCCTACAAGATGCGCCGTTCCCTGGAGCGCTCACTGAAGCGGCTGGGCACTGACCGCCTGGAGCTTTATACCATGCACCATGAGGACCGTCAGGCCAATTGGGACGAGATCTGGGGCGCCTACGAGAACCTGATTGCACAGGGGAAAATCTACTACGCGGGGAGCAGTAATTTTTCCGCCTGGGAGCTGTGCAGAGCCAAGTTTGAGGCTGAGAAGCGGCACTTCCTGGGCATGGTGGTGGAGCAGCACAAGTATAACCTCTTCTGCCGTCTCCCTGAACTGGAGATGTTCCCCGCCTCCAGGGCGCTGGGCGTCGGCATCTCGGCATATAATCCGCTCTGCGGCGGATACCTCACCGAAAACGCCCTGAATCCCAGGCCCGGCACCCGGGCCGCAGGCGACAATATCTACTCCAAAACCATGGGCGTCTATAACGAAGGACCCTACCGGGAGCAGCTTGTGAGGTTCGACAAGCTCTGTAAGGAGGCGGGCCTCCTCCAGTCCGACGTGGCGATGGCCTGGGTCTGCCATAATCCCTACGTCAACGTGGTAATCATCGGCCCCAGAACGGTGGAGCAGCTGGAACGGAGCGTCCGGGCGGCGGAGCTCAAGCTGGACGACGACTTCCTCCGCGCCCTGGACGAAATATTCCCCGGCCCCGGCGGTGAGGCGCCCAAGGCCTATATGCGCTTTTGAACTTAAAGAAATGAAAGGAGTGATACGATGGAACCTATTAAACCGAAGCAGTACCTGGATGACGAGCACGTTACCGACTTCCGAAGCGCTACCGAACACCGCGCCACCTGGATGTATCTTCTGGTGGACGAGGCCAGGAAACGGGGCCTGGACCCCGAATTTGCCCGGGACGCCATCTACCGCTGCGGATGCTTCCACAGGTCCCAGAAGCCCGAGACGGACAGCTTGAAGGACTACTGCGAGAGTGTCTTCCACCAGATCGGCCGAAAAGTATTCGAACAGGAGGTGGACATCACCGAGGATCAGGCCACCGTGGTGTTCCATTACTGCCCCCTGGTGGCTGCCTGGCAGAAGCAGACCGACGACCCGGAGTACATCAAGCTCCTGTGCGACATGGCGATGGACGGCGACCGCGGCATGTTCAGCGATCCCAGCCTGGAATTCCATCTGGACCAGACCATCGCGGGCGGCTGCGACAGCTGCATCGTCCGCGTCACACCGAAGAGGTAAAACCGCCCCGCATCCCCGTTTGCTTTCGACACAGGCAATTATGATTGGAGGAGTTACGGTGAAAAAGCTACTTGCAACGGTTCTTGCCCTTGCGCTCTGCCTCTCGCTTCCGGCGGGCTGCAGCCAGCCTGCTCAGCAGACCTCCCAGCCCTCCCAATCTCCCCGGACCTCCCAGGCCGCCGCCGAGGAACCCTATTATGTGGCCATTGTCGCCCCCTTTACCGGCGACAATGCAATGTACGGCGAATTTATCTACCATGGCGTCATGACCAAGGTCAATCAGGTCAACGAGGCCGGCGGCATCAACGGCCGCAAAATCGTGGTGGACCAGTATGACGACAAGGGCGACTCCACCGAGTCTGCCACCATCGCCCAGAAGATCTGCGATGAGAACAAGTATCTCTTTGTCTTCTCCAGCTTCGCCAGCGGCGCGTCCATCTCCAGCGGCGAGGTATACCGCAAGAACAATATGCTCCACTTCGTCCCCACCGCCAGCCACGCCAATTGCTCGGTGGCGGGCGGCACAAGCTGGGCCATGAGCCTCCAGGCAGACATTGAGTATTACCTTCTGGGCAAGGCCCTGGTAGAGGATCTGAGCGGAAAGAAGATCGCCCTCATCCACCTCAATGCCGACAATGGCTTTATCATCCGCGACGCGGTCGTCAAGGGCGTGGAGGAGGCCGGCGGCGAGGTGGTCATCTCCGAGAGCTATATTAACGGCCAGGTGCGCGACTTTACCTCCATTCTCACCAAGGTCAAGGCGGCCGACCCGGACGTAGTCTGCATGTGCGTACAGTACGCCGACACCTCCGCCATGCTGATTCAGCGGGCCCAGATTGGTTTTGACGACTCGGTCATCTGGTGCGTAAACAATGACAATTTTGTGGACACCTTCCTCACGTCCGCCGGCGAGGCCGCCGAGGGGGTTTACTGCGAAAGCATCTGGTCCTGCTTCAGCAGCGACGAGGATATCGTCAAATTCCGCGCGCGTTACAATGATATGTGGGACGGCGAGGAACCCTCCCCTTACTCTGTACAGCCCTATGAGGCCATGTGCATGATGGTGGACGCCCTGGAGCAGGGAATCGACACCACCCAGGGCCTCCAGGACTATATGACGGAGCTGGGCTACTGGGACGGCGAGACCATGGCCGGCGAGTTCGGCGAGAACCAGCGGCTGGTCCGGGACCGGGTGTATATGCACATCGTCAAGGACGGCGTGTTCGAGGCCGTCGAATAGCCCGTTCCGCCTGTAAGCGTATTGTTGAGCGCTATTTGTGGTGAATAGCGCTCAACAATTTTAGGAGGTGTGCTATGAACTATTTTATCCAGCTTTTGATTAACGGCCTCGCTCTGGGCAGCATTTATGCCCTCACCGCCATCGGCTACTCCATGGTCTACAGCATTCTGGAGCTGGTCAATTTTGCCCACGGATCGGTATATATGGCCGGCGCCTTCGGCTATTACATTCTGGTCGTCATGCTGGGCTGGCCCTGGTATATCTCCCTGGCTGCCATCCTGCTCTTTGTAGGACTGCTGGGCATCGGCTATGAGAAGGCCACCCTGCTGCCCCTGCGCAAAGCCAATCTGCCCAAGTTCACCGGGCTTATCAGCACTATGGGCGTGTCCATTATCCTGCAGAACGTCCTTTTTCTCTCCATGGGGTCCACCACCCACCTCTACCCCTCCTTTTTCGAGGGGGAGTTTTTCACCGTGGGCCCCTTTACCGTCACCTATATCCAGGTGCTCATTATCGTCCTGTCCGCCACGCTGCTGATCGCCCTGAGCCTCTTCATCAAGAAGACCAAGGTGGGCATCGCCATGCGGGCCGTGTCCCAGAATACCGACGCCTCGGAATGGATGGGCATCAACGTCAACCGCATCGTCTCACTCACCTTTTTCCTGGGCTCCGTCTTCGCTGCCCTCTCGGGTATTCTCTCCTGTATGAGCTTTAGGGGGGTGGACATCTCGGTGGGCGTGAAGATCGCCATCAAAGCCTTCGGCGCCACGGTCATCGGCGGCATCGGCAACCTCAGCGGCGCGGCTCTGGGTGCCTTCATCATCGCCGAGGCTGAGACCCTGACTGCGGGCTACGTCTCCTCCGACATGCGGGACTTGGTGGCCTTTGTCATACTGATTTTAATTCTCACCATCAAGCCGGACGGCCTGCTGGGCAAAAAAGTGCAGAAGAAGGTGTGACGAAATGAGTAGAGCGAAAAAGATTAAAAGCTCCCTTCTGCTTCTCCTGCTGGCGGTGTTCATCGTCATGCCCTTCCTGGGTATCTCCGAGTATGTGCTCCGGGTGCTGATCCTATGCTTCCTCTATTCCATCCTGGCGGGCAGTTTAAACCTGATCTCCGGCATCACCGGACAAGTCTCGATGGGCCACGCTGCCTTTTACGCCATCGGCGCGTACACCTCAGCCCTGCTCTCCATGCGCGCGGGGCTCCCGGTCTGGCTGGGCCTGCCCTGCGCGGCGTTGGTGGCGGGCGTGTTCGCACTCCTAATAGGGCACCCCTCCCTCAAGCTCACCGGCGGATATCTGGCGGTGGTCACTCTGGGCTTCTCCGAGGTGGTCCGTCTGCTGCTCATCAACATGATTGATCTTACCAACGGCAACATCGGCCTGAGCGGTATCCCCATGCCGGAGTTTTTCGGCGTGACGCTGAATACCAACTCCAGGTATTACCCCTACGCGCTCATCATCACCGTTCTGGCCCTGGTCCTGCTCAGCAATATTGAGCACAGTAAGTTCGGGCTGAAGCTCCGGGCGATTAAGAACGACGAGATTGCCGCCGAGGTGGCGGGCATCAACGTTCACCGCTCCAAGCTCATTGCCTTCACCATCGCCGGGATGTTCGCCGGGGTGGCGGGCGCGCTCTATGCCCACCTTATCATGTATATCGACCCCAACGTGTTCAATACCGACGTGTCCACCACCATTCTGGCCATGGTGGTGCTGGGCGGAATGGGAAACTTGTACGGCACGGTGATCGTGGCCTTTATACTGACCATCCTGCCGGAGGCGCTGCGCGGGTTTAATACTTACCGATTGCTGGTCTACGGTATTATCCTGGTGCTGGCCATGCTCTCCAAGGCCATTGACTTCACGCAGTTTCCCCTCTTCGTCAGGCTCAGCGGTTACAGGAAAAAGCTCAGGAAGAAGCTGGGCCTGGCGGGCCCGGCAGGCCGGGGGTGAGGGGAAGCTATGGACGATATTCTGACCGTAAACGGACTTTGTAAATCCTTTGGCGGCATTGCCGCCGTGCAGGACATCAGTATGCGCATCCCCCGCGGGAAAATCGTGAGCCTAATCGGTCCCAACGGCGCGGGGAAGACTTCCGTATTCAATCTGCTCACCGGATTTTATGAGAAGGACGCCGGAACCATCGGCTTTGAGGGCGCGCCGCTGGAGGGACTCAAGGCCTACGACTACGTGAAGCGGGGCATCGTCAGGACCTTCCAGAACGTTCGGCTCTACAGCGCAATGAGCGTCCTGGACAACGTGATGGTGGGCAATCAATACCGTATTCGCTACTCTCCACTGGATATTGTGTTCAATACCCGCAGGAAGCGCCGGGTGGAGGAAGAGAGCCGCACGGCGGCCCTGGCTCTGCTGGAGGAGCTGGGCCTGTCCCACCTGGCCTATGAGCGGTGCGACGCACTGTCCTACGGGCAGCAGAAGAAGCTGGAGATTGTCCGAGCCATGGCCAGCGCGCCCAAGCTCCTGCTGCTGGACGAGCCAGCCGCGGGCCTGAATCCCCTGGAGTCGGAGGAGCTGAGCGTCTTCGTGGCCCATCTGATTGACCGGGGCTTCACGATTCTGCTGATTGAGCACGACATCAGCCTTGTAATGAGCATCTCCGACTATGTCTATGTGATGGACCACGGCCGGATGCTCAGCGAGGGCATGCCCGAGCAGGTGCAGCGGGATCCGGCGGTGATAGAAGCCTATATCGGGAAGAGGGGGATGCAGGATGTTATTGCAGGTAAATCACCTTGACGCCTTCTATGGCAGGCTGCAGGCGCTGTGGGACGTCTCGGTGGAGGTGGAGCAGGGGGAGATCATCGCCCTGATCGGGAGCAACGGAGCGGGCAAGTCCACCTTCCTCAAGTCCATCGCCGGTTCCATCAAGCACACTTCGGGGGAAATCCTCTTCAACGACCGCGATATTCGCGGCGGCAAGCCCAGCAAAATTGTCGGCAGCGGCATCGTCATGTGTCCCGAGGGGCGTCAGGTGTTCCCAAGGCTGAGCGTCCGTGAGAATCTGCGGGCAGGCGGCTATCTGGCCGGCAAGGAGCAGGTGGAGGCGGGCTATGAGCGGGCCTATTCCCGCTTCCCAGTTTTGAAAGAACGGGCATCCCAGTACGCCGGCACCCTCTCAGGCGGCGAGCAGCAGATGCTGGCCATCGCCCGCGCTCTGATGGTGGCGCCCACCCTGCTCATGCTGGACGAGCCGTCCCTGGGTCTCTCGCCCCTGTTTACGGAAAAGATTTTCGAGATCATCGCCGATATTCAGAAGGAGGGCGTCACGATTATCCTGGTGGAGCAGAACGCGGTGATGGCCCTCTCCGTGGCCCACCGGGGCTACGTCATCCAGAACGGAAGGATTGTCTCCACCGATACCGGGGCCAATCTGCTGAAAAACGAGGATATCATCTCCCAGTACCTGGGCAGCCGGACCAAGCCGGCAGTCCGGTGAGCGCCGTATGGAACAGGAGGGTGCACAGATGGAACGACTGACTGCCGCCGACGCCCGCGAGCTGCTGCTGTACGTGGCGGACCGGGTGATCGAGAGCAAGCCCTATTTAACCGAGATGGACCGCGCCATTGGCGACGGCGACCACGGTATCGCTATGGCGCTGGGCATGGGAAAGGCCCGGGAGACGCTTCAGACCCTGGAGGGCGGCAGCGATGTATACCGCCTGTTCTGCGAGGCCGGAATGGCCATGATGATGTCCATGGGCGGCGCCTCCGGGGTAATTTTCGGCACGCTGTTCTCCGGGGGGGCCAAGGGGCGCAGTCCGAGCCCGGCCCTGGACTGCGCAGCCTTTACCGAACTGATGGCGGGCGGCCTGAGCGCCGTCCAACGGCGGGGCGGCGCCCATGTGGGCGACAAGACCATGGTGGATGCACTCCAGCCCGCAGTGGAGGCAATGGAGGCCTTTCCCGGCAATGATTTCTGCGGGCTGCTCGGCGCTGCGGAGAAGGCCGCGCGGGCCGGCGCGGAGTCCACCAGGAACCTTGTGGCCCGGTTTGGCCGGGCTAAGTCGCTGGGGGAGAGGGCCCTGGGTCATATGGATGCGGGGGCGGCCTCCACCCACATCATTTTCCGCGCCATGAGGGACTTCTGCGTCCGGCGCGGAGGTCAGGAGGATGGGAAATGACGAAAAAAATATTGAACAGCCCGGCAGCCTGCCCCTCCCAGATGCTGGACGGCTTTCTCGCCGCCCACGGCGGCACCTGCGAGCGGGTGCCCGGCGTATCCGGGCTGAGGGTGCGACAGGTCCGGGACAAGGTCGCCCTGGTCATCGGCGGCGGCAGCGGGCACGAGCCGATGTTCACCTTCTTTGTGGGCGACGGCCTTGCGGACGCGGCGGCGGCGGGCAACGTGTTCGCCTCCCCCGACCCCAACACCATTGTCCAGACGGCCCGCGCAGTAGACGCGGGGAAGGGCGTCCTCTTTGTCTACGGCAACTACTCCGGGGACAACCTGAACTTTGACATCGCCGCGGAGATGCTGGAGGAAATGGGCGTCCCCACCAGGACCGTCCGGGTCTGGGACGACGTGGCCTCCGCCCCTGCGCAGCGCATCAAGGACCGGCGGGGGATCGCCGGGGACCTGTTTGTCATAAAGATCGCCGGGGCGGCGACCGCCGCCGGACTCTCCCTGGACGAGGCCTGGCGGGTTGCCGCCAAGGCGCGGGACGGCGTCTTCAGCATCGGCGTGGGTCTGGCGGGTGCCGCTATCCCCGGCGAGAGCGAGCCGATCTTCACGCTGCCGGAGGGCGAGATCGAATTCGGGCTGGGGATTCACGGTGAGCCGGGCATCCGCCGTATGCCCCTGCCGGGCGCGGACGAGCTGACGGATCTGCTGGTGGATACCCTCTTCGCCGAGACCGGCGTATCAGCCGGGGACCGGGTGTGCACCTGTGTCAACGGGCTGGGCTCTACCACGCTGATGGAGCTCTACATAATGAACCGCCGCCTCCGGCAGCGGCTGGACTGCGCAGGTGTGGAAATCCACGATATGCAGGTGGGTTCCTATGTCACCAGTCAGGAGATGGCGGGCGCGTCCATCTCTCTGCTGAGGCTGGACGGCGAACTGGCCGGGTACTTCGACCGCCCGTGCAGTTCCCCGCACTACCGGCGATAGGGGGAAGAAGGATGCTGAATAATCTGCCCAGGGTCAGACTGGCCCTTGTTGCGGTGAGCCGCAACTGCTTTCCCAAGAGCCTCTCAGAGAACCGCCGCCGCCGGGTGGCGGAGGCCTACCGCGCCCGTTACGGGGAGCTCTATGAGCTCCGGACCGTCGTGGAGAACGAGGACGACATGCGCGCCGCCCTGGCTGAGCTCCGGGCGGCGGGGGCCAACGCCCTGGCCGTTTATCTCGGCAACTTCGGGCCCGAAACGCCTGAGACCCTGCTTGCCCAGGCGTTCGGCGGTCCGGTGATGTTCGCCGCCGCCGCAGAGGAGAGCGGGGAGGACTTGCTGGAGGGCCGGGGCGACGCCTACTGCGGTCTGCTCAACGCCAGCTATAACCTGAAGCTGAGAAGCGTCCGCGCCTATATCCCGGCGGCACCTGTGGGTGACGCCGGGGCGGTGGCGGAGATGATGGGTGAATTCCTGCCCATTGCCCGGGCTCTTCTGGGCGCGGCTGGACTGAAAATCATCACCTTTGGCCCGCGGCCCCAGGATTTTATGGCGTGTAATGCCCCGATTAAGCCCCTCTTCGGCCTGGGAACAGAGATTGAGGAGAACTCCGAGCTGGACCTCTATCAGGCGTTCCTGGCCCACGGGGGAGACCCCCGCATCCCCGGGGTGATGGAGGAGATGGCGGCGGAGCTGCTGCCGGGCGGCGCGCCGGAGGCCCCGCTGCTGGAGCGCTTCGCCCAGTATGAGCTCGCCCTCCTGGACTGGGCCGAGACACACAAAGGGGCTAAGGACTATGTTGTCTTCGCCAACAAGTGCTGGCCCGCCTACCAGCATTTCTTCGGCTTTGTGCCCTGCTATAACAACAGCCGTATGGCGGCACGGGGGATTCCCGTCTCCTGCGAGGCGGATGTCTACGGCGCGCTCAGCGAGTATCTGGGTATGTGCGTCAGCGGCGATATCGTCACCCTTCTCGATATCAATAATACCGTCCCCGCCGACCTCTACGCCTCGGAGATTGCCCCCCGCTACCCCTATTCCGCTACCGACGTCTTCATGGGCTTCCACTGTGGGAACACCTCGTCCGCCCGGCTGCGGAGGGGCCGCCTGGGCCACCATGTGATCATGTGCCGTACGGCCGGGATGGAGACCTCTATGGGCACGCTCAACGGGAATATTATTCCCGGCGGCGTGACCCTCTACCGACTCCAGGGCACCGCCGACTGCCGCCTGACTGCTTATGCGGCCCAGGGCGAAGTGCTGGATGTGGACTGCCGGTCCTTTGGCGGCATCGGCGTTTTTGCCGTACAGGATATGGGGCGGTTTTACCGGCATGTGCTCCTGGAGCGGGGCTTCCCGCACCACGCGGCGGTGGCCTTTGGGAGACACGGCGCGGCGATCTTCGAGGTCCTGCGACTGCTGGGCGCCGAAGAGGTCGGCTATAACCGCCCCTCCGGCTTGCCCTATCCCGGCGAAAATCCCTTCCGCTGAGACAGATAACAGGAGAATGATTGAGAGAACTATGTTGGATTTTAACCGTGTGAACGAAATTCTCGGCAGCGAGATGGTGTATGCCACCGGCTGCACCGAACCGGGGGCCATCGCCTATGCGGCATCGGCCGCCAAGGACCAGCTGGAGGGGCCTGCGGAGCGTCTCACAGTCCGTGCCAGCGGGAACGTCATCAAAAATGCGATGGCGGCGGGCATCCCCGGCACGCCCTATGTGGGCATCGAATACGCGGCTGCTGTCGGGGCCGTGGGCGGTCAAACGGCATTGAAGCTGAAAGCCATCAGCGCCGTCTCCGCGGAGCAGTACCGCAGGGCGGAGGAGCTTGTGTCCGGCGGGCGGGTGGCGGTCCTGACGGCCCATGCCGACGAGAAGCTCTATATTGAGGCCGAGGCCTACGACGGCCTGGGAAATATGGGCAGGGCGGTAATTGCGGGCAGCCATACCAATCTGACGCGGGTGGAGCGCAACGGCGCAGTGGTCCTCCTCGGCGGCGCCGGCGCGGCCGGCCCGGCCGTGACGCCGGAGGCCATCAGCCGGGAGTGGAGCGTCTGTGAAATCCTCCGCTTCGTGGACGAAATGGACCCCGAAACCCAGACGCCGGCAATAATCCGCCAGGCCATCTCGGTGAATACCGCCATCAGCGACCTGGGCCTGCGGCAGCGCTATGGTATGGGCGTCGGCCCGAGCATAGCCCGGGGGGTGGAGCGGGGCAGCGTGGGCAACGATCTGGCCTCACGGGCCTCCCTGAGGGCCGCCGCGGGGGTGGACGCCCGCATGGCGGGTGCCAACGCCGCGGTCATCACCAACTCAGGCAGCGGCAACCAGGGCATCACCGCCACCATGGGGGTTGTGGGCGCTGCAGAATATCTGGGCGCCGACCGGGCGGCCCTGGTGCGGGCGGTCACCTTCAGCAATATGATGGCAGTGTATATCCATGCTAAGTTCGGACGGCTGTCCGCCTTGTGCGGCGCCACCTGCGCAGGCATGGGGGTAGCCTGCGGCGTGGTCCGCCTCCTTGGCGGCGGCCTGGAGGAGGTGGAGTGCGCGCTGCAGACCATGATTGGCGACGTGACCGGCATGATCTGTGACGGCGGAAAGCCCAACTGCGCGGTCAAGGTGGCCACCTGTATCAACTCCGCCTGCAGGGCCGCCCTCCTGGGGATGGAACATATCCGGCCCGGCTCCAGGGAGGGGATTATTGAGCAGCAGGTGGAGCGCACCATCCAGAACTTCTGCACACTTGGAAACGAGGGTACCGCGGAGGTGGACAGAGTCATCCTCCGGATGATGACCGGGAAGCCCGGGCTCGCCCCGCTCCCTGTGTGAACTGCCGGGAAGAGAGGTAAAGCGACGATGTTCCGCAAAATAATAATTGGCTGCGACAATGCCGCCACAGGTTTGAAGGACGACCTTGCCGCCCATCTGGGGAGCATGGGCATTCCGGTGGAGGATGTGGGCTGTTTCTCCCCGGAGGACCCCATCGTCTATCCGCTCATTGCAAAGGAGGTGTGCCGGCGCATCATCGCCGGGGACTACCAGGACCGTGGCATTCTGGTCTGCGGCACCGGGCTGGGTATGTGCATGTGCGCCAATAAGTTCAAGGGTATCCGGGCCGCCGTCTGCCACGATATTTTCTCCACCGAGCGGTCCATTCTCAGCAACAACGGCAACGTGATGTGCCTGGGCGAGCGGGTCATTGGCCGGGAACTGGCAAAGAAGCTGGTCACCGCGTGGGTGTCCCTGGAGTTCCGGGACGGAGCCTCCACGCCCAAGGTCCAGGCCATCACCGCGCTTGAGTCCGCCAACATGAGGTAGCGCCATGGCAAAAATGTGCTGTCTCGGCTCCAATAATAAAATGACCATGACCATCCGCGAGACCGTCGATTACCTCCGGGCGCTGGATTTCCTCACCGCGCAGCTCCCACGGGAGTCGCTGCGCCTGTTCTTCATCCCGTCCTTCACCGCGCTCAGCGCGGCCTCGGCCTGCGCCGGCGGGATTGATCTGGGGGCGCAGAATATGTGCTGGGAGGAGCGCGGTCAGTTTACCGGCGAGGTTTCGCCCTTAATGCTCCGTGAGGTGGGGGTCTCCATTGTGGAGATAGGCCACTCCGAGCGCCGCCATATCTTTGGTGAGACCGACGAGATGGCAAATCGAAAGGTGCTCTGCGCCCTGTCTCACGGCTTCACGCCTCTCCTCTGCGTGGGAGAGACCGCCGAGCAGAGGGCATGCGGCATTGCGGACGAGATTTTGCGCATCCAGCTCATCCGGGGGCTGCGCGGCGTCAGCGCAGCGGACGCCGGCCGTCTGATGGTGGCCTACGAGCCGGTATGGGCCATCGGCGCGGGCGGAACGCCCGCAGCCCCGGACTATGCCGGGGAGAAGCACGCGGTTCTTCGACAAACCCTCTGCGCCCTGTTCGGACCCGCCGGCGCGGAAATTCCTCTGCTGTACGGTGGCAGCGTCAATTTGGAAAACTGCGGGCCGCTGGCCTTGCTGCCGGAGGTCGACGGGCTGTTTATCGGCCGGAGCGCCTGGGAGCCTGCGGGGTTTTACCGTATTATCCAAACGGTCCTGCCGATCTTTAAAATAAAGAACGGACCGTGCTGAAAAACGTACAGACAGTTAAAACAGCATCTCTGCTGCAACCCAAAAACAGTGCAGATAAAGTGCCCTGAAATTTACAATTTGAAATTCGCATAGAAAATTGCGCTGGGGTAAAGCTATGTTCGGATTCTCAATCCAACAAAAAAGTTTTAAGGAGATGCTAACTATGTCTAGTTCCAACAACTCTAACCAGCCTGTCGTCCCCAGCGCCCGCGAGGCTCTCAACAAGTTCAAGATGGAAGCTGCCGCCGAGGTGGGCGTGAACCTGAAGCAGGGCTACAACGGCGACCTGACCTCCCGTGAGGCCGGCAGCGTCGGCGGCCAGATGGTCAAGAAGATGATCGAGGCTTACGAGAACGGCATGAAGTAAAAAAGGCCTGGCCTTTTTACAATGAGCAGAGGCCCGGAGGGAGTTTTCCCTCCGGGCCTCTGTTTTATGAGCGCGTATCAAGAATTGACGGCGGCGGGGGCAGGCCCCCCGCCGCCGTGCTGACTGTGTCCCCCCGTTTAAACCGATGATTTTTCAAGCATCCTCTTTAAATCCTCAATGTCCTCCACCGGCTGTGCGCAGCTTCTGCCCCGGCAGAGGCAGTACCGCGCCCCGGCCTCCGGACAGGGGTAGTCCGTTGTGAAGGGGGCCAGGGCCGCCAGGGCGGCGGCGTTCTCCGGTGTCTTCACCAGCACCGTGAGGCCGGCCCGGGACTCCTCCCGCAGGAAGCGCCGCAGCTCCTCCGGGACCGCCCCCGCCGCGCAGACCAGCTCCGCCGAGGGCCAGAGCTCCTCCAGCAGCGTCAGCAGAGCGAAGCTGTGCCCCGCCGGGTAGTCCTCCGCCGCCCCGGCCAGCCAGCGGAGCTGGAGGTCCGCCGCTGTCCGCCAGCGGAGCTCCCCCGTGAGCCGGGCCAGCCTGGACAGCACCAGCGCCGCCACCGCGTTGCCCGAGGGCAGCGCGCCGTCGTAGGACTCCTTTTTCCGGGTGAGGAGCTGTTCGCCGTCGCTGGGATAGGGGTAGAAGCCGCCGTTCTCCCCATCGAAAAAGAAGTCCAGCAGCAGCCCGGCCAGCCGCGCGGCCTCGCCCAGGTATTCCATGCGGAAGGTGGCGGCGTAGAGCTCCAAAAGGCCCCAGGCGTAGAAGGCGTAGTCGTCCAGCTTGCCGGGAATGGCGGCGTGGCCCTCCCGCCATCGGGCCAGCAGGCGGCCGTCTCCGTCCGTCAGGCGCCCCGTCAGGAAGTCCGCGCAGTCCGCCGCCGCCTTCAGGTACTTATCCTCGTCCAGCACAAGCCCCGCCCGGGCCAGGGCGGCCAGCATCAGGCCGTTCCAGGCGGTGAGCACCTTGTCGTCCCGGTGGAGGGCGGTCCGCTCCAGCCGGTAGGCGTACACCCGCTCCCGCAGGGCCAGAACCTCCTCGGGCGGATGCTCCACGTCGGGGCGGCCGATCAGGTTGGGGATGCTCTTGCCCTCAAAATTGCCGCCCCGGGTGATGCCGTACCAGCCGCAGAACACGCCGCCCTCCTTCGGGCCCAGCACCCGCTCCAGCTCCCCGGGAGTGAAGACGTAGTACCTGCCCTCCACACCCTCGCTGTCCGCGTCCTGCCCGCAGCAAAAGCCGCCGTCCGGCGCGGAGAGCTCCCGCAGAACATAGTCCAGGGTGCGGCGGACGATTTTGGAATAGACCTCCCGCCCGCCGCCCTGGTACGCCTCGGTGTAGGCCAGGGCCAGCAGGGCGTTGTCGTAGAGCATCTTTTCAAAGTGGGGGGCCAGCCAGTGGTCGTCGGTGGAGTACCGGGAGAAGCCGCCGCCCACGTGGTCGTAGAGCCCGCCCCGGTACATGGCGTCCAGCGTCTTCTCCGCCATCTCCCGGCAGTGGCTGTCCCCGGTGAGCCCTGCGTAGCGCAGGAGGAACACCAGATTGTGGGGCATGGGGAATTTGGGCGCCTTCCCGAAGCCGCCCCACCGCTTGTCGAAGGACTGGGCGAAGAGGGCCGCGCCCCGCGCCGCCAGGTCCCGTGAGGGCGCGCCGGGCCTGCTTTCCTCCTCCCGCCGCAGGTGCTCGGTCAGCTCGTCCCCCGCCGCCAGCAGTCCCGCCCGGTCGCTGCGCCAGAGGCCGGCCGCCTGGGAGAGAAGGGACATGAGCTGCGCCCTGGGCAGATAAGTCCCGGCCCAGAAGGGCCGCTGGCCGGGTGTGAGGAGGACCGTGAGGGGCCAGCCGCCGCTGCCGTTCATGGCCACGCAGGCGGCCATGTAGACCGCGTCCACGTCGGGCCGCTCCTCCCGGTCCACCTTTATAGAAATAAAGTCCCGGTTCAGGGCCTCCGCCACCGCCGCGTCCTCAAAGGACTCGTGGGCCATAACGTGGCACCAGTGGCAGGTGGAGTACCCCACGCTGAGGAAGACGGGCTTGTCCAATGCGGCGGCCCGCTCAAAGGCCTCGGTCCCCCAGGGGTACCAGTCCACAGGGTTTTCCGCGTGCTGCAAGAGGTAGGGGGATTTCTCCCCGCTCAGTCTGTTCGGCATGAATGGCTCCTTTCGGCCGCGTACTCAAAGCTGGAGCGGCTGTCCGTGTGGTCGAAGAGGAGGCGGTCCCCCTCCCAAAAACGGTAGCGCACCACGGCGCTGAGGCTCTCGTGGATGGTGCAGGACATATCCCCCAGCACAGGGGCCTTCAGCGGCCGGCTCCGCTCCTCCAGAAGCTCCACCGCCAGGCGGTATTTCCCTTGGGCAATCAGCGCGCCGCCCCCGGACCAGCGCACAGCCCGCGCCCCCAGGTAGGTGGCCAGGCGGTACTCCCGCCCGCCGTAGAGCACCGCGCAGATGCACCCGGTAAAATTCAGCGGTCCCAGTGGGATGTCCGCCACGGAGAGCATCAGGCTGCTGCTCCGCTCCTCCTTCCAGGCGCACTGGGTCCAGAGGTAGCGCCTGGGAAAGGAGCGGCCCCGGTCGGTCTCAATGTACCCTGTCCCGCCGGTAAAGTCAATGCTCCGCCCGTTGAGGGTCAGCGCTCCCTCCAGCCGGTGGCCCATGCTCACCACGCCGTGGCGGCACTCCATGCCCGGCGTGAGGCGGAAGGGCCCCATGATGTCCGACTTGAGGGGCGTAAACGGCCCGTACCGCAGGTCGCCCCGGAGAGAGAGGCCCTTTGCCTCCAGATCGAGCCACAGCCCCCTGCGGCTCATGAGGTTCCCGTCCAGCCATATTTGAAAGAGCCCCTCCGCGGCCTGCAGCGCCTCTGCGGAGTAGGGCAGCCACCAGGCCCCCGTGTCGGAGACCACCTGGAGGGAGGCCGTCCTCGTCCCGTCCGCGCCGATGTGGAGCGCGGGAATCAGGGCCAGCAGCGCGCCGTCCGGGGTCTGGTGCTTGAAATACCAGCCCTCGAAATAGGGACCCCGCCGCCCGGCCCCGTGATAATACTTCATGTCAATTCACCCCCATGGTAAGTTTTGCCCGCCGCAGGTGCTTTAGTCATCTTTTCCGGAAAAGCGGCAAAGAATTTGCAGCATGGGCAGGGACGCGGCAAGCCGCGTCCCTGCTTCCCGTCCATATTGAACCCCCTACCACATTTCGCTTTGTCCCCGCCCCCGATTTGTGCTATAATATCCCCTCAGCGGCCTCATTCCGGCCGTACATGCAAAAAAATCAGTTACCACAGGAAGTGTATAGCGATGAACGAAAAAGAAGTTGGAGAGCTCCGCCGCCGTTTCCGGCCGGAGAAAAACGGCATCACCCACATCCGGGGCTGCTATGTCAACGAGAACCGGGAGATTGTCTCCCAGTTCAACCAGCCCCTGGGACTGATGAACCAGGAGGAGTCCGAGATGATCCTCGGCATCATCCGCCGCACCCTGTCGGGCACCCTGGGCAAGAACCTGATGGACATTGAGTTTGCCACGCAGCAGGTGGTGGACGGGGAGGAGCACAAGCTCCTCATGACCCTGAAAAACTCCTCCCTGGGGGACGAGGAGGCTGTACAGGCCTTCTTCCGAAGGGTCATCGACTCGGTGGATGTGGAGGGAAACTACCTCGTCCTCCTGGCCCGGGACTCCTACGACGTGCCGTACCGCTCCAGGGACGGCGAGAAGCAGGACGACGCCTCCAGCGAGGTCTATACCTACATTCTCTGCTCCGTCTGCCCCGTAAAGCTCACCCGGCCCGCACTGAGCTACTATGTCCACCAGAACGAGTTTCACAACCTGAAGGCCGACTGGGTGGTGTCCGCCCCCGAGCTGGGCTTTCTCTTCCCCGCCTTTGACGAGCGCAGCGCCAACCTCTACGGGGCCCTCTACTACTCCCGGGACATCACCGAGAGCCACGAGGCCTTCGTGGACGCCGTGTTTCACACCGCGCCGCCCATGCCCGCCGCGGCCCAGAAGGAGACCTTCCAGAACATCCTCCAGGGCGCCCTGGCCGAGGACTGCCGGTACGAGGTGGTCCAGGCCGTCCAGGACCAGTTCTGCGCACTTATCGAAGAGCACAGGGAGAGCAAGGAGGCCGAGCCTCTCAAGGTATCCAAGGGCGCGGTGAAGTGCGTATTAAAGTCCTGCGGCGTATCCGAGTCCCACCTGGAGAGCTTCGACGCCAAGTACGACGACGAGTTCGGCGCGGACGCGGGCCTCAGTCCCCGCAACCTGGTGGATACCAAGCAGCTGGAGGTCCGCACTCCCGACGTGACCATCCGCGTCAACCCGGAGCGCAGCGACCTGGTGGAGACCCGCACCATCGACGGAGCAAGGTACATCCTCATCCGCGCGGACGAGGGCGTGGAGGTCAACGGTGTGAATATCCTGATCTGACCCGCGCCGGTGGAAGGTTCACTCCGGTCCCCCCTTTACATAAGACAGAAAGGAAGATGCCCCATGTCTATCCCGAACGGGCAGGCTCAGATGGAGCAGTCGATCAGAGACTCCCTGGCGGAGCTGGAGCGCCGCCAGGACACCATCAGCGGCATGATGGCCCTGCACTTTGAAGAATACGACGAGGCGGGGCCCAGCCTCACGTTCTCCCTCGTTCCGGCGCCCTGGATGAGCAACCCCATGGGGGTCATGCACGGCGGTATTGTCTCCAGCGCCCTGGACAGCACCATGGGTGCGCTCTCCTTCTGCCAGGTGGGAGAGGGGAGCCGCACCCCCACCGTGACCATGAGTGTCACCTTCCTGCGCCCGGTGCCCCTGGACAAGAAGATTTATCTGCGCGCCAAGTGCTCCTCCTCCGGGCGCACCCTGAACAATCTGACGGCGGAGCTCTGGGCCGAGGGCGCGCCCGACCGCCTCCTCGCCACCGCATGCGGGACCTATTTCCGGGCGTCGTCGGGGCAAAGTCCGCTCCACTAGGAACGCCCGGCGGGGGAGGGCATTCCTGCGCTGCGCTTCCCTGCCCCTCCTCTCCCCCCGGAGTCCCATGGGACTCCGGGGGCCCCCTGTGGCAAAGTCCGCTCCGTTAGGAACGCCGAGCTCCGTCCCGCCCCTGTCTCTTCCCCCCATCCCCCCGGCACAGCCGGGGGGATTTTTGTGCGGAACGCCGATTTCGAAAAAAGACCTTTACATCTGTGATTTAGTGTGGTAGTATACTAAAGTATTGCGGCGGATAAGCCGCATCAGGATGCTTTTTTAGGAGGATATATTGTATGAAGTTCAAGAAATGGCTCGCGCTCGCCCTGGCGCTGACCCTGACCGCCTCTCTCGCCGCCTGCTCCAAGGCCCCCTCCGGCGGGGACGCCTCTCCGTCTCCCAGCGGCTCGGCCTCCGCCGAGAGCGACCTGGCCTATATTCAGGATAAGGGCACCCTCGTGGTCGCCATCACCGACTTCGCCCCCATGGACTACCAGGACGCGAACGGCGAGTGGATCGGCTTCGACGCGGACATGGCCCGCGCCGTGGCGGAAAAGCTGGGCGTAGAGGCCCAGTTCCAGGTCATCGAGTGGGACAGCAAGCTCCTGGAGCTCAACTCCAAGAAGATAGACTGTGCCTGGAACGGGATGACACTCACCAACGAGGTCCTCAGCTCCATGGAGTGCACCAACGCCTACGCCACCAACGGCCAGGTGGTGGTGATGAACAAGGACGCCCTGGATCGGTATGCCGATGAGGGGAGCCTCAAGGACCTCTCCTTCGCGGTGGAGTCCGGCTCCGCCGGCGAGGAGACCGCCGCCGACAAGGGCTTCAAGGCCAACCCCGTCTCCAGCCAGGCCGACGCCCTGATGGAGGTGGCCGCCGGCACGTCCGACGCCTGCATCATCGATCTGCTGATGGCCACCGCAATGACGGGGGAGGGCACCGGCTATCCCGATCTGGCGTACGGTCTCCAGCTTACCACGGAGGAATACGGCATCGGCTTCCGCAAGGGCTCCGACGCGGCCGCCAAGGTCAACGAGGCACTCAAGGAGCTCTATGACGACGGCACCATGCAGTCCCTGGCCGAGACCTACGGCATCGCGGGCGCCATCATCGCCCAGTAAGCAAATCAAACCGAAGGCAGAGGACGGCACGTCCTCTGCCTTCGCCCGGTCATCAACCTATGTAAAAGCGAGGGACGAGCCATGTTTTGGACGGTGACGCAGTCGCT
Source organism: Lawsonibacter faecis (assembly GCF_014287675.1). Lineage (GTDB taxonomy): Bacteria > Bacillota > Clostridia > Oscillospirales > Oscillospiraceae > Pseudoflavonifractor > Pseudoflavonifractor faecis. The sequence continues at coordinate 298,771 of NZ_JACOPQ010000001.1, read as the reverse complement.
GCTGAAAGGGTTTGGCGTTTCTGTCGAACTATTCATACTGACCTTGATCTTTGCCCTGCCCCTGGGCCTGGTGGTGGCCTTCGGCTCCATGAACAAGTGGAAGCCCCTGGCCTTTCTCGGCCGGGGCGGCGCGCCCGGGCGCATCCGCAGGGCGCTGGCCGGCTTCCGCCCCATCAGCGCCCTGGTGGAGATTGTTGTCTGGGTAATCCGCGGCACGCCGCTGATGCTCCAGCTCATTATCATTTTCTACTGCCCCGGCCTTATCCTGGGGCACGACCCCTGGGGCGGGTCCGAGGCCAGCCGTATGACTGCCGCCGTGGTGGCCTTCGTCATCAACTATGCCTGCTATTTCTCCGTCATCTACCGGGGCGGAATCGAGAGCGTGCCCGTCGGCCAGCAGGAGGCCGGGCAGGTTCTGGGGCTGACAAGGGGCCAGATTTTTCGTAAAATCACCCTGCTCCAGGTCATTAAGCGCATCGTGCCCCCCATGTCCAACGAGATCATCACCCTGGTGAAGGACACCTCCCTGGCCCGGATTATCACCGTCATTGAGCTCACCTTCGCCGGACAGGCGTTCCTGAAGAGCGCGGGCATCTGGTGGCCCCTGCTCTACACCGGCGCGTTCTATCTGGTCTTCGTGGGGCTTTTGACCCTGATTTTCGGCTACATAGAGCGCAGGCTCAGCTACTTCAGATAGGGGGCGGCACAATGGCGATTTTGGAAGTGCGCAATATCGGCAAATCCTTCGGTTCTACCGAGGTGCTGAAAAACATCAGCTTCTCCCTGGAGGAGGGCCGGGCCATGGCCATCATCGGCTCCTCCGGCAGCGGCAAGACCACACTCCTGCGCTGTCTCAACTTTCTGGAGACCCCGGACGCGGGGACCATCTCGGTTCGGGGGGAGACCCTCTTCGACGCCGCCGACCCCGCCACGGCGCGGGAGTCGGAGATCCGGAAGAAGCGGCTCCATTTCGGGCTGGTCTTCCAGTCCTTCAACCTCTTCCCCCAGTATACCGCCCTCAAGAACGTGACCCTAGCAAGCGAGCTGCTGGCAAGGGAGCGCAGCGACTACAAGCACAGCGTCAGGACCATCGCAAAGGAGCTGGAGGAGAACGCCATGGCCCTCCTGGACCAGATGGGCCTTGCGGCCAAGGCGGGGCTGTACCCCCATCAGCTCTCCGGCGGACAGCAGCAGCGCGTGGCCATCGCCCGGGCCCTGGCCCTCAAGCCCGATGTGCTGTGCTTCGACGAGCCCACCTCCGCCCTGGACCCGGAGCTCACCGGCGAGGTCCTGCGGGTGATCCGAGGTCTGGCCGAGCAGAAGACCACCATGGTCATCGTCACCCATGAGATGGCCTTCGCCCGCGATGTGGCCGACACCGTGGTTTTTATGGACGGAGGGCTGGTGGTGGAGCAGGGCCGTCCCGAGGACGTGATAACAAACCCGAAGGAGGAGCGGACCCGCCGGTTCCTCGCCCGCTTCACCCAGGAATAGGACAAAGGGACGCCGGATGCGGCCGCATCCGGCGTCCCTTTCCGCTCCCCTTGCCCCATTCCGGCTGCCAATGTCAAATTTTCCCGCTCTTTTCCATCTCCACGTTGTAAACTCCCCAAAAATCAGATATAATAACCATTTAGAAGTTATCATGAAAAAAGGAGACCTTTTGAATGTCAAATATCTGGCATGACATCAGCCCGAAGCGCATCGCGCCGGAGGACTTTATCGCTGTCATTGAGATCCCCCAGGGCAGCAAGAAGAAATACGAGCTGGACAAGGAGACCGGCCTCATCATCCTGGACCGGGTGCTCCACACCTCCACCCACTATCCCGCCAATTACGGCTTCATCCCCCGGACCTACGGCGACGACGGCGACCCCCTGGACGTGCTGGTGCTCTGCAGCGAGTCCATGGACCCTCTGACCCTGGTGCGGGTCTACCCGATTGGGTATATCTCCATGCTGGACGACGGGAAGAACGACGAGAAGATTATCGCCATCCCCTTCTCCGACCCGGCCTATAATACCTATAGAGATATTTCCGAGCTGCCCGCCCATATCTTTGACGAAATGGCCCATTTCTTCGCGGTCTACAAGGCCCTGGAGGGCAAGGAGACGGTGGCCGGCGACGTAAACGGGCGGGAGGCGGCCAAGGCGGTCATCCGCAAGGCCATGGACCACTATACCGACACCTTCCTGGGCAATACCGAGCCCACCGACGGCCGCTTCAACCGCTTCGGCGGCTCCAGCCGCTGATGGGGCCGGACCGCCCGGCCCCCGGGATTTTAAGCGAAACTTAATACTTTCTTCGTTTCTTTCGGAGCGCGAAACTGGTACAATAAACCACATCAAGACAACACGACAACGAGAGGTGTGAGCCAATGAGTCAGAAGTACGACTGCCTGGTCATCGGCGCGGGCTTCGCCGGCGCGGTCTGCGCCCGTGAGCTGGCCGAGCGGGGCGGAAAGCGGGTGCTGGTGCTGGAGCGGCGCGGCCATATCGGCGGCAATGCCTACGATAAGCTGGATGAGGCCGGCGTGCTTATCCACCAGTACGGCCCCCATATCTTCCATACCAACAATGCCCGCGCCTATGAATATCTCTCCCGCTTTACCGGCTGGCGGGACTATCAGCACCGGGTGGTGGCCAATGTCCGCGGCGCGCTGATGCCCGTGCCCTTTAACCTCACCTCTCTGGAGCTGGCCTACGGCAGCGAGAAGGCGGCACGCCTGGAGAAAAAGCTCATTGAGACCTACGGCGCTGAAAAAAAGGTCACCATTCTGGAGCTGCGCAGAAACGACGACCCGGAGATCAAGGCCCTGGCCGACTACGTGTATGAGAACGTCTTCGTCCACTACACCATGAAGCAGTGGGGCCAGACCCCCGAGGAGATCGACCCCAACACGACCGCCCGGGTGCCGGTCTTCCTCTCCCGGGACGACCGCTACTTCCAGGACGCCTACCAGGGCATCCCGGCCCTGGGGTATACCGCCGTCTTCGAGCATATGCTGGACCACCCCAATATCACCGTGGAGCTGGACTCGGACGCGGCGGACCGCCTGTGTCTGGACGGCGGCCGGGTCCGGCTGGACGGGACGCCCTTTGAAGGGACCGTCATCTATACCGGCGCGGTGGACGAGCTGTTCGGCTGCTGCTTCGGCCGCCTGCCCTACCGCACCCTGGACTTCCGCTTCGAGACCCACGGCGTGGAGTGGTACCAGACCCACGGCACGGTGAACTATACCGTCAGCGAGGATTTTACCCGCATCACCGAGTTCAAGTACTTCTCCGGCCAGGAGATTCCAAACGCCACCACCATCGTCAAGGAGTACTCCCGCGCCTACACCGGAAAAAACGGGGAGATCCCCTACTATGCCATCATAAGCCCCGAAAACAACGCCCTCTACCAGCAGTACAAGGCCCTGGGGGACGCTGTGCCCGGCTTCCATTTGCTGGGCCGTCTGGCCGAGTATAAGTACTACAATATGGACGCCATTGTGGTGCGTGCCCTGGAGCTGGCCGACCGGCTGCTCGCAACAGAAACGCTCTAAGGAGTTGTCAACAATATGGATAAGCTTATCACCTTCGCGGTGCCCTGCTACAACTCCGCCGCCTACATGGACCACTGCGTGGAGACCCTGCTGGAGGGCGGCGATGATATTGAGATCATCCTGGTGGACGACGGGTCCACCAAGGACGACACCCCCGCCATCTGCGACCGCTGGGCGGAGAGGTACCCGGACATCATCCGGGCGGTCCACCAGCCCAACGGCGGCCACGGCGAGGGCGTCAACCAGGGCCTGCGCAGGGCCCGGGGCCTCTACTACAAGGTGGTGGACTCGGACGACTGGCTGAATGCGGACGCACTGCACAAGGTCATGGGCAAGCTCCGGGAATTTGCCAAGATGCCCGAGAGCGTGGACCTGGTCATCGCAAATTACGTCTATGAGCACGTGGAGGACAATACCCAGAAGGTCATGCGGTACACCAACGTCTTCCCGGAGAACAAGATTTTTACCTGGAACGATATCGGCCGGTTCCGCGCCTCCCAGTATCTGCTGATGCACTCGGTTATCTACCGCACCGAGATGCTCCGCGCCTGCGGCCTGGAGCTGCCAAAGCACACCTTCTATGTGGACAATATTTTCGTCTACCAGCCTCTCCCCGCGGTCAAGACCATGTACTACATGGATGTGGACCTCTACCGCTACTTCATCGGACGGGCGGACCAGAGCGTCAACGAGAAGGTGATGGTGGGCCGGGTGGACCAGCAGGTCCGGGTGACCCGCCTGATGATTGAGGCCCACAATCTCCGCCAGGTCCGGGCCGCCAATCCCAAGCTGGGCCGGTATATGCGCAATTACCTGGCCATGATGATGACCATCTCCTCCATCTTTCTTATCATTGACGGCTCTCCCGAGGCACTGGGCAAGAAGACCGAGCTCTGGGAGTATCTGCGGGCGGTGGACGCCGGGCTCTACCATAAGCTCAAATACCGGGCGGTCTCCTTTGTGGGCAATATCCCCGGCTACCAGGGCCGGAAGCTCTCGGTCTCCCTCTACCGCATGGCCCGTAAGATCTATAAATTCAACTGAACCGAAGAAAAAGGCGCCGGTCTCTCAGAGACCGGCGCCTTTTATGGTTTCAGTGGTTGAGGAGATACGCTGCAATGGCCTTCCGCGCGTCTGCGGCGTCGGGATATTCCCCCGCGCAGTCCCCCAAAATGTAGCGGGCGGCATCCAGATACTCGTGCTCCGGGCGGTCCAGAGGCTCGGCCAGGATGGTGTTGGCCTGCTGCCGGCTGATGGTGCGCCAGTGAAGGTCCGAGAGGTACACACAGCCCAAAAGCGCCGACAAGTGCTCCAGATAGTCCATCCAAGCCCCCCTTTTTTCTCCATTTTTGCGAACAGAGCCGATATTGGTATAATACCATAGCGGAAAAAGCAAATCAATAGATATAGCTTCAATTTTAGCCGTAAGTATCTGTATAAAAAGGGGAAAGACCGATAGACTAAGACTGGGTGAAATGGATGAACGTGGACTATCCTGTAATCGGCAGACGAATCAAGGCGCGAAGGAAGGCGCAGCTAAAGACCCAGGAGAAGCTGGCGGAGGCCCTTCAGGTGTCGGTGGGCTATATCAGCCAGATTGAGCGTGGGGTGACCAAGGTCAATCTGGATACGCTGGCGGAGATCGCCATGGAGCTGGGCTGCGACCTGTCGGAGCTGGTGGCGGAGGTCACCGGTCCCCAGGAGCGCTATCTGGACCGGGAGCTGGCCGAGCGGTGCGGCAGGATGAGTCCCCGCCAGCGCCAGATACTGCTGGAGCTTGCGGATACCATATTAAAGTATTGAAAAAGCCCGGAGGCGGCCGCCTCCGGGCTTTGCTGCGCCCGGACAACAGGGGTTCACTCAGGCGCCGCGGGGGCAATTTACGAAGGTGATGCCCATGTTTACAATTCACCGCCTCACCCACAGGGCGGTTTCCCAGGGGGCATTTCGTTCCCGTCCCCTGCCGGACGGCGGCTCAGCGCCCCGCCCGCTTGAGCAGATCCTGCTTGATGTCCCAGAGCTTCTGGGACAGGTCCACGTAGTAGTTGTGGGGGTTTTCAAACCGCTTGACCTCGTCCCACTGCAAGTCAATCTGGGCGGCGCAGTAGGAGCGCATCTCAGTGATGGAGGGGGACTGATAGACCTTCTCACCCCGCCGGAAGATGGGTACCAGCAGCTCCACGGCGGTGAAGTCGGTGACGATTTTCCGCTTCCAGGTGGCCTCCGGGTCGAAGAGCTCCAGGGGCTGGGACTCGTCCACCACCTCGTCGTATACGGTGATGAGGTCGGCGATGGCCTTGCCGCTCTCGTTTTCAAAGATGCGGTAGACCTTCTTGAAGTGGGGGTTGGTGATCTTGGCGGCATTCTCTGAGATCTTAATCTTGGGAATGACGCTGCCGTCCCTGTCCTCCACGGCGGCCAGCTTGTACACCCCGCCGAAGACCGGCTCCGACTTGGAGGTGATGAGCCGCTCGCCCACACCGAAGGAGTCTATTTTGGCCCCCTGGAGCAGCAGATCCCGGATGATATACTCGTCCAGGGAGTTGGAGGCCACGATTTTACACTCGGTCAGCCCCGCCGCGTCCAGCATCTTCCTGGCCTTGCGGGAGAGGTAGGTGAGGTCGCCGCTGTCCAGCCGGATGGCGCAGCCGGTAATCCCCCGGGGGAGCAGGACCTCCTTAAAGGCCCTGATGGCGTTGGGCACGCCGGACTTGAGCACATTGTAGGTGTCCACCAGCAGGGTGGCCGCGTGGGGGTACAGCTCGCAGTAGGTCTTAAACGCGTTGTACTCGTCGGGGAACATCTGCACCCAGGAGTGGGCCATGGTGCCCCCGGCGGGGGAGCCGTACATCTGGTCGGCCAGGGTGCAGGCGGTGCCGGTGCACCCGGCGATGTAGGAGGCCCGGGCGCCCAGAATGGCGCCGTCGGACCCCTGGGCCCGGCGGGAGCCGAACTCGCTCACCGGACGTCCGTCCGCCGCGCGCACGATGCGGTTGGACTTGGTGGCGATGAGGGACTGGTGGTTCAGGGTGAGCAGGAGGAAGGTCTCGATGAACTGGGCCTCGATGGCGGGAGCCCGGACGGTGAGGATAGGCTCGCCGGGGAAGATGGGCGTCCCCTCGGGCACGGCCCAGATATCGCCCGTAAAGCGGAAGCCCTTCAGATAGGTGAGAAAATCCTCCGCAAAGCAGCCCTTGCCCCGGAGATAGTCGATGTCCTCGTCGTCAAAGCGGAGGTGCTCCACGTAGTCGATGACCTGCTCCAGCCCGGCCGCGATGGCGAAGCCGCCGCCGTCGGGCACGATGCGGAAAAACACGTCGAAATAACAGATTTGGTCGGCCATGCCGGTCTGGAAATAGCCGTTAGCCATGGTTAGCTCGTAGAAATCGCACAGCAGCGTGTAATTCATCGGGTTTTTCTTCATAAAACCAGCCCCTTTGAGACGTTTTATCCATTATAGGCAGTTCAGCTCAGAAAAGCAAGATAAAAAGGCTACAGCACCTTTTCAAAACAGGGGAAGCCCAGCGGGCGGCCCACCCGGTCGAAGTGCACCATACCCACCTGCTCAAAGCCCCGGCTTTCTATCAGGGAGCGCATCCGGTCGTTCTGGCCGTAGGTGTCCAGCCGCAGGCTGGTGCAGCCCTCCCTGCGGGCCTTGTCCTCATAGTAGGCGAAGAGGGCTCTGCCCACGCCCCGCCGCTGGGCCTTGGGGTCCACGGCCAGCCGGTGGAGCATCAGTGCGGGGCCCGCGTCCCTCCAGGGCAGGGGGGCGTACTCCGGGGACTCCCGGCCATTGAGGCACACGCAGCCCAGGATGGTCCCGTCGTCGTCCACGGCCAGGTAGAGCTCGCCCCGGGCCCGGTCCTCCTCAAAGTCGATGCGGAGAGGATAATCCTCCCCCCACTGGGGGTTCCCAAGGGCGTTCATATGGGCCACAGCCCGCGAGACCAGAGCCCAGACGGCGTCCATATCCTCCTCCGCCGCAAGCCGAATCGTCATGTTGGTCCACTTCCTAAACGTAGATTTTGAGAGAAAAGGCGGCGCGCCCCGGCATTACCGCCGGATTGCAAAAAAGAGCTCGATTTCCGGGGACTTGCCCAGGCTCTTCTCCGTGTGGTATTCATATTCCAGGTTGACCGCCTGAAAACCGCTCCCGGGCAGCCACTTCGTGTAGAACCAGCGCTTGGCCCCGCCGATTGCCGGCCCCCAGAGAAAGCCCAGCTTTGGGGCCACGGCAATCCGCCCGTACTGCCCCTCCGGCAGCAAAAGCGGCTCAAGCTTCGCGTTTTCTGTGACGCTGCCGATGAAAAGCTCGAAATACCGCGTCTTTTCCTCGAAGTTCCGTGAGAGGATGAAGAACGGGAGCGCCGTGTCCGCCCCGGTGCCCGTTATCTGGTGGTATCGGGCGGTCAGGCGGGGGATGTCCCTGGCGACGGATTTGTCGTTGGACCTTGCCCACAGGCCGTGGAGCCGGAGGGCCTGGCGGCAGTCGAGCCGCACCTCAAATTTCGCCATCTCATGGCCTCCTATATTTTCACCCGCAGGCTACGCTATTTTTACAAGTATAACCGAAAGGGGCGGAAAAGAAAAGGGAGAGTTTCCCGTGCCGGAACCTTCCCCATCCGGGGGGAGGCGTCAGGGTAGAACCCTGAGGGACGAGGGTGGGGCGTCCCCAGTCCGGAAGGCAAGAAGGCGGGCTGCGAAACACCGGTTTCGCAGCCCGCTCTTTATGCTATATCAGCCGCAGCGTCTGGCCCGCGCCGAGGGAGCGGGCCTTTTCCACGATGCGGTTGCCGATGGCGATATCCAGCGCGCCCATGCCCATGTGGGTAAAGACGATGCGCTCGTCGGGGCTCTCGCGCCCCGGCAGCTTGCCGCAGACAATCTCGCCCAGTGTGCCGTATACGTCGCCGGCACTGAGCTTCCCGGCGAAGTCGGGGTTGTCCAGGATTTCGTCCCCGTCGGACCGGCGGTGGCCCAGCACCCACTTGTCCGCCTGGGCGGAGAGGGCGCTGTCGAGATCGTAGAAGGAGTACACGCCCCCCACGAAGGCCCCCTGGGGCACCCACTCAGCCCGGATGACCGGCGTGTGGGAGGTGGTGGCGGTGATCAGGATTTCCGACTGCTCCGCCAGGGCCTTGGGGGTGGGGGCATAGTCCAGGCGGGCGCGCAGGCCGTCCTGGGCCTGGGCGCGGAAGGCCTCGAATTTCTCCCGGGTGCGGGTGTGGACCAGTATCCGGCTGAGGTCGAAGAGCCGGTCGAAGGAGCGGATGGCGGAGCGCCCCTGGGCGCCGCAGCCCAGCACGCCCATGGTCCTGGCGCCGGGGTTGGCCAGATACTTTGCGGCCGCCACCGTGTGGCCCCCGGCGGTGCGCTGGTTGGTGATGGTGGTGGCGTCCATCACGGCGAAGGGCTGTCCGGTCTCGGTGCTGCTGAGGACCAGCACATGCCCCCAGCAGACGGGGAGGCCCTGGGGCTGGTTGGGGCAGAAATTCGTCCATTTGACCCCGGCCACCCCTGCGTCCCCCAGGAGGCCCGGCATGGCGAAGAGGGCGCCGCCGTCCCCTGCGGGCATCAGCTCCTTGACGGGGGAGATCACCTGGCCCATGCCGTCGGCGCGGAAGACGGACTCCACGGCGGCGAATACGTCCTCGGGGGTGATGAGTGCGTCCACATCCTGCTTGCTCAGAAAGAGAAGATTGGTGGGGGGATAGTCCATGACGGGGCCTCCTTAAAACCGATTGATGGATGTTATGCAGCCGGGATCGGATTCTTACGAGATGGCCGCGACGATCTCATCCATGGAACGGCCTTGGCCGAAGCCCAGGTTTTCAAGGGTGCGGCCCTCGGAAAGATAGTCCCGCTGGTTGACGGCGCCGGCCAGGGTCATGATGGATTCCAGCGTGGGCATGGCTACACCCACCCTGCGGGCGCAGGAGAGGGCCAGGGAGGCGCAGGCGTAGCAGTCCTCGGCCACGTAGCGGTGCGTCAGGCTGTCGGGGCCGGCCAGGGTGCGGAACACGTCGTACTCCGGGTGGTTCCGCCAGTCCCGCAGCTCCTCGAAGAACTCGGTGGCGCTGTCCCGCTCCATGAGGCCGAAGGCGGCAAGCAGCCGGATGCGCTCCTGCCGGACAGCCTCCACACAGTGGATGGCGGCGTCGCTCAAACCGTGCTGGAAGAGGACGAAGTCCTCCCCCATGGCCTCAATGGTGGCGGCGGAGAGGAGGGAGGTGCCGATGTGGAGCACGTAGTTGTCCGAGAGGAGGGCCCCTTCAAAGACGTTTTTGTTGGGGACGAACTCCAGCACGCCCTCGCAGAAGGCGATGAACTCCTCGGTGCGGCTGCCGGGGAGGGCGGCCACCTTCTTGGTGCGGATGGGCAGGCCCACGGTGGCTTCGGCCTTGGCGGAGAGGCGGCAGGGGCAGAGGTTGCCCTCCAGCTCGGCGATAATGTTGGCTGCGGGGTCAATGCCCGCCTCGTCGAAAACCCTGCGGAAGACGAAGGAGCCCAGGTTGCCCGGGGAGAGGAGAATGTGCTGGCCGGGGCGCAGGTGGGGGGCGATGGCCCTGGCCGCCTCCTCGTGGCGGGTGGCGGGGACGCATACGAGAATCAGCTCCGCGTCCTTCAGGGCGCGTGCGTGGTCGGTGGTGGCCAGGGCGGGGGTAAAGAAGCCCACCACGCCGGAGCGGCCCCGGAGCAGGATGCCGCCCTGTTCGTTCACGTCGTCCATCTCGCGCTGGAAGTTCCCGCTGTCGCACAGGGCCACCCGGAAGCCCTTGCTGGTGAGAAACGCGGCGGCGGTGTGGCCTGTGCCGCCGCCGCCGATAACGGTGATGCTGCGGATCATAGAAACTACCTCCTCAATGATGTTGCGGGGCTGAGCTAAATCGGTAATGAAACAATAACACTCATTTTGCCCCAGTGCAATCGGTTGGGATACCGCTCTTTTCGTTACCCGATTATCGCCAATTCCTATTGGACGGTCCAGCCGGATTTCTATATAGTAGTGGTAGCGAAAGGAGTGGTTCCCCCTATGGATAGAGCGGTAATCGTGGGCTTCGGCTGCGCGGGCTACCACGCGGCCAGCGCCCTGCGGCGCAACGGCTGGGACGGCGAAATACATATTTTCAGCGAATCGGGGGCGGCCCCGGCCAACCCCATGCTGACCACCTATTATGTCAGCGGCAAGCTCCCCTACGACGGGATGTTCCCCTTCGGCCCCCCAGAGGAGATCGCCGCCCGTCTGGACCTGACGCTCCACATGGATGTGGCGGTGGAGCGGGTGGACTATGAAGCCCAAAAAGTGGTCTGCTCCGACGGCAGCCAGTGGACGTGGTCCAAACTCCTGCTGGCCACCGGGGCCCGCGCCCTGGTGCCCCCCCTCCCCGGCGCGGACGACGGCGAGGTCTACTGTATGCGCACCGTGCAGGACGCGGAGCGGCTCCAGGCCCGGCTGGAACGCGGCGGCGTCCGCGCCGCCGTGGTGGTGGGCGCCTCCATGGTGGGCATCAAGGTGGTGGAGCTGCTGCGCAGGCGGGATGTGGCCGTCACCATGGCGGACATGGCCCCGGGCATCTTCCCCGTGGCCGCCCTGCCCGAGATAGGCCGTGTCATTGAGGACCGGGTCCGGGCCAAAGGGGTGGAGCTGCGCTTTGGGAGCGGCATCAGCGCCATCACCCGCGGCGGAGAGACATTGACCGCCAGCTTCAGCGACGGCGCGGAGATCCCCTGCGATCTGGTGGTGCTGTGCATCGGCACCCGGGCCAACACCGCCCTGGCCGGGGAGACCGTCAAGGTCGGCCGCGGCGTCGTGGTGGACGAGCATATGCGCACCAATGTGGAGGGTGTCTACGCGGCGGGAGACTGCTGCGAGGGACTCAACCGCCAGAGCGGACAGACCCAGATCATCGGCCTGTGGGCCAACGCGGCCAGCCAGGGTGAGGTGGCTGGGACCAATATGGCGGGGGGCAGCGCCGTCCATACCGGCGAGATTCTCCACAATATCACCCACTTTTTCGATATGGACTTTATCGCCTTCGGGGACAACCGGGCCCAGGGTTCGGTGCTGGAGTACCGCAGCGCCGACGGCCGCACCGTCCTCCGGGCGGTCCTCCGGGACGGGAAAATAGCCTGCCTGAACCTGCTGGACAACTACAAGGTCAGCGGCGTGATGAAGGACTACGTGATTCGCCGCCTGGACGGCAGCGGCACGGCCCTCTATCCCAGGGGGGCGGCACGGCTGCGGGCGGAGGGCATCCCGGGCGAGATCATCAGCGCACTGGAGAAGACCAGCGCGGCTATCAATGGACAGGAGTGAGGACATATGGCACTGGTAATTGACCTGGATATGGATAAGTGTTCCGCCTGCGGCGCCTGCGCCGTGGCCTGCATGGACCAAAACGACATCGACACCGAGCAGCTGGAGGCGCCCTTCCGGGTGGTCAGCATCCTGGAGCGGGGCAGGGAGCCCCACTGCTTCACCTTCCTCTCGGTAGGCTGCAACCACTGCACCGACGCGCCCTGCGTGGACGCCTGCCCCTGCGGGTGCATCTACAAGGATGCCGAGACCGGCCTCACCCTGTACGACAACACCAACTGCATCGGCTGCCACTCCTGCGCCATGGCGTGCCCCTTCGGCGCCCCCTCCTTCCGCGCCGACGGTAAAATGCAGAAGTGCGACGGCTGCTACGCCCGTATCAAGATGGGTATGCAGCCCGCCTGCGTCCACAACTGCCCCACCGAGGCCCTGCGCCTGGTGGACGAGCAGGAGCTGAAGGAGAGCCGCATCCAGGGGTCCCTGAAGAAGATTGCGGATCGGCTGGTATGATGGAATAAGAGATAGCCGCCCCGGACGTGCAGACGCCCGGGGCTCGATTTCATGGGAGAAAGTTGTCACATCCGTCATGAGAAGTGTCATTTTTGAGGCGCATGTCCCTAGAAATGACGGATTTTCACTTAACTGCGTCATCTGCGGACGACGCTGCTCTGCGAGGCTTGCTCTGCGGAGGGATTTTTGACAGCCAGAGGCCCCGCGGAGTCCGAAATGGACTCCGCGGGGCCTCTGCGCGCCGTTAGATTTTCTTCATACCGCAGCGGTTGGACTTGTAGCCGGGGAAGCCGCTGTAGGGGTCCAGGTGACACGCGCCGACGAGATTGTTGGCGTTGCATTCCCGGTACCCGTGGTAGAGGTGGATATCCCCGGCGCGGACCCTGCCGGTGGGGCAGACTGCCACCCGGATGGCGCCCACACTGTTGTAGAGCTCCACCATATCCCCCTCCCGGAGGTCCAGGCGGGCGGCGTCCTCCAGGCTGATGTCGGCCATGGGGGTCTTGCGCATGGAGCGCAGCCAGGGCACGTCGTGAAGGCGGGAGTGGAGGGTGTTAGGCAGCCGCGCGCCGGTGTTGAGGACGAAGGGGTAAGCGTCCGCGTCGGGCTCGTCGGCCAGGGTGTCGGAGTAGGTGGGGACGGGGCTGAGACCGTGGCTGTCCTGAAACTCGGCCACGGTGGTGGAGTAAAACTCAAACTTGCCTGTGGGGGTCTTGATGCCGTTTGCCAGGAACTCGCCGGGCACGGTGTCCCGGGCAGTGGGCACATGGACGGGCATATCGCTGGCCTGAAGCTCCTCCACGGTGACGCCGGTGTCCCGGATCATGTACCGGATGGCGGCCTCGTAGCCCTCCCGCAGGAGGGGATCGTCAAGCTCCATCAGCTCCGCCAGATCCCGGAGGATGTCGGTGTCGCTCCGGCTCTCATAGAGGGGCGGTATGACCGGCTTGGTGTAGGCGGCAAAGCCGCCGGGATAGGCCTTGAACTCGCCCCGCTCGAAGGAGGAGCAGGCGGGCAGCACGATGTCGGCGTACTTGGCGGTGTCGGTGAGGAAGAGATCGGTATCCACGAAGAAATCCACCTTCCTGAGGGCCTCGTAGAAGGCGGGGGTATCGGGGAACATCTTGGCGTTGAGGCCCATACAGAAGAGGGCCTTGATGGGGTAGGGGGTGCCCTCATTGATCTGCCGGGCCAGGTCCATGGCCTGGAACTCGGGCACCAGCTTGGACCAGAGGGGGAAGCGCTGGGCGCCGATTTTGGTCATGGGGTCGCCGGGCAGCCGCTCCAGGTAGTACTCGTGCTCATAGGTGTGGTAGCCCGCGCACTGGTCATAGTAGGTGGCGGTGACGGGGAGATTGCCGCCGGCCCGGTCGAAATTGCCGGTGAGGGCGTTGAGGCAGAGGATGGCCCGGTAGTTCTGGAAGCCGTTGGTGTGGTGGGTCACCGGGGAGGGGGACTCGTGGATGGAGGCGGGGCCGCCGGTGGCGTATAGCTCGGTGGCCCGCTCAATATCACGGGGGTCCAGGCCGGTGATGCCGGCCACCTTCTTGAGATCGTACTTCTTTACCTCGGCGGCGTATTGCTCGAAGCCGTAGGTGTACTTCTCGACGAATTCCTTGTCCTGCCAGCCGTTGTCGATGATAATCTTCGCCATGCCGAGGGCCAGCGCGCCGTCGGTGCCCGGCTTGAGCTGGAGGTGGATATCGGCCAGCTTGTCGGTGGCGGGGGTCTTTCGGGGGTCCACGATGATGAACTTCTTGCCCATGTCCTTCAGGGCGAGCAGGGCGGGGCCCGCCACGTGCATGGAGTAAAAGGCGTTGAGGGCCCAGCCCAGAATCACGTTGGAATTGCCGAAATCCGGGTCGGTGATGGTGCCGGCGGTGGACATCCAGGCCATCTCGGTGGACTTCCAGCAGGAGGAGCATTCGGAGCCGTAGTTGATGGAGCCAAAGGAGTAGGCGAAGCGGTGGAGATACTGGCGGTACCACTTGGTGAAGCCGGAGAAGAAGGCCACGCTGTCCGCGCCGTACCGGGCCTTGGCGTCCAGCAGCCTGTCGGCGATTTCACGGTAGGCCTCGTCCCAGGAGATGGGCTCGAACTTGCCCTCCCCCCGCTCGCCGACGCGGCGCAGGGGGGTGTGGATGCGGTCCTTGCGATAGATGTACTGGCGGTTGGCCGAGCCCTTGGGGCAGAGCTTGCCCTCGTTGAAGGGGTGGCCGTCGGTGCCCTCCACCTTGATGATCTGAGCGTCCTTCACGTAGGCGTCCACACCGCAGTGGGTACCGGGACAGCAGATGTCGCAGAGGGTGTGCTTCACCTCAATGCCCGTCTCAGGGCAGGGAATTTTTGCCTTCAGAAGCTGTTCACGGGTCAATTCCAAATCGATACACCTCGAATCAGTGGTTGGTAAAGAGCTCGCCCAGATAGGGCAGCTTCACGCCCACCTGGGCGTGGCGCAGGGCACCCCAGAGGGTGGCCTGGTTGCTGGTGAGGACCGGGCGGCCGAAGTCCTCCTCGGCAATTTTGATGAGATCCAGCACGTTCAGGCCGGTGCAGCTGATGAAAAGACAGTCTGCCCCGGTCTTGTCCAGCTTTTTCAGGTGCTCGTACACCAGCTGGGGCTTGATGAGGGCGATGTCGTCCTCGGGGTAGTTCATGCCCTCGATCCGGGTGACGTGGATTCCGTGGTGCTCCAGAAACTGGCGCTCCACCTCATTGGTGTCGTCCGGGTAGGGGGTGATGACGGCGGCGCTGGAGACGCCCAGGGCCTTGAAGGCCTCCACCAGGACGGTGCTGGTGGTGAGGCCGGGGGAGCCGGATGCCTCGGTGATGAGGTCCACCAGCTTCCGGTCAAAGCCGGGGCCGCCGATGAGGCTGCCTGAGGTGCAGCCGAACATGACGCAGTCCTGGGGGCTGCCCCTGAAAATCTGGCAGGTATTCTCCAGGTGGGAGACCATGTCCATCAGCCCCTCGGGGGATGGGGTGCCGGAGAAGGGGATGCGGGTGGTGTTGATGCCCACGCCGTCGGGGATGAAGCGGTGGAAGTCCCGCTCCATGTTGGGACCCGTGCCGGGGGAGATGAGGCCGATTTGGGCGCGCCAGGTGTACATATGAGACACTTCCTTTATCAATGAAAATGAAAGAAAAACGAGTCGGTGGGATGGGCTGGATTCAATTTACGAGCCTCACGCAGAACCGGCTCCCCCATGGGGAGCCATTTAAGGGGTAAAAGCGGGGGATACGCCCGTGCCGCGGGGCGCTCCCGAAGGATACGCCCCGCGGCGGTGGGGTTTGTCTTACAGCTTCACGTACTTGGAGATCTCCGCCATGTCCTCCACGTTCTCCAGCTTGTTGAGGATGAAGTCGCACAGGGCGTCCTGCTTATCCTCACTCATCACGTCGCCGGTGGCCAGCTTGAACACGTCGATGCACTCCTGACGGGTGTAATCGTTCTGGGGGTGGCCCTTGGGGAACTGGCGCGTCTGGGAGTATACCGCGCCGTCCTTCATGGTGATGGTCATGCCGTACTCGGGGTAGGACCCCTTCTGGAAGGTGTCGAAATTGTGGCTGATGAGGGACTCCTCGCCCACGCCGTGGACCTTGGCGGCCATCTCCAGAATGACGGGGTCCTTGAGGTACTTTGCGTCCAGCCAGTCGTAGCCCACCTTGGGTCCCTTGAGGTACATGGCCATGCAGAAGGGGATGGAGAACTGGGCCCGGACCAGGGAGGCGTAGCCGTCCCTGGGGCTGTCCTCGCTGCGCTCGGGGATGTAGGGGGAGACCTCGATGCGCTCGATGTCGTCGGCGTGGATGCCGTGCTTCTTCACCATGGCGTCGATGAGGTCCATGGGGGTCTGAATCCACATGTTGACGGGCCAGTTCTTGAGCATCAGCTCCATAATCATGTAGCGGCTGCCCAGGTCCTTGTCGTACCAGTCCCAGTCGCACTGGTCGGAGACGCCGAAGTAGTACCCGCCGTCCTCCTCCAGCGCGCCCATGAGGGTGGAGATGCCCGCCTCGGTGATGAGGGCGTTCTCCACGCCCAGCTGGGCGGTGAGGCCGTGGGTGAAGTGGTAGAAGTCGCTGAAGCTGGAGTGGATGAGGTTGATGGCCACGGGGGTCATGTGGGCGGCGGTGCCCAGGAGCTGGTTCATCTTGTCCCCCTGGATGCCGATGAGCTTGCCGGCGATGGAGGTGGGTGCGAAAATCTGCCAGCAGTGGAGGCCCCAGCCCTGCTCAAAGCGCTCGGGAGAGGGCTGTACCGCCATGGCCACCCGCTGGTACACGTCGTACCCGCCCACCAGGGCGGTGAGGTAGTCCTTGCCGGTCTTGTGGTAGGCCTCGGCCACGGCCAGGCCCGTGGGTACCGCGCCGGCGGAGGGGTGGCCGGTCCAGGCGCAGTCCTCCCAGTCCAGAAGGTCGGCCAGGGTGCCGCTGGCCAGGACCGCGTTCCCCAGGCCCACCTTGGTGCCGTCGCCCAGAATGGTGGCCTGGGCGGAGCCGCCGCCGCCCAGGGCCTTGGCGATCTTCACGATGTCCTGCCCGGACTTGGAACGCATGGCGGAGATGGCCGCGCCCACGGTGTGGAGGGTGACCAGCTTGGCCCGCTCGATCACCTCCGCCGGGATATCCTCATACTTGAGGGCGGAGAGGTAGTCGGCGAGAATCTGAGTATATGGTTTCATATGGCAAAACTCCTTACCTATAGGATTTTTGTATGTTTCATGCTATACTGTTTGGCGAGAACGCGGAAAAGCGGTCGAAAGGGGAGACCTGTATGCGCATCGAGTATCTGGAATACCTGCTGGAGGTGGCCCGGAGCAAGTCTATATCGGCGGCGGCCAAGCGGCTCTACCTGAGCCAGACCAGCCTGAGCGCCATCGTCAACTCACTGGAGAAGGAACTGAACATCAAGATTTTCCAGCGCACCCACAAGGGCATCGTGCTCACCGCCGAGGGCGAGCAGGCCCTGGAGCTGGCGGCGGACATCGTGGAGAAGAACGAGCAGCTCCAGCACCTCTTCTCCACCAGCCGGACGGTGCGGCGCATTATCAACCTGGTGGTGTACCCCTCGGTCTCCAACTGCCTCTCGGTCTACCTGACGCGGGAGCTGGGGGACGAGTACCCGGAGATCGCCCTGCACATCCACGAGCAGCCCTACAACCGCATCGCCTCCAGTGTGACGGAGGGGGTCTCCAAGACCGCCATCGGCGCGGAGACCACCGGCTCCTTTGACCCGGAGTACGAGATGAAAAACAGCGGGTTCAGCATTGAGCCGCTCTATGTGGACCGGTTCTACGCGGTGGTGTCCGCCGAGTCCCCCTTCGCCGCCCGGGACTGCGTGGACGTGGACGAGCTGCTGGGGGAGCGGCTGGCCATCACCCACTGCTATCCGTCCTTCCAGGATCAGACGGTGGGGCAGGTCCTGCGCCGCTTTCCCCGCTTCACGGTGTTCAGCAATGTGGAGGCGTCCAAGCGGGCGGTGGCGGAGAACGACATGATCTCCATCATGCCGGGGCTCGCGCTGCTGGGGGACCTGTACGAGAATACGGGGCTCATCCGCCGCATCCGGGTCATGGGGTTCGACACCCGGCTGACCAACTACCTGCTCTACGACGACCGCAACGGCATGAGCGCAATGGAGCATATCCTGCTGGGAAAAATCCGGGACTTCTACCGTGAGCTGCAGGAGCAGCTCGGCTCAGATGATGTAGGAGGCGACGATGAAGGTGGGAATGGCGGCAATCAGGAAGATGACGCAGTAGACTAGGCCGTATTTATAGATATCCTTGACCTCAATCCACTTGTTGCTGTAGAGGAAGGGCGCCATGCCGGAGGAGCCGGGGAAGATAAAGCCCAGGTTGGCAATGAGCAGAATGGCCATGCCGATGATGGCGGGGGAGAAGTAGTACTTGCTCACGAAGGGCAGGACCACGGTGACGACGATGATGCTGGTGGCCATGTTGCTGCCGATATTGGTGAGAATCATCATGGCGATCATGACGGTGATGATGAACATGATGGGACCCATGCTGCCGAAGATGGGGGAGAGCAGGTTGTTGATAAGCTCGGTGACGCCGGTGCCGTCGCTGGTGAGGGCGCGGGCCACGGGGATGACGGAGGCGCACATCATCAGAATGTTCCAGTTGGCGCCGGTCTTGGCGATCTCGGCGAAGTCCAGCACGGGCTTGCCCTCGTGGCGGATGACCACGGCCACCACCAGCACAATGGTGAACCAGCCGGTCTGGGTGACGGTGTTCAGCAGGACGGTGAGGAAGAAGTCTGCGGGGAGCACCGTGGTCAGAATCACGTAGGCCACGATGAGGCCGAAGCAGACCAGATAGAACTTATGGCGGAAGTTGAGCCTGCCGATGCCCTCGCTTTTGAGGGCTTCCACATCGATGTTGTTGAGCTTGCTGAAATCGCACTTGAAGATAAATTTCATGGCCAGCACGCTGAGGAAAATCATGAGGGTGGCCACGATGAAGCCGATGATGAAGTAGGTGACGTAGTTGATGCCCACGCCGGTCATGTTCTGATAGGTCAGGCAGAAGGCGGGCAGCCAGTTCAGGAAGGCCAGCAGGCCCTCGAACAATATGGCCGAGAGGAAGCAGCCGATGATCATCATGGTGCTGTACCGCTCGCCCTTCTTATAGCCCACGATCTCGGCGATGGAGTAGAAGATGGACCAGGACATCAGCACCACCACGATGGAGCCGACCAGCAGGGAGCAGATGCCCATGCCCCACATGAACACGAAGGTAAAGAGGAAGGGCCGCTTGTTGAGGAATTTCCGGGTGATGATCCAGCGGGCGATGATCTCGCCCATGCCGCTTGTGGCCATGCCCTCGGAGAGAATGAGCATCATGAGCATCATCCACACCAGCTCGCTGCCGAAGCCGGAGGAGACGGCCTCTGCCACCGTGCAGTACTCGGTCATGCCCAGGGCGATGACCGCCAGCATGCTGGGCCATACGATGGAGACGGTACACAGCAGGAAAATCAGACCCACAAAGATGCCGAGGATCTGCATACCGAGGTGGCTCAGGGGGGCGATGGGGGGCAGGTAGCCGAAGCCGAACATCAGGAAAATTCCGATAGCGCTTTTGATGTAATACGCGGTGTCCTTTGGCTGTTTTTTCGCCAGGGTGGTCATTGGCACACATCCCTTTCTTCTCCAATTAACGGTTGCGCGGTTGATGCAGTGTGTCAGAGAAGGCCTCTCTCTTTGTACAAACCGATTGTATAATGAATGGGGCGCTACCGTCCAATAGTTGATTGCGTTAATTGGGTAACGGGAATTTGGGTAGCGGCAAGCGGATTTTATGCAGACGCGGCGTCGCCGGCGCCGCGCAGAGGAGGAGACCTGTATGAAAACCGACCGTATGCTCGGCATCATCGCCGTGCTCCAGCAGAACAAGCGGGTGACCGCGCCCTATCTGGCCGAGCGGTTCGAGGTCTCCCGCCGGACCATCAACCGGGATATTGAAGATATCTGCCGGGCGGGCATCCCCATCGTCACCACACAGGGAAAGGGCGGCGGGATTGCGCTCATGGAGGGCTTCCGGCTGGACGCCTCCGTCTTTACCGTGGACGAGCTGCGGAATATCCTGACCGGCCTGCGGACGCTGGAGAGCGTGACGCCCCGCTCTCCCGGCCTGGCGGAGAAGCTGGCCGGCGGAAAGCGGGAGCTTCCCCTGGAAGAAGAACTGGCGATTAATCTCTCCTCTTTCTATAAAGCCAGCCTGCCGGAGAAAATCCAGCTGCTGCGGGAGGCAGTGCGGAAAAGGAAGCTCGTCACCTTCCACTATTATTACCCCAAGGGGGAGGAGGAGAAGCGGGTGGAGCCGTACCGCGTAATCTTCCACTGGTCGGACTGGTATCTGTACGGCTACTGCGTCCGGCGGCAGGGCTTTAGGCTCTACAAGCTCCAGCGCTTGTGGGAGCTGGAGCTGCTGGAAGAGGGGTACCGGCCCCGGGAGTTCCCCGAAGAGGCGGGGCGCTTCTGCGCGCGTCTTGCGGACGGCTACCGGATTACGGCAAGCTTTGACCCGCAGATGAAGTACAGGCTGGTGGAGGAGTACGGCCCGGACTGCTACACCGTCCTCCCGGACGGACGGCTGGAGGCGGAGCTGGGATTTACCGGTCCGGAACGCGCGGCGGAGTGGCTGCTGTCCTTCGGCGGCGCGGCCCGGGTGACCGCGCCGGAGGATCTGCGGCGGCGGATAAGACAGGCTGCGGAGGAAATTTTAAAGAATGATAATGAAACATGACATATAGCTGTCGTGTTTCGTCTGGTACCATTCAGTTATTACGGAGCGTTTAACGCATTTCACTCCTATTTGGATGCGCTCCGACTGATTGGAGGAGTTCGACGGCATGAATCGAATGAATGTAGTTTGTCTGGGAGTACGGGATATGGCCCGGTCCATCCGCTTTTACCGCGACGGCCTGGGGTTTCAGACCGACGAGACGAGCGACCACCCGGACGTGATTTTTTTCAGCACACCGGGGACCATTCTGGAGCTTTACCCGCTGCAGCTTCTGGCTGAGGACATCGACCCGCGCAATCCGCCGGCAATCGGAGGCGGGTTCGGCGGAATCACCCTCGCCTACAACGTGCGGACGAAGGAGGAGGTAATTGAGACGGTGGAGCTGGCGAGGCGTGCGGGCGCGGTTATCGTGAAGGAGCCGCAGGACGTCTTCTGGGGCGGGTTCCACGCCTACTTTGCCGATCCGGACGGGTACTATTGGGAGGTCGCGTGGGGCCCGCGCAGCAAGTTTGACGAGCGGGATATGCTGATTGTCTGACCAAAGCAGAAAAGGGACGCGCTGCATTCTTGCAGCGCGTCCCTTTTCTGCTTTGCGCAGCCTGAATTCCCGCACCCTTTCACATGATGTGAATAGGATAGAACAGTCACGGTGAGCGGCGGGCGGGGGCCATCGGCAGGCCCGCGCGCCGCGCCGTCAGGCGCTTCGGTCCCGGGAGCGGGGCCTTACAATTGCGTGAGGCTTTCCCGGCAGTTTGAGTATAGACAGGGCTCCCCGCACGGCTTTCCGCGCAGGGAGGAATGGAGGGTGCATCCATGAAACATGAAATGAATATCTGGGTGGTCGGCGGCGATATGCGTCAGGCGAAGCTGGCGGAACTGCTCTCGGACGACGGACATACGGTACATACCTATGCCCTTGAACGCGGGCCGGAGCTCTATGGGGTGCTCAGCGAGGAGACCCTGGAGGGGGCGGCCCTGGCCGACTGCGTGGTGCTCCCCCTGCCTGTGGAGGGGGAGGGGAGCCTTCTCAACGCCCCCCTCTCCGCCGGGCGGCACCCGCTGGCGGAAATTTTCAACGCCTTCCGGCCCGGACAGGTCCTCTGCGCCGGACGGATCTCCCAGAGCTCCGCCACCCTGGCGGCAGAGCGGGGACTGATGCTCCGGGACTATTTCCAGCGGGAGGAGCTGGCGGTGGCCAACGCGGTACCCACCGCCGAGGGAGCGCTTCAAATCGCCCTGGAGGAACTGCCCGTTACCCTTCACGGCGCTCGGGTGCTGGTCATCGGCTACGGAAGGGTGGGCAAGGTGACCGCCCAGCGTTTCGCGGCTCTGGGCGCCAAGGTGAGCGTCGCCGCCCGGAAGTTCGCGGACCTGGCGTGGGCCGAGGCAATGGGCTACGGCGTGGAGCAGACGGGAGCGCTGGTGGGCTGGCTGTGCGGGTACGACCTGGTAGTCAACACCGTTCCCGCACGGGTCCTGAGCGAAAAGGAACTGAGGGACCTGAAACCCGGGTGTCTGGTGATCGACCTGGCCTCCAAGCCCGGCGGGGTGGACTTTGAGGCGGCGACACGGCTGGGCGTGCGGGCCATCTGGGCCCTGTCCCTGCCCGGAAAGGTGGCGCCGGTGAGCGCGGGACGGGCCATCAAAAACACCATCTACAATATGTTGAGTGAGTTAGGAGTGTGAGCATGGAAGAGCTGAGGGTAGGATTTGCCTTTTGCGGTTCCTTCTGTACATACGACATGGCCATGACGGCCCTGGAGGAGGTCAAGCGGCGCTACAGCGACGTGACCCCCATCATCTCCGAGAAGAGCGCGGCCACGGATACCCGCTTCGGAGCGGCCCACGACTTTATGAAGGAGATGCAGCGCATCTGCGACAAGAGGCCCATTGACTCCATCAAGGCCGCCGAGCCCATCGGGCCCCAAAAGCTGCTGGACGTTATGGTCATCTGCCCCTGCACGGGCAACACCCTGGCAAAGCTGGCCACCGGGATCACCGATTCCTCGGTGACTATGGCGGCCAAGGCCCATCTGCGCAATGGCAGGCCGCTGATCATTGCCGTCTCCACAAACGACGGACTCAGCGGCTCCGCCAAGAATATCGGAACCCTGCTGGACAAGAAAAACGTGTACTTCGTGCCGTTCAGGCAGGATGATCCGGCGAAGAAGCCCACCTCGCTGGTGGCGGACTTCACCAAAATCCCCGAGACTATTGAGGCGGCCCGGAAGGGCGAGCAGATTCAGCCCCTCCTGTTGGGCTGAGCTGTGAAAAAAGGGCCGCGGTTGTCCGCGGCCCTTTGACATGGCGCCGATGCTGAGCGCGGGATATGGGAATACAACCAGGCGCGCAGGCTGAAAACATTACGTTTTCAGCCTGTGCGCCGTGATAATGGTATAGCTGTACGCGTTGACCGTGAGTCTAAAGCCGCCGGTCAGCACGTACCAATTTTTGCCTTCCCGCGTAATCTCACTGCCGGACGCCTTAATCTGCTCAATGCACCAGCTCACGATGTCCCCCACGTCCCAAAGGGAAAGGTTCCTTTGGATACGGTCGACACCCAGCTTGGTCGTATGCAGCTTATCCAAATTGACAAGAAGCTGGTTCTCACCGTGAGTCGTCGTTGCTGCCATGCAGATGCCCCCAATATCTAATCTGCCACATGCCGTGGCCCGCCAACTCAGTCGGCTGTCTCCGGTGGGCGAAATTTGCCCTTTACGTGGATACTGTTCTGAGCCTGTACCCGGAACGCCCCGCTAAAATATCGGTCGGTTACCCATTGTGCTGCCCTGTACGTTCCCTTATGTCTCGCCGATTGTTTTGATGACTTCAATTGTACCTACGATATGCCGGTTAAATGCCTCTAAGTCTTCCGCTGGAATCCAATATTCCTGGTGATAGGCTCTGCCCACAGTCCGCACTTCATATTTCCCAATAAAATGGTCGTCTATCTGAAAGCGGGTGACATAACCTTTAAACCCTGAATTGATGTCCTTGGTATTCCATCTGCCGGCGATTTCGGTTGCATATTGCTCGTTGAGTACAGGGTAAAATATCGGCTGCCCGGGTAGGCGCGGAGGAAAGGCGGTATATCCGCTCTCCTCAATCAAAATGCGCTCCTGCTCACCCACAGGCCTGTATAGTGTCATTTCGCCACCCCTTCACGCCGTTTCTATTAATTTTAGCATATGGAGCCGTCCATTACAATGTTATCGAAAAGCGGCGGAGTTTCGCTCAGCGATACCGATTTATGGAGGGAGGCACCGATTATCTTTGACAAACCACAGCAGACGTGGTATACTGTTTCGGTATAATCGACTTCATATTGGTTTAGACTGAAACGAGGAGTTTATCCTCGTTTTTTATTTTGCCATTGATACTATCTTATTGAAACGAGGAGACCTATGACAGACGTACCATTTTCCGAGCTTGCACTGGACCCCCGGATTGAAAAGTCGGTTGAGGCCATGGGCTTCACCGCCGCCACTCCCATTCAGGCCCAGGTAATCCCCCTCATCCGCAGCGGCGCGGACGTAATCGCCAAATCCCAGACAGGCACGGGCAAGACGGCGGCCTTCGCCATCCCGGCCCTGGAGGCGGTGGACACCCAGGAGGCGAAGGTCACCATTCAGGTGCTGGTCCTCTGTCCCACCCGGGAGCTGGCCCAGCAGGCGGGAGAGGAGATCCGCAAGCTCTCACGCTTCCTGCCCGGCATTCGCCTGGCGGAGGTCTACGGCGGCGCCAACATGGAGCGGCAGTTTATTCAGCTCCGGCGGGCGAACATTGTGGTGGGCACCCCTGGCCGGGTTATGGACCATATGCGCCGGGGAACCGTTAAGCTCCAGCACCTGCGGATGATTGTCCTGGACGAGGCCGACGAGATGCTGAACATGGGCTTTAAAGAGGACATAGAGACCATCCTGCAGGACACCCCGCAGGAGCGGCAGACCGTCCTCTTCTCCGCCACCATGCCTCCGGCCATCCTGGCTCTGGCCAAGACCTTCCAGATGAACCCCCAGACGGTGGAGATCAACGCCAGCCAGGTGACTCTGGAGCAGATCGACCAGAGCTGTGTGGAGGCCCCGGCCAGCAGGAAGATGGAGGCGCTGAATCTGCTGCTGCGGTATCACCGGCCCAACCGGGCGCTGATCTTCTGCAATACCAAGCACATGGTGGACGAGCTGGGGGAGTATCTGAACACCCACGGCTTCAGTGCCGAGAGCATCCACGGCGACATGAAGCAGCCCCAGCGCACCAGGGTGATGAACGAATTCAAGCGGGGACGGGTGGACATCCTCATCGCCACGGATGTGGCGGCCCGGGGCATCGACGTAAACGACCTGGACTATGTCTTCAACTACGATATCCCCCTGAATACCGAGTACTATGTCCACCGCATCGGCCGGACGGGCCGGGCGGGGAAGTCGGGCAGCTCCATCACCCTCTTCTCCGGCAAACGGCAGATGGGCATTCTGCGCAATCTGGCCCGGGCGGTGAAGTCGGAGATCCGGGTGGACCCCCTGCCCACCCAGGAGGCGATCCGCCTGCGGGAGCACCAGCGCAACGTGGAGACCGTCGTCCGGGCCCTGGAGGCCGGGGCGGGGGATGGGTACGAGTTCATGGTGGAGCAGCTGACGGCGCGGGGCTATACGGGCGAGCGCATCGCCGCCGCCGCGCTGAGCCTCCGCTTCCCGGAGTCGGCGCTCCCGGCGGAGGCAGCCGGCAAGGCAAACCGGGAGACCCGCCGGGAGGGCGACCAGCCGTCCCGCGTACCCAAGGCGAAGGCCGGGCCCGCCGCCTATGGGGACGTGGTGGTGGACATCGGATCGGCCAATCGGGTGGAACCCAAGCATCTGGTGGGGGCCATCACGGAGCGCTCCGGCCTCTCCGGCAAAGAAGTGGGGAAAATCGACATCTACCCCGAGTTCTCGGTGGTGGGCATCCCCACCGACCGGGTGGGGGACGTGCTGGACACCATGAAGGGCTGCAAGATCTGCGGCAGGCCCACCCGCACCACCCGCCTGGCGGAGTCGGAGCGGGAGGAGGGCCGTCCGGCCCGCAAGGGCTCCAAGGCGGCCCAGTTCGCCGGCGAGCGCATCGCCAAGCGCAACCAGGCCAGGGCCGGCGGTCCGGTCCGGCGCAAACGGAAAATACCCGATTTTGAGGGGTAAATCTTTATACGCCGCGATGGATGCAAAACCATTCGGCGCATCAAGTTTTTGCGCATGGCCGCTCGGCGGCCATGCGCCTGAATTTCCGCTTCGGCCCGCCCCGGGCCCCATGGCAAGGCATCATGCGGTATATGCACAGCAGCTAAAGGCCGCGGTTCACATGTGAACCGCGGCCTTTAGCTGCATTATATCATTCTGAGCCCGGCATGGTCTGATATTCCCGCTGAATCTCCGCCAGCGCGGTGCGTATCTCCTCCGCTCCGTCCAAATCCAGCAGCCCGGGGAGCCGGGCGCGCAGCGCCCCGGCGTCCACCCGGCCCACGGCGTATTTGGTGCGGGCCACCTGGGCGGGGACCACGCTGAGTTCATTCAGTCCCATGGCGCACCACAGGGGCGCCAGCAGGGGGTCGGCGGCCGCTTCCCCGCACATTCCCACGGGGATTCCGGCGATAGCGGCGTTCCGGGCGACGGTGCGTATGCTTCGCAGCACGGCGGGGCTGCATACGTCGTAGAGGTACTGGACCCTCTCGTTCATCCGGTCGGCGGCCATGGTGTACTGAATGAGATCGTTGGTGCCGATGGAGAAGAAATCGGCCTCCCAGGCCAGCGCGTCGCTGATTTGGACGGCGGCGGGGGTCTCAATCATCACACCCACGGGCATATCCCCCCGGAACGGCGTCCCGGCGGCGCGCAGCTGCGCCCCGGCCTGGGCCAGGAGCGCCTTGGCCTCGCGCAGCTCTTTGAGGGAGGCGATCATGGGGAACATGACCTTTACGTTCCCGGAAAGACCCGCGCGCAGGACGGCCCTGAGCTGGGTGAGGAACAGCTCACGCCTGTCAAGACACAGCCGGATGGCGCGGCAGCCCAGGAAGGGGTTGGCCTCCCGGGGCAGGGCCAGATACTCCGCCTGCTTGTCTCCGCCGATGTCCAGGGTGCGGATTATGACCTCACGTCCCCCCGCCTGGGCGGCGACGGCGGCGTAGTGGCGGTACTGCTCCTCCTCCGTGGGGGGATGGTCCGCCCCCAGGTAGATAAACTCTGTGCGCAGGAGTCCCACGCCGTCGCAGTGCTCCGGCAGGTCCGCGCCGCTGTCGCCCAGATTGACGCAGACGTGAATGCGCTGTCCGTCCAGAGTGGCGGCCTCGCGGATCATGGCCGCGTCGCAGGCGGCCTGAAGCTGCTCCGCGCCGTCCCGGTCCCGGCGGAAGGCGGCCAGAGCGGCCTCGTCGGGGTCCAGGATGACCCGGCCTGTGTCCCCGTAGAGAAGGACGGTCTCGCCATCCACGGCGGCCTCCAGCGCGTCGGGGGCGCCCACCACGGCGGGAATACCCAGGCTCCTGGCCAGGATGACGGTGTGGGAGGTGAGTCCCCCCTGCTCGGTGACGAAGCCCGCCAGGGCTGAGCGGTCCATGCGGAGGGCGGCGTCGGGGGTCAGGTCCCGGGCGAAGACCACCCACTTCTCGCCGGGGACGGCGGGGGCGGAGAGGTCCGACGGTACAGCGCCCTGGATGCGGAGGATGAGCGCGTCGCAGACATTGGTGATATCCCCGGCCCGGGCCGCCAGATAGGGGTCGTCCATTTGTGCGAAGAGCCCGGCGGTCTCCCGGGCCTCACGGAGGAGGGAGAAGTCAACGTTGAGCCCATCGCTCAGCGTCCGCCGGACGACGGGCTCGAAGAACACATCGTCATCCAATATCTCACGGTAGGCGTCCAGAATGTCCGCCGCCGGACTGCCGTCGGCCTCTTTGACGCGGAGGCGGGAGAGGGCGGCGGCATAGTCCGCTCTGGCCCGGCGGAGCTTCTCCGCCTCGGCCTGGCGGTCGTCCACGGTCCGGGGGACGGCGGAAACGGCGCCGTCGGCGCAGCGGCGGACCACGGCCCTGACGCAGCCGGGGGCCGCGCCCCGGCCTTCAATGACTTTCATAGGCGCCTCCTCAATCGGTAAGACTCCGGATAAACTCCGCCACGGCGCTGCCGGCCTCGGCCTCGTCCTCGCCCTCCACCACCAGCTCAATCCGGGCGTGCTGGGAGAGGCCGCAGGCCAGAAGCCTGACGATGCTCTTGGCGTCGATGTCCAGCTCGCCGTGGCGGATGTGGATGCTGCTCTGATACTGCTTGCACAGGCGCACCAGGGCGCTGGCGGGCCTGGCGTGGAGGCCGGTCTCGTTGGGAACGGTAATTTGGGCGGTAAACATGGCGGTCAGTCCTTTCAGAGATATGGGGAAGAAGCATGGAGAACAGGAGGGAGAGCGGCGGGTCCGGCGGCTTGCCGCCGGGCGTCCCCCAGACAGCCCGGCGGCCGTCGGCCCGCCGCGGGAAACAGCGTTAGATCAGGCGGCAGAGGCAGCGGGCCACCTCCTCCCGGGTGCGGCACCGGAGCGCCTGGTCCACCGCGCCCTCGTCGGTGACGATATGGCACAGGGCGGGAAAGAGCCCGGCGCTCGCCTCGGGAAAGGCCAGCAGAAGGACCATGCGAACCTGGACGCCGCCGCCCCAGTCCACCGGCCGCCGGGGCAGAAGCACGCCCACCGAGGGGCGGAGGACCTCGGCGCAGTCCCCATGGGGTATGGCGACGTGGGAGGAGATGCCGGTGGAGGAGAGGGTCTCCCGGCCCAGGACGGTGTGAAGATAGGTGGGTGTGACGCAGCTGTCCGCCTCCAGCGCCTCGCACAGCATACGGATGGCGGTCTCCTTGTCGGACACGTCCACATCGCGCAGGACGTTCTCCGGCCGGAAGAGAGCCCGCAGCTCGGCCGGGGCGGCGGGGGCCCCGGGCTCGGCGTGGAGCCGGGCCTGCCGGGCCAGACGCCGCAGGAAGGCGGAGACGGCAGCCTCGTCCTTGAGCTGGCTGAACAGGAGGTATGGCACCCCCTCCAGCTCCACCTGGAAGGTGCTGGCCACACCCAGGACGTTGTACTGCTTCTGGAGGCGGCGCAGCTGCCGCTGAAAATCGGCGGACCGGAGGGCGCCCAGGCGGATGACCTCCGCCTGGAGGTTCAGGGGGGCGATGGTCTGCTCCAGCCAGGTTTTAAGGTAGGCGGCGCAGCCGTCCCCGGTGAGGCAGCAGGTGAGGATCGCGTTCCTCCTGGGCTGCGCCTCATCCTGGTCCGCGCCCAGGATGAGGGACTTCTTGGCCTCCACCAGGGAGGCGGCCACGTCGTCGATGTCCAGCTCGGGCAGATAGACCTTCCGCACCGCGTCCAGCACCATGAGGGTGTCCACCCGGGTGACGGTCCGGGTGACGATGCCGGTCTCCCGGGAGATGCGCGCGCCGAAGGCCTCGGGTGAGCCCATGTCCGCCAGGATGAGGACGCCCCGGCCCTGGTCGCAGGCGATGACCTTCTCCCGCAGACGGCGGTAGATGTGGTCGGTATGCTCGTCCAGGCCGATGTCCAGCGCAGTGACGCAGGTGGCGCCCATGAGGCTCCCGGCCACATTGGCCATCTCGGAGGCAACCTTGCCGTGGGTGGCCACGATGAGGCCGATGGTGGGCGGGTCCTGGTGGATATTCACGTCGCTGGCGGCCAGGTACATGGCCACGAAGCCGATCTCCTCCTCGGGCAGGGCCACGCCCAGGTGCTTGACGGAGCACTCCGCCATACGGCTGGCCGCCAGGTATTCCTTGGGGTGCTGGTGCTTGATTTGAGTGAGGTGGGGGTTGCGGATCCGGCTGCCCGCCTTCAGCCGCTGGAGGGCGCTGCTGAGATGAGTGGAGAGGAGGAAGAGCAGGGCCTCGTCCCGAAAGCCCAGTTCGTTGCGGGCGATGGCCAGCATCTCCCGCACCATGTCGGTGACGGCGCTGTCCACAAGCTTGCCAAGGGCGTCTGCGCCGCCGGGGTAGGGGACGCTCTGGGCCTGGAGCCGTCCCAGGTAGCGGCCGATTTTCTTCTCCACCAGCTCGCAGATGGTGGCGTTGAGCTCCTGACTGGAGATGGGGTAGCTGAGCAGTTTTTCGTACTGGGCGTCGATGGTGCGGTAGATCTCGTCGGAGAACTCGTAGGGGTCCTTCATGCGGAAGGCGGCCACGCTCCCCGTGCCGTCGGCGGGGAAGATGAGGTCGCCCGGTACCAGCCGGGCCGCCTGTTGGGCGCGATCCGGGTCGGCCTCGGCGGGGAGAAGGGATTTGGCGGCGACCCGGACGCAGCCGTCCCCCCCGTGCTCCAGCACATAGCTCAGATAGGCCCTGGCACAGGAGACCTGAATGCTGCTGCGCAGCTCGCCGATGTTCCCGGCGTACCGGGTGCCCAGGAGCTGGCGGAGGGCGGAGCCATCCACAAGGATATCCTTGCGGATGCGGCTGGCCTCCACCTGGAAGAAGAGAGAGATGAGAGCCAGCTTCTCCTCGGGGGCGCGGTCCTCCAGGGAGGGCATATGGATGACCATGGGGATGCGGCGGCGAAAGGTAGTGAGCAGGCTCTGCTCAATGTCCTCCGTGGTGGCGGCGATGATCATGACGTTGGCCTTCTTGACCTGCTTATCTCCCACCGGGCGGTAGGTGCCCTTGTCGATGAGCTGAAAGAGCATCTCCTGGCCGTCGGGCGGCATGCGGTGGACCTCATCCAGGAAGAAGATGCCCCCGTCCGCCGTGGAGATAAGCCCCTCCCGGCTGCCCACCGCGCCGGTGAAGGCCCCGCTCACATAGCCGAAGAGCTGGGCGGCCAGGAGCTGAGGATTCTCCGCGTAGTCGGCGCAGTTGAACTCCACGTAGGGCCGGCGGGGCGCGCCGTCCGGCGCGCCCGTGAGGGAGAAATGATACATGGCCTCGGCCAGCATGCTCTTGCCCACGCCGCTCTCACCGATGATCAGGGTGTGCAGCCCGTAGGGGGGATAGAGCACGGAGGCCTTGGCCTGATCCACCTGGTGGGCCAGGCTCCCGTCGTGCCCCACGATTTTGGCGAAGATATCCTCTCCGGCCGGTTCGCCCGGCCCGCCGGTCTGGGCCGCCGCCCCGGCCAGGGCCTGGGGGGTGCGCGCCTGCGCCCCATCCCTGCCGCGCAGATACTGGAGCACGCTGTTGAGGGTGATGCGGTAGCCCATCTGGTTGAGACGGGCGGTCAGGCTCCGGGCGCTGGCGGCGTCCCCGGATCGGGTGAGGACGGCCAGGTCCTGGAGCAGGCGGGGCTCCCGCCGCTCCCGGGAGTTGGTGATGCCCGCCAATTGCCGCAGGGTGGTGATATTGCTCCGGGAGGTGTTCAGGGCCTCGGAGAGCTCCTGGTCGGTGAGCGGGTTCTTGGGGTCCTCCCCCGCGACCAGCTCCCGGAGTCTCGCTATGAGCGGCGCGTCTTTCATATATGGTCTCCCTCCCTATGGCGTATCTCTAAAGTCCGGGGGCCCGCCTTTTCAGGTACACCCTTTGTTATGATGTGGCGTGAACAAGGAGAAGGGAAAAAGCGGGAACTGCGGTTTGCTTTTTCCCTTTTCGCTGTTCACGCACAGGGAGCGGCCCCCGCCGGACCGGCGGCCGGCGGGGCGCGCTCCGGCTTCCTGGGCCGGTCAGCCGTCGAGCCGTTTGACGTTGTCCAGAATCTCCTGGAGGACGGCGTCCCTGCCGATGCCGCTGATGAGGGGCACGCCGTTGAGGACGGGCACCTTGTACTCAGTCTGGTTGAGCCCCAGGGAGGAGACAATGAGGTCGGCGGTGTCCAGCCGGTCCTTGGCCATGGTAAGGCCGATGGTGTCGACGGTCCAGTTGGCGACGCCCTGGGCCTCAAAAAACTCGGTGATGGACTTCTTGATCATGGTGGACGTAGCGTAGCCGAGGGCGCAGATGACCAGCAGGGTTCTCTGTGTTTTCATACTCAAGACCTCTTTTCAATCGGACGGCTATCCAAACAGGGACATGACGTACTGCACCAGCTCAAAGAGCTTGACGCACAGCAGATTGGGGAAGTTTGCGGCGTTGGTGATCTGCATGGCGCCGTAGGGGATCTCATAGCCGGCGGAGATGGCAATCTCAGTGAATACGGGGGCCAGGATGGTACCGATGTACATCTCGCAGGAGACCACGATTACGGTGAAGATGGCGCCCTTGAGAATGTTCATCTTGAAGAATGGCATGAACATGGCAACCAGAATGAAGCCCACGGACAGCATCCCCACGGGGAGCACCTTATTGCCGGGGAGAATAACGGAGACGATAAGGGCGATGGGCACCAGCAGCATGCCCACGGCCAGGGACTCGGGAAGACCCGCCAGCAGCACGCCGTCCAGGCCGATGTAGACCTCACGGTCCTTGAACTTGCGCTTCACCCAGTCGGTCATGACGGTGGTGGTCTCGTTGAGGCCCTCAATGAGAATTTTGGTGCTCAGGGGGATGAAGTAGAGGGACGCGCCGAACTTGATGCCGGTGAGGAGCACGTCGGCGAAGCCGTACCGGCCCAGAAGCGCCATGATGACGCCCAGGATAAAGCCCATGATGCCCGGCTCGCCGATGACGCCGAAGCGCTTGCGGATAGTCTCGGCGGAGATGTTGGAGTCCCGGATGAAGGGAATTTTGTCAAAGAGCTTGTTGAACCAGTAGGCCACCGGCGCGTAGAAGGCGCTGTAGACATAGGGGAAGGAGAGTCCGGTGTACTGGGGCAGGACCTTGTGGATGTGGGGGGCGGTCCAGTCGGCAATCTTCAGCGTCAGCACGCCGGTGATGATAATGGCGAGAATGGCGAAGAAGAAATTGCCGGTGGACACATAGACCAGCACGCCGGCAGTGCCCCAGAAGTATAACATATTGTAAATATCCACGTCCATGGTCTTGGTGAGCTTCAAAAGCAGCATCACGATGTTCAGCGCGATGCCCACGGGAATGGCCCAGACCACCACGGGGTTGGAGAGGATGATGGGGGTCACGCCGGAGCCGAAGTCAACCACGGTCATGGTGAGTCCCAGGTTTTCCACCATGGCGTTGGACACGCCCACCACGGTGCCCAGGAAGATGTCGAAGGCGAAGGTGGACAGGGCGAAGAGGCCCATGGCGTACATGAAGGCCGCGCGGATGGCCTTGCCGGGTTTGATGCGGAGGATGAGGTTGAAGACGAGGAAGATCAGAAACATCATCACGGGACCGGGCAGTTTTCCGAACCAGTTCAGCGCCTCAGCGATATAACTCATTAATTGACACCTCCATAAAATAACAAATCCCCGGGGCGTGACTGCAGAGCCGGACCGGCTGGAATTTTCACCGGAAGACCGGCCGCCTCAGGCACGCCCCACACACACGAAGGGCTTAGACCTGATTGCTGGCGTTGAAGAGGCGGATATAGCGCCGCACGGACTCCTTGACGGCGGCCAGAGCGGGCTTCTGGATATCCTCGGGGAACATGACGTTTTTGTCCGCGGTGACCAGCCTGCGCACCTCGTTGGCCCAGATGAGCGCCTGTTCGGAGGCCACCTTGATGTAGTTCACGCCGTGGTTCACGCACTCGCGCAGGTCCTCCTCCACCACATGGGAGGAGCCGTGGAGGGCCAGGTTTACCCCGCCGGTGCGCTCCAGAATGGCGTCCAGCCGGGCAAAGTCCAGCCGTCCGGTGCGCTTGAAGGGGGGCAGCTCTCCGTCCCAGAGGGAGCGGACGTACTGGCCCACGGAGACGGCCAGGGTATCCACCCCGGTCTCGGCCGCGAATTCGGCGGCCTGGTCCGGGTCGGTCATAATCTCGGGGGGCACCACAAAGGTCTCCTCAAAGGCGCCGGCATAGTTCTGGGCCTGGGGGAAGAAGCGGCGGACCTCGCCCAGGGCGCCCACGCAGGCCGCGCCCGCGTTGTGGGCGATGACGGCCATCTCCCGGGTCATGGACACATTCTGCTCATAGGGGAGGAGGGAGCCGTCCAGCATGACGGAGTTCCAGCCCAGGGCCAGGTCCCGGGTGGCGTTGGGGATGGCCTTGTCGTCGGTGACGAAGGCGTGGTCCACCGAGAGGGTGACGGGGACCTTGGCGTAGTGTGCGGCGGTTAGCATGGCCTGAGTGAAGACATGCTCACCAAAGCTTTTGACGAATTCGGGACCCTGCATCAGGATGACGGGGGCCCGCTCCTCCTCGGCGGCCTCCACAATGGGGGCGATAAACTCAAAATTAAAGGGGAAGAACGCGGGGACGGCGTAGCCCTTCCTGCGGGCGTGCTCCAGCAGTTCGTTTTCGTGGACAAATGGCATGACAATTCCTCCAAATCATATTTTGGGGGCCTCGCTTATACGGGCCTGGTCTGAGAGCCGGAAAAAGCGCGCTCCGCGATGGACCGGATCTCCTCAGGGTCGCTGGAGGCGGCGACAGCCTCGATGATGCCGGGGTCCTGGATAAGGTCCATGACGCGGGTGATGGTGTCGAGCTGCCCCTGGCTGGAGTCGATGGCCATCATGAAGACAACCCGGACCTCCACCTCCGCGTCGGGGTCGTCGATGCGGCGGAAGGGGATGGGGCGTTCGGTCTTCGCCACCAGGACGGCGGTCTCCAGAACATGGTTCCGGTCGCTGTGGGGGATGGCCACCGCCACCGGCTCCGCGGGGATGCCGGTGGGATAGGACTTTTCCCGGTCCAGCACGGCCTGGCAGTAGGTTCTCTTCACCATGCCGCCGGCCTCCAGATGGCCGGCCAGCTCCCGCAGGACCGACTCGCAGTCCGTCCCGTGGGCCACGCAGCCCAAAACGGCGGGGGCCCTGTCTGCTTGACTGCTGATAATACTCACCTCCCTCTGTGGGGCCCGGAGACCCCGAATCAGTTAAACTCCTGCTGGCACTTATGTTGAGCAAGGGGCGTGCCAGACATTGTTCAATTGCGTCGAAACCGTGGAAATACAGTGAATATTTTGAAAAGGACCCTGAAATTCAGGCCGAAAACGTGACATAATTGGTCAGCCGGGCCCCGGTATGTAAATTGGTCAGGCCTTTTTCGGCAAAAAAGAACAGAAAAGCGCCCCGCGGCCGGGCCGCGGGGCGCGGAATGGTATGAGAGGACGGCGCAGCGAATGAGGACGTGGGAATACTCAGCGGCCCGTCCTGCTCTGGAGCACGCTGTTCACGACCATGCCCACCACAATCAGTGCCAGACCCACAGCGCCCATCGCGCCGGGCATGGGGTTGCCCAGGAGAAACACGCCCCCGGCCAGACAGAGAAGGATCTCGCCGCACTGGGTGGACTCCACCAGGGCCAGCCAGTGGGGGTCCCCCCGGACAAGCTGGGTCCCGTGGAAGAAGAGCAGGGTGGCGCAGATCCCGGGAAAGAAGGCGGCGGCCAGAGACTGGAGCATCTGCCCGGAGGAGGGGGCCCCGGCGGAAATTCCGCCGAAAATCGCCAGCACGATGCAGAAGGGCATCACGCACAGATTCATGCCGAAGACCCGCTCAATCACGCCCAGCTTATCCCCCACCAGCTCCATCATCTTGCGGTTGCCCAGAGGATAGGCGAAGGCGGAGAGAAGGACAGGCAGGGAGAACAGCAGGAGGGAGAGAAAGCTGGTCTGCTGGGCGTGCTCCACCTGGAGGAGGAAGACCCCCACCAGAATCACCGCGAAGGCGGGGAAGAGCCGCACGGGGATTTTCCCCCGCTCCCGGACCGGGCCGTCCGGCGTCTGCCGGACCGTCCAGAACAGGGGGGTGAGCAGCGCCCCGGCGAACATGGTGAACTGATACGTGCCCGACACCAGCCAGGAGGGGCCGTAGGCCGCCGCAAAGGCAAATGGGGCGTAAAAAATGCCGAAGGCCACCGTGCTCCACAGGAGCCATTTCCCTGGCGCCTTTCGGATGACGGCCATGGTCCTGCCCATGGTGCCGCGAAGCAGCACCATGACGAAGAGGATGGGCAGGGAGAGGAAGAAGCGCAGACTGGCCGTCCAGAGCCAGCTCCCTCCCTCCAGGGCCATGAGATTGTTGAGCACGTAAGTAAAGGAGAAGAAGACTGAGGCGAGAAGCCCCAGTGCCACCGCCTTCTGACCCGTCCGGGTATCCGACTGAACCGCCGACTTGACCATATCCGACCTCCGTTAATTTACTCTTTAAACTATAGAATAACACGCTAAGCCGCACCTTGGCAAGCCATCCCAAAAGAATCGGGAAAATGCCGAAAAAGTCATTGACAGCCTTTTATATCGATATTATAATATCGATACGAAAAGATTGAGAAAGGAGGGGAGGCCATGCTCTCCATCTCCCGGCAGGCTCTCCAGCGCCTGCCGCTGTACCTGAATTATCTCAAGAGCCTACCCCCCGGCACCGTCAATATCTCGGCCACCGCCATTGCCCAGGCCCTGGGCCAGGGGGACGTACAGGTGCGCAAGGATCTGGCCGCCGTCAGCGACCGGGGAAGGCCCAAGGTGGGGTACGACACCCACGGCCTCATCCGGGACATCGAGGAGTTTCTGGGCTACGACAATGTGGATACCGCCGTCATCGTGGGGGCGGGCAACCTGGGCCGGGCGCTGCTCTGCTACGACGGCTTCTCCACCTACGGGCTGGACATCGTGGCCGCCTTTGACGCGGACTACACCCGCCAGGGCGTCCTGGAAAACGGCAAGCAGATTTTTCCCGTCTCACGGCTTGGGGAGCTGTGTGAGCGGATGAAGGTGAAGATCGGCATCATCACCGTCCCCGCCGCCGCGGCCCAGAAGGTGTGCGACACCATGATTGAGGCCGGGGTGCTGGCCGTCTGGAACTTCTCACCCGTGCGTCTCACCGTACCGGCAGGGGTTCTGGTCCAGGACGAGAATATGGCGGTCTCCCTGGCGGTGCTGTCCCAGCACCTGGCGGAAAAGCTCCGTGAGAGTGAGGAGGATGCGGTATGACGGACTATATCGGCCTCAAAAAGTCCAACTGTAAAAACTGCTATAAATGCATCCGCAACTGCCCGGTGAAGTCCATTCGCTTCGCCGACCATCAGGCCAACATCGTCCCCGAGGAGTGCATCCTCTGCGGGCGGTGTTTTGTCGCCTGCCCGCAGAACGCCAAGGAGGTCCGCAGCGACGTGCCCGCCGCCAAGGCCCTCATTGCCACCGGCGCGCCGGTGTGGGTGAGTCTGGCCCCCTCCTTTGTGGCCTGCTGGGACGGGGCCACCGTCGGCGCCCTGGAGAAGGCACTCAAGGCCCTGGGCTTCGCGGCGGTGGAGGAGACCGCCGTGGGCGCCACCATCGTGAAAACCGAGTATGAGCGCATCGTCCGGGAGGGCCAGCAGGTGGTCATCTCCACCTGCTGCCACACCGTGAACCTGCTGGTGCAGAAGTACTACCCCGAGGCCCTGGGGGCCCTGGCCCACGTGCTGTCCCCCATGCAGGCCCACTGCAAGGATATCAAGCGGCGCTGCCCCGAGGCGCGGACCGTTTTCATCGGACCCTGCATCTCCAAAAAGGACGAGGCCGAGAGCTACCCCGGCGTGGTGGACTGCGTGCTCACCTTTGAGGAGCTGTCCGCCTGGATGGCCGAGGAGCATATCGAGCTGGATCGGGTGGCCGACGGCAGCGCCGAGAGCCGCGCCCGGCTCTTCCCCACCACGGGGGGGATCCTCCGCACCATGGCCGAGAAGGACCCGGAGTACGCCTACATCGCCGTGGACGGCATTGAAAACTGCATCACCGCCATTCAGGACGTGGCGGCGGGGAAGCTGGGCAAGTGCTTCATCGAGATGTCCGCCTGCGCGGGGAGCTGCATCGGCGGCCCTGCCATGGGCAAGAACCGCCGGGCCGCAGTGAGGGACTATGTGGCGGTGGACCGCTACGCTGGCCCCAGGGACTTCCCGGTTGTCCAGCCGGAGCCGGAGAAGCTGCGCAAGCCCTTCCGCCTGCTGACAACCGGCGCGGTGAAGCCGGGCAGCGCGGCCATTGAAGAGGTCCTGCGGCAGATGGGCAAGACCAAGCCCTCCGACGAGCTCAACTGCGGCTCCTGCGGGTACGACACCTGCCGGGACAAGGCAGCCGCCGTACTGGCGGGCAAGGCGGAGGTCACGATGTGCCTGCCCTACTTAAAGGATAAGGCCGAGTCCTTCTCCGACCACATCATCGAGAGCAGCACCAACGCCATCCTGGCCCTGGACGAGGACTTCCGGGTGCAGCAGTTCAACGAGTCGGCCTGCCGGCTGCTGGGGATGGACGGCGAGGAGCTGCGCGGCGCGCAGATGGCGGACATCCTGGACCCCCAGGTCTTCTGCGAGACGCTGGAGCTGGGCCGCACGGTCCGCAACCCCCGGCTCTACCTGGAGCGGTACGACAAGTACGTGGAGCAGCGGGTGTCCTTCGACGAGAGCTACCGCATTTTCATCTGCGCCATGCGGGACATCACCGACGAGGAGCGCCGGCGCGCCCAGCGGGAGGAGATGAGCCGCTCCACCGTGGAGATTACCGATAAAATCATTGCCAAGCAGATGCGCACGGTCCAGGAGATCGCCTCCCTTCTGGGGGAGACCACGGCGGAGACCAAGGTGGCTCTGACCAAGCTGAAGGAGTCGCTGGGACATGAATGAATTCTGCACCGACGTGGGCTACGTGAGCCTCAACAAATGGGGGGAGCAGCTCTGCGGCGACCAGGTGGAGATGGTGGAACAGGAGGACGGCTCCCTGGTGGTGGTCCTGGCCGACGGGCTGGGCAGCGGCGTGAAGGCCAGCATCCTGTCCACCCTCACCGCCAAAATCATCTGCACCATGATGGCAAACGGCCTCACCCTGGCCGACTGCGTCCACACCATCGCCGCCACCCTGCCGGTGTGCAGCGTGCGGAAGGTGGCCTACTCCACCTTTTCCATCCTCCGGGTGGGCCAGAACAACCAGGCGGAGCTGATTCAATACGACAATCCCCACGTCATCCTCCTTCGGGACGGCAAACACCTGGACTACCCCGCGGCGGTGGAGGAGATTGACGGCAAGAGGATCTACAAATCCACCGTGGACCTCCACGAGGACGACACCTTCGTCGCCATCAGCGACGGGGCCATCCACGCCGGAGTGGGGATGAATCTCAACTTCGGCTGGCAGCGGGAGGACATCATCCGTTTCCTGGAGACCATGTACGACCCGCAGAACACCGCCAAGACGGTCTCCGCCATGCTCACCGGCGAGTGCGGAAAGCTGTACGGCGGCCACCCCGGGGACGACACCACCGCCTGCACCGTCCGTATCCGGCGGCGGAGGCCCCTCTCGCTGATGATCGGCCCGCCCCAGAACCCGGAGGACCTGCCGGGGATGATGGGGGACTTCTTCGCCCTGCCGGGGAAGCACATCGTCTGCGGCGGCACCACCTCCACCCTGGCGGCGGAGTAC
Organism: Lawsonibacter faecis; assembly: GCF_014287675.1. Classification (GTDB taxonomy): domain Bacteria; phylum Bacillota; class Clostridia; order Oscillospirales; family Oscillospiraceae; genus Pseudoflavonifractor; species Pseudoflavonifractor faecis. The sequence goes on along the minus strand of NZ_JACOPQ010000001.1, from coordinate 259,729 downwards.
CTGGGCAAGCCGCTGGAGGCGGGGCTTCCGGTCTATGTGGACCCGGCCATCCCGCCCACCGCGAGGATCGAGGGGGTGGACCTGGTCACCGAGGGAGTCATCACCATGGGCCGCGTGCTGGAGTACGCCCAGGACTACCTGGGGGACAATTCCCGGTACACCGACTGGCGGTATAAGAAGGACGGGGCCTCCCTGGCGGCCCGGATGCTCTTCGAGGAGGCCACCGACATCCGCTTTTTCGTGGGCCGGGCCTCCAACCCCGCCCACCAGAACCCCGGCCTGCCCATCAGCTTCAATATCAAGATGCATCTGGTGGACGAGCTGACCAGATGCCTGAGGGAGATGGGCAAGCGGGTGGAGGTCAGGTATTTTTAGTGTGAACCGTGCAGCCCTTGCGGACGGTCTGTCCGCAAGCATTGCCAGGACGAAAAAGCTTATCATTCCGGCGCGGGAGGAGGGTTTTTCCTCCGAATCTTAACATAGAAAAACCAATCAGGAGGTACATTATGAGCCAATCCTTCGACTACTCCGTGGTGGACGGCGTTCTGGCCGAGCTGGGCACCGGCGAGAGCGCGGTCATCTCCATCCTCCAGCACATCCAGGAGCACTACCGCTATCTGCCCCGGGAGATATTCCCATACCTTTCCAAGAAGCTGGGGGTGAGCCAGGCACGGATTTACTCCGTGGCCACCTTCTATGAGAATTTTGCCCTGGAGCCCAAGGGCAAATTCGTCATCAAGGTCTGCGACGGCACGGCCTGCCATGTCCGCAAATCCGTCCCCATCCTGGAGCGCCTGCGCAAGGAGCTGGGCCTCACCGAGAAGAAGCGCACCACCGACGATCTGGGCTTCACGGTGGAGACCGTCTCGTGTCTGGGCGCCTGCGGCCTGGCCCCGGTGCTCACCGTCAACGACAAGGTCTACCCCGGCATGACCCCGGACAAGGCCGCCGCCCTCATTGAAGAGCTGAAGGGGGAACTGTAAGATGCATTTGAAGACGAGAGAAGACCTCCGCGCCGCCCGCGTCCTGTACGGGAAGTCCCTGGCGGCCCAGGAGAAGAAGATTCTGGTCTGTGCAGGCACGGGCTGCATCTCCAGCGGCTCCCTGGATGTGTATGACCGCCTCAGGGAGTTGATGGAGGAGCGGGGCATCCACTGTGCCGTCAGGCTGGAGGAGGAACCCCACGAGCACGAGGTGGGCATGAAGAAAAGCGGCTGCCACGGCTTCTGTGAGATGGGCCCCCTGGTGCGCATCGAGCCCTGGGGCTACCTCTATACCAAGGTGAAGGTGGCCGACTGCGAGGAGATTGTGGAAAAGACCATCCTGGGCGGCGAGCATATCGAGCGCCTGGCCTACCACCAGAACGGCAAGGTCTTCGAGAAGCAGGACGAGATCCCCTTCTACCAGAAGCAGACCCGCCTGGTGCTGGAACACTGCGGCCATATCGACGCCACCTCCATCGAGGAGTATCTGGGCATCGGCGGCTACACCGCCCTGGAGAAGGCCCTCTTTGAGATGGACGGCGACGCCATCATCCGCACCGTCACCGACTCCGGACTCCGGGGCCGCGGCGGCGGCGGCTTCCCCGCGGGGAAGAAGTGGAGCCAGGTGAAGGCCCAGAAGACCGAGGAGAAGTACATCGTCTGCAACGGCGACGAGGGTGACCCCGGCGCGTTTATGGACCGCTCCATCATGGAGGGGGACCCCCACCGGCTCCTGGAGGGCATGATGATCGCCGGCCTGGCCTGCGGCGCGGCCGAAGGGTATATCTACGTCCGGGCCGAGTACCCCATGGCGGTGGAGCGCCTGCGCACCGCCATCTCCCAGGCGGAGGCGTGGGGCCTTCTTGGAGAGAACGTCCTGGGCACCGGCTTCTCATTTAAAATGCACATCAACCGCGGCGCGGGCGCCTTTGTCTGCGGCGAGGGCAGCGCCCTCACCGCCTCCATCGAGGGCAAGCGGGGCATGCCCCGGGTCAAGCCTCCCCGCACCGTGGAGCACGGCCTCTTCGACAAGCCCACCGTCCTCAACAACGTGGAGACCTTCGCCAACGTGCCCCGCATCATTCGGGAGGGGGCGGAGTGGTTCCAGAGCTTCGGCACCGCCGGAAGCCCCGGCACCAAGGCCTTTGCCCTTACGGGCAATATTGAGAATACCGGCCTTATCGAGGTCCCCATGGGCACCACCCTGCGGGAGATTATTTTCGATATCGGCGGCGGCATCAAGGACGGGAAGGAGTTCAAGGCGGTCCAGATCGGCGGTCCCTCCGGCGGCTGCCTCATTGAGACCAATCTGGACCTGCCACTGGACTTCGACAGCCTCAAGAAGGTGGGCGGCATGATTGGCTCCGGCGGCCTGGTGGTCATGGACGACTCCACCTGCATGGTGGAGGTGGCCCGCTTCTTCATGAACTTCACCCAGAACGAGTCCTGCGGCAAGTGCGTCCCCTGCCGGGAGGGCACCCGAAGGATGCTGGAAATTATGGAGCGTATCGTGGACGGCCGGGGCGAGGAGGGGGACATCGAGACCCTTCTGGAGCTCTCCGACATGATCTCCAACACCGCCCTGTGCGGCCTGGGCAAGACCGCCGCCTTCCCGGTGCTGGGCACCATTCGGTACTTCCGGGATGAGTACGAGGCCCATATCCGGGAAAAGCGCTGCCCCGCCGGGCAGTGCCAGAAGCTCAAACGCATCTGGATCGAGGCGGACGAGTGCAAGGGCTGCTCCAAGTGCGCCCGCAACTGCCCCGTGAACGCCATTACGGGTAAGGTGAAGGAGCCCTTCACCATCGACGCAAACAAGTGCATCAAGTGCGGCGCGTGCGTGGAGGCCTGTCCCTTCCACGCCGTCAAGGAGGGTTAAGCCATGGTGAAACAGGAATTTCTGACCATCGACGGGATTCCCGTCGCCATTGAGGGCGAGAAGAACATCCTGGAGCTCATTCGCAAGGTGGGCATCAAGCTGCCCACCTTCTGCTACCACTCGGAGCTGTCTATCTACGGCGCGTGCCGCATGTGCATGGTGGAGACGCCGCGGGGCATGGAGGCCGCCTGCTCCACGCCCCCCAAGGCGGGGATGGATATCCGCACCAACACCGAGCGGCTGCGCAAGTACCGCAAGATGATTCTGGAGCTGCTCCTCGCCAACCACTGCCGGGACTGCACCACCTGCGGCAACAACGGCTCCTGCAAGCTCCAGGACCTGGCCATGCGCTTCGGCATCGACCGGGTGCGCTTTCCCAACACCGCCGCCGAGCCCAAGCTGGACGAGTCCTCGGTCAGCATCGTCCGGGACCAGAACAAGTGCATTCTCTGCGGGGACTGCGTGCGTATGTGCAACGAGGTACAGAATGTGGGCGCCATCGACTTTGCCCACCGGGGCGCGAAGATGACCATCTCCACAGCCTTTGAGGTGCCCATCGCCGAGTCCCCCTGCGTGGGCTGCGGCCAGTGCGCCGCAGTCTGCCCCACCGGGGCCATCGTGGTGAAGAACGACACCGCCAGGGTCTGGGCCCTGCTGGACGACCCCGATGTGAAGGTCACCGCCCAGATTGCCCCCGCCGTCCGGGTGGGCCTGGGAAAGGAGATGGGCATGGAGCCCGGCGAGAACGCCATCGGCAAGCTGGTGGCCGCCCTGAAGCATATGGGCTTCGACGAGGTGTACGACACCTCCACCGGCGCGGATCTCACCGTCCTGGAGGAGTCCAACGAGCTGCTCCGCCGGCTGGAGGAGGGAGAGCACGACTGGCCTCTTTTCACCTCCTGCTGCCCCGCCTGGGTGCAGTTCTGCGAGAAGAATTACCCCGAGCTGATGGGCAATGTCTCCACCTGCAAATCCCCCATGGAGATGTTTGCCGCCGTCATCCGGGAGAACAACAGGACCGCGGGCCGCAGAAAAGCGGTCCATGTGGCCATTATGCCCTGCACCGCCAAGAAGTTCGAGGCCGCCCGGAGCGAGTTTTGCTCCGGGGAGGGGCAGGACGTGGAGTATGTCCTCACCACCCAGGAGCTCATCCGCATGGTGAAGGAGTCCGGCGTGGTCTTCTCGGAGCTGGTGCCCGAGGCGGTGGATATGCCCTTTGCCTACAAGACCGGCGCGGGCGTCATCTTCGGCGTCACCGGCGGCGTCACTGAGGCGGTGCTGCGCCGTCTGGCCTCCGACAAGTCGGCCACCGCCCTCAAAACCCTGGCCTTCCAGGGCGTCCGCGGGCTGGAGGGGGTCAAGGAGACCACCGTGCCCTACGGGGAAAGAAATCTGCGCATCGCCATCGTCAGCGGCCTGGGCAACGCCAGCGCCCTCATCGAGCGCATCCGGGGCGGCGAGCACTACGACTTCGTGGAGGTTATGGCCTGCCCCAACGGCTGCATCAGTGGCGGCGGTCAGCCCTTCGCCCATGCGGAGGAGCAGGCCGAGCGCAGCGAGGGGCTCTACAAGGCGGATCAGGTCTCGCGTATCAAGCGCAGCGAGGAGAACCCGCTGATGATGGAGCTCTACGGCGGACTTTTGAAGGGTAAGGTCCACGAGCTGCTGCACGTGGAGTATCCGCTGGCAAAGGGGGCGGAGTGATGGCGACGCTGAGCGTGTGCATCGGTTCCTCCTGCCATCTGAAGGGCTCCTACAATGTGATTCAGACCTTCCAGCAGATGATTGAGGAGTACCATCTCCCCGACGACACCCTCACCTTCAACGGCGCGTTCTGCATGAAGCAGTGCGCCGAGCCCGGCGTGGCCGTCAGCTTCGAAGGCGCGGTCTACCACGTCAAGCCGGAGGAGGCCCGCAGCTTCTTCCGGGAGACCGTCCTCCCCGTGCTGGAGCGTGGGAGGCAGTGAGCTTTTCGGCCGCGCCCCAAGGCATCCCTTGGCCGGGAAGCCGGGGCGAGACCGGATGAGGCCGCCGTCCTGCTAACCTTCCCCGCGGTGGGGGGGACATATGCCGCAGGGGGGAGACCTCCTCTGCGTTCTCGATTTTCCCGAAGGGACCTGCCCGAGCGGGTGGCCCGGCATCATATCACGTCCTGCATCGGGATTCAGCCCCAACCGCCCGGCAGATTTCGGAAAAACGCCGCCCAAAGGGTGGAAATGAATCTAAGTGAATGACAAAAACGCCCCTTGCCCCTATGGGGGAAGGGGCGTTTTTGATGGAATATGAACTGAGGCGCGCGGCGGGCGGCCTTGAGGCCGTACCTCTTGCGCGCCCCACGGGGCAAGCCCCGTGGGGACCCCGAATATCTTACATCTGCTCGGCGGGAATGAATCCCGCCGGCATCAAGGTTTTGGCCTCACGGGGGGCCAAAACGCTTGGCGAGGAGCGCCGAAGAAGTCCGGACCAAAGGCCGCCGGGAGGTGCAGAAAAAGAGCGCCGTCCATTCGGACGGCGCTCTTTCGAAAGCCAGGAGAAAAAACTCAGCGCTTGCTGAACTGAGGCGCGCGGCGGGCGGCCTTGAGGCCGTACTTCTTGCGCTCCTTCATACGAGGGTCGCGGGTCAGGAAACCGGCGGCCTTCAGGGCGGGACGGAACTCGGCGTCCACGTTCAGAAGGGCGCGGGCGATGCCGTGACGGATGGCGCCGGCCTGGCCGGAGACGCCGCCGCCGGTGACGGTGGCAACGATGTCCACCTTGCCGATGGTGCCGGTGGTGTTCAGGGGCTGACGGACAACCATCTTCAGGGTATCCAGGCCGAAGTACTCGTCGATATCGCGGCCGTTGATGGTGATGGCGCCGGTGCCGTTGGGGAACAGATGCACACGGGCGACAGAGGACTTCCGGCGGCCGGTGCCGTAGAGATAAGGCTTCTTGCTCTTATACATAGTTTAGTCTCCTCCTTATTCCGCGGTCCAGGGCTCGGGCTTCTGCGCGGCCTGGTTGTGATCGGCGCCGCGATAGATGTGAAGCCGGGTCAGGGAGTCCTTGGTGATGATGTTCCGGGGCATCATGCCGCGGACGGCCACCTTCATGGCCAGCTCGGGCTTCTCCTGCATGAGGATGCGGTACTTGGTCTCCTTGAGGCCGCCCACATAGCCGGAGTGGGTGCGGTACATCTTCTGCTCCGCCTTCTTGCCGGTCAGGACGGCCTTCTCGGCGTTTACGATGACCACATAGTCGCCGCAGTCGGCGTGGGGGGTGTACTCGGGCTTATGCTTGCCACGCAGCAGGGTAGCGGCGGTGGCGGCAGTCTTGCCCAGGGGTTTGCCGGCCGCATCGAGGATATACCACTTGCGGACGATGTTCCCCTTGTTTGCCATAAAAGTGGACATAGGTGAAACCTCCAATTGCTTTTATATCTCCAAACTGGATTTAACACAATAAGCGCCCCACTCTGGACGAGTGGAGCGTTTTGTATTATAATACCTTGGTTCCCCAGTGTCAACGGCTTTTTCGCTTTTTTTAATTTATAAATAGGAAAGCTCATGATATCTCTCAAAATCTCTTGTTATCTCCTGTTTTCTCGATTTCGATTTTCAAATTATTTTGCCCGAAAAGTGAGGTTTTCCCCTTGGTGAACAATAAAATTCTCAGCTATGTCCGCCGCTGTGTGGAGGATTACGACATGATCCAGGCGGGGGACCGCATTGCCGTGGGGGTCTCCGGCGGCAAGGACTCCGTGACCCTGCTGGCGGCCCTGGCGGCCCTGCGGGAGTTCTACCCCATCCCCTTTACGGTGGAGGCATTCACCCTGGACATGGGCCATGTGGACGGGGGAGAGGGGATGGATTTTGCGCCGGTGGAGGCCCTGTGCCGGGAACTGGATGTGCCCTTTTCCCTCCTGCCCTCGGAGATTCACCATATCATCTTCGACCTGCGCAAGGAGAAAAACCCCTGCTCCATGTGTGCTAAAATGCGCAGGGGCGCCCTCCACAATGCACTGGCAGAGCGGGAGATTAAGAAAATCGCCCTGGGCCACCACTTTGACGACGCGGTGGAGACCTTCTTCCTCTCCCTCTTCTACGAGGGGCGCATCTCCTGCTTCCAGCCCGTGACCTACCTGGACCGGACCGACATCTGCCAGATCCGGCCTCTTCTCTACTGCGGGGAGGCCATGATCCGCACCGCGGCGGAGAAGAGCGGCCTGCCCGTGGTCCACAACCCCTGCCCCGCCGACGGATATACCAAGCGCCAGGAGGTCAAGGAGCTGATTCGCGACCTGGACCACCGCTATCCGGGCCTGAAGCGGCGGATTTTCGGCGCGATGCAGCGTCTGCCCCTGCCCGAGTGGGGGCCGGTGGAGCACAGGCGCACGCCGCTGCCCGACGAGGGGATCGACTGAACCGGGCGCGGCTGCAAATTCGGATGCCCCTACTTTCCGGATGCGCCCCAAGAAAGGAGCGGCCATGAGAATTGCCATTATCGGCTACAGCGGAGCGGGAAAGTCCACCTTGGCCCGTACGCTGGGGGAGCGGTACGGCATCCCCGTGCTCTTCCTGGACACGGTGCAGTTTACAGCGAACTGGGCGGAGCGGGACCGCGGGGAAGCGCGGGCCATGGTGGAGGCGTTTATGGCCCGACCGGACTGGGTGATTGACGGCAATTACCGCAACTTCGCCCAGGCGGAGCGGCTGGCGCTGGCGGACCGCATCGTCTTCCTGGACTTTCCCCGCCGGATCTGCGTTCCCAGAGCTGTGGGGCGCTACTGTAAATACCGGAACCGGGCGCGGGAGAGTATGGCGGACGGCTGTATTGAAAAGTTCGACCGGGAATTCTTCTGCTGGCTCATGTGGAAGGGACGCACGAAGCCGGTCCGGGACCATTATCAAGACATTTGCGGGAAATACGCCGGAAAAATATCAGTTTTGAAAAATCCGGCCCAGGTGGAGCAGTTTTTACGTGAAATTCAGCATTCACAGTAAAAAAAGGCGGCCCGTGCTTAGCACGGGCCGCCTTGAATGTTTGTAGAAGGGCTTTTAGGCCTTCCGGGCCGTCAGCTTCGCCCTGCTCGCCAGCTCCAGGCGGCGAATTACATACAGGGAGTCGGTGACGACCTTCACGGGCTTGGAGAAGTCCAGGACGAACAGGCCGATAAAGGACTTGGCGTCGATGTGGATGTTCTCGTCCTCAGACTCGAAGAACACGGGCTCCTCTACTGCCATGGCGAGCTTCTGCACCTCGGCAATTTCGTTGAAAGAATCAAACTTTGCTTCAAAGACCATCTCAGGTCACCTCCTTTATGGCCTTAGTATAGCAGTGGGGTGGGAAAGAATCAATAGACGTATTAACTAATGTTTAGAATGACATGAGATTGGATATAGCAAAAATTACTGACATTGAAATAAATTAAGATAAAAGTTAAATGGACAAATGGAGGATACAAGCAAAATAATATAGAGAGATATGGGAACGTTGACGCATTTAAGAGTTTACTTATTGCTTACAAACAAAAATGTAAAAAAGGCGCGGCCCGTTGAGGGGCCGCGCCTTTGCTCTTATAAGCTACGCAAACGCGGGACAGACCTGCTCCCAGTGGTCCATAGCCTCGGCTACCACCGGCGAATCGGTGATGATACGCACGGGGCGGGAGTAGTCCAGAGTAAAGAGATTGATAATTGATTCGGCGGCGACCAGGTTCCGGGCGTCCTCATCCTGCAGATAGACGGGCTCGGGTACCGAGCAGGCCAGCTGACTGAAGCGCTTGAGCTCCTGCACGGTACGGAATTTCTTGTTAATGACCATACATATCCCCTCCAGTCTGTTGAGATGAGGATAGCACAAATAGATTAAAATGGGAAGAAAAGTTTTTTATTTCACAAAGGAAGGCCCATTTTAATCGTTAAGTCTTTGACAATGTGCAAAAATACCGCCGGCCCATATGGGCCGGCGGCCTAGTGTGCACAGGGACCGTTACTGCATCAGACTGCACACCAGCTCGGTGTATCTGGCGGTGTCCTCAATGGGCAGGCCGGCGATGAGAAGGGCCTGATCATAGAGCAGCTCGGCGTATTTGGCGGCCTTCTCCCTGTCGGAGTCCAACGCCTCCCGGAGTGCGGCAAAGGCGCCGGAGTCGCTGTTGAGCTCCAGCACCCGCTGGGCCTTCATGCTCTGAGCCTGGCCCTGGTCCATCCTGGCAAAGTATTTCTCCATCTCCAGGGTAATGGGGCCGTCGGCGGTGAGGCACACTGCGCCGGACTTGAGAATCTTGGAGATGCGGGCCTCCTTGATTTTTTCGCCCAGGGTCTCCTTCACGAAGTCCAGCACGTCCTTGTTCTCCTCTGCCTTTTTCTCGGCCTCTGCCTTTTCCTCGTCGGTCTGGGGAAGGGCGTCGTCGTCGGAGACCGACTTGAGGGGCTTCTCGTCCCAGACGCCCAGGGCGTCCATAATGAACTCGTCCGGCTCGTCGGTGAGGTAAAGAATTTCATACCCCTTGTCCAGAATACGCTCCACCTGGGGCAGCTTGGCGATCTGCTCCACGCTCTCGCCGCTGGCGTAGTAGACATAGGGCTGGTCCTCGGCCATGCGCCCGCGGTACTCGGCCAGGGTGGTGAGCTTGCCCTCCTTGGAGGAGAAGAAGAGGAGCAGGTCCTTCAAAAGCTCCTTGTGGGCGCCGTAATCCTCCAGCGCGCCGTACTTGAGCTGGCGGCCGAAGGAGGCCCAGAAGGTCTCATATTTCTCACGCTCGTCCTTCTGAATGCGCAGCAGCTCGGCTTTGATTTTCTTCTCCAGGTTGGCGGCGATCACCTTGAGCTGGCGGGTGTGCTGCAGCACCTCCCGGGAGATGTTCAGGGAGAAGTCCGGGCTGTCCACCACGCCGCGGACAAAGCGGAAGTGGTCGGGGAGGAGGTCGGCGCACTTGTCCATAATCAGCACCCCGGAGGAGTAGAGCTGAAGGCCCTTCTCAAAGTCCCGGCTGTAGAAGTCGTAAGGGGCGCGGGTGGGGATGTAGAGCATGGCCTTATACTCCACCTGGCCCTCGGCCCGGACGTGGATGACGGAGAGGGGGTCCTCCCAGTCGCCGTAGTGCTCCTTATAGAAGGCGTTGTACTCCTCCTCCGTCACCTCGCTCTTGGGCCGCTGCCAGAGGGGCACCATGGAGTTGAGGGTCTCCCACTCGTCGTAATCCTCCCACTCGCTCTTGTAGTCCTCGTCGGCGTCCTCGGGACGCTCCTTCTGGCGGGACTTGTGCATCAGCATCCGGATGGGGTAGTGGATGTAGTCGGAATACTTTTTAATGAGGTCGTCCAGGCGGTACTGCTCCAGGTACTCGCCGTACTTGTCGTCCTCCGTGTCGGCCTTAATGTGGAGAACGATATCGGTACCGGGGGCCTCCTTCTCAGCAGGGGAGAGGGTATACCCGTCCACGCCGGTGGACTCCCAGCACCAGGCCTCGTCGGACCCGTAGGCCCGGGAGGTGACGGTGACCTTGTCCGCCACCATGAAGGCGGAGTAGAAGCCCACGCCGAACTGGCCGATGATGTCCACATCGGCCTTCTTCTCAGCGTCCATGTCCTGCTTGAACTGGAGGGAGCCGCTGCGGGCGATGGTGCCCAGGTTCTGTTCCAGCTCGTCGCGGGTCATGCCGATGCCGTTGTCGGAGATGGTGAGGGTGCGCCCAAGCTGGTCCGGGGTGAGGGTGATTTGGAAGTCGTCCCGGTTCAGGCCCACCTGGTCGTCGGTGAGGGCCTTATAGGCCAGCTTGTCCACCGCGTCGCTGGCGTTGGAGATGAGCTCCCGGAGAAAAATCTCCTTGTGGGTGTAGATGGAGTTGATCATCAGGTCCAACAGCCGCTTGGATTCCGCCTTGAATTGTTTCTTCGCCATTGCGTGCGCCTCCGTATATATTAAAATTCTTAAAAACATAGCGTTAGCACTCGAAACATTTGAGTGCTAACGCTATCATAATGCTTTCTATCATAAATATCAAGAGGGTTCAAAGAAAATTTACAAATTGAAATCGCCTTTATTTGCACTGGTACCAGTCTTAAGCCCCGGGTTCCGGCTCCTGAAAAACGACACGAAGCTTTGGGATGTTGTCCTGGCCAAGGTTGCCCGTCTCCACGGTGAAGCTCCCTGCGTTGTCGGTAAGCCGGGCGGTGACCACCGTGTCCTCGCCGTCCTGGGCGAGCTGTACATCGGTGAGAAAGTGGCTGTCGCGGCCCAGACTGCCCGCCGGGAAGGAATAGGGATAGAGCGCGATGAACTGATCCGTGCCGAAATTCCGCAGCTCCTCCTCGGGCAGCGAACCGCAGGACAGGCTTACTCGGCGCATACGGAAGGTAAAAATTCCCGAAGACCGGTCGAAGTCGGTCTCCCAGTCAGGCGCCGAGGTGGCGACGGGGGAAAAGGAGATATACCGCTCCATACTGTCGGCGTTGGGGATGAAGGTGAAGGAGAGCCCGTCGGCGTCGATGCGGGCGTCATAGAGCTGCTCATACCGCCCTGCGCCCATTCGTTCAAGCTCATAGGGCCCGCCGTGCTCCGTGTCCCAGATGCCGGTATAAAAGGGCTCGCGGGGGTCCAGCCAGACAGGGGAGAGGTCCCGCCACTCGACCTCCACGGGAATATAGTCGTTGGGGAGGGCCCCGCTTTCATCCACCAGAACAGAGACCTCCCAACTCCGGGGAATGGTCTTATAGAGCGCGTCAATACGGTAGAATTCAGTGCGGAAGCGGACCGTGCCGGGGCCAACCACCTCGTAGGTACAAACGCCCGCCCTCTCGTCCACGTTTTCCAGCAGCACCCGCCGGCCGGTCTCGTGGAACACCCAGTCTACCATATGCCCGCCGCCATAGCTGCCGCAATTGGGGTCATAGCGGTACTCCACCACATAGTCCCCCCGGTAGGGCGTGACGTTTACCACCTCGTACCCGTCGGCGGCGTAGAGGTCCGCCAGGTCCTCCTCGGTCAGGGGCGCGGGGGCGAGGATGGGGGAGACTTCTGGGGAGAGCGCTGCGCCGGGGGTGCGGACGGGGGACGGGGCCTGCACGGCGCTGGAGGCGGGCGAGGGGGCGGGCGAGGCCGCCTCAGTCGCGCAGGCTGACAAGGCCAGCAGGCAGAGCAGTCCGCAGGCGGCCGGGAGCATCGGCTTTATCATAAAAGCACCCCTTTTCAAGCCAAGTTCAATCCAAGTTTACCAAATGCGGTCCGAAATTGGGTTACAAGGGGTTTACAAAGAAATGACACGATACAGCCTGTTAAGCGCGCCCTTTGCGCTTTTTGAGCTCTTTTGCCGTCAGGACGACTCCGTATATGCCGCAGATCAACAGGATGATGTCCTCATAGGCGCTGAAAATGAGCGATTTGACGCCGGTCAGACCCCACATGGTCAGAAGGGCCAGCAGCACGAGATTTTTCTTTTGATATCCTGCGTATACGGCGATGCTGAGGGAGACCACCGGGCAGGGCATGATATGGGTCACCATCCGGGGGAAGCGGTTCCCCAGCAGAATGGAGACGGCGGGATACAGTGCGTAGAGCACCAGCAATGCGGCCTGCCATCCGTCCGGACGCCCCAGCGCATCCTCCCTGCTGCGCAGGCTCTCATATAAAAAGAGACCGCCGCAGACGAGATAGAGGGGCAGCGCAAAAAACATCTGGATCGGCTCCGTGCCGTAGATTCCGAAGAACACGATACCGATAAATAGGTTCGCGACGCCCAAGGCGAGCTTTGCCAGCCATTGGACTTTTCCGGCGAAGGATATCGATACCGCTGACAACACAAACACGAGCAGAACAATTTGTATCGCCAGCGTCTGCTGATTGTAGCGGCCGATGACATCCCAAAATACCTGTGCGTCCATATCCTGCCGCCTACATGCTCAGACTTGCAATGAACTGCCGAGCCACCCGGGGAGTTCTTCCCGGGTGCCGCGCCTCGAAGGCAACGGCTTTGGCGCGCAGCTCCTCGGCGGCCATGTCAATGCCGTACTGCGCGGCCATCTGTTCCACCATGTCCAGGAAGCCCGCCTTGTCCAGGGAGAGGTAGGGGATGCGCAGGCCGAAGCGGTCGGAGAGGGAGGTCTTCTCCGCGATGGTCTCCTCACGGTCCACCTCGTCCCCGGCCCGGGCGGAGAAGGTCTGGCGCACCAGATGCCGGCGGTTGGAGGTGGCGTATACCGCCACGTTGGCCGGGCGGCGTTCCAGGCCGCCCTCCAGGATGGTTTTGAGTACGCCGTAGGTCCGGTCATCCTGGTCGAAGGCCAAATCGTCGATGAAGAGGATGAACTTGTGCCGCCGGCCCGCCAGCAGGCGGATGAGGTCGGTCAAGTCCCCCAGGGCCTCCTTCTGCACCTCAATGAGGCGCAGGTCGTCGAAGCCGGGGACCTTCAGCAGGGACTTCACCGTCACCGACTTGCCGCTGCCCGATTCGCCGTAGAGCAGCACGTTATTGACCAGATTGCCCTCCAGCAGGGCGCGGGTGTTGGCCTCCACCTGGCTGCGCTGACGCTCGTAGCCGATGAGCTCGTCGCCCGCGGTGCAGTCCGGGTCGGCCACGCCCCGGAGGGAGCCGTTCTCCCAGAAGAAGGCCCGGTAGCGGGCGAAGAGCCCGCAGCCGCGCTCGCGGTAGAAGGCGGAGAGGCTCTCGAAGGTGAAGGGGGCCCCGGCCCGCCAGCGGGGGAGGTTGGCCAGCACGGGGGCGAAGTCGGGGGGCAGGAGGGATTTCAGCTTGTCAATGAGTTTGTCGCAGTCCAGCTCGGAGAGGAGGTAGAAGGTCTCGATGTCCCGGCGGGCGGCGGTCTCCAGCGCCGGGTCCGCCCCGCCCTGCTCCAGTGCCAGGGGGTAGGGGGCCTCCTCGTACCTGAGACGGTCGTGGAGCCAGTCGCCCAGGCCCGGATAGCCCTCCTGCCGCAGACGGTAGAAGATTTTCGCGTACCGCTCCACCGCCTCGGTCCCGCGCTGGCGGACCATGGCCTCCAGCAGTCCGGTCACCTCGGCCATAAGGGGTTCTTCCAGGATATTCCGATATGCGGACACGCCCAGCAGGGCGCACCGCAGCGCTTCCAATGTCATGTCTCCATCCCCATTTCCAATGGTCTAATGGCTTTATTGTATGCGCTGAGGCATGGGTTGTCAATCGGAGGAGGGAAGCGGGAGAGGTAATGGAGGCCCGGCGGGGACCAGCTCCCCCGGCCGGATGCCGCCGCCAGACCTCTTGACAAGGCCCGGGCGCCGCGCAGGCGCCCTGTAGGCGGCCCGGCCCCCGGGGCCCGCGGCGGTGGGCTTCGCCTGCTCTGAGCAATCTCCCCACGCCGCCGCAGCAGCGCGCCGACCATACGGAAGCGGGGCGGCCATTGGCCGCCCCGCTGAGGAATCTCTATTCCGCCTCCGCGATGATGACGCGGATGCGGCCGCCCTCGGACGCGGCCTTGTCGTACCAGCCGGTGAGGTCGTAGCCGCCGCCGGTCACCCGGGAGAGGTCGGTGAGGTAATACTTCTTGTTCCGCAGCTCATAGACGGCCACGCTGTCGGACAGGGTATACTGCCGGGCGCCGGCCACGGCGGTATTGCCGTCGACTGCGGTGAGCTCCGCGCCGGTCAGGTTGTAGATGCGCCCGATCTCCTTGCCGTCCATTTTGATTTGGCAGGGCCCCTTCTCCAGGTTCCAGATGCTGGTCTTGCTGGTATAGGCGCCGGGTACGCCGGCCACATCGTAGACATAGCTGGACAGGAGCGTCATGCCCAGGGCGCTCTCGGTCACGTCGGTGAGGACGCCGTACTGGTGGATGTCCCCAGTCACGTCGCTGAGGATCATGCGGCTGATTTCGCCGTTCTCATTGAGCACGTAGTAGCGGACCATCTTATCCTTGAAGCTGACCCCGGCCAGGCGGCTGGGGTAAACCCGCAGCGCGGCGCCGTCGCCGCAGGTGTCCAGAATTTCCACGTCGGAGGCGAAGTCATAGCCGCCCAGGGCGGTGCCGCCGGCGTTCACCCTGCCGGTCAGGCTGGTGGCGGAGAGCTTCTTGAGCTGGAAGCCGTCGTCCCCAGCGGTAATCTGGACCATGTCCCCGGCCTCAAACTTCCTGTTCTTGTCCTCCCACTGGTAGGAGTAGGGGTTGCCGTCGGTGGCGGTGACGTAGACGGTGGAGGCGGTGTAGCTCTTGCCGTCCTTATCCTGGTAGGAGGCGTTGCCTGTGCCGGTGACCACGCCGTAGGTCACGCCGGCGCTCTCGCCGGGCGTGCGCACCGCGGCCACGCCGCCGCTGCGGCCCAGAAGGAGGGTCACGGTGTCCCCGGTCTGGAAGGCGCCCAGATCGGAGAGGGCGTAAGCGGCGGATGAGGTCTCCAGGGTATAGGTCTGCCCGCCCACCGTCACGCTGGTGGGGGAGGAGGCGGAGGGGGAAATCTTCTGAATGGAGCCGGTGACCTTATTGGACCAGGCCCAGAGGCTGCGCATGGGCTTGGAGTAGTAAACCACGTCCAGGCTCTGCACATCGGCAAGCGACCCGGCCTTGCCGTTGCGGTACACCTTGGCGGTGGAGGCGGCAAAGGGGAGTGAGGCCTGCCAGTTTCCCTCGGCCACCAGGGGACCCTCCATGACGGAATTGACAAGGGCCACGCGGTCAATCTCGCCGGCGGCGGTGAGGGTATGCCCCAGGGTGGCCAAATAGACCTGGCCGCTCTTGTTCTTCGCGGTGAGGAGGTGATAGAAGAGCCAGAGCGCGTCCTGGCGCGTCATGGCGTCGTCCCGTCCGGCGGAGATGTTTTTGTCCAGCTTCAGGGACTGGTACATGGCCATCTGGCCGCTGCCCCAGACGCCGGAGAAGTCGCTGTCCTGATATCCGAGGAGGCGCAGAACCATGGTGACGCCCTCCACGAGGGTAATATTGCGGTCGGGCTCAAAGTAGCCGGAGAGGCTGCCCATCACCATACCCTTCTCCTTGGCCACCTGGACATAGGGCGCGGCCCAGCTGCTCTTGGGCACGTCGGGGTAGGGGGAGACGCTGGCGGCGGGCCCCACACTGTCGGCCCAGGCGGAGGCGGCGACGGTGAGCTTGGTAAACTCGGCCCGGGTGACGGTCTTGCCGAGATGGAGATCGCCGTTCTCGTCCCCGGTCATGATGTCCAGGGCGGAGAGGACCTGGGCGGCCTCCTCCACGGTGGGGTTTGCCTCGGCGGCGAAGCCTGCCGCGGCCAGGCCGAATACCAGGGCTGCGCAGACCAGGGCCGAAAGAAGTCGTTTCTTCATAGTTGGATGCTCCTTTAATGAATGAACAGTGAAACATAAAGGGGGAAGGGCATGCGTCCAGTGGGCGCGATCCCGCCGCGTAAAGGGCGCTGAGGGCAATGCCTCAGGCGGGCTTGCCCGGCCTCTGCCTTCTGTGGTCTCACGTTTCACTTAGTCGTATCTCAGCGCGTCGATGGGGTTCAGCTTTGCCGCCTTGTTGGCGGGGAGGTAGCCGAAGAGCACGCCCACGGCCAGGGAGACCCCAGCGGAGATGCAGATGGCGGAGAGGGACGCCTTGGCGGTGATGCCCATCAGGCTGCCGATGCCGCCCGCCAGCAGCACTCCCAGGGCGATGCCGATGACGCCGCCCAGGGCGGAGGTGGTGCCCGCCTCGATGATGAACTGGCTGCGGATGTCCCGGCCCTTGGCCCCCAGGGATTTGCGGATGCCGATCTCCCGCGTGCGCTCGGTGACCGAGACCAGCATGATGTTCATGATGCCGATGCCGCCCACCAGCAGGCTGATGGCGGCGATGGCCACCAGGACGGTCATGACCGTGCCCTGGATATTGCCCATCATGCTCATCATCTCGCTCATGGAGATGACCATATAGTAGTCCCTGTCGTCGTCGCTGCCATAGACCTTATCCAGGGCGTTTTCAATCACCGCCTTGGCACGGGTGTTGGTGTCCTCGCTGGTGGCGGTGAAGAGGTACTGGCTGATTGTGGCGCTGCCGTTCAGCCGGGTGGCGTTGGTATAGGGGATGTAGACGGCGTTGTCCCCGCCGTAGGAGGTGTTGTCCGCCTGCTCGGCCAGAACGCCCACCACCTTATACTCGTCGCCGCCGATGAAGAGGCTCTTGCCCAGGCCGGCGCCGTTAAAGGTGTTCAGGTCCACATAGGAGCCGATGACGCAGACCTTCTGGAGCCGGGCGATGTCGATATACTGGAGGAAGCGGCCCTGACTCAGCTCCAGGTTTTTGACGGTCATGTACTCCTCGCCCACGCCGGTGGTGGAGGACGAGAAGGTGTCGTTGCCGTACTTGAGGGTGGCGCTGACACCGACGCTGGGGCTCATGGCCGCGATGCAGTCGGGGTTTTGCTCCTTGAGGGCGTACATATCCTCGTCGTCCACCGAGCGGGCGGAGCCACGGCCCATGACCTGGACCTGGAGCAGGTTGGTGCCCATCTTCTCGAACTCTGAGTTAATCATATCGTTCATGCCGTCGCCCAGAGAGATAATGATGATGACCGCGGCCACGCCGATGATGATGCCCAGCATGGTGAGAAGGGCGCGCATCTTACTGGTGGCAAGGCTCTTGACCGCCAGCTTGAAGGATTGGGTGAAATTCACGTGGCGGCCTCCTCTCTGAAGCCGATGGCGGGGACGTCCGTATCCTCGGGCTGGACCACGGCCTGGGGGTCGTGGGCATCGCCGTCGTAGATGATGCGCCCGTCCTGAAGGCGGATGATCCGCTGGGCCTTCACGGCGATGGAGTTGTCGTGGGTGATGAGGACGATGGTGTGCCCGGCGGCGTTGAGCTCCTGGAGGAAGGTCAGCACCTCCCGCCCGGTACGGGAGTCCAGCGCGCCGGTGGGCTCGTCGGCCAGAATGACGCCGGGGTCCCCGGCCAGGGCGCGGGCGATGGAGACCCGCTGCTGCTGGCCGCCGGAGAGCTGGTTGGGCCGGTTCTTATACTTATCCGAGAGTCCCACCGCCTCCAGGGCGTCCATAGCCCGGGAGCGCCGCTCCGAGGCGGAGAGACCGCCGTAGAGGAGGGGGAGCTCCACATTCTCCAGCACGTTCAGCGTGGAGATCAGATTGTACTGCTGAAAGATGAAGCCCAGCATTTTGTTGCGGATGACCGCCTGCTGGTCGTCGTCCATGGTGGACACATCCACTCCGCCCAGCTCGTAGACTCCGCTGGTGGGTACGTCCAGACAGCCGATGATGTTCATGGCCGTGCTCTTGCCGGAGCCGGACTGGCCCACGATGGCCACGAACTCCCCCCCGCCTATCTCGAAGGAGACCCCGTCCAGGGCGTGGACGGCGCTGTCGCCCATCTGGTAGATCTTATAGACGTCGGTAAACTTTATCATTGCTCACTCACCGCCACGGACGCGCCGCCCATGCCGCCCATCATCTGCTCCATCAGGCTGGTGTAGCTCATCTTATAGACCACGGTCTCGCCCTCCTCCAGGCCCGAGAGAATCTCAATGTAGTTCTCATCGTTGCGGCCCAGGGTGACGGGGCGCTCCTCCAGACGGGTGTAGTCGGGGTTGCCGTCCTTGTCGTAAGCGTCGGCGGGGAGGACCTGGACCACGTTGCCGCGGCCCACCATCTCCACGGGGACGGCCAGGACGTGCTTCGCGTGCTCCACCAGAATCTCGGCGGAGATGTTCATGCCGGGCAGCAGCTCGCCGGGGTCGTCGATGTCCACGGTGACAGGGTAGCTGGTTACGCCGCCGGCGGTGGTGCCGTTGATGTTAATCTTGCTCACCCGTCCGGTGAACTCCTGCCCCTCCAGGGCTTTGGAGGTGATGCGGACCTCCTGGCCCACCTGGATCTTGCCAATGTCAAGCTCGTCGATCTTCATGTCGAAGGTCAGCTTGGACATATCGTAAATCACGGCCAGATAGCCGCTGGTGGTGGCATCCAAATTGTCCCCGGCCTTAAAGTTCTTCTCAATCACGGTGCCGGAGATGGGGGAGGTGATGGTGTAGTTGTCCAGCTGGTCCCTGGTGGACTGGAGGGAGAGCTCAGCGGAGCGGAGGCTCAGCCGGGCGGACTCAATCTGGCTGTCCATGTCGGAGGCCTCAAAGGAGCCGAGAATCTGGTCCTTGCTCACCCGGTCCCCCTCGGAGACGCGGAGGGACTCCAGCTTGCCGCTGGTTCTAGCGGTAACGGTGGACTGGGCGGCATTGGCGAAGGGGCCGGAGGCCGCGCAGTCCGCTCCGCCGATGGAGGCGGTGCCGGTGCTGGATGGGGAGAGGGCGCCGGGATTGGAGACGGCGATGGTGATCTCCCGCACCAGGGTTCCGCCCGCGCCCGCCTGCTCCACCACGGCGATTTTATCCACCGTGCCGGAGAGGGTCTCGGCAGTGCCGTCCACATACACGGTGGCGGCCTGGCCTATGTAGAAGCCCGCCGCGTCCGCGCTGTGGAAGGGGACGGTGAGCTTCATGGTGTCCCGGTCGATGATGTCGGCGATGGGGCTGCCGGCGGCGACGGTATCCCCCTGCTCATAATAGAGCTTTTGGATGACGCCGGCGTCCCCGGCCTTCACGTCCAGATTCTCCTGTGTGTCCTCCCGGCTGTCCAGCAGGTTCTGAAGGGAGATGCGGGACTGTTCCACGGAGAGCTCGCTGCGCTCAATGGAGTTCTCCACATCGCCCGCGTCGATCTGGTAGAGAAGGTCCCCCTCCTGGACGGCGTCGCCCTCCTCGAAGGGGGCGTCCAAAATCTCGCCCTTTACCAGGGCTGTGACCTTGTAGGAATCCACGGGCTGGATGGCGGCGGAGCCGGAGACTGCCACGGTAATATCCTGATAGCCCACAACGGCGGGGGTGTACATCAGGCTGTTGGCCATCTGGGTGGCGGCCAGCATGGGCCGTACGACGAACCAGCCCACCAGCGCGGCGATGACTGCCAGTACAATCAGGACGGTAATCCAGCGGCGCTTCTTTTTGGGCTTTGGAATCTTGAATTCCGGCGATTTGGCGGCCGGAGTGGGAGCAGGGGTAGGTGCGACGGGGGCCTGAGTGGTTTCCATGGCGATTCTCCTTTTATATATGCTGACAAAAAATCATGCGTTTTCCCGGGTTCACCGCTGCGGTTCAGGAACGCTCTTATCGGGGGCAGGGGGCTTGGCAGCCAGCCCGCGCTTGAGGATATCCAATATTTTCAGGTAGCGCCCGCGTCCCTCCGCCGGGCTGCCGGATAGAATGGCGCCGCCGAGCGCGGGGCCGGTGACGCCCAGGAGCAGGTGGAAGACGTCCTTCAGATCCCCCTCCTCCCGCAGGTCCAGGCGGCTGAGATCGATGTGGGGCAGCAGGTCGGAGAGCAGCCGGTCCCCCAGGTCCTCGGGCCCCATCAGAGCGGTGAGCTGCATTCCCATGTTGTTGCGGATAATGTCCACCAGGTTCTGCAGGAGCTGATCCGCGCCCGGGTCGCGGTAACAGGACTGGACCGCGTCGAAAAGCCCCACAAAGGCGGCGAAGAGGTCCCCGCCGTTGCGCTGGAGTTCGCCGCGCATCTGGTTCGCCATCGCCTGGAGATAGGCGGAGAGCAGATGGACGAAGAGCTCCTCCTTGTCCTTGAAATACATGTAGAAGCTGCCCCGAGGGATGTCGGCCGCCTGAATGATTTTATTGATGGAAGCCTCGGGGTAGGGGACCCGCGCAAACTCCGCGCGCGCGGCTGCGAGGAGCTTCTCCCGTTTCTCTGCCGGGAGATTGAAAAAGGTGGTGCTGGGCATTGCGTCACCTCCATATGACAACGTGTCATCATATTAGCCGACAGGTTGTCATATGTCAATTCATTGGGACAAAAGTTTTAGGTTTGTTTACATTCCAGATTTTACGCATTCTATCCTACTGCCGGGATATTTGGATTTTGTCAGGGAGAGATTAAAAGTTTATTAAAAGGAGAAAAAGGATTCCCAAATTTTTTCAGTTCTGATGTATAAGCCCCAGCACGTCTGTCCACAATAGGCTCGAAAGGGACGGAAGGAACACCGGACGCCCCAAAACTCATAGGAATGGAGCATCGCAATGAAAAAACCGTGGACCGAACGCGCCGGCGACTTCATGGCGGGGAAGGGCTTTTACATAGTCCTGTTCCTCTGCGTCGCCGCAATTGGAATTTCGGGCTATTACCTCTTCTCCTCCCTGAACGGGAGCGACCCCGCCGCCCCGGTGGCCGGCACCGCACAGGTGACCGTCACCCCCACGCCCAGCGCCGCCCCCAGCGTCAATCCCAGCGCCAGTGCCGCAGCGCCTTCCGTCTCGCCGGTGAAGCCGGCCATCCCCAGCGCCTCCCCCAAGGCCAGCGAGACCCCCGCGCCCAGCGCCTCCGCCAGCGCCGTGGCCACGCCGGCCCCCACACCCACCAAGAGCGTGGCCACGGTGTACACCTGGCCGGTAAAGGGCGACATCATTCAGGTCTACTCCCCCGACCAGCAGGTCTTCAGCACCACCATGGACGACTGGCGCACCCATCCCGGCATTGATATCGCCGCTGAGGCAGGAGCCCAGGTGAAGGCTGCCGGCAACGGCACCGTGGAGAGCGTGGAGCAGGACTACTTCATGGGCACCACCGTCACCATCGACCACGGCAACGGTGTGAAGAGCGTCTACGCCAACCTGACCGAAATCCCCACCGTCAAGGCCGGAGATAGCGTCTCCGTGGGAGATATCATCGGCTCCGTGGGTTCCACCGCAAAGGCGGAGAGCCTCTCCGCCTCCCACCTCCACTTCGAGATGACCAACTCGGGAGCTTATGTGGACCCGGCGGATTATCTGCCGGAGCTGCACTGAATGAGTATGATAAACCAGGCCGCGGGCATTGCCCGCGGCCTGGTTTCAGGTTGTCAAAAACCCCTCCACAGAGAAAGCCTTGCAGAGTTGCGCCGTCCGCAGACGGCGGTATAGAATTGGAATCCGTCATGCAGCTTATCAAAAAAGCCCTCGGGGCTTCTTTAATAAGCTGAGGCTTCCAGGGGCGGCCCGTACGGGCCGCCCCTGGAAATCCGGGCTATGTATGGCCACGCGTTCCGTGGCCGGGAGTCAGGCCTCCATGTGTTTGCCGAGGAAGCCGGCAATGGTTTGGAGCAGCTTGTAGTCGGTCTCGCTGCTGGTCATATCGCTGTCGGTTCCGGCAAAGAGCACGCAGCCCAGCACATCCCCCTCGGAGAGGACAGGGGCGGCGGTGGCGATGAAATACTTCTGACCGTCCTCGCAGAGCGCGATAGGGGTGTCGCCCTCCTTGAACTGATAGATCTGGCGGCCCTCCATAATCTGCTCCAACTCGCCGGAGACCCGCTTGTCTGCCAGCTCGCGGCGGGCGGTGCCGGCCACGGCGATGCAGGCGTCACGGTCGGTGATGACTGCAATCTGCCCGGTGGTCTTGTTCAGCGTTTCGCACATCTGGCCCGCGAAGTCGGACAGGCCGCCCATCAGGGAATACTTTTTGAAGATGACGCCGCCCTCTTTGTCTGTATAGATTTCAAGGGGGTCGCCCTCCCGGATACGCATGGTCCGGCGAATCTCCTTGGGGATGACGACCCGTCCCAGATCGTCGATGCGCCGAACGATACCAGTTGCTTTCATATATGAATTCCTCCTGCGGTGTTTTCTTTAGACAAACATTAGTATCCGCAGGATTTTTTACCCTATGCAGTTCCCAGGGCTGGATTCATTTGGATATTTTAAGGTTTAGGCCGATCCCGCTCCTCGTTCAGCTTTTGGTTGACCTCACGCACCTTCCTGCGGGTGGAGGCGGTGAGAATGAGCCAGATAACCGCGTAGCCTGCGGCAAAAAAGCCAAAGTACCCCGGCAATCCGCCGGGCACGTTGTCCGCCCAGTGGAGCACGCCCGCGATGGGGAGCGAGCCCAGAGAGATGGCGAGAAAATGGCAGAGCGTCTGCCGCGTGAGGCTCCATGTCTCTATCTCCCAGATACAGGAGGCGAAGGCAAATGCAAAGCCCATCACGCAGGAGAGGCCGAACTGGAGGGCGACGGCTTCGATCTGGCTGCCCATAATCTCGGTAAGCGCCGGGACTACGGGCGAATACCAGCCGTTCCCCCAGAAGAGGGACAGGACAATGGTGATGGCATAGGCGATAAAAACGCCGATGGGGATGCCCACCAGTCCGCGGCGCAGCGCTTTTAGAAACGTCATATCAGTCATACTCCTTTCAGATGCCCAAATAGGACTTGATGCGGCCCATGTTCCGGCGGGAGACAAAGGCGGCGTCGCCGTTGTCCAGGCGCAGGGAGATGGTGCCCGCCATGGATAAATCCAGACTCCTTACATGGTCGAAGTTGACCAGCTCCCCGTGGGAGACCCTGAGAAATGGTCCGCCCGCCAGCCGCTCCTCCAACTCATAGAGCCGGTTTTTCAGGAGGACGGTCTCCCCCTCGGTCCGGGCCAGCACCTGCTGGCCCTGGGCATAGATGCGCCGTACCTGGGCGGGGTCGAGCAGCAGCACCTCGTCTCCGCGCCGGCCCGCCAGAAAGCGGGACTCCACGGCGGAGAGGCGGCGTGCCAGCTCGGCCACCGTCTCGTTCATCTCGCCGGTCAGGATCAGCACCTTGGGCGCAGCGCGCCCTGGCTCCAGCCGAATTTCCACATCCAATCCCATCCCCTCCTCTCGTGTGCATCATAGCACAGCCCCGGCGCCCGTGTCTATGAGCGTGCAATACTCGGTTGAAATCCGGATACAGACGGCGTCCGGCCCGCCGCATGGCCTGACGGCCATGTCCCCATGGAGAACAAGCCGGAGAACGGGCCGGAGGTACGCCGATGACAGCGGCAGACGCCGGGAGGCTCCTGCGCCCGTCCTTTCTTGCATTCGGTCCTCTCGTATGTTATGATGAGGGCGAAAAAGAAAGAGAGGTGGCCGATATGCGGATCGACCGTTCCCTGATTAAAAGCTATGCCCGTGAGGATATGCGCCGGGCAAAGCCCAGCGTCCTGCTGGTGACGCTGATGTTCCTGCTGCTGACCAACGGCGTGCGACAGCTGGTGAGCCTGGTGACATCCACCGGCAGCTCCGGGATGAGCTATCAGGACATGATGAACCTTATCTACAATTACGGCATGGCGCCAGAGGAGGCCCTGCGCTACTTTATGGCGGATTTCCGGGTGCCCATCCTGTCCATCTTCCTGTCCGTGCTGGTCTCCCTTTTCGTCATGGTGGTGACCTTCGGCTACCAGCGCTATACCCTGAATCTGGCCCGGTGTGAGGAGGCGGGGTACCGCGATCTGAAAATGGGCTTTGCCTACACCGGCCGGGTCCTGGGAATGAATCTGCTGATTTGGCTCTACAGCGTCCTATGGAGTCTGGCGGTGGCGGTGCCCGGCGTCATCGTGATTATGGTACTCGCCATGATTTTCGGCGGCAGCGGCCTGGGGATTCTCTTTGTGGTCGCAGCTTATTTGGCCATAATGGTTGCGGTTATCGTCCTGATACTGCGCTACGCCCAGGCCGACCTGGCGCTGGCCGAGAATCCGGAGCTGGGGGCGCTGGGCGCAATCCGCCGCAGTAAGGAGCTCATGATAGGGCGAAAGGGCGAGTACTTCGTCCTGGGGCTGTCCTTTATCGGATGGAATCTGCTGGCGCTGGTGATCAGCTCTGTTGCCGTCACAGTGGCCTCCGCCATCGGCACGCCCCTGGGACTGGTCGCGGGGGGCGGGAATTTGGCAGCAGCCGCCTTCTCCGCCACCGGCTGGTTCGTCACGCTGATCTCCTCCCTGGCGGTCCTGCCCTACTCCATGTGGCTCACGTCCTATATCAACGTGACCTACGCCCACTACTATCTGGCCATCACCGAGCCCGAGCGCAGGGCGGCCGGGGGCCCTCAGCCGCCCCAGGACAGCGGCTACCGCGGCCCGGAGCCCTTCTGAACCGATTAAAAAACGGGACCCGGCATGCCGGGTCCCGTTTTTTGTCCGTTTGGAGAAGCGCGGATTGATTTTACCGCATTTGTCCGGAAGAACCGCCGCTGTGCAGGGACGGCTTATTCCAGCACCGCGCCCCGCGCGGCGGAGGTGACGTATTTGGCGTACCGGGCCAGGTAACCCGTCTTGACTTTTGGCTCGGGGCAGACCCACTTGGCCCGCCGGTCGGCCAGGACGGCGTCGTCCACATGGAGGGTGATGGAGCAGTGGGGAATATCGATGGAGATGGAATCCCCCTCCTCCACCAGGCCGATCACGCCGCCCTGGGCGGCCTCGGGACAGACATGTCCGATGGACGCGCCCCGGGTGGCGCCTGAAAAGCGGCCGTCGGTGATGAGGGCGACCTCCTTGTCGAGGCCCATACCCGCGATGGCGCTGGTGGGGTTGAGCATCTCCCGCATACCGGGACCGCCCTTGGGGCCCTCGTAGCGGATGACCACCACGTCCCCCGCCACGATTTTCCCCGCGTAGATGGCGGTAATGGCCTCCTCCTCGCTGTCGAAGACCCGGGCGGGGCCGGTGTGGGTCATCATCTCCGCCGCCACGGCGGAGCGCTTCACCACACAGCCCTCGCTGGCCAGATTGCCCTTGAGGACGGCGATGCCGCCGTCGGGGGAGTAGGGGTTCTCGATGGGGCGGATGAGCGCGCTGTCCAGATTCTCCACGCCCTCCAGATTCTCCTCCAGGGTCCTGCCCGTGACGGTCATGACCGCCGTGTCCAGCAGGCCCTTCTTGGTGAGCTCCTTCATGACGGCGTATACGCCGCCCGCATGCTCCAAATCCTCCATGTAGGTCTCGCCCGCGGGGGCCAGGTGGCAGAGGTTGGGGGTGTGGGAGGAGATAGCGTTGGACATGTCCAGGTCCAGCTCGATGCCGCACTCGTGGGCGATGGCGGGCAGATGGAGCATGGTGTTGGTGGAGCAGCCCAGGGCCATGTCCACCGTCTCGGCGTTGTGGAAGGCCGCTTTCGTCATGATGTCCCGGGGCTTCAAATCACGCTTTACCAGCTCCATCACCTGCATCCCCGCGTGCTTGGCGAGGCGCAGCCGGGCGGACCAGACGGCGGGGATGGTGCCGTTGCCCCTGAGCCCCATGCCGATGGCCTCGGTGAGGCAGTTCATGGAGTTTGCGGTGTACATCCCCGAGCAGGAGCCGCAGGTGGGGCAGGCGCAGTTCTCGTACTCCTCCAGCCCGGCGTCGCTGAGCCTGCCCGCGTAGTGGGCGCCCACGGCCTCGAACATGTGGGAGAGGCAGGTCCTCTGCCCGCTCTGGAGCTTGCCCGCCAGCATGGGGCCGCCGGAGCAGAAGATGGTGGGGATGTTAATGCGGGCCGCGGCCATGAGGAGGCCTGGCACGTTCTTGTCACAGTTGGGCACCATGACCAGGCCGTCGAAGGCGTGGGCCAGGGCCATGGCCTCGGTGGAGTCGGCGATGAGGTCCCGGGTGACCAGGGAGTACTTCATGCCCTTGTGGCCCATGGCGATGCCGTCGCACACGGCGATGGCGGGGAAGACGATGGGGGTGCCCCCCGCCATGCGCACGCCCGCCTTCACCGCCTCGGTGATCTTGTCCAGGTTCATGTGGCCGGGGACGATCTCGTTGTAGGAACTGGCGATGCCGATGAGGGGCCGCTCCAGCTCCTCCTTGGTGTAGCCCAGGGCGTAGAAAAGAGAGCGGTTGGGGGCCGCGGGGACGCCCCGGGTGACGCTGTCGCTGCGCATGGGAATTCCTCCTTTATGTAAACCAATATTGAGTTGTATGACTACACTTGCATTGTCTGACCTAATGGTATATCATAGACTCATAATTGTCAAGGATGAAAGGGGCGTCTACGCCTTGAAAAAGCAAAGTTTATCCCAGCAGACCGCCGGACGGCTCTACACCATGATCGTGGCGGAGAAGCGTGTGAAGCCCGGGGAGAAGCTTCCCAATGAGCTGGAGCTGTCGCGGCAGCTCGGGGTCAGCCGCACGACCCTGAGGGAGGCCCTCCGGGACCTCACCACCCAGGGGGTGCTGGAGATCCGGCGGGGCAGGGGGACCTTTGTGGACCGGCGCGTGGAGGAGATTGGCGACTTCGGCTTCGGCAGCCTGAACCGGGTGCGGGGCCAGCTCCGGGACCTCTTCGAGCTGCGCAGCATCTTCGAGCCCCAGGCCGCCAGGCTGGCCTGCCTACGGGCCACGGCGGAGGAGCTCTCGGAGATTCTGGAGCAGGGGAAGGCGGTGGAGGCGTGCATCCGGGCGGGAGAGGACCGCACTGAGGCCGACCGGGCCTTCCACGCAGCCATCGTCCGGGCCACCCACAATGAGTTCATGGTGCGGCTGCTGCCAATCATTAATCAGGCGGTGGCGTCGGCGGTCGCCGCCGGCGACCACGCCGGGCAGCTGGCCGAGGACACCCTGCGGGACCACGCACTGCTGCTGGAGTTCTTCCGCAAGCGGGACGAGCGGGGCGCGGAGCACGCCATGGCCATCCATATGCACCACTCCATCGACGTGATGGGGCTGGAGAAGCGGGTCTGACCCATTTTTACAATCCCGCCCCCCATGCACGCGGTAAGATAGGGGAAAACGAAAAGGACCTAACTTTATTCCGTCATCTGCGGACGACGCTGCTCTGCGAGGCTTGCTCTGCGGAGGTTTTTTTGTTGGTCGTTTTTGCTAAAAAATTGAACCCCTTTTACGCCGGGGCCGGGGGCACGGAGGGAAAATTTGTCCCGCAGTCCCGCAGGATGCCGATAAAAAAGACTTTTTTTCGTCATTTCAGCGGAAATGTGCGGGAATTTTCATGGAGATAAGCCACAAAGCAAAAACGGTTCGCGGAGTGAACGTGATTGCAAAAGAATTGACAATCTGCCCGGAAACACGTATGATTAAGCCAAGGGAATGAAGTTCTCCCGCGGCCTACTGGGCCTGAACCGCTGAGAAGGCTGATGACTTCTGCAACATGTTGCAGGGGCCGTCGGCTTTTTTACGGTCGAATCTGATTTGGAGGGAAGGTATATGATCTATTCCGCAGAAGTGGAGCATATGTGCCCCGTAGCAAAAGGCGCGTACCACGGTCCGGCCCCCATCCCGGAGGAAGGGAAGTGGGTGCAGGCCAAGGAGATCGGCGATATCAGCGGCCTGACCCACGGCGTGGGCTGGTGCGCCCCCCAGCAGGGCGCCTGCAAGCTCACCCTGAATGTGAAGGACGGCGTCATTGAGGAAGCCCTGGTGGAGACCCTGGGCTGCTCCGGCATGACCCATTCCGCCGCCATGGCGGCGGAGATTCTCCCCGGCAAGACCATTCTGGAGGCGCTGAACACAGACTTGGTGTGCGACGCCATCAACGTGGCCATGCGGGAGCTCTTCCTGCAGATTGTCTACGGCCGCACCCAGACCGCGTTCTCCGAGGGTGGCCTCCCCGTCGGCGCCAGCCTGGAGGATCTGGGCAAGGGCCTGCGCAGCCAGGTGGGCACCATGTTCGGCACCAAGGCGAAGGGCCCCCGCTACCTGGAGATGGCCGAGGGCTATGTCACCCGGGTGGCGCTCAATGAGTCCGACGAGATCATCGGCTACGAGTTCTTGAACCTGGGCAAGCTCACCGACGCGCTGAAGAAGGGTACGGACGCCAATGAGGCCGTCAAGAAGGCCATGGGGACCTACGGCCAGTTTGCCGAAGGGGTCAAGCATATCGACCCCCGGCATGAATAAGGGAGGCGAGAGGTATGGCATTGTTTGAGAGCTATGAGCGCCGCATCGACAAAATCAACGGCGTACTGAAGGAATACGGCATCGCCAGCGTGGAGGAATGCCGGGATATCTGCACCGCGAAGGGGTTCGACCCCTATGAAATTACCAAGTCCATCCAGCCCATTGCCTTTGAGAACGCCGCGTGGGCCTACACCGTGGGCGCCGCCATCGCCATAAAAAAGGGCTGCAAGACCGCCGCTGAGGCCGCCGAGGCCATCGGCGTGGGCCTCCAGTCCTTCTGCATCCCCGGCTCTGTGGCCGAGGACCGCAAGGTGGGCCTGGGCCACGGCAATCTGGGCGCCATGCTCCTGCGGGACGAGACCGAGTGCTTCGCCTTCCTGGCGGGCCACGAGTCCTTTGCCGCCGCTGAGGGCGCCATCGGTATCGTGAAGAACGCAAACAAGGCCAGGAAAAAGCCCCTGCGGGTCATCCTCAACGGCCTGGGCAAGGACGCCGCCCAGATCATCTCCCGCATCAACGGCTTTACTTACGTCCAGACTCAGTTCGACTACGCCGCCGGCGAAGTGAACGTGGTCAAGGAGACCGCCTACTCCAAGGGCGAGCGCTCCGCCGTTCGCTGCTACGGCGCGGACGACGTGCGCGAGGGCGTGGCCATTATGCACAAGGAGGGCGTGGACGTGTCCATCACGGGCAACTCCACCAACCCCACGCGGTTCCAGCACCCCGTGGCGGGCACCTACAAGAAGGAGTGCGTGGAGCAGGGCAAGAAGTACTTCTCCGTGGCATCCGGCGGGGGCACCGGCCGCACGCTGCACCCGGACAACATGGCTGCCGGCCCCGCCTCCTACGGCATGACCGACACGATGGGCCGGATGCACTCCGACGCGCAGTTCGCCGGCTCCTCCTCCGTCCCCGCCCACGTGGAGATGATGGGCTTTCTGGGCATGGGCAACAACCCCATGGTCGGCGCCACCGTGGCTGTCGCCGTGGCAGTCGAGCAGGCCGTGAAGGGCTGAGCAGGCAATCTGACGAATGAAGAAGGCCTCCCCCATTATGGGGGAGGCCTTCTTGTCTTTGATAGGTCCGTTTAGTTGGAGGCGGTATCCAGGTCCTTGTCGCCGCCCCAGATCATGTTCTTGCGCAGCTCCTCGCCGACAATCTCCATCTGGTGCTTCTTGAGGTTCTGGCGCTTGGAGTTGAAGAAGCAACGGCCGTTCTTGTTCTCGGCGATCCACTTGCCGGCGAAAGTGCCGTCCTGGATGTCGGAGAGCACGGCGCGCATGCGGGCCTTGGTCTCCTCGGGGGGAATGACCCGGGGGCCGGAGACGTACTCGCCGTACTCGGCGGTGTCGGAGATGGAGTAGTTCATGGCGCCCACGCCGCCCTTGTTGATGAGGTCGACGATGAGCTTGAGCTCATGCATGCACTCGAAGTAGGCGTTCTCGGGCTCATACCCGGCCTCCACCAGCACCTCGAAGCCGCAGCGCATCAGGTCCACCACGCCGCCGCACAGGACGGTCTGCTCACCGAAGAGGTCGGTCTCGGTCTCGTCGTGGAAGGTGGTCTCCATCACGCCGGCGCGGGCGCCGCCGATGCCGGCGATATAGGCCAGGGCGATCTTATAGGCGTTGCCGGTGGCGTTCTGCTCCACGGCGACCAGGCAGGGCACGCCCTTGCCGGCCACATAGGTGGAGCGGACGGTGTGGCCGGGGCCCTTGGGGGCCGCCATAAACACGTCCACGCCCGCAGGGGGGACGATCTGCTGGTAACGGATGTTAAAGCCGTGGGCGAAGGCCAGGGCCTTGCCGTCGGTCAGATAGGGGGCGATGTCCTTTTTGTACATGTCGGCCTGGGCCTCGTCGTTGATGAGGATCATGATGATGTCGCCCCACTTGGCGGCCTCGCTGACGGTCATGACCTTCAGCCCGGCAGCCTCGGCGTTGGCACGGTTTTTACTGCCCTCGCGGAGGCCGACGCAGACGTCGCAGCCGGAGTCCTTCAGGTTGAGGGCATGGGCATGGCCCTGGGAGCCGTAGCCGATGATGGCGATCTTCTTGCCGTCCAGATAGCTGAGCTCGCAGTCCTTCTCGTAGTACATCTTTGCCATGATAAACACTCCTTTTATAGTAAGCTGTCTCTGTTGAACACGATTTTATCACGGTGGAGCAAAATAGAATGATAAGTATGATACAATCTCGAAAAAGTTCTCAGCCGGGCGGCCCCTGCGGCAGGATTTCGCTGCGCGAAACGCCCGGGACGCCGCATCTGCGGCGGGGAGCGCGGCGGATCAGATTACATTCTTGCCCAGGATAAACTCCGTCTTTTCCTTGTTCTTATCACTGATGGTAAAGGCACAGACGCCTTTGGGGACCCCATGCCTTTAACATCCTCGGGGCAAGTCAATTGCCCCTGCGGCGGAGCGCGGCGACCTAGATTACATTCTTACCTAGAATAAACTCGGTCTTTTCCTTGTTCTCGTCGCTGATGGCAGACGCGCCGCGCGCCCCAAAAGTGCGGGCACTTTTGGGGACCCCATGCCTTTAACATCCTCGGGGCAAGTCAATTGCCCCTGCGGCGGAGCGCGGCGACCTAGATTACATTCTTACCTAGAATAAACTCGGTCTTTTCCTTGTTCTCGTCGCTGATGGTAAACGCGCCGCGCTCCAGGGCCACCATGCCGGTGCGGACCAGCTCCAGGATGCCGAAGGACTCCAGCAGCTTCTGGATGGCGTCGGCCTTGGACTCGTCGCCGATGAGGGCCAGGGTCAGGGAGCCCAGGGACACGTCGATAATGGAGGCGCGGAAGATGTTGGCGATCTGTATGACCTCGTTGCGCACGTCGGCGGACTCGGCCCGGACCTTGAACATGACCAGCTCCCGGCGGATGCTCCGCTCGGGCAGCAGCTCCTGAACGGAGTAGACGGGGAAGAGCTTGCGCAGCTGGTTCATAATCTGGTTGGTCATGGCCGCGTCGCTCATGACCTCGATGGTGATACGGGAGACCTCGGGATCGTCGGTGGTGCCCACGGCCAGGGATTCGATGTTGTACCCCTTCCGTGAGAAGAGGCGGGAGACCTGGGAGAGGACGCCGGGGGCGTTCTCCACCAGCACGGACAGGGTGCGGCGGGTGGCGTTATTCTCTTTCATCCTGTCGTCCTCCTTTAATCCAGTAAGAAGTTGGTGGCGGGAGCGCCGCCGGGGACCATGGGGTGGACCATGGCGTCCTTATCGATGGCGCAGTCGATGACCCAGGGCTCGCCCGACGCCGCGGCCTCTTTTAGGACGGCCTCCAGCTCGGGCTGGCTGGCGCAGCGCGCGCCCCGGATGCCGTAGGCCCCGGCCAGCTTCACGAAGTCGGGACCCCGGTCCAAATCGGTCTGGGAGTACCGCTCGCCGTAAATGAGATGCTGCCACTGGCGGACCATGCCCAGGGTGCGGTTGTCAAAGATGAGAATGATCACCGGCACGTGGTAGTGCTCCAGAGTGCACAGCTCGTGGCAGTTCATGCGGAAGCAGCCGTCGCCTGTGCAGAGAAAGACGGGCACGTCGGGGTTGCCCACCTTGGCGCCCATGGCGGCCCCCAGGCCGAAGCCCATGGTGCCGAAGCCGCCGGAGGTGATGAGCTGGCCGGGCCGGTCGAAGTGGTAGTACTGGGCGGACCACATCTGGTGCTGCCCCACGTCGGTGGCGACGATGGCGCCGGGGGAGACCGCCTGAATGGTCTCCAGCACCTCATGGGGGTGGAGCACGCCGTCCTCCTTCTTCAGGGGGACCTCCTTGTGGGAGAAGACCCACTCCTTCCACTGGGGGTAGTCGTGGGCGGGGAGCTTCTCGTTGAGAAGCTCCAGCACCCGCCGCGCGTCGCCGATGATGTGATGGGTGGTCTTGACGTTCTTGTCGATCTCCGCCCGGTCGATATCGATCTGGACAATCCTGGCCTGACTGGCAAAGCTCTTGGGATCGGTGGCCACCCGGTCGGAGAAGCGGCACCCGATGACGATGAGCAGATCGCACTCGCTGACCGCATGGTTGGAGGCGTGAGAGCCGTGCATGCCGATCATGCCGGTGAAGAGGGGGTGGCTGCCCGGACAGGCGCCGCCGCCCATGATGGTGGAGGCGACCGGGGCGTTCAGCCGCTCAAAGAACCTGCGAAACTCCGGCACCGCGCCCTTGGAGCGGATCACGCCGCCCCCCACCAGGACCAGGGGCTTCTCCGCCTCCTCAATCATGCCCAGGAGCTTGTCGATATCGCTGTGGTCCGGCTCCGGGGTCTTCAAATCGTGGCTGGCCCGGCGGAGCATGGCGGCCAGGCGGCCGTGCTTGCCGTGCTCCGAGCGGGGCAGGAACTCATAGTCCGCCTCGTCGTAAGTCACGTTCTTGAGAATATCGATGAGAACCGGGCCGGGCCTGCCGGACCGGGCGATGGCGAAGGCCTCCCGGATAACGTCGGCCAGGTCCTCCGCCCGGCGCACCAGGTAGTTGCACTTCGTGATGGGCATGGAGATGCCGGTGATGTCCACCTCCTGGAAGGTGTCCTTGCCCACCAGGGGCTCGGCCACGTTGACGGTGATGAACACCACGGGGGAGGAGTCGTAGTAGGCGGTGGCGATGCCGGTGGTCAGGTTGGTGGCGCCCGGACCGCTGGTGGCAAAGCACACGCCCACCTTGCCGGTGGCGCGGGCGTAGCCGTCGGCGGCGTGGGAGGCCCCCTGCTCGTGGGCGGTAAGGATATGGCGGATTTTCTCCTTGTACCCGTGCAGCTCCAACTCGTCGTAGACGTTCAGAATGGTGCCTCCGGGGTAGCCGAAAACGGTGTCTACCCCCTGCTCCAGCAGA
Organism: Lawsonibacter faecis; assembly: GCF_014287675.1. GTDB lineage: Bacteria > Bacillota > Clostridia > Oscillospirales > Oscillospiraceae > Pseudoflavonifractor > Pseudoflavonifractor faecis. The sequence continues at coordinate 226,427 of NZ_JACOPQ010000001.1, read as the reverse complement.
CACTCCATCAAAATCTGCGGGCTTTTCATTCTCATATTGTGGGCCTCCTTTGGCTTGAATTCCGGGGGACGGGCCCCGGAGTACAAAAAAAGCATGACATCTCGTCCGTTTAGGACGAAGTCATGCTCCGTGGTACCACCTAAATTCATGGCGTCGCCGCCATGCACTCGTTGCCCCGATAACGGAGGGGACCCGTTCCGGCCTACTCTGTTCAGCCGGACTGCTCCTGGGCGACGTTCCGCACCGTCCTCACGGGAACTTACACCACCGTTCCCTCTCTGCGCTTGCGCGACGGCCGTACTTACCCAGTCATTGCTTTTAAAACTGTTACATATGTATGTGTGGCGTGTAATTAACCTGTATCATAACGCGGGAATGGACATTTGTCAATCGTGAGATCCGGATTTCCACAAAAAAGACTTTTTCTATTTAAAGCGCTGATAATTTTTGGAGGCTTCCACAAAACCGGGGCGGGAAAATCGGAAGACGCCCCTGCGCCCGCCGCGGCGCGGATAGGCCGGAGACGCGACGACCCCAGTGGGGAAAAGCAGAGCCTCAGCGCGCGCGTCCATCCATCCCTGTTGCAGGAAAGTGTTGATATTGGGTCTGGTAAACTGGTCTTCGTCAAATAGCACAAAAGAATCCCTGCACTTTTTCGGTGTAGGAATTCTTCGAGTTGAATCACATGATACCAATGAGGCGACCTACACAATATTTTCACCCAACAGAATTTTGGGCATTGTAGTGAGGCAACGATTCCAGCGTTTATAGAATTGCTCCAGTCCCAGCTTTGAAACACGGGCATGAGCTTCTTCATTCTCAAGTGTCCAGTGTAGAATATATGTGACCTTGCCAACCCATCTTGTCAAACGAATCGGCGGCCTTCCTTCCTTGACAGATTTAAAATCCTCTTGCCGATGAGTTCGCTTTATATATTTCACATCGACAACACCGGGTTGAGACAAATAAAACTCAGCAACCTCTTTCATCAGCGTTTCAATTTCGTCTTGCATCTCGATTTTCGCTTCATAAATGCAGATTTCATTAAACATTAATCGCCCCTCCTTTAATTCGCCTTTTTCGCCAAAGACGACCTGCAGCCTTTTTATATACTATCATATTGATTTTTTCTTCTCAAGGCCGGCAGGTCAAGCCGACGGAGCTTTTTCCATCAATACTTATATACAACAGGGACGTCCATCCCTTGCACTGGACATTTCGCCCCTGAAAGAGGTATAATATAATGATTTTTTGTCGGCTGCCGTCGGAAGCGGCCGGCGCACAGTGACGAGGTGCGAAAAACACCCCGAAAATTGGTAGAGGTGAAGAGATGCTTCACGGATTTTACGGCGGGGTACACCCCGCCGACCGGAAGAAGACCACGTCGAAAGTGAAGATAGCGGCGATGGAGCGCCCGCCGGCCCGGGTGGTGCTGCCTCTGTGCGGGCAGGACGGGGAGAGCGGGGAGCCGCTGGTCAAGGCGGGGGATAAGGTTTCCCTGGGGCAGCTTCTATGCCCGGCGACGCCCCGCTTCGCCGCCGTCCACGCCAGCGTGTCCGGCACGGTGGCCGCCATTGAGCCCTGTCTCCAGAGCTGGGGCGGCAAGGCGCTTTCCATCGTGCTGGAGAATGACGGGAAGGACGCCCCCGCCCGTCCCGCCTGGACCCCCGCCTCCCGGCGGGACGCCCCCCAGGATCTGACCCCCGGGGAGATTGTGGACATCGTCCGCCAGGCGGGGATCGCGGGCATGGGCGGCGGGGCTTTCCCCGCCTACCTCAAGCTGCACAGCGCCATTGGGCGGGTGGACGCCCTCCTCCTCAACGGCGCGGAGTGCGAGCCCTATCTCACCGCCGACGAGCGCCTTATGGAGGAGCGGCCTGAGGCCGTCATCGGCGGCACGCGCCTGCTGATGCGCTGCCTGGCTCTGGACAGAGCGGTGATCGGCGTGGAGGGCAACAAGTATGCCGCCGTCGCCGCCCTCCGGAAGCAGCTCCCCCTCCGGGGCGGCGATGTGGAGGTGCGCACCCTCAGGGCCCGCTACCCCCAGGGGTCGGAGAAGCAGCTCATCCAGAAGCTGACGGGCCGCCGGGTTCCTACTGGCAAGCTCCCGGCGGACGCGGGCTGCGTGGTCTTCAACGTGGCCACCGCCGCCGCCGTCTATGACGCGGTGTACGACGCAGTCCCCTTAACCCGCCGTGTGGTCACCGTCGCCGGATCCGCCGTGGCGGAGCCGAAGAATCTGCTGGTCCCTCTGGGCACGCCCCTGGAGGACCTGATCCGGGAGGCGGGGGGCTGGTGCGCCCCGCCCGACCGGGTTCTGGCGGGCGGGCCGATGATGGGCGCGGCCCAGTTTGACCTGTCCACCCCCGTGACCAAGGGCACCAGCGCCGTTCTGGGCCTGGTGGCCGCCGAGATAAAGCCCGCCAACCGGCCCGAGGGCCCCTGCCTGCGCTGCGGCCGCTGTATCGAGGCCTGTCCCATGGGGCTGGAGCCGGTCTATCTGCACCTGTATGCCGACCACGGCCGGGTCAGGGAGCTGGCGGGCCTGCACATTATGGACTGCACCGAGTGCGGGGCCTGCGCCTACGGCTGCCCGGCCCGCATCCGTCTGGTCCACAGCATCCGCTCGGGCAAGCAGCAGCTCCGCTCGCTGCAGGAGAAAAACCGGGGAGAGGGGGGAGCCGGATGAGCGGCAGGCCCACGAAAAAGTCGGAGCAGAGGCCCGAGCGCAGGCAGGAGGACGGAGCCGCCCGCAGGCCCGCGAAGCTGACGGTGGCCTCATCCCCCCATATGGCGGGGCGGGACAGCACCCGCATGCTCATGCTGGACGTGCTCATCGCCCTCATGCCCGCGCTGATCTTCTCCGGGTGCTATTTTTTCGGCCCCCGGGCGTTCGTCGTCACAGCGGTGTCGGCGGCGGGCTGCTTGGCGTTTGAACTGCTCTTCAATCTGGCCACCCGGCGTGCGCAGACCATCGGGGACCTGTCCGCCGTGGTCACCGGCGTGCTGCTGGCCTTCACCCTGCCCGCCGACGTGCCCTACTGGGTGGTGCTGGTGGGGGACTTCTTTGCAATCGTCATCGTCAAGCAGCTCTTCGGCGGCCTGGGGAAAAATTTCATGAATCCGGCCCTGGCGGGGCGGGTCTTCCTCTTCTCCTTTCCGGCCGTCATGAGCAGCTTTCCCGCCGTGCGGCAGTGGCTGGATCTGGGGAGCACAGTGGACGCGGTATCCGCCGCCACCCCAATGGCCGCCCTGCACGACGGGGCCGTCCCCGCCTTTACCCTCCAGGAGATGTTTACCGGCATCCGGGGCGGCAGCCTGGGGGAGGTCTCCGCCGCCCTGCTCCTGCTGGGAGGCGCGTATCTGGTCATTCGCAGGGTCATCCGGCTGCGCATCCCGGTCTGCTACCTGGGCACGGTGGCGCTGCTGAGTTATTTCTTTCCCCCAGCCGGGGTAGCGGATCCTCTGGAGTGGATGCTCTACCAGCTTATGAGCGGCGGGCTGCTGCTGGGCGCCGTCTTCATGGCCACCGACTATGTGACCAGCCCGGTCACACGGATGGGGCAGGTGTATTACGGCGTGGGCTGCGGCCTTCTCACCGTCTTCCTGCGGACCTACGGGTCCTACCCCGAGGGGGTGGCCTTCGCCATCCTGATTATGAATGCCTGCGCCTGGGCCTTTGACAAGTGGGGGAAGCCCCGGCCCTACGGGCGTGTCCGCAGCAGAAGGGAGGCGGCAGAATGAGCGGGAAAAAGCCGCCCTTGAGGGACTCCCTGCGCTTTTACGGCAAGCTGGTGCTGATACTCTTCGGCATCACCGCCGTCTCGGCGCTTCTGATGGCCCTTGTGAACGGCCTCACCCAGGACCGGATTGCCTCGCTGGCGGAGGACCGCCGCCAGGCGGCCATGTCCGCGGTGATGCCGGGGGAAAACGTAATCTTCTCCCAGGTGCCCTTTGACCCCGGGACCGTGCTGGATATGCAGGTGGCCTACGAGGGCGGGATCCTCCGGGGGTACTGCGTCCAGCTCACGGCGGACGGCTTCGGCGGCCCCATCACCCTCATGGTGGGGGTGGACGGGGGCAGCAAGGTCACCGGCGTGAAGATTCTGGACCACAATGAGACCGCCGGCGTGGGCACCCGCGTGGACAACAGCGCCTATCTGAGCGCCTACCGGGGCAGAAGCGCCGGGAGCGGGGCGGACGCGGTGTCCGGCGCCACGGTTACCAGCAGGGCGGTGGAGCGCGGAGTGGACGCCGCCCTGGAGGCCGTGGCCCGATTTGAGAGGGAGGGGGGAATGAGCGTTGAAGAAGGAGAAGTCTAAGGGCTGGCTGGAATTCCGGCAAAACGCCCCGGCCATGATGAAGTCCGGCGTCAGGCGGGCGGGCGGCTGGCTTGGCCGCAGTTTTGGCATGGAGCCGGGCAAGGTGGCGCAGATCTTCAAAAACGGCCTGGTCCTCCAAAACCCCACTCTGGTGCTCCTGCTGGGCATGTGCTCCACGCTGGCGGTCACCACGTCCCTAAAAAACGCGGTCTGTATGGGGCTCTCCACCACGGCGGTGCTACTTTGCTCCAACCTGGTGATCTCCCTGCTGCGCCACTGGATTCCAAAGCAGATCCGCATCGCCTGCTATGTGGTGGTGGTGGCCAGCTTCGTCACCATCGTGGATCTGCTGCTCCAGGCCTATCTGCCCGCCCTGTCGGAATCCCTGGGCATCTTTATTCCCCTCATCGTGGTCAACTGCATCATCCTGGCCCGGGCGGAGGCCTTTGCCTCCAAGCACACTCCCGGCTATGCCGCCATGGACGGCCTGGCCATGGGTCTGGGCTTCACCGCGTCTCTTTCCATCCTGGGCGTTGTGCGGGAACTGCTGGGCAGCGGCACCCTCTGGGGCGTGAGCGTCCTGGGTGAGGGCTTCCAGCCCATGCTGCTCGTTGTGGCGCCCTGCGGGGGCTTCATTGTCCTGGGCTGCGTCATTGCGGCGGCGCAGTGGGCCCGGAGCCTTGCGGAGAGGAGGGGTAAGACATGAGTGTCACCCAGCTCTTCGCGCTGGCCCTCTCCGCCATTCTGGCGGAGAATTTCGTACTGGTGAAATTCCTGGGCATCTGCCCATTCCTGGGGGTGTCCAAGAAGACCGACACCGCCGTGGGCATGGGCCTGGCCGTTACCTTTGTCATGGGCCTGGGGTCCATGTTCACCTGGGTGGTCAACACCTTCCTCCTGGTGCCTCTGGGCCTGCAGTATATGCAGACGGTGTCCTACATCCTGGTCATCGCAGCACTGGTCCAGGTGGTGGAGATGTTTCTGCGCCGTGCCCTCCCGGCGCTCTACTCGGCACTGGGCATCTATCTGCCCCTTATCACCACCAACTGCGCCGTTTTGGGCGTGGCCCTGCTGAATACACAGAAGCATTTCAACTTCGTATTGTCCGCGGCCTACGGCGTGCTGGCAGGCCTGGGCTTCACCCTGGCCATCGTCCTGTTCTCCACCATCCGGGAGCGGCTGGAGTTCTCCAAGCCTCCAAAGGCTTTCGAGGGCTTCCCCATCGCCCTGGTCACCGCCGGTCTGCTGGCGATGGCCTTTATGGGCTTCTCAGGACTAAAGGTGTGGTAAATGGGCGCTGAAAACAGGAGAGGCCGGCGGCGCTTTTTCACGCCTCGCTTGCCATTTTTCACTGGAAGGAGTGCGCTATGCTCACAGGAATTATAACGGCCGTCGCCGTTCTGGGCGGTTTGGGGGCGGGACTGGGCCTGCTGCTGGCTGCGGCGGACCGGGTTTTCGCCGTGGAGGAGGACCCACGGCTCCGGCGGCTCGTCGACGCCCTGCCCGGGGCCAACTGCGGCGGCTGCGGCTTCCCCGGCTGCGCCGCTTACGCCGCCGCCGTGCTGGAGGGCAGCACCGTGGTGGGTGCCTGCCCTGTGGGGGGCGAGGCCTCCGCCGCCAAAATGGCCCGGATCATGGGCGTGGAGAAGCCCAAAGCCAGGGTGCGGCAGGTGGCGCTGGTGCGCTGTACCGGCGGCGGTAGGGACAAGAAGCGGTATGAGTACGACGGGTACTCCGACTGTCGGGCCGCCGCCCAGGTGCCCGGCGGCGGGGAGCTGGCCTGTGCCTACGGCTGCCTGGGCCTGGGCTCCTGTGTGAAGGCCTGCCCCTTCGGCGCCATCGCGGTGGAGGACGGGGCCGCCCGTGTGGACGAGGACAGATGCAGGGGCTGTCTCCAGTGCATTCCCGCCTGCCCCAGAAACCTGATAACCGTTGTGCCCTACGGCACCGATGTGTCCGTCCTCTGCGCCAACGCCGACAAGGGCGCCGAGGTCAGGACCGTCTGCGCCGACGGCTGCATTGCCTGCGGGCTGTGCAAAAAGGCCTGCCCCAACGGCGCGGTCTCCCTGGCCGGCAACTGTGCCGTGATTGACTACGACAAGTGCGACGCCTGCGGCAGATGTGTGGACGCCTGCCCCAGACATCTGATCCGCAAGTCATAAAAAGGGCCTGCTGCAAAATAGAATTTTCAGATGCACCCATATAAAAAGCTGCGTATATAAAAAGCTGCGTAGAATTGCCAAAACCGGCAATTCTACGCAGCTTTTTTCATGTGTCATTTTGGGCCTTCGGCCTCAGAATCGCATTTTGCAGCAGGCTCTTTTTGCTGCTTAGTGCTTGCAGCAGGTGCCGTGGTCGCCCAGCTTGAAGGACGCGCACTCGGTCTCGCCGCAGTCACAGACGTTGGACTCGCAGCAGCCCACCTTGATCTCATTCAGGGTGCAGGCGTTCTGCTGGCCGTTGTGGTAGGCACAGCTGGATACGGAACATTTGATACTGGGATTGGCAGTCATAGTCATAGTCCTCCTTATAAAGTACGGATACAGTGGATTGGGTTTTGCCTATCCTAGTATCTGTACTTCAGCGGGGATTATGCCGGCTATTGCGCTCCATCAATGTCATTTTTTTCAGCGCCGACGGGCTCGGCGGGGGTCACGGGCAGCACCTGGGGGATGAAGCGCCGGGCGAAGCGGCCCTTGCCCCGGTTCTTGACGTAGAAAAAGCCGATGACCGAGAAGACCACCGCGCCGACGAAATTGACGAAGAGGTCCTTCATGGTGTCGTTGATGCCGATGTCCAGATAGCCGCCCAAGCCCAGCGCGTGCTGCGCGCCGTCCGACGTAACCACAATTACGTCGGTGATGTCCTTGATGGCCGTGGGCACATTGCCCCCCGCCGGGTCCAGCATAACGGAGCTGACGGCGTGGACGACGGTGTCCTTCTGCATATCCAGCAGGAAGAAGCTGTCCATGGCCCACTCGAAAAACTCCCACATGACGCCCACGGTCATGGAGAAGCAGAAGGCCACGATGGCCAGGTAAATGGGGGACAATGACACCGAGAAGCGGTCGTTCCGGTTGAGAATATCCACCAGGGAGAAGCCGATGGCGGCGCAGAGAAAGCCGTTGAGGGTGTGGAGCATGGTGTCCCAGTAGGGGAACTGTACGTAGTAGGCCTGAATTTCGCCCAGAATTTCGGCCGCGAAAATAAACAGGAGAATGATGACCTCCAGCGTATCGGGCACTTCGATGTGGATGGTCCGCTCGATGACGCTGGGTATCATAAAGAGCACGAGCGTCAGAACGCACAGGAAGACGTTTTCAAAGTTGCCGTTGAAGAACTGGGCCACCATGACCAGGACCACCAGCACCCGCAGCACCACGTACACCACGGCCAGGGCCTTGTTCTCGTGCACCTGTTCCTTGAGGGTCTTGTGGTATTTTCCCGGCTCGGCTTTTTTCTTTTCTCTCTTTTTCAAAGGAAAGCTCCCTTCCTCCGCCCCTGCGGCGGGGCTGTGTCCGACGTTTACGGTGAGAACCATTATATCTGTACGGGGGGCGTTGTGCAAGTGGTAATCCGCGCCGGGGCGCATAGGATAGGGGTGGAGGTGAAGCAATTTGGATCTGAAGAACAATCAAATCACGGTGGGGGAGCTGCTGGATAACCCCAAGTCCCGGGCGGTGTTCCAGCGCCGTTTTCCCATGGTTATGAAGCATCCCCTGCTGGGCGCAGCCCGGACGGTGACGCTGGACCAGCTCATCGCGTTCGCCGGGGCCTATGTGCCCAAGACCATTGTAAACGATACCGTAAGCGAACTGAAAAAGGTATAGTACATCCGGCGCAGGGGGTATTTAAATCATGTCCCCTGCGTCAGCTTGTCAAAGAAGCCCCTCGGGCTTCTTTGACAGAAGGCTGCATGACGGATGGGACTCGATTTCTTGGGAAAAAGTCGCCCCATCCGCCATGAGAAGTGTCATTTCTGAGGCGCATGTCCCCGGAAATGACGGATTATAACTTAATTCCGCCGTCTGCGGACGACGGAACTCTGCGAGGCTTGCTCTGCGGAGGTTTTTTTGACAGGCTGGCGCAGGGAGCATTTAAATCATGCTCCCTGCGTCTTTTTGCAGAGGTTTTGTACAAAAACATCTGTCTTGCACCTGCGGCTAAAACCTGATATGATGGAAGCAACCACGATATCCGTCTGACGGAATGCGTCGAAAGGGGGCGTTTTTCACTGGAAAACCGAGACGAAGTATTCAGCGCGCTCTACCAGCACAACGCCGCCAGAATGGTGCGCTATGCCGCCGGGCAGCTCCGCAGCCGGGAACTGGCGGAGGAGCTGGTGGAGGACGCTTTTGTGCTTCTGCTGCGCAAGTACGACCAGCTCACCGGCCACCCCAATCTGCCGGGCTGGCTGTGGAAGACGCTGCAGCACCTGATACTGACCGAGGTGAAGTCCGCCCGGTACCGGATGGAGGTCCCGTTGGAGCAGGACTTCGACCTGGCCGCCCCGGAGGAGGACCGCTCGGTCTTGGCCGACGCCCTGCCCGAGGGGCTGGGGCCCCGGGACCGGGAAATCCTGCTCCTCTTCTATGAGGAGGAGCTCACCCACGAGGAGATTTCCGCCCGCCTGGGCATTTCGGTCCTCAATTCCCGGACAAGGCTCTTCCGGGCGAGGAGCCGTTGCAAAGAATTGTTGGAGAAATTGCAAAAAAGTCCGTCCAGTGTGTAATGAAACGGTCTGTTGAACCGATATACCTAGTGAGAAGAAAGCAAAGGTTGGCGTGAAAAGCGCCCTGGGGCGCTTTGTCGTCTGCCGGCCAGCCGGCAGACGAGGTGTGGGAGGTGATAAGGATGCCTGATAGCGAGCGGGAGAAACTGGAGCGGGACGAGCTCATCGAGGCCCTGTCCGACCGGTTGGACGGCATGGGCGAGGAGGATTTCGACCTCTCCGCCCTGGACGAATACTTCTCCGCTCTGGACGATGAGGCGCCTCTGGCATCCGAGTTCGACGCGGTGTCCGGCGAGAAGGCGTTTCGGGAGAAGTATAAGGAGCTGTTTGAGGGAGACAGGGCGGCGGGGCCCGCGCTGCAGGTGCTCCCCGCCAAGCGCCGCCCCAGGGGCTGGCGGCTGGCGGGGCGGATTGCCGCAGTGGCCGCGGCGGCCTGCCTGTGCCTTGCGCTGGTCTGTCAGGGCATGGGCATTGATATGCTCGGCTTTCTGGCCCACTGGGGGAGAGGGGAGTTCACGTTTGAAACCTCCGACCAGCCCCGGCCGGACAACCTGAGGTACGGCCCCTTCGACACCCTGGCGGAGGCCCTCTCCGCCAACGGCACCACCGTTCCCATGGACCCCACCTGGGTTCCTGAGCCCGGCGGATACTTCGGCGCGCTGAAGACCGAGGTGACCGTCTCCCGCGAAGCACAGAGCGATCTCTTTACCGCTGACTGCCGGGACGAGGAAGGCCGGGGCTACACGGTAGAGGTCCGCCGGTATGATTCCATCCCCGCCACCCGCGTGGACGGCCTGGGCGATCCGGAGGCCATACAGTACGTGGTGGACGGCAGGAGTTATTTTATTCTCCAGTTAAAGGATGAGCTGAGCGTCCGCTGGATTCACGGCTCCATGGAGGGCTCCATCATCGGCGATTTGGATGTGGAGACCGCCCAGGCGCTGGTCCGCTCCATCACGGAGGGGAGCGGCGGGGGCTATCACGCCCCCGACCCGGACCGTACGCCTCCGATGGGCAACGACCTTCGGTCCCTGCTGGAGGTAATGGACCTGGACCCCAATCTGGCCCCCACCTGGCTGCCCGAGGGCTTCACCAAGAGTGAGCTGAACAGCGGCAACGGCTGGCAGAACGTGGAGATGATCCACGCCGTCTACGATGATGCCGCGCACGAGAAGCGCTTTTCCGTCCATCTGGAGTGGTGGGAGGACCCCGCCGAGCCCGTGGCGCCCGTCTTCGCCCGGGAGGGCGGCGGTGCGGAGGAGTATGAGCACAACGGCGTGACCTTCCGCATTCTGGACGACGGCGACGGCCTTATCGTTACCTGGACTGCGGGCCGCGTCTCCGGCTACATCAGCGGGGACCTCACCGAGGAGGAGGCCCGGCATATCATCGACTCCATCCCTCAGTGGTCGCCCGACCGGCCGCAGAGTGAGAAGCCCGGGTACCGTCCCTCCGATATTGTGGAGAACCACTACGACAGCATGAGCGATGCCCTGGCCGCTTACGACCTCCCCGCCAGCCTGGCGCCCGACTTTATTCCGGGCCGGTTTGTGCTGGAGGAGGTCACCGCCACCGAGATGTCCGCCTGGACCGACATCACCGCCGCCTACTTCGAGGGCGAGGAGCTGTTTCGCATCAGCGTCAAGGTCTTCGCCGACGAGGAGACCGCGGGGAGCGGCACCACGATCATCATCAAGGACGACGAGCCTGTGGAGGAGTACCAGCACAACGGCGTGACGTTCTATATCATGACCAACAACGACCGGCGTTCCGTGGCCTGGAAGAGCGGAGTGATGGAGGGTATGATCAGCGGCCCCATCACCACTGAGGAGGCCAAGCAGATCATCGACTCCATGGGTTAACAGCAAAAAGAGAGCCCCGCGGCAGCGCCGCGGGGCTTTTTTGCTGCAAAATCATGCATATTCTCCCTGCTGTCTCCTAAGTCTCCTGCCTGCGTCTGTTCCCCAAGCGCTTATACCAGAGCAGCGCGTCGGTGCTGCGTTCCCGCCGGAGCACGTAGAGGGTGAAAAAGATGTCCAGCCCCAAGAAAAGAACGGCTGGCAGGGTCAGCCACCCGGGAATCCTGGATACCAGCAGCGCCACCCAGGGGTGAACCCAGTAGACAAGGCCCATGGCCAGGGCGCCCCACATGGCGGTAAAGAGCAGGCATACCTTTCCGCCCACGTTCAGGGGCAGATGGGAGTAGTCCCAGAATTGCACCTTGGCCACCCGCTCATAGAAGAGCCCCAGCAGGTACTCCGCTGCAGTGGCGGTCAGGGCCGCGCAGGGGAAGAGGAGCCATGGATTTTGTCGGACGGCGGGCGGCAGCAGCAGGATGAGGACGGCCCCGAAGCCGTAGACCGGACAGAGGGGGAGAAAATAGAGACATTTCCGGTCTTTTTTTGGATTGCGGATCACCCGGGCAAACAGGACCTCCAGCACGAAGCCAATCAGGCTGTAACATACAAAATACCAGAACCATTCCGCCATGCCGCCGTTCCTTTCCATGCAATTTGATATATGGCATTAGCATGGACGGGAGCGGAAAAATCATGTGCTGAAGTTTTTGACAATATGACGGGGGAAATTTGCATAAGCGCATCTTGCCGAACCGCGGGGAATATGGTATGATAATCCGAAAAATAAAATGGGGGAAGATGGGCATATGCGGCATTTGATAGATTTCGGTGATTTGCCTCGGGCGGAGTGGGACGCGCTGTACACCAGGTGCAGCGAGATAATTGACCACCCCGCCGATTTTATGGACGCCTGCCGGGGCCGGGTGATGGCGAGCCTTTTCTATGAGCCCTCCACCCGCACCAATTTCTCCTTTCAATCCGCCATGCTTCGGGTGGGCGGCACGGTCTTCGGCTTCGCCGACCCCAAATCCACCTCCACCGCCAAGGGCGAGACGCTGAAGGACACCATCAAGATGGTCTCCGGATACGCCGACGTGGTGGTCATGCGCAACCCCCGTGAGGGTGCGGCCAAGGCGGCCAGCCTCTATTCCGACGTGCCCGTCATCAACGCCGGGGACGGCGGCCATATGCATCCCACCCAGACCACTGCGGACCTGACCACCATCACCCGCCTGCGGGGCGGGGTGGACGGCCTCTCGGTGGGCCTGTGCGGCGACTTGAAGAACGGCCGCACCGTCCACTCCCTCATCAAGGCCATGGCGAAATTCAAGGGCATCAAGTTCTATCTCGTCTCCCCCCGTGAGCTGGCGGTTCCGGAGTATATGCGGGCCTTTATGAAGCAGAACGGGATGTGGTTTGTGGAGGTCACCGGCCTGGAGACCGTCATGCCCCAGCTGGACGTGCTCTACATGACCCGCATCCAGAAGGAGCGCTTCGTGGACCCCCTGGAGTACGAGCGAAATAAGGGAATTTACGTGCTCACCAAGAGCAAGCTGGAGCGGGCCAGGAAGGAGCTGCTGGTGATGCACCCCCTGCCCCGTGTGGACGAGATCTCCATCGACGTGGATGACGACCCCCGCGCCGTCTACTTTGAGCAGGCCCGTTACGGCATGTTCGCCCGGATGGCCCTCCTCACCGACCTCGCCAACCAGTCCCGCATGAAGCCCGACGCGGTGGAGATTGGCACCCGGCCCGTGTGCTCCAATCCCAACTGCATCACCCAGACCGACCACTATCTTCCCCCGCTGGTCAAGAAGAACGGCGATGTGGACTGCTGCGCCTTCTGTGACGCGGCCCTGCGGTAATTACAATCAAAAAGGAGGCCCCCGGCATTCAACAGGAGCGCCGGGGGCCTCTTATGTCCTTTGTTTCCATGGACCTTTATGGTATAATGACCGCAGAGCAGCGGTGATATTGATGACTGGCGCGCCCGTCTCCGGCCCGGAGGGGGAGCCTGCGCGGGGATGCGGTATACGGTGCACAGATTTGCGGCAGACGTGAGGAGGGAGAGCTCTTGGAAAAAATCAAAGCATTCCACCAGCGGGGCAGGCGGTACTTCTCCCAGCTCAGGAGAGAGGTAGCCCGCTCCAACCTGACGATGCTCCGCCGGGTTTCATTTGCCTTTGAGCTCTTCCTGGTGCTCTACGGCGCGGCAGCCGGGGCCATTTTTCACAGCGCGGACCTCAACTGGTACTATCTGCTCTTTGCCGGTATCAATCTGCCGATGGTCTTCTTTTTTTTCTGGTACGGCAGGCGGAGCGAGCCGTCCTATCCAGTGGTTCAGGGCTTGAGCATCCTGATGGTGGTCGCCGTCCTGGGCTTTGCCATCTGCATCTGCCTCTTCCCGTACCCGGACCGGCCCTCCATCTTTTTTCCGCTGGCCTATATGCTGGTGAGCGTGCTCTTCACCATGCCCCTGTGGCAGATTGCCCTCACCCTGACGGCGGAGACCGGCCTATACTTGGCGCTGGCGCTCCGCATCAAAACGCCGGATGCCCTGGCCTACGACGTGTCCGGAGCGGTGACCACCTGGCTGCTGGGTTTCTTCTTTCTCTACTGGGTGAATGACCTGCGCCTGCGGGACGGGGAAATCCGCCTGGAGCTGGAGCATATCAGCCGGACCGACCCCCTCACCGGACTCTTAAACCGGCGGGCAATGGAGGACAATATGGTCCGCGGCTACCGGCGCTGCCAGAAGGGCGGCATGAGCGTGGCGGTGGTAATGCTGGATATCGACGATTTCAAGCAGTTTAACGACCGCTTCGGCCATCCCGCGGGGGACCGCTGCCTCATGGAGCTGGGCAGGGTGCTCAACCGGTTTGCCGAGGAGCAGGGCGTCTTCGTGGCCCGTTACGGCGGAGAGGAGTTCATCTTTTCCCTGCCCGGCAGCACGGGGGCGGAGGGGGTGCGCGCCGGGGAGGAGCTGCTGGAGCGCATTCGCCAGGAGAATTTGCGCGCCCCCGACGGTGTGCCGATTACCCTGAGTGTGGGCGTGGCCGCCGAGATTCCGACCGGAGAGGGGACCTTCGCCGCCCTGGTGGAGCGGGCGGACGCCGCCCTCTACCGTGCCAAGGCGCGGGGGAAGAACTGCGTCGCCGGGGAGTAGGCCCGGCTGCGGCCTGTCTTGTGAGGCAAAACGGCAGAAAAAGAGCGCGCTTTGGCGCGCTCTTTTTCTCATTAAATGAGATAACCGATACTTCCGGGACGGCTGACGGGGACACACGCCAGGGCAGCTGCCCGGTGTGCCGCGTCTTGCTTCTGCCGGGGGCAGTCTCCGCGCCGCCTGTGAGATTACCGCTCGCTGCCCCAGAAAAACAGCGCGATAACGCCGGGTCCGCAGTGGGCGCCGATGATGGGTCCCATGTGGAAGATGGTAATTTCCGCGTCGCTGTGGCGCTCCAGAATAGCGGCTTCCATGAACTTGGCGTCCTCCATGCAGTCGCCGTGGCAGATAAAGGCACGCTTGCCCTTCTCAGGGGTCCAGGAGGCATCCATGCGGTCAACGAGGGCCAGCAGGGACTTCTTCCGACCCCGTGCCTTGGCGGTGTTGGTGAGATGGCCCTCGTTGTCGCAGTGCATGACGGGCTTAATCTGCAGAGCGGAGCCCATGATGGCGGTGGCGGCGCTTACCCGACCGCCCCGGTGGAGGTGGTGCAGATCCTCCACGGTAAACCAGTGGGCCACCTTCAGCTTGTTCTCCTCCACCCACGCCACCAGTGCGTCGAAGTCCAGCCCGGCAGCCTGCTGGGCGGCGGCCTCGTTTACCAGAAAGCCCTCTCCGTTGGAGGCGGACAGGGTGTCGATGCAGGCGATTTTCCGGTCGGGGTACTTCTCGCGCAGCTCCTCCATGCAGATGCGGGCGGCCTGGATGGTGCCCGAGAGCCCGGAGGAGAAGCAGAGGTACACCACGTCCAGCCCCTGGGACAGGAACCGCTCGAAGTGGCTCTCATAGACGGTGGGATTTATCTGGGAGGTGGAGCCGGTCTTGCCCTGGCGCATCCCGGCGAAGAACTCCTCGCCGCTGATATTCCCGCCGGGACCGAAGGAATAGGGCGCGCCGTCCAACTGGCACTCCATGGGGATGATATCCACGCCGATACGCTCAGCCCACGCCGGGGTGAGGTCGACGGTGGCGTCGGTAACAATTTTGTAGCCGCTCATAGAATCCTCCTCTGTCTCTCGTAATGGATGAAAAAGCTACCCGCATTATACGACAAAACCCACCGAACTGCAAGGGTCAGAGGAGGCTTAGCACCAGCAGAGTCTGGGCGGTCAGGTAGGTGGACATCACCGCCAGGTGGGTGCAGCGCCGCTCGCCCAGCAGGATGGACCGGGCCAGAATGTAGTCCGACAGGATGAAGAAGAGCCCGCCCATACCACGCAGGGGCGCACCCCCGGCCACACCCGACATCCCCGCGAAGAAGGCCATGGTCAGCAGCACCACAAGGTAAGCGGTGCCCGTGGGCATCAGCGCGCCCATATGGGGGCGCAGCTCTAAAAAGATTTTGATAAACAGCAGGCAGAGCGCCGCCGCCGCCAGCACCATGGTCCAGACCGAGGGCCAGCGGGTCACTCCGCGGATGAAGACCGCGATATAGCACAGGTGCCCCAGCGCAAAGGCCCCCAGCCCCGCCATCAGGAGAGGATGGGGCTTCTCCCGCTTCTCCTCCGCACCGGGCATGACCAGGGCCACGTCCCCTACGAAGCCGCAGAGAAGGGCCGCCGCCGCCAGAGGTTCAGGCCGGGCGGCGGAGAGAATATAAAATGCCAGCAGCAGAGGCATCAGCAGGGGTTTGGTTATTCTGCGCAGCGTGACGCGCCGGGCCGCGCTTGCCCAGAGGTGAACCAGTGCGCACAATAGAAACAATACCAGCATCAGCAGATACATGACGAAGCCCCCTTTCCCTCTCCATTGTACTGGGAAAAGCTGCCCCGCACAACTGACAAAAGCGCCAGGGTGTCAAAAAAAGGGCGACGACCGTCCGCCCCTTTGACAGAAGGCTGCACGACGGATAGGGTTTGATCTCTTGGAAAAAATTCGCCCCATACGTCATAAAAAGTGTCATTTCTGAGGCTCATGCCCCCAGAAATGGCGGTGTTTCATTTTATTCCGTCGTCTGCGGACGACGGAACACTGCAAGGCTTGCTCTGCGGAGGTTTCCGTCATCTGCCTGTGCCTTGGAGCGTTCCGCGCATCTCCTTCTCCAGCTTCCCCTTTCGCCGCCAGGCGCCGAAGAGGCGGCCCAGTCCGCCGAATAAATGACCGTTGGCCAGAAAGAGAATGGCGTCCACCATCTCCATATCCACCATGGGCCCCATGAGCTTGGCGATGCCCCGGAAGGGCATGTTGTAGATGGACAAAATATTCAAATCAGGCTTGCCCGCGGCCTCTGCCCTGCGCCGTTTACCGTCGATGATGCGGTAGACCAGCCGGGCCGGGGCGCTCCTGGCGTAGCAGAGCTGGGAGACGGTGTCGTTGCGGCCCAGGGGGGCGCTGCGGTCCCACTTGGCCGGAGGGATGGGGCGGCCCAGCAGCGTCTGAAATTCCCGGTCGCCCACATCGTTCACCTTGCCGGAATAATAGCTGGAGAGGGCCGTTATGTCGTAGATACCCTCTGCGCAGGCGCCGCTGATTTCAATTTTCGCGCTCAGGCGGATATTCTCGCAGGAGGAGCCCGCCTTTACCTCGTAAATGCCGCCTTCCACCTCAAATTTTCCGGTTTTGACGTTAAAATAACGGAATGCCTTGTCATCCAGCGGGATGCTCACGGTTTTGGACTCGCTTGGCTCCAGAAACACCTTGGTAAAACCCTTCAGCTCCAGAGCGGGGCGGAAGACGGCGCTGTTTTCCATCCCAATGTAGACCTGTATCACTTCGGCCCCGGCGCGGCTGCCGGTGTTGGTCACGGTGAGGGTGGTCTCCCTTTCATTGACGGATAAGGCGGAGTATTCAAAGGTTGTATAGCTCAGGCCGAAGCCGAAGGGGAAGCGGACGGGGACGTTGGCGGTGCAGTAGTAGCGGTAGCCGATGAAGGGCCCTTCGCGGTACTCCACGGTGCGCTCCGCGCCCGGGAAGTGCCTGTATGCCGGGGTGTCGGCGTCGGCCATGGGGTAGCTCTCGGCCAGTCGGCCGGAGGGGTTCACCTCTCCCGTGAGTACCTTTACCATAGCTCCCGCGCCCGCCTGGCCGCCCAGATATCCGTGGACCAGGGCCTTGCAGCAGTCCAGCCAGGGCATTTCAATGGGCGCGCCGCCGGAGAGAATGACCACCACGTTGGGGTTCGCCCCGCGCACCGCCTCCAGCACCGCCACCTGGTTGGGGGCCAGAATCATCCGGGGCCGGTCCATGCCCTCCACCTCGGTCACCTCGGCCAGGCCCAGGTAGAGGAGGACCGCATCGGCCTTCCCGGCCAGCGCCGCGGCCTCTTCCAGCAGAGGCGCGTCCTCTCCGCCGTCCCGCCGGAAGCCCTGGGCGAAGCCGGTCACGTCCAGGGTACTGGCCTTCAGACAGTCCAGGGCGTTGTCCAGCCTGGTGGGGTTCACCACGCTGGAGCCCGCGCCCTGATAGCGGGGCGTCCGGGCAAAGTCGCCGATGACGGCCACCCGGGCGCCCGCCTTGAGGGGCAGAAGATTGTCCTCGTTCTTCAGCAGAACGATGGTGCTCTCCGCCACCTTGGACCCGAAGGCGTGGTGGGCCTCGGTATCGAAGCTCCCGGGCGCGTCCCCGGGAATCCGGGTGGCGAAGATGACGCCCAGCAGCTCGTCGACCCGGGCGTCCACGGCCGCCTCGTCCAGTGCGCCGGAGCGGACGGCGTTCACCAGGTCCAGGTCGCTGGTGGGGCCGGGGGCCGGCATCTCCAGGGCGGAGCCCGCCTTTACGCCCGCCACGTGGTCGTTGCTGCCGCCCCAGTCGGTGACCACAAAACCGTCGAAGCCCCACTCGTCCACCAGGATGTCCCGCAGGAGCTTCTGGTCCTCATTTGCATAGACGCCGTTAATCAGATTGTAGGAGGACATGATGGAGCGGGGCCTGCCCTCCCGCACGGCGATTTCAAACCCGGTGAGGTAGATTTCCCGCAGGGTGCGCTCATCCACCACACTGTCGGTGGACATGCGCAGGGTCTCCTGGTTGTTGGCCGCGAAGTGCTTGGGGCAGGCGGAGATGCCTCTGGACTGAATGCCCCGGATATACGCCGCCGCCAGCTTGCCCGCCAGATAGGGGTCCTCCGAGAAGTACTCAAAGTTCCGCCCGCAGAGAGGGGAGCGCTTCATATTCAAGCCTGGGCCCAGCAGGATATTGACGCCCTGGGCCGCCGCCTCCTCCCCCAGTAGCCTTCCCAGCTCCTCCCCCAGTGCTGTGTCCCATGAGTTGGCCATGGCGGCCGCCGTAGGGAAGCAGGTGGCGGGGAGGCTGGCGTTCAGCCCCAGGTGGTCCGCCGCGCCCGCCTGCTTGCGCAGGCCGTGAGGTCCGTCGGCCAGGAACATCCCGGGGATCCCGAGGCGGGGGAGGGGTTTGGACGTAAAGTTGCCCTCGCCGCTCAGCAGGGAGCATTTCTCCTCCAGCGTCATGCCGGCAATCAGGTCTGCGTATTTCATGGGCGCATCTCCTTTTCTCATCGTTGCGGCCTGTCTGGGATTAAATTGGAAGCGTGCTCGTGCACAATAATCCGGAATAAAAAAGTGCTCGTGCACAACCTTGACTACTATCATAAGAGCAGCGGAAAGGAATGTCAACGGGGAAAGAGGCGCGGGTAATATTTTAGCCTTTGTGCATAAGGATGGGGGGCGCACTTTGGGCGAAAAAACCGGGGCGGGGGCTGGGGGCCCCCCGCCCCGGTGCGACGGCCTGCCGGGGGTCAGATGTTCTGGCTGATATAGATATTCAGATCGGTATAGAGCTTGTCCGCGCCGGGGGCCTCCCCGAAGGCCAGGGCCTGGTAGAGAAGCTGGAGGGGCAGGGCGCCCTGGACCTCCGGCTGTTGGCCCAGGGTGGCGGAGATCACACCGCTTTGGAGCATCTCCCGCTGAGCGGCGACCAGGTCGTTGGTGATGATGGAGAGGGGACGCTCGCCCGCGGCGATCCGGGCCTCCCGGCAGACGGAGAAATCGCCCAGGTTGACGATGTAGATGGCGTCCAGCTCAGGGTGTTCCCGGAAGAGGGTGTGGACGGCGGAATAGTCCCCGTGCTGAAAGATGGTGGGCGCGCCGCCGTTTAAAAGCGTCATGGCCGGGTAGCGCTCAGAGAGCTCCCGGGTGAAGCCCAGGGCGCGCTCCTGGTAGCTGTAGTTATCCGAGTCGTGGAGGGTGAGCAGGCCCACCGTGCCCCGGCCCCCGGTGGTGAGGGCGGCCAGCCCGGCGGCCACCCGGCCCGCCCGGACGTAGTCGCAGCCCACATAGCACAGGCGCTTGACCGAGGGCTCGTCGATATTGAAGAAGATGATGGGAGTGCCCCGCGCCTCCAGCGTGTGCATGAGGGAGATGATGGCCGGGGTCATCATGGGGACCATGGCCATGCCGTCCAACTGGTCGCCCTCCACTTGGGCGGCCAGGGCCTCCAGGCCGGAGCGGGTGAACTCCCGTACCAGGTAGAAGCGGATCTCCACCCCCAGGTTTTGCAGCTCCACGGCCTTTTTCCGGGCGGCCTGGGTCACGTCGTGGAAGAAGGTGAACTCGTCTCCCTCCAGGGTCAGAAAGCCCAGACGCAGATTTTTCTTCCTGGCGGCCAGGATTTTGCCCGCCAGGTCGGGGCGGTAGTTGACCTCTGCGGCGATTTTACGGATTAGCTCCGCGGTGTCCGGCTTTACGCCGGGGCGGTTATTGAGCACACGGTCCACCGTCCCGCGGGACACCCCCGCCAGCTCGGCGATTTGCTTAATGGTTGCCATACTGCGCCTCCTGAAGCGGCCGATGCGCCGCGCAATGTCTCATCCCATTATAATAGCATGGGTGGGCTTGTCAATGGCGGAAAAGTTTTTTGCTCTTGAGCTGCTGCGGTTCGTGCGTGAGCACGCTGCCCGGAGAGGGAAGGCGGTGCGCCGCGCAGGGAGAAGACGGACAGGAGGGGCCGCCCACCGGGCGGCCCCTCATAATAGCTTGATTATTTGCGGACGAGGATGGTCTGGTCCGCGCGGGACATGGCCTTTTTGTAGTCGGCGGTATTGGTAAACACATCGTTCATATAGGGGTTCTTCTTCTGCTGTCTGGCGCGGCGGAAGACCACCACGACGAGGACCACGTTGGCGATGAGGGCCAGGGCGCTGATAACCGTTATGGGCAGGAAGTTGTCGGCGTACTGGACGCTCTTCACGGAGAAGACGCTGTAGTCCTGGAACATGGGGAAGACCTGGGCGAACATGCACCAGATGGCCAGGGTGTGGGCCCGGTTGGCCAGCCAAGCGCCCTTATTCCAGAAGAGGGCCGCCACGGTGGGGGCCAGCAGCAGGGCCACGCCGCAGTACCAGGCGTGGGTGGGCAGGCAGTTATAGGTGTAGGCGAAGTTCCAGATGTCGTAGGCGATGATGTAGATGAGGACCATGTCGGGCCAGAGCATATCCCGCCTGTCCTTGGAGACCTTGATGCCCAGCCAGCCGGTGATGCCCACGATGTTGAGGATGCCCGCCAGGGCGTTGAAGATGTTGTGCCAGCCGCCGTAGAGCATCACGCCCTCGGAGGAGAGCCACCAGCTGTTGAAGCCGTTGAGCGCGGACTCCAGGTCGCTGACCACGGCGATGAGGATGTTGCCCGCCAGGATGAACCAGGGGAAGTAGAGGAACCACTTCTTTTTGCCGACGCCCCACTGGTAGCGGATGAGCATGAAGCCGATGCACCCGGCCAGGGCGGCATAGAGCTTGGCGTAGTGGAACCAGCTGTTCATATAGATATAGGTTGGGTTATTGAGGGCCCATTCCGCGCCGGAGGCGGCCCCCACATAGATGGCGATGAAGTAGACCGTGAGGACGGCGGGGATGGCGAACAGGAAGACAATGCCGCCCGCCTTGCTCCTCCGCGTCAGCTCGTTCACCAGTATCAGGCAGCCGAAGACCAGGATCAGGCCCAGCCACTGGAACAGCGCGTTTTCTCCATACACTTGAAACAGCATTTGAAACGCTCCTTTACAGTATCGTCACACACAGATTGTCACACAGATTGGGACGGGGCGCGGGTCAGCAGGCCAGAATCTCCTTGATGTTGAACTCCTTTCCGCCCAGGAGCTCCCAGGATCTCGCCCCGCACCTGGGGCAGGTGCGCTCATGCTCCCGGAGATTGAAGACCTTACCGCAGGATTTACACAGCCCGTTGCCGGGGAGGACCTCAATCTCAAGCTCGGTCTGCTCCAGCATGGTGCCGTCCACCGCGGCAGGGTAGCACTGCTCCACAAAATAGGGGATGACCGAGGAGAGCTCTCCAATCTGGAGGGTCAGACGCTGAATTTGGGTCAGATTCTGCTCCCGTGCGATGCGCTCCACGGTCTGGACGACCTCAATGATGATGCCAAGTTCGTGCAAATGATCACCTGCCTGTCGGTTGGGGTGGGACGGAGGACGCGGAGGGATTGACACGGATACGGCGGATGCGGATTACCACGCCCTGCGGAGAACGGGGAGGGGCGTCAGTCCCTGGAGAAGGCGGTCTTGATCTTCTTGAGTGTCATTTTGCCGGTGCGCTTGATGACGTGGGGCACCAGGGCCTTCTTCATGTCCTCCAGGGAGACGCCCTCGCCGTCGTACTTGCGCTCCAGAGTAATGGCGTCAAACTTGCATTTGGTGGTGCACTGGCCGCAGCCCACACAGAGGAATTCATCCACCACGGTGGCGCCGCAGCCCAGACAGCGCTCGGTCTCCCGGCGCACCTGCTCCTCGGTAAAGGTGAGGCGGTCGTCCCGGAAGCTCTTCCGGGCGTCGGAGCTGCGGCGGACCTGCTCCCGGGGCATGCGGTCGTAGCTGTCCAGCTCCAGGTGCTCCTTGTCCAGCGCCTTGTACTCCCGGCGGTCCCGGCCATATATCAGGCTCTGGCCCGGCTGGACGAAGCGGTGGATGGAGATGGCCCCCTGCTTGCCCGCGGCGATGGCGTCGATGGCAAACTTGGGCCCGGTAAAGGCGTCGCCGCCGGCGAAGATATCGCTCTCGGCGGTCTGGTAAGTAAAGGGATCGGCCTTAATGGTGCGGTTGGGGTTCAACTCCACCCCGGAGCCCTCCAGCAGGCGGCCCCAGTCGACGGCCTGGCCGATGGAGAGGAGCACATAGTCGGCGGGAAACACAATCACATCGTTTTCATCGTACTTGGGGGAGAAGCGGCGGTTCTCGTCAAAGACCGAGACGCAGCGCTTGAACTCCACGGCGGTGACCTTACCGTTCTCGGTGAGGATGCGCTTGGGCCCCCAGCCGTTTTGTACGGAGATCCCCTCCTCGCCGGCCTCCTCCACCTCGTCGGCGGACGCGGGCATCTCGGCCCGGCTCTCCAGGCAGTACATGGAGACGGTCTCCGACCCCACCCGGACGGCGGAGCGGGCCACGTCCACGGCCACGTTGCCCCCGCCGATGACGATGACCCTGCCGGAGAGCTTCACGTCGCGCCCCAGGTTGATATCCCGGACAAACTCCACGCCAGAGAGGACTCCCTGGGCGTTCTCCCCCTCGATATTAAGCGCGCGGCCCGCCTGAGCGCCCACGGCCAGGTAGAAGGCCCGGTAGCCCTGCTCCCGGAGCTGGGCCAGGGTCACGTCCCTCCCAACCTCCACGCCGGTTTTAAACTCTACGCCCAGCTCCCTGAGTACGTCAATTTCGGCATTGACCACGTCCTTCTCCAGCCGGAAGGCGGGGATGCCCAGAGTGAGCATGCCGCCCAGGGCCTGCTGCTTCTCGAAGACGGTGACGGTATAGCCGTCAAGCGCCAGATAGTAGGCGCAGGAGAGGCCGGCGGGGCCGGCGCCCACCACGGCGATCTTCTTGTCGGAGTAATTGTGCCGCTTTTTCGGGATGAAGCGGCGGGAGGGGTCCATGTCCTGGTCGGCGATGAACTTTTTAATCTCGTCGATGGCGAGGGGCTCATCCACGTCGCCCCTGGTGCAGGCCTGCTCGCAGCGGCGGTTGCAGATGCGCCCGCAGACGGCGGGGAAGGGGTTCTCCTTCTTGATGAGCTCCAGCGCGTCGGTATACTTGCCCTGGGCGGCCAGCTTGATATAGCCCTGGATGCCGATGTGGGCGGGGCACTCGGTCTTGCAGGGGGCCGTGCCCGTGTCCACCACGTTTTTGCGGTTGATGCGGTAGTCCACGTTCCAGTGGTCGCTGGTCCACTTGGTGTCCCGGGGGGTCTCTTTGCGGACAATCTTCTCCACCACGGGCTTCGACGAGCAGACCTTCTGCCCCAATTGGAGGGCGTTCACCGGGCAGTTCTCCACGCACTGGCCGCAGGCCACGCACTTGTCCTTATCCACCCTGGAGACGTAGTTGGAGCGGACCATGTCGGCGTTGATGAACATCTCGGCGGTGCGCATGGAGAAGCAGCCGCAGCCGCAGCAGTTGCAGATGGCGTGGGTCTTGCCCGAGCCGTCCAGGTTGGGGATCTCGTGCATGAGGCCGTTCTCCTCGGCCCGGCGGAGGATCTCGTAGACCTCCGCCTTCTCCACCTGGCGGCCCCGGCCCGTGCGGATGTAGTACTCCGCCGCGTGGCCCATCTGGATGCACATGTCCTCCTTCAGGTGCCCGCAGCCCTCGCCCATGATCTCCCGGGCGGTGCGGCAGGAGCAGTTGGAGACTGAGAAGATGGTATTCTCCTCGATATATTTGGAGAGCTCCTCGTAGGAGGCCCTCCGGGTCTCGGCGGAGATGGCCTGCTCGATGGGGATGACACGCATCAGGCCCACGCCCACCGGGCTCATGCCCGCCGTGCCCGCGCCCCGGACGCGGCCGTAGGCCTCGAAGGCCTCGGCGATCTGGGGGTATTTGCGGGGGTTGGTGGGGTGGTTGACCATCATCTCCATGATGCCGGGCACCCAGGTATCGTAGAAAAAGGTGTCCTTGCCGTTCACCACGTTGACGAAGCACACGCCCGCGTCGGCCAGCTCCAGCAGGATGCGGTGGGTCTCCTCCACACTCCTGCCGCAGCGGGGCGCAACCTCCTCGGCGGTCAGGTGCTCGCGGATCTTCATGGTCATGCAGACGTCGGCCATCTCGTGGGTGACCACCGGCTCCAATATCAGGTACTCGGGGGCCTCGAAGTCGTAGGCGTCCTTGCTGCCCGGCTTCTTCCGGCCGATGTGGTTGGCCAGGGCCAGAATTTTCTCATCGCGCTTGTTCAGGCGGTGGGACATTTCATCCTCTCCTTTTTTATCATTTCTCGGGGGAGACGGGGGCGGGGGAGCGATGCTTCCGCATGATGCCACCCAGTCGCTCCGGACGGAGCGGACTCAGCCTGCCGGGCTTAGGCGTTCCACTCCCGGACCTGCCCGGCCAGCCAGGCAAACCAGGGCTCCATGCCCTCGCCGGTCCTGGCCGAGATGGGGAAGATCTCCACATCGGGGTTGAGCCGCCGGATACGCTCCTTGGCGGCCTCCAGGTCGAAGTCGAAGACGCTCAGGGTGTCCATCTTGTTGATGATCACCGCATGACAGATGGAGAACATCAGCGGGTACTTGAGGGGCTTGTCGTCCCCCTCCGGGACGGAGAGAATCATGGCGTTGCGGGCGGCGCCGGTGTCAAATTCCGCCGGACAGACCAGATTGCCCACGTTCTCCAGGATAGCCAGATCCAGATTGTCGGTCCCCAGGCCGTCCAGACCCTGCCTGGTCATGCCAGCGTCCAGGTGGCACATGCCGCCGGTATGGAGCTGGATGACCCTGGCCCCCGTGCCCGAGATGGCCTCGGCGTCCACGCTGGAGTCGATGTCCGCCTCCATCACGCCGATGCGGAATTCGTCCTTCAGCGCGGCAATGGTCCGCTTCAGCGTGGTGGTCTTCCCCGAGCCGGGGGAGGACATCAGGTTGAGCAGGAAGGTCTTCTCGGCGCGCAGGCGCACCCGGAGCAGGTCGGCCTCCCGGTCGTTGCTCTCAAAGACGCTCTGTTTGATCTCCAGGACGCGAAATTCAGCCATGGTATCCACCTCTCTTTAAGTCGAAACAGTTCCTGAAACGAAAGATTCCATGCTCAGTTTATCAGGTGAAGGGAGGGGCGGCAACGTTATTGTGATTCATTTAACGATTTTCTCCGTTCGGCACAAGGAACTAGCTTGTAAATTGAGGGATTTCATGATAGCATTATGTTGGTCATACCAGATACCAGAGAGAAGGAGCGTGCCATATGGAGTTTCAGAAGCTGCAGGCGCCCAGCCTGAAGGAGCTTTTTATCCGGGAGATTGAAAACCGCATCCTCTCCGGGGCGCTGGAGATTGGTTCCCAGCTCCCCACCGAGCGGGAACTGGCCGAACAGATGGGGGTGAGCCGGGCGGTGGTCAACGGCGGGGTTGCCGTGCTGGCGGGGAAGGGGTTCCTGGAGATCCGGCCCAGGGTGGGCATTTTCGTGGCCGACTACCGCAGGAAGGGCACTATGGAGACCATGGCCGCCATCATGAACTACAACGGCGGAACGCTGCGCAGGGACGAGATACGCTCCATCCTGGAGTTCAAACTCCTCATCGACACCTTTTCCCTCAAGAGCCTCATCCCCAGGGTGACCGACCAGGACACCGACCGGCTTTGGGGGCTGCTGGAGCGGCTCCACGGCTGCGCTGCCGCCGACAGCGCGGCTGAGGCCGCCTTCGGGTACTACCATGAGCTGTGCGTCCTCAGCGGCAACACCTTTGCACCCCTCATCTACTACTCCTCCAAGCCTGTGATCATCCCCCTCTGGCAGCGGTATATGCGCCGCTACGGCGTGCAGACCATCTACCAGCACAGCTATCAGCTCTTCCGCCGCATCGTGGAGCGGGACCTGGAGGGGGCGCTGGAGTGGGCGGCGGCCTATGTAAATGAGGCGATTCAGGGCAGCCGGGAGATCTATGAAGAGTAAACGGCGCTAAAAGAGAGGAGAAAACGTCTTTTTTCCTTGCCCGTGGGAGAGAGAGACGGTATAATAGTGATAATTAAGCGCTTGATGGCAAAATGCGGCCAAAATTTGTACTAATAAACGGACTGCTTGACAGCCCGGGTGGGAAGCGGGTGAGCGCGTGGAGAGAATCAGACGGGTCGCGGTGCTGCTGCTGGCGGTGCTGCTGCTGGTGGCCTGTACCGGCGGTGCGGCCCTGGGGGCCGGCAGCCAGGGGCTGCCCAAGAGCGGGCGGACGGTTCGGGTGGGCTATCCCGTTCAGAAGGGCATCACCTATGTGGACGAGGACGGTGAATACACGGGCTACACCTATGAATATCTGGAGGAGGTGGCCCAGTACACGGGCTGGGACTACGAGTTCGTCCAGGTGCCCGGCGACCTGGACGAGAGCCTGACCACCCTGATGGAGATGCTCTCCAGGGGCGAGATCGACCTGCTGGGCAGTATGCTTTACACCGAACAGATGGGTGAGATCTACGACTATGCAAGCCACAGCTATGGCGTGGGGGAGACGGTCCTCCAGACCTCGCTGGACAACTCCGAAGACGTGGTGATCAATGCCCAGATCCCCCAGACCTTCCGCGTGGCGGTCGTCAGCGGCGCCAGCCGCAGCATCCAGGCGCTGGAGGACTACTTCGCCATCAACATGTCCACTCCAGAGTACGTCTACTGCGACAGCGACGTGGAGCAGCTCCGGGCACTGGAGGAGGGACGGGCGGATATGCTGCTCAACAGCAGCATGAACTATCTGGAGGGGGTGCGGACCGTAGCCCGCTTCAACTCCAAGCCCTTTTACTTCATCACTACAAAGGGGACGGACGGCGGCCTCATGGAGGAACTCAACGCCGCCATTATGAGCATTGAACAGACCGACCCCTATTTTACCACCCGTCTTCTGGAAAAGTACTTCGGCCCCGCCGAGGAGAAGCTGACCCTCTCCCAGGCGGAGCGGGCCTATGTGGAGTCGGTTGGAGCGCTGCGTGTGGGCATTCTGACCGAGCAGCCCCCCTACCAATACAGGGAGGACGGAGCGCTGCGGGGCGTGTCGGTGGACCTACTGGATTATGTGGCGGAGCAGACCGGCCTGCGCTTCGAGCTGGTGGCCTGCGGCACACCGGAGGAACTGTCGAATCTGGCCGGTTCGGGAGGGATTGACCTGGTGGCCTCCATGCCCTACGACTACGACTTGGCCCGGCAGCGGGGCCTCTCCATGACCAGGCCCTATCTCTCCGCCCAGTATGTAGTCATCACCGGGGAGAAGGACGGCGGAGCGGCCGGCCAGGGCCGCCGTCTGGCCCAGACCACCTTCGCCGAGTGGGATGGGAAGGGCTGGGAGGCGGAGGAGATCCTGCGCTATGCCACCACCAGCGAATGTATCCGCGCCGTGCTGGACGGGGAGGCGGACTTCACCTATGTGGACACCTATACGGCCCAATACTATATCAACTCCCCGGAGTACTGGAGTCTGAAAATGATCCCCCTGGGCGAGCAGGACCGGAGCGTCAGCTTCGGCGTGGTAAAGCCGGGCAGCCGGGAGCTGCTCTCCATCCTCAACAAGGCGGTGCTCACCATTCCCGAGGCGGATATGCAGGGCATCGTCAACCAGAACCTGCTGCGCAGGCAGCCCGCCACCCTGGCGGATCTCATCCGGCAAAACCCGCTGGGCGTGGTGCTGACGGTGGGGTCGGTGGCTGGGATTATCATCGCGGTACTGGTCTTCTTCCTCTGGCAGCGGGCCAAGATGAACCGGAAAAACGCCCTGGAGCTGGAGAAGCATTTCAGGGTCTACGCACTGGTCAACGAGTACTTCTTCGAGTATGATTACCGGACGGGTATTATGGTGGTATCCAGCCCGCCCAAGGACGGCGGAGACGGGCCTGAGCTCATTGAGTCGGACCTGAACGCGGAAACGGAAACCCCGGAGGGGGAGGAGCGGCGGGCCAGGTTCCGCGCCATCGTCGCCTCGGGAGAGAGCGGGACCCGCGAGGCCTTTTTCAACTGTGTCGACGGGCGGGACCACTGGCTGCGCTTTGCACTGGAGACCGTTTTCGACGGCGACGCCCCCGCCTATACCCTTGGCAAGATCAATATCATCGACGAGGAGATGCGGGAGAAGGAGGCGCTTCTGGAGCGGGCGCAGATGGACAGCCTCACCAACCTCTACAACGCCGGGACCTTCCGGCGCCTGGTCTGTGAGGACCTGGCCGGGCTGGCGGCGGGGGAGCACGGCGGGCTGCTCCTCATTGATGTGGACCACTTCAAGGCCATCAACGACACCTACGGACATATGCGGGGCGACGAGGCCCTGGGGCAGGTGGCCGGGCTGCTGCGCGGCAGCTTCCGGGCGGAGGACATCGTGGGACGCCCCGGCGGGGACGAGTTTGCCGTCTATATGCGGGCGGTCAAGGACGAGAGGTCCCTGGCGGACAAGTGCGGGGACCTGTGCAGGCGGCTGCGGGGCCTCAGCCCGGAGGACGGAATGCACCTGACCATCAGCATCGGCGCGGTGCTGGCGGGACAGGGCGACGGGTACGAGGAGATCTACGCCCTGGCAGACCGGGCGCTTTATACCGCCAAGGAACAGGGGCGCAACGGGTTCAGCGTGGCGGAGAGAGCGGCGGGCAATGAAACATGAAAAGGCCGGATCAATCTGTTCGCACGTCCCATGAAGGCTGAGGCAAAAGGCGGCCCCCGGGAAATCAAATTCCTGGGGGCCGCCTTTTGTCCTTAAGTCCATTCTGTACCGCAGGATAGGAAAGCATCGCGCCGGCGTCGGCCGTTGAGCGCTGCGGGGAACACAGGCATATTAAGCTTCGCCGTTTGACATTCGCCCATTGGGGCGGCGGATGTCACTCCGACCGCTTCGCTTTCGCCTCATCCGCGCGCCGGGAGAAGCCCTGTTGCATTTCGGTGGCGCATCCGCATACGGGACCCTCGGGGGGATGAGACGAGGTACTCCGGGGATCAGGAGATGCGGCCGCCGTCGGTGCTGATGACGACCACCTGCCAGGGAATGAATTTGCCGCTCCTCTGGAGAGCGGTCTTTACCGCCTGCTCGATACCACCGCAGCAGGGGACCTCCATGCGGACCACGGTGACGCTCTGAATTTCGTTACGGCGGAGAATTTCGGTGAGCTTCTCGCTGTAGTCTACCGCGTCCAACTTTGGACAGCCAACCAGGGTGACGTGCCCGGCAATGAAGTCGTTGTGGAAATTGCCGTAGGCGAAGGCGGTGCAGTCGGCGGCCACCAGCAGCTTCGCGCCGTCAAAGTAGGGGGCGTTCACAGGGGCCAGCTTGATTTGGACCGGCCACTGGGAGAGCCGGCTCACCGGAGCGTCCATGGGGCGTAAGACGGGCTGTGGACGGCGGTGGATGGACTTGCTCTGGGAGCCGGGGCAGCCGCAGGGGAGGGTGTCACCCTGGCGGTTCATGGCCGCGGCCATGTTGGCCTTGACGGCGGCCTCGTCATACGCGGCGGCCTCCCGCTCCATAAAGGTGATAGCCCCGGTGGGGCAGGCGGGCAGGCAGTCACCCAGGCCGTCGCAGTAGTCGTCCCGCAGGAGCCTGGCCTTGCCGCCGACCATGCCGATGGCCCCTTCGTGACAGGCTGCGGCGCAGGCGCCGCAGCCGTTGCATTTTTCCTCGTCGATGTGAATGATTTTACGTACCATAAAAGTTCCTCCTCAGTAAGCTGGCTTGTATGTTCTAAGGCTATGGTACTATAATAGGGAAGAGATGTATGTTGTATTTCCAACAAAGGGGACCATTTATGAGAGCGTATTTATCGCTGCTGCGCGCCACAACCCTGATGCAGGGGCTCACCGACAGGGAGATTGAGGACGTTCTCCGCTGTCTCTCAGCGGTGGAGCGGCCCTTTGGGAAGGGGGAGACCCTCTTCCGGACAGGGGAACCGCTGCGGGTCATGGGTCTGGTGCTGGAGGGGTTAGTCTGCCTGGAGAAGGTGGACTTCTGGGGCAACCGCAGCCTGCTGGCCCAGGCGGGGCCGGGGGAGATTTTCGGAGAGGTCTACGCCTGCGAGCCGGGCAGGCCCCTCCACATCGATGTGGCGGCGGGGGAGGCGGGGAAGGTGCTCCTGCTGGACGTGGAGCGGGTGCTCACGACCTGCACCAACGCCTGCCCCTTCCACGCCCGGCTCATCCGGAATCTGCTGGGGGTGGTGGCCCGCCGGGCCTACAGCCTGAGCCGGAAGCTGGAGCATATCTCGGGCCGGACCACAAGGGCGAAGCTCCTCTCCTACCTCTCGGAGCAGGCGGAGCGGACTGGGAGCAGCCGCTTTTCCATCCCCTTCAGCCGCCAGGAGCTGGCCGACTACCTGGCCGTGGAACGCAGCGCCATGTCCGCCGAGCTGGGAAAGCTGCGCAGGGAGGGGATTTTAAGCTTTGAGAAAAACCGCTTTGAGCTGCTGTAGCCAATAAGGCCCCCTCTCGCTGAGAGGGGGCCTTATTGGCTCGCTCATCGGCGGTCGAGAATCTGCTCCAGGAAGGCGGATGCGAAGAGTCCGGACAGGAGGACCACCGGGGCAAGGGCGATGGTATCGTGTGCGTACCTCCAGAGCAGCGGGGCGGCCGCTCCCGAGGCAATGGCCCATACAAGGGCCAGCAGGGTGGAGCCCAGCATGACGCAGGCGAGGATGGCACAGCGGGTGAGTATGTACCAGGGCAGATCCCGCATTTGGGAGAGCCAACGCAGAAAAGTCATAAATATCCTCGTTTCTACTCATTTCCTACATAATATCAGGGAAAAAAGGTGAGGACAAGACGAAAGTTCTTCCAATTTATTCGGTAATCGTTCGACTTGAATTTACAGAGTATGACAAAAAATATATTACCAATGCGCCGGAGGTTTACATATATGCCTGCTTGGTTACATAACGCTGAAAAAGGGGTCGAATAGAGGGTTACGAAAACACTATACATTTCCTGGAAAGTACAATATAATGTGACATGCCTGAAAAAATGAAGGAGGAGATCGCAAGATGAGGGAATTGCTTGTTGAATCCTGTCAGGAGGAAGACGAAGAGGGCGCAGGACATCGGTTTGACTATTTTGTCGTGGTGGACCAGATGGAGGTGAGCGGCGGCTTTGCCTGCGAGAGCTATGGTGTGCGCATCGCCGGGCCTGACGGAGGGGAGAGCATATGCGTGCCGAATATTACCACCAGCGCGTCCAGAATCGACGAGCTGATGGAACTGCTGACCCGGAACTTTGTAACGCCCACGACCCTGCGCGACGTCATCAACGACTGGCTGTGAGTGTGTCCCAGGTGGGTTACATAAAAAATGCCCGTGCCGCGATGCGGCACGGGTATTTTTTATTGCCTGAATAGCAAAAAAGCGGCTCAAAAGGCCACATAGGACTTTATACCATCATGCGGAAACCCTGATTTCATGCGGGTTTGCGCATATCAGCCCTGTTTCTTGTTAAAAGTTCTTGCAACCAATTTTTGTACGGTTGGGCGGGATTGTATCTGCTGCAAAATGGGAAAATACCTCCGTCACAGTCTTGCATATGATAGCTGTTGTCTATCTGCGGAAGGACGGCGCGGGGTAAAGAGCGGTTTGCGAAAGCGGAATAATAGGGCCTCCAAATCCCTGATAGAACGGGCCTCTGCGGACGCCAAGCCGAGGGGCCTGTATTTTTTATCCTAACCCCCTGAAAACGGCCTTCTATCGTTCCGCACACCCGCCCCGGCGTGAGACTTAGCCCCGTCTCATGCAGGGGCCATTTTCATGTGCGGGGGGAATCGGGGTCCCACCGAAAACAATCGTGGCAAGCAGGGCAGGAGTATATGCACTCACACAAAACGCTTGTTGGGTACTGGAACCCAAACCCCGGAAAAGAGCCGCCAGCGGCGGCCTTTTTCATTTCCCCTAGCGGGGCGTCTGCGCGTTTTGCCGGACGCTGTGAGCATACTTCTTTCCAGCCGGTCAAGGCTCTCCCGTATTCAGTGCCCGCAAGGGTTCGTAGCCGATCCACTTGTGGAGCGTTAGCAAAGCAGCGCAAGCGGCCCTTGCCGGGGGATTGGGGGAGGCCCCCAACAAGCGGATTTTCCCGAGTTTCGCCAAAGCGAAAATCGGGAAAATCGCAAAGTGTGTACCACTTTGCCCTGCTTGCCACTATTAAGAACGGTTAAAAGGGAAGTACGTATTATACCAATAAGGCGTACTAAAACTAGCGTTTTTATTCTGCCAACTCTCGCTGTTGCTTTTGACTTAACGAGGAGCGCACCAACTTATAAGAAGAAGATACCATATCTGTAATTACGCCTCGTGGCACATTACCATCCAAATATACAGTGCTCCAATGTAGCTTGCTCATATAATAGCCGGGTATGACATCTTCGTACTCCCGACGCAACAAATCACTAAACATGGGCTCTAACTTCAAGGTGATGATAGGTCGTCCATTGCGGTCATCAATGCCTATGTAAGCGTACATTTTGCCGCACAACAAATATCTGTATGCTTGCCATGCAGGATGAAATTCTTTCGTGGTAGATGATTGGTCTTGCAGACATATATCCAGCCATTGGTATCTTTCCATGCTGCCGTCTGACCAAGGTGTTACACTAAATTCTAATTTGGACATGTCCTGCCTCCTTACAATGCCATTTATATTATTGAAAATAGTTGACAAAGCTCTAAAGTATTTAGTTCGCCTTATCCGCCTAATGCGTACAAACCCATAACTAGCTTTTTCATTTAGTGTGAGTACATGGGAATGTCAAACAGCTCATCATTCCTTCATGCTACTGCTTATAACTCCGTTTGTTCGCTTGGGCACCATTTTACCCTTTGCAGGGCGGCTTCTCGCATAGCAGAAATGCTGATTTTATAGGCTTTTCCGACTGGAAAAAAGATTTTATTGCCGCCGAATATTTACTATTTTTACTAGCTTGTTAAAGAAGCCCCTCGGGGCTTCTTTGACAGAAGACTGCATGACGGCTGGGGTTCGATTTCTTGGGAACAAGTCGACCCATCCGCCATGAGAAGTGTCATTTCTCAGGCGCATGTCCCCAGAAATGACGGATTTCAACATGATCCCGCCGCCTGCGGACGGTGGAACTCTGCGAGGCTTTCTCTGCGGAGGGTATCGATTATTGGCGACTGCCAAAGAACTTATAAAAAACGGCGATGAGGTGCTTCACACCGCGGTCATAGAATTTACACGCGTGGCCGCAGGAGCAGACGCATACACGTAAAAAAGGGCGCCTCACGCTAATTCTGCATACTTAACCGGCGAGGAACTCCCGCCACCGGGCGGCGGACTCGGTCCAGGCGGCGGCGTTGTTTTCGGACTGGGGCCGGGGCGTGAGGCCGGCCTCCTCCACCAGAAGGTCCCCCAGCCAGGGGGAGAACACGGCCGCGCCGTCCTGGTTCAGGTGGCCGCCGTCGTAGAGGTCGGTGGTGGGGGTGAGGCCAATGGACTCAAACTCTTCGCTCCAGTTATAAAACAGCGCGTCCGGGTCCAGGGCCCGCACCTCCGCCTCAATGCGCGCGTAAGTCTCCCTAGTACAGCGGGTATAGGTGGGGTGGAAGGCCACGATGGGCTGGATGCCGTTCTCCTCACAGAGGGCGAGGATTTTATCCAGCCACTCCAGGTTTTCGGCGTAGACCTGCGGGTCCACCTTCCGGTCCCCCACATAGGGGGCAATGCCCACGCCCTCCTGCACCTGGTCAATGGCGGTATAGCCCTTGTAATGGTCGGGCTGGGCGGGGGTAAGGGCCCGCTGTATGTCGCTGAGCCCGACCTCCTTCCAGCGGGTGTGGTAGAAATAGAGGTCAAAGAGGAGGCCGGGGCGCAGCTCCGGCTCGGAGGCGGTGAAGATTGCGCCCAGCTTGTTCAGGGAGAAGGGCATATAGCCCACGTTGATCTGCGTGTAATTCTGGTAGGTATCAAAGAATAGGGAGGTGCCCTCAATCAGAACCGCCCGGGGGGACTGGGTGCGCAGAGCCTCCCTTAAATACCAGTAGGTAATGGAGAGGGGCTGCTCCGAGCCCGCCAGAACGAAGCCGGTGAGCCCGGTCTGGGCGTAGATCAGGGAGGGGTTGATGTCGCAATAGGCGTAGGAGCTGCCTAAGTAGAGGACGTCCAGGCTGTCCCGCGGCTCGGCGCGGAAAGCGCTCCAGGTGCTGCCGTAGTCCAGACGGACAGGGCGGAGCACGTCGGAGGCGAAGTTCAGAAGCAGAGCCGTCGTCAGCAGGAGGGCGGCGGCAAAGAGCAGCTCTTTTCGTTTTTTCATGTGCGCCCTCCTTTCAGGGGATGGGGAGCGGTATGTGCCGCGGAAGCTAGAAGCTGAAGCCGTAGATAAAGGCCTGGGCGTCATAGCCCGCGCCGTAGCTGCCGAAAATGACGATGGAGAACAGGAGCAGCAGGAGGATAAGCCAGCGGACGGGGCGCCCGACCGCCAGATAGTCGGCCTCCATACTGCGCTTCAGGGACCGGAGGTCCACCAGGAGGAGGACCAGCAGCCCGAACAGAGCGGCCAGTAGCTCCAGGCGGTCCAGCCCCATACTCCGGAAGGCCCAGAGGGGACCGTGGACCATGCCGGAGAGGACCTCCAGCGCGTTGGCGAGAGAGCCGGCCTTGAAGAAGACCATGGAGAGGGAGAAGAGCGCGAAGGTGACGGCAATTTGGAGCAGGCTCGTCACCCTGCCGTCGTCCCGCAGGCCCAGGGCATGGCGGACCCTGCCGCGCAGGGGCGCGGTGACGCCGCCGACGACTTGATAGAGGCCGTTCAAAAGGCCCCAGACGATGAAGGTGAGGGCCGCGCCGTGCCACAGGCCGCTGACGGCGAAGACGATGAGTATATTAAGCCACTTTCGGGCCGTCCCCCTCCGGGAGCCGCCCAGCGGGATATAGAGGTAATCCCGGAACCAGGAGGACAGAGAGATGTGCCACCTGCGCCAGAACTCCGCGATAGAGCGGGAGAAGAAGGGCGTGCGGAAATTCTCCATCAGCCGGAAGCCCATCACCCGGGCCGCGCCCACCGCCATGTCGGAGTAGCCGGAGAAGTCACAGTAGAGCTGGATGGAGAAGGCCGCTGCGGCGCCTATGAGTTGAAGCGCGCCATAGTCGCCGGGGGCGGCGAATACCGCGCCCACCAGCACGGCCAGCCGGTCGGCCAGGACCGTCTTCTTGAAAGCGCCCCAGAGGAAGCGGACCAGGCCCACCCTGAGGTTGTCGTAGTCGAATGGGTGCTCCTCCCGAAACTGGGGGAGGAGGTCCCCGGCCCGGTTGATGGGACCGGAGACCAACTGCGGGAAGAAGGAGACGAAGAGGGCATAGGTCACAAAGCTCCGCTCGGCCGCAATTTTGCCCCGGTGGACGTCCACAACGTAGCCCGCAGCCTGGAACAGGTAAAAGGAGATGCCCACGGGGAGAATGAGGTCCAGGGCGGGGGAGGCGAAATCAAAGCCGATGGCGTTCAGGGCCCGGCCGGCCAGAGCCAGGGTGAAGTTTAGGTATTTAAAGACAAAGAGCAGCGCGAAAAGGAGCAGCAGACAGGAAATCAGCGCCCCCCTGCGGGCGCTGGGCTTCTGTTTTTCCAGCAGAAGCCCGCAGACCCAGGTGGAGACCACCGCCAGGAGGAGAAGGGCGAGGTAGGCCGGCTTGGCGCAGAGGTAGAAAAACCAGCTCGCCAGCAGAAGCCAAATATTCCTGACCCGGCGGGGCAGCAGGAAATAGACCAGGGCCGTCACGGGGAAGAAGCAGAAGAACTGGGGGGAGAGAAAGGTCAAATACTGTCACCGCCGTTCAAAACAAATTCTGTACCATTTTAGTGGATGGAGGGGATAAAGTCAATTGGGATGTGCCGGCAGGGCGGGGGAGAACGTCGGCAGGCGGCCTGCCGTCTTGGGCTCCGCCTCTCACTCCGGTCTTATCTCCCCTATGCGCCTATCCTCGCGCTTTTCTGTCACGCTCGGATTGGGCGCATGGCCGGGTCGATAAGCCGGCACTCCGCCAAGAATGCCGCGCGGCTTGCGTGGGACGCCGCACCTGTTTCTTGTCTTCGTGCCGTCTTATCTCCCCTATGCGCCTATCCTCGCGCTTCGGAGTTGACAACCCACAGCAAAAAGTTTATCATTAATAAACTGTGTGAATCTGCATAAATATCCAAGGAGGAATCTTCCGTGAAGGAGAGAGAGACATTTGCGTCCCGCCTGGGCTTTGTGCTCATATCGGCGGGGTGCGCCATCGGGCTGGGGAACGTCTGGCGGTTCCCGTACATCGTCGGAAAATACGGCGGCGCGGCCTTCGTGCTCATTTATCTGGTATTCCTGGTGATTCTGGGCCTGCCCATTATGGCGATGGAGTTCTCGGTGGGCCGCGCCAGCCGCCGCAGCGTGGCAACCAGCTTCCACGAGCTGGAGCCCAAGGGCGCCAAATGGCACTGGTACAGCTGGTTCGGCATGGCGGGCAACTATATGCTCATGATGTTCTACACCACCGTGGCCGGCTGGATGATCCTCTACTGCATCAAGATGGCCAAGGGCGACTTTGTGGGCCTGGACGCCGCCGGGGTGGGCGAGCAGTTCAACGGCATGCTCTCCAACCCCGGACTGATGCTGGTATTCATGATTTTGGTGGTGCTCATCGGCATGGGCGTCTGCTCCCTGGGCCTCCAGAAGGGCGTTGAGAAGATCACCAAGGTGATGATGGTGCTGCTGCTGGCCATCCTGCTGGTGCTGGTGGTCCGCTCCGTCACCCTGCCCGGCGCGGGCGAGGGCCTCAAGTTCTATCTCATGCCCAACTTCCACAACCTTATGTACGACGCCGCAGGCAATTTCATCCTGGGCGAGGCCATCTTCGCCGCCATGGGACAGGCCTTCTTTACCCTCTCCCTGGGCATCGGCGCCATGGCTATCTTCGGCAGCTACATCGGCAAGGAGCACCGCCTGATGGGCGAGGCCGTCAACGTGGGTATTCTGGACACCTTCGTGGCTTTTGTGGTGGGCCTGGTCATCTTCCCCTCCGCTTTCGCTTTCGGCGTGACCCCCGACTCCGGCACATCCCTCATCTTCCTCACCCTGCCAAACGTCTTTAACGCCATGCCCGGCGGGCGGCTTTGGGGCGCGCTCTTCTTCGTGTTCATGTCCTTTGCGGCGCTCAGCACCGTCATCGCCGTTTTCCAGAACATCATCACCTTCCCCAAGGACAAGTGGGGCTGGAGCCACAAAAAGTCCGTTCTGGTGAATCTGGTGGCGATTTTCCTGCTCAGCCTGCCTTGCCTGCTGGGCTTCAACGTCCTCAGCGGCTTCCAGCCCCTGGGGGCCGGGACGGTGGTGCTGGATCTGGAGGACTTCATCCTCTCCGACAACCTCCTGCCCCTGGGCAGCCTGGTGTACCTGCTCTTCTGCGTGTCCAGGAAGGGCTGGGGCTGGGAGAATTTCCTGAACGAGGCCGACCAGGGCAAGGGCCTGTCGTTCCCCCGAAAGCTCTACCCCTATTTCCGCATTGCACTGCCCATACTTGTGGTGTTTATCTTCCTCATGGGTTACTGGAACAAATTCGGCGGGGCGCTGATGGGCCTTTTTGGGAAGTAATGAAAAAAGAACGGATTTCCACGCCGACGTATGCGGCGGCGTGGAAATCCGTTCTTTTTTACCTATTTCGGCAGACGGAGAAGAAAGGTGGTCCCCGCGGGGGAGGTGCGCTCCACCGTCAGCTCTCCGCCGTGGAGGGCGGCCAGCTCATGGGCGATGGACAGGCCCAGGCCAAAGTGGTTCTTGTCGCCCCGGGCGGCGTCCGCCCGGTAAAACCGCTCAAAGACATGGGGCAGGTGCTGCGCCGGAATGCCGGGGCCGGTATCGGACACCCGGAGACAGACCCAGGGCCCATCGGCCGCGCCGGAGAGGGTGACCGAGCCGCCGGCAGGGGTGTAGGAGAAGGCGTTGTCCAGGAGGACGGTGAGGACCTGCCGCAGGCGCTGGGGGTCCCCCACGATGGGCGGGAGAGGGTCATCGGGGACCTCCAGGGACAGGGATTGGCCCTTCTGACGGGCCACGCCGTAGAAGCCGTCGGCGGTCTCCAGGAGCAGGGTGTCCGTGTCCACGGTCTCGTGCCGGACCGACCAGGTGCCCGAGTCGAGACCGGCCAGGGAGAGGAGATCGTCCACCAGCCGGGCCATACGGGCGCACTCCCGGTCGATACTGCCCCGGAGCCGGTCGGTCTGGGCGGGGTCCACACCCAGGGCGGAGGCGCTGGTGCGGATGACGGCCAGGGGAGAGCGAAGCTCATGGGAGGCGGCGGCGATGAACTCGGCCTGCCGCCGCTGGTTTTCGGCGATGGGCCGGATGGCCCGGCCGGCAAAGACCCAGCAGAGGGCCACCAGGACGGCCACGCCCAGGGCCACCAGGGCGATAAAAGAGAGACGCAGCAGAATAATCTGCCGGTCCGCCGCCGACATATCCCGCAGGAGGGTGAGGCTGAGCCAGCTGTCATGGGCGGGAACCAGGACCACGGCGGCCAAGTAGCGCTCCCCGCTGTCCCCCGCCACGGAGAAGGGGGCGGTGCCGGTGGTCTCAATGACCGAGAGAGGCGGACGGCCGGCGTCCACGCCCAGGGCGAGGGCCTCGGTCTGGACCCGCTGTATGAGGGCGGCCCGGCTGGTGGCGGGCGTCCAGGAGCCGGTATACTGGAGGGGCCGCCCTGCGTCGGAGATGGAGATAATCAGGCGGTCCGCCGCCTCGGTCTGGGCCAGCCAGGTGACGGAGAGGATGCGGTCTGTCTGGAGCTTGGTGACGACGGTGTTAATATTGCTCTGGAAGGCGGACTCTCCGCTGCGGCGCAGCTGCCCCTCGGAGATGGAGAGGGCCACCAGTGCCATAGCCACCAGCACCGCCCCCGTGAGGGCGGCGGAGAGCAGGGTCAGCCGGACGCGCAGGCCCCGGAGGGGATCGG
Organism: Lawsonibacter faecis; assembly: GCF_014287675.1. Taxonomy (GTDB): domain Bacteria; phylum Bacillota; class Clostridia; order Oscillospirales; family Oscillospiraceae; genus Pseudoflavonifractor; species Pseudoflavonifractor faecis. The sequence goes on along the minus strand of NZ_JACOPQ010000001.1, from coordinate 187,492 downwards.
GCTTTCCGCCCCGCTTCAGCAAGGGGGAACCTCCAACCGGTACCCCACGCCCCGGGCGGTGACAATTTTGACCGCGCTGCCTGCGGCGGCCAGTCGGCGGCGGAGAAAGTGGATGTAGTTATCCAGATTGCCGTCCTCCACGGGGGCGTCCGGCCCCCAGACCCGGGCCAGCAGCAGCTCACGGGTCATGGTCTGGCTGGAGTTGCGGAGGAAGAGCTCCAGAAGCTGGCCCTCCCGCTTGGAGAGGGAGCAGGCGGAGCCGGGGCCCCGGAGGGCGCAGAGCTCGGTGTCCAGCTCCAGGTCCCCCACCGTAAGGCGCCGGGTGCTCTCCCACTGGACGGGGCGGCGGGAGAGGGCGCGGATGCGGGCCAGCAGCTCCTCGGTGGCGAAGGGCTTGGCCAGGTAGTCGTCGGCCCCGGCGTCCAGGCCGTCCACGCGGTCGGATATGCCGTCCAGGGCGGTGATCATCAGGACGGGGGTGGTGAGCCCCTCTTTCCGCAGCCGGGCCACCACGCCGACCCCATCCAGCCCGGGCAGCATCCGGTCCAGCAGAATGAGGTCATAGGCGTTCTGGAGGGCGAAGTGGAGCCCGTCGTCCCCGGCGTGGGCAAAGTCCACGATATGGCCCTCCTTCTTCAAATGAATATCGACGGCGGAGCAGAGGTCCACGTCGTCTTCTACCATTAAAATACGCATGGCGGTGTGCCTCCAATGCAGTTTGGTGAGTTCAGTATACCAGCCATTCCTCTAAAAAATCTATATCCTTGCCCCAATCTCTAAAAATTCTTAAAGGCTGTTGAAGGACAGGGTCCTGAATTTGTCTGGGTGTACGCCGCGGATACATCACTCCCGAGAACGTATCCGCAGGCCCTTGCGCTGCTTCTCACCCTCCTCTGCGCGGAGCCCTGCAAGGCAATGACCGAATCGAAAATTTCTGATTGCCCTGCTGTGCCTCAACAGAATCATTGTTTTTTTATCTAAGAAAACTTAAAGGTTATTTACAGATAAGGCTGTTATGCTGAACGTACCAAATCGGAAGGAGCATTGGCATGAAAAGAATTCTGAGCGCGGCATTATCCGTGTGTCTTCTGGCCGGACTGCTGGCCGGATGCAGCAGCGATAACAGCGGCGGGGGCAAGGGGAATACCCCAATGGGCCGCTATGTAGAGGAGCAGGGGGAGACCCTGCCAAACCTGACGAGGGTTTTCAATTTCCACAGAAGCGGCGGCGATATCATCTTCTACGGCCAGGAAAAGGACGGCGACCGGGCGCCCTACTACCGCTACGTCCTCCCCGCCGGCGGCGGGGAGATCCAGAAGAGCGAGCTGACCTGGCTGAGCGAATACCTGACGGCCGGGAACGGCATGCTGGATACCATTTCCGAGAGCGGGAACGGAACGGTCTACTTTCTCTACTACGACGCCGGCTATAAATCCAGACTGGCCCGCAGCGTGGACGGCGGTGCGCCGGAGGAGCTGGAGGTGCCCGAACTGACGGCCGGCGGGTTCGGCGGCATGACGATTGGCGGCGTTGACGGCAGCAGCGGCAGCGTGAGCCTTGGCAGAAGCGATGCCGGCGCCGCTGACATCACGGGGGGCGACACGGCCGGGGGAGGGACCGCCGATACGCCGCCCGAGGCCACCCCTGCGCCCAGCGGAGAGCCGGACGACGTCCTGACCGCGCCCAACGGCAGTTCCGGCGGCGTTGTCTTCAGCGGGGAGGGGGAGAGCCAGCTCTATGTCAACGGCGTCGTCGCCCTGGACGACGGATTCCTGCTCCTGTTCGGCAGCGACGGCGTATACCGCTACGACGCCGACGGCGTCAAGAAAACGGAATTCTTTGGCACCGCCTACGAAAGCGGCGTGGCGCTCCTGGGCAGCACCCTGCTGATGGGCGACACCGAGGGCAAGGGTATGGTGACCTATGATATGGAGACCGCCAAGCAGAGCGGCGCCTATACTTATGAGAGCAAGGACTTCCGCCTCACCCTTGGCATGGACGACAAGGGCATCTACCTGGCCGATTCCACCGGCATCTACCGCCAGGCCGAGGGGGGCACCATCTGGGAGCGGCTGGTGGACGGCAGCATCACAAGCCTCGTGATGCCCAACACCACCATCGCCGGGCTGGCCTCCGACGGGGGCGACGGCTTCCACGCCGTCCTGTCCACCGGGGACCAGGGCTACCAGCTGGTCCGCTACTATTACGATGAAAACACCCCCACCACCCCGGACACCGAGCTGACTATCTTCGCGCTGAACGACAATCCCACCGTCCGCCAGACCATCGGTGAGTTCCAGCGCCGCAACCCCAACGTGCGGGTGAACTTCCGCGTGGCCCTGGGCGACGACTCCGCAGCCACGGTGGAGGATGTAATCCGCGCCCTCAACACCGAGATTCTGGGCGGCAAGGGCCCCGATATCCTCCTGCTGGACGGCCTTCCGGTGGACTCCTACATTGAGAAGGGCGTGCTGGCTGATTTGAGCGCCCTCGTGGAGAAGCTCAGCGGAGACGGGCTGATGAGCAACCTGATGAGCGCCTATGAGCGCGGCGGCAAGATTTACGGCGTGCCCTCCCGCTTCAGCGTGCCCGTCATGATGGGCAACGGCGCGGATTTGGCGGGTCTGGACGGCCTGGAGGCCCTGGCAAAAGCGCTGGAAGACGACGCTGGCGGCGGGACACCTCTCCTCTGGGGGCCCAGCGACCTGTGGGCGGAGGATATGCCCGGCATGCTCATGCGCTACTACGAATCCTGCACGGACGAGTTCTTCCGGGATGGCGCGCTGGACGAGGCGGCTCTGGCCCGGTACTTTGAGCTGGCGGAGCGCATCGACAAGGCCGTGAAGGCCTACACGCCCCAGATAGACAGCTCTGCGATGATCACCATTGCGATCTCCACAGGCGGCAGCGGAGGCTTCGAAGCGCTGGACTCCGGCGCCATGATGCTGGGCCAGGGCAAGGCCCGGATGCACATACAGGAGCTTGGCGGCAAATTCAGTCTGAGCAGCATCATCTCCAATCTGAGCGGCAGACCGGGCTATGAGCTGAAGGCCCTCTTCGGCGGCGACCGCTACACCCCAGTGGGCGGCGTTGGGATCGTGGCTTCCGGCAAGCAGCAGGAGCTGGCCGCCTCCTTCCTGGAGCTGCTCCTCTCGCGGACGGTCCAGGACAAATACCTCTACGACGGCTTCCCTGTCAACCAGCAGTCCCTGGAACAGATGGTGAAAGAGGTGATGGACAGCGGCGAGACGATGGTGGACATCACCCTGGATAAGCCGGAGTTCAGCCAGAGCGGCGCCAAGTCCGAAATGGGCTTCCTGGAGCTGTGCAAGAGCCTCAAGACCCCCATCCTGACGGACCGGGTGGTGGAGGAGGCGGTGAACGCCCAGGCCATGGAGCTGGCCGCGGGCAAGACCACCCCCAACCAGGCCGCGGCCAAGGTGGTGGAGAAGACCCGGCTCTATCTGGCGGAGTAAATATAGATGCAGAGGGGCGTCCCGGCTCAGCCGGGACGCCCCTCTGCATGGAAAGAGGACGGGGAAAGCGGATTGCCAAGCCAGCGCGTACGCGCTGGCTTGCAAGGACAGCGGTTGCGGGCGGCACCGGCGGCTAACATACCCTGTTGTCGTTGCGCGCCATTCCGAAAAACGGCGCGGCAATCCGCCCTCGCATTCCCTGCTTTACAAAACGTTCACAACCTCAAAGCCGCTTTCCAGATGGTTTAGAGATTGAGCCTGTATGATATGCCTAACGAAACGATTCGGAGTGATGAAGCATGGCATTCGACCTCATGGAGCGCGCGAGGACCCGCGCGGAGCAGGAGCGGCTGCAGCTCGCCTCGGGCGAGCGCCCCGCGCCCCGCATGAAGCACGCCGTACAGCGGACGGCGGCCAAGGCGCTGGCTGCCTTTTTCGTCCTCATGCTGGTCCTCACCCTCCTCTCCCGGGCGGCGGACGGTGTGACCGTTGCCCGGGTGGAGACCCAGGCTGCCAAGAGCGGCGTCCTGACCCAGCGCATCACTGCCGGCGGCGTCATCGAGGCCCAGGGCGATCTGGAGATTACCCTGCCCGCAGGCATCCGCGTCACCCGGATTGCCGCCGCCAAGGGCCAGCAGGTAAAGGCGGGGGACACCCTGCTGGAGCTGGATTTGGAGGCGCTCCAGAGCGCCATTGAGAAGCTGGAGAACGACATCGGCCTGCTGGACCTGAAAATTGCCAATGCGGCCGGGGGCAATTCCGGCGCCAGCACCGACGCTATCCTCAGCGCCCAGGATGCGCTGGACACCGCCCAGGTCAACCTGAAAAACGCCCAGGAGGACTATGAGCGCCTGAAGGAGGGCCGGGGCACCGCCGAGGAGCGGATTCAGGAGGACCTCCGGCAGGCCCAGGCCGACTGCGACGAGGCTGCCGCCGCCCTGGAGAAGTCCAAGGTCAAGGCCAAGGAGGAGCTGGTAAAGGCCGCCCAGGAGAAGGCGGACGCTGCCAAGGAGGCCCTGGAGACCACAAAGGAGTCCGCCCAGGACGCCGAGGACTCCGCCCAGCAGGCGGTGGACTCCGCCCAGGACCAGCAGTCCAGCAACGACAGCTCCTACTTCGCGGCGGTGAACACCTACAACCGCGCCGTGGAGGCGGTGAAGCAGGCCCAGGCCGAGCTGGACGAGCTTCTGGCCAACTCCCCGGACGACACCGCGGCCATCGCCGCCGCCCGGAGCGCCCTGCTTCAGGCCCAGTCCGGACAGGACCAGGCCGAGGCCGGCATGAACTCCCTGGCGGACGCCGGCAGCACCATTTATAAGTCCCTCAAGCGGGCCAAGGAGAACTTGAAATCCGTCCAGGAGAAGTGGGCGGAGAAGATTCAAAAGGCGGAGAGAGAGGCGGCCGAGGCCGAAACCAAGCTGGCCGAGGCCAAGGAGAAGACGGACATGAGCGAGGAGCCCGCCGTGGTGTCCGCTCAAAACGCATTGGAGTCCGCTCAGCGGGCCCTCCAGAGCGCCCAGCGGAGTGCTGAGGACGCGGGGACCTCTACGGAGGACCAGCTCCTCGCCGCCCAGCGGACTATCGAGAGCGCCCAGCGGGGCGTGGAGTCCGCCCAGCGGGGACTGGAGAACGCCCGGCGCCAGGCGGAGAACGAGCGCCTCACCAACCAGAACACCAGGGCGCAGGCGGAGATTGAACGCCTGGGCTACGTCAGCCAGCGGCGGGAGAGCCAGAAGAAGCTGGACGAGCTGAAGGCTGTGGCAGAGGCGGGCGGACGGCTGGCCGCCCCCATCGACGGCACGGTGCTGAGCATCCTGGAGGAGACCGGCACCACCCAGGACGGGGCCAAGGCCGCCGTCCTCTCCCGCAGCGACCAGGGCTTTCAGTTCGAGGGCAGCATTCCCCAGAAGGAGGCGGAGACCCTGGCCGTGGGGGACGAGGGCACCCTCTCCTTCACCAAGGACGGCAAGAGCCAGAATGTCCGGGGAGTGCGCATCACCTCCATCGGCATGGCCGACGACAAGGGGATGGTGAAGGTCACGGCGGTTCTGGGCGACGGCGCCTGGCCCACCGGCGGCTCCGCCAAGCTGGAGATCTCCAAGCGGAGCGAGACCTATAACACCTGCCTGCCCCTGGGAGCCCTCCGCTCCGACGCGGACGGCAAATTCGTGCTGGTCCTCAGAGAGAAGCAGACCGTCATGGGCACGGAGCAGACCGTGGTGAAGGTACCCGTGGAGGTGCTGGCCCAGGACAGCGAGAACATGGCCGTGGAGGCCAGCGCCCTGGGCTGGGACGACCAGGTGGTCACTAGCGCCAATAAGCCCATCAGCGAGGGCGACCGGGTGCGGCTGGTGACAGCCGGAAAGTGAGACAGGGCGCGGCGCGCCGGAAGGGCCTGCGCTGCGCGGCGGTCCTGGAAAAACTCCAACTGGTGGTGAACTGATGAAAGAGACACGAAGCCGGGGGCTGGCGGCGCTGCTGGCCGCCCTGGCGCTGCTGGCCTGGGTGGCCGCCCTCTTCTTTGCGCAGCGGGCGGCGGACTTCTCGGCCGGGGTATCCATCCAGTGGACCGGGGAGGGGGCGGGCGTGAGCCCCGCCCAGCTCCTCCAGGCGGAGCGCTGGGCCCAGGAGGACGGGCGGGAAAACCCGCCCGCCGCCACCTTATGGCAGGAAAAAGCGGACAGGAGCGTCACCGACGAGACGGGTGAACGCGCCGCCGCCGCCACCCATTTGGAGTGCTACGGCGATGCGGCGGAGTTTTACCCCGAGACGCTCCTGTTCGGGAGCTACCCCAGCCGGGAGGACGCGGCGGGCTGCATCATCGACGAGGCGGTGGCCTCCGGCATCTGGGGGAGCGCCAGCGTTGTGGGACAGAGACTGAAGCTGGACGGCAGGACCTATTCCGTACGCGGGGTTTTTAAGGGTGACAGCGGCCTCATCCTCACCCAGGGGGAGGGCGACAGCGCCCAGACCTATGGAAACCTTCTTCTCCGCCTCCCGGACGGCGGCGGCGAGACGGAGGCACGGGCGTGGCTGAGCCAGAACGGCTTCTCCGGCGGCGAGGTGCTGGATCTGCCCTTCCTGAGCTGGTGCCTGGGTGCGCTCTCCTGCCTGCCCGCGCTGCTTCTGGGGCTGGGCCTGCTCCTGCGCGTCCTGCGCCGGGGGTGGAAATTGAAATACAGTCCGGCATTATTAGTGCAGTATATACCAATTGGAATTGCTTTCGGGGCCCTGGCCCTGTGGGGCATGGGGTTTCCCTGGGACCTCCCGGACAAGGTCATCCCCACCCGCTGGTCCGACTTTGACTTCTGGTCCAGGCTGGCCGGACAGGTGTCCGCCAGCCTGCGGGCGGTCTTCACCAGCGCGCTCTCGGCCCGGGACCTTGCAATATGGCCTGCCTTCCTGGCTTGTGTGCTGACAACCGCCGCGGCCTGCGCGCTGGTGATTCTGGCTGCCGAGCGGGTGCGGGTGGATTCGGGCGGGACCCTCCTGGCGGCGGGCCTGGGGGCGATGGTGGCCACATTTTTGCTGGCCGTGGCCTTTTCGGCGGCTGGGGGCGTGGAGCTGACCCGGAGCGTCTGGGTGCTGCCCCTCATCTGGCTGGCGGCCGACGGGGCGCTGCGCGTGCATGAGCGGCGGCTGAGACCGAGAACCGAGGAGAGGAGTGAGTGCCGTGAAGCTTTACCGGAAGCGGTCCGAGAGACGTCCCTGGGAGGAGAATGAGAGCGAGGGGGCCGTCCCCTGGCTCTTCGTCCTGCCCAGCCTGCTGGCCGTGACGGTGCTGGTGCTCCTCCCTTTTATCGACGTGGTGCGGCGGTCCTTCTTCTCCGCCATGAGCGGGCAGTTCGTGGGCTTCAAGAACTACCTGACGGTCTTTCAGAACGACGCATTCCGCCTGGCGGCGGGCAACACGGCCAAATTCGTGGCGGTCTGCATTCCGCTGCTGCTGGTGTTCTCCCTGCTGCTGGCCCTGTTGGTCAATGCCTTCCGGGAGAAGCGGGGCGTCTTCAAGACCTCCTTCCTCATCCCCATGGCCATCCCCGTGGCCTCCATCGTTCTGCTTTGGAAGGTGGTCTTCCACGAGAACGGCCTGTTCAATATTTTCCTGGGGTGGCTGGGCGCCGCCCCGGTGGACTGGCTGGACAGTGAGCTGACCTTCGCGGTGCTGGTGTTCAGCTACCTGTGGAAAAACACGGGCTACGATATGATTCTCTGGCTCTCGGGCATCACCGCCATCTCACCCGCCCTCTACGAGTCCGCCCAGATTGACGGCGCAGGGGCGTTACAGCGGTTTTTCCGCATCACCCTGCCGGGGCTGATGCCCACCCTCTTTACCATCACGGTGCTCTCCCTCCTCAACTCCTTCAAGGTCTTTCGGGAGGCGTACCTCATCGGCGGAAATTACCCCAACACGAGCATCTATATGCTCCAGCACCTCTTTAACAACTGGTTTGCAGACCTGGATGTGGATAAGATGTGCGCCGGGGCAGTGCTGATGGCCCTGGTGGTCTTTTTGCTCATCATGCTTCTGCAGCGGTTCTGGGGAAGGGAGGCGCAGAACGAGTGAAAATGCGCAAATGGCTCATCGGTATGCTCCTGGCCTTCATCGCCTTCTTTGTGTGGGTGCCCCTGTGGCTGCTGATCTCCGGCTCCCTTATGGGGGCGGAGGAGATGACCCAGAACCTGGCCCCCGTGCTGGGTAACACCGAGGGTACGGCGGTATGGCCCCTGCTGCCCATGTACCCCACGCTGAAGCCCTATATTGAGCTGCTGCTGGACACGCCCCAGTTCTTCGCCATGTTCTGGAATTCGTGCAGGCAGGTCTTCCCGGTGGTCATCGGGCAGGTTCTCATCGGCGCGCCGGCGGCCTGGGCCTTCGCCCGGTTCCACTTCAGGGGGAAAAAGATTCTCTACTCCCTGTACATCGTCCTCATGCTCATGCCCTTCCAGGTGACCATGGTGTCCAGCTACCTGGTGCTGGACAATCTGGGCCTGATGAACAGCGTCTGGGCCATCATCCTGCCCGGCGCGGTAAGTACCTTCCCCGTGTTTCTCATGGTGCGGTTTTTTACCTCCATCCCCTCCGCCCTCACCGAGGCGGCGGCCCTGGACGGGGCGGGTCCCCTCCAGATTTTCTTCCACATCGGACTCCCCCTGGGGGCCCCCGGCATTCTCTCCGCCGTGGTGCTGGGCTTTCTGGAGTACTGGAACGCACTGGAGCAGCCCCTCACCTTTTTGCAGGATAAGACCCTCTGGCCCCTGTCCCTGTATCTGCCCACCGTCACGGCGGACAATGCCGGGGTCAGTCTGGTGGCGTCGGTGATTATGCTGGTGCCCGCACTGCTGATTTTCCTCTTCGGCCAGCGGTATCTGGAGGCGGGGATCTCGGCCTCGGGGATGAAGGACTGACTGACTTCGCGCACCCACCTCCGATACCCCCACCTGCCTTTGCGCGGCAAAGGCGGTCCGGACCCCATACTTTGACATAACTGCGCGATAGAGATTGGAGCGATTCTCATGGCAGTATCCGAGACCAGCGTGGGCCTCACAATTGAAAAGGTGAACAAGTGGTACTCCGCCGACTCCCACGCGGTGAGGGACATGGACCTGACGGTGGAAAACGGCGAGTTCATGATCTTCGTCGGTCCCTCCGGCTGCGGCAAATCCACCCTCCTGCGGATGATCGCAGGACTGGAGACGGTGAACGGCGGTACCATCCGCATGGGTGAGCGGGTCATCAATAAGGTACCCCCCAAGGAGCGGGATATCGCCATGGTGTTCCAGAACTACGCGCTCTACCCCACAATGAATGTCTACAACAACATGGCCTTTCCGCTGAAAATGCGCCGGTGGAAGAAGGAGGACATCCACCGGCGGGTCACCGAGGTGGCGGCCAACCTGGGCCTCACCGAGTATCTGAAGCGCCGGCCCGGAGCCCTCTCCGGCGGCCAGCGGCAGCGGGTGGCCCTGGGCCGGGCCATGGTCCGCCAGCCCCGGCTCTTCCTTATGGACGAACCCCTCTCCAACCTGGACGCCAAGCTGCGGGTAGATATGCGCCGGGAGATCGTGGACCTCCAGCGGCGGCTGGGCACCACCACCATCTACGTCACCCACGACCAGACCGAGGCCATGACCATGGGCACCCGCATCGCCGTCATGAAGGACGGGGTTTTACAGCAGGTGGACGCCCCCCGGACGGTCTACGAGAAGCCGGCCAACCTCTTTGTGGCGAAGTTCATCGGCTCGCCCCCCATGAACACCTGGGAGGGAGAGCACCGGGGACGGCGGTGCATCGTGGGCATCAGGCCCGAGTACATCACGCCCGCTGACGCAAGCGACCCCGGCGCCCTCCGGGCCAGGGTCTCCGGCGTGGAGAACACCGGGCGGGAGAGCATGGTCTACCTGGAGGCCGAGGGGCTGCCCGGACTGGTAATGGCAGCCGACGCCGCATTCCGCTGCGGGCCGGGGGAGGCCGTCGGCATCCGTATGGATCAGGAGAAGTTCCTCTTTTTCGACAGGGAGACCGAGCTGCGGATAGACTGAGAGGCTGCAAAAAGAGCCACGGGACCGTAATACAGCGGTCCCGTGGCCTTTTTAAATGAAATTTTAATGTGACATCCCACGGACTGTGCACGGCGTTTGTGGTATAATGACCGCAAAGCATTAATCGGTATCCGCTTTTTGGCACGTTTTGCTTCTCCGCTGGGCGGGAACCGCCAGCAATGCCGTATGCCGCGAGACGCCGATTGTCCGCGGCGCGTCGGGTTAAAAGCGAAAAAACAGCTCCAATTGGCATGTGACGGTGGAAAACCTGGAGGGCTTTTATGCTGTATCACGCAAAAAACGGGTCGGTTGTGCTGGGAAAGACCGAGATGGAGTACGTCTCCTTCGGAACGGGGGAGAAGACGCTCGTCATGCTGCCGGGACTGGGAGACGGCCTGAAGACCGCCAGGGGGCTGGCTGTTCCGTTTGCCCTGATGTTCCGCCAGTATGCCGGAGACTACCGGGTTTATGCGCTCAGCCGGAAAAATGCGCTGGCGGAGGGGTGCTCCACCCGGGATATGGCGAGGGACACGAGGGAGGCCATGGACCTGCTGGGGATTGAACGGGCGGACGTTATCGGCATCTCCCAGGGCGGGATGATTGCCCAGTACCTCGCCGTCGATTCTCCACAGACGGTGGGAAAGCTGGTGCTGGCGGTGACGCTGGCGAGGCAGAATCCTCTGATAGAGGAGGCCGTCGGCAGCTGGCTGCGCATGGCGGAGGCGGACGACTACAAAAGTCTCTTTATCGACACCGCGGAGCGGTCCTATTCGCAGGCGTATCTGAAGAAATACCGCGCGCTCTACCCCATCCTGACCCGCGTGGGAAAGCCGAAGTCGTTTGAGAGGTTTATCATCCAGGCCCACGCCTGCCTGGGCCACGACGCCTACGGCGAGCTCGACAGGATAACCTGCCCCACGTTCGTCGTCGGGGCGGACTGCGACAAGGTGGTGGGCCCGGACGCCTCCCGGGAGCTGGCCCGGAGCATCGCCGGCAGCCGCCTGTGGATGTACGCCGGCCTGGGACACGGGGCTTACGAGGAGGCAAAGGATTTCAACAGCCGGGTACTGGAATTTTTGCGTGAGATGTGAGCGCGCTGCCCCGGCCTGCCGCAGTCATGCGGCAGGCCGGATATTTCTTAGGCGGGGTCGGGGCTGGCGGAGGCGCCGCCCGCCGCCGGGAGCTTCCCGGCGCTGGCAAGGCCCGCGACCAGAAGCACCCCGGAGAGGACGCAGATACCGATGCCCATCACAAAGCTGGGGGAGTAGGAGCCGAATGCGTCGTACATAAAGGCGATGACCGATACGCCCAGGGAGCCGATGAGAGAGGTGCCCATGCTGACATAGGAGAAGATCTGGCTGTAGTCCCTGGCGCCGAAGGCTCTGCGCACCACCAGGGGGATGGAGACCGAGACCATGGACATGACCACCCCGTAGAGGAATGCGCCCGCCAGGGCCACCGCCGCGCCCAGGCCCGCCAGCAGGAAAAGAACGAAGGCGGCTGCCACGATGCCCAGGCCCACCAGGGTGGAGTTGCGCGCGCCCAGGGCGTCGTTGAGCCAGCCCAGGGCCAGCTTGCCGACAATATTGCCGATCATCACCGCGGAGGAGAGAAAGGCGGCGATAGGAGCCAGTCCCACGGTTCCGGCGAAGGTGGGCAGGAGTTGAAGGAAGGTGGCGCCGAAGGAGATGAGCCCGGCCACCAGAAAGACGCACAGGAAGGAGAAGGAGCGCACGGCGGTCTTTGCGCTTACGCCGGAGAGGGCCTGGGCGCCCGCGCCGGGGAGAGCGTCCCCCTCCTCCGCTCCGTAGGGCGCCGCGCCCACATCCGCAGGCTTAAAGCGGATGACGAAGAGAGAGAAGGGGAGCACCAGCGCCAGGGCGATGGCCGCCATGATGACGTAGGTGGCCCGCCAGCCGAACCGGCTGATGAAGAGGCCGCCCAGAGGGTTCATCACGGCCCCGCCGATACCGGAGCAGGCCATGGCGAGGCCCATGGCCAGGCCGGATTTTTTCTTAAACCAGTTGCCAATCATCACCGGGGCGGGCAGCAGGAACACGAACCCGGAGGAGAAGCCCAGCACGCCGCCGGCGATGTACCACTGCCAGACTGCGCGGAAGCTGCCCATGGAGGCGAAGGCCGCCGCCGATACGACGATGCCCACGCTCACCAGAATACGGATATTTACCTTGGGGAGCAGCCTGCCCGCCAGAGGCAGGGCCGCCACCATGCACAGCCCCTGGATGGTCATGTAGAGAATGAACTTCCCCTGGGTGAAGCCCAGATCCCCCAGCACCGCCGGGACCAGAATGCCCGCCGAGTTGGAGAGGGCGCCCACACCCCCCGCCTGAAGGAAGCAGCAGGCGATGAGGATGAGCCACGCAGGGTGATGTTTCCGCTGTTTCATTGGTTGTACCTCCCATTCACATGATGCGTCTGAACCATTGTATTGCACAAACGTTAAAAACAGTGTAAATGGGAAGCAGGGAAAAGTAAATTGACATATGACATGATTTTGTTGCGAAATATTGGTATATATTTATTTTTTAACAGAAAAGATGTTAATTAAATATCTAACGATTGGATGGGAACAAGGCCGGGAGAGGCAGAAAATTTGGGCGGCTGTGCATACGCGCAGCCGCCCAAATTCATTTTTATTGCATTGTCTCCAGCGTGAGACCCACGCACTGGGGGATGGTCAGCCGGCTGCGTTCGGGGCCGACGGACCCGTCTGGCTCCAGGTTGAAGGAGACCAGCGCGTCCGACTTCCGGTCGGAGGCCAGAAGGAACCGGCCGTCCGGAGGGAGCATCAGATCCCAGGGGTCCCGGCCCAGGGAGGAGGCGTGCTGGAGGAGGGCCGGGAGACCGTCCTCCAGGCGGAACACGGTGATGAGGTCCGCCCCCCGGACGGAGACGTAGAGCGTTTTCCCATCCGGGGAGAGACGGACGGCGGCGGCGTCCGCCCTGCCCGCGCAGTCCGGTGGGAGGAGCGTGTCCGCCTGCACCGGGGTGAAGCTGAGGCCGTCCACCGCATAGGTGAAGAGCTGATTGCTCTTTTCGCTGACAAGATAGAGCCGTGTATGGTCGGCGTTGAAGACGCCGTGGCGGGGGCCGGTCCCGGCGGGGAAGTTCAGGGTCCCGGCGGGGGCAAGGCCGTTTTCCAGGTCAAATATCCGCACCTGGTCCAGACAGAGGCAGGGCACCAGCAGCCAGCGGCCGTGGAAGAGGGCCTGGTGGCAGCCCGCCTCGGCGCCGATCTCCAGCCGGCGGACCAGACGCAGCCCGCCGCAGGCGGGCTCATAGATCAGCACATGGCCGTCGTGGTAGTTGGCGGAGTAAATGCGCCCCTCGTGCCAGGTCAGAAAGCAGGCGGTGGCGTCCTCGGTGAGCACGCTGTCCAGCACAGGGCAGCCGGGGTCGGAGGCGTCCAGCAGGGCGAGACCCGACCTGCCGCCGGATTCGGTGACGGTGGCGAGCAGGCCGCCGTGCCAGGCGGCGTATTTGGTGTTGGCCTGGGGGTAGACGAGGGCCGGGGCGCTGAGGACGCCGGTATCGGCGTCCAGGGTGAAGCGGTAGGTGCCCGGGGCGTCGGGAGAGGCGTAGGTCCCGACATAGCCGTTGATGAGGGACATTGGAGCGCTCCTTTCAGTGGGGCGTAGTAGTGGGTGAAATGTGAAAGCATTCGGACGGGAGCGACGCAATGCCCCCCGAGGGCTGGCTCGGGAGGCATTGCGTCTTTACGTCTTGGGGTGGAGGGGCTGGCCGTCCCGCTCTCGCCATAGGGCGCCGAGGGCGACGTAGTCGATAGAGCCGGTGTCCATGTACCGGAAGAGAAGGTCCTTCATCCGTACGCCCCAGGTGTCCCGGATGGCGTCCACCACGCCCCAGTAGGACTCTGAGAGCTCCAGCAGGCGGCAGCCGGACAGGAGCTGGATGAGGGCTTCGTCCTCTGCCGTCTCCGGGACGCAGGGGCCGTTCGCCTCCCGGTAGCCCTCGAAGAAGGCGGCCTCGGCCCTGGGGAAGGTCCCGCCGTCGTAAAAGTTGAAGAGGAAGAAGCGGAAGCCGTAGAACTCCAGGGCCGCCGGGGCAGCCTGGGCGGACTCCAGATCGAAGTACCCGCTGGGCACGCCCTGCCCGTCTACAAAGTAGTTGCGCCCGTGCATGTCGGTAAAGACCATCACCGACCGGCAGAGTCCGGCGTCAAGGCAGTGGCGCAGGTCCTCAAACCTCCCGTGGAAGAAGGCGCGGACCCGGAGGGCCTCCTCCGGGGTGAAGGTCCCCTTTTTCACGCCCCGGTCGATGCGCATCTCGGTGACGGCCTCGAAGCGGTCGGCGAAGTTGCGGCAGCCCGGATCGATGACGCCGGGACCGATGATGTCCCCGAAGGAGGGAAAGCGGAGGTTGCGGTGGAGCTTGCCGAAGTCCCGGCCCAGGGCCCGCAGACTCTCAAGGAAGGGCTCCAGGCGGTAGCCCTGGACGCCCTGCCACTCGGTAAAGGAGATGCCTGGGGACTTCTCCATCATGATGAAGCGGCCCAGAGGGGAGTCGTGGGCGCCGTAGATCTCGGGGGCGGGCAGGCCGCCCTCCTTCCGGGCCAGAGAGAGAAGGTAGGACTCCCGGTCCAGTGACAGGCGGCCGCCGAATAGGGTGTCCCGGTTTTCGGCGGCGATGCCGACCTCGGTCTCCCGGACCCTGGCAAATTTACAGATGGCGGCGGAGCCGTCCTCCAGCACCACGTCGAAGACATCGTGGTTGGAGCCCTCCTGGATGGCGGTGAGGGAGACGGCGGGGTAGCCCGCGCTGCGCAGGGCGGAGCGGACGGATTCCAGTTCCATAGGGGCGGACCCCTCCTTCAAATCATTTTATGTGTTCTGCTGCAGATAGCGGTAGATGGTGACCTCGGAGCAGCCCAGGCGCTGGGCCACCTCGCCGATGGACCCCTTCACCAGGAATACCCCCCGGCGGTCCAGCTCCTGGACGATCTGCTGCCGCTCGGAGGTAGTGAGCCGGCCGGCGGGCACGCCGAAATGGGCGAGATAGTCCTCGGTGACCGATTGAATGATGTCCTCAATTGCCACGTTGACCCCCTCGTACCGGCTGAGCAGCTCGGGCTGTGAAGCTTCTGCGGCGTACTTGGTGTGTTTGGGCGCGAAGCCCCCAGCGTGGGGGTGTTCGCCGTTGATGAGGGTATCAATCATGTCCCGGGCCTGAAGCATGCTCTCCACCCGGATATTGACCGTGAGAAAGCCGGCCAGGCTGCCGTCCTGATTCTTGAGAAAGAGGGTGGAGGCCCGCAGCCGCTCCCGGGAGGGGAGCAGGGCGCGGTAATTCACCACGCTGTCCCGGGTCTTGTAGGTCCCCTCCTCAAGGAAGGAGCGCTCCATGTCCCCCAGGCGGTTGCCCGGCTTCACCCGGTCGGTGATGGGGTGCTCGGCATAGAGGATGCGCTCGGTGTCGCACAACAGGATTTCGGCCTCCGGGCCCAGAGCCTGACTGAGGAAGGGCAGCAGGAACGAGATCTGCTCGAAATCGTACATTGTGGACATCCCCTTTATCGGTTGAGCGGTTTGAGGCCGCTTCAAAATGCTCTGCAAGAAATAATAGACAAATATAGAGGCGGTCAAGTGATATCTGTCAGTATATCATACAAACGATTGACAGTAAATAGAAAAAGATTTGCTCCGGGAACGAAAGAGCCGCCGCCGCACATTGGGGTCCGCCACACAGCAGCCTCATATGTACGGCGGCGGCTGACTGCACAGTTTACAGCAGCTCGAACCCGGCGGTGAAGTGGCGCAGGGACACGATGGGACCCTCATAGACAATCTTCATGCCCTTGTACTGGTCCCGCCTCTCATAGATGCGGGCCAGGGCGTCGGCGATGACGCGGAGATGGTCGCTGGTGTACACGCGGCGGTTGACGCAGATGCGCATGGTCTCCAGCTCGGGGAAAATGTCCTCGCCGGTGACGGGGTCCTTGGAGCCGAAGGCGCAGGCGCCGATCTCCACGGCCCGGACGCCGGACTCCTCGTAGAGCGCGCACACGAGGCGCTGGCTGGGGAACTCATGCTGGGGGATGTGGGGGAAGAAGCGGCGGCCGTCCACATAGACGCCGTGGCCGCCGGTGGGCTGGATGATGGGAATGCCCCGCTCCATCAGCAGGTCGCCCAGGAACTTGACCTGGCCGGTGCGGTACTCCAGATAGGAGTCCTCGCAGGCCTCCTGGAGGCCGACGGCCAGGGCCTCCATGTCCCGGCCGGACATTCCGCCGTAGGTGATGAAGCCCTCGTGGACAATGGCCATCTGGTTGGCCTGATGGTACACGTCCTCGCTGCGGGTGACAAAGAGGCCGCCGATGTTCACCAGGCCGTCCTTCTTGGAGGACATGGTGGCGGTCTCGCAGTAGGAGAACATCTCGCGGGTGATCTCCTTGATCTCCTTGTTCTCATAGCCCGGCTCCCGCTGCTTGATGAACCAGGCGTTCTCGGCCAGGCGGGCGGAGTCGATGACCACGGGGATATTGTACTTCTTCGCCAGGGCGGAGACCTCGCGGATATTCTGCATGGAGACGGGCTGGCCCCCGTTGTTGTTGCAGGTGACGGTGATGATGACCACGCAGACATTGTCCGCGCCCTTCTCGTCGATGAGCGCCTGCATCTTGTTCAGGTCGATGTTGCCCTTAAAGGGGAGGGGATCGGAGGCGGCGTCAAAGCCCTCGTCGATGCACAGATCCACGGGGTACGCGCCCATAACCTCGGCGTTGCCGCGGAAGGTGTCGAAGTGCATGTTGCCGATGGCGTACTTGCCCTTCTTGGCGTAGATCTGGGCCATGATGTAGTCGGCGGCGCGGCCCTGGTGGGTGGGCTGGACGTAGGGCATGCCGAACACGTCCTGCACGGAGGCCTCCAGGCGGTAGAAGCTCTCGGCGCCGGCGTAGGACTCGTCGCCCATGAACATGGCGGCCCACTGGTTCTGGCTCATGGCGCTGGTGCCGCTGTCGGTGATGCAGTCGATGTATACGTCCCGGGCCTTGAGACGGAACGCGTTGTACTGGGCTTCCTTCAGGCACTGCTGGCGGTACTCCTTTGTGGTCTTATGGATGGGCTCTACCATTTTGATTCGGAACGGCTCGGGGATGTACTCCATCGTCTTTCCCTCCATTTAAAATATCGTTTGTTGAGTAAACTGTCTTCCACGGGCGAACGCCCCTGTTTGAGATTGATATTATCACTGAGATAAAAATTTGTCAATAAAATAAAAAAATAAAAATGAGATATTTTTTTATTGACTTCGGCCCGGCAAGATGATATCTTTGAACAAGAAAAGCGGCGGACGGCCTATAAAACTTGGTGAAAACTGGCAAAGACGCTTCGCCGGACGAAAACGGCGGGAGAGACGGAGGGAGATCAAAGCTATGCTGCGCTATACGGCCAAACGATTTCTATCCATGGTGGTGACCCTGTTCCTGGTGGCGACGGTGACATTTTTCCTGATGCACGCCATCCCCGGCCAGCCCTTCGAGGTCACCCGCGAGACGCCGGAGAGCGTCAAGGTCGCCCTGGAGGCCAAGTACGGGCTGGATAAGCCCCTGTTTGAACAGTACCTTATTTATATGAATAATCTGCTCCACGGCGATTTCGGCGTGTCCATGAAGTACAAGGGCCAGACCGTCGTGGGCGAGGTCGCCAGCGGTATGCCCATCTCCGCCATCATCGGCTTCGGCGGCGTGCTCATCGGCTGCCTTATCGGGTCGGTGCTGGGGGCGGTGGCCGCCCTGAAAAACAAGGGGCCGGTTGACTACATCGTCATCATCCTGGCGATACTGGGCGTCTCGGTACCCAACTTCGTCTTCGGCTCCCTGATACAGCGCTACTTCGCCGTGGAGTGGCAGCTCTTCCCCATTCAGGGGTGGAAGGGCTGGATCTACGCGGTGCTGCCCATCATGGCCGCCGCGTTCACCAACATCGCCTACTACGCCCGGATGCTGCGCACCAGCATGCTGGACACCATGGGCCAGGACTACATCTACACGGCCAAAAGCAAGGGCCTGAACCAGGGCGAGATCGTCCGCAAGCATATGCTGCGCAACTCCTTCCTGCCCCTGGTGACCTCCCTGGGTCCCATGTGTGCGGGCGTGCTCACCGGCAACTTCGTCATTGAGAAGATCTTCAATGTGCCCGGCATCGGCCAGTCCATGATCCTCGCCATCCAGAACTCGGACTACACCATGATTATGGGCCTGACCATCATCTTCGCGTTTATCTCCGTGGTGTGCTACTTCATTGTGGATATTGTATACGGGCTTGTGGATCCGCGGATCCGCATCGCGGGTTAAGGAGGCGGAACGTATGAGTGACATGGTTCTTGACGCGGCCGCCCTGGAGGACCAGGAGGCGCTGCTGACCGACGACCTCTTTGAAAAGGACGACTCCGCCTATTCCGACGCGGACAAGATGACCCGGCCCTCCCTGAGCTATTGGAGCGACGCCTGGCGGCGCTTCAAGGCCAATCCCGTGGCGATGGTCTCAGCCGTGATTCTGCTGCTGATTATCCTGATGACCATTTTTCAGCCCATCTTCAGCCCCTACCAGTACGACCAGATCGACTACTTCGCCCTGAACCAGGGCCCCAGCATGGCCCACCTCTTCGGCACCGACGACCTGGGCCGGGACATCTTCACCCGCTGCTGGATGGGCGCCCGGGTCAGCCTGACCATCGCCTTCGTGGTGGCCGTCCTCAACGGCACCATCGGCATTCTCTACGGCGGCATCGCCGGGTACTTCGGCGGCCTGGCGGACAACCTGATGATGCGCTTCTGCGAGCTCATCGCCTCCATCCCCCAGATGCTGTGGGTGGTGCTTCTGATTCTGGTCATGAAGCCGGGCGTCTTCCCCATCATCATCGCCATCGCGGTGACCGGGTGGATCGGCATGGCCCGCCTCTTCCGCGGGCAGGTTTTCTCCTTAAAGGAATCCGAGTTCGTCATGGCCAGCCGGACCATGGGCGCGGGCAGCATCTGGATCATCCTCAAGCACCTGCTGCCCAACGCCATGAGCCCCATTATCATCTCCATGGCCAACGTCATCCCCGGCGCCATCTTCTCCGAGGCCTTCCTCAGCTACATCGGCCTGGGCGTGCCCCTGCCCATGGCAAGCTGGGGCATGCTGGCCAGCGACGGCGCCAACAAGCTGCTGACCTATCCGTATCAGCTGCTGTTCCCGGCGCTGCTGATCTGCGTTACCATGCTCTGCTTCAACCTGATGGGCGACGGCCTGCGGGACGCCCTGGACCCGAGAATGAGACAGTGAGGAGGGAAGGACTATGGAAGGGAACAACACCAACGCGCTGCTGGACGTACGCGACCTGACCTTCTCCTTCCGCACCTATGCGGGCGAGGTCCAGGCGGTCCGGGGCGTCAGCTTCACCCTGGAAAAGGGCAGGAGCCTGGGGCTGGTGGGCGAGTCGGGCTGCGGCAAGAGCGTCACCGCCAAGTCCATCATCCGCCTGAATCCGGAGAAGCCCAAGGGTCTCTATAAGAAGGGCGAGGTCCTCTTCAACGGGCGGGACCTGCTGAAAATCTCCGACAGGGAGATGCAGAAGGTCCGCGCGCAGGAAATCCGCATGATCTTCCAGGACCCCATGACCAGCCTGAACCCCACCATGACCATCGGCAAGCAGATTGTGGAGGGCATCGTCAAGTACGGCGACAAGACCAAGGAAGAGGCCAAAAAGATCGCCCTGGACACCCTGGCCCTGGCGGGCATCCCCAGCCCGGAGGACCGCTTCAAGCAGTACCCCCATGAGTTCTCCGGCGGTATGCGCCAGCGTGCCATGATCGCCCTGGCCATGGCGGTGAATCCCAAGCTCCTCATTGCCGACGAGCCGACCACCGCCCTGGACGTGACCATTCAGGCCCAGATTCTGGACCTCATCAAGGACATTCAGAAGCAGTACGACACCTCTATTATCATGATTACCCACGACCTGGGCGTGGTTGCAAACATTGCGGACAATATCGCCGTGATGTACGCGGGTAAGATCATGGAGTACGGCGCGGCGGAGGATATTTTCGCCCACCCCTCGCACCCCTACACCTGGGGCGTGCTTCAGTCCATTCCGCCGGAGGACACCAGCAACCGGGAGCCTCTCCACCCCATTCTGGGCTCGCCCCCGGACCTCTTCAAGCCGCCGGCGGGCTGCCCCTTCGCCGCCCGGTGCCCCTATGCCATGAAGGCCTGCACCCAGCTCTACCCCAGGGCCTACGAGCAGACGGGCGAGGGCCACTGGTGCTCCTGCTGGCTCTACCATCCAAAGGCGCTCAGCGCCGTGAACCCCATCACAGGACAGGGGGTGGTCAGACATGAGTGATATCATTCTGGAGACCAGGGACCTGAAGAAGCACTTCAATATCAAGGGCGGACGGGTGGTCAA
Source organism: Lawsonibacter faecis (assembly GCF_014287675.1). Lineage (GTDB taxonomy): Bacteria > Bacillota > Clostridia > Oscillospirales > Oscillospiraceae > Pseudoflavonifractor > Pseudoflavonifractor faecis. The sequence continues at coordinate 167,042 of NZ_JACOPQ010000001.1, read as the reverse complement.
AGCGGTGGACGGCGTATCCATCCAGGTGGAGCGGGGTAAGACCCTGGGCCTGGTGGGCGAGTCTGGCTGCGGCAAGTCCACCCTGGGCCGCACCATCATCCGCATCTACGACCCCACCGAGGGTAAGGTCATCCTCAACGGCAAGGACGTGAGCGGAAAGAGCTCCAAGCACTTCCGCCAGGAGCTGGCCCGCAGCATGCAGATGATTTTCCAGGACCCCTACGCCTGCCTGAACCCCCGCATGACGGTCAGCCAGCTCATCGCAGAGGGCTGGGACCTCAACAAGTCCATTCACCTCTCCGCCGCTGAGCGGAAGGAGAAGATTGTCAATCTGCTGGAGATCGTCGGCCTCAACGAGGAGCACGCCAACCGTTTCCCCCACGAGTTCTCCGGCGGCCAGCGCCAGCGCATCGGCATCGCCCGCGCCCTCTCCATGGACCCGGAGCTCATCATCTGTGACGAGCCCATCTCCGCCCTGGACGTGTCCATCCAGGCCCAGGTGATGAACCTTCTGCTGAACCTCCAGCAGAAGACCAACCTCTCCTATATCTTTATCGCCCACGACCTCTCCATGGTGCGCTACATCTCGGACACCGTGGCGGTCATGTACTTAGGAAGCATCATGGAGTACGCCTCCAACAGGGAGCTCTACGAGCACCCCCAGCACCCTTACACCAAGGCGCTCTTCTCCGCCATCCCCGTGGCCAACCCCGAGGTGGAAAAGCAGCGCCGGCGCATCAAGCTGGAGGGGGAGATCCCCAGCCCCATCAACGCCCCCAAGGGCTGCAAGTTCTGCACCCGCTGCTCCTACGCCAAGCCCATCTGTTTCGAGCAGCCCCCCGAACTGAAGGAGTGCGCCCCCGGCCACCGGGTGGCCTGCCACGTCGTCAACGGCTGAGCGGGCCCTGCAGCGCCTGAGAGCACAATTCCCCCGGGGGAATTGTCTGCCGCGGATATCCGCGGCAGACAATCGACATTCAATGCAGGGCTTCGGCCAAAATCAGTGATTTTGCGGGAAGACCCGCTGATCAGAGGAAAAGAGCACAATAAATAGGATACAGGAGGTAAAATGATGAAAAAAAGCATGAGTAAAGCGCTGTCCCTCTTGCTGGCACTGTCCATGGTCCTGGCACTGGCGGCCTGCGGGCCGACCACCACGGAGCCCTCCAAGTCCCCCGCCCCCACCACCAGCCAGGGCGGCGCCACGGAGCCCTCCAACGAGCCCGCCCCCACCGGCGAGGAGCTGGCCGACGAGCAGGTCTTCTCTTTCATTCTCCGCACCGAACCCACCACCCTGGACCCCTGGACCAATAACTCCGGCGAGGGCAGCATTGTGATCGCCGCCATCCACGAGCCCCTGCTGCGTAAGAACACCGACGGCTCCTGGGCTCCCGGCCTGTGCACTGACTATGTGAAGAGCGACGACAGCAAGACCCACACCCTCACCCTGCGCACCGACGCCAAGTGGCAGGACGGCAGCAGCATCACCATGGACGACGTGATGTACTCCATCGAGCGGGCCATCAGTCCCGAGACGGCCTCCGAGATCGCCTACCGCTACTTCCCCATCCTCAACGCCGAGGCGTTCTTCACCGGCGAGGTGGACTTTGACCAGGTGGGTGTGAAGGCCCCCGACGACCACACCATCGTGTTCACCACCACCGAGCCCTGCGACTTCTTCATCGACATGGTCACCGCCGACAGCATGGCACCCATCCAGAAGGCCGCCGCGGAGAACCTGGGCGAGCTGTATGGCACCGACGCCGACAAGGTCGTCGCCTCCGGCCCGTTCAAGCTGACCGACTGGACCCATCAGAACTCCATGGTTCTGGAGAAGAATGAGAACTACTGGGACGCCGCTAACGTGAAGTTGGAGCGCCTTGAGATGACCATTACCTCCGATACCAACACCTCTCTGGGTATGTATCAGAATGGCGAACTGAGCGTTCTGCGCGTTGCCAACGATTTGCTGGATATCTTCCCCGCTGAGGAGTTGGAGGTCGATACCCGCCTGAAGGTCACCTTCATCGAATTCAACCCCTCCAATGAGTTCCTGGCCAACAAGAATATCCGCGAGGCCTTCTCCATCGCCTTCAACCGCCAGGTCTTCGCGGAGCAGATTTTGAAAAACGGCAAGCTGGCCGCCTACGGCCTGGTGCCCTACGGCGTTGTGGGCCTCGACGGCGGCGATTTCCGTGAGCAGGCCGGCAACGTGGTGTCCGACGCCACCGACCCCGCCGAGATCGAGCGCGCCAAGGAGTTGCTGCAGACCGGCCTTGACGAGCTGGGCAAGACCGTGGAGGACCTGCAGAACGGCTTTGCCATCCAGTGTCTGGAAAGCGGCAAGCAGCAGGCCCAGTCCATCCAGAACATGTGGAAGACCAATCTGGGGGTTGAGATGCCTGTCAGCGTGATGGACATCGGCGTTCTCCTCCCCATGCTGATGGAAGGCACCTTCGACTGCGTCATCGGCGGCGGCCAGGACTCCAACTACCGCGATCCCCAGGGCTTCATGCAGTTCATCTATGACGAGGGCAAGTGGGACAACGAGGAGTTCAAGTCCCTGGTCGAGAAGGCCCACACCCAGACCGGCGACGAGCGCATCCAGACCTGGATGGACATCGAGAAGCTGGTTCTGGACAACTTCATCTACATCCCCCAGGTGTACGCTGAGAACAACTGGGCCGTCGCTGACAATGTCCGCGGCCTGAATATCTACACCTATGGCTACGAGTTCGACTTTAAGGACGTCTACATCGTAAAGTAAATCGGAAGAAACGACGCTGCGGCGCATGACGCTCATGCGCGTTGCGCAGGGTGAAGGGCGGGAGCAGATCGCGGGTCTGCTCCCGTCCGTTTCCTGCCGAAGAAGCGCGAGCGTAGGCGCATAGGGGAGCCTGGACCAGAGCGACGGGGAAAGCCCAGGAAACGCCGTCCACCGCAAGGCGGTTCCGGTTTTTCCCGGAGTCGGCGGGAAGGCGACCCGGCCATGCGCCCAACGCGAACGTGACAGAGAAGCGCGAGCGTAGGCGCATAGGTGCGGTTGGACCAGAGCGACGGGGAAAGCCGGAAAAGGCCGTACCCCCGCGAGGGTTCCCCTTATCCGCCGGGAATTCGTCCTGCCGCATTCTTCCTGTGGAAAAGGCAGGCAACGCGCCGCCCCTGCGGGACAAGATTGAAAGAGAGGAGGGAATATGATGCCGGCGTCGCTGACGGAGGGGAAGGTAAGCCGTCGGCTCATCTCCTTCCTCCTGCCCATTCTGGCGGGGAATGTCCTCCAGCAGCTCTATAATTCCATCGACGCGGTGATTGTGGGCCGCTGCGTGGGGGAGCACGCCCTGGGGTCCGTGGGGGTGAGCCAGCCCATCGTGGGCATTATGGTGGCCCTCCTCATCGGCCTGGGCGTGGGCACCGAAATCCTCATCGGCCAGGCCATCGGACGGGAGGACGCTCCGCAGATCAAACGCACGGTGGACACCCTCTTTACCGCCATCATGCTCCTCTCGGTGGTACTGGCTGCGGTGGGCTTTTTCACGGCGACTCTCCTGCTGCGGGCGATTCGGACGCCGGCGGAGCAGATGGAGGGCGCGGTGCTTTACCTCAAGTACATCTTTCTGGGCATTCCCGGTATCGCGGGGTACAACACCCTGGCGGGCATGATCCGTGCCACGGGCAACTCCAGGACGCCGCTGAAGTTCCTGATCTACTGCTCCGCGCTCAACGGCGTGCTGGACCTCTGGTCCATCCGCAGCCTGGGCATGGGGGTGGAGGGGGCGGCCATGGCCACCGCCGTGGCCCAGACGGTGTCTTTTCTCCTCTGCCTGCGGTATGTAAACCGCTACTCCCGGAATATGCGCTACGATCCGCGGCATCTGGACTTCTCTGTCAATACCTTGAAGGCGGGCGTGCGCTGCGCGGTGCCCGCCTCCATCCAGCAGGGGGCCATGAGCGTGGGGATGCTCCTTCTGCAGGTGGTGGTCAACGGCCTGGGCTCCAGCGCCGTCACCGCCTACACCATCGGCAGCCGCATCGACTCCTTTGCCGCCCTGCCCATCGTCAACATCGGCCAGGGACTGGCCATCTTCACCAGCCAGAACCTGGGCGCGGGGAGGCCCGAACGGGTGCGGGAGGCCAAGCGGCTCTCCCTCCTGTGGGCCTACTGTATCGGCGCTCTGCTGCTGGTGGTGCTCTGGGGCTTCGGCGGGGGGATGGCCCGGTTCTTCGGCGCCACCGGAGAGACGGTGAAAATGACCGAGGACTACGTGCGTATCCTGAGCCTGGGCTACTTCGCCGCGGGCTACTTCACCGTGGTCCACGGCCTTATCCGGGGCACGGGCAACACCTTCGCCCCCATGGTCATCACCATCGCGGGTTACTGGCTGGTCCGCCTGCCCGCCGCCATGCTTCTCCAGGGGCCGCTGGGCTATCTGGGAGTATGGCTGTCCATTCTCATCGGCTGGGTCTTCGCCTTCGGGGCGACCCTGGTCTACTACCATTCCAAACGATTTCAGAGCTCCCTGAGCGCATGGGGGCCGAGGGAGGGCTAGGAATATGACTGATTCACACCTGGCGCTCGCCGCCCATCTCAGCCGGACCTGGCTGGGCGGCGAGGCGGAACTTGAAACGCTGGCCGAGTCCGCGAAGGGCGACCAGGCCCGGCTGGAGGGGGCGCTCTCCCGCTGGGTGGGGACCCACGCGGTGGACATCGCGGGCCGGGAGGTCCGCGCCCTTGTGACCATCGGGGCGGACAACCCGTGGGAGACCGTGCTCCGCTCGGCGGAGGGGGGCTGCCTCTCCTGGCTGGAGGACTACGGGCTGCCCGTCCGGGAGGAGGAACGGGAACTTGCCGCCTTCCTCTATGAGTACCCCGGGGCGCGGCGCAGGGAGATCGGCGTGCATATCGTGGAGGCCTTCCTCCACGGGTTTCTCAGTCAGAGCCGCACCCGGCGCAGCCGGCGTCGGGTGCGCCTGAACTACTGCGTGGGCCAGGAGGCCCTGGCCCAGGAGGTTTTGCGGGCGCTGGAGGAGCGGGGGCTTCAGGCCGTGGTGCAGCAGCCTCAGTGTCTTGCCTGGTCCGGCGCCTATGCGATGGCCCATGGGGCGGACCGGGCGGCCTGCCTCAGCGCCGCCGCGCTGGAGGCCCTGCTGAGGGCCTACGACCTGGCCTACCGCCGCAATTCCCCTGAGCTGCTGGATACCTGCGGCATGATCGGCATCGGCCAGTTCGGCGAGGCGGCGGGGGTGCCCGGGGTCCTGGAGGGGGCCTATGCGCCCGGCGGCCAGCGTCGTAGTCGGCTCCTGGAGCTGGAGAACGCCAAGCGGGAGATGGAGGCCCGGTATCTCGCCCCCTCCGACCTCTCCTTCTGCAAGGTGGCATTCCCCAATCTGCTGGTGGGGGAGAACTTCCCGGCGGTCTTCGACGCGTTCTGTGATCTGAATACCATGGAGTCGGAGAAGTACGAGCTGATACAGCAGACCCTGATCGACGCGCTGGATACCTGTGAGCGTGTGGAGCTGGAGGGGGCGGCGGGAAACGACACCAGACTCACCGTAATGCTCCGGCCCCTGGGCGACGGCAGTAAGGAGACCAACTTTCTCAACTGCGGCGGCGATTTGAACATCCCCCACGGGGAACTCTTCACCACGCCGGTGCTGGCGGGGACCACGGGCACGCTCCATGTGAAGGAGATCTATTTGAAAGGCGTGTACTTCCGGGATTTGAAGCTGGAGTTCCGGGACGGCATGATCGCCTCTTACGGCTGCGGCGGCTGCGCCGACGAGCCGGCCGGGCGGGCCTATGTGAAGGAGCACCTGCTCCAGGGCCACGACACCCTTCCCATGGGGGAGTTCGCCATCGGCAGCAATACCCTGGCCTACGCCATCGCCCGGGACATGGACCTCCTGCCCCGGATGCCCATTCTGCTGGCGGAGAAGATGGGACCCCATGTCGCCGTGGGGGACCCCTGCTTCGCCCGGGGGGAGGACGCGCCGGTCTACAACCTCTACGACAAGAAGGAGATGACGGCCCGGGAAAACGAGCGCACCGGGCGCCGGAGGACCGGGGAAGAGGTGTACACCAACGTCCACACCGATATCACCCTGGCATTTGACGAGCTGGCCCGTCTGGACGGCGTGCGGCCCGGCGGGGAGCGTGTCCCCATCCTGAGGGACGGCCGCTTCGTCCTGCCGGGTACCGAGTGCCTGAACGAGCCGCTGGAAAGGGGAGTACAGAGATGAGCAAGGTATACTACACCGGCCGCAAGCTCTTTAACGGCCGGGAGATCATTGAGAATTTCGCCCTGCTGGCCGAGGACGGCAAGCTTCTGGCCGTGGGGAGGGAAAGCGAGGTGGCCTGTCCCGCGGACGCGGTGCGGACGCCGCTTGAGGGGGTGGTGACCCCCGGCCTCATCGACTGCCACGTCCACCTCATCGGCTCCGACATGGACGGCATGGACGTGAGCCCCAGAGCCACGGCCCGGCTTATCTGCGAGGGCCTGCGCAACGCGAACCTCCTGCTCTCGGCGGGGGTGGTGGCCTGCCGGGATCTGGGCAGCATCGAGGGCTACTCCCTGGGCGTCCGGGACGCCATCGACCAGGGGACGGTCCGGGGGCCCAAGGTCCAGACCACAGGCCTCGCCGTCTGCGTCACCGGCGGCCATGGGGGCCGCATCGGCCTGGAGTGCGACGGGGCGGACGAGATCGTCAAGGGCGTGCGCACCATCATCAAGAACGGGGCCGACGTGGTGAAAATCATGGCCTCCGGCGGCGTCAACTCCCCCGGACCCGAGCCGGGGCCCTGCGAGCTCACCGAGGCGGAGTTCTCCGCCGGGGTGGAGGCCGCACACGCCATGGGCCGCAAGGTGGCCATCCACGCCCACGGGAATACCGCCATACGCCGGGGTGTCTGGGCCGGGGTGGACTCGGTGGAGCACGGGGTCTTCATGACCGAGGACATCATGGACGAGATGGCCCGCCGGGGCACCTACCTGGTGCCCACCCTGTCCGCGCCCTACTACGCGGTGGAGGAGGGGCTGCGGCAGGACCCGGACAACCCCGACCACCTGCGCAGCAAATCGGTGATTCAGCGCCACCGGGACGTGCTGAAACAATGCGCGGAGAAGGGCGTGCCCATCGCCTTCGGCACCGACGCGGGCAACACCTTCGACCCCTACGACAAGGCCAACTTCGAGCTGGTCCTCATGGTGGAGGCGGGGCTCACCCCCCTGGCGGCCTTCACCTCCGCCACCGTGGGCGCGGCGGATTTGATGGACCTCTCCGACCGCCTGGGGACCCTGGAGGCGGGGAAAAACGCAACCTTCGTCTGCTGGCAGGGAGGGGACCCCTTCGAGGACATCCGCAGCGTGACGGGGGCGCGGGAAATTTATCTGGACGGTAGAAAAGTACAGTGATATAATAGGAATACAGGGATTTAGGAAAGGAGCGGCGCGGTATGGAAAACTTTAACTTCTATCAGCCCACCCGGGTCCACTTCGGCGCGGGCCGCCTCAATGAGGTGGGGGCCGTGGTGGGGAAGTACGGCAAAAAGTGCATGCTGGTCACCACCACCAACGAGGAGGCGGTTCTCCGGCCCCTCTACGACCGGGTGAAGGGCCTGCTGGCCGGGGCGGGCATCGAGGTGGTCCACTTCGACAAGGTGGTGCCCAATCCCACCATCGTGGGCATCGAGGAGGCCATCGGCATCGTCCACGCCGAGGACATCCAGGTGGTGCTGGCGGTGGGGGGCGGCAGCTCCATCGACACCGCCAAGTCCATCTGCCTCTTCCACGGCGCGGGCAAGGTGGACTGGGGCGAGGTCTTCTCCTCCTACACCGACCCCTTTGCCGAGTACGAGTCCCCCTCCCCGGTGAATCTGCCCCTCATCGCCGTGCCCACCACCGCGGGCACGGGCAGCGAGCTCACCCAGGCAATGGTCATCTCAGACCAGGAGCACAACGACAAGGAGTGCATCTTCCACGACAAGGCCTTCGCCAAGGAGGCCATCATCGACCCGGAGCTGATGCGCACTCTGCCGCCCCGGATGACCGCCATCACGGGCTTTGACGCCTTCACCCACGCCTTTGAGAGCTATCTGCGCGACTGCGCCTCCCCCTATACCAAGATGATCGGCCTCAGGGCCATGGGACTTATCATCGACACCCTGCCCAGGCTGGTGAACGACACCGGCAACATGGAGCTGCGGGAGCGGATGGCCCAGGCGGCCATGTTCTCCGGCATCTCCCTCGGCAACGCCGCCGCCTGCCTCCCCCATCCCATCAGCGAGATTGTGGGCGGCGTGGCCCCACGGCTGGCCCACGGCCAGTGCCTGGCCACCCTCTATCCCCAGTTCCTGCGCTGGCAGTGTACCCAGAGCGTGGAGAAGTGCGCCGACGTGGCCCGCCTCTTCGACCCATCTCTGGCCGCGGCGGACGACGCGGCGGCGGCCGCCCGCCTGAGCGAGCTGATGGTGGACTTTCTCCAACGGGTGGGACTCTACAAGTCCTTCGAGGAGCTGGGACTCACCGAGGACGAGCTGAAGGAGGCCGAGGCCTGCCCCGTCTTCAACTTCCTGCCCTTCGCCCCCAAGGACGTGATGGTGGGCATCCTCCACGACAGTTTCCGGTTTTAGGGGCGCGCCATGATTCAATTTAAAGACGTGCCCTATCTGCGTCCCGACATGGACGCGCTGGAGCGGGAGCTGGGGGCGGGCATTTCCGCCCTGGCGGCGGCGGACAGCTTTGAGAAAGCCTATTTCTCCCTCCAGAGCGCCGAGGCACCCCGCCGGTACTACATGACCATGGCCACCATCTGCGAGGCCTACAACACCATGGACACCAACGACGCCTTCTGGGCGGACGAGTGGGCCTGGTTCGACCAGACCCGGCCCCGGTGGGACGCCCTCATCACCCGCCTGGGGGAGGCGCTCAACGCCACACCTTACCGCTCGGAGCTGGAGGTCCATCTGGGGGCCGAGACCTTCCGCCATGCCGAGGTGACGGCCCGGGCCTTCTCCCCCGCCATTGCCGCCGAGCTGGAGGAGGAGAGCCGCCTCTCCGCGCAGTACTCTAAGCTCTCCGGCAACATTACCGCGGAGCTGGACGGCAAGCGGTACACCCTTGGAGAACTGGGAAAATTCCAGGACAGCTCCGACCGGGCCTCCCGGGAGAAGTTCGGCGAGATCCGCCAGAACGCCTTTTCCGAGGCGGCTGAGGAGCTGGACCGGATCTATGACGAGCTGGTCCACGTCCGCCACCGCATGGCAAAGAAGCTGGGCTTCTCCTCCTATACCGACATGGGCTACTGCCGTCAGGGCCGCACCGGCTACGGCCGGGAGGAGGTGGCGGCGTTCCGCAGGGAGATCGAGACCGGCATCACCCCGGTGGTGGCCGCGCTCTATGATAAGCAGCGGGAGCGGCTGGGCTATGAGACCCTCTGGGACTTCGACGAGGACGTGAGCTTCGCCGGGGACGGCCCCAAGACCAGGGATGGGGCCGTGGAGGAGCTGTTCGACGGCGTCTTCGGCGAGCTCTCCCCCGAGAGCCGCTTCTACTACCAGGAGCTGCGCCGCTGCGGGTTCTATGACCTGGGGGACCGCAAGGGCAAGATCCGGGGGGCCTACTCCAACTATCTGCCTCTCTACCACATGCCCTTCATCTTCGAGACCTACGACAGCTCCCCCGGGGCGGTGAAGACCTTCGCCCACGAGTGCGGCCACGGCCTCCACTCCTTCCTGAAGCGGGGCGAGCCATTCGTCGACAGCTGCGAGGCCTCCTCCGACCTGTGCGAGATTCACTCCATGGCGATGGAGTTCTTCGTCTGGCCCTGGCTGGACCGGGTGTACCCCGAGGCAGATGTGGACAAGTACCAGTACTTCCACATGAAGAGCGCCATCTCCTTCCTGCCCTACGGCGCGGCGGTGGACGAGTTCCAGACCGAGGTGTACGACCACCCCAACCTGACCCCCGCCCAGCGGCTGGAGCTGTGGCAGGGGCTGGAGCGGCGGTACATGCCCTGGCGGAAGTACAAGCACGAGAACTTCCTCTCCCAGGGCCGGGCCTGGCAGCGGCAGACCCACATCTACAAATGGCCCTTCTACTACATCGACTACGTCCTGGCCCAGACCTGCGCCCTCCAGTACCACTTCCTGGACGAGGAGAACCACGCCAAGGCGTGGGACAGCTACCTCACCCTCCTGCGGGAGAGCGGAAAGCACTCCTTCGACAAGACCCTGGCCCTGGCCGGATTGGAGTCCCCATTCACCCCCGGCGTTGTGGGCAGGGTGGGACAGCGCGCCATGGAATTCCTAGAGAAAAACGGGTGAGAACATGAGAGATATTCTAATAAAAAACGGTAAAGTCATCACCATGGGCCCCCAGGGGACCCTTGAAAACGGCCAGGTGCTCCTCCGGGGCGGCAGGATCGCCGCGGTGGGGGAGAGTTTGGACGCACCCGGCGCGGAAATTCTGGACGCAAAGGGAGGCTATATTCTCCCCGGCCTCATCGACGCCCACTGCCACATCGGCCTCTACGAGACCGCCATCGGCTTCCCCGGGGACGACGGCAACGAGACCTCCGACCCAGTGACCCCCCAGATCCGCGCCCTGGACGGCATCTACCCCCTGGACAGCGAGTACGGCGTGGCGGTCCGGGGCGGCGTCACCACCGTCGCCACCGGGCCGGGCAGCTCCAACCCCATCGGCGGCCAGTTCGTCGCTATGAAGACCTGGGGCAGGACGATGAACGAAATGGTCCTCCGGGCCCCGCTGGCCATGAAGGTGGCCTTCGGTGAGAACCCCAAGAACTGCTTCGGCAAAGGGGGCCGCCAGCCCGTCACCCGCATGGCCACCGCCTCCCTCATCCGGGAGACCCTCTACAAGGCCAGGGAATACGCCGACAAGAAGGACCGGGCGGGGGAGGACCCCTCCAAGCGTCCCGCCTTCGATCTCAAGCTGGAGGCACTGGAGCCGGTGATCCGCCGCCAAATCCCCCTGAAGGCCCACTGCCACCGGGCGGATGACATCATGACCGCCCTGCGCATCGCCGACGAGCTGGAGGTGGACATCACCCTGGACCACTGCACCGAGGGATATCTGATCGCCGATGAGATTGCCAGAAGCGGACGAAGCGCCATCCTCGGTCCCCTGGGAGGCTTCCCCCAAAAGCCGGAGGTGCAGCTCCAGAGCTTGGAGGCCGCCGGAATTCTGTACCGGGCGGGGGTGAAGGTGGCGATTATGACCGATCTGCCCGCCAACCACCTGTGGTATCTCCCCATGGCGGTGGGTATGTGCGTGGGTGCGGGCCTTCCCGAGGAGGAGGGCTTTAAGACCATCACCATCAACGCGGCCGAGATTCTGGGCCTCCAGGACCGCCTGGGCTCCCTGGAGCCGGGGAAGGACGCCGACGTGGCGATCTTCAGCGGCAACCCCATCCGGGATCTCTGGTGCCGCTGCACGGCAACCGTTATGGACGGCGAGGTCCGGCACAATATTTTGTGATGAACAAGCGCCCCCACCGGGGGGGGGCAGGCACGGAGCGCCCTGGGGGGCATCCATATAAATTTAAGGAGGAATATTCTATGAAGCACATCAAAATTGCCGCGGGCCTGGCCCACGTGAACTACGGCAACATCGCCGCCACCGTCAAGACCGCCATGGACGCCGGTGCGGACTATGTCCACTCCGACGCCGCCGACATGCACGACCTGAAGAACATGCAGCTCATGGGCGGCCACCAGATTATCGAGGCCATCCGCCCCGTCACCGACAAGCCCATCGAGTGCCACTTCTATACCAACGACTGCGACCGCCTCTTCATTGAGAAGATCGCCGCCGCCGGGTGCAATATGCTTATCCTGCCCGCCGAGAAGTTCATAGGCGCGCCCCTGGCATACATCATGAACTACTGCCACGAGTTCGGCATGAAGATCGGCCTGACCCTGGGCTGCTACACGCCCCTGTGCTTCGTGGACGAGTCCATCTACGACATTGACCGCCTCCAGATCGTCATTCACGGCGTCAGCAAGACCGACGGCAAGGACAACTGGGACTGGCGCCGCAGCTCCATCGACCTCATCCGCAGGGCCCGCAAGGAGATCAACGACAAGAACCCCGAGTGCGAGCTGGCCGTGGACGGCGGCCTGCGCTGGAACAACATGGAGCCGGTGGTGGAGTGCGACCCCGACGTGGTAATCCTCTCCTCCGCCATCTTTAAGGAGCCCGACGGCATTGTGGCCGGCGTGCAGAAGTGCCGCAAGGCCCTGGACGACGCCGCTGAGAAGTTCGGCCTGAAGTAAGACCTGACGCAACAAGAAGCGCGCTGCAAACCGGCCGGTTTGCAGCGCGCTTTCTGATACGGGGCTTAAAGTCCCGCCAGCAGCTCCTCGCTCAGTGCATTTGCCACGGCGTAGACCCTGTCGAAGTCCACGTGGGGGTTGTAGAGGGCCTCCAGGTCGTCGTGCATGGATTTGGCCTGCTCCAGGGACTCCACCGCCTCCTCCATCAGCGCGCCGGACACCTTGCGGGAGAAGCGCAGCCGGGCGCGGTTGCGCCGCAGCAGATCGGGGTCCCCCATGGCGTCCATGCGGATACGGCGGTAGGGCCGCTTGCCGTAGGGCAGGGCGGGGGTGCTGGTGACGAAGGCCAGGGAGAGGGCGGGGATGAGCAGGTGCTCCATCCGGTCCGGATACAGGGGGGAGGGGCAGACGATCACGTCGTACCCCGCCGCCATGGCTCCGGAGGCCAGGTGGGTGAGGAGCACGTGGCCCAGGCCGTAGGTGTCGGAGAGCTCATAGACCCGCCTGCACAGGGCGTCGGCGGTATCGAAATTGCACAGCACGCCCTGCCAGGTGATGCCGCCCAGGAAGCGCTGGATTGACTTGCCCGGCTCCCGGCCGGTTTTCTTTACCTCCCGGGATAGAATTCCCTTGGCTCGCTTGGCGATTTTGGCGTCCACCGCCGGGGTGGCCACCATGGCGCGCATGTCCTCGCCAATCTGGGCCGCCGCCGTCAGACAGCGGTAGGCCCGGGTGTAGCAGCCCTTGTACCCCGTCATGCAGGACATAATCTCCCTGCGGACGGTCCGCAGCCCCTCCCGGTCGTAGCACTCGCCCAGATTGACGTAGCGCTCTACCACACCGGGAAATTTAGGCTCCACCACGTGGGAGTGGAGGACGTAAACACAGAAACGACGAAACGGCCAGGGAAGTTTCCCAGGCCGTTTTTATATCATAAATAAAAATTGGACAAGGCATAGCTGCTCACAATGTTTTGAATGGTGCTCATAGCACCCTGAAAATTTGCAACTTGCTTGCGGAATAAAAATACCTGCTCCAGCATTGGAACAGGGTAAAATCGTTAAAATTACATAATGAATGTAAATTCATCGTTTTTGCTTGAAAGCTCGTCGGGTTATGAGCCCGACGAGCCTGTTTTTTAGTAAAAAGTGGATGTGCCTCGAGTATTTAACCGTGAAGGCCTGCTGATATGCGGGATTTCACGGTTTTTATATACCCAAATCTCGGCTGATTTATATAGGAACCACCAAGGAAAGATTGCATACTGCTTGCGAAAGGAAAGGTCATCATTATGATAACAGGAAGACTTGTAGAAGTAAACAATCAATACTATGCAATTTTGAATCTCAAGCACCCGGATGGTAGGCGGCTGCAAAAACGGTTTGACTTGGAACTGCCTGTTCTCAATAATAAGCGCCGGGCACAGGAAAAACTCCAGGAACTATGCGCAGATTATACCCGCAGGCAGCAGGCAGAGCAAAACCACCCTAACGTCATTCTGCTGGATTTTATAGAGAGGTGGATCGAGGGCCGCAAGTCCGAGATCTCACCGTCGACCTACCGCAACTATCAGCATATGGCCGAACACCATATGAGAAATTATTTTGGAGAGATTCAGCTTCGGGAAGTGAGCTATCAAACAATCGAGGACTATTATCAATATTTGCAAAAACAGGGCCTGTCCTCCACCACGATCCAGCACCATCATATGCTCCTGCAGAGTGTATTTCGGGAGGCCTGTAAGCGGGAGATCATCCTGCGCAATCCCATTGAGTTTGTCAGCAAGCCCAAGCGGCAGAGGCCAAAGGCAAATTACTACTCCGAGCAGGAGGCTCGGCAGCTTCTGGGTGCAATTAAGGGGACAAAGCTGGAGTTGCCGGTTACCTTGGCCTTGGCTTACGGCCTGCGCCGCAGCGAGGTACTCGGCCTTCGGTGGCAGGATATTGACTTTGAGAACCAGACGCTATTGGTATGCCACAGCGTAATTGAAGGTATTGACGATGGTAAGCGGGTGGTGTGCCAGAAGGACACCTTGAAGCAGGCGGCATCCTACCGAACCTTGCCGCTGTTTGAGCCGATTATAACACTTTTGCAGGAGGAATGGGAGCACAAAAAAGCATTGAAACCAGTTTATGTATGCAGTGACCGCTATGGCGATGTTATGAAGCCGGATGTGGTCACCCATGACTTTCAGAAGTTTCTGGCCGAAAACGGAATGCGTCATATCCGTTTCCATGACCTTCGGCATAGCTGTGCCAGCCTTTTGATTGCAAAGCACACGCCGCTGATCCAGGTGCAGCACTGGCTGGGGCACAGCACGATGATCACGACCGCCGACCTCTATTCCCACCTGGATTCCAGCTTGATAGCGGAATGCGGGGAAGGAATAAAAAATTTTGAGGATATGAATCCACAGACCAGCCCATAAATCCATTTTGTCTGTTATTGCAATTATTCTTGCGCTGCGGCAGCAATCACGGGAGTCCCGTGGATTGAGAAATCATTTCACAACAGGTCGGAAAGATGATAGAATTGTAAGATAAATTTTACGATGGATGAGTGAGATTGGAATGGGGATAGATAGCATCATTGTCTTTGACCTGGAATGGAATGGCGGTTGTGGCGAGGCTCAGCTCAACGAAATTCTCCAAATTGGCGCCCTTAGGCTGGAGCGGTTTGACGGCCCGGTGGTGGACACGTTTAGGGCCTTCGTAAAACCAATTGTCCACAAGACGCTAAATAAGGCCGCAAGGGCCCTGCCGTTTTCGATGGAAGAATTGGTCGGTGGAGAGCCTTTCCCTTTGGCGCTGGAGCGTTTTCTGAGCTGGTGCGGGGAGGACTGCCTGTTTGCTTCCTGGGGCCCTCATGACCTGAAAGAACTCCGGGACAACGCGGCATTTTGGAAGGTCAATATACCTCTGCCTGAAGCTGCCTGTGATTTGCAGGCGGCTGCCGGAAAGGTGTTTGGTGCAAAAGGTGAAATAGCGCTGAGCGTGATGGCGGAGTATTTAGGGCTGCTGGACAGCCTGGATTTTCACGACGCGCTGAACGACGCCTTTTACGCCGCCATGATTGGAAGAACAGTTGTGGCAATGGGCGGTGAGGATATGATTCTCGCTTGCTGCCACTCCAGTATTTTTGACCGGTACACCTACGCTACCTTTAGACCATACGACCTATACCCCTATGTCGTACATACGGGACCAAGGCACGGCGGTTTTACAGGAGAGAAAGCCGTCTTAAATAACCGCAACGTCCGCCGCCAGTTTTGTCCGGTGTGTGGAAAACTATTGAATATCGCCCGCTGGTATCCCTTGGGAGAGTACAGCTACCTGGCGGGGGTGACTTGTCCCGAACATGGCCGACAATATTTCTGGGCCACTCTATCGCTCAGCGGAAAAGGGACTTGGCGTGGGAAAGTACATACGCTAAAAATGGGGCCGGATATTCAGACCCTGTATAAACGCTGTGACAAGGAAAGCGTGATTCTCTGTAAAAGATTCAAGCATAGAAAACGCAAGACGAGGCATCAGCCGATACTGCAAGGCCCATAAGGTTAATACAGACTGGCGCCCACTGGAAATGCTGAGGTCATTGTGGTACAATCATACTGGCTGTCAGCCAGGACTTAAGGGGGAAATGCCGGATGAAAAAGAAAGAGGAAATCACGATCCGCTCCAGCGCGGCTGAATATCTGACCTTTGTTGCCTCGACCGGAGACAGTAAGGAAAGTATTGAGATGCGCTATGAGGATGAAAATATTTGGCTTACCCAAAAAATGATGGCACAGCTCTATGATGTAGATGTCCGGACCGTCAATTTTCATATTTTAAAGGTTTATGAAGATGACGAACTTGTGGAGGAGGCAACTGTCCGAAATTTTAGGATAGTTCAAACGGAAGGCAGCCGTCAGGTGAGCCGTGAAGTCAAGCACTATAACCTTCAAATGATTATCGCTGTGGGCTTCAAGGTAAATAATGAGCGGGCCGTCCAGTTCCGCAAATGGGCAAACGCCATCGTCAAAGATTACACCATCAAAGGCTGGGTCATGGACGCAGAGCGTCTGAAGAATGGCGGCACAGTTCTCACAGAGCAGTATTTTGAAGAGCAGCTTGAAAAGATCCGTGAGATCCGCCTATCTGAGCGGAAATTCTATCAGAAAATTACAGATATCTACGCCACGGCACTTGATTATGACCGGACTGCAAAGACAACGAAGGAGTTTTTTGCTAAAGTACAGAATAAGATGCACTTTGCCGTCCATGGGCACACTGCCGCCGAGGTCATCTATACGCGGGCAAACGCCGAAAAGCCGCATATGGGTCTGACCACCTGGAAAGAGGCGCCTGATGGGAAAATTATGAAGACTGACGTCTCCGTTGCAAAGAACTATCTATCAGAAGATGAGCTGTACTCCCTGGAACGCATCGTCTCGGCCTATCTCGACCTGGCTGAGGACCGGGCCCGGCGCCACGTTCCCATGACAATGGAGGATTGGGCCAAGCGTCTGGATATTTTCCTTACAGCTGATGACCGAGCGATTCTCACGGATGCCGGGCATATCACGGCGGAAATTGCAAAAGCCCACGCCGAATGTGAATTTGAAAAGTACCGGGTGATACAGGACGGGCTGTATGAGAGCGATTTTGACCGGTTCTTGGCAATGGAGCAGGACATAAGATAGGTAACCGACGGGGATGGCCAATCTAGAAGAAAATTGAAATGAGCGAGCAAATGTCCATGTTAGGCGTTTGCTCGCTCATTTTAACTAAAATCTTCGAATGTCAGGGAGTATATTATGGATATGTTAACTGCTAATGTGCCACACCAGTGCAGATAGCCTTAAAATCACAGCATTTGCATTTCTCTATATTACTACAATGTGGAAAACGGCCCGATTTTATGCTTTCTACAGTCCTTTCAATCTCATGCTTCATATGGGCCATATTTATTAGGAAAACTCACAAACCGTTGTTCTGCTGTGGGCATCAGCCCACAGCCAGTTGGGAATTGAGCTCGATATACTCAGCCATACGGCGAAACTCATCGGCATATTTGAATTTTACGCTGATGTTTCCGCCTTCGTAAACCTTGATATGGTCTACAAGTTCAATGAGTATGTCGCGTGTCAGCTTTTCGATGTTCTGATATTTAAGGAACGCCGTCAGAAACGGACTTTCCGCGTCCATACCATTTTCAAGCTGATCCCGTTCTGCCCGCAGGGTGCGGAGAACGGCATTGATGGACTCGGCCTGCTGTTCGTAGTCCTCGCTCATGTGCCGGTAATCGGTATGAGTAATCTCGCCGTCTTTCCAGTCTTGATAGAGAGCCTGTTTGTAGCGCATGATTTTGGACAGCTCTTTTTCCTTAATTGCTATCATATCTTCCAGACGGCAAGACTTGCTCTTTTTCAAGGGAGCGGCATTGATACGGGAAACAAGCTCCGAATAGGTGACTGCCAAATGTACCTGCTGTTGGATGGCGAACAACACGCCAACCTCCAGACGGGTATTTTTTATGGAGTGCATCGTGCAAGCGGTTTTTGAAAGGCTCTTGTAAGTCCCACATTGATAATAGACATAAGTGCCTTTTGAAGCGATCCGGGACATAGCCCTGCCGCAGTCAGCACATTTCAGAAAGCCGCTGAACAGATAGAGTTGTTTCTGCTTGGGTGCTGTACGGGTGTCCCGCTTCAGCAGCCCCTGCACTTTGTCAAAGGTTTCCCGGTCTATAATGGCCTCGTGGGTGTTTTCCACGATAAACCATTCTTCCTCTGGCACACGCTCTTGAATATGGATTTTGTAGCTTTTCACCCGCTGGCGGCCTTGCACCATATCCCCCACATAAACACGGTTTTTCAAAATCGTGTCAATGGTGATTGTGCTCCACATAGGATTTCCCTGGGCATTGGGGGCATTGTATTTCAAGCCTTGGCTTTGCTTATAAACGGTGGGACAAGGAACGCCGTGGTCGTTGAGGTAGAGGGTGATGCCTCGCTTGTTCTTTCCCGACAGGAACATGGAAAAGATGCGTTTTACAATTTCAGCGGCCTCCGGGTCTACCAGTAAAGCGTGTTTGTCCTGCGGGTCTTTGATGTAGCCATAGGGAGCATAGGAGCCGATAAACTCACCGTTGCGCCGTTTCATATCAAATACCTGTCGGATCTTCTTTGAGGTCTGATAGCAGTATTGATCGTTCATAACATTGGTGATCGGCACAATGATATTGGAAACACTATCCGGGTTGCGGTAGCTGTCCACGCCCTCGGCCAGACTGATAAAGCGAATGTTGAGCCGCACAAACAGGTTTTCTATCAGATTTCCTGCGTCGGTATAGTTACGGGAAAGCCGGGAAAGGTCTTTGACAATTACGCAGTTGATTTTCCCGCTGTAAATATCGGCCAGCAATCTTTGAAAATCCTCGCGGTCTGTGTCCGTCCCGGTCTTGCCGTCGTCAACATACACATCGTTTTCGTCCCCCTCATAGAACTCGTCCATGTGGGTTTGGTGATACTGTTCCAGCAGAAGCCGCTGGTTGACTACGCTGTTGCTTTCGTCCCGTCCACGGAGCAAGTCCTCTTTGGAAAGGCGGATATATTTACCCAGCCGCCAGCGCATCGATTTATAAGAAGTAGGGGAATTGGCGGTGTTGTTCCCCCGGTTTTTGGTTCGTGCCATTTGTCCTCCTTCCCTATCACATTACACCTATATTATACCTCTGTCCGGGCGGGACAACAAGGATGCTTTTGACAGCCCCAGCCTCGGGACACTTTGTCTCGAAGCAAAAACCGGACTGTGTAAAATCACAGTCCAGCTTTCATGCGGAGAAAATAAGAGGTCAAAAGCTCTTGAAGCGGCGGCCCATCATCGGCAAATTCCAGCTTAATCACCATGTCTCCGTAACGGAAACAATAGGGATTTTTCATTATGGCCAGCATATTCGCCGCCCGCTGCTCCTTCGGGAGAGTGTTATCAAAAGTCATTCCACTAACATCCACAAGTGTGTCTTTGTCTACGGCGGCAATATCAATGCGGCGCATCGATTCGAGTTGCGCGGCAGTTACTTTCATATAGCACCCTCCTTAAAATGTGATTTTGAAAATTGCGGTTTCCTGTTGCATGGGAAAACAGGAAGGGCCAGCACCCGGAAGTGCTGGCCCTTCGTCTTTCTCCACCTCGGGACACTCTGTCTCGAAGCTGTTTTATAGAATTGGGAGCGCCGCGCTCATTTTCTTGCCCTGCCATAAGACAGCGATATTCGGCGCGACGCTCCCGCACAACGGATAACTGCGGCCCGGAGGAACAGGCGGCCAGCCTGTCCAACTGCGGATCATGGCCGTGGACTGGCCCGGCCCATTTGCGGCGCTGGTGTTGTTCGCTCGTTCCCGTGGAGGAAGTCACAGCGCACCCGCCGCTCGGCTCCCCGCGCTATGCTCGGGGCCGCCCGTTATTCCATTGTGGAGAAGAAACCTCCTCTCATATACCACCAGAAAAAAGGGGGTAAATGGAGATGCTGATTAGAGATTTTTTCTCAAATATTTTTTCATGGCCTCGATCCCGCACAGGACGGAACTGCGGACAGCGCTTTTGTCCACGCCCTCGTCCCGAGCAATCTCCCGATAGCTCTTGCCGAGAATGAGGTGGGCATCCACCCGGCGGCCCTGAATCTCCGGCAGGGAGTTGATGGCGTTCCAGAGGTGGCAGAAGCGATCCATGCGCTCCAGCAGCTCCTGCGGGGACGGCTCATGCACACAGGCGGAGTATTCGATCCCGTCATCGCAGTCGAGGGAATAGTACGCCTTGTTGTAGCGGACGCGCTCGGCGTGAGCGGCCTCGGCCAGCTTGCCAGCCCGGAGCTCGGCGGCCACTTCATCGGGAACCTCGATATATTCGTTGGTTAAGTACCAAGGGTAATAGTCTTTCAAATTGATGGTAGTCATTATATTTTCCTCCGTTCAGATTTTGGTGAGTGGCGATCTGGACGGAGGGGCGGCGGGGATCGACAGCCGGGGTCGCCCCTACCAACCTCGGGACAAAGTGTCTCGAAGCTGGCAAATTGGAAAAGAAAAGCGCCTGCACAGCGCAAAGCCATGCAGACGCACGAAATTGTATTTCTATTTATAGACTTAAATATTTCATGTTTATGGTCAGACTTGCCCGGAGGTGGGACTGAGCTTTTTTTAGCTGGTGGAGATCATGCAGGCTATGGAATAGTAAAATGGACACGGCGATACCTCCCGGATACCGCCGTGTCCTCAAAAAAGGGCGACTTTAACACGCCCCCCGTATTCCAATTTTCAAAGCGGAAAACGGCGGCTTGAAATATAATGTTTCAAACCGCCGCAACATCGCAAACGCAAGATCGTTGTGTAGCAACGGTTTTGTGATTGGGTGTTTATGCTGTAACAAAAGAAAGAGCCGATAATCCGTGCTTACAGCTACGGGTTATCGGCTCTGCGTCTGTGCGTCTGGCTCTTTGATAACTGTTGTTTTAAGTTGTCTTACGCTTATCAATGTTTCTTGCTTACACTTCGGGCAATATAAAGGGTAATTTACTAAGATGGTATCTACCCTAATTCGATCTCGGGTTTTATTCCCACAAATCGGGCATCGTACCCATTCATTTTCATTCATGCTATTAGACTCCCGTAAATATTGATGCGGAATTTATTGCTTGACGAAGAAACCTGCCACAGCTCCATCTTCAAAGAAACTCACCGTATAAGTTAATTTACCGCTTTCATAGTTTGCAATCTGGATAACACGGACAAATTCTTTCCCATCATCCGTTTTCCCCGAAGCAAATGAAACATCACCATAATCCTCAAATGCGCCAAGGCTTTCTACGGTCTTTCCGCTTGCCTCAAAAGTCGACGCATCCACGGCGGGGTTATTGTAAATTTTCGCAACGCCCTCATAATCAAAATCATTCAAGGCATCAATTAGCACGCGGGCATTTTCTGTTAGTACTTCTGTGTCGGCCCACTCTGGCAATTTATTGCTCCCGCAAGACGCAAGTGCAACAATGGCTACAAGGCAGAATAGGACTTTAACAATTTTCTTCATTTTGAAACACTCCTTTTTTATATTTCATAGTGAACAGTAATAGCACAATCGAGGCAACAAAAAGTAACATTTCAAGTACAGATGGAGAGAGCCCATAGTTAAGCAGTATCACAGAGAAATCGTATACGGTATGAAGAACAATCGCCAACATCAAATACCGATATTTCTTTTTATGAAAAGCGTAAAAAACAATAAACGAGAATGCAATTTGAGCAATTTGAGTAGAGATACGCTCTACCCCCGCTAATGCAACGCTCGCTCCTGTGCTGGCAAGATAATCAGAGGAAAAAAGGATAAGAAAGATATTGTTTATTCCAACTGATAAAGCCTCTATTCCACCATGACCAAAGCCGTAATATAATGGAATATTATTAACGGTGCAATCTCTGGTAACAAAATGAAATGCTATGTACCTACCAAATTCTTCTATAAGTGCTGCGGTAATAGAAATGAAAAGCATATATCCAACCGGGTTTGAAATCTCAAAAATCTTGTAGGCATCTATACTTTCCAAAATCGAGAGAACTGGTTGCCTAATGCATACCTGCGAGATCAAGTAAGTACACCCGCCGACTAAAAAAATTTTAAGACTTTGCTTCGATTTTTTTAGAAGAAATGCAAAAACAGCAGTTGGCACTCCAACACAAATTACGATATTGAACCACGCGCATATTATGCCAATCATCTAAAAGCCCCTCTTTATGCGCTTTTATTCTGGCTATCAACTTTTTCCCCAATATACGAATAAATGATAGGTGCCAGCAAAGCAATTATTGTAGCCAGAATGGTTAAACCTGCAAGTCCGTTATCAAGTGGTATAAAAGAAATAATTATATATACAAACCCACAAATAACCCAAATTGCACCTGCAAATCTATGAGTTTTATTCCAGTTATCGGGGTTGCTTTTTGTCCACGGTAATTTATATCCAGCAATACTGTTTGGCTGGTTTTTGGGAAGATAATTACCTGCAACAATAAAGAGTACCCCGACAATAGCCAAGACAATTTTGGTAATATTCAGTCCATATCCCGCCGCCTTAAAAAGAGAAAGAGGAACAAAGATGACCGAAGCCAACGGAACGGCCCAAAAACAAAGCCCCTTTGTAATAACCGAAAGGTGTTGTTTGGATTTGTCATTTTCGGTTTTAATGGCAACAACCAAGTGAATGGCAAGCATAAAAAGGGGGATGCCCCATGCTCCGATATTTTTTCCAATAAATCCATTCGCCTCCCCAACGCTGTTCCAATGAATAGGCATTTGATTGGGTAATTGTCTATACAATAGCGCGGATACTACCAACGGCAACACACACACGATTGATGACAATACCATGCGTTTACTAATTTTCATTGTCCTTACCTCCTGTAAATTGGGAAACCCAAATTAAAACATCTTCAAAGACGGTTACATTGAGTTCATAAAATATGAAGTTCTTATATTTTGTCTCAAGCACAAGACCAGCCTTTTTTAATTGGCTCAAGTGATGAGAAATGGTAGCCGCTGACAAATCAAAGTGCTTCCCAATATCACCAGCCGAAAGGCGCCCGCTCTTTAGTAGTTCCAAAATATCTCGACGAACAGGATCGGAAAGAGCTTTCAATGTATCATGTAGTCCCAACGCTAATTCACCTGCCTCTATTTTGATGTTTATCTAAATTCCATTATACTCAAATCAAGTCTCATGTCAACTGCTATTTTGAAATTCATCGAAATATGATGAAATTAAATATGTAGTAGTATGAAAACATAAATCGTTCAAATACTAACACCTGAAATGTAAAATTACATTGGGTGATGTCTATGCGATTTGAACGCGATGAGCGCAAATTTGATTTCCACGATATAGGGCGCGAGATTAAGCGCAAAAGAGAAGCCAGCGGGATGACACAGGAACAACTGGCCTTTATCATTGACCGCGATCCCCGTACCGTCATGTACCACGAAAACGACGGCCAACATCCCAGCCTGAACATCTTCTATCAGTTGGTAACGATGTTTGATATATCGGTGGATCAGTTCTTTTATCCAGACATGGGCGCAGACGATGCCTGTAAAAAGCGCATCAATATCATGCTCAGTTCCATGAACAAAAAAGAATTGGAGCTTGTGGAAAAACTAATCCGGGCAGTCAAAGACAGCCAAGAAACGGAGGAAGCGTAAAAAAGCGTGACCTCCGTTTTTTGCGCCATTTTCGGGGCTGCACGAAACGGCAAGCAGGGCGAGTGTATAGACACTCGCTATTTTTGCGCCCCGAGGGGCCTGCAAAAATGCTTGTTGGGGAGCCTCCCCAAACCCGGCAGACTTCGGGACAAAGTGTCCCGAAGTGGCGGCGCATGGCGCCTTTTGTCTGCGGCCTGTCGCTATCGCTCCTGTGCCTTATTTTCCCGCCCGCCGGTTACGCCGAGCAGATGATCGATGTTTGCCTTGATCGCCACGGCCTCCCGCATATCCTGCTGGGCCTTGCGGTATTCCGCATAAAGGGCTTTTTTCTTTTCAGCCAGTTCACGGCGGGACTTTTTGAGCGCATCCATCTTGGGGAGCTTAGCCCCGGCCAAAATATCATTCATAGCAGCCTTAGCTGCCCGGTAGCTGGCAAGCTCGGCCTCATGCTCGGCAAGATAATTCTTGCTGTACCGTGCCGCCTTGTAGCCGTCGAACACGGGGCGGGTCTTGGCATACTCCACCGTAGCCGCCATGAGCTCGGAGGCTTTGGCAAGGGCCGCCTCGGTGTCCCGCAGCTCCCCGGCCAGCGCATGAAAGCGATCCACGGCCCCGGAGGTTTGGGCGGTCAGCGCGTCATAGTCGCCCAGCTCATGCTCCCGGAGATATTGCAGGGCAGCGGCCATCTGTTTGAGGTTGTAGACCTTGGCCCACCGTTCATAGGCCGGGCCCTTGCCCTGGCTCAACCGCTCTTGAATGTCGATTATGAGATTGATCCGCTGGGGCGGCGGGGCCTCGTCGGGGATCTCCGGGGCGGGCTGTTCTCCGGCAATCACCGCCCGGATGTCCTCGGGATCGTAGCCGTCCCCCAAGGTAGAGGCCCGGAGCCGGGTGGGTTTCTTTTGCCCCGGCACAAGGAACGAAATCACGCCGCCCCGCCCACGCTTCACGGCATACCCGGCCCCCTCCATAAGCCGCAGAAACGCCTCGAAGTCGGCGGGCTTTTTTGCCAGCGCGTCCCCTATGGCAAGGCGCAGCCTCTGCTGTGCAGACGGGGGCCGCTCACCGATCCATTGGCCGTAGTGGAGGAACCGCCCCTTACTGTGGAGCTTGGGGTTGGTAATCACGGACAGGTCATTTTCAAGGCATACCCGGTCGGAGAGCCGCCGCAGGGCGCTGGCCGATCTGAAAAAATCCCGGTATTTGTGGGCGCAGTCCAGCGCGGTTGAATTATAATAAATGTGGTTGTGGATATGGCGGCGGTCTGTATGGGTAGCAACGAAAAAAGCGTGTTTGCCCTTCGTCCATCGCATGGCTGTCTCATAGCCCACACGGTTTGCCTCCTCGGGGGTGATCTCTCCGGGCTTGAACGACTGGCGAATCTGATAGCAAAGCACATCCGCATCCCGCCGCTGTTCCCGGCCCGTGATGGCTTTGTATTTTGCCTTGGAGAGCAGGAACTCCGCATCGGCGGTCATGTGGTCGCACTCATAGCAAGAGATCAGCTCTCCGCCCTCGGTCTTGTCCGGGTTCTGTCCGTATTCAAAACGGTCTTTCAGCGATTGGGCTATGCTTTCCCCCTTGCTGATGTGGTGAGCCTTTAGGTAGGTCGTGGCCGTGGATATTCCCCCTTTCCAAGAGAAAAGCGGCGGCTACGCATAGCCGCCGCCTCGCTGCTTCGGGACAAAGTGTCCCAAAGTAATCAGTCCGTGATAAAGCATTTCAAAGAGTAGTTGAGCCCGTCCAGCTTGCAGATCAGCCACTCGGCTACGGCTGGCAGGCCAAAGGGAGAAAGGAGAAAAGCCATCACCAGCCAGGTGATCCCCCACGGGGTATGACTCTGAATGAACAGCTCAAACAACCCGCCTACTGCGAAAACAAGGGACAGGATGCCAGCTACCCAAGACGCAACAGAAACACTAAAACTCAATACCGCTACGATGAGTGTGAGCGCCAGCATGAAAGGGGCGGCGACGATTTTCAGAATGATCCGCATAACTTGATACCTCCTTGAAAATTGAAAGTTTTTTCCTACATGATAATTATACCTCCGTCCGGGTGGGACAACAAGGATGCCTTTGGCTTTCCCCACCTCGGAACACTTTGTCCCGAAGTCGAGAAAACCGGGGGACGGCACGAGGCCATCCCCCGGACATTCAGAGCGCCGTCACAGCAGAGAGTTTTTTGAGCAGATCGGAGAGCGGCTCCCACAGGGCCGCATAGTCCTTCTGAAGCTGGGCAATCTCCTCGGGATAGATGCCCCCGTAGGTGTTGACTTGGATCGCCACTTGATTGAGGTTATTCGCACACCGGCGCTGTAAGGACACCAGTTCCCGGATGTCTGAGAGGTCAACATGGAGCACATACCCATTGAGGGCCATCTTGCGGACATAGGCGCTTAGATTGCTGATCCCGGCCTCGGCCATGCGCCCTTGAATAGCCTTCATCTCGTCGGGGCGCACCCATACATAAATCGGCATACTGCGGACGCGCTTTTTTGTCATCGCTCCTCGCGCTCCCGGCTGCGGCGCTTGTTGGGCGGCTCTTTCACCTTATCCAGTTCCTTTTCCTGTTCCGGGAGCAGATCCGGGAGCTGGTTGTTCAGAACACCGTCGATCATGTTGTAGTTATGCTCGGCGGCGATCTCCGCACTTTTCATGGGATTATATCTTTCTTCCATTTTGATCCTCCTATCGGTCGCCCCGGTCGGGGGCTTTTTTCTTGGGGCCAGGATCGCCCCGGTTGGCCTCGGTCAGAGCAACGACCTCCTTCATCTGCTGGGCAATCGGCCGGGGCCTGCCGCAGCTTTCCCGCCGCAGCTCGGAAATATCGGGGGCGGAACGGAGCTCATAGTCGGACACCTGCTTTTCCGTCAGCGGTTTGGTGTAGGTCAGATGGCCCCACGCCACAAACGCGCCGCCCTCCACAGGGATGCGCTGATCGTAGTTGACGATCTCATCCGGGGCGTTATGGGGCGGCTTCGGGAATGTGCCGATGTCCACAGGCCGCTGGGTGGAATAATACTTGTAAAGGCCGGGGGCCTCGATCTGCACGATCTTGACCTTGAAAAGCCGCTGGTAGTCCTGCACCCGGTCTGCAAAGTCCTTTTCCATAGCGGTCAGATCGTTCCCGTAGTGCCCCCACTCATATTGACGCTGGCCGTTTTTGTCATCGTAACAGGCCCATGTGACATAGGGGGACGGAGCGGTGGGATTTTCACCCAGCGCAAAGCCCCTGCCGTTTTCCAACATGACAGCCTTCAGAATGGCATAGCCTTGATTTTTGTCCATTGTACCTCCTTATCGTGACATATCCTTTTCCGTTTTCCGGGCAAAGGACTGGAGCTGGTAAGGGCTTTGGCCGTCCTCGGGACGCAGGAAGTCCAGACGGGCCGCCGCCCGGATCGCGTTCTGGTTGAGCTGCCGCTGCCACGCGCCCTGGCTGGGAGCCCACTTGAAGCCCTCGGACTTTAGCACCCGTCGCTGATCCTCCGGGGGCTTTTCATCGAAAAGCAGTTGCAGACGGTTCTCGGCCTCGTTGATCTTGGCCTCGCCGCCGGGGAAAGTCCAGCCCACAAACTCGCTGCGGTTTTTCAGATCGTCAATGCGCTGGCGTACCCGGCGAATATTGGCGTTGTTGTTTGTCAGCAGAAAAGAGGGGTAAGGCACCGGGTCTTTGCGCCAGTCATTCGCCATAGAGGATTGCAGCCTGCCAATATCCTCGTCGGACAGGCCGGGACAGCCCTCCAAGGTCTTGTGCTTGCGGTAATAGGCATTGACGCTTTTCATGGTGGCTTGTAGTTTCTCCAGCCCCGTCAGCTTCTTTTCCAGCTTTTCCACGGCAAGGTCATCATCGGCGCTGATCCCGCCTGTACCCACAGACCTGATCTTATCCAGCAACTTTTCAATTTCCATGTACTCGCCCATATTGCGGTCACGGGCGGCGTTCTGCTTTTCCTTTTTGCGTACCGGGAAATTGCCGCCCCCGGCGATCAGAATAGACGGTACACGGCCATCAATGACATGGGACTCGTTAAGGTTTGCGGCCAGTTTTTTGGCGTAGCGGTCAACCAGCGCGTCGATCTTGTCATGGTACATGGGATCGACACGGGCCTTCTGGCGTTCCGCTATGGCATACGCCTCATCCACCATCTGGCGGTAGGCGCTGGTAGCCGAGCCGGGCTTGTAGTCGGAAAAGCTGTTCATATCCTTTGCCCGCTTTGCCGCCACCTCGCTGATTTCATAATATTTCGGCATGGTTCCTCCTTTCAAAAATAGCCCTACTTCGGGACAAAGTGTCCCAAAGTACAGCGTAAAAATGTTGACAGCATCGGGGCCAAACAGGGGCGGGCAGTAAAAACATACGGCCCACCCCTAAAGCGGCCCCCAAAAGCCTTGAGATACCGGGCTTTTTTCGGGCCTAATTGTCAACAGACCAGCCCCGTTTTTTCTTCATGTGATCCCGCTGCTGGCGACGGTGGGCTTTCTTGGCACAGGCCGGGGAGCAGTAGCGCGTCCTGCCGTCCGGGAGAAAGACGCTGCCGCAGACCGGGCAGAGCCGGGTTTCCGGGGCGGGGCCCTCGGCGGTCAGCCCCGCCTCCAGCACAGGATCAAGGGGCAGGACGGCATCCCGGAAGTAACGACAATAGGCACCCGTCCAGCATTTCCCCAGCATATAACACTCGCAATCCAGCGGTAAGCAACCGTATTCCCGGTCGTAGTTGGCGCACCACTTTGTCACCAGCGCACGGATTTTTCCCTTTTCCTCTCGGGTCAGCTCACGGGCCACAGCATCACCTCCCGCCAGCCGAGGGTTTGAGCAAATCCCGGTAGCAGGACATACAGGCGATGCCCCGCCAGTAGGGACAGCCGTGACAGCGGGAGCCCTTGGGTGCCTTGGACGGGGGCGGGGTCTGAATGTGGGACGGCTTTTTCATCATGGCCTCATAGGGGCTTTTCGTAAAGTTCATGCTTCGTCCTCCTCTCCGGGTTCGGGATCGTCCTCGTCCCACGGAGGGCCGTCATCCTCAAAATCGTTGTAAGCGTCCATTTCTTCCTCGTAGTCATCCTCGGGCGCAGCGGCCTGCTGGTGCTTGGGGCGGTAAATCTTGAAATACCACCCGGCCCCGCCGCCAACGGCGAAGATGGCAAGCACAAGGATCAGCGGCCCGGCCCCGTTCTTTTTCGCGGCCTCCTCGGGTTCGGGTTCCGTGGTAGGTTCAGGATCGGGCTCCGGGGTCACGCCCGCACACTCGCCCATATTGACGGAGCAGACCGGGCAATCGGTGTTGATCGCACCCACCACGCATTTCTCCTTACAGGCGCAGGCGGGCAGTTCAACGCCAGCGGACTCCATAGCAGCCAGCAGATCAGCCTCGTCCACAATGCTGAAAAAGTAGGTTTCGTACTGATCGCCGTCCTCGTCGGTGGGCTTGTCGTAGTCGATGACGATATAGAAAGTGTTGCCGCCGCTGGTCTGGACAGAAATAAACTGCTTGTTGGTGTTCTTGTCATAAAGCAGATCGCGGGTCACTAGGTTGCCCTCCTCTGCAAAGCCCGCGCCGGGTTCAATGGTGGGCGCGGGTTCGGGCTCCGTTGCGGGCTCGGTTTCCACCACGGGCTCAGTCTCATAGTCCATGTACTCGTCGCCGCCCCCGGCATAGGCCGTAACAGAAAAACCGCATAAAAAAACGACGGAGCAGAGCGCCGCCATCAGCATCCTAAATCCTCTTTTCATACAGTCTCCTCCTTGTCCTCAGACTTCGGGACACTCTGTCCCAAAGCAGCCTTGCCGCCGTTCTGGATGGACTGGAGCAGCAGGGGCAGATCGGTGAGAGAAATACTCATGCCCCGCACGATGTCCACGATCTCGCTGTTTTCCGCCTCGTGCTTTTTCTGTTCCAGCTCCTTCAGACGGGCCTGCTGTTCCGCAATCTTGGCCTTGACCTTTTCGATCTCAGCCTCGATTTTTGCGCTTTTGCTGATTGCCATATTCAAAAATCCTCCTTGTCAATAAAGTTTGCCGTAGGCATATAGGTGGGACTGCCAATAGCTGCTGTTCAGATTGGCGTAACTGATGGGGTCGCCGCAATGGAGCATCCAGCCATCCCCCACATAAATGCCGCAATGGGAAACGCCCGGGGTGTCATAGGTTCCCGTGAAGAAAACCAGATCGCCGGGCTTGGGGTTATTTGTCCGGGTGGAAATGTTGTAGAGCCCTTGGGCTCCCAGCCGCCCGAAGTCCCAGCCGCATTGATTATAGACATAGGACACGAAGCCGCTGCAATCAAAGGAAGTGCTGGGATTGGAGCCGCCCCACACATAGGGGAAGCCCACATATTTTTCCGCCTCCGCCAGAATAGCCGCAAAGGTTTCATCGGCCAGATATTCCTCCGGGATGTCATGCTCCGGGGGCGGGTTGGTGTACTTGGGCACATAGCCGGACTCCGGGAACAGATCGGGGCGGTTGCCCAGCGTAGCCATATAGAGGGCATACCGGGAAAGCTGTTCCTCGGACATGGTATAGATCGGAACATGGGACAGGTTGAAATTTTCCAGCGTGACATAGCTGATGTAGTAATCGTAGTACACCCGGTATCTGTCCGTATGGGTATTGCCCTCGTCATCCGTCCATGTGTCCGTTTCGTAGTAATAGCGTTCCTCCACCACCACTTCCTCGGTCAGAATGTATTGCTTTTCAAAAAGGGATTGGAGCGTACCTTGTACCTCATCCACCGTCCACGCCCCTTCGTGGAGAGCGGAAAGCATGGAAATCAGCACATAGGGATCATGCTCGATCTCGTCGAGGTCAAAGTGGTATTCGTCATAGCCGTGGGTTCTTTCGTAGCTGGCAAGATACTCCCGCAGCTCGTCCTCCAAGGCACAGTAGGCAGCTTCGGCTCCCAAAATATCGGCATCCTCGGATACATAGGTGCTGGCCGCCACCGCCCCCACAAGACCGTTGCCAACCGACGCCATAGAAGA
Organism: Lawsonibacter faecis; assembly: GCF_014287675.1. GTDB lineage: Bacteria > Bacillota > Clostridia > Oscillospirales > Oscillospiraceae > Pseudoflavonifractor > Pseudoflavonifractor faecis. Next base: position 136,542 of record NZ_JACOPQ010000001.1, on the reverse strand, counting down.
AACGCAGGACTGGAGAGAGAAGATCAGCAGACAGCAGGCCAGCGCAATAATTACGCCCACGGGATGCCGCTTGACAAAGGCCAGCGTCCGGGCTGCCAGCTTTTCCGTGGTGACAGCCGTTTTCTCAGCGGCCTTTGCCCCTTGCTTTGCGGCCTCCCGCGCCTGTTTCGCATACTGCTTTTGGATGCGCCGCTTTTGCAGATACCGGGAAAAGGCCCCCTTGTCCAGCTCGGGATGCTCCAGAGCCGCCGCCCGAAACTGATAATCCGCCGTAGCCTTGATATGCCTGGCCTCGGCCTTGCGGACTGCTTTTGCCGGGTGTTCCCGGATGGCCTTTTTTACATGGCGCGTACCATGCCGCAGAACAGACTCGCCCACCAGCTCGGAGCGGTGAGCGCCCTCGGTGCCCACATTTTCATGCTCCACCTCGTAGATTTTGCCGTGGACAAATGCGTGAACGCTGCCGCCAGCCGCCCGGCCCGCCCGTTTCACCGGGCCGGGGCGCTTGGGCGGCTTTTGCTTTGCCAGCTTCTCCTTGGCCTTGTCCAGCTTTTCGCCCCGCTTTTCCATACGGAGCTTGGACTCCGCCGCCTGTTCCTGCCGGCTCTTGTGTCGGAATTTGGATTTAGGGGACTTCGGGACACTTTGTCCCGAAGTGCCGTTACTCGCCTTTTCGCTCATGGGCCATATCCTCCGGGCGGGTCGTCAGCAGATCGTAAATCTCACCACGCGGGAAACGGTCAATAAACGGGATGGTCACATTTCCATAAAACAACAGGCCCTCGCCCGAATTGGAGTGGGTGATGTAGGAAAGCTGGTGCTCCGAAATGCCGAGCTGTTTTGCCAAAATCGCCCGGTCACTCTGGGCCTGTGATAGCAGCACCATGAAATCGGTGTTGTCCAGAATGTTTGAGATCTCCGCGCTGGCCAGCAAGTCCTTCACATTTTGCGTCAAGGCCGACGGCACACAGCCCTTTTTACGGAGCATTTTCCAGACGGCCACAAAGTAGCTGGCGGTCAACTGGTCACGGAGCAGAACATGGAACTCGTCGAAGTAGCACCAAGTCGCCACCCCCGCCCGGTAGTTTTCATCTACTGCCTGGGTGACAAACTCATTGGTAATGTGCATGGCGATCTTGCGGAGGTTTTCACCCATGCCCTTCAGCACGATGCACACCACCCGGTTTGAGGTCTGCACATTGGTGTGGTGGTTGAACAGGTTAAGGGAGCCTGTGCAGTAGAGTTCCAGCGCCGTTGCCACCCGCTTTGCCTCGGGCTCGGGCTGTTTCAGAAGCTCCTCATACAAATCTTGAAGCAGGGGCGTTTTTGCATTTTCCAGTCCCAGCGCCATCTCCCGGTAGACCTGCCGCACACAACGGTCAATGACCGTTCGCTCGATGGGCTGTAAGCCCTCCTTGCCGCCCAAAATTAGCTCACACAGGGACAAGAGGAAATCCGCCTTCATGGATAGAGGGCTTTCGCCGCCATTCATATTCAGTTGGATGTCCATCGGGTTTAGGTGGTTGGGGCTGTCCGGGGCAATCTCAATCACCTGGGCTCCCAGCCTTCGGGCCAGCGGGACATATTCACCCATTGGGTCAACAATCACAATGCGGTCATTGGTGGCGAGAAATACATTGAGCAGTTCACGCTTGGCCGCGAAGCTCTTACCACTACCTGTTGAGCCGAGGTACATTCCGTTGGCCGACTTCAGCTTTTTGCGGTCAGCCATGATGACATTGTGGGAAAGGGCGTTCATGCCGTAGTAGAGGGCCTGCCCGCCCATGCGGAGCTCACGGGTCATAAAGGGAATAAAAATCGCCGTGGAGCTGGTGGTCATGCCCCGCTGGATCTCCAGCTCGTTATAGCCGAGGGTCAGCGCGGAAACAAACGCCTGCTCCTGTTGCCAGTCCAGACGCTTTAAGGCGCAGTTGTACTTCTGCGCGATGCCGCCCACGGTAAACACATCGTTTTCAAGCCGCTGGCGGTTGGGGGCCATGTTCACCACCGTAAAGGTCAACAGGAACATTCGCTCGTTGCGGGACTGGAGATCGGCCAGAAGCTCCGCCGCGTCCTTGCTGAAAGTGATGAGGTCGGGCGGCAAAATCTCCATATCGTACCCTGCCCGGACAGCCTTTTTCTGTTCCTCGGCCTTCATGCGGCCAATGTCGGAGATTTTTCCCTTGATGGTCTTAATGGCCTTGAGCTGATCCACCGTCTGAATGTGCATGGTAACGGTCAGCTCCGCGTCCAATTCCAAAATCTCGGCAAGGAGCTTGTCAGAGAGCTCCGACGCCAAAATCTGCAAATAGGACGCCGCGCCCCAATACCGGCCCACCCGGAAAGTGTGGCTGTCCCGGAAGTCAAAGCTATCCGGGGCGATGTAGTCCTTGGTGCCAAGGCCGTGTTTGGGAATGTCACTCCACGAAAAGCGGAACGGCTCCCGGTTGCCGGGGTGCATCTGGCTATGGAGCAGGGCCAGACGATCCCGCCCGTCCAGCGGCTCCGACTGAACGCCCAGCCGATGGAAGTTGCCCATCACATCGGCCTCCACACGCTCCAGACGGGGCCGGGCCTCGGCCACGCCCTCGGCGGGCAGTCCAAAGGTGATATATTTTGTGCGCTCAATGCCGTTGTTGCTTTTGGCAATCTGGTTTTTCAGCATGGAGGTGTACTCCTCCCGGACGCTGTTGAACTCGTCCTCAGCGGGCGGGATATTCACCTTGTAGCGGCTGCGGTCACGGGAGCGGCGGTTGATAAAGGAAAGCTGGAACGGCAGGGAGCTGTCGAAGTAATTGAGGAATGAGCTCCAGCCGCCAAAGATGGCCGTCTGATCCTCGGTGGACGCTACGGAATAGTTGATATCCTCGTATTCCACGGTTTTCGTGTAAACGCCGCCGGGGAGCTGGCACACGCCGTCCGGGTGCATGGCGATATAGGGAATGGTCTGCTGGGCCGAAAGTCCGGCCCGGCCTTTAGCGGCCCTTGCGGTGCCGCGCTTTTTGGGTTTGCTTTTTGTCTGCAATAGGCTCCTCCTTTCCCGCAAACGGAGCATAGATATTCTGCGTTTTGTACGGTCTGATGCCGGGCCGGGTGAACTTGGCCCGAATGATGTTCCGCACCACCTTTTCAAAGGGCAGGCCATCCCGCTCATACATCGCCAGCATGAACGCCGGGAGCATCACCACCAGCATGACGAACATGGCCCCGGTGCTGCCAAAGGAGCTCCGGGAAAACAGATAGGCCGGGATGCCCACCAACGCCGCGCCGCCAAAGCAGACGAGTTGGCGCTTGGTGAGGTTAAAGGCGATTTTGGTTTTGATTTTGGATAGGTCGTTAGGTACATTCACATACGGCATGATTGGCCTCCTTTCTGCCGTTTTTCACTTCGGGACACTTTGTCCCAAAGTCCGGGATCGTGGGCTCCACCTCGTTTCCCCACACATCCCAGCCGGGCGGGGTCTGCCTTGCGAACAGCTCCACACGGGGCAGATCACCCATGAGGGCCACGATCTTGTCACGGGCCTCGTCGGGCTTTTTGCTGTGGGCTTCAATGGGAGAAATGATAAACTGGTGGACATTGGCCGCCTGCCGCTTGGGGTGGCCCCGTGTTGCCAGCAGACAGATTTCAGCGTTGCCCCGCGTCCAGAAGCCCAGCCCGTAAAACCAGCTATCCACTTTTTTGTTCTTTTTCAGCCAGACAAAGGCCACGCTTTTATAGGTAAAGCCCCACGCCTCTATGAGCCGCAGGGCCTCCGGGAGCTGGGGAAAAGTCGCCCACATAAAAAGTGCGCTGTCCGGGGCCGCAAGCTCGGCCACAGGCAACGCGCACAATTCATTGATACTCATGGTGGGGTAATGGTGCTCCGCCGCCCCCTGCAACCCCTTTTGGGCGTACCGCCAAGGGGGATCGGCGTATATGATGGGATATTTACCGATGGTCATTCTCCTTTCTCGCCACGGGCCACGGCCAGCCGCGCCTGTTCAATGCGCTGGACGGCGGGGCCATAGATGGCCGGGGCGCTTTCAAAGCAGACGAAGCGGCGGCCCGTATTGAGAGCGGCCACGGCGGTTGTCCCGGAGCCAGCACAGAGATCTGCCACCACCTCGCCGGGGCGGGTGTAGGTTTTAATGAGATACTCGCACAGCTCCACGGGCTTTTGTGTGGGGTGAGCAGGATGCGCCACCGTCTGCACAAACAGCACATTCCCCGGATAGCGCCGCCCGTCATTGGATGCCGAGCCCTGGCGTTCAAACTTGCCGTAGTTGGGACTGGAGCCCTTGCGGGCGTGTACCTTGCTGTACGGTTCCCCATAAGTAAACTGCGGGAAGTAGGCCGGGGACTTCTGATAGAACACCAGAATGTTCTCCGACTTTTTCAGCGGGGCGCGGTTGGCATTGAGAAAGCCTGTCCCGCGCTCCTTGTACCATATCCACTCATACCGAAGCATGGCAAGGTTGGACGCCCCCAGCACCTTGTCATAGGGGCATTGAGCGAAGAACAGGGCCGCGCCGTTGGGCTTGACCGCCCAGCGCACCGCCTCCCACAGCGCATCCAGCGGCAAAGGCACATCCCAATAGTTTTTGGTCGTGCCGTAGGGCGGATCGGTCAAAAGCATATCCACCGAATGACGGGGTAAGGACAGCAGCCCCTCGATCCCGTCCATAAGGAAAAGTCCCTCCTGGGACTTCGGGACACTCTGTCCCAAAGCGGAAGTATCGGCCATAATCACGCCCCTTTCTAATGTGCGCCAAAGATACTTTTGCTGATAGACCCGGTTTTGAACAGCATGAAGCAGAGCAAAACCGTGTACCCCACACAGCCCCAAATGGCCCCGATGGGGTCGCCGCTGGTGGAGATACCCTGCACCAGCACGCCGTAGATGCCCACGCACAGCAGAATGAGCAAGCCTTGGAAACCAACGGCGAACAGGGATTTTAGGTAATTCTGGCCCATCTGCCCGACTTCCCGGTTAGATAGGGTCGCCACGGGGATGGGGGCCAAACTGGTCAGCATATAGATTTCCAGCATACGGCCATAGACAAGAACGAAAATAATAATGTTCAGCGCAGTCATGGTAAAGCCAATCAGCATGGACTGCATAAACAACCCCAGCAGCTCCCCAAGGCCCATCGTTTCTAAGGTGGCCTCCAGCGTGTCCAGCATCCCCGGCGTGATGTCCGTAGAGCCTTGAATAATGCCAGAGGATCGGGCAATCACGCTCTGCGACACATCGAACACCGCGTTTACAATGTTGAATGTGTTGGAGAGAATGAGGATGGCCGCCGCCGTTTTGAATATCCACTTAAAAAAGAGCCATGTGTCGATGTCGTGCAGGTTGTTCCTGTCTATGAGCATCTGGATCAGTTCATAGGTTGCAACAAAGGTTAGGATCAGTCCGGCAATCGGTAAAATCACCGTTTCGGATATTTGCCGTATGAGGGAGAAAACCCCAGCGTTCCACGCCGCCGGGGTCGTTCCCACCTGTACCGCGATCTCTCCGACTCGGGTATTCACCGTGTCAAAAAGCCCTGTGAGGTTTCCCATGATCCCCTCGATCAAAAGCCCTTTCAGCCATTCCGTGATCCATTCGGTGAGAATACCCATAAGCCGTTACCTTAAAACAGGCCAGACAGCAGGGGGATCAGAGTGGTGCCAATCACGATGATACCGCCGCCAGCCATGAGCTGCTTCATGCCCTGGCTCTTGCTACCGGGATTGTCCGAGCCGTAGCCCTCCAGCAGATTGACAACGCCCCACACGCCGAGGCCAGCGCCGAGAGCAACAACAAGGGTCTGCAAAGTAGTGATAGCGGAAGCGAAAAACTGCATATATTCCTCCATTTCTCCGGGGTCATAGCCCCGGCCATGAAAAAAGCCGCCCGGTGTGGGCGGCAAGTGACTGCTTCGGGACACTTTGTCTCGAAGTGATTTATACAAAAGCGTCGGGATCGTCGATGTCGTCATAGCTCAGGATGTCCTCGTCCTCGGCTGTGAGCGCATCTTCGGGCACCGCCGCCTCGTACACCTCGCAAACCTCGTTCAGCCCGGGCCGCCTGCGGCGGTTGATGAGCTTGTCGAGGTCAAAGGCGTTTTTGGTTTTATCGGCCTCTGCCGTGTATCGGTAATTGGGGTGCTGCTTCAAATCGTACTTTTTGGAGAAAAACGGCGGCAGGCCCCGGAGCTGCAAAATGCACTTGTCTCCGGGCATGGTCGCCAGTTCGCTGGGGGTCATCAGCTCCCGGCCCAGCCGCTGGGTGTTCTGGTTGTAGCTTTCAGACTGCCCACGGGAGCGCCCCTCGGTCTGCATAGAGATGGTGGCCTTGCCCAGCCAGTTCTCGGATATTTCCTTGATGGTGCTGGCCTCTCTGCCTCCCAAAAACACAACGCTGTCCATGTTTCCCAAAATCGTTTCAGCGTGTTTGTCGTAAATGGCCTTGCATTGGGCCAACTGCTGATACAGGAGAACCAAAGACACCTCGCGGGAGCGGATGACGGCCACCAGCTTTTCCAGCCCCGGCACCTGTCCCGTGTTAGCCGCCTCGTCCCAAAGCACCCGCACATGATGGGGCAGGCGGCCCCCATGCACATTGTCTGCCCGCTCACAGAGCAGATTGAACATTTGCGAAAAGGCCAGAGCCACCAAAAAATTGTAGGTGCTGTCCGTGTCAGAGATGACAAAGAAAGTAGCTGTTTTCCTATCGCCCATGCGGTCAAGCTCCAGCTCGTCATAGGACATAATTTCCCGGAGCTGGGGAATGTCAAAGGGAGCCAAACGAGCGCCGCAGGAGATCAAAATGCTTTTCGCCGTCTTGCCGCTGCTTAACTTGTACTTTTTGTACTGCTTCACGGCGAAGCAATCGGGCTTGCGCTTTTCCAGCCCCGCAAACATATAGTCCACGGCGTTCATAAAGTCCTCGTCATCCTCCTTGACCTCCATCCCGGAAATCATGTCCACCAGCGTGTTCATGTTTCGATCCTCGGCGGGGCCCTCAAAGATGATATAGGCGATAAGCGCACAATACAAAAGTGTCTCGGCCTTCGTCCAAAACGGATCGCCCTCCTTGCCCTCTCCCTTGGTGTTGGAGATCAGCGCATTGACAAACTTTAGGATGTCGGCCTCGTTCTTGATGTACGCCAGCGGGTTATAGTGCATGGACTTGGAAAAATCAATGCTATTAAAAACCTTGATTTTATATCCCCGCTTTTTTTGCAGGAAGTAGCCCACTTGCCCGAGGACACCGCCCTTGGGATCAACCACCACATACGAGGAATGGGCTTGAAGAAGCTGAGGGGTCAGCCAGAAGCGGGTTTTGCCCGAGCCAGACGATCCGATGATACAGGCGTTGAGGTTGCGGGCATTGGCCGGGATCTTCGGGCGGGTGTTCATGGTGAGAAGCTCCGTCCCGGTGAGAATGACATTGTTTTCAAACTTTGGATCGACAAAAGGCTGGATGTCTTTAGGGCCGCCCCAACGGGAACTGCCGTATTCCTCATCCCGGCGATATTTTTTGGCATTTTTGCTTTTGAAGTAGATCAGTAGCCGAAAAGCCACAGCGCCCACAATGCCAATGAGCCAGTCAAAGGGATCAAGCCCCGGCGAAAAATCCGCAAAGGCCACGCCGATGGTCTGCATCAGCCCCAGCAGCTTTTCCCCGAAGTTCGCACCAGCGGCCAGACGGTAGGTCATCCCCATTTTCAAGCAGGCCCAGCCGATAAACAGATACGGGATATTGGGAAGTACATATTTTCTGATTTTATCTGTCCGCATGGGCCGCCTCCTTTACGCGCTCCTTCTGGCGGGGCTTTTCCTTGGCAAGCTGATCCGCCGCCCGTTTGAGCTGTTCCCGGATGGGGACGCGCCGAGACTTGGATTTATCCAGCACCTTCCGGGAGTATTCAGAAAAACAGGCCGTCATAGCGTCGGCCTGTCCAGACTTGAAGAAAAGCAGATATTTGTCCGGCCCGGTCTTGTAAAAGGCGTAGTCCACATTCCACTTCCGGGCTACCCGGTCAAATACCTTGGGCGCGTCCACCTCGATACTGCTGGTGGCCGCGCCGTGGGCCATGAGCTTTTTCACGCTCTGTTTGCCGTGGGGCGTTTGGGCCTCCCGGCGGGCCTTGGCAACCTTACGGCCAACGGCCCGGAGCGCATAGGCAAGGCTTCGGGCCGTCAGCTTACTGGCCTTCATGGAAATTGCGATTGTGCGCCGGGAAATATCTTCGTCAACCAGCTATACCACCTCCTTGCTTTGGGACAAAGTGTCCCGAAGTTCTAACGCTCCTCGTGTCCCGGAATGATACGGTGCTTGGCCGTGTCCCGGGCGGAGCCGTCAATAATTTCTTTGTAGGCCGCCATCTGCTCCCGGATGGAAAGCTGGGGGTAAGCGAATACCCGGTGTTCAGGGGGAATGTCCTCAATCCCGTGGTACAGTTCTACAAAGTTGTTGCTTACTCGGGTCAGATAGCCGCCGGGGGCAAAGTGCCCGCCCTCGTTCAGCCGCATATCCCGCCCGTATGCCTCGAAGTCAAAATAGTTGATTAGATTTTCGGGCACCTCCAGTAACCCCATATCCTCCACATAAATGCGCCCCAGCGTTTCATCGTCCGATACGCCGGGGTGGAGGTCGTAGCAATCCAGATTGTGAACGAGGTTGATGATGTCGGCCACGCTGGAAGTATGGTCGCCCTTGTTGAGAACGGCCTCCAGCGTTTCCAGTTCACCTTGATCCAGTTCAGAGAGCAGATGGGCCAGATGGTTGAGCTCGTCCAGATTTTCATATTCGCTCAGATAGTCATACAGGCCCAGCACATCACCGTCAAAAGAAACAATGAAAATCTCTTGATACCGCACACCGTCCACGCCGATCCGCTTTAAGAGTGACTGCACCTCCTCGGTGGTGGTGGGGAACTTTAAGATTTCCCCAGCATCCACGCCATAGTCGGCGTACTTCCCGGCGTTGGTAACATAGGCTTCAAACAGGGTCATGCAGCACCTCCTTGATCCCCGCCATAATGTACTCGGCACAGGGCAGGGCGATGGCGTTCCCCAATGCCTTATAGCGGCTGGCCGCCCGTATTTCCTCGCCGCCTGCGCCGTATTTTGTCCAGCCCTCGGGCAAGCCCATCAGACGCTCGCACTCCAGCTCCGTGGGAAACCTAACAAAGCCCCCGGCGGGATCGTCCTCATACCAAAAGGCAAAGGGAGCCACGCCGCCCGCTAAAAGAGTGGGAAAAGGGTCAGTTGGTAATCCGAAGCTGTTTCGGAACGCTTCCTGCGTCCTGTCTTTGGCCGACGCCCGCATACGGAAGCATTGAAAGGGTCGGGTGACGGGTACGCGCCCCCCTGCTTCAAGAAAAGTGCCTCGATCTCCTTCGGGGGAGGACAGCCCGCGATCTCCGCCAGCTTCAGAAAGTGGGTGCATTGGGCGGGGCTTAAATAGTATTTCGTGGGAGCGTCGACCTCCAAAATCCGCCACGAGGAAGATACGCTGCCGTCGTGCCAGTCGGGGGCTTGCCCAATATTGGGCGTCCATGAGCCGCCATGAGAGGTCAGGCGTTCCCCCTCGCACCATTCCGGCTCCTGCCCATCTTCCAGAAGCAGGCATTGGAATGTCGGCGGCGTTGAACGCGGATAGCACGGCTCTAAAGTCCATCCTGTCATTTGATGAAAACGCTCCCATGACATTTTCCCAAACAGCGATAACTGGAAATAGATTGTCAGTTGCATCCCTCATTTCTTTGATAATGCGGATCGCTTGAAAAAACAGGCTGGACTTTGCGCCAGCCAAGCCGTCCCGGTTGCCGATTTGGGACAGGTTTTGACACGGCGATCCAAAGGTCAGCACATGGACGGGCGGGATGGCCCCGCCGTCCATGCGGGTGATGTCGCCCAAGTGGGCCATATCCGGGAAGTGCCGTTTTGTGATGGAGATAGGGGCCTTTTCGATCTCGCTGGCCCATACCGGGGTGATCCCGCAGCGGGCTGCCGCCAGCGGGAACACCCCGATCCCATCAAACAGGCTCCCCAGCTTAATCGTCATTTCGTCTGCGGCCCTGTCCCTTGACGGTCAAAATGCCCTCAAGGGTGGTCGCTGTGATCCCCAGCCGCTGGGCAACGGCGATGTCGTTTTTCATGGCCTCGGTGACGGTATGGCCGCACACCACCAGCACATGAGAGCGTCGGAGCAGGTCACGGCTCATATCAATGCCGCTTTTATGCTCCTCAGGAACAGCGTCGTTGAGGAACAGGGGCAGATACAGGGTGGGACAGATGGGCGAAAAGCCCGCCTCATACACAGCGCGGCAATACTGCGCCGCCCGTTCCGCATTTTCGCTGTCGCCGCCGTACCATGCGGCGGTAACATACGCAAGGGGTCGTTTCATATTGAATACCTCCGATATTTTATAATGTAGGTTCAGCCCAATCCCCCCGCCCTTTCCCAATCATGGGAAAGGGGGCGGCTCTGGAGGATATACCCCCGTCGCGCCGCTGGGAGTAGCACAGCCGGGGCCGCCCGTCAAGGGCAAGCCGCCGCAAGCGGCGGGGCCATGCCCCCTTGACAGGCAGCTCCCGACTGCGCTTTGGTTTGAGCGGCGACGGGGGATAAATCCAAAGAGCCCTCTGCGAAAGGGCATGAAAAAACCTCGGGACAAAGTGTCTCGAGGTTACTTCTCCAAATCCGCCTTTTTCTCGGGCTTTTTCAGCTCGGGCGGCTGTTTCTCTTTCCATTCGTCCAGCAGGGACATGATCTGCTCCTTCATTTTGACAGGAGTGACCTCCTTGCCAAAATACTTTTCCAGTTCGGCCATAGAAATAATCACGCCGCGATCCTCCTTTTTCTTTTCACTCAGAATACCATCAATCACATCGCCGTTGAGCTTGCCCGCCTGATCCAGCTCCCGAAGCCGTTTCGCCTGGGCGTGGGAGGGCGAGGACTGCTCACCGTCGATAGACACGGCAATCAACCTCTGGTTTTTCGGTTTGATGTACGAGAGCTCCACGGCGGGCATGAAACCCAGCCCCTTCTCGTCCACCTTACTCAGCAGCTCCGGGACAAGGGAATTAAGGCGAAGATACCGCATGACCTTTTTGTAGTTCATATCGTGCGCTTCGCCAACGATCTCAACAGAGCGTTTTCCCACATCACCGGGAGCAACGCCGTCCAGCCGCCCGCCCTGGTGCTTGATGGCCTCCACTTCCAAATCCAGCAGGGAGGCCAATTCGCTGGGAAGTGTCTGATCTCGCTGCTTGTTACTGTCCCGCATGGCCTGCACAGCTTCTTGGTCGGTCATATCCCGGACAATAAAGGGCATTTCCTCCAGCCCTGCCAGTTCACTGCCGCGAGTACGGCGGTGGCCCGCGATAATCTCAAAACCGTTGCCGTCTTTCTCCGGGCGGGCAAGGCCGGGAACCATAACGCCGTTTGCTTTAATGGATGCGACGGTTTCCTGCATCTTGGCGTCGTCCGTGACCTTGAACGGATGGGGACGGAATGTGTGGAACGGGTGGAGTTCGGAGAGTTTCAGATAGACCAGCTTGCCCTCCTCCACAGGACGGGGCGGGGGCGTAGGTGTCTGGGGCTCCGCCGCGATCCCGGCACCGGGGCCAGCACCACCGCCAGCGGCGGCCTGTTCCGGGGCGGGAGCCTCCTTGACCGTTGCGGCCTTTTTACCTTGGGACACTTTGTCTCGAGGTTTGGGCGGCTGGGCCTCGTCGGGGGCCGCCTTGTCAGCCTTGGGTGGGCGGTCCCTGCGAGGCTTTGCCGCCGTCTGCTCTTTGTCTGCCTTGGGTGCGGCCTGCTCCGTTTTTTCAGCCTTCGGGGGACGGCCACGGCGGGGCTTTTTCTGTTCAGCCGCAACCTCCTCCTGCGGCTTTTCCTCCGGGGCCTGTTCAGTCGCTTTCTCGGGCTGGCTGGGAGTGGGAGCCTCCGGGGTAAGCGGTTCGGCCTGTTCCACAGCATGGCGGGCCGCCGCCCGCTGTTCTGCCATCAGCTCCTCGATTTTCTCAAAGGGTACAACCACATCGCCGGGAGCGGGCTGGGCCGGGGTAGTACCGGGCCCATCAGCTACGGGAGCCTCGGGGGTGTTATGCTCCTCCGCGCCCGTGGGCTGTTTCTTTTCTTCCATTTGCTAACCTCCTATCTTTTTGTAATGTTGCACAAAATTTCACTTGAAAATTTTGCACTTATTTTTTTGAAAAATCCTGCCTCCTTCCGAGCTTTCCACGCAAAAAAGCCGCCCTTGGTCTTGACCGGGCGGCCTTTTGCGTAATGTGATAGCTCTGTTTTATTTTGTTGGGTGTTGTAGGCTCCGAAAAGCCTTGTATTTGTAGTTTTCCTATTTTATAGGGCACATATGCTCCTTAGCATCGTCAATTAAATCTATATTTATACGACGATGATCACTAGTTGCACATAAAAAATGTGCGGTTGCCAATTGCGGGTCATACCCCAAGGCGTCTTCCGAGGCAATAGCGTAGAGTAATAGTTGCTTAGTCACACTTTCAATACGAGCGTTTACGTCGAGATCTTCCCCTAGTTTTCCTGTTTTAAAATCGACTAACTCTATAACTCGGTCATTTGCGTCCTCGTGGTCTACCCTATTAAGAAGATCGATCGTTCCACTAATAAGTGCGTCTCCAATGATAAATTCAAATGGTTTTTCCGCTTTTAAGACTTTGCTGCTCAAGTTAGGATCATCATAAATATACCTTTTAATTATCCTCTTTGCAGCAGCTTTCATTGCATCCAAAGGATCCCCGCGTGTATACCGCAAGTTAAAATGTCTATCAATTTGTGTATCCACCCAATTGTCGTTTACCAAGGTTGGATTTTTAACAATTGTATCATGAAGAAGGGCTAAGAAATTGTGAATTTGTTGTCCGTAGCCATATCCTTCGCTAACACCAGGACTAAACCCCATAAGGCGCCGCAGTTGATAATCATGTGGACAGTTCCAATAATAACTCAAATCACTGAACGATGTGGGCAAGAGTGTAGCGTCTATTGGGACGACTGAATCAATTCGATTAGGGCGGTCAAAAATTATATTCGGATCAGTGGAAACGTAATTGTGCCTTATGTTTGCTGCAAATTCTGACTGATGTGTCTTGGGGCGTTCTATACCTGATATATAAAGGAACTTTTTGCTTCTTGTTAACGCGACATACCAAAGTCGCAGTTCCTCATCAAACCGCTCACGTACTTCCGTTGCATCATCGGTAGCGCGTGGCCTTCCGAGGCACTCACTTGAGGCTAACAAGTGTTCATCGCCAGCATTCCTCATCTGAGAAGGGAATCTTCTGCTGGTCATAGCTGGAATAAATACAACTGGCCACTCAAGACCTTTTGCCTGATGAACCGTTGTTATTTGTATGGCATTCTGACCACCAATATCTTGATGCTTTATATCATTTGCTTCTCTGGCGACCCAATATCCAAGATAGTATGTAAAATAATATAATTCGGATGGGGTTACCCATTGATGGACGGACTCAAAGGCTAAGATAAGCTCACTAAACCTACCAAGGTTATATAAAATAGCTTCATCCCACTGTGCTAAATTAGCGCCAAGCTGTTCGAGCATTTCATAAAATATGTCTTGGGGGTACAACCTTCTTGGAAGGTTATACCGTTCTCTATCTTCACGAGTGCGCATACGACTCACTAATAAACTCTTCTGAGCAATCCATGCTAAAAAGGTGTTACTATCAGCGCCAGGCATACGGCCCGTGTCACGCATAAAATCAATGCAGGTACGGAGTACATCCCGAGTCTGTGCTTCATCGTAAAAAAGATAGTGATTGTAACGATCTGGATCAGGAATGACATATTGACTGTTACTTATCAAACAAAACGCCGTGTGAATAATTTTTATTTCTCTATTCTCAAATAACCCTTTTGCTCCTTTTACTATATATTTTATGTCACGTTTATCCAATTCATCCATGAGAGGACGTGCATAATTTATACTACGACAAAGAACGGCCATATCTGCATATGATAAGCCTCTCTCCACACCGTTTTCATTCCAAGGCAAACCAACCAGTTCTTGTATCCTATCAACTACATATTCTGCTTCATCATCTTCTGAACTAAACGTACAATTCCATATATCTCCATGTTCCGACATGGTCTCTTCAAAACTGTCAGTCTCCACACTATAGTGCTTGGCTTCCATTGTTTTCGGAAGTCGCCGAGCTAATCCAGGCACATTTTTTCTACCGATTTTGCAGCCTGAGACTGCTGTATTTGCAATTTCTACTACGGCATGTGTAGATCGAAAGTTGCTTGTCATTGCTATTGATTTCACATTGGGATATTTAGTAGAAAAATTTAAAATGTTTTCAACCGTGGCGCCACGAAAACGATATATTGCTTGATCATCATCGCCTACTGCACAAATATTTACAGCGCGACCGGTATCACTTAAAAGAGATATAAGTAATTCTTGTCTATCATCGACATCTTGATATTCATCTACAAAAATATTAGTAAATTTTTCTCGCACCTGATTGAGTAACGTATTATCCATTTGTAAACGCAAAGTTAATTCCGCAATTATTTCATTAAATGTTAAAAAACAGTTTGGACTAGATTTCAAAAAGTTGTTATAACGTTTAATAGCTTCAACTAAAACAGGATTAGATAATGTATCAGCATTTATATTTTCACGGTATAAGATTTCCAGAGTTTCTATAAATCGCTTTATAGTATCAATTTTAGATTTTCCATTTAGTTGCTCTAATCCAAAATTTTCATATTGTGAAACAATTATTGCGGCCTGACGTTTTTCATCAATAATTTCATAATTGCGATATGAGGCATCTAATTCTTTAAGCAACTGAAGACTAAAACTATGTATAGTACCTACATACATATCCCCTAATGAGGCATCTTCTAAAAGGCCATCTTCTTGGAGATTAGCCATTTCTTTGCGGATACGCGATTTCAACTCACCAGCTGCCATATCTGTAAATGTGAAAGCAACAATGCTGTCTCTGGGGGTACCCTCAGAAACTAATAAGGCAATTCTACGCGATAATACCTGAGTCTTACCGCTTCCTGCACATGCGATGATAAGTAAGTTCCCACCCCTATAGTTCAGGGCTTCAAGTTGATGCTTTGTATACTTCATCATTTTTCTCCTTTAGGTAAAAAGGCACCTGCCAAGTTTTTCACTAGGTTAACTGGCACCGCATTACCAATTTGCATTGCGACCTCACCAGGTGTACCGCTAAACTTATAAGTTAGTGGAAAGGTTTGTAGTAAAGCAGCTTCGCGAAGTGTAATTGCACGATCTTTACATGGATGAGCATACCGCCCTTTCGTTATGTCTGTACATCCAGTTGTTAAAGTTGGAGATACACTATCCCATCGCATTCTTCCATAAACATCACAATAATGTTTAGGTTCACCTGCATCCTCAAGCTTTTTATGGCATGCAAGTACGAGTGAAGCAGGCAATTCATTTCGACTGCCACCATCGTGTGAAATATGCCGGAGTCGCTCTAATGCTTTCGAACTATGCTTTCGACTAAAATGCAAAGGGTCTTCAAAATTTTCTCCTATAGGAGCCTCAGGCAAATCGGCAATTGTTTGCCTGACGGTTTTTCTGTTCCCATTTGGTGTAACAGGAGGCGGCAAAATAAAGGGATCAACCTTTTTTTGTGATGCTACGATAATACATCTAGCACGTCTTTGCGGCACTTCATAATCAGCTGCATCAACGACAACAGGGGAAGTTAGTACATAGCCTAGCTTTTCTAATCCCCCCTTAAGTGTATCCATAACAATATTGTTTTTAGATAACCCAGGAACGTTTTCAAAAAAAATGTATTGGGGTCTTAGAACTCTAGCAAAGCGAATAGACTGCAATATAAGATAAACCCTTTCATCAGGCTTTACAGATTTATTAAGTCTACTGAAAGGCTGGCAAGGTGCACATACGACTAGGAGGTCTAACTTCTGACCGCATAAAAGTTTTTTTATACTTTGAGCACTCGTTTTTCTTATATCTTTATTAAAAAATGTAACATTAGGATGATTTAGTATATAAGTTTTATAGCAAATGGAATTATTATCTACTGCCGCAATAACAGTAAAGCCAGCTTGCTTTAAGCCCTCTGTAACCCCACCACAACCACAAAAAAGGTCAACAGCAATCGGAGCGAAAGACTTATCCATATAATCACATCCTAAAATTGGGAAGTAAATTTATACCTTTAAGTACTAATATTATTCCTTAACTCGCGAACCAAATTTTGTAAAGTATTATCTCGCTGTTCAGGCCTTAATTGGCATGTCCAAATAATAATTATTTTCCAACCTAAATCCATAAGCAGATTGTAATTTCGATTATCTCGTTTAACATTTTCGCAAATTTTTACTT
Organism: Lawsonibacter faecis; assembly: GCF_014287675.1. Lineage (GTDB taxonomy): Bacteria > Bacillota > Clostridia > Oscillospirales > Oscillospiraceae > Pseudoflavonifractor > Pseudoflavonifractor faecis. The sequence continues at coordinate 120,150 of NZ_JACOPQ010000001.1, read as the reverse complement.
TCCAAAATTCTACATTAGTTTTTGGCCAGCTAAAGTATTTACAATTTGTATGTCGATGCCAAAAGCATCCATTTATAAAAATACAAGTTTTATACTTAGGTAATACAATATCTGGAGTTCCGGGAAGTGACTTGTCGTTCTTCTTAAATCGGAATCCTAATTTGAATATGTACTTTCGAACAATCGTTTCTGGTTTTGTATCTCTACTATGGATACATGACATATTATAACTCCGAGTTTTCTTATCATGTACATCCATAGTTTCTCACCAGATTCAAGGCATAGCCCAATTTATAGTATAATAGTACAACAAAATGCAAAAATTTGCAACTAAATATAGACTATTTTTGAAATACTGCTTTTGCACTTTGTTGAACATGACAAAACACTATTGCAGTAGTAGTGAGTGTTAAGATTCAGCAGTGTTTTGTCCTGTAAAGACACATAAGAAACAAAAGAAAATCGAGCAAGCAAGCTTATATTTGAGAACCTCTCGCACATATCCTCTACCGGACGGGAAATTCCTGCCCGGTATTTCTTTGCCCATTTTTGATGAAGGAGGCTCCTTATGAAACAGACCGTATTCGAGGTCACGCAGTCGTTCCGCTCGGCCAGCGAAGAGGTGCGGCGGGAGCTGGTACAGGAGAAGATCGACCGGTATTTGAAGCGGCGGATGGAAAACGCGTAGCCGCCCATCTCTCTATAGCGTTAGAACATCAAATCGGCTATAATAGAGACGAGCAGCTATGCCTTGCGAGGAGGTGTAGCGATTGATTGCCGCAATCTACTGCCGCCTGAGCAAGGAGGACGAGGATAAGCATCTCGAGTCCGAGAGCATCCAGAACCAGAAGTCCTTATTGGTCAAATATGCGGTGGAGAAAGGGTGGGATATTTACAACATCTTCTGCGACGAGGACTATTCCGGCGTGGACCGGGAGCGGCCCGCCTTTCAGCAGCTCATCGCAGACGCCCAGCAGGGCAAATTTAATATCATTCTGGTCAAAACCCAGTCCCGCTTCACCCGTGACATGGAGCTGGTGGAGAAGTACATCCATGGACTGTTCCCACTCTGGGGCATCCGTTTTGTGGCTGTGGTGGACAATGTGGACACCGACATCAAGGGCAACAAAAAAGCCCGTCAAATCAACGGCCTTATCAATGAGTGGTACTTAGAGGATCTGTCCGAGAACATCCGCACGGTCTTTGACTACAAGCGCCGGGCCGGGCAGTATATCGGCGGATTTGCCCCCTACGGCTATCAGAAAGACCCGCAGAACAAAAACAAGCTGATCATCGACCCGGAGGCCGCCGAGGTGGTACGGCATATCTTTGCGCTGTACCTGGAAGGGAACGGAAAACAGCACATTGCTTATCTCTTGAATGAGGAGGGCATCCTCAACCCCACCCGCTACAAGCAGATGAAGGGGCTGGGGTACACAAACGCCGCCCAGGTCAACGACTACGGTCTCTGGAACCGGACCACGGTGGGACGCATTCTGAAGGAGCCGATGTATGTCGGCGACATGGTGCAGGGGCGCAGGAAAAAGGTGAGCTACAAGTCCAAGTATGTCGCCCCCGTGCCGCAAGCGGACTGGATCATCGTGCGCGACACCCACGAGGCCATCATCGACCGGGAGACCTTTGACCGCGTGGCCCGTATGTTGGAAGGGCGGACGCGCAGCTCCGGCACCGGTGAGGTGCACGCCCTGGCGGGCAAGGTTCGGTGCATGGACTGCGGGAGCACGATGGTCAAGGTCTCCAGCACCTACAAGGGGGAGCGTCGCTCTTACCTGCGCTGTAAGCTCTACGCCACCGACAAGCGGCGGTGCAGCAACCACTCCGTCCGGCTGGACGCGCTGGAGGACGAAGTGATGAAGCTGCTGCGGCAGTACATTGAGACATATTATGACCGTAGCGCCGCAGAAAAGCTGGTAGCGGATGATCGCAACGCACAAAAGCAGGAGGCCATGAAGCGGGAGATCGCCACCCTAACCTTAGAGGTAGAGCGCCGCAGCAAGGCCATGCGGGACCTCTACTTAGACAAATCCAAGGGTCTGCTGGACGATGAACAGTTTACCGGGTTCAACCGGGGCTATTTAACGGAAAAGGCCAGCCTCCAGAAGAGACTGGCCGTGCTGACGGAAGAGCTGGAGAAGACGGGACCCAAGGAGAACGACCAGGAAGCCATCCAGGAAAAGCTGGCGCGTTGGCTCGACGTAAATATCCTCTCCCGGGAGCTGGCGGACGATTTCATCGACTCTATCGAGGTAGGCGAGCGCAACCCAAAAACGGGCGTACAGCCTATCAAAATCAACTGGTTGATTTAGCGTTTTGTGTGTTTGCGTTACCCACACGTGGGGCGCTGCAACCACAGGACACTACTTTTTTTGAAAAAAGTTGGCAGAGAAAGCCTTAAACGGCCTCTTGTCAAAATCTCCAGGTAATTTTGATTTCTTGCCGCCCGGCGTCCGGATATTTCTCACCGATTTCGATTTTTTCCACCAGGAGGACGACCAAATCCCGCGGAATGGCCTCCGGGTGTAAAAGCCTGCGGGCGCGTTCCGCCAGGTCGGACGGGCGCCCGGTATCCTCTGTACCGGCCAGTTCGCCGCCGATACGGGCCAGCCGCTCTTCCAGACGGCGCTTCTCCTCCAGGAAGGATTCGCCAAGGTCCAGAAACTGTTCCGCGCTGAGAATGCCGGATACCTTATCCAAGTAGAGGTTTTTCAGGGCCAGGGCCCGCTTTTCCGCCTGTGCGGCCAGATGTTTCTGCTCCTGCTCCAGGGCCGCTCTCCTGGAATTGCGCTCAGGCCCGACGTCCAGCTCGCCGAGTGTGTAATAGGACCCGATATAGAAGCGGATGCGCCGCTGGACCAGCTCGATGAGCCGGTCCAGCCGGATGGAGTGGCGGGTACACCGCTTTTCTTTCCCGCTGTCCGCATACAGCTTGCAGCGCAGATAGGCGGTCTTGCCGTTGGAGCACTTGCTCATGGTGCCGCCGCAGTCCATGCACCTGACAAGGCCGGACAGCGGGTGGGCCTCGCCCGTGCCGTCCGACCGGGAGCGCAGCTTGAGGCCCTGCTGGACGGCGTCAAAGGTCTCGCGGCAGATAACGGCCTCGTGAGTGCCCTCCACCCGGTACCACTGGTCCGGCGGCACGTCAATCAGGACCCTGGACTTGTAGCTCACCTTCCTCCGCCTGCCCTGCACCATCACGCCGGTATACATCTCGTTTCGCAGGATGCGCCAGACAGTCGTCTTGCTCCACAGGCCGGGGCCGTTCCCGGCGGGACGGCTGCCGGCCCAGCCCCGCTCCGCTTTGTAGCGGGTGGGGTTTGCCACGCCCAGACCGTTGAGCATACGGGCAATCTCCTGCATCCCGCGGCCCTCCAGCGACCACTGAAATATCTGCCGGACCACCCCGGCTGCCTCCGGGTCGACGACGAGCTTGTTTTTGTCCATAGGGTGCTTGCGGTAGCCGTAGACGGGAAATCCGCCGATGTACTGCCCCTCCCGCCGCTTCAAATCAAAGACCATGCGGACGTTTTCGGACAGGTCTTCCAGATACCACTCGTTTACCAGGCCGTTGATCTGCCTGGCCTTTTTATTGCCCTTGACTCCGGTGTCGGCATTGTCGGCCACGGCGATAAAGCGGATACCCCAGATGGGAAACAGGCCGTGGAGATATTTCTCCACCAGCTCCATGTCCCGGGTGAAGCGGGACTGGCTCTTGCAGAGGACAATCTGAAACCTCTGTTCCCTGGCTGCCGCGATCATCCGGTTGAAGTCCGGCCGCAGGCTGTCGGCCCCGGAGTAGTCCTCGTCGCAGTAGACGCGGTAGACGTCCCAGCCATGCTCCGCGGCGTAGCTGACCAGCAGAGCCTTCTGGTTCTGGATACTCTCGGACTCGGACTGCCGCTTATCCTCGTCCTCCTTGCTCAGTCGTACATAAATCGCACAGAGAATTTTCCACACCCCCTTACGCTCCAGAATATGCGGGCGCCCGATGGGGATATGAGGGGCGTTCCCGCCGCAAAATACGGTAAAAAAACCGCCGGAGCTCTGAAAGCAGAGCGCCGGCGGTCTTTTCGTCCAGGCTGACGGCCTGTCTGCCAAAATGGGTCCGAAGGGCCGCGGATTAGATTATGAGATAAAAACTCAATTGCACCAAAAATAAAACAATGTTCATAGAAATACTTGGCTAATTTATATAACCTGTTGGTAGTAAATGAAAAAGGGAGGACCCCGTCATGCAGGAACTTTTACAGCAGATCAGCGAGGCGATGCAGAGCGGCAGGGCAAAGCTCGTAAAACAGTATGTGACGCAGGCGATGGAGGAGCAGATCCCCGCGCTTGAAATCCTGAACGACGCGCTGATGACCGGCATGGGCGTCATCGGCGAACGCTTTAAGAACAACGAGATATTCGTTCCGGAGGTCCTGGTGGCGGCCCGGGCGATGAACGCAGGCATCGACCTCATCCGTCCCCTGCTGGCGGCCGGCGGCATGGGCTCCAAGGGCACCGCGGTAATCGGAACCGTGAAGGGCGACCTCCACGACATCGGAAAGAATCTGGTCCGCATGATGATGGAGGGCAAGGGAATCGAGATGATCGATCTGGGTACCGACGTCTCCGCCGACCGCTTCTATGAGGCGGCTATGGAGCACCACGCCCAGTTGGTGTGCTGTTCCACTCTGCTGACCACCACCATGGCGGAGATGGCCAACGTGGTGTCCTATTTCGACCAGAAGGGCGCGCGGGACAAGGTTAAATTTATGGTGGGCGGGGCCCCCGTCACCCAGAGCTTCTGCGACGCCATCGGCGCGGACTGCTACACGCCGGACGCCGCCACCGCCGCAGAGACTGCGCTGGAGCTTCTGGCCTGAAAATGAACGCGCTGCAAAACAGAAGTTTTGCAGCGCGTACTTTTACCGCCGGCCAAGGCCGCCACCACGGGCAGCGCGTTCCCGGCGCAGCTTTTTTTGACGTTCATACTCGGCCCTGTAGTCAAAGCCCTCCACATCGTCGATGGCGTCGGCGTCGATCTCCAGAGCGCTGCGGGAGGGGCCGGACGCGGCCAGTACCCGGCCGGAATCAAAATCCAATACCGTGCAGCGGATGCCGCCGGCGTACACCACGCTGCCCTTTTTGACGCTGGAAAGCATGAGGGCGCGCCGCTCCTCGCGTCTGCGCTGGGGACGGGCAATGAGCAGATAAAAAATCAACACGAATACCAACATGCCGAGCAGCGGCAGAAGCTGTTCCACAGGGACCACCCTTCCTGCTTTTATTTGAGCAAAGTATAGCAGACGGCGGGGCCAATTGCAATTGTCCCCGCCCGCAGGGGCGGAAGTTCAGATAGAAGTGACCAAAACACCGTACGATTTTACCAGAGTATGGAGGCTCAATGATGTATTTAAAGTACGACAGCCACATCCACTCGGAATTCTCCACGGACAGCGCAGCGCCCATGGAGGTGATGGCCCGAGCCGCGGTGGAGCGCGGCCTGCTGGGCATCACGTTTACCGACCACTACCACCCCGATTATCCCGACTTTCTGCACCGGACAGGCCAGCCCACCAGCGCCTATCACAGTGCCATAGAGCGCACAGCCCGGCAGTTTTCGGGGCGGCTGGAGGTGCTGCGCGGGCTGGAGATGGGGGTGCTGACCGGCCCGACCCTCCCTGCCTGCGAGGCGGCGGCGGAGGCCTATTCCTATGATTTCCTCCTTGCGGCCTTTCACTCGACCAGGAGCGAGACCTTCGACGGGCTGGGCCGGGCAAGGACCATGGCGCCGGAACAGCTCTGCCTGCATTATTACAGCCATGTCCTGATGTGTATCCGGGCGTTTCAGAATTACGACTCGCTTGCACATCTCAACCTCGTCGACCGCTACGCAAAAACTCCGGCCGGCGGCGGCGCGGCGCGTGAGGTGCTGGACGAGATTTACCGCACCGTCATCGCCCAGGGGAAGGGGCTTGAGGTGAATACCTCCAGCCACCGCTACGGGATGGGGACGCGGACCACGCCCACACTTGAGATGCTCCGCCGCTACCGGGAGCTGGGCGGAGAGATCGTGACCGTGGGGTCCGACGCCCACGCGCCGGAATGGGTCGGCTCGCATCTGGACGAGGCCGGGGTGCTCCTCCGGGCTGCGGGGTTTAAACACTATGCGGTATTCCGAAAGCGCAGCCCCGAATTCTTTCCGCTCTGACGCACCGACCATCGGCGCGGAAAGACAAGACGCTAAAATTATCATAAAAAGCACACAATAATTCTATATAAAGAACCGCTCCGGACATAATATTTTTTTATACATAGTGCCCAATAAAATGACGGCAAAGGATGGTTCTGCGATGAAGGTACTGCTCTTAGGCGACCGATTCATTACCAATGAGATTTGGAAGGAGGCGCTGGAAAAGCGCTTTGCAGGCAGCGGCGTGATATTTTCCTATGCACAGCATCAGCTTCAGTGGCCCGTGGTCCCCATGGAATCCAACGAAGAGGTCTCCGAATACTCCGGTACGGACGAGGAACTTCTCCCCCTGGTTGCGGACGCAGAGGTCATCCTGACCCACACCGGCTGCATTACGAGGCGGGTGCTGGACAACGCGCCGGAACTCAAGGTCATCGCCCTGGGCCGGGGCGGCCCGGTGAACGTCAATACGGCGGCCTGCACCGAGCGGAAAATCCCGGTTATTTACGCTCCGGGCCGCAACTCCGGCGCGGTGGCGGAGTTCACTGTGGGCCTCATTATGGCGCAGAGCCGCAACATCCCCCTGAGCCACCACTGCCTGCGCTACGAAAACCAGTGGCGTGGCGACCTGTATGCCAACGAGCACGTAGGCAGCGAGCTCTCCTGCTGTACGCTGGGCCTGGTGGGCTTTGGCGCCATCGGCAGCAAGGTGGCGAAGATTATGCACGACGGCTTCGGCAGCCACGTGCTGATTTACGACCCCTACATACCGGACGAGGTCAAGGCAAAATACCCCGACTACGTCTTTACCGAGCTGGACACCGTGCTTTCTCAGAGCGACTTTATCTCTCTGCACACCAAGTACACCAAGGAGACCGCCGGCATCATCAGCGCAGAGAAGATCGCCCTGATGAAGCCGGGTTCCATCCTTATCAACACGGCCCGGCCCCAGCTTGTGGACTACGACGCGCTCTACGCCGCCCTCAAAACCGGCGCGCTGGGCGGCGCGGGGCTGGATGTCTTTGAGGACGAGCCGCCCAAGGCGGCCTCCAGGCTCTACGAGCTGGAAAACGTCACCGCAACGCCCCATCTGGGCGGCGCCTCCAGACAGGCCGCCGCCATCGGAGCCGCCATTGCGGTGGATGAGGTTTACGGATATCTCCAGGAGGGCAGGGCCCCCAGATTTCAGTTCAATAAATTTTAACGGAGGAAGGAGTTTCAAATGAGCCAGATAACAGCCGCCCAGGTTGCCGGAATGATGGACATATCCCTGCTGCAGCCCCAATTTACCCGCGCGGACATTGACGTGCTGATTGAGCAGGCCATTGCCTACAAGATGGCATCCGTCTGCGCCAAAGGCTACGATGTTGCCTACTGTGCCAAACGGCTTCAGGGCACGGGCGTCAAGGTGGGAGGCAGCGCCGCCTTCCCCCATGGCAACAGCACCACGAAGATGAAGGTGGAGGAGGCCATCGCCAACATTGACGACGGCGCGGAGGAGCTGGACACCGTTCTCCCCATCGGGCTGGTCCGCTCCGGGATGTACGACTACGCCAAGGCCGAGCTGGACGCCGTCGCCGAGGCCTGCCACAAGCGGGGCGTGATCGTCAAGGTCATCTTCGAGAATTTCTACCTCACCAGGGATGAGATCATCAGGTGCTGCGAAATCTGCAACGCCGCGGGCGTGGATTTTGTCAAGACCTCCACCGGCTACGCGGGCGGAGGCGCCAAGCTGGAGGATGTGGAGCTCATGCGCAGGCACGCCGCCCCCTGTATTCAGGTCAAGGCCGCCGGGGGCATCCGCACGCTGGACGACTTTATGGCCTACTACGAGGCGGGAGTGACCCGGCAGGGCACCCGCGCCGCCGCTGAAATTGTGGATGAGGCAGTCCGGCGCGGCTGGTAAGCCGCGTACAACATCACTGAAGGAGGAAGCTAGTAACATGAAGGCTTTGTATTTGACCGGTAAGGCCCAGGTAGAGATGCGGGAGGTGCCCGTGCCCCAGTGTCCCGATGATGGCCTGCTCATCAAGATCGACTCCGTGGGCCTGTGCGGGTCCGACGTGCGGACCTACTCCGTCGGGTCCGCGAAAATCAGCTACCCCGTGGTATTGGGCCATGAGAATGCCGGCTATGTAGAGGAGGTGGGTAAAAACGCCCCCGGCGACTGGAAGGTGGGGGATAAGGTGGTGGCGAACCCCGCCATTCCCTGCGGAAAGTGCTACTACTGCGTGAACAAAATGCCCGGGCTCTGCGACCATATCCAGGTGGCAGGCACCAGCTTTCCCGGCGGCTTCGCCCAGTATATGGCTTTTCCCGGCGATATGCTTACCCGCGGGCAGATCATCAAGCTCCCCCAGGACGCCGACCTGGAGCCCATGATCCTGGCGGAGCTGCTGGCCTCCGTGGTAAAGGCGCAGGACGACCTGAAGGTGGGTATGGGCGAGACGGTGGTCATCGTCGGTTCAGGCCCCATCGGCTGCCTCCACGCCCAGATCGCCAAGCTCCACGGCGCCACCACCATCATCATGGCCGATTTGAACCGGGAGCGCCTGAATAAGTGCCACAGCTTCGGCGGGACCCACTTTGTGGTCTCCTCCGAGGAGGACCTGGTGGCCAGGGTGATGGAGATTACCGGAGGCCGGGGCGCGGACGTGTGCATTGTGGCGGCCCCCTCCTCCAAGCCCCACCAGCAGGGTGTGGAGCTGCTGCGCAAGGAGGGCCGGCTCAGCCTCTTCGGCGGCCTGGCCAAGGAGAATCCCTGGACCACCATGGACGGAAACCTGATCCACTATAAGCGCCTGCGTATTTTCGGCGCGTACTCCTACTCCGCCGCCGACTTCGCCAAGGGGTACGAGCTGCTGAGGGCGGGAAGGATCGACACCGCCATCATCACCCATCAGCTGCCCCTGGAGCAGATGGAGGACGGCGTCCGCGCCATCCAACAGGGCGAGGCCATCAAGGTGGTGCTCAAGCCCTGGATGGACGTGAAATAAGGAGGCGTGAGTGTGAAAAAATCCGAGATGACCGGCCACGAGCGCATTGAAGCGCTCTACCGCAAGGAGATGACGGACCGGGTGCCGGTGGTGCACAAGGGGTACGCCTTCTGCGCCAAGCATGTGGGTATTCCCGTGGCCTCCGTCTACCGGGACCCCAAGGCCAGCTTTGAGTGCCAGAAAAAGACCTATGCGGACTTCGGATTCGACGGCGGGCCCTTCTATACCTTCGTAGCCTATGGCGCAGGAGAGTTCGGCGGCAAAATCGAGTATAAGAAGGATGAGAACTCCTTCGGACCCGAGGTCTCGCAGCGGCCCATTCCCGCCGATTGGGAGGATTTCGACATTGACTCCCTCCAGCTCCCCGACCCGAAGACCGCAGGCTGCGTCCCCCATGAGATGGCCTTCGCCAAAATGCAGGAGGCCGAGGGCAGCGAGATCGCCTTCATCTGCGGCACACCCTTCACCCACGCTGCCAATCTCTTCGGCGTTCCAAATTTTCTGGAGTGCGTGCTCATCGATCCCGACATGGCCCACGCCGCTCTGCGGAAAATGACCGACCACATCCTCCAGGTGGCGGAATACTTTATCGATACCTTCGGCAGGGGCAGGGTGCTGGCCCGGGCGGTCTCTCCCACTGAGTCCAACGCCCTGATTTCGCCCAAAATTCTGGAGGAGTTCTCCATGCCCTATGTGAAGGAGCTCAACTCCAAGGTGCTGGCTATGGGCGCCAAGGCCGTCTACATCCACATGTGCGGCGACCACAACCTGAACCTGCCCCAGTGGGCGCAGGTCCCCTTCCGGCAGGAGGGGATGCGCGGCATGATCAGCGTGGGCAAGGAGACCGCCCTGGAGGACGCCGCCAAATTCTTCCCCGAAGACGTCATCTGCGGCAATCTGGATCCCGCCATCATCATGAACGGCACCGCCGAGGAGGTCTACAAGGCGAGCTGCGAGATTATTGAAAAGGGCAAGGCCCTGCTGCCCGGCCGGTTTGAGTTCATGGCGGGCTGCGAGGTGGGCCCCGGCTCCCCGGAGGAGAACGTCCGCATGATGGTCAAGGCCGTCAACGACGTGGGCTGGTATTAAGGTGGCGGCCATGAGTGAGCTGAAGATGAAGACCAATGAAGAGCTCATACTGCTGCGGCAGACCTTCCGGGATTCCGCACAGGCCATCGGGACTCTGGCAAACCTCGCGAAGGGGCAGGGGCTGGTGGAGGATCTCTACATCGAGCGCATCCAGCAGCGGGAGCTGGAGTACCCCACCGGGCTGGAGATGCCGGTCCCCCTGGCAATCCCCCACATTGCGGACGGCTGCAACCAGCCCTTCGTCTCCATCGCCACGCTGGAAAAACCGGTGGCCTTCAAGTCCATGGACCGCTCCGGGGACGACGTGATGGTAAAAATTATTTTCCTCTTCGGCATCCTCGACCCGAAGAGCCAGCTGGCGGTCCTGCGCAGATTTGCCGCTGCCTTTGCCGACAAAGAGGCGGTGGAGCGCCTGCTGGCGGCGGAGCGGCCGGCCGATCTGCTCCGGGAACTAAATCAGATCCTGGAGGGGCTGCTCTCCATCGGGTGACTTGAGTTCAAATCAATAAGGAGTGAGCGAAATATGGCACGGCCCGTCCACATCTGCGTCTGCTGCGGCGGAGGCATCTTTACCACCACGGTGGTTACGGAAGAAATTGAAAAGCTGTTGAAATCCAAGAAAATCCCCTATCAGGTAAGTCCGCACAAAATCACGGAGATCCCCAACCTGACCGAGGCCGACATCATCGTGGCCACCGGCAAGACCCAGGCGGCCAACAAGAACGGCGCGCCCGTTCTCATCGGGCTGCCCATGTTTACCGGCGTGGGCAAGGAGGAGTTTTCCCAGAAGCTGCTGGACACCATCCATGAGGTTGTGGGCGACTGAGCACGCCCGGAGCCTCCGCTGCAATTGACCGCCGCCCGGGCGCGGTGTGTGGCCGGGCGAGCGTACAAACGAAAAGGGAGGAAGCATCATGGAATTCTTTACACAAGCCGGCATCGTTTTCAAAGCATTCCTGGATACCTTTGGCGTCACCGTACTGGTCCCCATCGTGGTATTTGTCCTGAGCATCGCAATCCGCGTGGAGCTGAAGAAGGCGCTTCGGGCCGCCATTTTTATGGCCATCGGCCTGACGGCGTTCAACCTGATCCTGAACATCCTCTGGGGCCAGCTGGATGCGGTGATGGTACTGATCTCCGCCAACGTGGGCAAGGTGTTCGACGTGGTGGACATCGGCTGGCCCGCCGCCGCCGCCATCGTGTACAGCAACTCTCTGGGCATGACCTACTTCATCGTCGGCCTGCTGTGGAACCTGATACTGTTTTTCACCCGCGTCACCGATACCTTCCAGCCCACGGATATCTGGAACTATTACTATTTCGTGGTGTGGGGCATCATGGTCCAGTTTGTCACCGGCAGCTTTGTGCTGGGTCTGGCTGCGTGTATGTTCATGAACCTCTTCGTCCTGCTGGTGGCCGACTTCCTGGCTCCGGCCCTGCAGGAATATTACGGCTATGAGGGCCTCACCTGTACCTGCATCTGCGTGACCAACATCTCCATCCTGGCCGCCCTGCTGCGCTGGGTGCAGATGAAGCTGCATATCAAAGAGGTGCACCTCGAACCCGAGAAGCTGCAGGAGAAGCTGGGCTTCTTCGGGGAGCCCGCCATGATCGGCATCATTATGGGCATTCTCCTGGGCGTGGTCGCCTATATCCACGACCTTGGCAGTATGGCCACCTGGTCCAAAATCCTCTCCTTCGCGCTGACCCTGGCGGCCATGCTTGTCATCTATCCCCAGGTGTCCGGCATGTTCGTCAAGGGCCTGATCCCCGTCAGCCAGTCCATGAACGCACGGATGCGCAGCGGGAAAATGAAGCGCAAGGCCTTCAACATCGGCATCGATCCCGCCGTCTACTTCGGCGAGACCTCCACCCTCACCACCGGCCTGCTGCTCATCCCCATCCTCATCTTCACCGCCGCCATCCTGCCCGGAAACCGCATTATCCCCATGGCCGACATCCCGGCCATGCCCTTTATGGCAATCGGCGCCATTGCAGTGTTCAAGGGCAATATCCTCAACGCCGCCATCACCGGCGGCATCTGGTACTCCCTGGTGCATTACATCGCCAGCGACACGGCCGCGCTCTTTACCCAGATGGCCACAAACGCCGGCACCACCCTCTCCGCCGGGCAGACCTTCGTAAACAGCTGGTGCGTCTCCGCCCAGCCGCCCCTGTGGGTCATCATGAAGGCGTTTTCCGCCCCCGGCGCGCTGAAATTCATCTTCATCGCCGTCTGCCTGGCCGTGTACGTCCTGGCACTGTGGCACTTCAAGACCCACCGCAAAGCGTGGTTCATGTTCTTCGGCGCCTCCGCCGAGTACGCCGACCAGTATCTGAGCATCGCCTCCGCCGCGGTGTAAGCCCGGCTATCTGAATACCAATCAGGAAGGATTCTGTCGCTATGAATACGTTTGCCGTAAAAATGTACGACGCCATCTTAAACGGGGAGTTCAAGACCAGCGAGCCGCTGCCCGATATTCATTCGCTGGCCGGGCGCTTCGAGGGTGACGAACAGAACATTGCCGAAGGTATCGGCGATCTGGTGTACGAGGGCGCGCTGGAGCGCGTACCCGGCCGGAGCGATCAGGTGCGCGTCCGGGCCCCCTACCTCTGGGACCTGGTTACCGGGAATCACAGCTTCACCGGCGAGGCCAAGCGCCGGGGTCAGAAGCCGGGCAATCGCATTCTGACCTTTGAGAAGCGTCCCGCGTGGCCCCAGGTGGCCAAGCGCCTCCAGCTGGAGCTGGGGGACGAGGTCAACGTCATGGAGCGCCTCCTCCTCGCCGACGGGCAGGTGGTGGGCCTGGAGTTCTCCTATATGCCCTCCAAATTCTACCCCGGCGTGGAGCGGGAGATGTTCGAGGGCGGCAAGTCCACCTTCGCGGTCATGGAGAAGTTCGGCCATATCTCCGCGAAGGGCGTGGATGAGCTGGCCGTGGCCACCCTGGAGCCCCGGGAGGCCGCGCTCTTCGGCATGGAACCCGGCGTGCCGGTGCTCATCCGCTTCCGCGTCACACTGAATCCGGAGGGTGTGCCCATCAAGGGCTCCCGCGCCATCTATCTCTTCAACCCCGGCTATTCGCTGGATATCTAATGGCGCCAAGCGCCGTCCGCCCGGAGGTCATGGTCATGAAACTAACTGGTAAACCTGTGTCCAGGGGGATTGTACTGGGCCGTGTGCTCAAGTACCGCCCCTTTGTGCCCAGCGTGTCGGACGCGCCCATCAGCACCGAGGACGTGGAGGCGGCGTGGGCGCGCTACGATAAGACGGTGGAACTGGCCCGGCAGGAGCTGGACCGCCTGGAGGCGCGGCTGCTGGCCGATTCGCCTGACAAGGCGAAAATTGTGGCCGCCCACCGCGAAATCCTGCAGGACCCCGCCATGGACGAGGAGATCCGCGGGCTCATCGGCGCGCGCACGCCGCCCGACGCCGCCATCGAGCGGGTGTACGGCAGCTTTATAGAGCTTCTGGGCCGCTCCAAAAATGAGATGATGCGCGAGCGGGCCTCCGACCTGGTGGATGTGAAAAACCGCCTGCTCCGCTGCTGGGCCGGGGAGCCTGAGCGCAATCTGGCCCGGCTGGAGCAGCCGGTCATTGTGGTAGCGGACGACCTCTACCCGTCCGACACCGTCTCCATGGACCGGAGCAAGGTGCTGGGAATTATCACCCAGGTGGGGGGCGCCACCTCCCACACGGCCATCATCGCCCGCAGCTATGAGATACCCGCCGTACTGGGGGTGCCCGGGGCGCTGGCGGCCCTGGAAGACGGAGCGGAGATCGTCCTGGACGCGGTGAAGGGCGAAATTGTGCTCTGCCCCACCGGCGAGGAGTGCGCGGCGTATGCCGCCGCAGCCGAACAGGTGCGCGAGAATCTGCGGGAGACAGCGGCCTATCTGGACGCCGAGCCCGTCACGCTGGACGGCGTACGGGCCGAGGTGCGCCTCAACGTGGCCGCCGCCAACGACTTTGAGCTCTCCGGCGCGGCCCATGCCGACGGCTGCGGGCTCTTCCGCACCGAGTTCCTCTATTTGGAGGGGGACCGGCTGCCCGGCGAGGAGGAGCAGTACCAGATCTATAAGCGGGTGCTTCTCGCCTTCGGGGAGAAGCCGGTGGTGCTGCGCACATTGGACGTCGGCGGGGACAAGCAGCTGGCCTGCCTGGAGCTGCCCCACGAGAGCAACCCCTTCCTGGGCGTGCGGGGGCTGAGGCTGTGCCTCGCCCACGAGGCGCTGCTGCGCACCCAGGTCCGCGCCGCCCTGCGGGCCTCGGTGCACGGCAGCCTCCGCGTCATGCTGCCCATGGTGGGCGCGCTGGACGAGGTGCGGGCGGCCAAGGCGATTTTCCGCGAGGAGGGGGAGGCGCTCAGCGCGGCGGGCATCCCCTGGAATCCCTCCATGCCGGTTGGCATTATGGTGGAGGTGCCGTCCATCGCGCTCATCGCCGATCTGGCCGCCGACGAGGTGGACTTCGTGAGCGTGGGCACCAACGACCTGTGCCAGTACCTCACCGCGTCGGACCGGATGAACCCGTCCGTCAAGCCCTACCACCAGGACTACCACCCGGCCATGTTCCGCGCGCTGGGCTATATCGCCCGCTCCTTCCAGGCGGCGGGAAAACCCGTAAGCGTCTGCGGCGAGCTGGGCGGGGACCCCCTGGCCATCCCGGCTCTGCTGGGACTGGGCATCCAAAAGCTCAGTATGAGCCGCGCCTCCCTTGCCGGAGCAAAGCGGGTCATCCGCTCCATCCGCATGGAGGATGCGCAGGCGCTGGCGCAGCGGGTCCAGAGCCTCAAGACCGAGGGCGAAATCAAAGCCTGCCTGACGGAGTTCGCCCGTGCGCACAAATCGGCTGCGCCGGGCTGAGACCGGCAGCAGATAGGAGAGCAAATTATGTACGCAAAGGAATTTACCATTCAAAACCGCACCGGGCTCCACGCCCGTCCCGCGTCCGACTTCGTCGCTCTGGCCGCCACATTCAAGTCCAAAATTGAACTCTCCAGGGCGGGAGAGGCGGACCGCTACAACGGCAAGTCCATCATCATGCTGCTCACGTTGGGCCTGATGCAGGGCGAGCGGGCCACCCTCTCCGCTGAGGGGGAGGACGAGCGGGAGGCCGTGGAGGCCCTTCTCGCCCTGACTGCAGGCTTTGTGGATTAAGGAAAAATATTCCCTGTGGCGGACCGGTCATTAATTTGCTTTAATGAAACAGTGGGCCGGTGTCGAAAAAAATCGATAAAGGAGGAATTACCATGCAGTGTGAATGCTGCGGCGACGAGGCCGGACGTTTTGCGCCCGAGTCGCTGGCGAGGTATATCGACCATACGCTCCTCAAGCCCGAGGCTGCGGTTTCCGATATTGAGCGCGTCTGCGACGAGGCTGCGGCCCACCATTTTGCCAGCGTATGCGTCAACCCGTCCTACGCAGCCCTTGTGGCGAAGCGTCTGCGGGGCAGCTCCGTGACGCCCTGCTGCGTCATCGGCTTTCCCTTTGGAACCCACACGCCGGAGGCCAAGGCGGCAGAGACCGCGCAGGCTGTGGCGGACGGCGTGATGGAGGTGGATATGGTCCTCAACGTGGGCGCGGTCAAGTCGGGCGACTGGGGCCTGGTGGAGCGGGACATCATGGCTGTCGTCAAGGCGGCGGGGAACGCCGGGGTCAAGGTCATCCTGGAGACCTGCCTGCTCACGGACGAGGAGAAGGTACACGCCTGTGAAATTGCGAAGCGGTCGGGCGCGTCGTTTGTCAAGACCTCCACAGGATACTCCGTCGGCGGCGCCACCCCCCACGACGTGGCGCTGATGCGCAAAACGGTGGGACCCGGGATGGGGGTCAAGGCATCCGGCGGTATCCGTACCTATGAGGACGCGGTGGCCATGCTCCAGGCGGGGGCAAACCGGCTGGGGTGCAGCGCCGGCATCAAGATAATCGAAGGGAAAACAGGAACAGAGGGGTATTGACCCTGTGATACCGTAGGAAATATAGGAGGCTGGCGTAGTAGACTGCGCCCGCCTCCTATATGCAGTCAAGCCCTTCGGCACAGAAAGGGGAAACGCGATGGTAGAATCCTTACATAAAAGAGTCAAAAAGTATGC
Source organism: Lawsonibacter faecis (assembly GCF_014287675.1). Classification (GTDB taxonomy): domain Bacteria; phylum Bacillota; class Clostridia; order Oscillospirales; family Oscillospiraceae; genus Pseudoflavonifractor; species Pseudoflavonifractor faecis. The sequence continues at coordinate 103,774 of NZ_JACOPQ010000001.1, read as the reverse complement.
CAGTCATTTTGAGGAGATCAGCGGCCTGGACGCCTGCGTGCTGAATTTGGTGGACCAGCGCTTTTATGAGGAGCCCCCCGCCTTCTGCAGGGATTACTGCCCCTGTATGACCGCCGGCTGCGACTGCTTCCGGGTGCATCTGCGAAACTGCCTGGAGGCGGAGCGCTGGGATGGGCGCTATACTTACTACTGTCCGCTGAATCTGCTCTTTGTCGCCGCCTACTGCAACAGCAACACGGGCGTCGCCATCGGCATCGTGGCCGGGCCCATCCTGCTGGAGGAGTCGGACAGGGACTGTATTCTGGGACTGAGCGAGGAGGCGCTGGAGCATATCGCGGTGATGAACACCGGCAAGAGCTATCACCTGGGCGAGGCTCTGGCGGCGCTGCTCACCTGCTGCGGCTCCCGGGACAAGGGCTTTTCCCCCACGGAAAACCAGTGGGACACCATCAACGATATGTTCCGGCTTGCAACCTCTCTGGACAGCGACGGCACGCCCACCGGCTATTCGATTGAGATGGAGCGCCGGCTGGGCTATTTTATCTCCGACGGCGACGGCGAGGGCGCCCGCCAGCAGATCAGCCAGCTTCTCAGCTATATCATCCTTTCCGCGGGCGGGAAGCTGCAGACCACCCGCTCCCGCTGCCTGGAGCTGCTGGTCGTCATCAGCCGGGCGGCCATCGACGCGGGCGCGGATATCGAGACCATTTTCAGCCTGAACGACAAGTACTTTCAGGAATTCCAGAAATGCGCGGTGCCCCAGGAGATGGGCGTGCTGGTGGCCTCGGCCGCAAGCTGCTGCGCCTCCTACGTGCAGGACGCCAACAGCGCCAAGCACTCCTATGCCATCTCCAAGGCGATCAGCTATATCCGCCAAAATTACGCAGGGAAGATCACCCTGGAGCAGACGGCCAAAATGGTCTATCTCAGCCGCTCGTACTTTTCAAAGCTCTTCGCTGAGGAGACGGGCACAACCTTTTCCAATTTCGTTATTCAGACCCGGATTGAAAAAAGCAAACAGCTGCTCCTAAACAGCGGTATTGCCCTGGCGGACGTGGCCTGTATGGTGGGCTTTGTGGATCAGAGCTACTACACCAAATGCTTCCGCAGGCTGGTGGGCGTCTCGCCCGGGAAGTACCGCCATTGCCAAGGAAAACTGGACGGAGGCGAGTAATTCTATGAGTTCATTTGACCAATATCTCTCCAGGCCCATCCCCTGCGCCTGTGGGCGCGCCCACAGGGTTCCAATCCGCCGTATCGACTGCGACATGTGGCGCTCCGACCCCGCCGCCGGGATGGAACAGCTCCTGGGCGGCAGGCGGGCCCTGCTGCTGTGCGACGCCCATACCTGCGAGGCCATGAATGCGCCGCTCAGCCGCCGCCTGACGGAGCGGGGCTGGAGCCTGACCGTACGGGAGTTCGGCGGCAGCGCCCCGCTGGTCAACGACGAGCGGACGGTGGGGACGGCGCTGCTGGATATGACCGCAGAAATAGACGGCATTATCGCCGTGGGCGGCGGCACGGTGACGGACCTGGGCCGCTTCCTGGGCAGCCGCACGGGTAAGCCCTTCGTACTGGTCATGACCTGCCCCTCCATGGACGGCTATGCGTCCAACGTGGCCGGAATGATGATCGGCGGGAAGAAAAAGGTGCTGAAGGACTGTCGGTTCCCCGCGGGCATATTTGCCGATCCGCAGGTCATGTGCTCCGCGCCCATGGACCTCATCCGGTCGGGATACGGCGATATGCTGGGCAAGCGCACAGCCCTTCCGGACTGGGTTCTCGCGAGGACCTTCAACGGCGACTACTACTGCGCGCGTATCGCGGGACTCACGGCGGAGAGCGCCGGCTGGTGCGGGGACACAGCAGCGGTCGCCGCCCTGCTGTCCCGGGACCCCGGGCAGGTGCTGCGCCTCACCGAGTCGCTGGTGCTTACGGGCATCAACATGGCCCTCTGCGAGGATACCCGTCCCGCCTCGGGCAGCGAGCACATTTTCTCCCACTACCTGGTGGAGTCGGCGATCGCCGCCGGGCGGCTTCCGCCCTCCCACGGCGCATCGGTGGGCTTCGGTACGCTGGTCGCCACACTGCTCTATGAGTTTTTGCTGGATACCGCCGCACCGCCGGAGCTGGCGCCCATTCAGGCGGAGCTCCGGGAGAGCCTTCTCCCTTCGGATACCGTATACGCCCTGCTGGAGCAGTCCGGCATCGGCGGGAAGCTCACCGATTACCTGGCCGGCGAAGGGGCGCTGCGTGAGATGCTCCGCGCCTGTGCCGGTCCGGAGAAGCGCTATACCATCCTCCGCTATCTCAGCGGCCGATCGCTCCTGGACAGCGCCGCAGACTATGTGTGCACTGCCATGAGAGAAAGGGGGTAGTACCATGCCGCAGACAGAGATGATCTGGGTCAACGCCGTATTGCTGGCGGCCCTCCTGGCCGTGCTCTATTTCTTTTTCCTCCGCCCGGACAAGAGGGCCAGGCGGGAGAAGGAGCAGGCGCAGAGAGAGGTGAAGGCGGGCGACCAGGTGAGCATCCGGGCCGGAATTCACGGTACTGTCACCGCAGTGAACGGGGATTTGATTCTCATAGAGACCGGAAAAGCCCGCACCGAGCTGGAGGTGCTGCGCAGTGCCGTGCTGCCCCCGGAGGAGAGCGGGGGCAAAAAGCGCATCCGCACCATCTCCCTCAATCGGGAAGAGTAGGGCATAAGGCACGGAAGCGCCCGGCTGCCTATGGGATAAAAAGCATCGCCGGACGGTAATCCGTCCGGCGATGTGCCGTCTCAGGCGTCAAAGCGCCTCTTCGATAGCGGCTGCGAGCTCGTCCCGGCTGGGGATGATGGATTTGAATTTCAGCCTGCCGTTAATGTAGAGCGAGGGCAGATTGGGCACGCCCATTTTTTTGCAGCGGGCGATATTCTCTTTCTCGGTGAATTTGTACTCCACCATGTCGATCCTGTCGCCGTAATCAGCTTTGGCGGCTTTGGCGGCGCCCATCATGTAAGTGCAGGCGGCGCAGGTGGCGGAGTCCAGGGTGAACACCTCGACAAGGGGCTTTGCCAGGTGCGCGTAGTCGGGCAGCTCGATCTGGACGTCGTCCTCCGCGGCCACATAGTTTTTCACCATCTCCCGCACCTCGTCCGTGTGGAGAACCGCCTGGGCCACGCCGATGCCGTTTTCCACGGGAACGTCGTAGGGCATGTCGCACCCAGGGGCCACAATGAGGTTGCGTTTGTCGGGCAGACTGTCCAGCAGCTCCACGACCCATTTCATATTGTCCTGCTGGGTGCCGTGGAGCATGACGGTGGTAAGGGGAATGTTGCCGCCGATGCAGATGTTGTAGCGGTCCGTGACGGCCTTGGCGCCCTTCAGATCCACATTCTCATCCACGGAGATGGAGTCGGGCCCCGTCCTGCACATGACCTCGATGTTTCGGGTGGCGTCGCCGCAGACAAAGAAGGAGGAGAAGGCGCCCAGAACGCGGATATGGTCAAACAGCTTGGTGAAGGGTGCGGTCATGAACGCCTCGAAATGGGCGGAGGAGATCTGGGAGATCAGCGGGTCAACCACGGCGATGACGTCCATACCCGCCTCCACCATGTACTCCGCCATCCTCATGCCCACCCTGGCACAGTAGTCCAGAAGACTGCAGACAAAGTCCTCGTCGTCAAACATATCCATGAAAATATCGTTGCCGCGCAGGTGGGAGGCCAGGGTAAAGGGGCCGCAGATGAGACCGTAGAGGGCGGTGGTATCGCCGACGGCGGCCTTCATCCGGCGCATCACGTCCAGCACCAGGGGCAGCCGTCCGTCCTCTTTGGAGGGGATGGTGCTGTCGGCGGGGACCTCCATGTGCTCGGCCAGGGGGTGGGAGGCCACCGAGGGCGGGCTGTTTTTGGCCCAGACCAGTTCGCAGCCCAGACACTCGGCCTCCAGCTGGAGGTCGAACACCACAGGCTGGCCATGGGGCTTATAGAGCTTGTTGACCTCCATCAGGGAGGCAAAGAGCTTGTCCGCGTCGGTCAAAACCTCGGTGGCGTCGTAGCCCAGCAGCTTGCCCGCGTGGATGCCTGCGAACGGCACCCAGGCGGTCTGACCGGCCGTTTCATGGCGCAGGGTCTGAAACAGGATTTCCTTCGGAAGCATAATAGTCTCTCCCTTACGATTTAATTTTGAATGCCAGTATCATTATATCGGCATGGCTGTCGGTTCTTATAGAAAGGATTCCTGTATTTTTGTTTCATTTTATCCTCTTTTGTCGTCCGTATCATAGAGGATACAGCTGGTGTAGGTAATGGTGCGCGGTCCGTAGTGGTAAGGGAGGCCCGAATCCTCGCACACCCTGCTGACCCAGAGGCCGTATGCCTCCATGGAGGGGGCCGCACGCCGGGGAAAGCGGCAGGGCGCGCCGGGATAGGTACAGCGCTCACAGAGGGTACACCCGCCGGCGGCCATGGGGAGTACCGGCTCTCCCGACGCATCCAGGCGATCCAGCAGACGGAGAAATCGCTCCTTGTGCAGCCGCTCGGCCTCCAGCATGGAGTCAAGGTCGAAGTCGTCCTCCAGCGTGCCGGTGCTCTGGAGCAGAATGCCCCTGCCAAAGTGCGCGGCCCGGGCGGTAATCTCCTCCAGGCTCCCGCAGGCCGGGGGGCAGGTCCAATTCCTGCCGTAGCTGCGGCAGCGGTCTGAGGCGCACATTTCACGCACCTCGGGCAGAAAGCGTAGCGCGGACCGCTCCAGCCGTCCCACATGGGTGAAGCCGGCGGCCTGCGCCCAGTTAAAAATCACCTTGTCCAGCGGCATATCGCCGCCTCCTCTCCCGCACGGACAGCGCCGTCCGCGCCCTGCTTCAGCGACCCCCCTTCGGAGGGTCCGCTGCTATCTCTATTACACGCCGGAAGTAGAAAACCGTCAAGGAAGGGACGCACGGACTTTCTGGTAATTTCGTACGCACTTCGATAAAAAAGACCGGACGGGAAAAACCCGCCCGGTAAAGTCCGTGCCGCCGTAGAAGTTCCAAGAGGAAGCGCGTACTAGGGTATAGCTGAAAAGTCCAGGCGGCGCGTCTTTCGGCGGAAACTGGGGCCTGCCGCGCCGTTTTTCGCAGGAATCCACCCAGAATTCCTGCAAAAAACGGCTTGCATGACGCCTTTTCCGCTCGAAATCTACCCCACCCCGACTTTTCAGATCCACCCTAGTTCTCTTCCGATTCACAACGCGTAAGCCGCCCCTTGAGATACAGGTCTATTTTAGCCTGCAGCAGCTGTCTGCGGGTTTCCTCATCGGAGGACTGAAAGGCTTCCGTTACGTCAAAAAGGGTCTCTTTCATCACTGCACCTCGGCAAAAGTAATACCGGACGGGGATTCCCGTCCGGTATTACCTATGCGCGGCTGTGCCAATCAAGTACCAATTGATGAGTGCCGCCTGGCTTGTCGCCGCCTATGAAAGCGCGGATAAGAACATCCGGTTCAGAGGCCGCCAATCCTTCGGCGTCTCTTTCGGCAGGGCCTCTACCTGTGTGCGCAGCACCGACAAATTTGTCTTAATAAAGGCGTTCAGTTTGTCGATACGGGGGATCAGCCCGATTTCCGGCGTATCCATCTTAAGACGGAGCAAATCCTCCACCAAGGGCCGCAGCTCCGGTTCCAGCTGGGTCTCCACCAGCCCGGAAAACAGCATGGGAGGGGGCGTGCCCCGCTCCAAAATCCAGCGGCAGGCCAGGAGGGGGCGGAGGACGTAAAAATACTTCTTTGCCTTGACCCGCTCCCCCTTCAGGTACTCCCGGTAGTTGCCCTCAGCCATGCTCAGGTAGTGCCACAGGCCGGGCTTGGCCGAGAAACAGGTCCGGATGGTGGGCAGGAAGGACTGAAAAAGCTCTGTGGTCCGATAGACGATGGGCGACTGGCTCCACTCGAAAAGGGTGGGGTTGGAGGTGTGGAGCAGGCGCAGGGTCTTGTCCAGATCCCAGCCGTTGATATCCAGCACCTCGTCGATAGGACGCTCGATCACGTCCCGGGTCCTGTCCAGGCGCAGATAATATTCTGTACTCCGGACATAGAAGAAACGCACATCGTAGTCGCTGTCCGGGGAGGGGAAGCCCCAGGCGCGGCTGCCCGACTCCACGGCGTGGAGGATGGTGACGCCCTCGGCCTGCTCAATCTCCTGCAGTTTTTGTAAGATGACCTCTCTCAAGGTCCTCGCCTCATTTCATCTCTCACCCGCCTTGAAGTTGTAGATGGGGCGGATGATTTTCTTTATTTCAGCCGTGGGGCCGATGTTGTCCACGATGGCGGACATGTCCTTGTAGGCCATGGGGCACTCGTCCAGGGTATCCCGGCCCACGGAGGTGGTGTAGATGCCCTCCATGGAGCGGCAAAACTCCTCCACCGTGAAGACTGACGCTGCCGCGTGACGGCTCATAAGGCGGCCCGCGCCGTGGGGGGCCGAGCAGTTCCAGTCCTCGTTGCCCCGGCCCACACAGAGAAGACTCCCGTCCCGCATATTGATGGGGATGAGCAGGCGCTCCCCCTTTTGGGCGGAGACGGCCCCCTTGCGGAGGATCATGGCGTCGGTGTCGATATAATTGTGAATGGTGCTGATGGTCTCCCGCACCGTCAGGCCCAGGCCTTGCACGATTTCGCCCAGCATGGCCTTGCGGTTCAAGAGGGCGAAGCGCTGGGTGAGCTTCATGTCGTGGAGGTAATCGTCGAAGAGGTCCCCCTCCACGTAGGCCAGGTCCGGCGCGACTGCCCCGGCGGGGCGGCGCTTCCTGGCCTCCCGCAGGGCGGTCTCGATCTCCTGGAAGCGGCCCTGGGCCTTTAGGGTCTCCATCAGCTCCTGAAGCTGGCGCCTGCTGCTGCCGGAGAGGGCGCGGTAGCCCTCATCCTGGTACCAGCGGGCCACCTCGGTGCCCAGGTGACGGCTGCCGGAGTGGATGACCAGATACAGCGTCCCCTCATCGTCCCGGTCCACCTCGATGAAGTGGTTGCCGCCGCCCAGGGTGCCGATGGAGTGGCGGGCCCGGTGCTCGTTGATCTGGCCGAAGCAGCGCAGCGCGCGCAAATCGGCCTGGGCCTGGTAGGCGTGGGGGTGCTCCCGTATCTCCATCCCCGCGGGGATGTTGGCACGGATAAAGCGGTCCAGGCCCTCCAGATCCAGAGACTTCTCGTCCAGAATGGCGGTCTCCATGCCGCAGCCGATGTCCACACCCACCATGTTGGGCACCACCTTGTCGTGGAGGGTCATGGTGGTGCCGATGGTGCAGCCCTTGCCCGCGTGGGTGTCGGGCATCACCCGGATACGGCAGTTGACCAGATAATCCTGGTCACACATGAGGGCGATTTGCGCCCGAGTGGTCTCGTCAATCGCGTCGATAAACACTTTGGCGGTGTTATACGCGCCGGTAATTTCGATCATATGGTTCACCTATCTTCAGGGGGCGCATCCTCCAGCGGGACATGCCCCCTCTTTCTCACTCATATTCCTGCTTATGCGGCGATGTCCCGGTAGCGGGGTGCGCTCAGAACCTCCAGCATGTAGGCGTAGGGGGACGGATTGCCGCCCAGCACCATCTCAAAGAGCCTGGGCGTACAGCCGGAGACCAGCGCCACGCCCTGCTCGTTCATGGTAACGGGCTGTTGAAGCGCACGGCTCGCCACATTCCAGAACACCACGCGGGGAAGCTTGTAGCCCTTGGCCTCGAAAGCACGGCGGGCGTACTCAAAGTTGGTCAGATCCGCGTGCTCCGCGCAGGAATCGAATTCCATGTCGGAGATAAAGTACAGCGCGGCGGGCAGGTCTGCCTGCTTCAGGCGGTTCTTCACCGCCGTGCGCAGGATGAGGTCAAAGACCGCCTGAACATTGGTATTGGCGCACTCGTTGAAGCTCTCGGCGTACTTCACCTGCTCGTAGAGGTCCCGGCCCTTTACCTCCACCAGCCGGGGGCGGCCGGAGAAGGTGATGAAGTGACCCCTGAACGCTCCAATGTTGCGCTGGGCGAAGTAGAGCCCCAGGGACAATGCCACCGCGGCGGGCATGGGCTGCGCCCCGCTCCAGTACATGGAGCCCGAGCCGTCCACCACCACCAGGGCGTCGCCGTCCCCGGCATAGTCGGGCAGGGCCTTCCAGGTGGTGTCCAGTGTGAGGCGCTCGGCCTCGGAAACTGTGCCGTTCAGGATGGGGGCCACCAGCTCGTAGGGGTACAGGGTCCCCGTGTGCAGCTTGGCCTCGCCCGCGCGGACCTGCTCCAAAAACGCCTGATAGCGTGCGCCGTCGTTACGGAGAAACGCCTTGCGGTACTTAAGCATGGCCTTTGAGGGCTGCTTGGCATAGTCAAAGGTGTAATCCCGCTCCCGGAGGCTGTTCTCCAGGAGGGCGATTCTGGCCCGGAGCGCGGAGAGGGTCTTGCGGTACCGGGCGTCGCTCATCCCCAGAGCGCGGGCCACCTGCTTGGCGGCCCGGACGGTCCCGGCATTGCTGGCATTCACCGAGGGGAGCCACTTAGCGAGCAGCGAGACAGTTTCCCCCTCAGCGCCGAGTGCGGCGGTATCTTTGGCGAGCTGGCTCTTTATGTAGACAAGCATCTGTCCTCTGCAGGGGGTATCCAGCAGGGTCATCAGGTCGTCGTAGCGGCCGTACTCAGGGATGTTCGCCAGGTTCTTGACCACCGAGGCGGGGGCCAAGGCGGAGAGGGTCTTTAACATGGCCCGGAAGGTCCGGCGCTCGCCGAGGCCGCCCCGGACGTCCCGAGCGAAGAAGGCGATTTTCATTGCCAGGTCGGGGTTTTCGGCCCAGGCCCGGGTGAAGCGGTCCGCAATCTCCGCCTCGGGGGCGGCGCGGAGCGCGCCGACGGTGGAAAACAGGTCCAGGCAGCCACTCATGGTGGTGGCGTAGGCGGCCGCACCGTTTTCCGTGCGGGTGGACAGGGCTTCTTTTTTCAAAAACGCAAGCATGATGATGACCTCCTTACCTGCTTGACGGTTTCAAGGCACAGTTTCGACGCCGGTTGCCCGGTGTTGTGGAGTTGAACCACGTTCCTGAATGGAATGACCAAGTTTTGGTTGCTGTCTGTGCCTTTCAGAGATACAAGGCGCCATTTCAGCGGGATTCGGACCCGCGTCCCCTGGTTATGAGCCAGGCGCTTTTACCACTTAGCAATTGAAAAGCTGCTGTTGACGCCTTTTGACAACGCACCGTTTACGATTTACAGTTAACAGCTGTATGTAGGATTGCTGTTGGTGCGTTTGATGCAAGGCGCGTACCGGGTTTTCAAGTCCGGCATTCAGTGCAGCGCCATGCGACGCACTGTCGGAGAAGGTTTTGCTGTCCGCGCCTTTCATACTCCAATCATAACCGAGAGAGGAAAACTTTTCATTCCAAAAAAGTTGCGAGGTCTCCCGTTTTGTCGTAAACTGACAGATAAGGGGAGGTGGCGGCATGGCTTACAGTGAGCTGGTCAAGCGGTTTGACCGGGTACGGGACTATATGCGGGATTTTCTGATTTTCGGCTTCAAGACCCGGGAGGACTTCGGACAAAAGAGTGCCCGCACCTACGACAACGAGCGCCGGCGGATCGAGAGCTGGCTGGGTGACGGGCTGCGCTGGGAGTACCGTCCGGGCGGGAAGGCCGTCTTCCTCTCCGTGGACGCCTCCGGGCTGCCCTCCAATCCCCTTTACCGGGCCTGGCAGTCCAAGAGCTTCACCGATAACGACATCACCCTCCACTTCTATCTGCTGGACCTGCTCTCCGACGGCCGTCCCCGCCACGCCGAGGAGGTTACAGATGAGCTGGCGGATCGCTGCGAGCGGCTGTTTGAGCTGTCCACTGTCCGGCGGAAGCTGAAGGAGTACGGCGAGCTGGGTCTTTTGGACATGCAAAAGCAGGGCCGGAGGCTGTGCTACGCCCTCTCGCCCTGCTCTTTGGATGCGCTTTTCCCGGATAAAACCGGCCTTAAAGAGTTTTTGGGCTTCTTCGGCGAGACGGCCCCGCTGTCGGTGCTGGGCAGCTTTCTCGCCGGCCGCACCGGGGATGGGGACGCTCAAATCCGATTTAAACACCACTTCATCGTTCACACCCTGGAGGACCAGATTCTCCTCACCATTTTGGAGGCCCTCCGGGCCGGCCGGCGGCTTGAGCTGACCAATGTCAGCGGGAGGGACGGGCGGGAGAGCGTGTGCCGGGTGGTGCCGGTGAAGCTCATGGTGAGCGTTCAGAGCGGGCGGCGCTATCTGGTGGCCCGCCGCCTGGACCAGCGGCGGTTCTCCACCTTCCGCCTGGACTATATCAAGGCATTGACGCCGCTCCCCGGCCAGGATGGGGATGAGAACTACCGCGCCCTGGCGGAGCTCCGCCTGGCCCACGCCTGGGGTCCCGCCCTGCCCGGCAACGAACGGACCCAGCGTTTCTCCATGACGGTGGCGGTGGACGAGGAGCACGAACCCCATATCATCCAGCGTCTGCACCGGGAGGGCCGGGGCGGCGAGGTGGCCCGGCTGGAGCCCGGCCTCTGGCGCTACACAAACGAGGTCCACGACGTGGGCGAGATGATGAACTGGGTCAAGACCTTCATGGGGCGCATCGTAGCGCTTGAGGGGGACGATCAGCGCGCCATCGACCGCTTCTATGACGACGTCCGCCGTATGGCAGGGATTTACGGGGGTGAGGTGTAATGGAACTCTTTTCCGAGGTTTACGGCTGTTACTACGAGGTGGTGGCGGAGATCCTCCGCGCCGCACCGCTGAATCGCCGCCAGATGGAGGCTCTGGTGGGGGCGCGGGGTTATGGGGAGAGCACCCTCCAGCTCATTCCCAAACTGCTGGACCAGAACGCCTGGCCGCTGCTGGAGGAGCGGGAGGGGCTGTTCTATTCCAGACTGGAGCATCCTCCGGTCTTGCCTGTGACGGCTTTGGAGTGTTCCTGGCTGAAGGCCCTGCTGGACGACCCGCGCATCCGGCTTTTTCTCACCGACGAACAGCTGACTCATTTAGCGAAAGCCCTTCGGGATGTGGAGCCCCTTTACCGGCAGGAGGATGTTCTGTACTTTGACCGCTATCTGGACGGCGACGACTACGCCGACCCGGACTACCGCCGGCGGTTCCAGGCCATCCTGACCGCCCTGCGGGAGGGGGCCTTCCTGCGCCTGGCCTACGCGCCGCCCAAGGGCCGCCTCCGCCTGGGCGACCACCGGCCCCTGCGGCTGGAGTACTCCGCCAAGGACGACAAGTTCCGGGTCTACACCGCCAAGGCATGGCATAGGGCCTTTCAGGGCTATCATGTCCTCAACCTGAGCCGCATACGGGAGGTAGGGCCGTCCGCCGAGCGATACTGCGGCCGCCTGGACCTGGATGGCTGGCGCCGCCGACACCGCTGTGCGGAGCCGCTGCTCCTCTGTGTCACCGGCGAGCGCAACGGCATTGAGCGCTTTATGGTGGAGTTCTCCTCCTATGAAAAACAGAGCGAGTATGACGAGAAGACGAAAAGTTGCACCGTCAGGCTGTGGTATCAGCGGGATGATGAGACCGAGGTCCTCATCCGGCTGCTGGGCTTCGGCCCGGTCATCCGGGTGCTGGGCCCGGCGCGCTTCGTGGAGCTGATGCGGGAGCGGGTGCTGCGGCAGGCCTGCCTTTCCGCTGGCGGCGCTGGATGGGCCGGCGCCGGGCCCTCATAGCGGTTTACGCAGCAGCCTGTCCCGGAAAAGTGTCCTTTGGTTGCTCACTCATGGGGCGCGGTACCATCCACCAGCGCCGTCTTTATCGCCGGAATCAGCACCGCGTCCAGGGAGTCCGGGTCGCCGGAGCACTGTATGTATTCCACGCTGAGTCCCTTATCCTCGGCGGCCTGGGCCACCTTGCGCATGAGCGAGGACTTCCCGCAGCCCGGGCCGCCCTTCAGAATAATAATATTTTCCGCAACGGCGGGGTCGATGAGCTGGTCGTAGAGGGAGTAGAATCCCGCGGGGGAGTTGGCCCCCAGATAAAACCGTACCTGTGGTTGTGCAGCCATAGCGAACCTCCATTCTGCCGCCAGAGGCGACAGTACAAAATGAACTGGAAAAGGACCTGGGCGGCGCGCCAGTCGCAGAAAAAATGCGGGCCGCAACCCTTTCTTCTCTATCCCAAGGTATGCCGGGCCACAGGCGGGGGTTCTGATTTGCGCCTTGCCATTTTGGGAAAATTATCGTAGAATATCGGTACATGAGTGAAAGGGGGGAGACGATGGACGCGGAAAAGCTCAAGCTCAGCCACATGACCACCGCCGGCGGCTGAGGCGCCAAGATAGGACCGGGTGTCCTGGGAAATCTGCTGGCGGACCTGCCGAAGGGCTCGGACGAGCGCCTGATGGTGGGTTTTGACGCCAGCGACGACGCCGCTGTCTACAAGGTCAGCGACGACATTGCCATAATCCAGACCGTGGACTTTTTCCCGCCCATTGTGGACGACCCCTTTACCTTCGGGCAGATTGCGGCCGCCAACGCCCTCTCCGACGTGTATGCCATGGGCGGCGCGCCCAAGCTGGCCATGAATCTGCTCTGCTTCCCGAGCTGCCTCCCTCTGGAGGCAGTGAAGGCCATTCTGGAGGGCGGCTCCAGCAAGGTGCTGGAGGCCGGGGCGGTTATCGCCGGAGGGCACAGCATCGAGGATAAGGAGCCGAAGTACGGCCTCTGCGTCACCGGCTTTGCCCGGCCGGAGGAGATTCTGACCAACAGCGGCGCCCTTGAGGGCGATTTGCTGGTCCTCACCAAGCCGCTGGGCACCGGCATTCTCTCCACCGCCGCCAAGGCGGGGCTGCTGGGGGCGGAGGAGGACAGGGCGATGATTTCGCTGATGACCACCCTCAACAGGGCCGCCCAGGAGGCAATGATGGCTGTGCGGCCCCACGCCTGCACCGACGTGACCGGCTTCGGCCTGCTGGGCCATGTGAACGAGCTGGCTCAGGGGAGCGGACTGACCGTGGAGTTGTGGGGAGAGGCCATTCCCGTAGCCGGAAGGGCGCTGGAGCTGGCCCGGGAGGGGATTATCCCCGGCGGAGCTTACCGGAACCGGGATTTCCTGGCCGGGAAGGTGGCGGTGGACGGCGACGTGCCCCTGGAGCTGGCCGATGTGCTTTACGATCCCCAGACCGCCGGCGGCCTCCTGATCGCAGTGGGCGAGGAGCGGGGAGAGGAGCTGGTCCGCCGCCTGGAGGACCGGGGGGTGCCGGGGCGCATCATCGGCGCGGCCAGGGCGAAAAGCGAGGCTGCCGTCCGGGTCAGACGGCGTGGATAACGGCAAAAAAACCGGCTGTGAGCAGTTGCTCACAGCCGGTTTTGCAGCCTTCTGTCAAGGAAGCCCCGAAGGGCTTCCTTGACAGAAGGCTGCATGGCGGACAGGACTCAATTTCTTGGGAAAAAGTTGCCCCATGCGCCTGAGAAGTGTCACTTCTCAGGCGCATGTTCCCAGAAATGACGGATTATCATTTGATTGCGTTGCCTGCGGACGACGCAGATCTGCGAGGCTTGCTCTGCGGAGATTTTTTGACAGCCGGTTTTTATCTCACCCCACGCCGCGGTAAACCCGGGGTGCGTATGTTTTTATTTCTCCGACTCCTCCAGCACCGTCTGGATGGTGCGGCCGGCGGCCTCCTTGGCGTGCTTGTCGACCTCCATCTGGTTCTTGGGGCTGCGGATGATGATGCCCGCGCCCTGGACGCAGCCGCCGTCGCAGGCCATACCCTCGATAAAGTTGCCGTCCAGCACGTTCCTGCCCGCCTTGAGGAAGGCCAGCTTGCACGCCTCGATACCGCTGCAGGGCACGGCCTTGAGCTCGAACTCCTCCTTGGCGACGCCCTTCTCCGCGAGGGCCTCGGCCACGGCGGCGGAGACGCCGCCCGAGTGGGCGAAGGCGCGGCCGAAGCCGGTGGCGTCGTCCAGCACGGCGGGCTCGATGGCCTCAATGTACACGCCCCGGGACTCAAAGAGGGGATAGAGCTCCTCAAAGGTGAGGACGCAGTCGATGGCGCCCATGGTTTTGCCCAGGCGGAATTCCTTCTTCTTGGCCACACAGGGCCCGATAAAGACCACCTTGGCCAGGGGGTCCACCTTCTTGATGTGCTTGCCTATCATCACCATGGGGGAGGGTGTGTGGGAGATGAGGTCGGCCTGATTGGGAAAGTTTTTCTCCACGTAGTCCACGAACGCGGGGCAGCAGGAGGAGGCCAGCATCCCCTTCTCCAGCAGCTCGCCGGACTCCTCCCGGGCGACCATATCCGCGCCCAGGGCGACCTCGTACACGCCGTGGAAGCCCAGGGCCTTCAGCCCGGCCACCACCTGGCCCAGGGTCGCGGGGGCGAACTGCCCGGCGATGGCGGGAGCCACGGCGGCGTAGACGTGATAGCCCCAGCGCTCCGCGCCACGGAGCATCTGGACCACGTCCACAAGGAAGGATTTATCCATAATCGCGCCGAAGGGGCACTGGTACACGCAGGTGCCGCAGGAGATGCACTTGTCGTTGTTGATGGCGGCCTTCTTGTTCTCGCCCATGGAGATGGCGTCACCCTTGCAGCCCCGCTCACAGGGGCGGAGGTTCTTGGTGATGGCGCCGTAGGGGCAGGCGGAGGTGCACTTGCCGCAGGCGATGCACTTGCTCTGGTCGATCTCCGCCCGGTGGTTCACCACCGAGATGGCCTCCCTGGGGCAGACATGGACGCAGCGGGTGGCAATACAGCCCCGGCAGGCAGGGCCCACGGTGATGGCGGAGACGGGGCACTCGTCGCAGGCCACCTCCATGACCTCCACCACGCAGGGGTTGGACTTGTCCCCTCCCAGGGCCATCTTTACCCGCTGGGATACCACCGCCCGCTCCTTATAGATGCAGCAGCGCATGGTGGCGTCAGGGCCGGGGACGATCTTCTCCGGAATATCCAGAATGCCGGTGGTCAGCCTGTCCTCCCAGGCCAGGGCGGCCACCTCGCGCAGCACGTCGTTTTTCAGCTCTTGAACCTTGGTTTCAAATACCCGCATATGTACTCCTCTTCTCAGCGCACAATTCTCATATCTTGAATCGAAACCATTGTAAGGTCTTGTCATTTTCCTGTCAATTGCATTATACAGGATTCCCGGCGTTCCGGCAAACTTTTGTGAAAATCCGCCCACTGCAATTCCTGGAAATATGATATACTATGTAAAACCTGTTTAAGGGCCGGGGAGTCGGGTCCCGGGCCTTCCGGTCTGAAACCGATGAATTGGAGGACAATTCCATGAGCGAAAACCCGCTGCGCCGGCTGCCCAAGATGGATCTTCTGCTCGCCCGCCCCGCCCTGGCCGGAGAAGGGTTTCCACGCGCCGTTCTGGTCCGGGCCGCCCGGGAGACCCTGGAGGAGGCGCGGCGTGAGCTGCTGTCCGGCGGTTTGTCCGGCCCGCCGGAGGCGGACGAGCTGGCGGATCGGGCCCGGGCCCGGGCGGCGCGGCTGTCGGCGCCCCATCTCCGGCGGGTGGTCAACGCCTCCGGAGTGGTGCTCCACACCAATCTGGGCCGCGCCCCCCTGGGGATGGAGGCGGCCAGGGCCGCCTACGATGCGGCCCTGGGGTACTCCAACCTGGAGTACGGCCTGGAGGCGGGGGAGCGGGGGAGCCGTCACGACCATGTGGAGGCCATTCTCTGCGAGCTCACCGGAGCGGAGGCCGCCATGGCGGTCAACAACAACGCCGCGGCTGTGCTGGTCATGCTCTCCGCCCTGGCGGGAGGAAAGAGGGCGGCGGTCTCCCGGGGGGAGCTGGTGGAGATCGGCGGAGGCTTCCGGGTGCCCGACATTATGGCCCGGAGCGGCGCGGCGCTCCTGGAGGTGGGGACCACCAATAAGACGCGCATAGCCGATTACGAGCACGCGGTGCTCACCCGGGGGGCCGAGGTGCTGCTTAAGGTCCACACCAGCAACTACGAGATCGTCGGCTTCACCCAGGACACCCCGCTGGAGGAGCTCTCCGCCCTCGGGCGGCTGCACGGGCTGCCCCTGCTCTACGACCTGGGCAGCGGCGCCCTGGACCGGGAATTTCTGCCCGGCCTGAGGGAGTGCCCCACTGTGGCGGGTGCGCTGAGGGCGGGGGCCGACGTGGTGTGCTTCTCCGGCGACAAGCTGCTGGGCGGGCCCCAGGCCGGGATTGCCGTGGGGAAAAGGACGTATATCGAGGCCATGAAGCGGGACCCAATGGCCCGTGTGGGGCGCATCGACAAGCTGTCCCTGGCCGCTCTGGAGGCCACCCTGCGGCTGTACCGGGACCCGGCGCAGGCCGGGGCGCGGATCCCGGCCCTGGCCATGCTGAACGCCCCGGCGGAAGCGCTGAAGGCCCGTGCCGAGGCCCTGGCGGCGCGGTTGAGGCTGGTTTTGGACGGCGTTTGCACCGTCGCCGCTGTTCCCACGGAGGACAAGGTGGGGGGCGGCGCCCTGCCCAGCCGGGCGCTGTCCGGCTGGGCCGCGGCCCTGACGCCCCTCGGCGGCGGCGTGGAGGAACTGGAGGCCGCATTCCGCGCCGCGCCAACGCCCGTGGTCGGGCGCATCCACAGGGATGCGCTGCTGCTGGCCCTGCGTACTCTGTCGGCTGAGGACGAGGAGGCGGTGGTGGACGCGGCAAAAGGACTTGTGGGCAAAGCTGAGTGATGCCCGAAAGACAGCTTGCTGTCAAAGATGCCCGGAGGAGCTTCTTTGACAAGCTGAGACAGGAGGCTGTTCCCTTGCGCCATTGCATCATCGGCACCGCCGGACATGTGGACCACGGCAAGACCGCGCTGACCCTGGCGCTCACAGGAGTGGATACCGACGCGCTGGCGGAGGAGAAGCGCCGGGGCCTCACCATTGAGCCGGGCTTCGCGCCCCTCTCCCTGCCGGGCGGGATTGAGGCAAGCATCGTGGACGTGCCCGGCCATGAGAAGTTTATCCGCAATATGCTCGCCGGCGCGGCGGGAGTGGACCTGGTGCTTCTGGCTGTGGCCGCCGACGAGGGCTTTATGCCCCAGACGCGGGAGCACCTCGGCATCTGCGGCCTGCTGGGCGTCCGGCGGGGCGTGGTGGCCCTCACCAAAAGCGACCGGGTGGACAAACCGCGGCTGGAAGCCGCCATGGAGGAGGTGCGCGCCGAGACGGCGGGGACCTTCCTGGCGGAAGCGCCCATAATCCCCGTCTCCGCCCGCACCGGCGCGGGGCTGGAGGAGCTGACCGCCGCTCTGGCCCGGCTGGCGGAGGCTGCGGAAAAGCGGCCGGAGGGCGGGGCCTTCCGCCTGGCCGTGGACAGGGTTTTTACCCGGCCCGGCTTCGGCGTGGTGGTCACCGGCACCCTGGCGGAGGGAGCCGTGGCATTGGGGGACGAGGTCTGTCTCTACCCCGCCGGGAAGAGGGCGCGGGTTCGGGGCGTTCAGCACCACGCTGTTCCGGCGGAGCGGCTGGAGGCGGGCCAACGCGCCGCCCTCAATCTGGCGGGTGTGGAGCGCTCCGAGCTGGGCCGGGGGGACACCGTGGCCGCCCCCGGCTCCATGACCGTGACCGAGCGGGCAGACGTGCGACTCACCCTGCTGCCCGGCGCCGCCTACCCGGTCAAGAGCGGCTGCCGGCTCCACCTCCACCACGGCACGTCGTCCCAGATTTGCCGCTGCACCCTGCTGGGGCGGGGCAGGCTGGAGCCGGGGGAATCCTGCTATGCCCGGCTCCACCTGAACTCGCCCCTGGCCGCCCGGCCCGGGGACCGCTTCGTGGTGCGCTTTTTTTCCCCGGTGGTCACCGTGGGGGGCGGCGTGCTGCTGGAATTGGCCCCACGGCGCAAACAGAATGACCCGCTGCTTGAGGAGGAGCTGGCCGCCCTGGAGACGGGGGAGCCCCGTGAACTCGTTTCGGCGGGAGCGTTTCTACTGGAGGCGGAGGCCCTGGCCGGGGCGGAGGCGAGGGCCGGAGCATTGCTTGGCGCCTACCACGAGGCGTATCCGCTGCGAGAGGGCATGAATCTGGAGGAGCTGCGGGGAAAGCTGCTGCCCGGCGCCGGCACGGCCCTGGCCGGTGCGGTGGTGGAGGAGCTGGCCCGGCGGCGGGTTATTTACGTGAAAGGCCCGGTTGCCGCTCTGAGCGGGTTTCGCCCCCGGTACGATGAGCGCAGCGCAAGGATGCTGGACGCCCTGCTGGTCCGCTACCTCCGGGCCGGGCTGGTCCCGGAGACCAACGAGGCGGTGGCCGCCTCCTTTGGCGCCGACGCGGAGCTTTGCCGCCAGGTGGCCGGGCGGATGGTGACCGAGGGACGTTTGGTGGCCCTGAGCGGAGAATACCGCGTCCATAAAAAACACCATGAGCGGGCGCTGGAGATTTTGTACCGCCTCTATGAGACGGCGGACGTCGTCTCCCTCGCCCGGTTCCGGGACGCCTGCGGGGTCAGCCGGAGGTATGCCCTCCTGCTGCTGGAGTACTGGGACAGCCGGGGCGTGACGGCAAAATCGGGGGAGGGGCGGATTTTGATAAGACCGCGTTGACCCGCGCCGGCTATTCAGCTATAATACTCTCTTGGAGGTCCCCTGCGGGGCCTCCGCCATATGGGAGCAGCTGGGGTCCGGTGGCCCCCACGGTCTTCAAAACCGCTGCGGGCGCTTCTGTCGCCCGGGTGAGTTCGATTCTCACCTGCTTCCGCCAGAAGCGCGAGGGCGGGCGCATGGGGGACGCGCCGCACGCAAATCCAATGATTAACACAGCCTCAAAAGCGTGTAAAGCGCTCCGGCATCCTGACGGATTGCCGGAGCGCTTTACACGCTTTTTGTCCCGGAAGATCTACGATGGGCCTCCCAGCGGGCGTATGCTTCCATATGGCCCGGTTCTCATGGGCGGCCTCTTTTTCTATATTTCCTTAAAATGCAGGAACCACAGCCGGAATTATGTTACAATAGCGCAAAGGAACTTGGCAGAATACTCCCGATGACATAGGAGGTGGGCACCGTGCCCGCAGTGAAGAAGCGCGCGCCGTCCCTGAAGTGGCAAATGGCGGGTCTGGCCCTGACGTGCTGGCTGGTGCCGGTGGTGCTGGTGCTCTGCGTGATGGGCTGGTATGTGTCGGACAGCCTGGGCCAGCGCTCGGCGGACCATCTGGCCGATCAGTTCCAGGTCAATGTCCGCATGAGTATGGAGCGTCTGGACGGCGCAGTGCGCTCCTCCCGCCGGGCGTCTTACGACGGCATGCTGGACGGCTACCGGCCGGGGGAGGATATTTGGCCCCGGCGCTATGCCTCCACCTATAACTATCTGGTGCGGCAGTACCAGGGGGACCAGCAGTTCTCCATGGCGGCCTTCTGGTTTATTGAGGACCCGGAGCAGATGCGCTGCGGCATCTGCAACACCAATGCCGGCGGCAGCTACCAGGCCCTCTCCGCCTTTTGGAGGAAGGACTTCCCGGCCCTGCAGGAGCTGGCCGGCCGGCTGGACACCTATGTGGCCTTTTACGAGAGCGGCGGCCACCTCTACCTGGTGCGCAACATGATGGACCACCGCTTTCAGGCGATGGGCGTGCTGGTGCTGGAGCTGGACCGGTCCTACTATTTCGACAACCTTACCGTCCTGCCCTGGGCGGAGTCCGTGCGGCTGGAGCTGGGGGAAGGCGCGGCCCTCGCGGTCAAGGGGGAGGCCCCTTCGGCCGGGGAGCTGGGGCTGGACCCGAACCACTCCGGCATCTGGTGGGGGGACACCCCCGGCCCCAGCGCCGTGTACCAGCGCATGAACGGGCCGGACTACGCCCTTTCCGCGCTGGCCACGGTGGATACGGATTATCTCCTGGGCCAGTCCTCGGGCTATAAGGCCCTGCTGCTGGGCATGGCCCTCTTCCTCCTGCCCCTGCTCTTCTTCGTCTTCTGGTTCTTCAACCGGAAGATCTCCCGGCCTATCCAGGCCATGACCGACGGGGCCATTGCCATTGAGGAGGGCGCCCTGGGCTACCAGATGAGCTATACCGCCAACAGCCGGGAGTTTCAGTATCTCACCGACTCCTTCAACCATATGTCCGGCCAGCTCCAGAGCCAGTTCGACCATATCTACCAGGAGGAGCTGGCCCTCAGGGACGCCCGGATCAAGGCCCTCCAGTCCCACATCAATCCCCACTTCCTCAACAACACCCTGGAGATCATCAACTGGGAGTCCCGGATGAACGGAGACGCCAAGGTATCCAAGATGATTGAGTCCCTCTCCACCGTGCTGGACGCGGCCATCGACCGGGACAAGCGGCCGGAGGTCCGCCTGGCGGAGGAGATGACCTATGTCTCCGCCTATCTCTACATCATCGACCAGCGCTTCGGCCGCCGCCTGAGCGTCAACGTGGACATCCCCGACGCCCTGATGGACTGTATGGTGCCCCGGCTCATCCTCCAGCCCGTCATAGAAAACGCGGTGGAGCACGGCATCGGCCCCGGCGGCAGCGGCACCATCACCCTCCGGGGCCGCCGGGAGGGAAACCTTCTCCTGCTGGACACGGAGAACGACGGCGGGCTCTCCGCCGAGGACGAGGCCCATATCGCCCGCCTTCTGGCCCCGGAGTACGATGCGGCCAGGGAGCCCTCCGGCAACCTGGGCATCTCCAACGTGAACCAGCGCCTGCGCATTCTCTACGGCCCGCCCAGCGGCCTGACCATCACCAGGGGGGAGGGCAGTCAGGTGATAGCCCGTATTACGATTGTCCTGGAGCCGGGTAAGGGGGGGAGTAACCCTTCTTCTTACCCGTCAAGCGATACTCTTAGCCCAAAATTGGGCAGGTAAGCAATTAGGTACAACAAATGGCAAACGGGGCTATTCGTTTTTTCCAAAAAAAGTGTAGTATAAATATTGAACAAAGGAAGCGCGACTGCCCTACAAAATCTTATGGAGGTTGTACTATGAAAGGCAAAAGATTGCTTGCACTGTCTCTCTCTGCTGCATTGACGCTCTCGCTCCTGGCCGGCTGTGCCAACAACAACACCGGCGGCGGAGACCCCGCGCCCAGCCAGTCCCCCTCCGCCAGCGTCTCCCAGACGCCCGCTCCCTCCACCCAGCCCTCCGCCAAGCCCGTTGAGCTCACCGTGGTGACCTCTTACGGCGGCGACGACGGCAACCGCAAAAACTATGAGAACGCCGTAAAGCAGTACGAGGAGGCCACCGGGAACACCGTGATGGACGCCTCCGCCACCTCCAACGAGGAGTGGAAGGCCAAGGTCCTTACCGATTTTGAGACCGGCTCCGAGCCCGACGTGCTGTTCTTCTTCACCAACGCCGACGCCGAGCCCTTCGTCAGCGCGGGCAAGGTGGTGGACATCGCCACCATCCGCGAGACCTATCCCGACTACGCCTCCAACATGAAGGACTCCATGATGGCTGTGGCCGCCGACGGCAAGAACTATGCCGTCCCCTCCTCCGGCTTCTGGGAGAACATGTTCGCCAACACCGCCGTCCTGGACGCCTGCGGCGTGGCCGTTCCCGGTCCCGACTACACCTGGGAGGCGTTCCTCAAGGACTGCCAGACCATCAAGGACGCGGGCTACACCCCCATCGCCTGCTCCCTCTTCGAGGTGCCCCACTACTGGTTTGAGTTCATGATCATGAACAACGGCACCTGTGCCGACCAGCTGGAAGTTCCCACACTGAACGCCGACGGCAGCCTGGTCATGGACGCCGTGGCCGAGAAGTGGATCGCCGGCCTCAACGACATGAAGACCCTCTATGACATGGGCTTCTTCCCCGACAACACCCTCACCGCCTCCGACCCCGAGACCGTCCAGCTCTTCGCCGACGACGAGGCCGCGTTCCTCATCGACGGCTCCTGGAAGGTGGGCCACTTTGTGGATAACTACGCTGACACCCTGGACCACTATGCCCTGTCCTATGTCCCCGCCAAGGGTGAGCGCAAGGCGACCGACATGATCGGCGGCATCTCCATGGGCTACTTCATCTCCCAGAAGGCCTGGAACGACCCCGCCAAGCGTGACGCAGCCGTGGCCTTTGTCGAGCACATGACCTCCGACGCCGTCCTCTCCACCTTCGTGACCACCGAGGTCACCGCCCTGAAGAACGGCGCCACCCCCTCCGGCCTGAACTCCCTGCAGCAGTCCGCCGCCGACGCCAACGCCTACGTCACCGAGGTCAACGGCGCCGTGCAGGACACCATCACCAGCGAGGCCAAGACCGACCTCTTCGCCAATGTGCAGAACGTGGTCACCGGCAATATGACCCCCGAGGAGGCCATTGTCTCCGCTATCTCCCTGAACTGACTGCGCGCAACTGATACTTAGGGAACGGGGCTGCGGTGCAGCCCCGTTTCTTACGAAGCGGCATACCTGTTCCGCAGCGGCTGCCAAGAGAAATCCCCGGGGCGTTCCAAGTGGAGTGGACTTTGGCCCGGCGAGTTTAGGAGTGAGATTTATGGGTGGTTCGACCCTCTACAAAAAGAAGACGCCGCTGATTGTCTTCCTGGTCCCGGCGTTTATTTTCCTGATTCTGTTTCTCTACTATCCCTTCGTTCAGAACATTATCAACAGCTTTTCCGATATCACCGGCCTGGGGACGGCGGCGAAGGGACTCAACGACCCCTGGTACGCCAACTACGTCACCCTCTTCACCGACCCCAAGCTGCACACGGCCCTGAAGAACACCCTTATCCTCACTCTTGCCACCATCGTCTTCCAGGTGGGCATCGCCCTGATCCTGGCCCTCCTGGTGGACAGCATCCGCGTGGGCGCCCAGGTTTTCCGCACCCTCTACTTTTTCCCCATCGTCATCTCCGCCACCGCCCTGGGCCTGATGTTCAACCTCATCTTCCTCTACAAGGGCGGCATGGTCAACCAACTGCTGCTGAGCCTGGGGGCCATCACGGAGAACATCAACTGGAAGGACGAGGCCCACTTCATGTTCACCATGCTTATGCCGGTTATGTGGCAGTACGTGGGCTTCTACTTTGTGATTCTGGTCACGGGCCTGAACAACATCTCGCCCGACCTCTACGAGGCGGCCAGCCTGGACGGGGCCTCCGGCCTCAAGACCGTGCGGTACATCACCCTGCCCATGCTGCGCAACGTCCTGTGCACCTGCCTGGTCCTGGCCATCACCGGGGCGCTGAAGGTCTTCGACCTCCCGTGGGTCATGTTCGGCGCCGGGATGCCCCTGGACCAGGGATGGCTCACCGGCACCTATATGTACGACCAGACCTTCAACCGCGGCAACGTGGACTACGGCTCCACCATCGCCATGCTGATTGTGGTGCTGGGCGTGGTGCTCTCCAATGTGGCAAACCGGGTGTTCCGGCCCCGGGACGATGTGTAAGGGGGGGAACGGAATGAATCTCACACATAAGAAGCTGACGCCATCCAAGGTTGTGACCTACATCGTCCTGTGCTTCTGGGCGATTACCACGCTGTACCCCTTCGTCTGGGTGATCCTCAACTCCTTCCGGGAGAAGGGGCTTATCCGCAAGGACTCCTTCTCCATCCCCACGGCGGGCAACGGTTTCACGCTGGACAACTACGCCACGGCTATGGACCGCTTCGACTTCGGCAGCGCCTACCTCAACAGCATCCTCGTCTCCGTGGTGGTGACCATCGTGGTGGTAATTCTGGCGGGACTGTGCGCTTACGGCCTGGTGCGTTACCGCTTCAGGGGCCGTGGCCTTCTGTACAGCCTGATTATGGCCGGCATGATGTTCCCCGTCTTCTCCACCATCATCCCCGTCTTCCGCATGGAGGCCGCCTGGGGCATCGCCTCCACCGGCAACCGCTGGCTCAGTCTTCTGGCGGTCATCCTGCCGCAGATTGCGGGTAATTTGTGCTTCGCCACCATTGTGCTCATGGGTTTCATTGAGTCGGTGCCCATCGATCTGGAGGAGTCGGCCTATCTGGATGGGTGCAACGTCTTCCAGGTGTATTTCCACATCATCATTCCCGCGGCCAAATCCTCCTTCGCCACGGTGGCCATCTTCTCCTTCCTGTGGAGCTATAACGACCTCTTCACCCAGAGCTTCTTCCTGCGCTACCCCAAGGAGAAGACCATCACCCTGCTTCTGAATGAGATATCCTCCCAGGCAGGCGTGAACTACGGCCTCATGGCCGCCTCAGTGGTCCTCATCGTCATTCCCGTCCTGGTCGTCTACGTCTGCCTCCAGAAGCATATCATCAAGGGGCTGACTGCTGGCGCCATCAAAGGCTGACGCCGCGCCGGACATGGCAGGCCGCGGCTCCCGATGCGGGAGCGCGGCTTGTCATGTCCGCCCTTTGCTGTTAAAATGTGCTGGGAGGGGACGCCAATGTACAAGGTCATCATTGTCGACGACGAAAACATCATCGTGGAGGGCCTTCAGCGCGTGGTGGACTGGACCAGGTACGGCTGCCGTGTGGCCGCCACCGGCCACGACGCCGCCTCCGGGGCGGCGGCCATCCGGGAGCACCGGCCCGACATCCTCTTTACCGATATCAAGATGCCCAATGAGGACGGCCTCACCATGCTGGCGGGGCTCAAATCCGAGTTTCCCGACATGATGGTGACGGTCCTCACCGGCTACCGGGACTTTGAGTACGCCAAGCGGGCCATCGACCTGGGCGTGGCGCGCTTCCTGCTCAAGCCCTCCAGGATGGACGAGCTGGAGGAGGCAGTGGCCTTCATGACCGGCCAGCTCGACCGCCGCAGGGCCCTCCGGCCCCAGACGCCCGAGACGGCGGAGGAGACCGTGGAGGAGTCCGCCGCCGCCAACGCCAACAGCTTCCTGGCCCGGAAGGCCCAGGGCTATATCCGGGAGCACTGCGCGGAGAAGCTCTCTCTACAGGATGTGGCCGACCACTGCTATGTGAGCCAGTGGCACCTCTCCAAGCTCCTCCATAAGCATTTGGACATGACGTTCTACGACCTTTTGAACGGCGTCCGGGTTGAGAAGGCCAAGGAGCTGCTGGAGGACCCGGCCCTGCGCATCAGCGAGATCGCCGCTATCGTGGGCTACGCCGACACCGCCCATTTCTCCCGGGTATTTAAGAAGAGCGAGGGCATCTCCGCCAACGAATACCGCAACCTCCACTGTGGAGGGAAATAGCTGCAGCAGCCGGCCGGGACGCCTGTCCCGGCCGGCTGCTTTGTGCGCTTTTTATTCCCGCCCCGCCAGCTTCTTTAGTATCGCCATCTGGGACTCGTAGTCCGCCCGGTTCTCCTCGGGACTCTTGGTGGGGTCGTCCTGGTCGTAACGGCCGCAGGGGAGCTCTCCGCACAGGCCGCAGTGGGGGAGCATTTTCTCCGTCACGCAGCACTGATAGATGGGACAGACCGCGTCTCCGGTGTACTCCGTCCAGAAAACCCTGCCCTCAATGGCGGGACAGCCCCCGCATGTCTCCGGATAGTATCCGCAGCCGGAACATACCACGCCGCAGCAGCTGATGATCTCTTCCATCCTGACGCCCCCTTTTGACCAGCGTAACAGAAAAGCCGGACGGATACAAGACCCGTCCGGCTCAGGCTGCCGAAAAAAACAGGGATGGGAGCGGTTACCGCGCCTTGGGCAGGCTGGCCGCCGCCACGCTCTGCCCCAGGGAGCGCACCCGGCTGTCCGGGGCTTCCACGGGGAAGGTGCAGCCGGGGTACTCCCCGGCGAGCACCCGCCGGGCCTCACCGAGGAGAATGTCGCCCCCCGGCCCGCCGGCCACGCCGCCCATGATGAGGGCGCGGCGGATATCGTAGAACATGGCGTACAGCCCCAGGGCGTGGCCCAGGTAGACGCCCAGGTCCCGGTAGACCGCCTCCATCCGGGCATCACCACGGTCCATGAGTCCCCGCAGGCAGGCAAACTGGTCGGCCGGGCCGCCCTCGGGCAGTTCAATGCCCGCTATGGCAGCCAGCTTCACCGCGCCGTCCTGGCTGAGGTACTTTACGCCGCAGCCCACGTCGCCGCTCCACTCGTCCCGGGCGGCTTCGTGCTGCACGTCCAGGGGGGCGAAGGCCAGTTCGTTGAACCAGCCGGTCACGTTGCCGCCGCCGTCCACATAGCCCCCGGCCTCGCTGGTGCCCATGGAGATGCCCAGCACCCCCGCAGCGCCCAGGGCCATGGCGCCGGAGAGGGCGGTCACGTCGCCGTCGTTGGCCACCACGCAGGGGATATCCGCCCCCAGGTCCCGGACGGCGCGGGGGAAGATGTCCTTGACATACCGGTCAAAGTCCTCCCTGCCCACGCCCAGGAAGAGGCTCGCCACCATGCAGCGGTCCCCCACAAACACCCCCGCGGAGGAGATGCCCACGCCGTCCACCCGGGGGAGATGCTCCGCGGCGGAGCGCAGGGCGGCGGTCAGGTGGGCGAAGTGGTAGGCCGGGTCCGCCTCCCCCTTGGGACGCCAGGGACGGCTCTCGGAGAAAATACACTTGCCGTCCGCCACCGCGCTGATCTTCAGATTGCTGGCCCCGGCGTCCAGGCCGATGCGGCAGCCGTCCAGATGCCCGCCCACCGGGGCGGGGGACTCCTTCGCCGCCGGACGGTCCTCATAGGGGCGCCGCTCGACAACAAAGGGCCGCTCATAGACCCCCTCCATAAAGTCCCGGTCGAAGTCACGCTGGCCTCCGGGGGCGTAGACGGACTCCAGATAGGCGCCCGCGGCGTCGCTGCCGCAGGCGATGAGCTTCCACCCCCCGCGCATCCACAGCAGGGCCTTCGCCAGCCGGTCCACGTAGAGCCGGTCAGCCTCGCTGAGCTCCCCCCCGGTGCGCAGGGCGGTCTCGTATACCGATACGAGGCCGTCCTCCCGCTCAACCGCCAGGGCGAAGGGGTGGGCCGCTCCGGCGCGGTAGGCCTCGAAGAATTTTGCCAGAGGCACAAAGCCCGTATCCAGCTCGGGGTGGTTTTTCACGGTCAGGTCCAGTCCCAGAAAGTCCATAGCGCATCCTCCTGTGCTCTTGTTGAGCCTATTTTATCATAGCGGCGGGGGAGATGGCATTGCCTATTCCTGCACTTTTTTTGCACAAACCGCCGGGCTTTTTTCCGCAGCCCTTGCGCTGTCCGGCCAGGAGGGGTAAA
This sequence comes from Lawsonibacter faecis, assembly GCF_014287675.1. GTDB lineage: Bacteria > Bacillota > Clostridia > Oscillospirales > Oscillospiraceae > Pseudoflavonifractor > Pseudoflavonifractor faecis. The sequence continues at coordinate 76,786 of NZ_JACOPQ010000001.1, read as the reverse complement.
ATGGGGGCAGCCAAGGCCGAAGCCTCACCCCAAGAGAAGCCCTGAATTTAGCAAGGAGGAGCCCCCTATGATTTACGACACGCTGTCCAACGTCAATACCTATGCCGCCCTGTCCCCACGGCTGCGTAAGGCCCTGGAGTATCTGGCCTCCACCGACTTCTCCCAGGTGGCGGACGGCCGCTATGAGCTGGAGGGGGACGCCCTTTTCGTCAATGTGATGAGCGTCACCACCAATCCCCGCCCCGCAGCGGGAAGTCAGCGTCTTGAGGCCCACGACAAGTATCTGGACGTGCAGTATCTCGCAGCCGGAGAGGAGGTCATCGGCGTGGCCCCCCGGGCGGCCCTGGGGGCGTGCGAGCCTGGCGAGGGCGACATCTGCTTCCTCACCGGCCGATGCACCTACCTTCCCATGGGCCGGGGGCAGTTCCTGGTGGTATGGCCCCAGGACGCCCACGCCCCCTGCGTGGCCGTGGATGCGCCGGCCCCCGTCCGCCGGGTGGTGGCGAAGGTCAGAATTGAGGATTAAAAAGCGGCCCCCGGATGCACCGCATCCGGGGGCCGCTTTTTGAGTGAGACGTACAGGGGCGAACCTGAGCGTTATAATGTAAAATCCTCGTCCTTCAGCCGGCTGAAATCCGGGGTTGTGGGTTTGGGAGGCACCCGCTTGAAGGGGTCGTATTTAAAACTGCGGCAGCTCTCCCCGGCGGGGACCACGCCTTTTTTCCTGCACAGCACCGATTTATCGTCCAACGCCGCACCCCGCTCACAGTAGGCGCAGCGGGGCTCGATTGACTTCTCAAACAGCATTCAAATTCCTCCGAAGCTCCCATATTTTCTCCATAAGTAAAGTATACAACAGGAATCCCGGCTTTTCCACTGTTACGGCCTTATTTTGGACAAATTTTTGTGCGGCGCGCGGCGGATGGCCGCCCAGGCCGCCATGAAAAACAGGAGCCACACCACCCAGGCGGACACGGTGGAGATGGTGAGGGCGGTGTGGAAATCCAGCGAGGCGATGGAGGCCACCTGCTCGGCCAGGTAGGAGCTCACCGGCTCCTCGAAGGAGAAGAAGCGGAACAGCCCCGCCACGAAGAGGGCGGAGAGCCCGCCGTGCATCAGCTTGCCCAGAATATAGGTCCGTACGCTCAGTCCGCTGCCGCCGATGAAGGAGAGCACCTGGCAGTGGACCGACACCCCGGCCCACCCCAGCATGAAGGCCGCCATGCTGAGCCTGCCCGCCAGCGCTCCGGAACCGGACAGGGTCCACACGCCGGAGGAGATCTCCAGAAAACCCGTGAGCAGCCGCTCCGCCCACTCCTCGGAAAAGCCCAGGGGGGAGAGGAGAACCCCCAGCGCCTTGGCCACGCCGGGCAGCACGCCGGAGAGGAAGAGCAGCTTGATGACCACCGTGAAGAAGACCACAAAGGCGCAGATATTCAGCGTGGAGAAAAAGGAGTTTTTGATGCTTCCGGTGAAAGCGGTGGTGAACCGCTCGGCGTGGAACTGGGGCGCGGCCCGGCGATCACCCTTCCGGGCGCCCCCAGCCTTGTAGAAGCGGAAGACGATGCCGATGCACACCGACGCCAACCCGTGGGCCAGGTAGAGCAGCAGCCCCACCTTGCTGCTGCCGAAGACCCCGGCTCCCACCACGCCCAGGATGAAGGCGGGGCCGGAGTTGTTGCAGAAGGCCAGCAGCCGCTCCGCCTCGGTCTTGGAGCACATGCCCTTTTCGTAGAGGCTGATGGCGGTCTTGGCCCCCACGGGGTAGCCGCCGATGAAGCCCAGGGCAAAGGCGGAGGCACAGGCCCCGCTGACGTTGAAGAGGGGCCGCATGACGGGCTCCAGGAGGCGCCCCAGATAGCCCGCCAGCCCCAGCTCCACCACCAGGGAGGAGAGGACGAAGAAGGGGAAGAGGGAGGGAATGATGACATTGTAGCACAGCGTCAGCCCGTCCCTCGCCGCCTGCATGGACTCCTGGGGGAAGAACATCAGCCCCAGGGTGGCCGCCAGCAGGGCCAGCCCCAGCACGCTGTCGCGCACCCATTTTTTTGAGAGCAGCTTGGACATACCGCCATCACCTCCGTCTTAAAACGGTATGCGGTGCAGGCCTGTCCCTATGTCCGGGCGGGAAAAGGATTGTAATTGCCCGCGATATCAGATATAATTTATGTTGAAATAAAGGGAAACAGGGTGAGCGCGTGACCGGGATGAGAGACGAGGCGTTTATACGGGAGAAGTATGAGGCGCTCCCCGACGCAGAGCGGTGGCAGTACGCGCTCATCAGCCTGAAGATAAAGCGCTTCCGTACCTTCAACCGGATCTATGGCCGGGAGGCGGGGGACGCGCTGATTGAGAAGGTCTATGAGATTGTAGCCGGCTGGCTGGGCGAGGGGGAGTACATCGCCCACATCCGTGTGGATTATTTTAACGTCCTGCTCCGCTTCCCCAGGGAGTTCAATCCCATTCTGGATAAGATTATCGAGCTTAACGCCTGTATCCGCGACATGGACGATCCCCGCTTTCACGGCAGGGTCTTCTGTGGCTTCGGCATCTATCCCCTGGAGACAGGGGTGGACTTCTACACCGCCCAGTACAACGCCGACGTGGCCCGGACGGAGTGCCCCGAGCGGGAATTTCGCAACTCCCATATGGAGGTCTACGGCGTCACCGTGGAGGACAAGGACGCCCGGTACTACGACCTCATCGACATCATTAAGCCCGCCCTGGAACGGGGGGACTTCAAGCTCTACCTGCAGCCCAAGGTGGATCTGCGCACAGGGGAGGTCCACTCCGCCGAGGCGCTTATGCGCTGGATTGATCCCGAGCGGGGGATGCTGAACCTGGGGGATTTTCTGCCCATGCTGGAGGAGACCGGCCTTATCGGGGATGTGGACGGGTACCTCTTCGAGCAGGTCTGCAAGTCCATCAACCGCTGGCGGGAGGTCTATGGGAAGAAGATTCAAATCAGTGTGAACCTGTCGGCGGCCCTCTTTAACTTCCGGGACTTTTTCAAGGTGTACCGGGGGGTCCACAAGCGGTACGGCACGCCTACCGAGTGCATTGAGTTCGAGGTGCTGGAGAGCATCGTGCTCAACGAGGTGGAGCGGGTGCGGCATGTGGTCAACGAGCTGAAGGACTACGGCTTTACCAGCGCCCTGGACGACTTCGGCAGCGGCTACTCCTCCTACAGCGTGCTCACAAGCGCTGAGATACATACCCTCAAGATCGACCGCTCCCTCTTCCGGCACGAGGAGGACGAGCGGGAGCGCATTATCATCCGTCACATCATCCAGACCGCCCGGGAGCTGGGGATGCGGACCGTGGCCGAGGGCGTAGAGACCCAGGGGTATGTGGACTACCTGCGCTCCCTGGGCTGCGACTACATTCAGGGCTATGTGTTCTATAAGCCCATGCCCGTGGACGAGTTCGAGGAGCGCTTTGTCCGCGGAGATGAGAAGGCCCATTTTGAGCACTGAGGGGAGGCGTTCTGATGCAGCATGAGATCACCCGGCCCATCCCCCTGCTGGACGAGCGGGGGAACCTGACCGAGGCGGGGTACGCCAAACGGCTCCTGCCCGTCTACGACCGCGCCAGGGTGAGGGGCGGGGCCACCCGGCTCAAGGAGTGGGACTACTACCTGGTGATGAACGACCGCTTTGCGCTGGCCCTCACCATCGCGGACAACTCCTATATGGGGCTGGACTCCATCTCCCTGCTGGACTTCGACGAGGGCTGGCAGGTGACCCGCAGCCCCATGCGTATCCTCCCCATGGGCAGGACCGGCCTGCCCGCCGCCTCCGACCGGGGAGATGTGGGAGTCTCAGGGAAGGGGTACGGCATCTTCTTCCGCGTGAGTGGAGAAAAGCGGCTCCTGTGTGCCCACATGGACAAGTTTCAGAACGGCGAGGCGTTGGACGTTCAGATTGCCCTCACCGACGCGCCGGAGGAGTCCATGGTGATCTGCACGCCCTTTCATAAGCCGGGCCACTTCTACTATAACCAAAAAATCAACTGTATGCGGGCCACGGGCAGGGTAACCCTGGGGGAGAGGACCTACTCCTTCCGGCCCGAGCACTCCTTCGGCACCCTGGACTGGGGGCGGGGGGTGTGGACCTATCACAACACCTGGTACTGGGGCTCCGGCTCCGGTCTGGCGGATGGCGTGCCCTTCGGCTTCAACATCGGTTACGGCTTTGGGGACACCTCTGCCGCAAGCGAGAATATGCTTTTTTATGATGGAACCGCCCACAAGCTCTCCCGGGTGGCGTTTCACATCCCCCGGCGGGGCGGCAGGGACGATTTTATGTCCCCCTGGACCTTCACCAGTGACGACGGCAGGTTCGAGATGGACTTCGTCCCCATGCTGGACCGGGCGGCCTGTACCAGCGTGGGGGTTATCAAGTCCGACCAGCACCAAGTCTTCGGAAGATTCACCGGCCGGGCCGTCCTGGATGGCGGCGGGGTGATTGAACTCAAAGATTTTATGGGCTTTGCGGAAAAGGTGGAGAATAAGTGGTGACGCCGGCGGGGCTCTGCGGCTTGGCCGGGGCCTTTTATTGAGGCGGCCTGCCTGCGCCGCCGCTCCCCGCCGTGTAAAACAAGTAGCCCCCTGGGCGCAAAACAAGGGTTTTGCACCCAGGGGGCTACTTTATACCGCCTGAAAAGTATGCTCAAAAAAGCGATAGTCCTGCTCCAGTTTGGGCAATAATGGATAAGAGCCCTGGTGGAGCACCCAGTCGATGACCACACCCCGAAAGTGGCGGAAGAGGAAGTCCGCCACCCACTCGGGGGACTGGCCGGGGATGAGCATCCCCAGCGCGTCAATCTCCCGGATGCACTCCAGCATGGCCCGCAGTGTGAAGCGGGTGGGGGCCATGGAGGCGAAGGAGGGGGTGGTGAGCCGGTGCTGGTAGTACCGGGAGACCAGCTCGTATCCCTGCTCCTGGAAGAACCCGGCGTACCCGGACAGGAGAAGGTAGAGCCGCTCCAGCGGCGGGTCCTCCTCGCGTCCCGCCATACGGCTCTCCATATAGGCGTCCAGCGAGGAGAATCCCTTGACCAGCAGCGCCTCCTTGGAGGGGAAGTGATGGTAAAAGGCCCCGGTGGTAATGCCCGCCCTGCGGCAGATGTCCCGGATGGAAACCTTGTCGAAGCTGCTCTCCCGGGAGAGCTCGGCGGCGGCGTTTAAAATTGCCTGCTCGGTCTGCCGCGCCTGTTCCTTGCGCCGCTCGTGGTAGTCCATAAAAACCTCCTGTGAAAACAGCCTGCCAGGCCCCGGGTTTCCGGGATTCGCCCGGCCAGGGAGCCGACCGGGCGAATCCCGCCTTGACAGGAAGAATACGCCCGCATATAATAGTCACATAACGTTGTTATGTTATTAAAGACAGTTGATATTATAGAGTAGGATGATAAGCTTGTCAAACCCCGAAAAGATCGCCCTTCTGACCGACTCCTGCGCCGATCTCACCCCCGCCGCCCGCGCGGGCAAGGCCATCTATGTGGTGCCCCTGCGCATCCGCTGCCGGGACCGGGAGTATTCTGACGGCGTGGACATTTTTGCGTCCGATATTTACCGCCGCCAGGGCCTGGGGGAGCTGCCCCAGACCTCCCTGCCCGACTTTTTCGACGTGGGGCGGACCCTCAGCCAGATCGCCGCCGACGGCTACAAGAAGGTTATCGCCGTCCATCTCTCCTCCGGTCTCTCGGGTACCTACAACATGATTCGCCTCCAGGGGGAGAGCCGGGAGGATCTGGAGGTCAAGGTCTTCGACTCGGTGAGCGGCGCCCTGGGCATCGGCATTACCATCCTCCAGCTCTGGGAGGATATTCAGGGCGGTATGGGCTGGCGGGAGCTGGTGGAGCGCCGGGTGCCCGGCCTGATCGCCGGCACCTTCCCCTTCTTCTCGGTGGACACCCTGGAGTACCTGGCCAAGGGGGGGCGCATCGGCAAGGTGACCGCTATGGCGGGGACGATGCTGAACATCAAGCCGCTCATCACCTTCGCGGGAGACGGGCAGCTTCAGAGCGTCGCCAAGGTGCGGGGCCGCAGGGCGGTCCAGGACAAGCTCATCGAGTTGGTGGGGAAGGCGCTGGGGGAGCATAAGCGGTTCAACCTGGCGGTGGCCAACGGCGGTGCGGCGGAGGAGATGGCCCAGCTCCGCGCCCGGATGGAGACGGCCTTCCCCGGCTTCGACCACTTCTGGGAGGGCGAGCTGGACGCCACGCTCAGCGTCTATATCGGCAGCGGCGTTTTGGGCGCCGGCGTGCAGGTTTTGGACTAAATTAAAAATGACGTACTGCGTGAGCAGTACGTCATTTTTACATCAGTGGGGGCCGGCGTAGGGGCGGTACCGCCTTCCAGCCCTTCGCCGTCCCGGCCTACCGCAGCAGCGGCATGCTCCCCGTCAGCTTGTTGACCAGCTTTTTCGGGCCGCAGAGGGCCAGCCCCAGGTAGTTCATCCCGCAGCTCTCCACCTGCCCGGCCCGCTTGATATACTCCTCGTACACACGGCAGCCCTGGGCCACATCGGAGAAGTCCACCACCGTCACCCCGGCGAATTCCGGCTGGTAGAGCCGCTCGCGCAGGAGCTTGAGCTGCAGCCCGTCGGTGCGCAGGATGGGCACCGGCAGGGCCACGATGCCCAAGTGGAGTCTGCCGCCCTTGTCCGTCACGTCCGGACCCACGGCATCGGGCTGCCGTTTGCCCAGCGTCACGCCCAGGATGGCCGCCGTATTGGCGATGACCCCCGTGGGCAGCGCCCCGTCTATCACCATCACACATTTCTCGCTCTGATAATCCAATATAACGCGCCCCCTTCTGATAGGACCATACCAGAAAGAGGCGCGTTTTTCTTGCACAATATTGCCCCGCACCCGGTATCTCCGCCTCAGATAAGCTTCCGGGCGAAACGGCGGCAGAGGAGCCAAAGCCACCCCAGTCCCGTGAGGACCGTGGGCAGGAGCCAGAATACCTGGCCGTCCAGGGCCAGCCGAGCCATCCAAAAGGAGGGGAGAAAGGCGGCTGCATACTGGAGCGGGCCGTCCAGGAAGAAGGGGAGGAACAGCCCGGTCAGCGCCAGCGTGGAGAGCTTGACCAGGGCCATGCCCTCCACCTTGTTCCCCGCGAAGGCGGGCACCAGCAGGGCGGAGATGGCGCCGGAGAGGCCGCCCGACAGGGCCAGTGGCAGTATCAGCCAGGGAGCCGGCCGGGTGAGGGAGAGGCAGGCGAGAAGGGGCACTGTATATGCAGCCCCCAGCAGGACGGGGACAAAAACCCGGGTGAGAAGATACCCGCCCCGGCCCAGAGGGGTCACCGCCAGATACCGGGTCAGGCCGTCGTCCCGCTCCTCCAGCACCACCATCACCGAGACGTAGGCCAGCAGAACGGGGGCGACCACCGCCACCAGCAGGTCGGATATGAGGTAATAGGGCGCGAGAACGGCCCCGGCTTGAAAATATGCGGTGAGCCAGCCCTCGGCCAGGGGGAGGAGCAACCGGAGGGCGGCGGCGGCCAGCAGCGGCACGGGCAGAACCCAGAAGAGCATCAAATCCGAGCGCAGCGCGGCCCAGAACCCCCGCAGGGAGGCGACTGCGGCGGTCATAGCCTCACTCCTCCCATGTCGGTCAGTCTGCGTCCCGCCGTCCGGGCGGTCAGGGCAAAGGCCGCGGCCACCCAGGGCAGCAGCAGGAGGGGGGCGGCCGGATTACCCCGCAGTCCCGCCGCGATCAGCGCGCCGGGATGCCAGGAGAGCCACCCGGGCAGCATACCCAGAAGGCCCAGCAGTCCCGGCAGGCAGAAGAGCACCTCAAGAGCGGTGGAGAGCAGGATAAAGCGGTTGAGGCTGCCACTGTGGAGGCCCGCCGTCATGCCCAACAGGGAGAAGAAAAAACCGCCGGTGAGAAGGGTCAGGAGCCGGGGGGCCAGGACCTCCGCCGGGCTGAACACACTCAGCACCGCCCCCACCAGCGTACCCGCCAGGGCGAAGGCCAGGGCCTTGGAGCACACATAGGCCCAGGCCGGGGCGGGAGAGACCGCCAGGGCGGGCAGCACCCGCTGGCTCTTCTCCAGCAGCAGCAGGGCGCCCATAAAAAAGAGCCCCATGGCCGCCGGGTCGGTAAAGACCAGAAACGTGCAGACCGTCTCCCGCAGCCCGGCGGGACAGGCGGCCAGAATCAGAAGGTAGAGGAGGCAGAAGAGGGCGTAGAGGGCGAGAAAGCCGTACCTGACCAAAAACTTCAGGTCGGCGCGGAGCAGGGCGGTCAGTCTCATTGCAGCGCCCTCCCCGTGATCTCCAGGAACACGTCGTTGAGGGTGGGCTCCTGGGAGTGGATGGTGCGCAGCCCTCCTTCGGCCACGAGAGCGGAGAGAACGGCGTCGTCCCCCGTGCCGTCCAGGGGACAGGCGGCGGAGCGCTCCCCGCCGTTTTCCAGCCAGGTGTAGACGAGCCTTGCCGCGCCCCTGCGCATGACCAGATTGTGAGGGGTGTCCAGCGCGCGGATGGTCCCGTCCACGATGAAAGCCACCCGGTCGCACAGCTCCGCGGCATCGGCCATGTTGTGGGTGGTGAGGACCACCGTCTTCCCCGCGTCCCGCTCCGCCAGAATGAGATCCTTCATCACCCGGGCGTTGGCCGGGTCCAGGCCGGAGGTGGGCTCGTCCAAAAAGAGGAGGGCGGGGTCGTGAAGGAGGGCGCGGATAAAGCCCAGCCGGGCCTTCATGCCCTTGGAGAACCCGGCCACCTTCTTGTCCGCGTCCCGCAGAAGGCCCACCGAATCCAGCAGGGCGTCCCGGCTGCGGAGGGGACCCTGGTAGAGGGAGCCGAAAAAATCCAGGTTCTCCCGGGCCGTCAATTTTTCGTACAGGCAGGGAAATTCAAAGTCCACGCCGATCTTTTCATAGAAGTCCCGCCCCCGTTTGGCGATCTCCGTGCCCGCCGCCACCGCCGAGCCGGTATAGCCGCTCAGAAGGCCGGTCAGGAGCTTCTGGAGGGTGGATTTGCCCGCGCCGGAGGGGCCGAGAAAACCAAAAATCTCGCCTTGCTCTACAGAAAAGCTCATATTTTCAATAAACGGGGCCTTTGTGTATCCAAAACACAGGTTTTGTACCGTAATCATGGTGAATCCTCCGAAAAAAGCTCTCTACAAATTCCATAAACCGTAATCTTCAAAGCGTCGTCAAAATGCTCCTCGCCGATCTCGGGCCTGTGCATATAGAACATGGCCGCGCCCCGAAGGGCCGCGCTGTAAGCCTTTGGGTCCTTCCCCGCCAGCTGCGGCAGCTGAGCGAAGAGCAGCTCCACGCTTCCGTCGTCGGTCTGCTGGTGCTCCGCCACCAGCTCGGGCGGCAGCTTGCGGAGAATGAGCTCCAGCCCGCCCTCCGTCATCAGGGGGAGTAAAAAGGTATCCGCCGCCACCTGGCACATGGAGAGCAGAGCATCGGCAAATTCCCGCCAGCCGATTTGTTCCCCCGCCTGCGACAGCCTGACCAGAAAGCCTTGATGGATGCGGTTATGGTACTCAATGAAGAGGGAGAAGAAGAGCGCCTCCTTGGAGGGGTAAAACAGGTAGAAGGTGCCCTTGGGAATGCCGGCCCGGCGGACCAGCTCGTCCACGGTGGTCTTGCGGACGCCGTAGCGTTCCAGGCATTCGGCGGCGGCGGCACGGAGCCGCTGGTCAATCAGAGTGCGCTCCTGGCCGGAGAAGGATTTGGGAGCCATAAAATCACCTCAAAACTATTTGACCAAAATAAACGATATAGTCAATATAACGCGGAGAGGAGGCATTGTCAAGTGGAATCTGCGTCCCATGCCCCAAAGGCATCAAAAACGGCCGCCCAAGTCTGGGCGGCCGCAGGTAAACCTTTTTAGACGAGGCTCTGGAGGTACCGTCCGGCCTGAAAGGCGGCCGCCGCTCCGTCGGCGGCGGCGGTGACCAGTTGGCGCAGATCCTTGACGCGGGTATCGCCGGCGGCGAAGACGCCGGGGACGTTGGTATGGGTGTCCTCGCCGGCCAGGATATAGCCGTGCTGATCCAGCGCCACGGGCGGGGCGAAGGCGGCGTTGTCGGGAATGAGGCCGACGGCTGCGAAGACGCCCGCCACCGGAAGCTCCCGCTTTCCGCCGGGACCCTCCACCCGGATGGCCTCCACCTTCTGTTCGCCCAGAATCTCCAGTACCTTGGTGTTCATCACCCGCTCCACCGCGTCCGCCCCGGCCAGACCGTCGGTCAGGTGCTTTTCGGCCCGGAAGGCATCCCGGCGGTGGATGAGATAGACTCTGGGACAGATGTTGGCCAGGAAGAGGGCGTCCTCCAGGGCGGTATTGCCTCCGCCCACTACGGCCACGTCCTTCCCGCGGAAGAAGTTGCCGTCGCAGGTGGCGCAGTAGCTCATGCCCCGGCCCGCCAGCCGTTCCTCGCCGGGGACCTCCAGCTTCCTGCGGCGGACGCCGTTGGCGATGATGACGGCCCTGCCGTCGTATACGCCCGACGGGGTGGTGACGCTCTTCACCCGGCCCCCGTCCGCGAGGCCGGTGACGCCCTCGAACTTCATCTCCGCGCCCAGCGCTCTGGACTGCTCATAGAGGTTCATGGAGAAGTCGGAGCCCGCCACGTTTTTGATGCCGGGCCAGTTTTCAATCTCCGGGGTGGTGGCCGCCTGGCCGCCGGGGGCGCCGCCCTCCAGAATCAGGGCGGTATAGCCCGCCCGCTTGGCGTAGATTGCGGCCGTCAGCCCCGCGGGGCCGCCGCCGATGATGATGATATCGTACATACGCGCGCATCCTTTCTCTATAGAAACTAATGAGAATTATTCTTGATAATAGTATAGCACAGGAGAAGCCGTTTGAAAAGAAAAATTTGACTGGGAGGGAAACTTCCGCCCGCGGCGGGGCGCTGAGCGGATAAAAAAACCGCATGGGATACCATGATAGTATCCCATGCGGATTAAAAGTCATGCGCTGTGCTCGGTGGGCTCGTTGGTGTCCAGGCCGTCCTCGCCCGCATTCTCGGGCAGGGCGATGGCCTCCGGGAAGGAGATGGCGGCCTTAAAGAGGTCCCCGTCGATATCCAGCCGGAAGGTGCCGTCCTGGAGCTCGGTGAGGCTGCGGGCAATGGAAAGTCCCAGGCCGGAGCCCTCGGTGGAGCGGGACTCCTCGCCGCGGACGAAGCGCTCCATGAGCTGGTCGGGCGGGATATTCAGTGCCTGGCGGGAAATATTTTTAATGGAGAGGGTAATGCTTCCGTCCCAGCGGACCACATTGAGGTAGATCCGGGTACCCTCCAGGGCGTATTTATAGCAGTTGGACAGCAGGTTGTCGATGACCCGCCACAGGTGGCGGCCGTCGGCCCAGACGTAGAACTCGTGGTCGGGCAGGACGGGGACCACCTCCAGCCGCTTCTGCTCAAATTTCTCCTCGTACTCGCCCAAGGCCTGGACCACCAGCTGAGCCATGCCCAGACGCTCCTTGTTGACGGTCAGGCTGCCGGTGGACGCCTTGCTGGCCTCCACCAGGTCCTCGGTGAGCTTCTTGAGCCGCTGGCTTTTGCGGTCCAGCACCTCAATATATTCGGCGGCCTGGGGGTTTTCAATGGGCACCTTTTTCAAAAGATCCACGTAGTTGATGATGGAGGTGAGGGGCGTCTTCAGGTCGTGGGAGACGTTGGTGATGAGCTCCGCCTTGAAGCGCTCGGACTGCATCCGCTCGTCCACGGCGGTGCCGATGGCCCCGCCCAAATCGTTAAGCTGCTCGGCGTGCTGCCGCAGGTCCCGGTACATGCCGTTGGTCTCAATCTTATAGTCCGGGTCTCCGCCCACAATTTTGGCGGTGCCCGCCCGGATGGCCCGCCACTGCCGCGCCCAGCGGCACAGGCACCAGAGGACAAAGCCCTGGTAGACGGGGATGAGGATAACGGTGAGGGTGGTGAGGAGTGTGCCCAGCAGATACAGCAGGAAGAAGATGACCGTCTTGCGGCTGAGGGACCAGCCGCGGACCACGCCGCCAACCCCACGGCCGATGGCGGCGAAGAACCGCCAGACCAGGGTGCCGCGCAGAAGGCGGCGCATCTTCAGCCGGACGGTGGTGGTGAGAATGAGGCCCACCGCCAGAGCGGCGCCCAGGAGCGTGAAGACGCCCAGGCCCACAAAGACAGCAGGGCGGCCGCTGCCCTGATTGAACGCCCACGTGATCTGGTCCCCGGCATTGAAAAGGACTGCCCACAGCGTACAGTCGAGCAGCAGATACACATCGTAGGGGATGCGCTCCTGCCAGCCGGGGGCGACGGTGCCGTCCTCCTGCCGCCCGGCGGCAGCGCAGAGGAAGACCAGAGACGCCACGGACAGAAGGCAGGAGATCAATGCCACAATCGCCACGACGGGCAGCGTCTTCTGGAATTTCTGGTAGCTTGTCATACTCTCGGCGAACTCGTCCTGCACCGTCATGGGCCGGGCAACGCCATACTCAATGACCACCTCGCGGGTTCTGATGCGGGTATCGTATTCGGAGTCGTAATTGTAGAACTGGTAGCCGTCGGAGAAGTAGCCGTACTCGTTGTACTGGCCCCTGCTCTCCCTGGGGTCGCACTCCACGCGGACGCCGTTTTTCATCATGACCCGGAGAAGAATGACGTCGGCCTCATCGTCCTCAAACGTGACGTCGGCCCTGTGAAGCTGCTGATCCATGGTGAGCACCTCCGTGGAGGAGCGCTCAAAGCCCGCCACGTTCTCCAGGGAGGCGCCGCCCAGGTTGTCGTCCAGCAGGCGGCCGTCCTGGTCGTGGATTTGGTAGCGGAAATTGGTGGCCGAGGGGTCGAGCTGCTTCTCCAAAAAGGCCAGCCGCTCCTGCTCGGAGTAGTTCAGGGTGCCGCCCCACTCCTGCTGCTGCCGGAGCTGAAGAATCTCCCGCAGGCCGTATACGAAGTCCTGCGCATCGTCCACCGCGGTATAGCTGCTGTAGTAATCCCCGCCGGTCCAGAAATCATCCCACTTCCAGGTGATCATGAACGTGGACCAGAAGGCCACCGACACCAGCACCAGGCACAGAAGGAAGGCACCGGCACGGTAGACCGGATTCGAGCGGGCGGTATTCAGCTTCATCATGGGAATCACTCCTAGAAGGGGTTCAGGGCGGATTCCCCGGCCGGCGCAGGCCGTGACGCGGCGATCCGTCTCTTACAGCTTTTCCATCTTATAGCCCAAGCCCCAGACTACCTTGAGGTAGCGGGGATTGGCGGGGTCAATCTCAATCTTCTCCCGCAGGTGGCGGATATGGACCGCCACAGTGTTCTCTGAGCCCAGGGAGGGGTCGTTCCACACCTGCTCGTAGATCTGTCCGGTAGAGAAAACCCGGCCGGGGTTGGAAATGAGCAGCTTGAGGATGTTGTACTCAATGGGGGTGAGGGACACGCTCTCGCCGTCCACCGTGACCGACTTGGCGGCGTCGTCCATGGTGATGCCGCCGTTGCGCAGGAGGCTGGTCTCCTCCTGAACCCCGCGCCCGCCCAGGGTGGTGTACCGCCGGAGCTGGGATTTCACCCGGGCGATGACCTCGATGGGATTGAAAGGCTTGGTGATATAGTCGTCGGCCCCGATGTTGAGGCCCAGCACCTTGTCCGAGTCCTCGCTCTTGGCGGTGAGAAGGATGATGGGGATATTGCACTTCTCCCGCAGCTTTGCCGTGGTGCGGATGCCGTCCAGGCCGGGCATCATGATGTCCATCAGAATCAGGTGGATATCCTCCCGCTCCACCAGAGTGAGCACCTCGGTGCCGTCGAAAGCCTTGAAGGTGCGGTAGCCCTCGCTGGTCAGGTAGATGTCCAGTGCGGAGACGATGTCGCGGTCATCGTCGCAGATGAGAATGTTGTACAACGCATTCACCTCATATCAGTATCATAACCGGGGAAGTTTAAATCGCAACGGGGGAAATCCTTAAGAAGCCTTTAAGATGCGGCTCTTTCCCTATTCTACCCTATTTGAGCGGCGGTTGGCAAATAGATTTCGGGGAGAAGGTATAGCCGCCGGGGTGATTGCCGCGCCCGCCGCCATGCCCCCAAGAACCCCGGCCCCATCCGTCATGCCGCTTGTCAAAGAAGCTCCGATGGGCTTCTTTGACAAGCGGGAAGGCCCTGCCTCGTGAGAGGCAGGGCCTTGATTCAATCTTTCAGGAGCAGCAAATCCTCGGGGCGGATTTGGAGGCAGAGGGAGTCCCGGGAGGACAGGGCGGCCCAGGCCTCCTTGGGAAGCTCCAGGCGGAGGCGGGAGTATCCTTCGCCGCCGCCGGGGGTGGAGAGGAGGACCACGGTGGAAAACACGTCGTCGATGACCCGCTCCACCGTGCAGGGGATGGTGTTCTCCCCGGGAGCCTCCACTGGGCGCAGGTAGTGGGAGCGCACGCCCACATGGGTCGTCCCCTCGGGAATGTCCCTGCCGGGGTCCAGGCTTACGCCCCAGTCCGTGCACGCCACCCGGCCGTCCGGGCCGGGAACGGCCCGCGAGAGATTCTTGCAGCCGGTGAGGAGGCAGGAGGAGACGGTAGCGGGGGAATCAAAGAGAGTATGGACGTCCTGTTCCGGCTGGGATCGGCCGTGGTCCAGCACGCAGACGTTTTCGCACATGCGGTAGACTTCGTCCCGGCTGTGGGTGACAAAAAGCACCGGGCCGGGGAAGGGAGAGAGCAGCTCCCCCAGCTCCAGCTCCACCTGCCAGCGGAGATAGCTGTCCAGCGCGGAGAAGGGCTCGTCCAGGAGGAGAGCGTGAGGCTCGCTTGCCAGGATGCGGGCCAGGGCCACCCGCTGCTGTTGTCCGCCGGAGAGCTGGCGGGGGTATTTGCGCTCCAAATCCTCCAGATAGAAGGACTTGACCATATCCGCCACCATCGCCTCGCGCCTCGCCCTGTCCCGGCCCCGGACCCCGGCGGCAATGTTCTGGGCCACCGTCATATTGGGGAAGAGGGCGTAGTTCTGGAAGAGATAGCCCACCCGCCGCTCCTGGGGGGAGAGGTCCACACGCTTCCCGCTGTCGAAGAGGACCCGCCCGTCCAGGACGATGCGCCCCGCATCGGGCGTGACGATGCCCGCGACGCACTTGAGGGTCATGCTCTTGCCGCAGCCCGAGGCCCCCAGAAGCCCGGTGATGCCCCGGTCGGCGGAGAAGGAGACGTTGAGCTTGAATTTGCCGAAATCCTTGCGAATATCCACTTCCAGCACGGCTACACCTCCGGCGACCCGGCGGGCCACTTCACGGTCTTCTCCCGCCGCTCCAGCAGATTGATGGCCAGGAGCACGGCGAAGGAGATGAGCAGATTGACGCCCACCCACTGGTAGGCCAGGGCGTCGTTCCCCTCCCGCCAGAGCTGGTAGACGGTGGTGGAGATGGTGGCGGTGCGGCCGGGCGTGTAGCCGGAGACCATGCTCGTCGCGCCGTACTCCCCCAGGCCACGGGCGAAGGCCAGGACGGTGCCCGCCATCAGGCCCTGCCTGCAGCCGGGCATCAGCACCCGCCAGAAGACCCAGGCGTTGGAGCGGCCCAGGGTCTTGCCGGCGTAGAGGAGGTTCTTGTCAAAGGATTCAAAGGCCCCGCGGACCGTCCGGTACATGAGGGGGAAGGTGACGATGGTGACCGCGAGGATGGAGGCTTGCCAGGTCATGGTGAGCTTGGTATCCCACCAGGCCGTGATGAGCTGGCCCACCGGCCCCTTGGGGCCCAGGAGCTTCAGAAGGAAGAAGCCCACCACCGTGGGGGGGAGCACCAGCGGCAGGGTGAGGACGCAGTCCAGCAGACCCTTGAGGCCGCTGGGGAGCTTCGCCACGCACCAGGCCGCGAAGATACCCAGAAAAAAGGTGAAGACCGTGGAGATCAGGGCGATGCGCAGGGAGTTATAGAGCGGGAACCAGTCGATAGGACAGACCCCCTTTGTTGGAATAGGTTATCAGTGGGAGATGGGGACGCCCGCCCTCAGCCTGGGATGCTGAAGCCCACGGACTGGAAGACGGCGGAGCACGCGTCGCTTTGCAGATACTCCAGAAACGCCTTGGCCTCCGCCTCGTGCTTTGTGACGTTCAGCACGGCGGCGGGGTAGACGACCTGCTTGTGGCTGCCCTCGGGGGCCTCGGTGACAATCTCCATCCGGTCCCCGTTCGCAATGGCGGAGAAGGCGTCGGTGGCGTAGATGACGCCGCAGTCCACCGCGGCGGCCGCCACCTGGGAGGTGACCTCCTTCACGTTGGTGCCGAAGGTGATCTTCCGGTCGGCGTTGAGCTGATCCCATACGCCCAGGTTGGTGAAAATCTCCTCAGAGTACTGGCCCACGGGCACGTCGGAGTTTCCAAGGGCGATGAGCTTCACCTTGTCGGTGGCCGCGTCGTCGAAGGCGGCCACGCCCGCGGGATTGCCCTCGGGGGCCACCAGGACGACCTTGTTCTCCACCAGATTCACGCGGGTGCCCTGGAGCACAAAGTCCAGGCCCTCGGCATTGCCGCCGTCGGCGTCCCTGGAGGAGTCGAGCTGGTTCATCTGCTTCTGGGCGGCGGAGATAAAGAGATCGCAGTCGGCCCCCTCCTGAATCTGCGTCTTGAGGGTGCCGGAGGAGTCAAAATTGTAGACCAGGGTCACGTTGGGCGCGACCTCCTGATATTTTTTGGCGATTTCGTTCAAGGTCTCGGTCATGGAGGCGGCGGCGAAGACGATGAGCTCCACCGGCTCGGCATCGGGTGTGGGAGCGGCGGAGGGGGAGACCACGGGGGCGCTGGGGGAGGGGGTGGTCGTGTCGCCGCCGGAGGGCTGGCCGGCACAGCCGGTCAGAGAGAACACCAGGGCCAGTGCAAGAGACAGAGAGAGTGCCTTTTTCATGTTTTGATTGCTCCTTTACAAATTCGGTAGGTCATCTCGTTTCCAAAATGGCCCTTTGCACAAGAATGTGCGCGGCCTGTCACCATAGCGCAACCGCCTTAGGCGGGTCAGGCTCGAAGCGGGGATGCGTGCCGTCCTCCTTTATGTGCGTATTAGCTCATCGGGCGCAGTTGCCCGTGGTGCCCTTTAAAATGTCCATGCCGTGGGAGAGGGGGGGAAGGATGTACTCCAGGCACTCCCGGACGGCCTTGGGGCTGCCGGGGAGGTTGACGATGAGGGCCTGGCGGCGGATGCCCGCCGCGGCCCGGCTGAGCATGGCCCGGGGGGTAATCTTCATGCTGTTCAGCCGCATGGCCTCGGAGATGCCGGGAGTAGGCCGCTCCACCACGTCCATGGTGGCCTCGGGGGTGCAGTCGGTGCGGGAGAAGCCGGTGCCGCCGGTGGTGACAATGAGGTCGGCCAGGTCGCCGTCGCACAGGCGCTTGAGCTCGGCGCCCAGCATGGCGCGGTCGTCGGGGAGAATGACGGTGTGGACGACGCGGTAGCCCGCCTTCTCCAGGAGCTCCACGGCGGCGGGGGTTGAGAGGTCCTCCCGCGCCCCGACATAGCCGGAGTCGCTGGCGGTGACCACCGCCGCGCGGAGGGCGGGGGGGAGAATGACCAGCTCGTCCCCCTCGGAGATCTCGCCGCCCTGCAGCACACGGGTAAACACGCCCTGGGTGGGCATGATGCACTCGCCCATCTTTTTAAAAATCTCACAGTGGCTGTGGCACTCCTTGCCGATTTGCGTCAGCTCCAGCAGCACGTCATTGCACTGGAAGCGGGTGCCGATGGGCAGGGCGGCAAAGTCGATGCCCTCCACCACCAGATTTTCGCCAAAGGCGCCGGAGGCCACCTCAGCCCCCCGGGCGCGGAAGGCCTCCACCTTGTCGTGGGAGAGGAGGGAGACCTGGCGGTGCCACTTGCCCGCGTGGGCGTCGTTCTCAATGCCCCAGTCGGGCAGGAATTTGGCGGAGGGCACCGCGTGCTTTTGGGTGCCCTTTTTCTCGCTGATACAGACTGCGATGACTTTACCCATGAGTATCGACCTCGTTTTTAAAGTTTTTAGGGGCTGGCAGAATGCATGGGAAGCAAGGGGACGCCGCGCCTAACCCCCAATTTGATTCATCGTGCGGCGCTCGTCCCGGCTCTGGGAGGAGGCGCCGAAGTGGTGCCGGAGGGGTTTATTCAAAATGGCGCCCTCCATGACCCGGAGCAGCTCGGCGTCGTCCGCGCCGGAGGAGAGGAGGGGCCGCAGCTCCACCCCCGCGTCGTACTGGAGACAGGTTTTGAGAAAGCCGGTGGCGGTGAGGCGCACCCGGTTGCAGGTGGAGCAGAACTGGTGGGTCATGGCGCTGATGAAGCCGATTTTCCCCCGAAAGCCCGCCGGGCGGAAGTACCGGCAGGGGCCGCCGCCCTTGTCCCCCTCGCAGGGGGCCAGGGGCCCGAGGGCCTCCTCCAGCCAGGCGCGCAGATCCGCCTCGGAGATGCCGGGCATACCGCCGCCCAGGCCGATGGGCATCAGCTCAATGAAGCGCACCGCCAGGGGGCGGTTCCGGGCCAGCTCGGCCAGGGGGACCCACTGGGAGGCGTTTTCCAGGGTGGGGACGCAGTTGAGCTTGACTGTCAGGCCGGGGGTGTCAAGCGCCGCGTTCAGCCCCGCGAGAGCGGAGGAGAGACCGCTGCGCCGGGCAATGGCGGCGAACTGGACGGGGTCCAGGGTGTCCAGGCTGATGTTCACCCCGTCCAGGCCGGCGGACATGAGGCCGGGGAGCTGCTCCCTCAACAGGGTGCCGTTGGTGGTGACCATAACCGTCTCAATGCCGGGTATGGCCTTCAGCTCCCGGATCAGGTCGTCCAGCCCCCGTCTCACCAGGGGCTCGCCCCCGGTGAGACGAATACGGCGGACCCCCAGGGAGGCGAAGAGCCGGGTCAGCCGGACGATCTCCTCATAGGAGAGAATGGACGCGTGGGGGACCCACTCCACCCCCTCGGCGGGCATACAGTAGACGCAGCGGAGGTTGCAGCGGTCGGTGATGGAGATGCGCAGGTAGTCGATGCTCCTGCCCTGGCCGTCGGTCATGACTGCTCCCTCCTCTGCAGATAATCCAAAATCACCCGCGCGGCTGCCTCGGCGTCTCCGAAGGGAATCCGGGGCACGTCGTCGGGAAGAATGTCCAGGTCCGTGACCAGGGCCAGCAGGGTGCGCGCTTCGCAGACGGAGCGGCCCGAGTTGCCCCTGCGCACCAGCTCCAGCTTGGGCCAGGCCGAGTGCTTAAAGCCCTCCAGCAGAATTAAATCCGCATCGGGGAAAAGGGGAATCAAATCCACCTCGCTGACCGCTGCGGGCCGGACCAACTGAAACTTTTCCCCGTCGAAGACGGCGGTGCCGCAGGCCCCGGCGGAGAGATGGCGGGCGGTGTCTGTGCCGGGGGTATCGGCGTCGAAGCTGTGGCCGTCGTGCTTGATGACCGCCGTGCGCACCCCGGCGGCGTTCAGATAGGGGAGCATGGCGGCGATAAGCCAGGTTTTGCCTGAGTTTTTCACGCCGCTGACGGCCACTACGGCGGGCTTAGTCATGGTCGTATACCCCCGACTTGCCGCCCTCCTTGTGGAGCAGGTGAATGCCGGTGAGTTCCATGGACTTGTCGATGGCCTTGCACATGTCGTAGATGGTCAGCAGAGCCACCGTCACGCCGGTGAGGGCCTCCATCTCCACACCGGTTTTGCCGTCCAGCTTGACGGTGCAGCGGGCCTCCACGGCGCACTCCTCCGCCAGGATGGTGAAGTCCACCCTGGCGTTGGAGAGCATGAGAGGGTGGCAGAGGGGGATGAGGTCGCTGGTACGCTTGGTGCCCATAATGCCGGCCACCCGGGCCACGCCCAGCACGTCGCCCTTCGCGGCGGTGTGGCCGGTAATGGCGTCCAGCACGGGGCGGGAGACCTTTATTTTCCCGGCGGCCACGGCCTCCCGGTGGGTGGGGGCTTTGGAGGACACGTCCACCATAATGGCGTTGCCCTCGCCGTCGAAGTGGTTGAATCTCGGCGCGTCCATCATCAGTCCCCCTTTCCGAAGGGACAGACAGGATAGCGGCACTCCCCGCAGCCCAGGCACAGTCCGCCGTGGCCCAGGGCGGACAGATCGGCCCTGGTGACGCCCACATCGGCCAGCACACGGGGGAGAATCAGGTCAAAGACGGTGGCCTTGGCGTACATGACGCAGCCGGGCAGTCCCATGATGGGGGTGCCGTCCTCGAAGTACCCCAGCAGGAACATAGCGCCGGGGAGGACGGGCGCGCCGTAAGAGACAATTCTCGCCCCGGTGGCTTTGATGGCCCCGGGAGTCTGGTCGTCAGGGTCCACGCTCATGCCGCCCGTGCAGAGAATCAGCTCCGCGCCGGCCGCCCGGGCGGCAGAGACGGCGGCGACAATCTTCCCGCGCTCATCGGGGACCTTGACCTGGGAGACCGCCTCCACTCCGAAGGCGGCCAGCTTTTGGATGAGGACGGGGGTAAAAGCGTCCTCAATGCGGCCCAAAAAGACCTCGTTGCCGGTGGTGACGATGGCGGCGGTCCTCCGGCGGTAGGGGAGGAGCTCCAGCAGGGGCGTCTCTCCGGCGGCGGCCTCGGCCGCAGCGACCCGGGCCTCGTCCACCACCAGGGGGATGACCCGGGTTCCGGCCAGCTTGTCGCCCCGACGTACCGTGGTATTGGTATGGCGGGTGGCGATCATGACTTCGTCCAGGGCGTTGATGGCGTTCAGCCGGGCCACGTCAACCCGGAAGAGGCCGTCGATATCCGCAATCAGCTCAATTTTCCCCTCCTTCACGGGGGTGGAGGACATATTGGCGTTCTGGCAGATGGCCCTCAGCCGCTCGGCGGCCTCGTTCTCGTGGAGGACGCCCTCGGTCTTCTCCCAGACATAGAGGTGCTCCTTGCCCATGGAGAGGAGCATGGGGATGTCCTCCTCGGTGACGATGTGGCCCTTGCGGAAGGCGGCGTCCTTGGTGACGCCGGGGACGATGCGTGTCAGGTCGTGGCAGAGGACGTGCCCCACGGCGTTGACGGTCTCAATGAGCTTCATAGCGCGGCTTCCTTTCGGTACAAAAATGAAAAACGGGGGTCTTGTCCGGGTGTAGGACAAGACCCCCGCATATGTTACCATATCCAGGCGGGCCTCTCCTTTTCAAATACGGAAGGCGGGAGCGTTTCCAGTCCCACCCTGCGGCGCGGTCCCCATAGGCTTGGCCCTTAGGGGAGGGCGCTCGGAGAGCTGTTTTCGGTTGTCGGGTCTATTTTAATGCAATTGGAAGAGCGTGTCAACAGGGAAGAAACGTGGAGGGGGTAGCAAAAAAACGGGTGGGCAGGGGACGCGGAAACAGGGAGCGGCTGAAACGGAGCCGCATGCGGGGGTATGACTAGGGTGTATCTGAAAATTCGGGGTGGTGAGGACTTTAAGCGGAAAAGGCGTTCTGCCGCGCCGCCTGGACTTTTCAGATACACCCTAGTTTGTCCGGCGGGCGGCCAGCTCCTCCACGGTGCGGGGGGGCGGGTCCATGCGCAGCAGGCGGCCCACCTGGTAAAGCGTGGGCTGCTGAAGGCCGCACTGCTTCAGGAGGGCATCGTCCGCAAAGACCCGCTCCGGGGCCGCGTCGGCCCGCAGCGTGCCGCCGCTGAAGACCAGCACCCGCTCCGCCCAGCGCCAGGCGAAGTCCACGTCGTGGGTGGCGATGACCAGCCCCAGGCCCCGCCGGCCCAGCAGCTCCAGATTCTGCTCCAGAAGCCGGGCGTTGGCCGGGTCCAGACTGGCGGCGGGCTCGTCCAACAGGAGAAGCTCCGGCTCCATGGCCAGCACGTCCGCAATGCTCACCCGCTTCTTCTCACCACCCGAGAGGTAGTGGGGGGGCCGGGTGCGGAAGTCCTCCAGCTGGAGGTTTTCAACGGCGTCGTCCACCCTGCGGCGGACCTCCTCCCGGGGGAGGCGGAGATTCATGGGGCCGAAGCTGACCTCAGCCTCCACCGTCCCGGCGATGATCTGGGTGTCCGGGTCCTGGAAGACCAGGCCCACCGCCCGGCGCAGCCTGGAGCGGTCGGGATTCTTACTGCCCAGCCGCTCGCCGTCGAGATAGATGTCGCCGGCGGAGGGCCGCAGAACTCCGTTGCAGCAGAGGAAGAAAGTACTCTTACCCGCGCCGTTGTTGCCCAGGACGGCCACCCGCTGTCCGGCATAGAGGGACACGGACACGTCGGTCAGGGCGGCGCGGTCGTCGTCGTAGGAATAGCTTAAATGTTCAAGGCGCAGCAGTTCTCTCATAGCGGTACCCCCGGATTTCAATGGTGAAAACAAAATAAAAAGTGGAAGGGCTGGGATGGACGGGTAATGGGAGTTTAGCGGAGGGGGTTCTCCCAGGTGAAACCCTGTTTCTCAATGCTTTTAACCATGTTCAAGTTTAGATTTAAAAGGCCAATAGGGAAAGTCCGAAGGTGAGAATCAGCAGCCCCGCAGCGGCCGCCGCATGGACGGGAAGAACGGGCTTCTCCCGCTCCAGAAAGCGGATCTCGCCGTCGTAGCAGCGGCTCTCCATTGCGTCAAAACAGGCCCCGGCCCGCTTAAAGCTCCGGGCCAGAAGGTTTGCATAGATACTGCCGGTGGTGCGGACCGAGAGACGGAAGCCGTCGTACCCCAGACGGCTCTGGGCCGCGTCGTGCATGGTGCGGTGCATGTCCAGCAGGATGAAGATATAGCGGTAGATGAGGTACATCAGCTCCACCGCAAGGGCGGGCACATGGGCCCGGCGGAGAACGGCGATTATCTCGGCCATGGGGGTGGAGAGGCTCAGGAGGTAGAGACAGCTCACCGCCCCCAGGGCCTTGCAGATTACCAGGGCGGTGCGGGCCTGGGCGGCGGGGCTGACGCTGAGCCAGCCGCCGAACAGGGGGATATTCAGCACCCCGGCGGGACTGTCCCCCCAACTCCACAACAGGGCCAGTGCGCTGATAAGAAGAAAGGCCGCGGGGAGGGCCAGGAGAGAGAGGTAGTCGTGGAGCGGCACCCGCCCGCCCCGGACGGTGAGGACGCCCATCAGCAGCGCCAGGGCCAGCCCCGGCAGGGCGGAGGCGGAGAGGACGCACAGCAGCAGCAGGGCCAGGCTGCCCCAGAATTTAAGCACGGCGTTTACGCCCCCCAGGGAGGAGCGCTGTGCCAGAGCGTCGATGGACAGGGCCCCGCCGTGCTCATGGCGGCCCAGCAGCCCCAGAAGCAGTCCCAGCCCCACGGACAGCAGGCCCAGAGGGCCGGGCGGCATCCGGCCCCAGCCCAGGCAGGCGGATACCAGGGCGGTGAGTATTGCGGTGATAATCATGGCGTTCTCTCCCCAATTGACGACAGGGTGAAAGCGGCCTGCCGTCTGGACAGGCCGCTTTCGCGGAGTGTGGCGTTATACGGCGCCGGCTTTGCCGGCCGCGCGGTCGGCCCGGGGCGTCTCCCCGGGCTTCTGATATTTGCGGCGGGCCACCAGGTAGCCGAAGCCGAAGGCGATGATGCCCACGCCGATGCCGGTCTGAACGCAGAAGAGAAGGCTCTCCACCTCGCCGGGGAGTTCGCCGCCCAGCATCGTCTCCAGCACGGGGGTGAACCAGGGCTCATACTCCGTGCCGGTGATCTCGCTGACCATCTGGCTGCCCGCGTCGTCGCTGCCGCCGAAGTCCGCGCCCCTCTGGGCGAAGAGGGGCACCACCGCGATGAGAACAGCCAGGGCCAGCAGGGCGATAATCAGGCCCTTATTGCTCTTTTTCTTCTCCATCTCAGCCCACCTCCTCAAGAAAACCGATGTCACGCAGCTCGGGCTTGGCGTAGGTCTCCATACCGATGATGATGACCACGGTGAGAATGCCCTCGATGATGGCCAGGGGGAGCTGGGTGGGGGCGAAAACCCCCAGGAACTTGACGGCGCTGGCGAAGAACCCGCCCGCCTCGCTGGGGTAGGCGGCGGCCAGCTGGAGGCTGGTGACGCAGTAGGTGAACAAATCGCCCAGGCAGGCGGCCAGGAAGATGGAGACCTTGCGGTTTACCTTCAGCTTCTTGCAGAGCATATAGAGCGCCCAGGCGAAGATGGGCCCGGCGATGGCCATGCTGAAGGTGTTGGCCCCCAGGCTGGTAATGCCGCCGTGGGCCAGCAGGATGGCCTGGAACAGCAGCACGATGATGCCCAGCACGCTCACCTGGAAGGGTCCGAAGAGGATGGCGGCCAGACCGGTGCCCGTCATGTGGCTGCAGGAGCCGGTGACCGAAGGAATCTTCAGCGAGGAGATGACGAAGATGAAGGCGCCGGACATGGCCAGCAGAATGAGGGCCTTGCGCTGATTTTTGACGGTGCGGCGGATGCCGACGAGGCCCGCCGCCAGGAAAGGCAGGCAGACGACGCCCCAAACGGCGCACTGGCCGGCGGGGAGGTAGCCCTCCATGATGTGCATGGCGGAGGCGGCGGGTGCGGCGGCCAGGAAGAGGGAGAGGACGGTGATGACGCCCACAAAACGCCGCTCGTTTTTGGTCCATTTTTTTGCCATGGTGCATTTCCTCCTTAAATTATGCTTGATTGCCTATTTTTGAACTGGGGCGCCGGCGCCCTGGGGCTCGGTGTGCAGGCCGAGCTGGTAGAGGGCGTTGGCCCAGGAGCCGCAGGCGTCCTGGAGCTGGCGGCGCACCTGCGCCGGAACCTCGCCCCGCTTGGGGGGGCGGCCCAGGCTCCGGGCCAGCTCCTCCACCAGAGTCAGGTTGCGCCGTGTGTCCGGGCCTGGGGAGAGAAGGCGGTAGTAGCAGTCGTATAGGGCCGTGCTGTGGGGACGGGTCCTGCCGGGGGAGCGGTCCAGGGCCGCGCCCGAGAAGGGGCTGATATGTACCACCGGCTCCAGTCCGATTTGATAGAGCACATTCCGCCAGGAGCCGCAGCGGTTCACCAGCGTGCCCCGCAGGGTCTCGTCCACCTCGCTGCGCAGGGGCGCACGGCCCAGCTCCACGGCCTGGGCCTTGAGCATCTCCAGCATGGCCCGGCAGCGCGCGTCCAGATCGGTCACGGGGTGGACGGTGCGCACGCGCTCCACGCCCGCGGCGGCCAGCACGTCGGCCCAGGTGGCGTACTCCCTGCGCAGGCCCTCGCAGACCTGGGGCAGATCCTTGGGGTGGGGCACCCTGCCCAGCTCGGCGGCGGCCCTGCGCACCTCGGAGAGCAGTGCCGCCCGCTGCCGCCGCTCCTCCTCCTGCCGGGCCAGAGACTTGCCGCCGCTGCCGGCGGACTTGCTCAGTCCCGCCGCGGTGAGGGCGTAGGGCCACTTACCGAAGCGCTGGCGCAGGTAGGCGCGCCAAACCCAGTAGATCTCCTTCTGGGCGGGGGAGCGGCCCAGCTCCTCCGCGCGCCGGCGCAGGACGTCCAGCAGGTCCTCGTCGGAGAGGCTACCGTAGAAAGCCGCGCCCGCCTCCTCGGAGAGGGAGAAGGCGGCGCGGATCTCCGCGGGAAGGTCCGGGTCGGTGGCCGACTGGCCGGGGTGCTCCTCCGCCAGCCGGGCCAGCCACGCCCTGCGGCGGCGCAGCTCGCTTTCACTTAAACTAACCTGTTTCATGAACATGCTCCTGTCTCATATCATGTCCGTATTGTGCGGCGCTCCCCCCAATCGGTGCCACAGCCGGACGGCGGATCTCCTGGAAAATCCATAAAAAACGGCTGTGGTAATCGAAATTACCACAGCCGGATTCCTGTGTGCAAAGGAACCGCGTCAGGGCACCTCCCTTACGCGGCAAGCTCTTTTTTGTAGGTCTTCTGACTCGCGCATACGGAGCGCAAACAGCTCCTGCGTCCGTGCCCTGGCCTTCTCGGGTCTCCCCAATGGCCGACAATCATGTCTGCGGGCGGCGGACTCTGCGCATACAGCGGCGGTACCGTTCGGGATTCTCACCCGATTCCCTTGTTCAGCCGGACCAAAAGAGTGGGCCGGCCACAAAAAAGTTCAGTTGTAGGGACACTGAAGACAGAAAATGCCCGCTCCATGGGGGAGCAGGCATTGTGATACTACGGTGAACAGAATGCAGCCCCTCAGGAAAGGTCCATGGAGAATACGCTCGCGGCTGACTTATGCTCTGCAAGAGCAAATACAGCGGTCATCGTGCCGGACTCCCACCGGACTTTCGATAAAGAGCGCCGCGTCCTTGGGGGTCGGGGCACTCATCGCATCTGTCACGATTCAATTGTCAGTGTCTAGGCGTGATTATAGCACAGGACCTGGAAAAGAGCAAGGGGAAATTTGGACAATCCGCGCAGCGGCGGGTCCTGTCCAGGCCCGCCGCTGCGCGGATATTGCCGGATTACATTCGGGGAAGCTCCAGGTAGCGCTGAAGCATGACCGCCAGCTCCGCCCGGGCGGCGGCGGCCTGGGGGGCGAGGATGCCGCCGCCCCTGCCGTTGAGAATCCCCTGGCCCAGGCACCAGCACACGGCGTCCCGGGCCAATGGGGATACCTGTGTGTTGTCGGCGAAATTGCCAATGGCCATGCCCTCGGTGGGAGTCTCCTCGCCCCTGAGCCCGGCATAGCGGTAGAGGAGGACGGCGAGCTGCTCACGGGTGACGGAGTCGCCCCCGCCGGAACGGCCGTCGGCATAGCCCGTGATGAGGGACTGCTCCCCGGCCCAGGCCAGGGCGTCCCGCGCGTCGGGGGGGACATCGGTAAAGGCTGCGTCGCCCTGGGCGGAGGGGCAGCCCTCCAGAGTCCAGAGGAGGGAGACCGCGGCAGCCCGGGTGGCGTCATTCAGAGGGGAGAAGGAGGCGGCCGGGTCGGCCTCGATAAGGCCGTGCTGACAAAGGCCCGCGACTCCCGCGTAGAACCAGTCGGCCGGCTCCACATCGGCGAAGAGGGCCGTCGGCTGCGCCGGTCGAAAGGCCACGGTAATGGTGACTTTTCCCGCGGACTGGATAAAGGTGAATCTGCCGTCCCCCGCAGGGATGACCTCCACGGCGCTGCCGCTGCGGTCGGTGACGGTCACGGTATCCACCACATAGCCCTCCACTGCGGTGGCGGTGACGGTGACCTTCTGCCCTTTAAAGGGCGCGGCGGGGGAGGCTTTCACTGTGCCGTGCTCAGACTTGATGATAGTGGGGCGATAGGTGGCGGGGCCGGCGGAGACGGTGGGCTCCGCCGCAGAGATGGGACCGGGGATATAGGCGATGCGGCAGGGCGCTCCGCTTACCGATGCCTCTATCGCCCTTATCTCGGCGGAGGGGGATATCCCGCAGGAGGCCAGGATGGTATTCAGTCCGGCCACTGCGGGTGCGGAGTCCTCACCCATGGCGAGATATGCAAGCCCCATGCTGACATCCAGCAGAGTCTGCCCCCGGAACGTGCCGCCGCTGATGGATACGGCATCCGCCGAGTCGTAGACAACGAGCAGGCCCACCGTGCCGCCGTCCACGGCGATGGAGCCGCCGGCCAGATAGACAATGCCGGATACCGTGCTGTTTTCAACGGTCAGCGAGCCGCCGGTCTGCATAATGCCGCTGTTGAGCGTGCCGCCGCCGGTGAGGGTCAGGCTGCCGCCGGCCTCGGACCCGACGCGGGGGCAGGTGAGAACCTTCCTGTTTAAGTCTAGGGTGACGGAGGCCGCACCGGTATGAAATTCGAGATGATTGGTGAAGCTCTGCTCCACCTTGATGCTTACCGTGCCGCCGTCCGCCGACTCCAGCGCGTCCTGAAGAGTGGCGTAGTAGACGGTCCCGCCGTCCGCCGTGACCGAGCAGTTCTTCTCCAGGGTGTCGGGCAGCGCGGGGGACTGCTCGCCAGGCGCATTCATAAGGGTGGGCAGAGCGCCGCCCACGCCGGTGGCTCCGGAGGGATTGTGCCATACGTCGGAGTCGTCGAGCCAGGTGTCCCAGGAAATTTCGCCCGGGTCCAGACTCTCGCCGTGACCCGTATCCGCGCCGGCTTCGGTAATCTCCTGCTGAGCGCCATGGACAATGAGCTTCATGTCCGCGCGGGCGGCGGCGCCGGTAATGGTGGCGCCGTCCAAAATTTCGCCGGCCACCCGGCCGATGGAGCTGACATTCTCAGAGGCGGCCTCCACCTTCGGCCCGAGAGACAGACAGTTTGTCATGGCGGCTGTTGCGTAATGCTCGCCCACGATGCCGCCGATAATGTAGCTTTCGCCAACCACCGCGCCGGCGTTATAGCAGTATTGAACGGCGGAGGAGTCGTTGTTGCCCACGATGCCGCCCACCTTGCTCTGGGCGGAGATTTCGCCGGTGTTGTAGCAGTTGCGGACGGTGCTGCCGCCGAAGGCATTGCCGGCGATGCCGCCCACATTGCCGAGAGCGCCGGAAATCATGCCGGTGTTATAGCAGGACTGAACTGACGCACCCGACCCGAGCTCTCCCGCGATGCCGCCGGCAATACGGGCGGAAGTGCTGACGTCGGCGGTATTGGCACAGCTTTCAATGGTTCCCCCGCTGCACTGGTCGGCCAGACCGCCGACGATGGAATCGCGCTTACTCACGTCGCCGGCAATGACCAGGTTCTGCACCGTGCCGCCCTTGCCGACGCTGCGGAACAGGCCGCCTTCGGTGTTGCTCAGCGTGATGGTATTGCCGCCGCCGTCAAAGGCGGCGGCGAACCCGCCGGTGCCCGTGCCCAAATAGGTGTCGGCGGGGGCGGTAATATCGTCTGTCAGCAAAATGGAGGCCCCGCTGCCGTCGCTTTTGGCGGTCAGCTCGGCCAGCTTTGTCAGCTCCCCGGGAGTGGAGACGGTGTAAGTGCTCCCGTCCGCAAGCTCCGCGGCTTCGCTGATGGGTGTGGCGCCGCCCGATGCAAGGGCGTCCGTGGGCAGCAGGGCCAGCAGCAGACAGAGCGACAGACAGGCCGCCGCCATGCGCCTGGCCGCAGTACGGCGCGGAGCGAAGGCCGCCGTACGCAGCCGGGAATGGGTCCGGCCGCCGGGTATCAGCTGTTTCATCAGGTGCGTAGTCATAGTACCCCTCCTTATGATTGTCAAACTTCATGCGCCGGGGGGCCGCGAGTATCCGCCGATACATAAAGCTTTGTGGCTGCTGCCCGGAACCGGGCAGCAGCAGTTTGCTATGCATCGCCTGCATAGCAAAAACAGTTTATCATCCGTCCGGCAAAACCGGACCCGCGAGGATAAACGACGTTTATTTGAGGACAATTGATGAGATACCGTCCGTCCCTCCCGCGGAGGCTTACTCTGCTGTGCTCCCATTGCCTGGAGGAGACGCTTGAAAAAGCCTTCTCTTTCGGACAATATCGCGCAGCGGCGGTCCCACAGACTTGTACTCCAGCGACCAGAGCACACGTAGAATATCGTCATGGTTATAACCTTTCTGCGGACTCGATGATTGCCCTGAGTGATGGGTTCCAAGGGCAAATCTAACCAAACCACAAAAAGACCCCCGCCCGCTTTTTCAAAAGCTGGGCGAGGGTCAATTCTTTGCGCTTAACGAAACAGTTTTTGCTTAACTGGATGACATTGCCCTCGGGCCGGAGCTTTTTATACGCCGGAAGCTGTTCACAAGGGCTTTTGCCTCAAAGGGGCAAAAGCCCTTGATGACGGGACGTTTCACTCGGCCCGGGCGGATAAGAAGAGACGGGGTTCCCGTCAGTCGGGCGGGCAGGGAAGCGGTCCGCCGATGAAAGGTATTGACACGGCTCGCCAACATGCCGGCTGCCTTCGCCCGGAAGAACCGTTCACTTCTTTAGCGGAAAAGAGCGAAAAATCAATTTTAGACTGTATCTAAGTAAAAATCGCATATTAAAACGACTTGCGAACTAAAAAGTTTTAAAATAATGCTCCAAACCCATTGCGGACCACGGCGGTTTATGGTAAACTATCTTTAGATAACTTGCCCTGAGTCGGACGAAAAAGGGCAATTAAAATAAAATAGAACGTGAGGTGAACTGATTGCGGAAAAAGCTAAAGGAAAAAATATCGGAGGCGCTCTCGTCAGTGCTCCCAATCACCATTATCGTCCTGCTGCTCTCCTTCACGCTGGCTCCCATGCCCATCGGCACGCTGATGCTCTTCCTGCTGGGCGCGGCATTGCTTATTGTGGGCATGGGCTTCTTCTCCCTGGGGGCGGATATCGCCATGATGCCCATGGGGGACCAGATGGGGCGTAAGCTGGGCGCATCGGGGAAGGTGGCGGTCATCGCCCTGGTGTGCTTTCTCATCGGCGTGACGGTGACCATTGCCGAGCCGGACCTTCAGGTCCTGGCCCGTCAGGTCCCGGCGGTGCCGGATATGGTCATCATCCTCACTGTGGCGGCGGGGGTGGGGGTGTTCCTGCTGGTATCCATGCTGCGCACCCGGTTCGGCGTACCCCTTCAGTATGCCCTGATCGGGATGTACATCATCGTCTTCATTCTCTCCATCTTTGTACCGAACGAGTTCCTGGCCGTGGCCTTCGATTCGGGCGGCGTGACCACCGGCCCCATCACCGTGCCCTTTATCATGGCGCTGGGCACCGGCCTTGCCAGCATCAAGGGTAAGGACGAGGACAACTTCGGCATGGTCGCGGTCTGCAGCGTCGGCCCAATCCTGGCGGTCATGATACTGGGCCTGATCTATCGTTCCAGCGAGGTGGCCTACACCCCCTTCACCATCCCCGCGGTATTTTCCTCCCAGGACGTGGGAGAGCAGTTCCTCCGGGGCCTGCCCACTTATCTGAAGGAGGTGTTCCTGGGCCTGCTTCCCATCGTCCTCTTCTTCCTGGTGTTCCAGATGGTCTCCATCCGTCTTAAGCGCCGGCCCCTCATCAAAATCGGCGTGGGCATCCTCTATACCTTTATCGGCCTGGTCCTCTTTCTCACAGGGGCGAATATCGGCTTTATGCCCGCCGGACACTACCTGGGCGAGACCCTGGCCGCCGGGACGCCGAGCTGGGTGCTGATTCCCATCGGCATGGTGGTGGGGTACTTCATCGTGGCGGCGGAGCCGGCCGTCCATGTCCTGAACAAGCAGGTGGAGGAGGTCACCAGCGGCGCCATCCCCCAGAAGGCCATCGGCCTGTCCCTCTCCATCGGCGTGGCGGTCTCCATCGGCATCTCCATGCTGCGGGTCTGGCTGCATATCCCCATCTATTTTTTCCTGGTGCCGGGCTACCTTATCGCCCTGGCGCTCACGTTTTTCGTACCCAAGATTTTCACCGCCATCGCCTTTGACTCGGGCGGCGTGGCCTCCGGTCCCATGACGGCCACCTTCCTGCTCCCCTTCGCCATGGGGGCCTGCCAGGCCCTGGGAGGCGATGTGCTGATGGACGCCTTCGGCGTGGTGGCCATGGTGGCGATGACGCCTCTCATCACGATTCAGATTCTGGGCCTCTTCTACCAGCGGAAGCTGAAGCGGACCAGGGACGTGACCGCCGAGGAGGAACTGCTCCTCACCGACGATATCATCGATTACACAGAGGAGGTGGAGACAGATGTCTAAGGACGGCAGAGTTAAGCTGCTGGTCACCATTGTGGACCGGGACAAGGGCCGGGCGGCGGTGGACATCTACCGCGCCCACAAAATGCATTTTGACTATCTCTGCATGGGATACGGCACGGCGAATTCTCAGATTCTGGACTATTTCGGCCTGGCCGAGACGGAGAAGGACGTGGTGTTCACCCTGGTGCCCGAGACCAGGGTGAAGGGGCTGATTGCCGAGATGAACGAGCGTTTTCATCTCAATCACCCCGGCCGGGGAATTCTGTTCACCGTCCCCCTCTCCGGGGTGAGCGGCCAGGTGCCGCAGATCCTCTGCAGGGATGGGGAAGAAGAGAAGGAGGAGCTTACCGTGGACAATGCAAACCAATACGATTTAATCCTGGTGGTGGTCAACCGGGGCAACGTGGATACCGTCATGGATGCCGCCCGGGAGGGGGGCGCCCGGGGCGGCACTGTCCTCCATGCCCGCCGGGTGGGGCTGGAGGACGGCGAGAATCTGCTGGGCTTCACCCTCCAGCCGGAGAAGGAGATCATCGCCATCCTGTCCCCCCGGCCCCAGAAGCTGGAGATCATGCGTGCGGTGAACAAGGCCGCGGGCCTCACGACCGAGTGCCGGGGCATATTGTTCTCTCTGCCTGTGGAGGACATGATGGGCCTGCAGGGCATCATGGGCGCACGGCAGCCGGAATAAGCTGAACCCCCCGGAGGCGGCCGCCTCCGGGGGGTTCAGCTTGTCAAAGAAGCCCCTCAGGGCTTCTTTGACAGAAGGGGGCATGACGGATGGGGCTTGATTTTTTGGGAAAAAGTCGCCCGATCCGTCATGAGAAGTGTCATTTCTCAGGCGCATTTCCCAAGAAACGGCGGGTTCTCATTTGATTTTGCCGTCTGCGGACGACGCAGTTCTGCGAGGCTTTCTCTGCGGAGGGGGGCCGAGCTTGGGCCCTGTCCGCGCCCGCCGCCCGCTCTTTTTAAAACAGCTCCTCCGACGGGGTAAACTTAAGTCCCTGGGTCTCGGCGACAGGCTGATTGGTCAGCTTTCCCAGATAGGCATTGAGCCCTCTGCGCAGGCTGGGGTCCGCCCGCATGGCCTCCTCCGGGCCCTTGTCCGCGATGGCCCGGATGTAGGGGAGGGTGGCATTGGTGAGGGCGTAGGTGGAGGTCCTGGGCACCGCGCCGGGCATATTGGAAACCGCGTAGTGGACCACCCCATGCTTCACGTAGGTGGGGTTCTCATGGGTGGTGACATGGTCGATGGTCTCCACCGACCCGCCCTGATCCACCGCCACGTCGATGATGACCGACCCAGGGCGCATCTCCTTCACCATCTCCTCGGTGATGAGCCGGGGGGCCAGCGCGCCGGTGAGGTGGACGGTGCTCACCACCAAATCCGCCTGCCGCACCGCGGCGGCGATATTGTAGGGGGTGGACACCAGGGTGGTCACCCTGCCCCGGTAGTGGTCGTCGATGTCGGTCAGCCGCTCCAGGGACACGTCCAGCACCGTCACCTGAGCCCCCAGGCCAACCGCCATCTTGATGGCGTTGACGCCCACATTGCCCGCGCCCAGCACCATCACATGGCCCGGGGCCACGCCGGGCACGCCGCCCAGCAGCACGCCCATGCCGCCGTAGGTCTGCTCCAGCAGCCGCGCGCCCACCTGGATGGCCATGCGCCCGGCCACCTCGCTCATGGGGGCCAGCAGGGGGAGCCCGCCGTCCGGGAGTTCTACGGTCTCATACCCAATGGCGATGACCTTCCTGGCCAGCACCGCACGGGTCAGGGCCTTGTCGGGGGCCAGGTGCAGGTAGGTGAAGAGGGTCTGCCCGCTGCGCAGGAGAGAGTACTCCTGGGGCTGGGGCTCCTTGACCTTGACCACCAGGTCGGCGGCCCGGTAGACCTCCGCGGGGTCCTCGGTGATGGCGGCGCCTGCGGCGGCATACTCCTCGTCGGTCAGGCCGCTGCTCAGTCCGGCGCTGCTCTGCACCAGTACGCTGTGTCCGGCGCGGACCAGCAGGTCCACGCCGGACGGGGTCAGTGAGACGCGAAATTCCTGGGGCTTGCACTCCATGGGCACGCCGATGATCATAGCAGTCCCTCCTTGTCAAGATATTCACAAGTTTAGCCGCATTTATAGAATAAACGGGCTCTTTACTGTATTTTTATTGTACCATGACCGGAGAGGAACTACAAGCAGAAAAACCGCGCCCCCGCCCCAAAAGAGCGGGGACCCGGCCCGCGCGCCGCCGCGGGCCGGGTCCCCCGTTTCATTTCAAACGCTCAATCCGGATCTTTCCCCGGTCGAAGGGCAGGGGGATGATTACCTCTCCGGGCATGGCCGCCTTCGTCCGCCTCTCCGCCGCCCCGTCCCGGACCAGCGCGTCCATGCGGAAGACGGACAATACGATCCCCACCAGCACCAGATCCGCCAGCAGATAACCCGGGCCGTAGGTAAGAAGGGGGAAGGCTTCGGCGCCGAAGAGCCGCCAGCCCAGATTGGTGGACAGATAGCCCGCCCCCTGCACCAGGAGAATTGAGGTGCAGGCCCAGCAGAGAAGCTTGCCCGTCCCGCTTTTGAGCTTCCGCACCCGGAGCGCCGCCCACAGGGCCAGGACCGCCAGCAGCATCCCGGCGGCCAGCAGTACCCAGGTCCCCCACCGGGCGGCCAGCCAGAGCAGATCGAAGCCGTTGCTCCAGCCTTGGGGATGGAAAAACTGCGCCTCCGTCTGGGTGAGCGCCGTCCCGCCCAGGAGCGGCATCCGCTCCAGCGCGCCCCGGACCAGCAGCGCCTGCCAGCCCTTGCCCAGAGGGTCGGCCTCCGGGCGGAAAATCGGAGTAAGGCGGGAGACGAGATACTGGCCGTACCGCAGAAGAACCGCCGCCGCGGTCCCCAGCACAGGCCCCCAGGCACAGGCCAGACATGCGGTCCGTCCACCCTGGAACCACCCCGCCCACGCCGCCGCCGTCAGCACCGCCAGCATGGACGCGCCGCAGATGAGGGCGGTGGAGAAGTCGGGCCGGGACATGGGGAGGAGGGCCAGCGGCACAATCAGCAGGGAGGCCAGCGCCGCCGTGAGCCTGCCCCGGCCCCGCAGGCGGCACACCAGGGCGGTATAAAGCAGAGGGAGAAACAGGTAGACATAGAATGTCCCCCGTCCCAGAAACGCGCTGAGTCTCCCGGGAGTGACTGCCCCCCGCCACAGGGGAAAGCACAATGTGAGCACGCAGAAGGCCAGCAGGGGCGCGCCCCAGAGCCAGAGCCTGCGCAGGAAGAAGGAGTAGTCCGCGCCCCAGAGCGCGGCCATCGCCGCCAGCCCAACCCCCATGGCAACAAGCTGGCGGCGGAGCAGGTACTCCCCGTCCAAGCAGAGCGTCATGGCGGCGATCCCCAGCCCCAGCACGGCCAGCACCGCGATCAAAAGGCTCCAGTTGGTCCGGGGCCGGTGGAGCCGGTCCAGCTCCTTTCCCACCTCCGTGGGGTCGCCCATCTCGGCCACGGCCCGCTCCGCCGCCGCCCCGGCCCCGTCTCCCAGGGCCTCGAAATCCCGCGCCTGGTCGGCAATGTGGTCCTCCAGCTCCCGCAGGAGAGCCCTGCGGGCCC
The DNA here is from genome assembly GCF_014287675.1 of Lawsonibacter faecis. Classification (GTDB taxonomy): domain Bacteria; phylum Bacillota; class Clostridia; order Oscillospirales; family Oscillospiraceae; genus Pseudoflavonifractor; species Pseudoflavonifractor faecis. Next base: position 41,833 of record NZ_JACOPQ010000001.1, on the reverse strand, counting down.
GCCTCCAGCGGATCTGCGCCCCCGCCGTCTCCAGCCAGGCCTGAACTGAGCCGTTACGTTCCACAGGGTTCACCTCCCAGCACACGTCCCACCGCCTCCGCGTAGGCCGCCCACTCGGCCTCCTTTTCCCGCAGGGCGTTCCGCCCGTCAGCCGTCAGGTGGTAGTACCGCCGCACCCTGCCGCCGCCGGCGGTCTCGTCGTAGGAAGCCACCCAGCGCTGTTCCTCCAGCGCGTGGAGCAGGGGGTAGAGGGTCCCGGCCTTCAGGTCGAAGACGTGGTTGGAGCGCAGCCGCAGAGCCTCTATCATCTCGTAGCCGTACATATCCCGCCGCGCCAGCAGGGAGAGCAGCAGCATCCCCGTCCCGCCGGGCGCGCCCTTTTCCTTTGACATAGCAGTCCCTCCGATGTTCCTCAGCCCTCCCCACCGGGGAGGGTCCATAATATCCGGACCCGGTCTGTGTGAAAAACAATAGGTAGATTATCTATATATGCGATTATATATCGGCAATCTACCTATGTCAAGAAAACACTTGACATTACATATATTATAACGTTATATTATATGTAATGATTGGAGGGAGTACCATGGAGCGAAAAACCATCCGCCTCACCACCCGTGAAGAGCTGAACACCTACATGAGCCCGGTGCGCCAGGAGCTGCTGCGGACCCTGCGGCTCTCCGGGGAGCCCATGACCCCCAAGGAGCTGTCCCTGCGGCTGAAGATTTCAGCCTCGTCGGTCCAGCACCACCTGAAAAAGCTGCTGGACCTGGGCGTGGTGGAGGTGGACCACCGCGCGCTTATCAACGGCATCACCGCCACCTACTACCGGGATTCCCCGGTGGAGGTGCGCATGGGCATGGAGCGCGGGGACGACCTGCGGGAGGAGCGGGAGGCCATGGTGGGCCAAATGGTGGAGCAGGTCTACGGCGGCTTTGTGGAGCGCACCCGCCAGGTCCGGGCGGGGATGGACGAGGAGACGCTGCAGGGGTATGCGTACCTCACCAGCGGCCTGGCCCGGCTCCTGCCCGGAGAGCGCGCCGGGCTGCTGGAGACCGTCCGCCGCTATCTGGAGGCCCACGAGCGCCCCGGCGGGCCGGGGGAGGAGACCTGGGAGTACCTCATCGTGGCCTATCGGCCGGAGGAACAGCCGTGAAGCCGGCCCAGCGCCTCATCTTATTCCTGCACAGCTTTTCCGGCGGCGTGCTGATGCCCATCCTCAGCCTGCTGCTGCTGGAGCGGGGCTGCGACCTGCGCACCCTGCCCCTGGTACTGGGAGTCTACTCCGCCACCGTGATCCTCTGCGAGGTGCCCTCCGGCGTCTGCGCCGACCTCCTGGGGCGGAAAAAGACCTTTCTCATCTCCTGCGCGCTGGGGGCGGGGAGTATGCTGGCCCTGCTCCTGTCCGGGAGCGTGTGGGCCCTGCTTTCCGGCTTCGTGCTCTACGGCCTCTCCCGGGCCTTCTCCTCCGGCAGCCTGGACGCCCTGATTATCGAGGAGTACGCCGCCGCCCACGGCGGGGAGGGCTACTCCGCCATCACGGGCCAGCTCTCGCTGTGCCAGAGCGTGGGTCTCGCCGCCGGAGCCATTGGGGGCGGCGCGCTGCCCAACTGGCGGGGGTACGGCCTCCACCTGATGATCCGTCTTGTGCTGGCGGCGGCCGTGGGGCTGCTGTGTATGGCCTTCGTGCGCGAGGCCCGACAGGAGCACGCCGGGCCCCGGCCCTCCCTGCGCGGCTACCTGGGCGAGGCGGCGGGCATTGTGAAGGGCTCCCGGGCCATGACGGGCCTTCTGATATGCCTGTTCTCCACCGGGGCGCTGGTCAGCCTGGTGGAGGCCTACTGGCAGCCCATGTTCACCGCTATTATCACCCCGGAGCAGACGCCGCTGCTGGGAGTGGTCTCCGCTGTGGGCTTCGCCTCGGCGGCGCTGGGCAATGTGCTCATCCGGCGGGCAAAAGCCGCCGCCGGAGCAGCGGAATGGCGCAGATATGCGGTTTTGCGCATCATTCTCGCCGCTTCGGCGGCTCTCTTTGCCCTCCAGGCGAATGTACCCGGATTTTTTGTGTTTTACGGGCTTTTATATCTGCTTTTGGGCGGCGCGGACGTGCTGGAACAGACCCTGATGAACCGCATGGTCCCCGACGCCCAGCGGGCGGGGCTGCTGAGCGTGGCCTCCCTCTCCTGCCAGCTGGGGGGCCTGCTGGCCTGCGGCGTCGCCGGCGCGGCGGTGGGGACGCTGGGATTTGCCGGCCTCTGCCTGACCGCCGGGGCCGCGGTGCTCCTCTGCACCGCGGCGGCGCTTTTCCTGAGAAAACCGCGGAAAAGCGTCACGAATTGAGCACTTGAGACGATAGTACTGCAGAGGAGACTTTTGCGGGGAGGGAGCGCCATGGCGCGGACAAAACGGGCCGCTTTTATCATTTTAGGGGGTATTTTCCTGGCTGTGGGTACAGGCGCATTCGTTTTGCTCCATTGGGACGCTAAAGTTGACGAATTGGAGGGAATTTCCCTGGTTTTGACGGAGGGCAGCGCCAGCCGCGCGGGCGTGGAGTTTGCCGTCGTCAACAACACGGACGGGGAATTGACCTACGGCGCGCGGTACGACCTTCAAAGGCGGGGACTCTTTGGCTGGGAGTGGGTCCTCCAGCGGGCAAATACCGCATGGCCGCTGTCGCTGAGGGTGGCAGGGGCCGGCACGAGCGCCGCGGAGACGGCGGACTGGGAGCGCGGCTGGGGCTTTTTGAGGCCGGGGACCTACCGCCTGGTGAAGGAGGTCGAGCTGAACGGGAAAGGGCCGTACCGTCTGGCGGTGGAGTTTGAAATTGAATAAAAACGTATAAAGAGCCCTCCGGCTTATGCCGGAGGGCTCTTTAGCTTGTCAAGGAAGCCCCGTGGGGCTTCCTTGACAGAAGGCTGCATGACGGATGGGGCTCTTTTCTTGTGCCGGGGCGCGGAAGGGGTTGAAAAACGCCATTGGAGGCGGGATTCGCCTCAGGTGCCGGAGACGGCGCGGTTGATGGCGGAGAGAATGCCCTTGAGGGGGGCAAGGTTGATGTTGTGGGAGATGCCCACGCCGAAGTGGTCCTGTCCGCCCTTGTCCCGGAGCTGAATATATGCCACCGCCATGGAGTCGGAGCCAACCGAGACGGCGTGCTCCTTATAGTCCACAAAGGTAAACTGGTCCATCTTCTGGCCGTGGATGGCGTTGAAGAAGGAGTCAATGGGGCCGTTGCCGGAGCCCTGGACCTGGAAGACGGTATCGTGGTGGCGGATGGTGCCGGCGAAGGTGACGTGGGAGCGGCCGTCCTCGTCGGTAAACTCGGCGAAAGAGTGGCGCAGGAGCTGGTAGGGCGCCGCAGCGTCGATGTAGTTCGCCTTGAAGAGGTCGTAAATCCGCTGGGGGGTGATCTCCCTGCCCACGGCGTCGGTCTCCGCCTGGACGATGCGGCCGAACTCGGGGTGCATGGCCTTGGGGAGGTCGAAGCCGAAGTTATGCTGCATGACGTAGGCCGCGCCGCCCTTGCCCGACTGGGAGTTGATGCGGATGATTGGCTCGTACTGCCGCCCCACATCTGCCGGGTCGATGGGCAGATAGGGGATCTCCCAGAACTCGGTGCCGCTCTCGCGCATGTACGCCGTGCCCTTGTTGATGGCGTCCTGATGAGAGCCGGAGAAGGCGGTGAAGACCAGCTCTCCGGCGTAGGGCTGGCGCTCGCCCACCTTCATTTTGGTGCAGCGCTCGTACATATCCCGGATCTTGTTCACGTCGGAAAAATCCAGCTCCGGGTCCACGCCCTGGGTATAGAGATTGAGGGCCAGGGTGACCATGTCCACGTTGCCGGTCCGCTCGCCGTTGCCGAAGAGGGTGGCCTCAATGCGCTCCGCGCCGGCCAGGAGACCCAGCTCGGCGGTGGCCACGCCGCAGCCGCGGTCGTTATGGGGGTGGAGGGAGATGATGGCGCTCTCCCGGCCGGGGAGCTTCCTGATGAAGTACTCAATCTCGTCGGCAAAGTAGTTGGGCATGCAGTTTTCCACCGTGGTGGGGAGATTGAGGATGATTTTTTTCTCGGGGGTGGCGTGGACGGCCTCGATGACGGCCTGACAGATGTCCACGGCGGCGTCCATCTCGGTACCCATAAAGGACTCGGGGGAGTACTCGTACCGCAGATCCATCCCCGCTTCGATGGCGCTGCGGCTCAGCTCATAGATGAGCCCGGCGGCGTCCACGGCGATTTTCTTCACGCCCTCCACGTCGGTATGGAAGACCACCTTGCGCTGAAGGGTGGAGGTGGAGTTATAGAAATGGAAAATGACGTGCTTGGCGCCCTTGATGGCCTCAAAGGTCTTCTGAATCAGGTGGGGCCGGGCCTGGACCAGGACCTGGATGGTCACGTCGTCGGGAATGTGGCCGCCGTCGATGAGCTCCCGGCAGATCTCGTACTCGGTCTCGCTGGCGGAGGGGAAGCCGATCTCAATCTCCTTCACGCCGATATCCACCAGGGTGTGGAAATACTCCAGCTTCTCCTGGAGGTTCATGGGGTCCACCAGGGCCTGGTTGCCGTCCCGCAGGTCCACGGAGCACCAGATGGGGGCCTTGCTGACCCGGCGGTCCGGCCACCGGCGGTCCTCCAGCTTCAGGGGCACAAAGGGGATGTACTTTTCAAAGGACTTTTTCATGGGGTTTGACCTCCTGTGCGGCCAGAGACAAAACAAACGCCCCTGACCTAAGATTAGGTCAGGGGCGTAAAATACGCGGTACCACCCTGATTCCGCACGCCGTCTCCGGTATGCGCTCGTCAGCCTCCAACAAGGCCTTGGCCGTTAACGAGGCCATTCGTCCCACCCTACTGGTTTCCGTTCGGGCGGGCGGCTCCGGGACCAGTATACACCAGAAGCCCTCGCGCCGGTTCGCACCAACCACCGGTTCTCTGAGCGGGACAGCCTGGTCTTATTCCCTTCCTCGCCTTTGGGGGAGATATTGCATTGATTGTATCGGAAGGGCGGGTGTTTGTCAAGAGGCGGAGGGTGGAGAATTTTTGGGACAGGGCGGGGGACGTGGGCGGAACACAGGGAGCGGGCGGGACGTGATAAGTTTTTTCTATCTCGCCATAGGGAGACCCAGTTATGCAATTTGAATGCGGCTCGTTAAAATAAAGACATAGTGAATGTGCAATTCGTCAAAAACAAAGGCAATACTGGAAGGGAGGTTCGTTTATTTTTACGGCGCAGAGAGAAAGAGAAACATAGAGAAAGGGCGGGAAAGAAATGGCAACGGATAATACCCTGCTGACCAAAAAGGAATCCATTTTCGCATCCAACAATACCACGGCGACCTATATCAACAGCTTTATCAGCGTGGCGCTGATGTTCGGCTTCGGCTTCCTTCCTCCCGTCGGAAGCATCACCCCGCTTGGCATGCGGGTGGCCGGCATTTTCCTGGGCATGATCTGGGGCTGGCTGACCGTGGCGCTCCACTGGCCCAGCGTTCTGGGCCTAATCGCACTGGGCACCTCCGGCTACGCCAGCGTGACCAGCGTGTTCGCCTCCGGCTTTGGCCACACCAACGTGATGCTGGTGCTCTTCATGATGATTTTCGCCGGAATTCTCAACTCCTCCGGCGCGGTGAAGAGCCTGGCGGACAAGCTGGTCAGCCTGAAGATCGCCAAGGGCAAGCCCTGGGTGCTCTCCTTCCTGCTGTGCCTGGCCATGTTTGTGCTCTCCTGCATGATCTCCCTCATCCCCGCAATCCTCATCATGTGGACCATGCTGTACGGCATCTGCGATGTGTACGGCTTCAAGAAGGGTGAGAAGTGGCCGATGCTGATGATCGTCGGCATCGTGCTCTCCGGCTCCATGGCCTTTCAGCTCTTCCCCTTCAAGTCCCTGTCCATGATTATGCTGGGCTCCTACACCGAGCTCTCGGGCCTGACCATCAATTACTTCATGTACTTCATCTGGATGCTCATCACCGACTGGGTGGTCATCGGCGGCTATCTGCTCCTGTGCCGCTTCGTCTTCCGGCCTGACGTATCCAAAATCACCAACTCCCAGATGCACATCGAGAGCAAGGAGACTGTAACCCCCTACCAGAAGTTCATCCTGGTGTACTTCCTGGTGGTGGTCTGCATGCTCCTCTTCCCCAGCATCATGCCCAAGGAGTGGGCCGTCACCCAGGTGCTCAATAATCTGGGCACCGTGGGCACCACGGCGCTGGCCGTATTCTTCATGGTGTTCCTGAACCTGAAGATGGGCAAGCCCCTCAAGCAGATGGTGGACGGCAACATCGACTGGAACTCCTACTTCCTGCTGGCGGGCGCCATGGTCATCTCCAAGGCCATCGAGAGCGAGGAGACCGGCATCAAGCAGTTTATCTCCGACACCATGTCCCCCCTGCTGGCGGGGAAGAGCGTGCTGGTATTCTCCATCCTGCTGCTGCTGACGGCCTGCATCGTGACCAACTTCTGCAACAACCTGGCCACCGGCATCATCTTCACCCCCATCGCCTACACCCTCTGCATGACCAACCCCAACGTCAACTCCCAGGCGCTGATGATGGTGCTCATCACCGTCTGCTCCTGCGCCCTGGCCACCCCCGCCGGCAGCCTGCCCGCTGCCCTTATCTACGGCAACAAGGAATGGGTTCCCGGACGCAACGCCCTTAAGTACGGCCTGATATGCGTGGGGCTGGATTTGATTATCATGTACATCGTCGGACTGCCGCTTGCCAACGTCATGTTCCATTGACGCCTTGATTAGGAGGAATTACAATGAGTGAACTGCTGCCCTTTGAGGAGCTCTATCCGCACCTGTTTCAGCCCATGACCATCAAAAAGACCACCTTTAAAAACCGCATCTTCGCCGCGCCCCAGGGCATGAACAACCTGGTCACCACCGAGAGCTTCCTCAACCCGGAGGCCTGCGTCTACTACGGCAACAAGGCCCGGGGCGGGGCCGCCGTGGTCACCACCGCCGAGGCCAAAATCTCCCCCATCAACGGCTGCGGCCACAACAACCAGATCAATATGTACGACGAGCTGACCCTGCGCCAGTTCAACCAGTTCTCCGACTACGTGCACACCTACGGCGCGCTGGTGTCCATTGAGCTGAGCCACTGCGGTCAGTGGTCCCTGCCCCAGTACAACGGCGGGCGCAACCCCATCGGCCCCTCCGCCAAGGTGATGCCCAACGGCAACGTCTGCGACGAGATGACCGAGGATGATATGCTGGAGGTGGCGCAGCAGTTCGCCGACGCTGCCATCATGGCCAAGCGGGGCGGCGCGGACATGGCCCTGGTCCACGGCGGCCACTCATGGCTGCTGAGCCAGTTCATCTCCCCGGTGGAGAACCAGCGTAAGGACAAGTACGGCGGGAGCCTGGAAAACCGCGCCCGCTTCCCCATCATGGTGCTGGACGCCATCCGCGCCGCCATGGGGCCCGATTTTATCCTGGAGTACCGCCTTTCCACCAATGAGCTTATCGAGGGCGGCATGACGGTGGAGGAGGCCGTGGAGTTTGTGAAGATGATCGAGGACAAAATCGACATCATCCACTGCTCCGTCGGCTCCCGCCGCAACGCCGTGGCCCGGGGCGTCATGCATCCGGGGCGGTTCATGCCCCACAACTGCAACCTCTACGCCGCCGAGGCCATGAAGAAGGCGGGCATTAAAATCCCTGTGACCACCGTGGGCGCCATCAACGACCCCGCCCTGGCCGACCGCATCATCGCCGAGGGGAAGGCCGACTTCGTGGCCGCCTGCCGGGCCTTCATCGCCGACCCGGACTGGCCGGAGAAGGCCCGGGCGGGCCGGGCGGACGACATACGCCCCTGTATCAAGTGCCTGCGCTGCACCGACGTGGGAGCCGGGCGCACCAACTCCAACGCAAAGGTCATCCTCCAGGACTTCAAGAAATCCACCCGGCACATCGAGTGCTCCGTGAACCCCATGCACGGCCGGCCCTGGATGATGCCCCACTTCCCCCGCAACGGGGTCCACAAGAAAATTGCCGTGGTCGGCGGCGGCCCCGCCGGGATGCAGGCCGCCCTGGAGGGCGTCCGCCAGGGGTATGAGGTGGTGCTCTACGAGAAGTCCGACCGCCTGGGCGGACAGCTCAAGCTGGCCGACGGCATTGACTTCAAGCAGGACCTGGCCAACTTCAGGGATTACCTGGTCCGCCAGGTGAAGAAATCCGCCATCGACGTGCGGCTGAACACCGCCGCCACTCCCGAGCAGGTGAAAAAGGATCTGGTGGACGCGGTGATCGTGGCCGTGGGCGCGGAGCCCGCCAAGCCGCCCATCCCCGGCGTGGACGGGCCCAACGTCATCTTCGGCGTGGACGTGAGGGCCAATCTGGACAGGGTGGGCCGTAAGGTGGTCATCGTGGGCGGGGGTATGATCGGCTGCGAGACCGCCCTGGAGCTGGGCCGGGACGGCCATCAGGTGGACCTCATTGAGATGACCGACATGCTGGCTGCGGACAGCACCTTTACCGAGCGGATTACTACCCTCCACTTCCTGGAGCATGACTACGACATCAACACCGCCATGTATCTGGACGAGACCACCCACATCGCCGAGCGGGTGACCACCCGCACCGAGACCCGCTGCGTGGAGATTACCCCCGGGGGCGTCCGGGTGGCCGGACCGGACGGGAAGGAAGAGCTGATTCCCGCCGACACGGTGGTTCTCACCGCCGGGATGAAGCCCAAGGCCGCCGAGCGGGACGCCTTCCGGGGCACGGCCTTCGACGTGATCCCCGTGGGCGACTGCGTGAAGCCCAGCAACCTCTACCACGCCACCCGGACCGGGTTCGACGCCATCCTGGCGCTGTCCACCAGGAACATTACTTACTAATCAGGCGGGGGCGGCGGTGCAAATACCGCCGCCCCGCGTCTATTTTTGGAGGAGGACAAGATGAACGAATATTTGAGCGGCTGGTTTGAGCGGCATGAGGCGCAGGTCAGGGCCCTGGAGCACCGGATTTGGGCGCGGCCCGAGACCGCCCTGAACGAGCACTACGCCTGCGCCGAGACGGCGGCCTTCCTGCGGGAGCAGGGCTTTGCGCCGGAGTGCTTCTCCCTGATGGGGGACGGCGGCGAGCCCAACGCCATCGTGGCGCGGTACGGCAGCGGCAGGCCGGTTATTGCCATCCTGGGCGAGTACGATGCCCTGCCCGGCCTGGGGCAGGACTGCGTCTCCCACAAGGCGCCCCTTGAGGGGCCGGGCCATGGCTGCGGGCACTGCCAAATTATCTCCTGCGCCGTGGCGGCGGCCTCCGCCCTCAAGAGCGCCATGGAGGCCGAGGGGCTGGGCGGAACGCTGGTGTTTATGGCCACACCTGCCGAGGAGAGCCTCCAGGGCAAGGTGCGCATGGCGGCGGAGGGGTATTTCGACGAGCTGGACCTCTGCTTCGCATGGCACCCCTGCGATATGGCCCCCAGCTTTGACGACATGGTGTCCGCCGCATCGACTGATGTGACCTTCGAGTTCTTCGGGAAGTCCGCCCACGCAGCCATGCAGCCCTGGGCGGGCCGGAGCGCCCTGGACGCGGCCGAGCTGATGAGCGTGGGCGTGCAGTACCTGCGCGAGCACATCACCGAGGACTGCAAGGTCCACCACAGCTATCTCTCCGCCGGGACGGCCCCCAACGTGGTGCCCGAGTACGCCGCCGTGCGGTATTTGGTGCGGTCAAACGACGCGGGGAGCGACGAGATTCTGGAGCGGGTCACCGCCGTGGCGGAGGGGGCGGCCCTGATGACCGGGACCACCATGAAGCGCCGCGTAAAGAGTCACTGCTACGGGTCCCTCCCCAACCACGTGCTCAACGAGTTCTGCTACCGGGCGGTGGGGGAGGTGGAGCCCATCGCCTATACGGAGGAGGAGTACCGCTTCGCCCGGGAGGTCTATGAGAATACCACCGGGAAGGCTGCGCCCGGGGATAACGAGGCGCTGCTGCCGACCGCTGCCCATCCGCCGAAGCCCATCTACATCGCCGGGTCCTCCGACGTGGGGGACGTGAGCCATATCGTGCCAACCCTCCAGGTGCGGGGGCCGGGCCGGGTGAAGGGCACGCCGGGACACCACTGGAGCGTGGTGGCGGCGTCGGGCACCAGCATCGGCGAGAAGGCCGCGGTCTACGCCGCCAAGCTGATGTCCCAGGCCATGTACGACGCGCTGATAGAGCCGGGCCTGGCCGAGCGCTGCCGGGAGGAATTCCACCGCTGCAAGGCGGAAAAGGGGATTGGGCCTTACCGCAAGTTCCAGGAAGAGAATTGACAGGAAAAGGAATTAAAAACCGCCGGGGTGCCTTTACGGGCGCGCCGGCGGTTTTTAATACAATTTCGGACGGAAGTTCTGCCGGGGCCTTTGCAATCTTCGACAAAAAAGGGTATACTGTTCAGTAACCTGGCGTAGGAAATCACGCTCCGGGGGCAGCCGGATTTCCGATGCCGGAATCACGAACTGCGGGCCCCTCCGGGGCCCCGGGAAGGGGCGGAGCGTCATGCGCCTGGAGCAGCTGGAATATGTGACGGAAATTGCTAAGTGCCACTCCATGACCAGGGCGGCGGCCAACCTGTTTGTGACCCAGCCCGCCCTGAGCGAGTCCCTCAACAGCCTGGAGCGGGAGCTGGACTTTACCATCTTCCGCCGGTCCAAGCAGGGCATGACCCTGACGGCGGCGGGGGAGAAGTTTTTCGAGGAGGCCCAGATGGTCCTCTCCATCATCCGGGGCTGGGACAAGTTCTCCCAGGTGGGGGCGGAGGAGGGGGGCAACGTGAACCTGGGGTTTACGTCGGTGACCCGGAACCTGCTGCCTCTCATCGAGGCGGCGGTGGAGAACGCGGGCGGGGACTATCACCTGTGCTGCTTCGCCAGCGGGGACGATACCGTTCTGGCCGACATCCAGCAGGGGAAATTCAACGTGGGGCTGATCGGCGTGATACCCGCCAAGTACTCCGAGTACGCGCCCTTCTGTGAAAAGAACGGCTGGAAGCTGGATTTTCTCTTCGAGGACCCGTTTCAGGTGATGATCAGTACCAAAAATCCGCTGGCACAGAAGGAGCTGCTGGAGTTTGACGACTTGAAGGGGCTGACGATTGCCCGGTACCCGGACCCCTACGGGTCCATCACCAAGGCCTATTACCGGGACTTCTTCGCCCAGGACTACCCCTGCTACACCCACGACAAGGACATTCTGCTGGAGCAGGTGGCCAGGGACAGGGCGGTGGCGGTTTTTCCGTGGGTGTCGGTGGTAAACCACTACCGGGTGCGCAGGGGGCAGGTCAAGCCAATGTCCATTCGGAATTTCTCCCTGCCGGTCCATTTTTACATCATTCACCCCGGAGAGGAGAAACTCACCGCGCCGGAACGGCTGCTGGTGGAGCACATCCGGGAGATCCCCTTCCTGGAGCGGATTCAGGCCGGGGAGGAGTAGGGAAGGCCGGGCGCGGCGGTCTCGCGCCGACGTCTCCGGCACACAAAGGAGGACTTATGCGCAGGCGAACCAGGTATCTTCTCTATGGGATTGCAGCCGCAGCGGCGGTAGCGCTGGGGCTGGGACTGCTGGCCGGGCGCGGCGTGAGCGCCGGTGAGCTGGAGCGTGATGCGCGGGAGAGGCAAAAAATCGATGCGGCCTGGAGCGTATCGGAGTCCGTGGACAGCGGTGTGGCCGCACTGCTCTTCTACGATGAGAGCCGCGGGGGCCATACCTGCGCCGTATACCTGCGGGAGGAGAGCGCTTTGGACCCGGGTTACCACTTCCACATGGGCGGCGCCCGGGAGGGGATTTCGGAGGGCGGCATTGAGCTGCTGGAGTTTGGCGGGAACGGTTCCGCCATCCTGTCGCTCAACGCGCAGCGGGTGGCGCGCGTTGAGCTCATGAGCAGCGAGGGCGTGGTCACTGTGATTGAGGTGGACCCAGACCAGCCCTTCGCCGTCGCGCTTCCGGCAGTGGGCGGTTCTATCGCCATGTACGACGCGCTGGGAGAAGCGGTTGCGTTTTCCTGCATCATAGTGGGATGACGAAATTGAATATTGCAAGTCAGCGGTTCCGACTTGTTTTACATCGCCCTGGCGAAGCTCTGAAATACTTTAAAATGCAGTGCAATCACCCCTGATTACAATTTACGATGTAATGGCCATATTGGATTAAAAAAGCGCTGCCCCTGTTCTTCTGGGGCAGCGCTTGGCTGTTGTTCACCTATTTATCGCAGTTGCGCACCGACGGCAGAAGAATTGCCAGCGCGCCGACAGCCAGAGTCACAAGCCCGGCCGCCAGAAACCACACGGTAATCCCCGTCCTGCCTGCAAAGAGGGCGGTGGCCACCAGGCCGATGGGGGAGGCCAGGGTCATAATGGCGTTGGAGAGACCCAGTACCCGGCCCAGGTACTCCGGCTCCACCTTCTCCTGCAAAAGGGCCATGAAGAGGGAGTTGAAGAAGGGGCTGGACAGCCCCATGAGGGCGGAGAGCACCGCGAAGACCCAGAAGGCGGTGGAGGGCAGCAGGCCGCACGCCACCAGAAACACGCCCATACCCAGGATGGCGGCGGTCATGGTGACCATCTTGTTCCTGGTGCCGCCCCAGACGCCCAGAATCACCGATCCGGCCAGCATACCGGCGGAGAAGAGGGTCTCCACCAGGGCGACGGCGTCGGTTCCGCCGCCGTAGTATTGGGTGGTCATCAGGGGAAAGAGCGCGCCCACGGGCATGAAGGCCACACAGAACAGGGCACAGAGGAGGCACAGCTCCCAAAGCCAGCGCTTGGAGCGCAGAATGGCGAAGCCCTCCCTGGTGTCCTGCCAGATGCGCAGCTTCTGCTGCCCGCCGCCCACCTTCAGCACAGGGAGACGGGCCGCCAGCAGGCCCAGAATGGCGAAAGCGGCGCCCAGGGTGTCGATGAGGATGACCCAGTGGAGGGGGAAATTGGCGTACAGAACGGCGGCCAGGGCCGGGGAGACCAGGAAGGAGACAGTCTGGATGCCCTGGCTCCAGCCGGCGCATTTGCCGAGAAGCTCGGGGGGCGCCAGCAAAGGGGTGACCGCCTGGAGACAGGGGGCGTGAAACGCGCCGCCCACGCTCCGCAGGGCCAGGGCGGCCATGATGGGCCAAACAGGGAGACTGCCGCTTGCGGCGAAGAGGGCCAGGCCCAGGGAGACCACGCCGATGGCGCCGTCGGCGATTACCATGATGGCACGGCGGTCAAAGCGGTCGGCGAAGGAGCCGGTGAACAGGGACAGAACGCCCTGGGGCAGCATGGCCGCCAGCATGGACATGGACAGGACCGCCGCCGAAGCGGTCATGTCGTTGAGGTACCAGACCAGCGCGTACTGGGAGACGCTGCTGGTGAGGAGGGAGGCCGCCTGGCCCACCCAGAGAATGACGAATTTGCGCTTCCAATGTTTGATCAAATAATTCCTCCTGTTGATTCCGCAACGGATGGGTTCGCAGGAGCGGGACGTGAGGCTGCGTCCATATTGGGCAGAGTTTTGGTAGTGTACCATGAGAGAACAGGGGATGTCAATCAAAATTTGCGCAGGGGAATAAATCAGTATATCATAAAGATTTATTCAAAAGTATAAGCTACATTTCAGCCCTGCATCGCAAGGCCAAAATGTAGCTTCCAACTTGGTCGGAGTGCAATTATTGGACTTGGAAAAACCCAGTCATATCAATGGTTTAGAGGCAATCGGCAAGCTGTATTTTAAATGTTACTTATCGTTCACAAAAAACAGCAGCTTAATATCTAGCAAATCTTCTTTCAACGCTATTGCCGCATCGTAATTTCGGCAAGTGATTTTTTGTAGTCCCTGAGAAAGCATGCCCCACATTGCATAGCCCAAGCCAATTATGAGAATGATGCTAATAGCCCAAGCTAAAACTACCATAAATTCAAGCTCACTGACATTTGCAGTGTATATTCCTGCAATGTATGTAATAATCGGAAAAATAATAACTTTTCCAAAATTGCGGAGATCCGATTTGAACTTATTGAATGGAGCACCAGTATCTATACGAATTGATAAACGATCTATCAATTCTTCAACTTGCTTTTTAGAAAACAAATCTTTACCAGGAATTGCAGTTTTCAAAAATAATGTTACATTGTTTATATGTTCTTTCTTTGTAGAAATAAACTGCCGATGACGCTTTACAATCAGTCGGTCACTAGCAACTCCTAAAATTAGTTCTATTAACATAAGAACAAGCATTAATACACTGGTGTGGCTAATCAGACTGTATATTATAGAAGCTATTGCAATGAGAATAAAAATAATAAGTCCCCAAAGGATTTTTTTATTCTTCTTATAAAACTCAGCAGTTTCTTTTAAGTTCCAATCGTAATATTTGCTACGGTATGCAAGAATAAGATTATCTAACAAACCAATCCCCCCTTTTTTCTTATCATAATTATATCGCCAAAACTTAATCCTGTCACTCAACTTTGCTTTCGCGTGTAATTATAGGACGTTACTGTTTTCAACGTCCTGCAAATCTGCATGAATACAGGCATAGCAAAAGGCCGCCGACTTATGTCGGCGGCCTTTACTGCTTTAAACGTCTTGCAAAGCTACATGAACATAGACATAGCAAAAGACCGCCGACAAAAGTCGACGGTCTTCTCATTTAGTGCGGGTAACAGGACTTGAACCTGCACGGTTGCCCACCAGAACCTAAATCTGGCGTGTCTGCCAATTCCACCATACCCGCGAACAGGCGGCTGGTGGTATTTTAGCATCCCGGCCGGAAAAAGTCAATTGAAGTACGGCTGGAAAGCCGGTATAATAAGATCCAATAGCCAACTGCATTTGGCCCAGCCCAGACATGGATTAAGGATGTGACCGAAATGAATGCTGCGCCCAAGGTGGCCGCCGTACACGACCTGACCGGCTTCGGCCGGTGCTCGCTCACTGTGGCCCTTCCTGTGTTGGGGGCCATGGGCTGCCAGTGCTGCCCGGTGCCCACGGCCTACCTCTCGGCCCACACGGGGTTTCCAGCCTCGGAGCGGGCGTCCTTTCTGGACATGACCGGACAGCTGCCGCGGACTGCGGAGCACTGGGTTGAGCTGGGCGTGGCGCTGGATGCCATCTACAGCGGCTTTCTCAGCTCGGCGGAGCAGATCGGCCTGCTGGGGGAATTTATCGGTCGGTTCCGGCAGGCGGGAACTCTGGTACTGGTGGACCCGGTGATGGGGGATCATGGCAGGGCGTACCGCACCTACACGGGTGAGATGTGCGAGAAGATGAAGTCGCTCTGCGACAGGGCGGATCTCATCACGCCCAATCTGACTGAGGCTGCGCTGCTGCTGGACGAGCCATACTGCGCCTCGCCGGGGCCCGACCAGGTGAGGCGCACCCTGGAGCGGCTGAGTCTGGAGGGAAAGCGCTCGGTAGTCATCACCGGGGTATCCGCCGGGGAGGGACAGGTGGGCGCAGCCTGCCTGGACCGGGAGACCGGAAGGACCTGCATTGCAATGAGCCGGAGGGAGGAGGGACAGTATCCCGGCACGGGGGACCTCTTCGCCAGCGTGCTGCTGGGCGCCCTGCTGCGGGGCGGGGAGCTGAGAAACGCGGCAGAGTGCGCGGTGGAGTTTGTGCGCGGGGCTGTCCGCAGGACGCTGGAGCTGGGTACCCCCATACTGGAGGGGGTGCAGTTTGAGGGACTGCTGGGCGCGCTGGTAAACAGGGAGGAGATAACATGAGGATACTGGGTCTGGAGCAGTTCCCGGAGGAGCACCGGGAGGAATACCCCGGCGGGTCCGTCCGGCAGCTCGGGGCTGCGTCGGGGAGCCGGAAGCTTTACGCCGCCATCGACACGCTTGCCCCGGGGGCTCAGGGGTCTAAATTCCATGCCCACACGGCGCAGGAGGAGTTTTTTCTGGTATTGAAGGGGGAGGGAACTCTGCGCACCCGGGATGGGGAGCGGAGGGTGAAGGCCGGAGACTTTTTCGCAAAGCCCTGCGGAGTGGAAAATGCCCACTGCTTTGTGAATACCGGGACGGGACCTATGGAGATTCTGGACGTGGGTACGGTGGAGACCGGAGACGTCTGCATCTACCCGGACGAGGACGCCTACTATCTGCGGGACCAGGGACTGGTCTTTCGCGGGCGGGACCGGGTGAGGGGATGGACCTCCGAGCCGGAGGGAGACGAATAGGAGACGCCGCCTGTCGGGAGACAGGCGGCGTCTTTGATGTAAAAGGAGGGAAACACGGGCGGCGGACCCCTGAGGGACGTCTGCGGAGCGCGTGAGGCGCGGCGGCGGGCGGCTCAGGAGGGGAAGGCAAGCCGATCCAGGAATTCCTCCCAGGCATCGGGATTGCGGACATAGTAGAGGGGGCACTCCTTGCCCGTCACATCGTAGTGGCGGATGATCTGGTCCCGCTCCAGGCCGTAGGTATCCACAGCCCACTGGACCAGCCTGACCAGCGTCTCATAGCTGGCGGCGTTGAAGGCGCCGGTCTCATCCGGATGGCATACCTCGATGGAGAGCGTGTCGGAATTGCGCTGGCTGGAGGCGTAGGCCACCTCGTTCACCGGGACGCAGAGGAGGGCCTCGCCGTCCAGCCCGATGATGAAATTGCTGGAGGCGGAGGTCTCCTGCGTCTCGGCCAGGCCTGCGAAATAGTTACGGTTCTGCATGGCGGTGGTGCCGGGATTGCCGGTGTAGTGGACGACCACGCCGTTCACCGCGTCCAGCCAGGTGCCGGGGCGGGAGTAGTCGTTGACTGGCAGGAGGGCCTGTTCCACCCAGTCGGGAACCGCGTCGGGCAGGGGGTTCACCGGTTCGGGCGGCTGGGAGGGAAGAAATACGGGGAGAAACAGCCGGGCCAGGACGGCCAGGCAGAAGAAAACAACGGCGAAGATCAGGAGGGGCGGCACGCCCCGGCGCCTGGTGCGGCGGGGCCGCTCATAGATTGCGGCAGGCATGGAAACAGTTCACCACCCGGGTAGTTTGTGTCTTCTATCATACCACGGGGCGGGGCGTTTTGACAGGGTTCGGGGAGAATTGTCAGAAAAGCGTTATAGAGGGGGCCGCCGGGGCCGACATCCCTACTGCGGCAGGCGGAACAGCCGGGTGGGCCGGACGCCCTGAACGGAGAGGGCGATCAGGTAGAGCACGCCGCCGAAGACGATACAGCACAGGCAGGCCGGGACGCCGTCCATACCGCTGTCCATCAGGACGCGGAAGAGTAGGTTGACCACCAGGCCCATGAGGAGGGACGCGAGGGCGGGGGCGGTACACCACTGGAAAAGCTGGGCCTTGAGGCCGGTGGCCCTGTGCACCCGCAGCCAGCAGAGAAGGACGCCCAGCACGGACGTGACCAGCACTCCCGCCACGTAGCCCTTCAGCCCCACACCGGGCAGGCCCATCAGGAAAAAGGTGCAGGCCAGCTGGACCGCGCCGCAGACCAGGGAGATGACGGCGGCGGAGGACTGCTTTCCCACGCCGTTGAGGCTGCCCGCCAGGACGGACTGGTAGCAGGAGAGAAGCACGCTGATGGAGAGGGGGATGATGTACTCTCCCACCGTGGGCTCCCGGAAGAGGTAGACGCCGATGGTGGGTCCCAGCACCACCAGGAGGGCCATGGCGGGCATGGTGATGACCGAGGTGGCGAGAAGGGACTTGTGGATGCGGCGGCAGACCTCCTCCTTCCGTCCCAGGGCGGTGCTCCGGGCCAGCTTGGGCACCAGCACCAGACCCAGGGCGCCAATGAAGGCGGTGGGCAGGTAGAGCATGGGAACCGTCATACCGCAGAGAACGCCGAAGGAGCTCATGGCCTGGGAGACGTCCATCCCCGCGGCCACCAGACGCTGGGGAATGAGGACGGCGTTGGCTGAGCCCATGAGATTGCCCAGCAGCGAGGTGGCGGCGATGGGCGCCGCGATGACCAGAATGCGGTGGTTCAGGTGGCGGCTGCCCTCCCCGGCGCCGGGGAGACCGTCCGCCCTGCGCATATGCCGCTGAAATAGGAGAACCAGGGTGACGGAGGAGAAGAGCTCGGACACGCACATGCCCACCACGATGAGGGCCACGGTGCGCTCCGCGTTCTGTGGGAGGAAGAGGACCAGCAGGCCCAGGACCGCCCCGGTGCGGATGAACTGCTCGGTGAGCTCCACGGCGGCGGGAGGGCGGATGTTGCCCGTGCCGTAAAAGTAGTGCTTGTGGAGATTCTCAATGCCGGTGAGGAGGATGCAGGGCAGAAGCAGCAGGAGGCCCAACTGGGTACGCGCGTCCCCCAGAAAGTAGACCGAGATGGGATCGTACAGCAAGACGGTAACCCCGGCCACCAGGGCGAATAAAATCAGAAAGGCCCCCAGGCAGCGGCGGAGAAGCTGCGTAATGGCTCTCCGGTTATGCAGGGCGTGATACTCGGCGGAGAGGTTGGACATAGCGACCGTAAGCCCCACGGCGGTGAGGGACATAATGACCGAGTAGACCGGCATGATGAGCTGATAAAGGCCCATCACCTCCGCGCCGATGAGGCGGGAGAGAAAGATGCGGTAGATAAACCCCAGCAGCTGGGAGACAATGCTGGTGCCCGTCAGAACCAGAGTGCCGTAAAGCATGGATGAACGATTGAGTTTCAAATGGCGCGCCCCCTCGTAAAGTAAAAGCCTGATAGGGAGACCCTTCAAACCGGCAGAATGACAAGGGGCGCGGTTTTTGTCCGGCCGTGGGCGTTTCGCCGGTTTGAAGAGATCCCCTAAGACTATATTCAGGGGACGGGGGGGACATGAGTGGGGGACGGGCTGAAAGGGCAGGCGGTGCGGAAGGGGGACAGGGTTGTGGTAAAAGGGAGCTTCCGCAGAGGGTTCCCCAGCCGGATCCCGCCGCCGGTCCCTTTCACGGGGGGAGGCCTTCTGCCGCCCCTGCGAAGGATTTCGGCGCGGGCCCACTCGGCTTGCGAAGGCGGAGGCTGCTTTTTACTTTGACAAACAGGGCCGGAGGGAGTATTATATCTTTTACTGATGCAAAGTGCGAAAGTGTGTGGATGCAATGACAGGGACCTTCATCAACGTGGCCCTGGTGCTGCTGGGCAGCGCCCTTGGACTGCTTTTTAAAAACAGAATCAGCGCCCGGTTTGCAAAGGCTATCACCTCTGCCCTGGGGCTGTGTGTGCTGGGCATCGGCGTATCCAGCATGATCGGCACCCAAAACACCCTCTGCGTCATTTTATGCATGGTGGCCGGCACGCTGCTGGGGGAGCTGCTGAACATCGAGAAGCGGATGGACGGCCTGGGGGAGCTGCTGCGGCGTAAGCTGGTGCGGGGCGGCGGGAACAGCCGCTTTGTGGAGGGGTTCGTCACTGCCTCCGTCCTTTTCTGTGTGGGGGCGATGGCGATTAACGGCTCCATGGAGGCGGGGATGCTGGGGAAATACGATATTCTGGTTTCAAAGTCGGTCATCGACGGCGTGACCTCCATCACCTTCGCCGCAGCCATGGGCGTGGGCGTGGCGTTCTCGGCGGTGCCGCTGCTGATTTACGAGGGTGGGCTGACGCTGATTTTCGCCCTGGCGGGACAGGGGATGGACCCGGCGGTGGTGACCGAGATGAGCGCCGTGGGCGGGACGATTATCGTGGGCATCGCGCTGAATATGCTGGGGCTGCCCAAGGAGAAAATCCGGGTGGGGAACATGCTGCCCGCCATTTTCCTGCCCATTGCATACATACCCGCCGCCCGGGCCATCGGGGAACTGGCGGGGAGGATTTTGGGGTAAGAGAAACCCGCGGCATTATGCCGCGGGTTTCTTGATGCCGGGCGGCACGGAGGGGGCCACGGCCCGCCCGGTAAGCCGCACCCTGCAGGGGGCGGGAGTCGATGGGGACAGGCTTCCCATAACCGGAACGCGGGTTACTCGTCGGCCTGAAAGAGAAGGCGGTAGCCGCCGTTCTCCGCTGCGTAGACCCCGTCCAGGTCCTCGTCGGCCATGATTTCCTCCGAGAAGGGGAGGGTGAAGCGGACGCAGGTTCCGCAGGAGGCGGAGAGCTTTCGCGGCACGGGCATCATCACCGGGGCGTCCCCCAAGGCGGCGAGCCGCCGATGAAAGCTGAGGGCGCCGAAATGTGTGTGAAAGGTTGCGATCTGGTCCATCAGGAGATGACCAGCTCAAAGTCGTCCCCGAGGGGGCGGCTGTCCACCTTGTGGCCCGCGTTCCGGGCGAAGCGGGTGATGTTCTGGAGGGGAGTGGGGCTGTCCACCAGGACGGTGAGAGGTTTGCCCAGATCCTGAAGGGCCTTTTTGGTCATGAGCACGGGCTCCGGACAGGAGAAGCCGCGGGCGTCGATCTGGTTCATACTAAATCACCTCGGTATCATATTTGCCGCCCCTGTCAGGAGGCGTTACGATGTACTATGCAGCTTTCCTGTTGAGGTTGCCCACGCCGATGGCGGCCACCACCACCAGACCGATGACGACGGCCACCTGGCCGTTGAAGGTGGGTCCGGTGCCGGAGGACGCCAGACCGAAGTTGTGGCAGAAGGCCGCGCCCACTACCATGCCCAGTACGGCGACAGTGGAGTCGCTGTTGCCGCTGCCGGAGAGGATGAGCTGCCGCAGGGGGCAGCCGCCCAGCATGACGGAGGCGAGGCCCACCAGAGTCATGCCCAGGAAATTCCACAGGCCGTCGGTATGGGCCACGCTCTGGCCGGCGAAGCTGAGGGTGAAGGCGGCGGGGTTCACGCCGGAGAATTTGAGAATCAGGTTGCCGGCGAGGACAGCCACAAAGATGGCGATGAAGCCGGTGAGCAGATGAAAGTCCTTGAACAAAAGCGCATCCCGGATGCCGCCCACCATACACAGGCGGGTCTTCTGGGCCAGGGCGCCCACAATGAGGCCGGCGGCCAGGGCGGCGACGATGGGGGCGTGCTGGGAGCCGGGTCCCTCGCTGGAAAAGAAGAGGAAGGCGGGGGCCGCCAGCACCAGCACCAGCAGGGCGACGGTGATAGCGGGCATGGCGTAGCCCTCCACCTTGCTCTGAGGCTGGGACTTCTTGAGGGAGAAGCCCTTTTTCAGGAACAGGGTGCCCGCGAAGATGCCCAGGGCGAAGCCGACCAGACCAACCAGAGCGTTCAGGTCGCCGCCGCCCAGACGCAGGACCATCCGCAGCGGGCAGCCCAGGAACATGAGGGCGCCCACCATGACGCAGAAGCCCAGCACGAAGCGGATAACCGGGGACGATCCGCCCCGGACCTGAAACTCCCTGCCGGCCAGGGCCATCACCATGGCGCCCAGAACCAGGCCGATGATCTCGGGACGGATGTACTGAACCACGCCGGCCCGGTGCAGGCCCACGCCGCCGGCGATGTCCCGCAGGAAGCAGGCGATGCAGAAGCCCATGTTGGCAGGGTTGCCCAGGACCACCAGGACGACTGCGATGACGCCCACCGCCAGACCGGCGCCGATCATCCAGAGCCTCTCTTTGCTTTTCAAATGATCTCCTCCTTAATATACCTTTGTGCAGCACACACGGATGCTGTATTGATTGTAGCCCATAGGCTGGAAAAACTGAAATTTTGTTTTTCAATGATTACGATAAAAGATATAGAAAAAAACAATAAGTGGTGTATAATGAGGAAAAGCGGACTGGATGGGAAGCGGGAATCCCGGGGGAAGGGCCCCACGGTCGGCCGTGCTGGCAGTGCATCACGGCCTGAGAGCCGCCGCAGCACGGCGGCCGGCCTCAAAACGCACCTGTGGCCGGGGAGCCAAGAGGGATGCAGCACAGGGCTTGACGCCCCTTCCGGGACAGCGAGCCGACAGGGGCGGAGGGGCGGCCCTGCAAACATCTCTTTGCTCGCGGGAGCATTGTCTGCGGAGAGGTTGAGCCATATGCAGTTAAAACAGTTGGAGGTTTTCGTCCAGGTGGCGAAGCTGAAGAGCTTTTCCCGGGCGGCGGAGGCCCTCTATCTTACCCAGCCCACCGTGAGCGCCCACTTGGCGGCGCTGGAGGACGACCTGGGGGTGAAGGTGGTGATGCGCTCCACCCGGAGCGTGGCGCTGACCCCCGCGGGGCAGGTCCTCTATAACTACGCGGCCCAGATTCTGGGGCTGTGCGAGCGGGCCGAACGGGAGGTGCGCAGCGCCGCCAGCGAGGTCCGGGGCGCGCTGCCCATCGCTGCCTCCACCGTGCCGTCCCAGTACCTGCTGCCCCGGGTGCTCGCACGTTTTCGGGTCCGGTGGCCCAGGGTGTTCTTCCAGATCTACCAGGGGGACAGCGCCCTGGTGGTCCAGCGGCTCATGGAGGGGAGCGCCGAGCTTGGCATCGTGGGCGCGCCGGTGGACAAGCCGGGGTGCGAATGCGTCCCTTTCCTCACGGAGCGGCTGGTCATCGCCACGGCCAACACGCCGGAATATCAGGCCCTGGGGGGCGTGATGCCCTACGAGGTGCTCGGGGCCGGGCCGTTTTTAGTGCGGGAGCCGGGATCGGGCACCCGGCGGCAGGGGGACGAGTTCCTGCGGGGCATCGGCCTCGACCCCAGGCGGCTGGAGCTCTCCGCCCAATTGGAGAGCACCGAGAGCATCCTGCAGGCGGTGAAGAACGGCCTGGGCATCGCCATTGTCTCCGGGCTGGCGGCGGAGGAGTACGCCGCCGCCGGCAGCATACTGGCTTTTGACTACGATAGTCCCCTGCTGGAGCGGGAGTTCTACCTCGTTTACCACAAGAACCGGATGCTCACGCCCGCCGCGAGAACCTTCCTGCGGGAGCTGCCCTGCTACTACGGCGGGGGCGGGCCGGAGGACTGCGGGGAGGCGGAGCTGCTGGAGAATTGAGGCGGGGAGTGGATCGCGGCGTCAACCTGTGCGGCGGCTTTCAACGCTGCGGTGGTGAGAAAGCTCCGCCCTGCAGATACATGCACCCTTCCGCATCAGACTGAAAAAACCCCTCCGCAGAGCAAGCCTTACGAGAGCTCCGTCATTTGCAGACGACGGAATCAAATGAATATCCATAATACAAATACAGTTGTCTGTCAAAGAAGCCCCGAGGGACTTCTTTGACAGACAGACGCTGAAGACCCTGCCTCTCACGAGGCAGGGTCTTCAGCATGTCATAAATACAGCTGACCTGGGCGCGTACCGGGCCGCCTTTGGTATGCTGGTTGCCGCACTGCCGGAACTCCTTCCGTTTTTCCCGCGAATTGGGGACTTCCGCTTTGCTCCCACCCAGCGCCGGTGCCAGACGGCCTTCCAGAGGCGCGCCTCACCCAGGCTTCCATAGAAGCCCTGCAGTTAAGCTTGGTTTAAATAAAGGAACACCTCGGGATTCAGCCGTTTGTCCTGTGAAGATAGTCCTGCTTCGCAATCCCCGCAGCTCTCGCTCTCCGCTCCTACGCCTATCTGCGCAGATCCATTTCCACCGTCTGTCAATGCTTGGACAGCGTGCATACCGGCAGATCCTCCAACGGCATTTTCCGCTTCCGGCGGAACGTGCGTTCCCTCAAACGTCTTGCTGCCCACCTGGTTCCTACTGTACCTAACGCTTTATTTAGCATTTGCAGCCGTCCCTTATATCCTCCTGCTTTCACACCTGCCGCTCTTATTTTACCATATCATAAAAAAATTACCTTTTTAAATAATCCCCTGATATTTATGATGGCGAACCGAGACGCGGTTGTGATTGACGGAGGGAGGATGGAAGGACGCAGAACCGCTGCAAAATAATATTATGTAAATTAAAATGAAAAAGTGCAAGATGGGGTTAGTTCCGGTTGAGGGCTGTGGACAATTGTGTGGAAAAGTGGAAAACATATGAGACACCAAGGGGTTAATGGGTGTGGAAAAAGCGGTGGAAAATGTGCATAACTCTTTGTAGACAGTGTTACAAAAGATATTTATGTTAATTGGAAGGTAAAAGCTGGATTTATATTTGCCCATTATAAATGTCGAAATATACATATTCATTGCTGGTTTGAAAACCTGGGGCAGAAACGTTTGTTTCAACAGATTTTTGGAGACGGGTGACGGGACCGAATATGATGCAGGTTCTCTCGCAAAAATATTTTTATTATACAAATGGTAATCGAGCGCTGCGCATAAGCTGCTGAAGAATTTATGGCTGTGGGGAAAGAGAGATTGACGAAACCCACGAAATGTGCTATTATATTTTATCGTCAAGGCGGATTTGAAGAAGGCAGACGGTTCGCTCGTTGGTATATGCTGCCGTGGCTCAGGGGTAGAGCAGCGCACTCGCAATGCGCAGGTCCCAGATTGCAGGTAGGGTAGGCCAAGCAGCGATAGTAAAAATGGAACCGAAGCGTCCCCGGTGACAATCTAAAACAGAAAGCGGCGTCCCCGCTCTCTCATATATGCTACTGTAGCTCAGTTGGTAGAGCAGCTGATTCGTAATTCTCAGCCCAGCTCTCCGAATGGGCGCAAAAGTGAATATGCTACCGTGGCTCAGGGGTAGAGCAGCTGATTCGTAATCAGCAGGTCGTCGGTTCAAATCCGACCGGTAGCTCCAAAAAGGCTGGAAAATCAATGATTTTCCAGCCTTTTTGTTATGGATTTTAAAGTTGACCCATTTTCCGGGACCTTGCCGGAGCCGGTCCGCCCCGTGGCGGTATCATCGCTTCTTCGCCCCGGACCCAAGCCCTGACCCATACGGGGAAAGCACCGAAAAGCACCGGGCAGCTCTTTTGATCAGGGCCGTCCGGCGCTTTGCTTCTTCGGGCTACATCACCTGGCTCATCAGGCTGCCCATCTTCTCCGCGGCCTCCTCCTGCATCCGCTCCGTGGCGTGGGCGTAGGTGGAGAGGGTGAAGCCCGCGTCGTAGTGCCCCAGCATGCTGGAGACCGTCTTTACGTCCACGCCGCTCTGGAGGGCCAGGGTGGCGAAGGTGTGCCGGAGGTCGTGGAGCCGGATGGGCTCCAGCCCGGCGTCCTTCAAAATTTTCTTGTGGAGCTTCACCACCGAGTCCGGGTAGTACATCCCGCCCGTCTTGGGCGAGGGGAACAGGTAGGGGTTGTCCGGGTGCCTGCCGTGCTCCTGGATGAGCAGCTCGACCGTCTGCTTCGGGACGGAGACCCGGCGCACGGAGGTGGCGGTCTTGGGCCGGGTGACCTTGATCTCCCCGCCGCTCACCGTGGCCTGCTTGGAGACCGAGACGGTACAGCGCTCCGTGTCCACGTCGCTCCAGAGCAGCGCTACCAGCTCCCCCTTGCGCACCCCGGAGGTGAGAGCCAGGTAGAACATGGGCAGGGCGTCCCGGGCCTGGGCGGCTTTCAGGTAGGCGCCGATGTGCTCCGGCCTGAGAATGTGCATCTCCTTTTTCTCCAGCTTGGGGATGCGGCAGTCCTCGGTGGGGTTGCGCAGGATCAGCCGCTCCTTCACCGCCCGGTCCAGGCAGTTGTGGAGCAGCATGTGCACGCCGCGCACCGAGGCGCTGCTGAGGCCCGGCTGCTTCGACTTCTGGGCGGCCCTGATCCTGCCGTGGTCCTGCAGGTCGTTGTACAGCTTCTGAATGTCCCTGGCGGTCAGCTTGCCCAGGGGGATGTCTCCGATGGCCGGTCCGATGTGCAGGTCGATGAAGCGCTTGTAATACTGCGCCGTGCTCTCCCGGACGTAGGGCTTGGAGTACAGCTCGTACCAGGTGTTCAGCCACTCCTCCACCGTGTAGGCCCCGGAGCGCGTCACGTCCAGGTCCCGGCACGCCTCAATGGCCTGCCTCAGCTTTTCCTTGACCTCCGCCTGGGTCTTGCCCAGGACGTTTTTGTAAATGGGCCTCCCGCTCTCCGGCTCATGCCCCGCGGTGTAGCGGCCCTCCCAGCGCCCGTCCGAGCGCTTGCGGATGCTGCCCTCGCCATTTGCCCGTTTCTTTGGCATTTGATCGCCTCCTTTGCAGCAACACACCATACCACTTGGGGGCGGCGATAGCCACCCCAACAGCGGAGAGTTATCAAAAAGTTATCATTTGCCCCCGGTGCACTGCGTCTCGATCCAGGCGATGAATTTGTCCTTTGGAACGATGATGCGGGAGCCTATGGACAGAGAAGGAAAGCCCTTGCTCCGGGCCAGCTCATATGCTCCCGCCCGGCTGATGCCCAGAACAGCGGCCACCTCCGGCACGGAGAGCGTCAGGGGCAGCTCGTCGTAGCTCTTGTACTTGACTTCTTTCATACATCCTCCTGTTTGCGTGTGATCCCCGAGGTGCACCCCGGGGGTGCATCTCAGGAATCCTGATTTCATGCGGGTTTGAGGGCGATTATCTTGACATCAGGCCACCCATGACCCCCGAAGTGAGCCAAACCGACCACCTATGATCCCCGCGCCCCAATCCCCGCAAGCCCTTGTCCCGCCCCGCGTTGCGGGGCGGTGTGGTCCGCGAGGGGGGCGCTTGCGACCCCCTCGCTTTATCCTGCACCATTTTCGACCGGGGGTGTCACCTCGCTGCAGACTGCGTATCCCTCGCTTCCGTGCAAGCACGAAAGCTCGCTCACTCCGTCGCTCCTCCTCTCCAAACCACGACCATTGCATTGGTTCGTGGTTTAGTTTGTCAGTATTGTCCGCTTCGTTCAAAACGGCCTCCGGCCATTTCTCACACCGCTCTCTTGCTCCTCCTCTCCCAACCGCAACCGCTGCGCTGGGTTGCGGGTTGGGATGCGCGGGAGTCCCGCCACAAAGGCCCTGTGTTGCGCTCTTGGCCGGTGGAGGGGTACGGGGCCGCCCAGCCCCAGAAAGGGGCACACGGGGCCGCATGGGCGGCTGCGCGGGGCGCTGTGCCTCCACGGTGCTGTTTGTCTTTTCTCTGTATTAAGTATTCCTTCCTTATTTGTTTTGTTTTATCCTATCGCTCTGTGACAGGGGGTGGGGTGTCAGCCTCCAGAGAGAGCAGCTCGTAGGAGTTGTTGCGCTGGCGGCCGTCCCCGAAGTTGTGCGTTACCCGGACCAGCCCCGCGTTCTCCAACTCCCGGATGGCCCGTCCCACGGAGCTGTCTGAGATCCCACAGGCTTTGGAGATGGTCCGCCGGCTGGGGTAGCAGCCCTTCTGCTTGTTGCGGCAGCACAGCAGGTAGCAGTAGACCGCGAATGGGATGGGCGGCAGATGATAATCAAACGTCTTTTTTGACAGCATGACAAATGGTTCCTTCATGTGCACCTCCTGTTTTAAATGACAGAGAAAAGGCCCCTCACTTACTTACCCGTTGGAACCGGGGGTTGCACAAAAAATAATTTCATATTCCAGCTCCTTTCTGCTTCTTGCACATAATGGATGGGTCTGGTTTAGCCAGATTGACGAAAATGGATGCCTGAACCCCCCCCCTTACTTATTTACCCGTTGAAACAGAGGGTTGAGCGAAAAAACTTCTGCTTTCTCGGTTTTTCTCTGTTCTGTACATTTGCTCAGCTTATTTTAGTCAATTGGGCAGCAAAGGGGCGGGGGAACAGCTTATACTGTTTCCCCCGCCTTAACATAGGTGCTATCACTTGAGCACAAGCAAACGATAATCCCCAGTTGACAAAACGAACCCGCCGATTATAAAATATGGCTATCATGCCCATTCTGCCAAGCGGAGCCAGGGAAAACCGCAGACGATGCGGTTTTTCTTTCCTCGGAAGTTAGCATATACTAACTAATGTGAATGAGATAGACCAGAGAAACAAATACAGAATGTATCGGGAAATTTATGAGGAAAAGAGGGCTGGGCTATGGATGCCACGAAGGAAGAAAAAGTACTCTATGGCAGTCAAGTCGAAATTATGAATCGTGGGGATAACTGCACCATATATCGCCTGTCGGATCAGGAGGGCGAAGTTGTCATGACCAGCTATGCCGTTTTTCCCGGCATCCGGCTCATCTACAATGACGTCCATGCCCGGCGCTGTGCCACGGATGTATCCCGGCCCATGGGCAATGTCATTGAGATCGAACACTGCCGGGAGGGGCGGGGAGAATGCCAAATGGGCGATCAGTTCTTTTACCTCGCCCCCGGCGACATCTCCGTTCACGGCAAGGACGACGTGGGGCTGGAAATGCTATTTCCACAGAACCACTATCACGGTATCACAGTCATGCTGGATGTAGAGCAAGCGCCACGGTGCCTCTCCTGCATTTTGGACGGAGTGGATGTGCGCCCCGAGGCGCTGGCGGAAAAGTTTTGCACTTCCAGGAATTTGTTTGTGCTGCGAAAATCTCCCTCCCTGGAGCATATTTTTTCCGAACTCTATACCGTGCCGGAGCGCATCCGAGTGGGATATTTCAAGGTAAAGGTGATGGAGCTTCTGCTGTTTCTGAGCGGGCTTTCTACGCAGGACGCCCAAAAACCACAGGGCTATTCAGCCTCTCAGGTGCAGCTGGCCAAGCGAGTGGCCGAGTATCTCCTCCGGCACATGAATCGGCACATCACCATCACCTGTCTGTCTGAGCATTTCGGCGTGTCGGAGACGCAGCTCAAGGCCAGCTTTCGCGGTGTGTACGGCGTTTCCGTCTACACCTATATCCGCGAGCAAAAGATGCTCTCAGCGGCGCGGATGCTCCGCCAGACGAAGCTGCGGGTGATAGAAATTGCCGGACATCACGGCTATGACAATGGCAGTAAGTTTGCCAAAGCCTTCCGGGATGTACTGGGCGTCTCCCCGCGTGAGTATCGAATGGGAAGTGCGAATTCTCCTGACTGAATGATGCGTCACCCGGTTGTCCCACCGGGTTCTACCTCCGAAATCGCTGCCTGTTTGGAGCCTTCGCCGCCCAAACGGAGTGGAGGGGGGCCGCGTTTTGTCGTAGAATAGGAAAGAAATTTCACGCCGGACGGCGTTTCTTTTTGATTGATAGTTAGCGGAAGCTAACGAAAAGAACGTGCGAGGCAGAAACACGGAGGTAACACATGAAACACGAAAAATTAAAAGGCAAAGACCTGATCAATGTCGGTATCTTCACCGCGATCTACTTTGTAGTGGTGTTTGCGGTGGCCATGCTGGGGTATATCCCCATACTGATGGTGCTGATGTGCATACTGGTTCCGATTTTGGGCGGCATACCGTTCATGCTGTTTTTAACCAAGGTAAAAAGGTTCGGCATGATTTGGATCATGAGTATTCTCATGGGTCTTTTGATGCTGCTCACCGGTATGGGATACTACGCGCTGCTTGTGGGGCTGATTACCGGCGGACTGGCGGAGCTGTGCTATAAAAGCGGCGGCTATCGCAGCGGTGCCAAGGCGATTTTGACCAGCGGAATCTTTAGCATTTGGGTCTGGGGCAATTACATTCCCTTTTTCATAAACATCGAAAAATACTTCTCCACCCGGCAGGAGTTTGGTCAGGCGTATATTGACGCCATGACCGCGCTGATGCCCATGTGGATGTGTCCCATCCTGCTGGCAAGCGCCTTTGCAGGCGGGTTGATCGGCGGCGTGGCTGGCAAGGCGCTGCTGAAAAAGCATTTTGTAAAGGCGGGCATTGCCTGATGCAGGGGCGGATTTTACAAGCCGACGTGGAGCGCCGTGGTCTGGTGCTGGACCCCCGCACAAAGCTGCTGCTGCTGATCACCATGGCGACCTTCGTTTTGGGCGGCGCCGGGAGCCGGCAGATGAGCTTTTTGCCCTATGCGCTCAGCCTGCTGCCCGTGATTCTTCTGCTGTCGGCCCGCGCCTACAAAGCGGCGCTCATTGCCGCCGCCGTATATATACTGGCTGAATCGGCCTTTCGTCTGGCGGGGCCGTTGCTCAGCGGCCCTGTCTATTTCATCCTGCTGGGAACCCGCGGCATTCTGACCCGTTCTCTGCCCAGCTTGATGATGGGGGCCTACGTGGTATCCACCACGACGGTCAGCGAGTTTACCGCCGCCATGCTGCGGCTGCATCTCAGTGAGATCATCATTATCCCTCTGTCCGTGATGTTTCGCTTTTTTCCAACCGTGGCGGATGAGTTTTCGTCCATCAACGCCGCCATGAAGATGCGGGGAATCGCCCTTGGGGGCAGACACGCGGGGAAAATAGTGGAATATCGAATGGTTCCGCTGATGACCTGCTCGGTGAAGATCGGCGAGGAGCTGTCCGCCGCCGCCCTGACCCGGGGGCTGGGCGGCAACGTGCGGCGCACAAACGTATGTGAGATCGGCTTCCATGTTCAGGACACGATTTTTGCGGCGCTCTGCCTGCTCCCCTATGGGGCGCTGGCACTGAGTGCCGCGGGCCTCTGGTGAGGTGACGGAATGGTTGAACTGAAAGAGGTCAGTTTTCGGTACGAAAATGGCGAGAACGGGACGCTGTCGAACCTGTCCCTTAGCATTCCGCGAGGACAGTGCCTGTTGCTGTGTGGGGAGTCCGGCTGCGGAAAGACTACCCTTACCCGACTGCTCAACGGCCTGATTCCACACTACTACGAGGGAACCTTGACCGGGCAGGTGTTGGTGGACGGCGTGGAGGTCTCCCAGACGGAGCTTTTTGAAACGGCCCGCCATGTGGGCAGTGTCTTTCAAAATCCGCGCAGCCAGTTTTTTTGTGTGGATACCACCAGTGAGTTGGCTTTTGGCTGCGAAAACCTGGGGCTTCCGGAAGCGGTCGTTCGCACCCGTATCGCTCAGGCGGCAAAGGAATTTCGCATGGAGGCTCTGTTGGGCCGCAGTATTTTCAATCTCTCCGGCGGAGAAAAACAAAAGGTGGCCTGCGCCGGGATTTCAGCTATGGAGCCTGAACTATTTGTTCTGGACGAGCCCACCTCTAATCTGGACGTAGAGGCGATCGAGGATTTGAGGCAGACGCTGCGCCGGTGGAAAGCCAAAGGAAAAACCATCGTGATTGCGGAGCACAGGCTCTCTTGGCTCCGGGGCATCTGCGACCGGGCAGTTTATTTCCGGGAGGGCCAGGTGGAATTGGACATTTCCATGGAAACCCTGCTTCACTTCCCTCCCGAGCGGCTGGCCCGGCTCGGATTGCGCGGTCTGACGCCGACACAGGTGGCGCTTCCGGCCTGCCAGCCTGTTTGCGATACCATAGAGCTGAGGGATTTTTTCTTATCCTATGGCAGTCAGATGGCGCTGGATATCCCGGCCCTCTCTCTGCCGGCGGGGGCGGCGATTGCCGTGATCGGTCATAACGGCGCGGGGAAGTCCACATTTTCCCGCTGTATGTGCGGATTGGAGCGGCGTTTTAAGGGCACGGTCAGAATAAACGGCACAGAGATCAAACGACGGCAGCTTTTGAAAATATGCTACATGGTCATGCAGGACGTGAACCATCAGCTCTTCTGCGAAACTGTGGAGGAGGAGGTGCGGCTTGGCATAGAGGCGGAAGCCCCGGGGGCGGCGTCCTCCGTACTGGAAGAGCTGGATCTTTCCGGGCTTGCGGCGCGTCATCCCATGTCCCTCTCCGGAGGGCAGAAGCAGCGAACGGCCATCGCCTCGGCCCTGCTGGCGGGAAAAAAGATTTTGTTCTTTGACGAGCCGACCAGCGGCCTCGATTTCCGCCACATGGAACAGGTTGCGCAGCGCCTCGTCTCCCTCCGGGGGAGGGAAACCACGCTGATCATCACCCACGACCCGGAGCTGATTGCCCGCTGCTGCACCCACATACTCCATCTGGAGCATGGGAAGGTCCTGGATCTCTATCCGCTGACGGAAGAAAACATCGGCAAGTTTCGCGCCTTTTTTTATTCGGAGGCAAACAAAAATTCGTTACAGGAGGAACCGGCCCATTGAAAAAGCAATCAGATCTGTCCAAACTATTGGACTATGCGGGATCGTTCAAGGTCCTGACCATCGCATCCTGGGTCTTGTCGGCCGTCAGCGCCCTGCTGGCCTTAGCGCCCTTCGTGTGTATCTGGCGCATTATTCAAGAGGTGCTTGCGGTGCAGCCCCAGTTTGAAAAGGCGGTGGACCTGGCCCACAACGGCTGGCTGGCCGTGGGGCTGGCCGTCGGGTCCATGCTGGTCTACATCGCCGCGCTGATGTGTTCCCACATTGCGGCCTTCCGGGTACAGGCCAATATCCGCTCCACCGCCATGCACCATATCGTCACCCTGCCCATGGGCTTTATGGATTCTATCGGCAGCGGCAAGCTGCGCAAGATCGTAGACGAATCCAGCGCCGCAACGGAAACCTATCTGGCCCACCAGCTGCCGGATATGTGCGGCGCTTACGTGACCCCGCTGGGTCTGCTGGCGCTGCTGCTGGTCTTTGACTGGCGGTTGGGGCTCCTGTCGCTCATTCCTGTGGTCATCGCCTTCGCCATCATGGCCTCCCTCACCGGAAAACGGATGCAGGACAAAATGAAGGAGTACCAGAACGCCCTGGAGCAAATGTCCAACGAGGCGGTGGAGTATGTGCGGGGCATTCCAGTGGTCAAGACCTTCGGTCAGTCGGTCTTTTCCTTTAAGCGCTTCAAGGCCGCCATCGACAATTATGAGACCTGGGTCATCGCCTATACCAAGGACATGCGCCTGCCGATGGTGTTTTACACCGCCGCCATCAACGCCGTGTTCGCCGTGCTGATCGCGGCGGGGCTGGTCTTGTCGGCTGGGGGCGTGACGGATGAGCTGCTGCTGAATCTGCTGTTTTATATTATTATCACCCCGATCATCAGCGTCACCCTGACCAAGATCATGTTCTCCAGCGAAAATAAAATGATCGTAGCCGACGCAATGGAGCGCATCGACGGCGTGCTGGCGCTGAAGCCTCTGCCCGAACCGGCCGCCCCCCGGCATCCCAAAGACAATTCCATCGTGCTGAACGGCGTCAGCTTCCGTTACCCCGGCGGAGCGGAAAATGCGCTGGACGGCGTGAGCCTCTCCATCCGGCCCGGCGAGCACATCGCCCTTGTGGGACCATCCGGCGGAGGCAAAACCACGCTGGCCTCCGTCGTTGCCCGCTTTTGGGATGCGATGGAGGGGACAGTGTCCATCGGCGGCGTGGATGTGCGGGAAATCGCCAAGGCGGAGCGTATGGAGACCGTTTCCTTTGTCTTTCAGGATGCCAAGCTGCTCAAAACCAGCATTTTTGAAAACGTCCGCATGGCAAAGCCCACCGCCACCCGGGACGAGGTGGAGCAGGCCCTCCGCTTTGCCCAGTGCGGCGACATTCTGGAAGGACTGCCCCAGGGCATGGATACGGTGATTGGTACGGACGGCGTCTACCTCTCCGGAGGGGAGCAGCAGCGCATCGCCATCGCGCGGGTCATGCTGAAAAATGCCCCTATCCTGATTTTGGACGAGGCCACCGCCTTTGCCGATCCAGACAACGAAACCCGTGTGCAGGCGGCCTTCACCGCCCTGTCCAAAGGGAAAACCGTCATTATGATCGCCCACCGCCTGTCCACCGTCACCGACGCAGACCGCATTTTTGTGGTAAAGGACGGTAAGATCGATGCCAGCGGAAAACACCAAGAGCTGGTGGAGCAGGGCGGCCTTTACGCCCGCCTGTGGGACGAATACAGCCGCAGCGCTGCGTGGAAGGTAGGTGCGGGGAATGCTTAATTATTTACGTCACCGGTTTGCTCTGTCAGAAAAGGGGGCCAAGGATCTGGTCAAGGCCTTTGGAGCCTGCACCGTGTACGACATTTCGCTCATGCTGCCGGTATCGCTGCTGTATCTGTTTGTCTCCGACCTGCTCTCCGGCGGCGTGTCGGCGGGACGGGGCGGGCTGTACCTTGCGGGGTGCCTTGCGTGCCTAGTGGTCATCGGCGTGACCACCTATTGGCAGTACAACGCCACCTACCTCTCCACCTATGTGGAGAGCGGCGTGCGGCGGGTGACTCTGGCGGAACGGCTGCGCAAGCTTCCCCTGTCCTTTTTCGGCAAGAAGGACCTCTCCGACCTGACCAGCACCATTATGGCCGACTGCGCCAAGCTGGAAACGGCCACCTCCCACTGGATTGCCGAGCTGGCGGGGGCCATCGTGTCCACCACGCTCATTGCCGTCAGCCTGTTTTTCTTTGACTGGCGCATGGCGCTGGCGGCGCTGTGGGTGCTGCCCGTGGCATTCCTGATTACCGCCTGCTCCTCCGGGGTGCAGCTTGCCCTGAGCCGAAAGCAGATGGCGGCGATGATGGCCTGCGCCGACGGCATTCAGGAGTGCCTGGAATCTGTCCGGGACCTGAAGGCCAACAACGCCGAGGACGCCTATCTGGCCGGTCTGGATGTCAAGATCAAGGCCGTGGAGAAACGGGCCATCATCTCTGAGCTGGGCACGGCGGTGTTTGTGGTTTCCGCGCAGATGATCCTCAAGCTGGGCATCGCCACGGTGGCGCTGGTTGGCGGATTGCTGCTGGCGAATGGCACGCTGAGCGTGCTGACCTTTTTTATGTTTTTGCTGCTGGTCTCCCGGCTGTACGACCCCATGCAGCTGGCCCTGCAAAACCTGGCCGCCATTCTCTCCACCAATATCCAGTGCCAGCGCATGGACGAGATCCTCTCCCATCCGGTGCAGACCGGGGCGGAGCGCCTGACTAATCAAGGCTGTGATATTGTGTTTGACCACGTGGGCTTTGCCTACAACGGAAATGAGCAGGTCCTCCGGGATGTGTCCTTTACCGCAAAGCAGGGGGAGGTGACGGCTCTCATCGGCCCCTCAGGCGGAGGAAAGACCACCGTATCCCGGCTGGCCGCCCGGTTTTGGGACATTACCTGTGGAACGATTACCGTGGGCGGCATGGACGTCTCCCGGACTGACCCGGAAGTTCTGATGGGCCTATACTCCATTGTGTTTCAGGATGTGACGCTCTTTAACAATTCCGTGCTGGAAAATATCCGCATTGGCAAAAAGGACGCCAGCGACGCGGAGGTGGTTGCAGCGGCAAAGCTGGCGCACTGCGACGAGTTTGTGGAGAAGCTGCCCCAAGGCTATGAGACCTTTATCGGTGAAAACGGCTCACAGCTCTCCGGCGGCGAGCGGCAGCGCATCTCTATCGCCCGGGCCTTTTTGAAGGATGCCCCCATCATCCTGCTGGACGAGGCCACCGCGTCCCTGGACGCAGAGAATGAGACGCTCATTCAGGAAGCACTCTCACGCCTGATTGCCGATAAGACGGTTCTTATCATCGCGCACCGGATGCGCACCGTCTCCGGCGCGGATAAGATCGTGGTGCTGGATGGCGGCCAAATCGCCCAGAGCGGCGCACCAGCCGAGCTTGCCCAGCAGGACGGTCTCTATCGCCACATGATGGATCTTCAGCAGCAAAGTGGAGCATGGAGGATGTAGCAATTAAAACGGAACGGAACCAGCAGTCAATATGTCTGCTGGTTCCGTTCATACTTTGGATGAGAGGGTAGCGTTCTTATTTCATTTCTGCAAACAGGGAGCCGGCAAACTCATAGAGTTTGCCGACTCCCTGTGACCTGAACGGGATCGAACTGTCGACTTCTCTATTGTCAACCTTAGTTTTATCTTTATCAAATCCTGACCCAAACGCTGACCCAAAACAGGAAATTCGGCGGCGGAGGCAGTGGAGACAGCGGTCCCAAACAGCACGACCAAGCCGACCAAACAGTCCCAAACGGACCGGTCAGCAGGCTATTTTCAATTCTCCCAATATTCGTAATCAGCAGGCCAGCGGTTCAAGTCCGCTCAGTAGCTCCAAAAAGGCTGTGAAATCATTGATTTCACAGCCTTTTTTGTATTATAGATGCCCGGCGGTACCATGACTTGCTTTTGTTCGTCTCGGCGTATATACTGTTATCATTCTAATGGATGGAGGCGCGGCATGGACTACATAGCGGCGGTTCGGGCGGCGGAGAAACGCCGCCGCCCGAACCGCGAGGCCGAACAAAAGTCCCTGCGGGAGAGCGTCAGGGAGGTGGCCGCGAAGCTGGAGCGGCAGAAGGACTAGGCGTTGAACGTGGGCCGCTTTATGGAGGTGGTTCACAAGTACATGACCTTTGAGGAACTCACGCCCGCCATGCTCCGGGAGTTTGCAGACGGGATAGTCGTTCGCGCGCCGGGCGATACGGGAACAGGAAATCGAGCTTGTTTATAACTTTGCCGGTACTATCGCGCTTACGGAACTAGCCGGTATTTCCGCGTAGTGGCCCGCACCAAATCCCCGAAAAAAGCTACTTCCCTACCAAACGTGGGCTTCTTGGGCAGGCTGGGGTGGTTATTCTGGTATCGAAGTGAAGGGGCGTATTCGAACGAGTACCGGCAAAAGGACTCTGAGAGTGAAGAGCTGTGGGGCGCAGACAGCAGGCGGGTAAAATAGGAGGACGGGGACGGGTAAGTACCCGTCCCCGTCGCAAATGAAGCTCCCGTTAAACGCCGCTTGGCGTCGTTTGCGGGCAGTTCTTTAGACTTTTTGGATACATATTAAGCGCCGGCCTATCGAATTCACACCGCAGTTGGGGCCGTATCGTAGGCGTCCTTAATCCAATTGTACACCGCAACTGCAGTTTCGTCCTCTGTGAGCCTCGCCATCCAGCGGTTCTTTTTGGAGGTACCCATGTAGATTCCATTGGTCTTTTCGATGATCGGGACCCCGGCGGTTGCTCCGCCTGCCGAGGTGGGAGCGTCGATATTCTCCCCCACGCCGATCATGACATCCACGTCGTTGTCCGCCTTGATACTGGCACCCATGTCGGCGACATTTCCGGTATAAGCCCTTACCACAATATCGGCAAGCTGTGCTTCCGTCGCGCCCTGGGCCTTGAGATAGGCCTTCATTTCGGAGACAAACGCTTCAATGACATCCTCGTCCAGGCCTGAGGTCTTTGTCTTGGCGTACCAGCCCAGCACCAAATAGTGCTCCACGGCAGAGGTGGAGTAGGTAAAATCAACCGGAGCAACAGGTTCTTGGCTGGCGTCTTCGCCCTTGAGCGTCACCGTTACCTTCCCATCTCTGAGATCATCGCGGGTAATGACGATTTTATCGCCATGGACAAACGGGGTTTCCGCACTGCCGTTAATCTGATAGACGGCATTGGCGACATTGACAGCGTGCAGCGTAAGGGTCAGACTGTCGCCCTGGATAATGGTCTCCTCCGCGGCAGGCGTAAGGTAGAGGTACGGAAGCTCGGCCTTCTCCGGCGCGTCAAGCGCGGCCTGTTTGAGGCGTTGCACCGTTTCCTCAGGCAGCCCGGCGGTGTATCCGACGGCACGCTCCACGGCCTCTTTTCCGAACACTGTGCCAATATGGACCAGCGAGGCCAGATAGGTACCGGCCAGCGTGGGATGCGTCTGGTCGGCGTCATACATGTCGATTTTCGCGCCGGAGTCTGCATACACATCATGGAACGCCGTACCGGCGGGAGAAACCGGGACATTCAGGGTTTCCCCCAGCTTTGCGTAGGCATACTCCAAATCGTGGGTCATAGTCTCGTTGGTCCAGCCGCGTCCATCCTGCGTGAGGTTGGAGCTGCCGCTCTCCCGGCCCCAGGTCTGATAGAGAATGACCTTACACGCATCGTTGTGCAGCATAATCCGATCATAAAGCTTCTGAGCGGCGTCTGCGAAATCGTTATAGTTCGTAATCGGGTAGGTACTCTGCTCCTGCAGGAAGACATAGTCGTACTGGTTGGTACTGAGCTTTTTCTCCACAAGCGGGCCGCCGTTGGGGTCGGCCTCGCTGGGGTTGGCAAACTCGTACAGATGGTGACTTCCGATGGTAACGCTGTCTACCTTCACATTGTAGCCTGCCGAGTAAGCGAGCTTTTGGAAGTGGGACCAGACGCCGTCGTTATAGTAGGTGTAGCTGTTGCCGATAAAGAGCACGCTGAGCTCCTCCTCGCCGGCGGCAAAGTGCTTGGTATAGGCGGCGGTGTCCGTCACCGTGACGCCGCCTGCATTGGTGCCTTCCAGGTAGACGGTGACGGTCTCATTGTCCGCGGCATCCTGACCGATGGTGATAACCGCGCCGTCCTCATATGGAACGGTCTCGCCGGTTTCGCCCATCTTGTAGGAGGCGCTTACCACATTTTCGGCATGCAGCGTCACGTCCAGCGTGTTCCCGTAGAACTCCGCGCCGCTGCCGGGGGTGGCGTAGACGCTGGAAGCCGTCAGCTCATAGCCGTTGACCCAGAGGCCGCCGGCGGTCAATACCTTTGTCTGGCCCCAGGCGATGTCCACGTCATTGCCGCTGCCGACGTCAATCTGCTGGTCGCCGTTGTTCAGGATTACACGCAGGTCGTTCAGATCCTCAAAGCGGTCGGCCGGCACATCAACCTTATAGTAGCCCGCCCATACGCCGCTCTCCTGGAGCACGCCCGGGATGCCGGGCCAGGTAGTGGTGGCGTTGTTGTTGTTATAGACATGGGCATTCACGTTCTGCCATGCTTTCCCGTCGCAGAAGTCCTTCGAGATATAGATGACGGTCTCAATGACGTGGTCTTCCCACACGCCGTAGCTGACACTCTCATCCGCCCTCCAGATTTTACGCTGATCAGGGCCGATTTTCCAGCCGTGCTCGACCTGCTCTCCATGATTGTTGTTGTTGAAGATGACCGTCAAGGTGCTGCCCTGGAGATTCTCCGGAAGAGGATAGACATAGAGCCCGTTCTCCATGTCCGCCTCAGTCAGCTGATATCCGGGCCAGGAACCGTTGTTAAGACTGGAGCCATAGAGATAGACGGCTATCTCATCCCACTCCGGCTTTACCGCGGGGTCCACATAGATTGCGGCTTTTCCCTCATAAATCCGCTTCGTATAGGTGGCGCTGGCCTGGGCAACCTTCTGTCCGTCTGCGTCATAGCCCGCCAGGGCAACGGTGGCGGTGTCGTTATTTTCCATACCGTCGCCAATGGTGATGCTCTCTCCGCTGGTATATGGGACCGGGGCGCCGCCATCGAGCTGATAGGTCGCGCTGGCGCAGTTCAGGGCGTACAGGGTGACGCTCAGGCTGTCTGTAAAGGTTGTGCCGCCGCCGGGACTCGTATAGACCTTGGCCTTGTTTGTCACCGTGTCACCGTCGACCCACGATTCGTCGGCGGTCAGAACCTTCACTTGCCCCGGGCTGATCAGCATCTCGTCTTTCTCAATCTGGCCGCCCGTGTTTCCATGGACAATGACATGAAGATTTGCGATACTCTCAAGTTCATAAGGCACCACGTATTTCCAGTACCCGGCCCAATCGCCCTCGGTCTGGAGCACGGCCTTGGCGCCGGGCCAGCCCTGATTGCTTAAATTGGCGTTGTTTACAGACACCCAGATATAAACATATGCCTGATTCCAGCCCTTTGCCGCGCACAGGGCATCCTCGATATAGACAACGGTATCGGCATTGTAGAGCCTCTTGGTGTAGGTGGCCGAAGCCTGAGCCACCAGTTCGCCGGCCGCATTGTAGCCCGACAGAGTCAGTGTGACGGACTCGTCGGCCTGTACGCCCTCGCCAATGGTGATCACGTCGCCGTTTGCGACCGGCTTTGCTTCGCCGCCGCCGATCTGATAGGCTGCGCGGTCGACGCCTCTGACGGAGACGGAGACGTCCAGCGTATCGGTCAGGAAATCGCCGGAGGGGACGGACAGGGTTATCTCCGGCTCAAACGCCAGGGGGCTGTCCACCTTGGAATCATAGACCACCGCGACCTTGCCGGCCTTGACGACGCCGGAGAGCTTGCCGCCCTGCACCGTGAAAGCCGAGCCGTAGGCCTGATCGGTATAGGCGCCGTCCGCCATGCTCTGAACCGGGACCTTGTCCAGCACAAGATCCTCGTCAAGCAGGTTCACAATGACGGCGCCGGCGGTGCCGCGCTCGATCATGATGACCTTGTCCGACCCGGTGGGGTTGCTCAGGTACTCCTCCCGATCGCCCATCTCATTGCGGAAGAAGTTGACCGCCACGACCTGAGCGTCCATAAAGAAGTGGCTGCCCTCCGGACCGATCGCGTTGTCGCCCCAAGGATTGCTGGCGCTGCTGTTTTTGGGACGGCTGAAGAACAGGGGCGTACCCTCCTTGCGGGCGGACAGGATGGCCCAGGCCTGAATCACCTGCTGCTCGCTGAGCTCGCTGTAGCTTGCGTTGTTGCAGTAGTTGTCGTGGGACTCCACCCAGGTAACAGCGCGCTGCGCGCTGGCGCCCTCGGGAACCAGCATGTCGCCGACGAAGCCGGCGTCAACATGACCGCTGCTGATGGCGTCACGCAGGCGGAAGCCGTAGAAGGACAGCGTGGTGTTCATGTTCTTCTTCTCGCCGTCCGCGGTGGTAAAGGTCTGGCTCTGATAGGCCGACAGGCGGCTGCTGTCCTGATCATTGTAGCCGCCCGTCAATTCCGGGCTGTAGATGTGGTTTGGTTCTCCCTCCTGCAGGACCTCGCCATACTGGAAGCTGGCTCCATTCTGCAGCACCGTGGGCCAAAAATCGCTGCTGAACTGATACTCGGGATATGTGACGGAGATATCGTCCGGCAGCTCGATCAGCTTGGCGGCGTCATAGCGGAAGCCGTCGGCCCCGGCCGCGACGCAGGTCTCCAGCCACTGGCGGAGGTACTGCTGGACGTTCTCGTTTTGGGTATTCCACTCAATCAAGCCGCTTAGAGGGTTCTGCGTCTCCTCAAAGCGGTCCTTTTCCGACCACTTGGTACCGGTATTCTTGTGCGTCCAGGGCTTTTCCGGGTTGCCCCACTCCCCCGGGTCCCCCCAGTCAATCTCGTTTTTAATCTTGTCCGAAATGGCGCCCTCGGAGGCGGTCATGTGATTGAGCACCTGATCGACTATGACCTTCACACCGTACTGATGGGCGACTTCGCACATCTCCCTGAATTCCTCGTCGGTACCAAGCTGGTAGTTGCCTATCTCTTCGTACTCGGTGGGCTGATAGTGGTAATACCACTTGCCTTTCCCGCTAATCTGGAGTCCGCCGTTATCGCCTTCAATGATTGAATTGATGGGGGAGGTCTGCACGGCGGAGAAGCCGGCCGCGGCGATCTGCGGAATCATCTCCTTGATGGTATTGAAGTTCCAGCACCAGGCGTGGAGGATCGCGCCGTCCTCAATATCTTCCGCCAAGCCGTATTCATTCAAATTTACCTCAGGATTGTCGGGATAGACGGGGGTGGGATTGTAGGAAGGTCTGGACGGGCGGGTTGGCTTTGAGGAAGCGGTGAGTCCGGGCAGCGCCGCCAGCCTCGTCAGGAGAGCCGCCGTCTCACAGCGCTGAATGGCTCTGCCCGGGCTGAGCAGCCCGTCGCCGCCAAGTACAACGCCCTCGGCGACGGCCCACCTGACCGCCGTCAGCGCGTAATCCGCAACTTCGCCAGCATCCCGAAATGCAGACAGATCCGCCTGCCGCGTCACATCGCAGCCCTTATGCTGCGCGTAGCGGTAGGCCATCACGATCAGGTCCTGCCGGTGAATGGGCTCGTCCGGCAGGAATTGTCCCCCGCCGACGCCTTGAATGAGACCCGCGCCGCTGGCCCACGATACGGGAGCTGCATACCAGGCGTCGGAGGGGACGTCGGTAAAGGCGGCGGGCCCGGCCGCCTCAGGTTCGTTCTCCATGTGATAGAGGACCGCTGCGAACTGGCCGCGGGTGGTGGGTGTCTCCGGGAGAAAATCTCCGGTGTCAGAGCCCTCCATAAAGCCCCGCTCGGTCACGAACTGCACCGCGTCATAGTACCAGACGCCCTCCGGCACGTCGCCATAGCTGAGTGAGGAAGCGGAATCAGCCGCATACGCGCCGGTCAAAATACTCGACAGGCACAGGATGAGCGCGAGGACGACGGCTGTGCTTTTACGCAAATAACGCCTCATTTTAACGTTCCTTCCTTTCGTGAAAGTGATGGGGATGCCGCGCTCCGGATTTGCCGGGGGGCCCGCCCTTTTACCAAACAGCACAATATGAAATTAACCCTCGTGGGTAAGCTGATACTCGACAGCCCAGTTGTCCACGAAAGCGGACTTGACGCCGTCCCAGTTGGCGTCGCTCTGGTCGGCGGCGTACATGGTGAGGGCGGTGCTCAGGCCCTTCTTCCACTCCTC